>NZ_SSCL01000005.1 GCF_005876955.1 Sinomonas gamaensis
CACGCCCTCCGCGCGATGCAGACGACGGATCTCGGCCCAATCCTCCACTCCCAACACCCTCCAAGCGTCGCGGAGGGGGTCAAAATTCACGCGACCCCAGAGGGTCAGTCTTCACGAGTCGCCGACACCCCGATGAGGACCGAGCCCTCCGTGGGGGTCAAGAGTCCCGTGAGGATGTGGAGGCCGGTCGTCTTTCCGGAGCCGTTCGGGCCCAGCAGGCCATAGATCTTGCCGGCCTCCAGACGCAGGCTGAAATCGGACAGCGCGACCTGCTTTCCGTATCGCTTCCCGACGCCGTGGACGTCAACGCTGAAAATCACACCAGCCCCCACATCACTGTCCGTCAGGCCTTGCAGTAGGCCTTGAAGGTGCCACCCGAGTTCCACGACGGGAAGTCAAGCGCGGGATACATGCCCTTTTGCTGGCACGCGATCCACCACGCAGTGAAAACGCCGAAGACCACGATGAGCGCCAGAGGGACCAAGATGAAGACGGCCCACCGGTCGGTCCGGTACTGCGAGCTGGCGGCGATTTCTGCTCGTTCCCGGATTGTTGATGTCAGCACAGCGCCTGCCACGGCGCCCCTTGCCAGGAGTAGGTTCATGAGTTCCTCACTTCCATGCGAAATGAACGAATTGATGGTCTGCGGCTCTACGGCCGCTGCGGATTAGTCCTCGCCTTCCCCGCCTCCCTTCTCGGACTGCCTAGTATTGCTAGACAAAACGGGTACGAAGAAGATCTCAACAGGCAAGCCGAGGGCCTCGCTGATAAGCCGAGCCTTCTTGGGGCCATTCACTGATCGAGTCCGCCCTGCCACGAGATTGTCAATGGTCCCCGGAGCACAGCCCACATACTCGGCGAGGCTGCGGTTCGTCCATCCCTTCCGGGCCATCTGATCCACGAGGATGTCACGCGCAACGAGCCTCATCCGCATCTCGGCGTGCCACCCCCTTCGGTACGTCCGACCCCCAAAGCATGCAGTGAAGCCATTCAATCTGGGGGAACGCATCTTCGTCAAGTCAGAGGTAACGCAAATTGAAGTATAGTTAGGCAAATCTTAGGCACCGTTTGGGCATCTTCCGCGCCAAGCCAGCGCTGGCAGGTTGGAAAAGTTAGGCACTTCTTAGGCATGGCCTGCAGCAATGTCAGCGACGGCGGCGCCAAGCTGCCTAAGATTCAGAGGTTGGAACAAGGATGAGGGAACCGTGATGAGTCAGCAGGACCTTGCGTCGTTGCTGGCAGACGTGAAGTCTGCCCGCCGATGGTCGTTCGAGGCCATGTCGCGGGCATGCGGGGGCGTGCCCACAGGCAAGCGGCTATTCCAACTCATCAACTCGCCGCTGAAGAACTTCCCTGACCCGGACACGATTCGGGGCCTTCAACGGGCCACTGGGGCGAGCGCGACGGAGATCGTCATGGCGGCGGCACGCTCTCTGGGGCTGGATGTGAGCGAATCTGATCCGGATGCACTTCACATTCCCGGGATCTCCCATGCCCCGGACTCGACAAGAGAAGCCCTCCTCGCCCTTGGACGCGAGGTCTCGGCCCTCGTCGGCGACCAGAAGCCGGAAGCCCTCCCCCGCGATTGGCATGACTTGGCCGCATACGAGGGCCCACAGGATCACCTCGAGCGCGAACACGCCTGGAACGCCAGAGGCGAAGAACCTCAGGCATAGCATCAGCCGCAGCCCATCGGCTGACGGGCGGCAACGAGAAGGCCCCGGAATCCAGAACGATTCCGGGGCCTGGTAGGGCTACTGGGACTTGAACCCAGGACCAAGGGATTATGAGTCCCCTGCTCTAACCGGCTGAGCTATAGCCCCCCAGCCCGGGCGCAGTGCACCCGGGCCTTCCCATCCTAGTCGGTCTCCTGAGAGGCCGATCAAACGTGGGGTGGAATGGTGTCCGCGCCCCGGTACAGCGCCTCGAAGGTGTCGAGCGTGTACGTGATGCTGTGCTTCTGCACCATCTCGTGGCTGACCTTGCCCATCGCGAGCCGCTCGGCCTCGGGCAGTTCCAGAATCGCCGCGATCTTGGATGCGAGGTCGTCGCTGTCGTTAGGCCGGAAGAGGAAGCCGTTGTCGCCGTCGCGCACTAGATGCGGCAGCGCCATGGCGTCCGCGAGCACCACCGGGGTCGAGGCGCTCATCGCCTCGAGCGTCACGAGGGACTGAAGCTCTGCGGTGCCGGGCATGCAGAACACGTCGGCGCGCAGATACGCCTCGCGCAGCTCCTCATCGGACGCCAATCCGAGGAAACGGACACGCCCGCCAAGGCCAAGCCGCTCGACCTGGGCGTCAAGACGGTGGCGAATTTCGCCGTCGCCCACAATCTCGAGGTGTACATCGAGCTGGGCTGGCAGCTTGGCAACCGCGTCGATGAGGACATTGATGTTCTTCTCTTCGGCAAGACGTCCGGCGAAGAGCACCGTGGGCCAGGGATTCCTGCGGGCCTGCTCGCCCGGGCGCAACTCATAGGCATGGGCGTCGATCCCGTTCGACAGCGGGATGACCTTGTGGAGGAAGGCATGATTCCGCATGGCCTCTGCGGCCAGCGGCGTGGGAGTGGTGACGACATTCGCCTTGCCCATGACCTTGCCCATGTCCTTCCAGGACACCCGGCCGACGATGTCCTTGAACCACTGGGGGAACGGAAGGAACGGGTTGAGGTTCTCCGGCATGAAGTGATTCGTCGCGATGATCCGAATCCCTCGCCTGGCCGCCTCGTAGAGGACGTGCTCGCCAATCATGTAATGGCTCTGGATGTGCACGACGTCCGGCTGGACACGATCGAACAAGAGGGAGATTTCCTTCTTGATCTCCCAAGGGAACACCACGCGGAAGTACGGGTGGGTCGGCACCGAGTGGGAGCGGAGCCGGTGCACTGTCGCCTCCGGCCTGAACTCGCTGAAGCTCTTGCCCTTCTCCGAGCGGCTCGCGAGCACGTGGACATTGTGGCCGCGCGCTGTCATTCCCTTCGCGAGGCGGTAGCCGAATTGCGCCGCGCCATTGACATGAGGCGGGTAGGTGTCGGCGCCGATCAGGATCGTCAGCGGCTTGGCGCTCTGTGCCGCGCGGTCGGGCTCAGGGTCGGATGGAGTCACGGTTCCTCTTCTGGTCGGCCGGTCACTGTCCTGGCTCAGCGGACCCCCGGAGTTCACGGGCGGCCTCGTTCCGTCGGCTGGTCACCTCGGGATGGTGCCGGGACAGGGCAATGACACCCACGATAGCAATGAGGGCCGCAGCAGCCATGGCAATCCCCACCACGGGCGGCACGTGGGGCATGAGCTCGTGGAGGATGGCGATGCCGATCGCCACCCCCACCATAGGGTCGATCACCGTCAGGCCGGCGATGACGAGGTCCGGCGGCCCGGAGGAATAGGCGTTCTGCACGAACCACGAACCGAGGCCGCCCGCCGCAGCGATCGCGATGATCGAGTACCACTGCACGTTCAGCAGGAACAGCCCGTTCGGGTCGAGCAGCTGGCGTCCGATGATCCGTGTCAGCACCGCGACGAAGCCGAAGAGGACGCCCGCGCCGAGGATGAAGACGAACGCATTGAGCCGCTGGCGCAACGCCACGGCGAGACTGCCGAACACGGCGATGGCGACTGTCAGGAGAAGCACGATCGTCAGCTCTTCGGTGGCGGAGACGTTGTGGTTCTCCTGGGTCGCGTTCACAGCCAGGAGGACGAACAGGGCGGATCCGGTGACGCAGGCGGTAATGGCGACGACGGTCGCACGGTTGAGCGTGATCCCCTGATCTTTGGAGTTCACCACCGTCGTGATGACGAGGGCGATCGCACCGATGGGCTGCACAACGGTCAGCGGCGCCGAAATGAGGGCGACCATGTTCGACACGAGCCCGAGGAACAGCAGGAAGAGACCCAGAAGCCAGCGGGGATTTCGGAGCAGCCGGAAGAAGCCGTTCGAGCTCAGCCCGAGACCGCCCGTGTCGAACTTCACAGCGCTGCCTTGGCGCTGTGCTCCGAGCGCGAGGAACAGGGCTCCCAGGAGCGCGAGGATGACGGCGAACCACACCATCAGGAGCGCACCCCACCAATGCCGCGGGCACCGTCGTCCTCGGATCGCCGCCCGCCGCGCACGGGGCGGCCCTTGCGGACGATGGCCCAGAAGTAGTTGTAGCCAGCCACCCAATGCCCCGCGAGGCCGAGGCTCAGGAAGACCCATGCGGCGACGAGGTAGGCGTCGGCCCCCGGGAGCGGCAGTTTCGAGACCACAAGCAGCGGCGTTCCGATCAGCAGGAGCGCCGTCCGCAGCTTGCCCACGCGGCTGACCGGAAGATCAGGGTGGCTGTGGAAATAGAAGAGGGAGGCTGCGCCGAGAATGGCGTCCGGCACCACGAGCGCAGCAAGGTACCACCACTGGACCACGTCCGCGAGGACCAGCGTGAGAGCCACGGCGAGCAGGGCGAGCCTGTCCGCCGCAGGATCCAGAATGCGCCCCAGTTTGGAGGTCTGGTCGAAGCGGCGGGCGACGTAGCCGTCCACCCAGTCCGTCCCGCCCAGGAGCGCCAGGACGAGGACGGCCCAGCCGTATTCCCGCGCGCCCAGGACAAGCCACATGAACAAGGGCACGCCCATGAAGCGGATAACGGTGAGGACGTTGGGAATCGTCAGCACGCGGTCATGGTGGACAGCCGGCCGTCCGGGCCGGGAACCAGCACCGAACATCCTCATCGGATACCCCGTAAAGAGGCCGGCGGCCTCAGCTTTGGACCAGCTTGCGCAGGAGGACCACGAAGGCCGTCGTCGACACCGCGAAGGCGGCGATCGGGGCCCAGCGCTCCCTGACCGCCTCGCCTACCGCATTCGGAGCTGCTGGACCGCTCTCCGACGAGCGGGCTGCCGACGACGCACTCGGCGTCTCCGCCCCCCGGGCCGTCGCACGCGCCGTCGCCGAACGGGCCATGGAGAGGGCGGCCGCGCGGAGCCGGTAGAAGCTCTCGCGGGCATCCTCGGCCAGGCCTTCAGCCTGGCGCTTGACGTCGAGTTCCTCGACCAGATCATCCCTGACGTCAAGAAGATGGTCGCGCCGCTTGGCGATGCGTTCGCGAAGCTCCGCTTCGCTGGGCGTCGGCGGCTTGATGCGTCCGTGGGCCCGGTCCTCTGCGGCCTTCTCCATCTTTGCCTTGGCCTCGGCGGCTTCCTTCGCTGCCTTGGCCCGCTTGTACTGGATTGTAGAGGGGTCGAGAACCCGCGGGTCGAAGGTGCGCCCCTCCTTCATCACGCCGAGATCATGGCGGAAGCTACGGATTGCCTCGGCTGGGATCAGGGGCATGGCTTTCTTGACCCTGCCGACGCCCACCAGCGAGGCAATCAGCAGGAGGACAAGGCACACAGCCCCGACGATGAGGGCGGCAAGCCACCCGGGCATAATCGTCGCCAGACCAAGGATCGCTGCGACGACGAGCGCGATGACGAGCAGGCCGAGGAAGACGAGGGCGACACCGAAGAGGGCCGCCCCGATTCCGGCCTGAGTCCCGCGATCCTTCAGCTCGTACTTGGCGAGCGCGACCTCGTCGTTGAATTGACGGGGCCCCAGCCGTGCCGCCTGGCCCACCAGGTCCGGCAGGGCCGCGAGGCGCGGCCGCCTCCCGGCAAGCGTGTGGCGTCCACTCATCGCTGGGCCCCTTCCCCTTCGGGCATTCTCTTGACAGGACCGTGGCGGTCCGTCACCAAAGCTACCATCGACCCCGCTGTCAGCGGGCCAAGCAGGGGTGAATGCGGGCAGAGAGGCGGCTTCAGCAGCAGATGAAGTCAGCCGATAGTCCCGAAAGCCGCTTCGGCGACGAGGAACTGCTCGGCGGCTACGACGGCGGCCGCGAAGGCATCGGCGTCGGTGGTGGACCCGCGGGGACCCCGCGGCTGCCACTCGTGCCTGGCCGTCAGCACAGGCTCAAGTCCGTCGCCCGGCGGCGCGTAGTAGATCGCGAACCGTTGGACAGGCCAACCGGCGGGGGTTTCAGGGGCTACGAGCAGCGCGGAGTTGGCGGAGTAGTTGATCCACTGGGCGATGGGGCGCCGGTGATCGCGGACGAACATCCCGTCGGCGTAGTGCTCCGCGGATCCATCACCGTAGATCCGCTCGTACCGGACCCGCCAAATCGTCAGGAGTGGGCCCTCGTAGCGGGTCCATCCCGCAGGCAACGACACCCTCTGCGCGGCCATGGATCCATGATATTCCGGGTAGTGGCTCCCCCGACTGGACTCGAACCAGTAACCCTTCGATTAACAGTCGAATGCTCTGCCAATTGAGCTACGGGGGAATGGGCTGTCTGCCCTCACGAGGGCAGACAGCTCCAAGCTCCCCCGACTGGACTCGAACCAGTAACCCTTCGATTAACAGTCGAATGCTCTGCCAATTGAGCTACGGGGGAAGGCGCAACGCGGTCCAGAGTAGCAGGATGGGGGCCCCGACCGGAAATCGGCTCAGTCCCTCTGACGGAGCTGCCGCCGCCGGAGCTCGAGCTCCATGAGCTCCCGGTTCAGCCGGTGCCGTTCGTCCGCAGAGGCGTCCGGTTCGAGCCGCTGGAGCTGGCCCATGAGCTCGGCTTTCCGGGCCGTGATCTGCAGTTCGAACAGGCCGGCGAGGATGTCCCGGCAGTACCGTTCGAGGGATTCGGGGGTCGCGGCAGGCAACGGTGTCACGGCGAGCTCGGCAAGCAGAGGGCGGAGCGGCTCCGGGGACTCGTCGCGGATCCGCTCCATCCAGCGTGCAAGTCCCTCACGCCCTGATTCGGGACGCCCTGCCGCTCCGAGAGCAGCGTGGACCGCCTGATAGGCCGGCGCCGTGAAATGGGCCTGCCCCACGTGCAGCCACGCGTCGTCGTCCAAGAGGTCTGGGTGCTGGAGGACGACTTCGAGCGCTTGCCGCTCCATCGTCGCCACAGGGTCGCGAGGATCGGGTCGTGCAGAGCGCTGGGGCGCAAAGCCTTCGACGGGGGCCGGGGTCGGTGCCGAGGCTGGCGCAGACGATGGCGCGCGGCGACTTGCGGCGCCCACGGCGCGGGAAACGTCGTCGGGCGCCATCCCGAGCCACTTCGCGAGCTCTCGCGTGTAGGCGGGACGGATGGCGTGATCGCGGATCTGGGCGACGACTGGCGCCGCTTCCCGCAGCGCGGCGACCCGGCCCTCCACCGTGTTGAGGTCATGCTTGCGGAGTGAGGCCTGGATCGCGAATTCGAACAGGGGCCGCCGCGAATCGATCAGCGCAACGACAGCCGCGTCGCCGCAGTGCTGGCGCAGCTCGCAGGGGTCCATCCCGCTGCGCTCCACCGCCACGAAGGTCTGTGCGACGAAGCGCTGGTCCTCCTCGAACGCCTTGAGCGCGGCCTTCTGCCCGGCCGCGTCGCCGTCGAACGTGAAGACGACCTCTCCCCCGGTCCCGTCATCCGACAGAAGGCGACGGGCGATCTTGATGTGCTCGCTCCCGAAGGCCGTGCCGCAGCTCGCAACTGCCGTATCGACCCCGGCGAGGTGACAGGCCATGACGTCTGTGTAGCCTTCGACGACGACGAGCTGGCGCTTCTTCGCGATGTTCCGCTTCGCGAGGTCGATCCCGTACAGGACCTGCGACTTCTTATAGAGCGCGGTCTCCGGCGTGTTGAGGTACTTGGGACCTTGATCGTCGTCGAACAGACGCCGCGCTCCGAAGCCGATGACATCCCCGGCGATGTCCTTGATGGGCCAGATCAGACGTCCACGGAAGCGATCGTAGAGCCCCCGATTGCCCTCGGAGAACATCCCGGTCAACTTCAGCTCGTCGTCCCGGAAGCCCTTGCCCCGCAAGTGCTTGAGGAGGCCGTCCCACCCCTGGGGCGCAAACCCGACGCCGAACTGCTCCGACACCGTGCGGTCGAATCCCCGGTCGAAGAGGAACTGCCGTGCGCCGGCAGCAGGGGGGGTCAACAGCTGGTCGCGGAAGAACTCCGCGGCGATCTTGTGGGCATCGAGCAGGCGCTGACGCCGCCCGACTTCTTCGCGGCGCGGTCCTGCGCCTTCTTCGTAGTGGAGCTCGTAGCCGATCCGCGCTGCCAGCTTCTCGACGGTCTCCGCGAAGGCCGTATGGTCCAGCTTCATGACGAAGCTGATCACGTCACCGCTCTCGCCGCAGCCGAAGCAGTGATAGGTGCCCACCTGCGGGCGCACATGGAACGAGGGAGAGCGCTCGTCGTGAAATGGACAAAGACCTTTCCACGAACCGATCCCGGCACTCTTGAGGGTGACATACCCCTCGACGACTTCACGGATGTCGGTGCGCGCACGCACCTCGGCGATGTCTTCCGGTTTGATCAGGCCTGCCACGCCACCACCTTAGTCACCACAGACTGGGCAGGCTTCCGACGAGCCTCTCGTACCAGGCGAGAGCGGATGCGTCGGTCAGCGACGCGACTTGATCGACGACCACCCGGAGACGCGCCCCATCGTCGTCCGCGGCTCGCCAGTCGGCTGCGAACATCGGCTCCAGATGCCGGTCTCCGCTTGCACTGAGGGCAGAGACCAGGGAGTGGAGCACCTCGCGCTGCCGCTCATAGATGGGCTGGCGATGATCCGTGGTCATGACGAAGGTGGTCGCCAGCCCCTTCATGACGGCAATCTCCAACACCGTCTCCTGAGGCACGACGACCTCGCCCGCATAGCGTGTGAGGGCGGACTCCCCGTATGCGGCGCGGGTCAGTCCCAGCGCGCTGTCACAGAACCGGCCGATGAGCTGGCTGGTCATGTTCTTGAGCGCCGCCATCGACTTTCTCGAGCCGTCCGCCTCGAGTACCCAGACGGGCGTGGACTCGAGCCGCGCGAGGGCGGCATCGATCTCCGCCGGGTCGCTGTGGGGCAGGTACCACTGCTGGGTGTAGCCGATGACCCTCGCCCGATGGTCGGGGTTTGCCATCCACCTGAGCTGGAACTTGCCCGCCACGATGGCGTCTTCGACGTCGTGCACCGAGTAGGCGATGTCATCCGAGAGATCCATCACCTGGGCTTCGATGCAGCTCCGCCCCGGTGGAGCGCTTTGACGAATCCACTCGAAGATCGCCAGATCGTCCTCGTAGGCACCGAACTTGCTGGTGCGCTGACCGTGGACGAGCGGGGCATCCCTTGCGGTCCAAGGGTATTTGCAGGCCGCGTCGAGGCTTGCACGGGTCAGGTTGAGCCCGGCCGGCCGGCCTTCAGGGTCCAGCACCTTTGGTTCAAGGCGCGTGAGGAGCCGCAGAGTCTGGGCATTGCCCTCGAAGCCCCCGATCCGGTGTGCGATCTCGTTGAGCGCGCTCTCCCCGTTGTGGCCGAACGGGGGATGCCCGAGGTCGTGGCTCAGGCACGCGGCATCGACGACGTCCGGGTCGCAGCCGAGAACCCGGCCGAGCTCACGTCCCACCTGGGCAACCTCGAGCGAGTGTGTAAGACGCGTGCGGACGAAGTCGTCGGTGTCCGGTGCCACGACTTGGGTCTTGGCACCGAGCCGGCGCAGCGCCGACGAATGCAGCACGCGGGCGCGATCCCGTTCGAAGTCGCTCCGATAGCTCTTCTTCCTGGGTTCGGCCACCCAGCGCCGGCTGTCCTCTTCGGTGTAGGCGCCGAGGACGTTGCGTCCGTCCTTGAGCGCCTCAGCCACCTGACACATCCAGCTCGGCGGCGGCGATGTCCTGCGTCTGCTCGTCGTTCATGCTCCGGCTCTCGAGCCATCGGTGCGGTAGCGCGGGCCGCTTGGGCGATCCCGCCCGGCCCCTCGGCCCTTCGGCGTCCGCCCCCGGGTAGGGAGCCGACGGGTCGACTTCGTCGAGCAGCTCGCGGAGACCCGCGAGCGACGAAACCTGGGCCAGCCGCGCACGCAGTTCGCCACCCACGGTGTACCCCTTGAAGTACCAGGCCACGTGCTTGCGGATATCCCGCAGGGCCTTGTCCTCGTCCTCGAAGTAGTCGACGAGAAGCTCTGCGTGCCGGTAGAACGCTGCGGCCACTTCGCCCAGATTGGGCTGGATCCGGTCTGCGCGCCCCTCGAAGGCCGCTTGGAGATCTCCGAAGAGCCATGGCCTGCCTTGGCATCCGCGACCCACCACGACGCCGTCCACGCCCGTGTGCCTCACCATCCGGATGGCGTCTTCCGCGCTCCAGATGTCTCCGTTGCCGAGGACTGGGATGTCCGGCAGAGCTTCGCGGAGCCGCGCGATCGCGTCCCAGTCGGCCGTCCCCGAATAGAACTGGGCGCAGGTGCGGCCATGGAGGGCAACCGCGGCCACCCCGGCATCCCGTGCGATCCGTCCGGCGTCCAGATAGGTCAGGTGATCCTCGTCGATGCCCTTGCGCATCTTGATCGTGAGCGGAACGCCGCCGCGCTCCGCCTCCCGCACCGCGGTCGTCACGATCGAGGTGAAGAGATCAGTCTTCCACGGCAGGGCCGAGCCCCCACCGCGCTTGGTCACCTTCGGAACGGGGCAGCCGAAGTTCAGATCGATGTGATCCGCCCTGTTCTCCTCGACGATCATCCGCACCGCCTGGCCCACCGTCACGGGATCAACCCCGTAGAGCTGCACCGAACGGACCTTCTCGTCCTCGTCGTGGGCAATGATCCGCAGCGACTCCGGATGACGCTCGACCAGCGCCCTCGAGGTCACCATCTCCGCGACATACAGGCCGCCGCCGAATTCACGGCAGAGCCGACGGAAGGCCGTATTGGTGATGCCCGCCATCGGGGCGAGGACAACAGGGGTGGTGATCGTGTGGCGACCGAGCCTGAGCGGCGGCAGCTCGAGCCGGGCCGGCGCAGATCCAGCGGGGGCAGCGGCTTCGGAAGGAACGGTGGTCACGGCAGTCACCCATCCATTGTGTCAAACTCCCGCGGGCGCTCTGGGACGGCGGCGGGCGTTCCGATTGGGATCTCTGCCGTCACTGGCTTTCCGGGGGCCCACCAGAAGACTTCGCTGCTGAGCGGGGCCACCTCGTCCGCCCCCAGGATCGACGCGAGATCGCGGATCCGATCCACGTCCTCCTGCGTGGTCTCTTCGGTCACGAGATGAAACCCGAGGAGCCGGTGCGCCGGAATGCAGAACAGGACGCCGAGCGGGCCGACCTCGAGCCCGAGAACCTCCATGAGACGCTCCGGGTACGCGAGCCAGGCCGCTTGGCGCGGGTGCTCTGATTCGAGGACGACCATCGCCGCGCCGCTGGGTGCCGCGTAGACCGTCGGCGCACCGAGTCCAGCCTCGAAGAGGTTGGCCGCCCCCACCTCCCACGCCGCCTCGGGCCCCCCGGCCTTCGAGAGGTGGATGTCGGCGAGGAACGCGGACGTCTGGCGATGGCGGACCGCGAGGAGAAGAGGCAAGCCGCCGACCCGCCGACTGTAGCTGTAGTCCTCCTGCAGTTGCCCTTCCGGAATCCTGCCGGGGGCCGAGAATCTGGGGAAAAGCTCGGATCGGAGCTCCTCCCTCCCGAGATGAGGAGGTGCGGCAAGGGCTCCGCTGACGAGCTGGCCGACAATCTCGGCCACGACTGCCGGCCACTCCTCTTCGTCTACCTGCGCTGCCTCGCGGGCGATGGTGCTGAAGCCGAGCGTGGCTCCAGGCGACCGGAAGGGCCCGCCGGTGATCACGAGGTGACTTCCCCGGTCCCATGCCCTGTAGCCGAGACCTCGAATGGCCTCGGCACAATGCCGCCGCAGGACATCCGCATCGCCCCGCGAGAAGCCTGGAAGGAAGCGGTCCGGAGCCTCCGGATCCTGCTCCTGAACCCGAATCTTCCGCAGCCGTTCTGCTTTCCCCATGGTGTCCCCTGTCCCGTCTTCCTTCGATGTCGTCGACGCTATCGGCCGGGCGAACCCGGGAGGACGGGACAGGAGGCGTATGTGGATAACCTTCCCGAGGGAATAGTCCCGCCTCGCACCGGTTGGACTGGTCATGACGACTCTTGGACTCATCGGCAGCGGTCACATCGGCTCCCAGCTTGCTCGGCTCGCGGTGCGGAACGGATACGAGGTGGTCCTCAGCAATTCGCGCGGACCCGAGACCCTCAAGGACCTCGTTGACGAACTCGGCCCCACGGCGCGGGCGGCCACAGCGCGGGAGGCAGCGGCCGCTGCCGATATCGCCGTCGTGGCGATCCCCCTCAAGAACATCGGACGGGTACCGGCCGAGGAGCTCGCCGGGAAGATCGTGATCGACACCAACAACTACTACCCTCGACGCGACGGCGAGATCCCCGAGCTCGAGTCCGAGGAGACGACCACCGCCGAGCTGCTCCAAGCCCATCTGCCGGCCTCGCGCGTGGTGAAGGCCTTCAACCACCTCTACGCCCGGGATCTGACGGGAGATTCCCTGCCGGCCGGGTCGCCGGATCGGCGAGCCCTAGCGATCGCCGGCGACGACGCCGACGCCAAGTCCGAGGTTGCACGGCTCATCGACGCGTTCGGCTTCGACACCGTCGACGCCGGACCGCTGGCCGAAGGCTGGCGATTCCAGCGCGACGAACCGGCCTACATCCACCGACTCGACAGGGAGAGTCTGACCCGCGCCCTTGGCGAGGCGAAGCGCTACCGGGACATGTAGCTACTGCGATGTGTAGCTACCGCGACATGTAGTCCATGTGGCTCGCAGACGCAGCGGCCGTCGCGCGCCGCCCCGCCCCCGTGGCCTTGACGACGGCGACCGCGACCGCCGTCGTCATCGGGATGGCGAGCACGAGCCCGATGGAGCCGACGAGGGTCCGCACCACTTCCTCGGCGAGCTCGGAGCTCGTGAGCGCCTCGAGCAGCGGGCGGTCGTAGAGCATGACGAGGAGGAGCACCGGAAGGGCGGCCCCGGCGTAGGCGAAGGCGATCGTGTACACGGTGGAGGCGATGTGGTCCCGCCCGATGCGGAGGGCGGACGCGAACAGGGTCCGGGCGGGAGTGGCGGGAGCGAGTTCGTACAGCTCCCAGACCGCTGACGCCTGCGTGATGGTCACGTCGTTGAGGGCGCCGAGGCTGGCGATCACGAGGCCGCAGAGGATGACGCCGGAGATCGAGAGCCTGCCGCCCAGATTCACCAGAGACGCCGCGTCGTGGGACCCCACCCCCGTGAGATTTCCGGCGTCCATGGCCCACGAGGCGAGGAGCGCGGTCACGGCAAGGCCGAAGACCGTTCCGAGGAGCGCCGTAGAGGTCCGCGCCGAGACGCCGTGCGCGAAATACAGGACCCCCATCATGATCACGGTGGAACCGACGAGCGCGAGCAGGAGCGGCGGCTTCCCCTCGGCGAGGCCGGGCAGGATGAAGGCCGCGAGCACCGCGTAGGCGCCCACAAGGCCGAGCAGCGCCCGGAAACCGCGCCAGCGTGCGACGGCCACGACCACCACGGCGTAGAGACCGGCGAGCAAAAGGATCGGCACGGTGCGCACGAAGTCTACGAAGACGTACGACGG
This sequence comes from Sinomonas gamaensis, assembly GCF_005876955.1. Classification (GTDB taxonomy): domain Bacteria; phylum Actinomycetota; class Actinomycetes; order Actinomycetales; family Micrococcaceae; genus Sinomonas; species Sinomonas gamaensis. Next base: position 13,412 of record NZ_SSCL01000005.1, read on the forward strand.
CGCCGAACTCCCCGGGGGCTGCACCGCGGTGAGGTTGAGATACCTGATCCTGTCCCCCGCCTTGACTCCGTGCGACAGGATCACGTCCGGGTTCATCGCGACGAGCACCTGGCTTCCGCCGGCGTCCGGCTGGGCCACGGCCAGAGTGCACTGGGATGCGGGTTGCCCCTGGGTGCAGCCCGATTCCACCACCGACTGCACCGTCCCCGTCTCCATCGTCACGCCCTGCGCGACAGAGTAGGGGTTGGCCAGCTTGAGGTCGCCGCGGTCCCCGCTCGGCCACAGGAGGATCATCGCGACGAGCGTCACGAGCCCGAGCGGGACGAGGACGGCGGCGAGGATCCACGTGGCCCGTCGGCGCGCCGCGGCGGCGACGGGCGTGGGCGGAGCCTGCCCGTGCGCATGCCCGGCACCCACCCGTCAGTCTCCGAGGATGAGCGTGTCGGGCCCGAGCTGCTGCGCCGCCCCGGTTTCGAGAAGAGGATCGACGGCGGCCCGGAGCGCCTCCATCGAATCGTCCACTTCCAGCACGACGGGATGCTGATAGGCGATGAGGGCCAGAAGCCCGCGCACGGCGTCTCGCGCGTCGTCGCCGTCGAGATCAGGATCGTGGCCCAGCAGAACCTCGGTGGGCTCGCCGTCGCCATCGGCCGCGGCAGCACCCGCAGCCGGCGAAGCGTAGCTCACGGCGAATGCCCGCAGCCGGCCCTTCTTGGCAGTGGCCACCCCGCTGCCGAAGGCGCTCGCCGCGGGCGCGCGCAGGACGACCGCACCGTGCGCCCCCGAAGCGTCGGAGAGGAACAGCTGCTGGGCCTTCCCCACGCTGAGCGACTCGGGCGGGTCCCAGGCATGCACAGAGGTGTAATAGCGGCCGACGGCGTCGCTCAGCTCGACCGAGCCTGTCGCCAGATCCTGGACGAGCTGAGAGCTCTGCTGCTCGGAGCCGTCGCCGAACACGGGGAGCTTGAGCGCGCCGGGGCGCACCACGAGGTGGCGCGAGCGCTGGAGCAGCCCGAAGCCCGAGGCACGGGCGAACCCCTCCCCCGAACTCCCCGCCACAGCCTTCGTCCGAAGCGCGCGTGCGCCGCCGGGAGCCGTCAGGGCCGCCTCGCGGAGCCGGCGCAGGAGCTCAGTGCCCACTCCCTGATGCCGGTGGTCTCGGGCGACCTCGACGTAGGCCCAGAGCCGCCGCGGGTGCAGCGCGCTGGCGTAGACGACTCCTGCGGCAACCGGGATCCCCTCGTCCACGGCGACCACACAGCGCCGCCACGTCCCGCCGTCGTCCGCCCCGCCATCAGGGGCGAGCTCGCCGCGGAACTGTTCCGCGGCGGGCCCTTCGGCGTCTCCCCAGACCTGCAGGAGCGTCTGGTCATCCCCGGTGCGCCAGGGGCGGTACGCAAGCTCGGCCATCCGGTGCGTCTCCGATCAGTTCTTGGAGAGGCGCTCGAAGAGGTAGCCCTGAACCTTGTCGAGCGAGACGCGCTCCTGCGTCATCGTGTCGCGCTCGCGGATGGTCACGGCGTGATCCTCGAGGGTGTCGAAGTCGACGGTGATGCAGAACGGGGTGCCGATCTCGTCCTGGCGCCGGTACCGGCGGCCGATGGCACCAGCATCGTCGAACTCGATGTTCCAGTGCTTGCGAAGCTCGGTGCCGAGATCGCGCGCCTTGGGCGACAGCGCCTCGTTGCGGCTGAGGGGCAGCACCGCGGCCTTGACGGGCGCAATCCGAGGGTCCAGGCGCAGGACGGTTCGCTTGTCGACTCCGCCCTTCGTGTTCGGCGCCTCGTCCTCGGAGTAGGCGTCCACGAGAAAGGCCATCATCGACCGCGTGAGGCCGAAGGACGGCTCGATCACGTACGGCACATAGCGCTCGTTGGTCGTCTGGTCGAAGTAGCTGAGCTCGTGGCCGGACGCCTTCGAGTGGCTGCTGAGGTCGAAGTCCGTGCGGTTGGCGACGCCCATGAGCTCGCCCCACTCGTTGCCCTGGAATCCGAAACGGTACTCGAGATCGATCGTGCCGGCCGAGTAATGAGCCCGCTCGTCCTCCGGGACGTCGAACTTGCGCATGTTGTCCGGATTGATCCCGAGGTCCACGAACCAGTTCCAGCACTCATCCACCCAGTGCTTGAACCACTCATCGGCCTCGGCCGGGGCCGTGAAGAACTCGATCTCCATCTGCTCGAACTCGCGGGTGCGGAAGATGAAGTTGCCCGGCGTGATCTCGTTGCGGAAGGCCTTGCCGATCTGGCCGATGCCGAACGGGGGCTTCTTGCGGGACGTGGTGACCACGTTGTTGAAGTTGACGAAGATGCCCTGCGCCGTCTCGGGACGCATGTAGTGGAGCCCTTCGGCATTGTCGACCGGCCCGAGGAACGTCTTCATGAGACCCGAGAACATCTGCGGCTCGGTCCACTTGCCCGTGACGCCGCAGTCGGGACACGTGATGGACTCCATGCCGTTCTCCGGCTCGCGGCCCTTCTTCGCCTCGTAGGCCTCGATGAGGTGATCCTGGCGATGGCGCTTGTGGCAGTTGAGGCACTCCACGAGCGGGTCGGTGAACGTCGCGACGTGACCGGACGCCTCCCACACCTGCTTGGGCAGGATCACCGAGGAGTCGAGGCCCACCATGTCCTCACGAGAGCGGACGAACGTCTGCCACCACTGCTCCTTGATGTTCTCCTTCAGCTCGACGCCGAGGGGCCCGTAATCCCACGCCGAACGGGAGCCTCCGTAGATCTCACCCGCCTGGAAGACGAATCCGCGGCGCTTTGCCAGGGAGACGATCGCGTCCAGTTGGGATTTGGGTGCCAAGACATGTCCTCCATAGTGATCAGGGCCGCTGGGTGCGGTCCGGTGATGTCCAGAGTCAAGCGTACCGGCGCATCAGAGGTCGCGGCGCATAGAGTGAGCGGCATGCACGACGTCGAAATCCGCGAAGGCACCATCAGGCTCGGACAGCTCCTCAAACTCGCCTCGCTCGTGGAGGACGGGGTCGAGGCCACGGAGCTCATCCGCAACGGCCTCGTCAAGGTCAACGGCGACATCGAGGAGCGGCGCGGGCGGCAGCTGAAGACGGGCGACGTGGTCGAGGTCAACGGCGAGCGGGTGCGCCTGATCGCGCGCGGCTAGCCCTGGGCCGGCGCGAGCACCTTGAGGTTGAGGAACTCGGCGACATGCGCCATCTCGGGCGCGCTGATGCTGTGGCGGATCCCCTCGTAGGCGATCTTGGTCAGGTCCACGTGGCCCCGCACCCAGTCCAGCGTGTAGGCGACCTTGTCAGGTGTGATGACCGGATCCGCCTGGTCGCGGCCCCAGAACATGGGCACGGTGCCGTCGAGTTCGGCGTCGCGGAAGTAGCGCGCTCCGGTGCCGGTCGAATCTCCTGCCGCGGGATCGATCGCGAAGCCGGAGAGGCCGACGACGGCCGCAAAGTCCCCCGGGCGCCGGCGCAGGAGCGTGGTCGCCATCGCCATTCCCATGGAGAAGCCCAGCAGCGTCACGGATGAATGCTGCCCCCTGATCCCATCGAGCCACTCCAGCACGTACTCGCTGGCTGCCTCCACCTGGGCAAAGTCGAAATCATCCGAGGTCATGAGCGGGAACCACTGGTAGGCGCCAGGCGCGAGGGTCTGGGGAGCGCGCAGCGAGACGACCGTGAACTCCTCGGGGAGCATCGGCACGAGCCCCATGAGGTCCGCTTCGTTGGCGCCATAGCCGTGCAGGAGCACCATGAGAGGCGTGCCCGGGCGCTCGCCCTCCGGACGGCTCCACAGAGCATGGGGCTCAGGGTAGTTCTCGGGATAGCGTTGGGTGGTCTGCGCCTCAGTCATGCACTCCATTGTGGCACATACTTGAACTGTCAACTATCGCCTGAGGCCTCGCCGGGCACAGGAACGCCACGATTGGCGTTAACCTCCGATATACAGACTCAGGAGCAGTGAGATGACCCAAACGAGCCAACGGGACACGGAACTCGCCGAAGGGGCGCGTCACCCCTGGCATCGCTACGTCGCCCTCGGGGACTCCTTCACGGAGGGGATCGGAGACCCAGACCCCGATTCCCCCGGTGGACACCGCGGCTGGGCAGACCGGCTGGCCGAGGAGCTCTCCCGCACGCAGGACGACTTCGCCTACGCGAATCTGGCCATCCGCGGCAGGCTCCTGCAGCAGATCATCGACGACCAGCTCGAACCTGCCCTCGCCCTCGCGCCGGACCTCGTCTCCATCTCCGCCGGCGGGAACGACCTGCTGAGGCCTGGAAGCGACCCGGATGCCCTCGCCGTCAAGCTGGATGCCGCCGTCGGGCAGCTTGCCGACTCGGGTGCCACGGTGCTCCTCTTCAACGGCCCCGACATCGGGTCGACCCCCGTCCTCGCGGCCATCCGTGGCAAGGTCGCAATCTACAACGAGAACCTCCGCACCGTCGCCGCCCGGCACGACGCGATCATCGCCGACATGTGGAGCCTCCGCCAGCTCTCCGATCCCCGGATGTGGGCGAGCGACCGGCTGCACTTCTCCCCCTTGGGCCACCACACGATTGCCATCATGGCGCTCGAGGCCCTCAACGTGGCCCACGAGCTCTCGCCGATGGAGCCCGCCGCCGCGCCGGGCCGTTCGTGGCGCACCGCACGCGCCGAAGACCTCGTGTGGGCGCGCGAGTACTTTGTGCCCTGGGTCATTCGCCGAATCCGCCACAAGTCGAGCGGGGACGGCCTGTCCGCAAAGCGCCCGACGGCGGAGCCCGTGTTCGGGGCGGGTGTGCCCTTGGGCTCGGGCGACGCCGTGGCGGCGTCCGATGCGGAGCTTCGGCAAGGGCTTGAGTAGGAGGCGGTCATGAGCTGGTTCTTCTTCGTGGTCATCTTCGCGTGGGTGGTGCCGATCATCCTGCGCAGGATGGGCCAGGATCCGCGGCGGCGCACCCCACCGCGCGATCGCGGCTACAACCGCCACGGCGGCTACCCGGGCAACCCCTATCCCCGCGGATTCCCTCCCCCGCCGCCTCCCAGGGAGCAGACGGGTCAGAACCAGGGCCAGCAGATTCCTCCGCCGGCGGGCGGCGGATGGTGGCAGCAGCCCATTCCGCCCGGAACGTTCCCCGGCCAGCAGGAGCCGGTCCCGCAGAGGCGTTCGGGTCAAGCGGCGGCACCCCAGGCGGCGCCGTCGCCCGTTCCTCCTCCGGTTCCCACCAGCGAACCGCAGGGCTACCGCGCGCGCAAGCTCGCCGAACTCGATCAGCAGTTCACCGACCAGAAGATCTCGCTCGAGGAGTACATGAAGGCCCGAAACGAGGTCATGCGCGGCTGACGCCGCCGCACGAGCGGTGACGAGCCTGGGTCAGAGCGTGAAGACCTTCCGCCTCAGCTCCGGGCCGAGCTGGCCGATCTCGGTGAGGAAGCCGTCATGCCCGATCTTCGCGTCGATCGTGTGCACTGGCACCTCTCCCGGGAGCGCCCGCGCGAGCTCTTCGCTCTGATCGGGGAAGTAGAGCCGGTCCGAGTTCACCGCGGCGAGGAAGAACTCCGCCTTGGCAGAGGCAAGCGCGCGCTGCAGCCCGCCGCGCCCCCTGCCCACATCGTGGCTCATGAGCGCCTCGGTGAGGATCACGTAGCTGTTCGCGTCGAAGCGCTGCACGAGCTTGTCCGCCTGATGGTCCAGATAGCTCTCCACCTGATAGCGACCGCGGGACGCCGCTCCGGCCGGGGCCTCGAGCGGGTTCTCGGCGCCTTGGCCGCGCCGGCCGAAGCGGAAGCTGAACTCTGGCTCGGACCGGTAGCTGATGTGGGCGATGCGGCGGGCGAGGCCCAAGCCTGACGCTGGGACGGGCCCGCCGTAGTAGTCGCCGTCGCGGAAGTGCGGGTCCTGACGGATGGCCAGCAGCTGCGCCTGGGCGAGCGCGATCTGCTCAGCCGTGCTGTACGCCCCGATGGCGACCACGACGCAGTGCCGCACCCGATCCGGGTACGTGACGCCCCATTCGAGGGCGCGGGCGCCGCCCATGGATCCGCCCAGGACGGCGTGCCACCGACGAATGCCCAGCCGGTCCGCCAGACGCGCTTCCGCCCGCACCGAATCACGGATCGTCACGAAGGGGAAGCGGGAGCCCCAAGCCCGGCCATCCGGATCGGGCGAGCTGGGCCCGGTGCTGCCGTAGCAGCCGCCGAGCATGTTCGCTGCGACCACGAAGAACCGGTTCGTGTCCACGGGCTTCCCGGGCCCCACGAGGGCGTCCCACCAGCCGGGCTCCAGTCCATGCCCTTGGGCCACGTGCGTGTCACCCGTGAGAGCGTGCTGGATGAGCACGGCGTTCGAGGCGTCGGCATTGAGCGTGCCCCACGTCTCGTAGGCGAGTTCCACCTCCGGAAGGGCCCCGCCGGCCTCCAGTTGGAGGGCGCCGATCTGGACGGTTCGGACGACGCCGTCGCGGTGGACCGGAGCCTCAGTGCCCGGGACGGCGGGAACCGCAGTTGCTGCGAGCGGATCAGCCACTGTCATGCGACGGGCTCGGCGACGGCAGACACCGGGGCAGCTTCGGCGGCCGCCCCGCCGGAGGCCTCAACCGCCGCGAACCCGGCCTCGAGGTCCGCGAGGATATCGTCGATGTTCTCGATCCCGACGGCGAGGCGGACGAGGCCGGGCGTGACCCCCGCGGCCCGCTGCTGTTCCTCGGACAGCTGGGCGTGCGTAGTGGACGCCGGGTGGATCACCAGCGAGCGGACGTCGCCGATGTTGGCCACGTGAGAGTGCAGCGCGAGAGCGTCGACGAACGCCTTGCCGGCGTCGGCCGGCGACAGACCGCCTGCGCCCGCGAGCTCGAACGAGACGATGGCGCCCGCTCCCCGCGGCGCGTACTTCTGGCCCAGCGCGTACCACTGGCTCGACGGGAGGCCGGCGTACGCCACCGTCTCGACGTCGTCGCGCGCCTCGAGCCACTGGGCCACCTTGAGGGCGTTCTCCACGTGCCGCTCGACCCGGAGGCTCAGCGTCTCGAGGCCCTGGGCGATGAGGAAGGCGTTGAACGGGGAGACGGCGGACCCAAGGTCCCGCAGGAGCTGGACCCGCGCCTTGAGGATGTACGCGAGGTTGGCGCCGAGGATGCCATCGACGCCGAGATCGCGGGCGAACACGAGGCCGTTGTAGGTCTCATCTGGCGTGTTGAAGCCCGGGAACCGCGAGGGATCCTGCGCGTAGTCGAACGTGCCGCCATCCACGATGACTCCGGCGATCGCTGCGCCGTGCCCGCCGAGGTACTTGGTCGCGGAGTGCACCACCACATCCGCTCCGTGCTCGAGCGGACGCAGGAGGTAGGGAGTCGCAACGGTGTTGTCCACGATCAACGGCACCCCGGACTCGTGGGCAACCGCCGCGACCGCCTCGAGATCCAGGATGTTCTGGCGCGGGTTGGAGATCGACTCGGCGAAGAAGGCCTTCGTCGTGGGTCGGACCGCCGCCTTCCACTCCTCGATACTGTCAGGATCCACCACGAAGGTGGTCTCGATGCCGAACTTCTTGAGCGTGTGCTTGAGCAGGTTGTACGTGCCGCCGTAGAGGCTCGCGCTGGCCACAATGTGGTCGCCGGCCTCCGCCACGGTCAGGATCGAATAGGTCGTGGCAGCCTGGCCCGAGGAGAGCAGGAGGGCCGCGGCGCCGCCTTCGAGGCTCGCGATGCGCTGCTCGACGGCGTCCTGGGTGGGGTTGCCGATGCGCGTGTAGATGGGCGCGAGCTCCGTGAGGGCAAAGCGGTTGGCCGCGCTCTCAGCGCTCGGGAACACGAACGACGTGGTCTGGTAGATCGGCAGAGCCCGCGCTCCGGTCTCCGAATCGGGGGTCTGGCCGACGTGGATCTGACGGGTCTCGAACGACCACTGGGGGTTGCTGGACATAGCAATCTCCTTTGCGCTGCACTTGACCGGCGACTCTCGCCGGACCAGGTCCTCACCCGGGGCACCCCGCCGCAGCGGGAGGGTTGCCGGCCAGCAAACCGGGGTTTGACGCTGGCGCTCATGACCTGATGCGAGTGTAAGAGGCCGAACTTTGACGCCGACAAGTCTGTGACCGTCTGTGAAGAAGCGGCTCAGCCCTCGAAGAGCCGGCGGCGGTGCTTGAGCTCCTTGACCCAGGCACGGGTTACCGCGGCGGCGAAAGGCGAGGCGCCGCCGTCGTCCGTTTCAAGGGCCGCCACGAGCGGGCCCGCTGCTTTGAGCGCGAGGTCGACGACGGCCGTCGCGGCGCGCGACGGGAGGCCCAGCTCGGTGGCCCAGGCCAGGAAGTGCCGGCGCGAGATGCCGGTCCGCTTGCCGCCCAGAGGGAGGGCCATGGACCTGTCGCCATAGGGAACGGTGGAGGGGATGTCGTAGACGGGCGCTACGCTCCACTCCCCCGGGGCCGTGAGGCCCTGGACCACGGAGACGTTCTTCGCGTGCAGGTCGCCATTGCCCACCAGCCAGGCGAAGGCGCCCTGGAGCGCGAGGTTCCGCAGAGCAGGCAGCCTCGCGGCGCATTGCTCGGCCAGCGCGTGGCACAGCTCCTCGTAGCTGACGTTGTACTTGTCCGCGGGGTAGAGCCCCAGAAGCTGGGAGCCGTCCTCGACCGCGAGCCGACCCGTGCCGCCGTTCGGCTGGGCTGGGCGGTCGAAGCGCTCCACGAGGAGGCCCGCGCGCCCCGCGACGTCCCGAACGAGCTCAACCCTGCTGAGCGGCAGCCTCAGTCGGGCCGCATAGCGGTAGACGAGGAATTCGTTCTCGACCACGTGTGGGAACTCGGGCGCGTTGAGCTTGAGGATGTACCGGCGCTCGTCTTGGACCGCCGGGAGCGAGATCATGCCGGCGCTGACCTTGTCCTGGACGCCGGGAAGCGCCTTCGGGTCCACGAGCGTCGGATCGTCCACGAGGGCCGCGAAGTCGGGGGGACGCCGGGCATCGAACTCGACGGCGTGCTCGGCGTCCCTCGCGGTGGCCTCGAGCGGCTCAGCGTGCGGGACGATCTGAACATCGCCCACAGGATCCGCCCCTGCCGCCATGAGGAGGCCCAACTCGTCGTCGGCGCTCGTCTTGACGGCGCGGCGCAGCGACGCGAGGCGTCGACCCTCGGGCAGGAGCCCCGTGAAGAAGGGCGGAACGGCTCCCGCTGGCGTGTCGACCGGGCGGGGGCTGAGCGGCAGGGTCACCGCAACCGCCTCGCGCTGGGCTGAGAGATAGGCGGGGAGATAGGAGAAGCGGGTCCCGCCGTCGATACGCTCGAGCCGCGCCGCGAGGACGCCGCCCTTGTACACGTCGGCGACCCGGTGCCGGGTCATCGTGCACCCTTCTGGCTCGTCTTCTGGCTCGTTGTCTGGCTCGGGACTGCATTCAGGGCGAGCCCGAGGGCGTCGAGGAGCGCGGCGAGCGAATCGACCCTGACGCTCGGCTTGCCCTGCTCGACGAAGCGCACGAAGCGCTCGGAGACCCCGGCGAGATCGGCGACGTCCTGCTGCGTGAGCTCGAGGGCACGACGGCGGTCGCGGACTGCCGCTGCGATCCTTGCCATCGTGTCGCCCACTGCCACGGTGTCGCCCACTCGTCGTCGCCTCCTGCCGGAACGATCGTGCCGGTGGCGTCGGCTCAGCGGCCGCTGGGGTGAACCACGTCACAGGCTCTCGCGGAAATCGGAACGATCTTACCGTTCCCGGAGCCTCTCAGCGGTTCTTAGAACCGTCTTAGATACGGCAGGGCAGGATAGATGCATGACCTCTTCGGACTTCGCCGCGCGCAGCGCACCTCCGGCGCGGCCTCCGCGCAGCCGTTTGGCCACCCTGCCCACCCTCCGCCACTGGATCATCACGCCGGTGGCGATGAGCGTCGTCGTCCTGGTCCTCGGATTCGTGGCCTCGACCTCGGCCCTCACGGGCAGCGAGCTGGCAGTCAACCAGACGATGAGCACCCAGCACGTCGGGTGGCTCAACACGCTCTCCCTCGCGGTCGAGAAGATCCTCGGACCCTCAGGCGCGATCGTCATCCTGCTCGCGCTCATAGCGGTCCTGTGGTTCGTGCGCAGGACGCCCATCGACGCACTCGCCGTGGCCTCGATCAGCGCCTTCGGGTGGGTCTACAGCCTCATCTTCAAGTACGCCGTGCACCGGCATCGGCCGGACCCGACGCTCTTGGCGAACCCGCTCTCCCCCGATATGGACCCGAACAGCTTCCCGAGCGGACACGTCTGCTTCGCGGTCTCCCTGACGATCGCGCTCTATTTCCTGTTCCGTGAGAAGCGCTGGGGTATCTGGGTCCTCGTCGTCGGCATGGTCGTCTCGGGCCTCGTGGCCGTGTCCCGGGTCTACGTGGGCGTTCACTACCCGATCGATGTCATCGCCTCCTTCCCCGCCTCCATCGCGGGGATCATCCTCTGGTGCGGCCTCTGGAACCGCTTCGTGCCGCCGATCCTCGCCCGCGTGCCATTGGTAACGCGCCTCGAGTACCGCTGACTCGGAAGGACCACCCATGCTGGACCCCACCTCACTCCTTGTCGATGCGGGCCCCTGGGTCCTCGGCGTTGTGGGACTCATCGTCTTCATCGAATCGGGGCTCCTGTTCCCGTTCCTTCCCGGCGACTCGCTGCTGTTCACGGTGGGCCTCCTGCACGTCCAGCTCGGCCTGTCCCTGCCCGTCCTCATGCTCGTGGTGATGCTGGCCGCCGTCGCCGGCGATCAGGCCGGCTACATGATCGGCAGGGCGGTCGGCCGGAAATGGTTCCGGGAGGACGCGCGGATCCTCAAGCTGAGCCATCTGGAGAGCGCGGAAGGATTCTTCACCCGCTACGGCGGCCGCGCCCTGGTCCTCGCCCGCTTCGTGCCGATCGTGCGCACCTACACCCCTCTGGTCGCGGGCGCAGCGCGGTACCCGTACAGGAAGTTCCTCGCCTGGAACGTCCTCGGTGCCGTCTCCTGGGCAGTCTCGGTCACTCTCCTCGGCGTCTGGCTCGGACACGTCGAGTTCATCGCGAAGAACATCGATGTGCTGTCGGTAGTGATCGTGCTCGCGTCGGTGGTTCCGATCGGCATCGAGATGCTGCGGCACCGCGGCAAGGCCAAGAAGGCGCAGGCCGGTTCCGACAGCGCCGAGCCGGAACTGGAGCCGGCCGCGGACTGACGTAGAGACTGGGCATCGTGACACCCCGGCCCCGCGTGCTTCTCGTCGAAGACGATCGCCAGCTCGGCCCCCTCGTCGCCGAGCTTCTCGGCGCGGACTTCGACGTGACCCTCGCGGCCGACGGCCGCGAGGGGCTGCGGCTCGCGACCGAACGCGCCTGGGAGGCGATGGTCGTTGACCGCGGTCTCCCGCACGTGGACGGGGTGGAGCTCGTCAAGGCCCTCCGGGCCAAGGGCATCGCCACCCCCGTGCTCATGCTCACCGCCCTGGGCACCGTTCCGGACAAGGTCGAGGGCCTCGACTCCGGGGCGGACGACTACTTGGTCAAGCCCTTCGACGCCGACGAGCTTGCGGCGCGCCTCCGGGCGATGACGCGGACCTACGAGACCCCACGGGCGGACCTCCTGCGGATCGGCTCGTGGGAACTCGACGCGGCCGCGCGAATGCTCTCTTCTCCCTACGGCCATCGGGTGGAGCTCTCGGCCACCGAGACCGCTCTCCTGACCGTGCTCGCTCGGGAACCGCAACGCGTCCACTCGCGGACAGAACTGCTCGCCGTGGCGTTCGATGCCGGCGACACGCCGGGCGCAGTCGACACGTACGTCCACTACCTGCGGAAGAAGACGGACCGCTCGGTGATCAGGACCGTCCACGGAATCGGCTATCAGCTGGGGAGCCTCGAATGAAACTCGCGCTGGGGAGGCGCCTGGTGAGGCCCCCGAAGAACTCGGATGAGGCCGCCGTCCGCCGTGCCGCACTCCGTGTGGGGCTGCAGATCGCGGGAGCTGTCGCCGTCGTCGTCATCCTTCTGCTCGGGGCGGCCGCCGTGTTCCTCTGGGTGAAGACGCAGCCGGCCGAAGTGCTCGCCCACCTCAGCCGCGGCGAGCCGCAGGTGGTACTCGACGCCGTCGATGTCCTGGGCGTCCTCGTGGTCGGCGGCATCGCCGGAATCGTCCTGGGAGGCGTGGTCGGACTGCTCAGCGCACGCAGGGCAGTGCGTCCGCTCGGCGAGGCCCTCGCCCTCCAGCGGCGGTTCGTCCAAGATGCCAGTCACGAGCTCCGCACGCCGCTCGCCGTGCTCGACACCCGCATCCAGCTCGCCCAGAAGCGTCTAGCCTCCGACGGCGAGGCTGCGGCAATCCTTGCCGAGCTCCGCGACGATTCCGCCGCGCTGGCCACGGTGATCGAGGATCTGCTGCGCGGAATCGCCGGATCGGGACCCGACGCCGCCGCGTCGCCGACGGATCTCGCCCGGCTCGCCCAGGACGTCGTTGACGATCTGGCCGTCCTCGCGCTGGAGCGGGGTATCGCCCTCACGGCAGACATCCCGGCCGATCCCGTCCTGGTTGGAGTCGCCCCCGCCGCCCTCAGGCGCGTGGTCGTCGCCTTGACCGACAACGCCATCAAGTACACGCCCGAAGGCGGCCGCATCTCGGTCGGGGTCGCCGCGCGCTCGGCTGGCGGCCGCGGGACCGCCGTCCTCACCGTGACCGACACCGGGCGCGGCATCGCCGGCCCGACTCCGGAGCGGGTGTTCGAGCGCTACTCGCGGGGCAGTACTGCTCCTCGGCTGGATGCTCGGAGAAGCTACGGGATAGGGCTCGCCTTGGTCCGGGAGATCGCCGTCCGCAACGGCGGAACGGTCCGAATCGTGGAGACAGGGTCGAGCGGAACGACGATGGAAGTGACGCTCCCGCTTGCTCCCGCCAAGTAAGGCAAGCCTAAGCTGAGAGGCCAGTCACAAAGTGCCAAGATGACTGCATGCGTATGGACCATGTTTCTTATGCCTGCGAGCCCGACGGCCTGGCGGCCACAACGGAGAGGATCGCCAGCGCGCTCGGGGTCGAGGCGGTCAAGGGCGGGGTCCACCCTCGGTTCGGCACCCGCAATATGATCATCCCGCTCACCGGGCACCACTACCTCGAGGTCGTCGAAGTCCTCGACCACCCGGCGTCGGACAAGGCCCCCTTCGGCCAGGCCGTTCGCGCCCGGTCGGCGTCCGGTGGCGGATGGATGGGCTGGTGTGTCGAGGTGGACGACCTCGCTCCGTTCGAAGAGCGGCTCGGCCGCAAGGCCGTTCCCGGCAACCGGAAGTTCCCCGACGGGCGCGAGCTCGTGTGGAAGCAGATCGGCATCCTCGGCCTCATCGCCGATCCGCAGGTGCCGTACATGCTCAAGTGGGAAGGCGATCCGGGCCTCCACCCGTCGAACGCCTACCCCGGGACCGTCTCGGTCACGAAGCTCACCATCGCCGGCTCGGCAGAGCGCGTGACCGAGTGGCTCGGCGAGCCGGTCGAGAAGCCGCTCGAGGACGTCGAGGTCGAGTGGGTCTCGCCGAAGGGCACGCCCGGCATCATGTCAGTCACGTTCGACACGGGAAGCGGTCTCGTCACGATCTGACAACCCCAGACCACGCTTCACCCGGACAGGACCCCGCAGCGCTGCGGGGTCCTGTTCTCAACCCGGGCGGATTTTCTCATCCCAGGCCGATCGCCTTCCCCACGAGGCTGAAGCCGACGAACGCAACGATGTCCAGGAGCGCGTGCGCGACCACGAGCGGCATGACCCTGCCCCAGCGACGGTAGACCCAGCAGAAGATGAGCCCCATGATCGCGTTCCCCACGAACGGGCCGATTCCCTGATAGAGGTGATAGCTGCCCCTCAGGATCGCGCTCGTGGCGACGGCCGCCGTCGTGCTCCACCCCAAGCGCCGCAGCCAGCCGAGGAGGAAGCCGACGACGATCGTCTCCTCCAGCAGCGCGTGCCGCACGGCCGAGAGGATGAGCACCGGCACAGTCCACCAATACTGGTCGAGGCCGCTGGGAATGATCGAGGTCGTGATGCCGAGGGTGCGGCCGAGCCAGTACAGGCCGAGCGAAGGTATGCCGATCCCGAGGAACAGCCCGACGCCCAGTAGCGCATCTCGGCCCGGCCTCCGCAGATCAAGTCCGAGGCGCCGGAACGGACGCGTCCATGATCCCCTGCCCACCGCCTCCCACACGAAGTACAGAGCGAGGGCCACTGGCACGAGCGAGAACACGATGTCCAGCAGCTGATAGACGAGATCGAAGTACTCCCGCTGGCTGAGCGAGCGGTTGAGCGTCGACGTCCCCTTCGAGAGCGGGGCCTGAGTCGCCTTGTCGAGCAGCTGCACCACCGAGTACACCGCCGACTGGCCAAGGGACAGGCCCAGGACGATGAGGAGCTGCGCTCGCCAGCGCGTGCGGGAGCCGGAACGGACGACGGCGGGTGCATCGGGCATGCATCAATCCTGCCCTAACGCGGCACTACCTCAGTCTCTTGCCCGCCCTCCACACGGCGTGAGTCAGCGGCATGCCTGGCCGGTAGGCGAGGTGGGTTGCCGAGGGCGCATCGAGGAGCTGGAGGTCGGCGCGGTGCCCGACGGCGATCGAGCCCACCGCCCGCTGCCCGTCCGCGTCCCGCCCGAGGTGCCGCCGCAGGGCGAGGGCTCCGCCGAACGTTGCGGCGCGCACGGCGTCTTGGACACTCAGCCCCATCTGAAGGACGGCCGTGGTGACGCAGAACGCGATCGAGCTCGTGTAGCTCGTGCCCGGGTTGCAGTTCGAGGCAATGGCGAGCTGGACTCCGGCGTCCAGGAGGCGGCGCGCGGGCGCGAGCGGAGCCCGGGTTGAGAGGTCACATGCAGGGAGGACCGTCGCCACCGTTCCCGCTCCTTCCTGGGACGAGGCGCCGCCCCACCCGGCCCAGGTTTCGGCGAGCACGTCGACGTCGGCGTCGTCAAGAAAGTTCACATGGTCCACGCTCGCCGCTCCCACCTCGGCCGCGAGGCGCACCCCAGCACCGGGGCCGAGCTGATTGCCATGAACGCGCAGCCCGAGGCCCGCGTCCCGGCAGGCGAGCAACACGCGCCGCGATTGCTCCTCCGTGAACGCTCCACGCTCGCAGAACACGTCCGCCCACCGCGCGAACGGCCGCACGGCCTCGAGCATCTCCCCGCACACGAGATCCGTGTATTCCTCGGCGTCAACTCCTGCTGGGACAAGGTGCGCGCCGAGATAGGTCACCTCGTCCACTGCTTCGGCCGCGAGCTCGGCGCTGCGGCGTTCGTTGGCGACGTCGAGCCCGTAGCCCGTCTTTGTCTCGAGATACGTCGTTCCGCCCGCAGCTGCCTCAGCCACCCGGGAGGCGAGCAGGCGCCTCAGCTCGTGGTCCGAGGCGGCGCGAGTCGCCGTCGTCGTCACGCCGATGCCACCTGCGGCGTAGGCCTCCCCCGCCATCCTGGCCTCGAACTCCGCGGTGCGATCGCCCGCGAACACCAAGTGGCTGTGGGAATCGACCCAACCTGGGAGGGCTGCACGGCCCTCCGCGTCGTAGCGCTCGTCCGCGGCAGGGGCGGACGACGACGGACCCACCCAGGCAATCCGCTCGCCGTCGAGCACCACGGCGGCATCGCGGAGGACGCTCGCGGCAACAGCTTCGCTGCTCCCGTCCCGCCAATCCTGGGTGGAGAGCTCGCCGATGTTGTCGATGAGGAGGGTCATGAACCCATCCTCTAGCGGCGCACTGACAGCCGATGCGGATCGAGCGCGCGCTCCGTCTCGGATACCGGATGCACCCCGCTCCTCAGCGCGTCGTGGCCCGACAGCAGCTGCCCGGCGGCGTCCTCAGCGAGCGCGAACGACGTCTGGAAGCCGTAGCCGCCCTGCCCCGCGAGCCAGAAGAAGCCGGGGGCCTCCGGGTCGAAGCCGAGGACCGGCAGTCCGTCTGCCGGTGAGGTGCGCAGGCCTGTCCAGGCACGGACGATTCCCGTGACGGGGAGGTCGGCGACCGCTCGGATGAGCTCGAGGGTGCGCTCGATGTGGCCGGGACGGGGGATCGCGTCCTCGGCCCGGCTCGGTTCGCTTTCGGACGGCGAGACAAGAGCGCCGGCCGCATCCGGCCGGAAGTACCAGGTGTCGTCCGCGGCGGCCACCATGGGCGTCTCGGCAGCGAGGGGTTCTGCCAGTGAGACCAGCGCCGCGGTGCGCCGGAATGGCTGGAGGCCCAACCGCTCGACGCCGAACAGGATCGCGACGTCGTCCGCCCACGCGCCGGCCGCGTTGACCACGTTTGTCGCATGGAAACCCTCCGCCCCCGCGCCCACGAGCCAACCCTCGCCGACCCGCTGGGCCGTGTGGATCGGGCTGCCGACGTGAATCGCGACCCCGCCCGAGCGGGCGCGCGCCTCGAGATGGGCGAGAAGGGCCGGAGCGTCGGTGCGCCAGGAGTCGTTGTCAAGCGCCGCCGCCTCGAAAGCGCCCTCCCGCAGGACCGGGGCAACCTTCCGAGCCTCCTCGGGCGAGAGCGCGTCCATCCCGGCGTGCGCCTCCGCCGCGACCTGGGCTCTGGTGCCCACGAGCATGAAGCGGCTGGGCCACGCCAGCCGCCGCCCGTCATCGTCCGCCGCGTCGGCGAGCCGGGTGAGCGTCCGGCGGGTGAGCTCCCGCACCGGGGCGGGTCCATAGCTCGGGATGAGCTGCTGGGCCGAGCGCGCGGACGTGTGGTAGGCGAGGCTGGGCTCCGCCTCGACCAGGGCTACCCGGCAGCTGCCCGCAAGCTCGGCGGCCAGGGAGAGGCCGGCAATGCCACCGCCGACAATGAGGACATCAACATCGTTGGTGCTGTCCATGATGACCATGGCCCCACCCTACCTGCGGGCGTCGGAGGAGCCGACGGCGTCGCGAGCCGCGGCGAAAGCCCTCACCGCCGTCTCGATGTCTTCGGGGGTGTGGGCGGCGGAGAGCTGGACGCGGATGCGGGCCTTGCCCTTGGGCACGACCGGATACGAGAAGGCGGTGACATAGACGCCGTGGACGAGCATCTCGGCGGCGATGCGGCCGGCGAGGACGGCGTCGCCGAACATGACCGGGACGATCGCGTGTTCACCGGGGAGGAGATCGAAGCCCTCCTCGGCCATGCGCCGCCGGAACCGGGCCGCGTTCTCGAACAGCCGCGCGCGCAGCTCGCCCGACTCGGCGACGAGGTCCAGCGCGCGCAGGGTCGCGGCGACGATCATCGGCGCCACGGAGTTCGAGAACAGGTACGGGCGGGCCTTCTGCCGAAGGGTCGCGACGATCTCGGCCCGGCCCGAGACGTACCCGCCGGAGGCCCCGCCGAGGGCTTTGCCGAACGTGCCCGTGTAGATGTCCACCCGATCGGAGACCCCCGCATGCTCGGGAGTGCCCGCGCCCGTGGCCCCCATGAACCCGACTGCGTGGGAATCGTCCACCATGACCATGGCCCCGTACCGCTCGGCGAGGTCGCAGATCTCCCGCAGCGGCGCGAGGTAGCCGTCCATGGAGAACACCCCGTCGGTGACGATCAGCGTCCGGCGCGCGCCGACGCCGTCGTTCATCGATCCCGCCTCGCGCAGGCGCGCCTCGAGCTCACGCATGTCCCGGTTGGCGTACCGCAGCCGGGCCGCCTTGCACAGGCGGATGCCGTCGATGATCGAGGCGTGGTTGAGCGCGTCGGAGATCACCGCGTCCTCCGGGCCCAGGATCGCCTCGAACACGCCGCCGTTGGCGTCGAAGCAGCTCGAGAACAGGATGGTGTCCTCGGTGCCGAGGAACTCCGAGACCCGGCGTTCCAAGGCCAGGTGCGCGTCCTGAGTGCCGCAGATGAACCGGACCGAGGCCATCCCGAAGCCGCGCTCGTCGAGGGCCTTCTTCGCCGCCTCGATCAGCTCCGGGTGGTCCGCCAGGCCGAGGTAGTTGTTCGCGCAGAAGTTCAGCACCTCCCCCGCGGGCGCGCCCAGGGGCCCCGCCTGGATGTGGGCGGACTGCGGCGAATCGATGTGGCGCTCCTCCTTGAACGTCCCCGCCTGGCGGATTTCCGCAAGCTCGCCGGCGAGCTGCTCCCTGACTCCTGCGAACATGTTCTCCCTTTCGTCTGCGTCCTTGCGCTTCGGGGCCTAGACGCCCGACCAGTCCAGCACCACCTTGCCGCCGCTTCCAGAGCGGGCGACGGCGAACCCCTCCTCCCAGCGCTCCGCCGGCAGGACGTCGGTGACCACCGCGGCCACGTTCCGGTGCAGCGTCGGGTTCGAGGACAGCATCGCGCTCATCGCGTACCAGGTCTCGAACATCTCGCGCCCGTAGATGCCCTTCAACGTGAGCATGTGCGTGACGACTTTGCCCCAGTCGATCTCCGCTGCCTGCGCCGGCAGTCCGAGCAGCGCGATCCGGCCACCGTGGTTCATGTTCTCGATCATCCCCTGCAGCGCCGACGGCCGCCCGGACATCTCAAACCCCACGTCGAAGCCCTCCACCAGGCCGAGCTCCCTCTGGGCCTCCGCAACCGTCATCGCCGAGACATCCACCGCCAAGTCGGCCCCCATCTGCCGGGCCAGGTCCAGGCGGCGCCGGGAGACATCGGTGATGGCGATCTTCCGCGCCCCCGCGTGCCGGGCCACCGAGATGGCCATCAGCCCGATCGGCCCCGCCCCCGTGATCAGCACGTCCTCGCCCACCAGGGGGAAGCTCAGCGCCGTGTGGGTCGCGTTGCCGAACGGGTCGAAGATCGCCCCGAGCTCCGGGGTGACGGAGGCATCGTGGTGGACCCAGACATTCGTCTCAGGGATCACCACGTACTCGGCAAAAGCGCCGTCGCGCTGCACGCCCACGCTCTGGACGTGAATGCACATCTGCCGCCGGCCCGCCCGGCAGTTCCGGCAGATCCCGCACACGATATGCCCCTCGCCCGAGACCCGATCCCCCGGCCGCACGTCCCGCACCTCATCCCCGACCTCCACGACCTCCCCATAGAACTCGTGGCCCGGGACCAGCGGGACAGTGATCATCGACTGGGCGGTCGCGTCCCAGGACTGGATGTGCAGATCCGTTCCGCAGATCCCGGTCGCCAGAACGCGGATCTTCACATCCGCCGGACCGGGTTTCGGCTCCGGCAGCTCGACCAGCGCAAACCCCGGGTGGGGGCCAGACTTGTACAGGGCTTTCATGAGGACATTCAATATGCCCTAGTTCGTGCGCACAATTGCACCTCGAGTGGATCTTGACGGGGCGGCAGGCCCTACCCTGTGCGAATGTTCTCCAAATTCCGACTCTCCGGTGGCGTGGCCGGCGCCGTCTGCTGCCTCGTCAGTCTTCTGCTCGCTGCCCTCATCAGGGAAGGCCAGCACTGGCTCGTCTGGCCCACGGGTGGTGCGGCCTTGCTGTTGCTCATCGCGCTCGCGCTGTGGCCGATGCCTCCCCGTGTGGGCGCAGTGCTCTTCATCGTCAGCGCGCTCAACGGCGTGGTGTTCCTTACCGCAAGCAAACTCGGGCTGCCCGCGTCGCTGCCGGTCTGGGCGTGGTTCATCCTGGCGTCCGCCATGGCAACTTTGGGTCTGCTGGAGGATGCGGAAGGCACCCAATCCCAGCCGAGGAATCGGCTGTAAGCCCTCCTAGCGACGTGCGGGAGCCGACCGGCCGCCTATGACGTACTCGACGGGCTGGGGGAAGCCTTCGAGGGGCTCGGCGACGGCGTGCCCGATTGCCCCTTCTGCCGGTGTTGGCCCGGGTTCTCGCGGACCTGCTTGTTCGCGAACGGCCCCTTCTTCACCTGATCGGCCACGTACTCGTTGCTGGTCTGGGCCGCGCGCACCATGACGGTGTCGCCCTTGGAGACGTCACCGGACTTGATGGCTGCGCCCTTGGGCTGCCCCTGTCCCACAAACTTCGTCGAACCGTTGAGCGTGTAGGTCTGCGTGAAGCCATCGTCGCTCTTGACGGTCAGCTTGGTGTCGCTGATGTCTGTTACCGTGCCGCGCTGCACGAACACCGTCTCGATCGAGCCGTCCGGCTTCTTGACCGTCATCTGTCCGTGGAGTGTCTCGGCGCCGGCCTGCCCGGCGCCCGGCTTGCTCGCGTGCTTGCTCGGGTGCGCGCTCGCGCTGGCCGAGGGCGACGGCGTCGGGCTGCCGCTCTGATCCGCTGCCCATACCGCGGCGCTTCCCGCGCCCGCGAGACCGAGGACGACGGCGCCGATCACCACAGCGCGACGGGTCCTCGGCGGTTGAGGAACGTTGGAGCTGGGCGGGGTCGGCGGAACAGGCGGATAGGTGTTGCTCATGTGTTCATGATCCCCCGACACGCCCCGCTCAATTCGTATCCACAGGCAGTCGGAAGGAGATTCACAGCGAGACCAAAGCTAGGTCGCTTCAGTTCTCGAAAAGGCAGAAGGGGTGGCCCGCCGGGTCGAAGAAGACGATGACGTCGTCCTGAGGCTGGTGATCAGCCCTGCGCGCTCCGCATTCCTTCGCGTGGGCCGCCGCCTTCTCGAGATTCTCGACCTTGAGGTCAAGGTGCATCATCATCTGCTGCTTCCCCGGCTGCTCGGGCCAGACGGGGGCCTCGAAGTTGTCCTCGACCTGGAAGGAGAGCTTAGGGCCCCCAGCAGGGTTCAGGACTGTGCACCACTCCCGGCTGTCCTCCCCCAGCTCCCATCCGAGGAGATTGGCGTAGAAGCGAGCGAGCTGCCGGGGGTCCGGTGCTCCGAGGACCGTGGCGTGCAGGGCGATCGGTGAACTCATGAAGGTCAGCGTAAGACGCAGCCGCCGGGTCCAGAAGGTCTGGGCCCGGCGGCTCTTAGTGAAGGAGGGGATGCAACGCATTACGCGTTGACGCCCAGCTTCTCGAGGATGAGCTCGCGCACCCGACCGGCGTCGGCCTGGCCGCGCGTGGCCTTCATGACGCCACCGACGATCGCACCCACCGCCTGGACCTTGCCGCCGCGGATCTTGTCCGCGACATCGGGCTGCGCGGCGAGCGCCGCGTCGATCGCCTCAAGGAGGGGGCCGTCGTCGGACACGAGGACCAGCCCGCGGGACTCCATGACCTGCGTCGGAGTGCCCTCCCCGGCGATGACGCCGTCGAGGACCTGCCCGGCCATCTTGTTGTTGAGCTTTCCGCCCTCGACGAGACCGTTGAGCTCGACGATGGCCTCAGGGCTCACTCCGAGGTCTGCGGGATCGACGTCGGCTACCTTTGCACGCCCGACGATCTCGCCCATCCACCACTTGCGCGCGGCCGCGGGAGTCGCGCCAGCCGCGATGGTCTCCTCAATCGCGTCCATCACGCCAGCATTGACCACGTCCCGGAACTCGGGATCGGAGTAACCCCACGCCGTCTTGAGGCGCTTGCGGCGCTCGGCCGGCGGTTCGGGAAGCTGCGCACGGAGCGACTCGACCCACTCGCGCGTTGCCACAAGCGGCACAAGGTCAGGCTCGGGGAAGTAGCGGTAGTCATCGGCGTCGCTCTTCGGGCGGCCCGCCGTCGTCGTGCGCGTGTCCTCGTGCCAGTGGCGCGTCTCCTGGGTGACCTTCTCCCCAGCCGCGAGAACCGCCGCGTGACGCTGGATCTCGAAGCGCACGGCGTGCTCGACGGACCGCAGCGAGTTGACGTTCTTGGTCTCCGAGCGAATGCCGAACTTGTCAGCGCCCTTCGGCATGAGGGAGACGTTCGCGTCGCACCGGACGTTGCCGCGCTCCATGCGGGCATCCGAGACCCCGAGGTTCTTCACGATCTCGCGGATCGCCGAGACGTAGGCGCGAGCCAGTTCGGGCGCACGGCGGCCCGCGCCGACAATCGGTTTCGTGACGATCTCGACAAGCGGGACGCCCGCGCGGTTGTAGTCGACGAGCGAGTAATCGGCTCCCTGGATGCGACCGGTCGCCCCACCCATGTGGGTCAGCTTGCCGGCGTCCTCCTCCATGTGCGCGCGCTCGATCTCGACGCGGAACACTTCGCCGTCCTCGAGTTCGATGTCGATCCAGCCGTCGTGGGCGATGGGCTCGTCGTACTGGGAGGTCTGGAAGTTCTTCGGGGTATCCGGGTAGAAGTAGTTCTTCCGGGCGAACCGGCAGGACTCCGCGATCTCGCAGTTGAGCGCGAGGCCGATCTTGATCGACGACTCGACGGCGGCCTTGTTCACCACAGGGAGCACGCCCGGCATGCCGAGGTCGACCTCGTTGACGTTCGTGTTCGGGTCGTCGCCGAAGGCGTTCGGGGCCGAGGAGAACATCTTGGTCTTGGTGTTGAGCTCGACGTGGACCTCGAAGCCGAGGACGGGATCGAACTGCTCCATGGCCTCGTCGAAGGACAGGATCTGGTCAGCCATTACTTCACACCTCCGGTCTTCTCGGTCCCGAGGACCGGAGCCTTCGCCAGCAGCGGGCCACCCCACTGCGCCTCGAGCAGGGATTCCAGGACGGCCCCGACCTTGTACAGGCGAGCGTCCTCGCGGGCAGGCGCAAGGAGCTGAACGCCGACGGGCAGGCCGTCCTCATCCGCGAGGCCGCCCGGAAGGGAGAGGCCGGGGACGCCGGCGAGGTTGGCCGGGATCGTCGCGACGTCGTTGAGGTACATGGCCAGCGGGTCATCGAGCTTCTCGCCGAGCGGGAACGCCGTGGTAGGCGCCGTCGGCGAGATGAGGATGTCGGCCTTCTCGAACGCCGCGTCGAAGTCGCGCTGGATGAGCGTGCGGACCTTCTGGGCCGAGCCGTAGTAGGCGTCGTAGTAGCCGGCCGAGAGGGCATACGTGCCGAGGATGATGCGGCGCTTCGCCTCATCGCCGAATCCGGCGGCGCGCGTGGCACCCATCACCCGCTCGATCGTGAGCGGGCCGTCCTTCGGCAGGACCCGCAGGCCATAGCGGACGCCGTCGAACTTCGCGAGGTTCGAGGAGACCTCGGACGGCATGATGAGGTAATACGCGCCGAGGGCGTATTTGAAGTTGGGGCACGAAACCTCGACGATCTCCGCGCCCGCCCCGCGGAGCAGTTCCACGGCGTCGCGGAAGCGCGCCTCGACGCCGGCCTGGAAGCCCTCGCCGCCGAGCTCCTTCACAATGCCGATGCGCACGCCGTCGACGCTGCCGTTCCGGGCGGCTTCGGCGAGGTTGTCGAAGGAGTCCGTCAGGGAGGTCGAGTCGAACGGATCGTGGCCGCCGATGAGCTCCTGAAGGAGGGCCGCGTCCAGAATCGACCGGGAGACCGGTCCGATCTGGTCGAGGCTCGACGCCATTGCGATCGCGCCGTAGCGCGACACCGCGCCGTACGTCGGCTTCACCCCTACCGTTCCCGTGACCGCGCCGGGCTGGCGGATGGACCCGCCGGTGTCCGTGCCGAGGGCAAGCGGCGCTTCGAAAGCGGCCACCGCGGCCGCCGAGCCGCCGCCGGAACCGCCGGGGATCCGGTCGAGGTCCCACGGGTTGCGCGTCGGCCCGAACGCCGAGTGCTCGGTCGAGGAGCCCATCGCAAACTCGTCGAGGTTCGTCTTGCCGAGCATCGGAAGCTTGGCGGCCCTGATCTTGCGGATCACGGTCGCGTCGTAGGGGCTCTTCCAGCCCTCCAGGATGCGGGAGCCCGCCGTCGTCGGCTGGCCGACGGTGACGATGAGGTCCTTGATCGCGATCGGCACGCCGGCCAGCGGATGCAGAGCGGCGGCGTCGTCCCCGCCCGCGGCGCGGAGGGAGTCCACCTCGCGGGCGACGGCGAGCGCCTCCTCCGTGTTGACGTGCAGGAACGCGTGGACCTCCTCGTCGACCTCGGCGATACGGTCCAAGTGCGCCTGCGTGACCTCTTCGGAGGAGACCTCCTTCGTGGACAGCTTCTCGGCCAGCTGCGTGGCCGTGCTCGTAATCAGCTCGTTCATTCGGGCGCTCACTCCTCGTCCAGGATGGCCGGGACCTTGAAGCGGCTGTCCTCGGCGTCGGGCGCACCGGACAGGGCCTCCTCGGGGGTCAGCACGTGACCCACGACGTCCTCGCGGAAGACGTTGCTGAGCGCGATCGGGTGGGACGTTGCAGGGACATCCGGGCCCGCGACCTCGCTCACCGACTTGACGGCGTCGACGATGTGGGCGAGCTCGCCCGCCATCCTGTCCAGCTCTTCTGCACTCATCTCGATGCGCGCAAGCTGCGCCAAATGCGCAACGTCGTCACGAGTGATCTCAGCCATGGATCTCCCCTGTGCGGTGGTTAGGTATCGCCGTCCAGTCTAGTCGCGCGGTGAGAAGGGCAATGCCCCGGGGTCGCAGGGAGCTAGCCGATTCCGATGACCCCGATCAGCACGCCGACGGCGAGCATCACGAGCGAGATCGCCGCCGTGCGCCAGAGGACGAGCTTGTGGTGGTCGCCGAGCTCGACCTTCGCGAGAGAGACGAGCAGGAGGATCGCCGGCACCAGCGGGCTCTGGAGGTGGAACGGCTGGCCCGTGATGGACGCACGCGCCATCTCCGCGGCGCCGATACCGTAGTGGCCTGCGGTCTCGGAGAGGATCGGCAGGACGCCGAAGTAGAACGCGTCATTGCTCATGAAGAAGGTCATCGGGATGGACAGGATGCCGGTGATGACTGCCATGAACGGGCCGGCCTCGGCCGGGATGATCGACACGAGCCAGGACGACATCTCCTGGACGATCGTCGTGCCGTTGATCTTGCCGGTCAGCACGCCAGTGAGGACGGCGGCCGCCATCACCATCGAGACGACGGCGACGATCGACGGCGCGTGCGCCACGAGCTGCGCGGCCTGGTCCTTGACCCGCGGGAAATTGACCACGAGGGCGACGGCGGCGCCCACCATGAAGACGTACGGCAGCGGCAGGACGTTGGCCACGAGCAGCACCATGATCCCGACCGTGAGGGCAAGGTTGAACCAGAACAGCTTCGGGCGCAGCGTCGAGCGCGTCGGGTCGAGGGCGGTGCCGCCCATCGACTCGCTCTCGAGGGTGAGCACGGGCTCAGCCGGCGCTGCGAGCGCGAGCCCGCCGCCCGGCGTCGTCCGCTTTCCGCCCCGCACCGCAGCGAAGGGGCTCCCGGAGAACCCAGAGCCGCCGGCGCCCCACACTTCGGGACGCTCTGCGGCGAGGCGGCGGCGCTCCCGCAGACCGAGCTGCCACGAGAAGAGGACCACGAGCACGAGGCCGGCAAGGAGCGACGGGACCATGGGGACGAAGACGTCGTTGACGTCGATCTTGAGTGCCGCGGCGGCACGGGCCGTCGGGCCGCCCCACGGGAGGATGTTCATCGTGCCGTTGGCCAGGCCGGCAACGCAGGTGAGCACCACGGGGCTCAGGCCGAGCCGCAGGTAGACGGGCAGCATCGCGGCCGTGGTGAGGATGAAGGTGGTCGATCCGTCGCCGTCGAGGGAGACCGCGGCCGCGAGCAGGGCCGTGCCGAGGACGACCTTGGCCGGGTCGTTGCCGAGCTTGCGCAGGATGAACTTGACCAGGGGGTCGAAGAGGCCCACATCGATCATGAGGCCGAAATAGATGATGGCGAACATGAGCAGGGCCGCCGTCGACGCCATGGACTTCATGGACGTCAGGACCATGTCTCCGATGCCGAGCCCCGCGCCGGCGAAGAGGCCGAAGACGGTGGGCACGATGATCAGTGCGAGCACCGGGGTGAGCTTCTTGGTCATGATGAGCGCCATGAAGACGGCGATCATCCCGAAGCCGAGCAGTACCAGCATCGCTGGCTCCTCTCTGTGAATGGCATCACTCCGCTGTGATGCGCGCTACAGAAGGTAGCCGGGCTCTTGGGCCGAACCGGGGTTTCCATGAATTGGCCGAAGTACTGCGCATTCTTCGGGTTCTGCGCATTCTGCGCACGAATAGCATGAGCAGATGAGCACGACGACGGAGCGCGCCCATGGCGCAGGAGTGCGGCGGGGATTGCGGTTCTCCACGCGGATCCTGCTGCTCCAGCTGGCAGCCGTGGCGCTCGCCGTCGTCCTCGCAGCCGGCGCCCACCTCTGGCTGGCGTACGAGCGCCTCTGGACAGAGGCCGAGGACAACGCCCTCACGCTCGCTCGGGCCGTCGCGGCGGATCCCGACGTGCGCCGGGAAGTCGCCTCGATCGCCGCCCTGCCGGGCACTCCCCCGCCCGCTCAGCTCGCGGCGGGCCCGATCATGGCCTCGGCAGACGCGGCGAGGCAGCGCACCGGGGCGCTCTTCGTCGTCGTCACCGACGAGCAGGGCCTTCGCCTCGCCCACCCCGACCCCGCACGGCTCGGGGAGAAGGTGAGCACGGCACCGGACGTGGCCCTCTCGGGAGGCGAGGAAACCGTCCGCAACACGGGAACGCTGGGCGCCTCGGTCGGCGCCAAGGTGCCCATCCTGGCGCCCGAGGGCGCGGCGCAGAAGGCGGGAGCCGTCGTCGGGGAAGTCAGCACGGGCTTCGCCCGCTCGAGCGTGGTCGACGGCTTGGGCCGTGACGGCCTCGCCGTCGCCGGCACCGCGACGCTCGCCCTGACGGCCGGGACGCTGGCTTCCCTCGCCCTCCGCCGGCGCCTGTCGCACCTGACCTTGGGCCTTGAGCCGGAGGACATCGGGACCCTGGTCCAGGATCAGGAGGCCGTGCTCCGCGGGATCGACGAGGGAGTCATCGGGATCTCGCGCGACGGCCGAGTGTCAGTCGTCAACGACGCGGCGCGCAGACTCCTCGTCGGGGCCGAGGACATCACCGGTACGGATTGGGCGGCCGCGCCGGTGCCTGAGGCGCTGCGGGCCCTCACTGCGACGGACGCGGACGGCGCCACGCGCGAATTCGTCGCCGGCCAACGGGTCCTGGTGGCCAGCGCCCGCCCGGTGGTGCGCGGCTCGCAGGAGCTCGGTTGGGTCGTCATGCTGCGGGACCGGACGGAGCTGCAACGGCTGACCCGCCAGCTCGACGCTGTCGGCGCCCTCACCGAAGCCCTGCGCGCCCAGCGCCACGAGTTCAGCAACCAGCTCCACACCGTCGCGGGCCTTCTGGACATCGGGGAGGCCCAGCAAGCACGGAACTACCTCGGTCGGCTCGCCGCCTCCGGCCCGCTCGACTATCCCCTCGAACAGGCCGAGCTGCTGGGCGACCCCTCGCTCCAGGCCTTCCTCGGCGCGAAGGGGATCGAGGCCGCCGAGCGCGGGGTGGTCCTTCGCCTCGGGGCGGAGACCTTGGTGCGCCAGCCCGTCGGCGCTCCGCAGGATGTGACCACCGTCTTGGGGAACCTGGTCGACAACGCCGTCCGTGCCGCCGTCGCCGGCTCTCAGGACGAGAACGGCGAGCGGTGGGTGGAGGTCGAGGTTCTCGACGACGGCCCCACCCTTCACCTCGTGGTCGCGGATTCCGGGGATGGGATCGGCGCCGTGGCCCCGGAGCAGCTCTTCGAGCCCGGCTATACGACGCGTGCCGTGGCTTCCGCAGGCTCTGAGAGCGATCGGCTCGAGCCGCCCTGGGGTCACGGGATAGGCCTTCCCCTCGCCCGGCAGCTGGCCCGCCGGCGCGGAGGAGACGTCTGGCTCATCTCGCCGGGACGGCCAGGCGGCCCGGGCGCTGTCTTCGGCGCACGCATTGTGGGGAGGAGCTCCGCATGACGGACTTCAGGGTGCTCATCGTCGATGACGACTTCCACGTAGCCCGACTGCACGCGACCTATGTGGACGGCGTCCCGGGCTTCACGGCCCTCGCGCCGGTCGGTACCGCCTCGCTGGCGCTTCACGCGGTGCACGCGCTGCGCCCAGACCTCGTGCTGCTCGACGTCTACCTCCCCGACACTCCCGGCCTCGAACTGCTGCGAACCGTTGACGTCGACGCCTTCATCCTCACCGCGGCTGCCGATCCTGACTCGATCCGCCTGGCGCTCCGCCGGGGCGCCCTCGGGTACCTCATCAAGCCGTTCACGGCCGACGACCTCGAGGCGGTGCTCCGCGGCTACGCCCGCTACCGCCGTCTGCTCCGGGGCCCTGGGACCCTCGACCAAGCCGCCGTGGACCGCGCGCGGCGGGCCCTGCTCGGTGGGCGCGAGGCAACGGCCCCGGCTCGACCCCGCTCGGGTACAGAAACTGCCGTCCTCGAGGCCCTCGGATCCGGCGACCTCCTGTCCGCCGCGGAGGTTGCCGCCGTCGTCGGCGTTTCCCGCGCCACGGCGCAGCGCTATCTCGCCGCCCTCGCCGACGATGGCTCCGTCGAGATCCAGCTCCGGTACGGCTCTACCGGGCGCCCCGAACACCGTTACGGCCTGCGGGGATGATGCTTACAGCTCCTTCCGGTATACCGGGAGCCAGATGTCCGTGTGCGGGATGGGCCAGTCTCGTTCAGGAGCGCGCGCGTAGCCGAGGCGCGCATAGAGCGCGTGCGGTGCCACCCAATCCGAGCCGGTGGTGAGCACGACGGCGGAAGCCCCGGCGCGCTTGGCCCTCGCCTCGACTTCAGCAACCAGGGCCGTCGCGGCGCCCGTGCGCTGAACTTGAGGATCAACGACGAGCAGCCGGAACTCGAACTCCCCCGCGCGGGCGACCTGCTCGAAGCCGTCGCCCGACGCCATGAGGGTCACGGAACCGACCAGACGGCCATCTCGCTCCGCGACGAGCACCGTCCCGCGGGCCGCCCGATACGCGACGTCAGCCACCTGCTGCATATACGGGTGATTGGCGTCCTCGAAATAGCCGGCACCGAGGTAGGCGGCCTGAGTGATGCGGGCGATCTCCGGATAATCCGCTTCAGTGGCCTCGCGGACTGTCAGAGCGCGGCTCACTCGACCGGGAAGCGGCCGGAGAACTCGATCCCGCCCGCGCACGTCCATGCCGAAAGCCGCTCGGGATCGGAGGGACCGCCGTCGAGCGGGCTCGTGAGCTGTGGGCGCCGCACCCAGCAGCCTGCCTCCTCGGCTATCAGCGCGCCGGCGGCGAAGTCGTGCTCATTGAGTCCGCGTTCCCCGTACGCGTCATGGGTCCCGTCTGCAACGAGGCACAGGTCGAGGGCTGCGGAGCCGAGCCGCCGCATGTCGCCGAAGCCTGCCATGAGCCCCGGGAGGAAATGCGCCTGCTCGGCCCGCACCGAGGGATCGTAGCTGAAGCCCGTCGCCAGCAGGGCTGAGCCCGCCGAATCGCGGCCTGGGACGGGGCCATCGAGCAGCCGAGGCTCACCGCCGTCGTCGCTCCTAAATGCGCCGCCACCGCGCACCGCCCAATACTCGCGCCGCAGGGCGGGCGCACGAACGACCCCGGCAAGCCACCTGCCGGTCTCATCGGCCACTGCCACGCTGGTCGCGTAGTAGACGATGTCGCGGATGAAGTTCGTGGTGCCATCGAGCGGGTCAATGGACCAGCGGAAGCCGCTCGGCCTAGCGACCCTCGTGGTTCCCTGCTCCTCGCCCGTGACGATGTCGTCGGGGCGCTCAATCGCGATCACGCCGCGCACTGCCTCCTCCGCCGCCAGATCGAAGGTGGTGACCCAATCGCTCCCGGAGCTCTTCGTCTCCTCGACGAGGCGGGCACCGTCGCGCGCTCCCAGGACATCCGCGCCCGCCGCCGCGGCGCGCCGCGCGACGGCAAGGAGCTCGGCAAGGAATTGCTCGCTGTATTCCATGCTCACTGGTCCTCGTCCGCTTCCGTCACCGCGGCGGCCTTGGCCTCGAGCGAATCATCGCCGCTTGCCCCGTTGTCCCCTGCTACACCGTCGCCCAGCCCGGCCGGACCCTCCGCCAGGAGCACCGCAAACCTCGCCTCATCGAGGACCGGGACGCCCAGAGACGCGGCCTTGTCCAGCTTCGAACCCGCATTGTCCCCGGCAACCACATAGTCCGTGTTCTTGGATACGGACCCGGCCGCCTTGCCCCCGCGCAGGATGATGGCCTCCTTGGCCTCGTCCCGGCTGAAGTTCTCGAGCGAACCGGTCACCACGACGGTGAGCCCGTCGAGGGTGCGGGGCATGGACTGATCCTGCTCGTCCCGCATGCGGACC
Organism: Sinomonas gamaensis; assembly: GCF_005876955.1. Classification (GTDB taxonomy): domain Bacteria; phylum Actinomycetota; class Actinomycetes; order Actinomycetales; family Micrococcaceae; genus Sinomonas; species Sinomonas gamaensis. Next base: position 43,275 of record NZ_SSCL01000005.1, read on the forward strand.
CCGGCCTGTTTCCAGCGCTCGACGATCTCGCGGTGCCAGTCCTCGGCGAACCACTCCTTGACGGCTGCAGCGATGGTCGGACCCACGCCGTCCACGTGGGCCAGCTGGTCCTCATTGGCGGCCTGGATCGCGTCCATCGACCCGAACGCGGTGGCGAGCGCGCGGGACGCCGTCGGGCCGACGTGACGGATCGAAAGGGCCACGAGGACGCGCCAGAGCGGCTGCGTCTTGGCCTTCTCGAGTTCGCGGAAGAGCTTCTCCGTGTTGGCAGTCGGCTTGGACGGGGTCTTCGCGGTGGGCTTGGTCCAGAAGTACGGAACGAGCTCCCACTCCCCCGTGCCCACCCCCTTGGAGCGCTTCTCCCGGCGGATCTTCACGTCCCGCAGGTCCTCGGGAGTGAGGTCGAAGATTCCCGCCTCGCTCTCGAGCGGCGGGACCTCAGGTTCGGCGGGCTGCGTCAGGGCGATCGCGGCTTCCCACCCGAGTGCCTCGATGTCGAAGGCACCACGGCTCGCCACGTGGAAGACCCGCTCCCGAAGCTGGGACGGACAGGACCGCGCGTTGGGGCAGCGAATGTCCACCTCGCCCTCCTTCGCGGGGGCGAGAGGCGTGCCGCACGACGGGCACTCCGTGGGCATCACGAAGTCCCGCACGGGCGGTTCCTGCTGGTCACGCAGAGCAAGGACGGGACCTACGATCTCCGGGATCACGTCCCCAGCCTTGCGGAGGATCACGATGTCGCCGATCTTGACGCCCTTGGCCTTCACGACGTCCTGGTTGTGCAGCGTGGCCATCTCGACCGTGGACCCCGCGACCTTCACCGGAACCATGACGCCGAAGGGCGTGACGCGTCCTGTGCGGCCCACGTTGACCGCGATGTCGAGCAGCTTGGTGTGCACCTCCTCAGGCGGGTACTTGAAGGCGACGGCCCAACGCGGAACCCGGCTGGTGTGCCCCAAGGCGCGCTGCGTGGCAAAGTCGTCCACCTTGATGACGATCCCGTCGATCTCGTGGGTCACGCTGTGGCGCTTCTCGCGGTAGGTCTCGATGTACTCGAGGACCTTCTCGTAGCTGTCGAAGACCTCGTAGTACGGGCTGGTCGGCAGGCCCCACTCCTTGAGCAGCCGGTACGTCTCGGACTGGCTCTTCACCCCGATGCCCTCGCGCGCCCCGATGCCGTGGACGAACATGCTCAGGGGGCGCTTGGCAGTCTCCGCCGGATCCTTCTGCCGGAGCGAGCCCGCAGCCGCATTGCGGGGGTTGGCGAGGGGCGCCTTGCCGTCCTCGATGAGGGCCTCGTTGAACTCGTTGAAAGCCTTCGTGGGGATGTAGACCTCGCCGCGGATCTCCACTTCTTCCGGGTGATTCTCGCCGGCCAGCCTTCGCGGGATGTCCTTGATGGTGAAGACGTTGTGCGTGACGTCCTCGCCGGTTCGTCCGTCCCCCCGCGTGGCGGCTCTCACGAGCTCGCCGCGTCGGTACAGGAGGTTGATGGCGAGTCCGTCGATCTTGAGCTCGGTGAGCCAGCGCACCGGCGGGAGATTTCCGATCGCGGCGATGCTGGCCTCGGCCCGGGCGACCCAGGCAGTGAGCTCGTCAACCGAGAAGACGTCCTCAAGGCTGTACATCCGGGTGAGGTGCTGGACCGGTGCGAAGGCCGCGGTCGCTTCCCCGCCGACCTCCTGGGTGGGCGAATCGTTCGCGACCAGCTCCGGGTGCAGGGCCTCGAACTCCTCGAGCCGGCAGAAGAGCTCGTCGTATTCCGCGTCCGAGAGGACCGGAGCGTCCTCGTTGTAGTACAGCGCCCGGTGCCGGCGGACCTCCTCCGCGAGCGATTCATACTCCTCGCGAAGCGTCGCAGAAGGAGTCGCCGACGTGGTCGCGGGCGGGGTGGCAGCTTCGGGGATCACGGATTCTGCGCTCACGTGTCCTATCTTGCCTTACCCCTCCGACACAGGAAGGGGCTCTTCGCCTGCCTGCTCGCCCACGCTTTCGACGCCGACGACGACGACCGTCACATTGTCGCGACCGCCGGCTTCCAACGCCGCCCTCACGAGCGCATCCGCAGCTGCCTGCGCCGTTTCGCCCTCCCTCAGGATCTCGGCGATCTCCCGGTCCTCGAGCTCGGTCGTGAGGCCGTCGGAGCAGATGAGAAGGCGCTGCCCGTCGACGGCGCGGAGGAGCCAGAGATCGGGATCGGCGTCGAATCCGGTTCCAAGCGCCCGCGTGACAACATTCCGGCGCGGATGGATGCGGGCTTCCTCCTGCGTGATCTCCCCGCGCGCCACGAGCTCCTGGACTTCCGAGTGGTCCACCGTGATCTGGACGAACTCGTCCTCGAGCGCGACGTAGACCCGCGAATCCCCCACGTTCGCCACGATCCAGGCGGGAGCGCCGTCGTCGTCCTCGGCGAGGAAGGCCGCCGCGAGCGTGGTGCCTGCCCGCGCGCCGGTGGCGTCCCGGATCGCCCAGTCCGCGCGGCGAACGGCGAGGATCACGTCCAGGGCGGTCACGGCGCGGCCCCCGGAAAGGGTCTCCTCGCGCCCGAGGCTCTCGACGCAGAGCGCGCTGGCGACCTCGCCCGCCTCGTGCCCGCCCATGCCGTCGGCGACCGCGAAGATCGGCTCGCGGGCCAGATAGGAGTCCTCGTTGAGTTCACGGACCTCGCCCCGATCGGTGGCGGCGCCCACATCGAGCACCGGCCGCGCGGACCGCCGTGACACCTCGTCGCCGCCGGTCATCGGCACTCCCCTCGATTGAGCCATCAGTCGAGCACGATACCCGTGCCTTCGCCCCTGCCCAGCGCGACGGGCCGTACTTCGCCGAATCCGCGCACATTCTGGACCTCGAGAGGGGTGAGCACGAAGCGCGGGTCGTCGCCGAGCACGCCCGCGGTCAGGTCGTCCACGAGGACCTGACCGGGCGCGGCGATCGCGGTGAGCCGGGCGGCCAGGTTCACGGTGGGCCCGTAGATGTCGCCGAGACGGCTGAGGACCCGGCCCCACACCATCGCGACCCTGCCCTCGGGGAGCCGCTCGTCCGCGGCAATCTCCCGGGAAAGGGCCAGGGCGATCTCCGCGCCCGCCGTCGGCGTCTCGGCGATGTAGAGGACTTCGTCTCCGACCGTCTTGACGAGCCGGCCGCCGCCCACCGAGATCACCTCGGCGCACTTGTTCTCGAAGGTCTGCACGAGCCGGGCCAACGTCTTCTCGTTCATCCGACGCGAAAGGCTCGTATACGAGACGAGGTCGGCGAACCCGACGGACCGGGCCAACGGCAGCGGCGCGTCGTCCTCGCCGCCGGTGCGGCCCTCCTCGCTGGCCTCGAGGCCCTGCTTCGCTCGGACGGCAAGGCGCTGGACTCCGGCGCTGAGCTGCCGGCGCCAGGAGTAGACGAGCATCTCCTCGAGGGGCTCGATGAGCCTCGGCAGCTCCGCGACCAGGCGGACGCGCGCCTCGGCGTCGGAGATCCCGTGGGTCACGACCATGTCCTCGACAAGGGCCTCGACCTGCCAGACCACCATGCGGTCCGTCATCTGTCCGATGGCCCGGGTCACCGAAATCGCCGCGTCCTCGGTGAGCACGCCCTCGCGGACGAGCTTGGGCATGATCTTGAGGTGCTCGAGATCCTCGGCGGTGAACGCGAGGTCGTCGTCCGTGAAGTTCGGCATGCCGAGAGCACGCCAGAGCTTGCGGGCCGAGAAGAGGGACAGGCCCACCCCCTGCGCTACGTCGCGGCGCTTGAGGGTCCGCTCGCCGCCGAGCAGAAGGTTCTCGAGAGCCCGCGCGGCCCGACGATAGTCGATTCCCGCGGCTGGATCGTCCTGGCCGTCCTCGAGAGGGCCCGCGAGTTCGTCGAGGGTCCCCGAGCCCACGGGGAGGTCGGCGGGCATGGGGGGAGGCAGCTCGTCGTCCATCGCTTCGCCCTCCATCAGTCCTCGCCCAGCATGCGCGGCGCAGCGCCGTCGTCCGTGCCCGGAAACCCATACTCCGCCGGCAATTCGTCGATCGCATCCAGCACGAGCCGGCGGAAGCTGCGCACGTCGGGCACGTCGTCGAGCCTGAGGCTTGCCGCCTGCCCCGTGGACAAGGTTATCGAACCCGAGTGGGCGAAGGACTGAAGAATCGACTGGGTGACGGCAACGTCCTGAACCATGGCGAGGGGCAGTTCGCGATCGTGGCGCCGGAACCCGCGCTGCCTCCGGAGGACGCGTCGGCTCGTGAGGATGTAGTGCAGCGAGGACCATTCCGCGAGCCGGCGGAGCGGATAGATGACCAGGATCCAGGCGCCCAGAACGGCTGGCACGAGCGAGAGCCAGGGCCCCGTGCCCCAGGGGAGCCACGGGATGAGGGTGTCCAGATGGCCCTTGTTGAGCCACCCCGCGGCAAACGACGCGACGCCGCACACGAGCACCCCGACGACCGCGGGAATCACGAGCACGGAACCATGTCGCCGGGTATTCACGATCACCTGCTCCCCTGGGGCGAGCAGCTTACGCATAGCCGCCATCGGCTGGGCGGAGATGAACGACGTCGCCCGCGGACACCGCGTGCCGCTCGCCGCCGTCCTCAACGACCTGCAGCGCACCGTGCCCATCGAGCCCCGTGGCCCGCCCCTCGAGCCTGCGGCCGCCCGGGAGTTCGACGCGCACCCTGCGACCGAGGGTGATGGTCGCGTCCTGAACCCGCGAGAGCAGCGTCTGGCCGCCCAGCAGCGGCGCGTCAGCGTTGCCGTGGACGGCACAGAAGCCGCGGTAGTAGCGGGCGAACTCCTCGAGATACGCGATCAGCAGGCCGGTCCGATCCACGGGACGGCCAGCGGCGAGGCTCGCCGAGGTTGCGGTGGGGACGGGCAGCTCGTCCTTGGTCAGCGACACATTGATGCCGGTGCCGAGCACGACGGCGGGCGGCTCGCCGTGCACTCCCGGCGCGAGGTGGGCGAGGATCCCCGACACCTTCAGGCCGTCGACCACCACGTCATTGGGCCACTTGAGGGCGGATTCGAGCCCCGCCACGCCGGCGAGAGCCTCCCGCAGCGCCAGCGCCGCGAGTGGAGAGAACCAGGAGTAGGACTGCGTCGGGAGGGGGCGGCCGCCCGGTCCGTGGGGACGCAGGAGGATCGAGACGGCGAGGGAAGCCCCCGAGGGCGACTCCCATGGCCGGTGCAGGCGACCCTGGCCCTGAGTCTGGTTTTCCGCGACGAGGACCGCGAGGTCCCCCCATTCCTCTGCCTCGGCGCTGGCCAGGCGCATGAGCTCGGTATTGGTCGAGCCGATCTCGTCGAGGATCTGGACCCGGGACAGCCCGGCGCGCACCACGAAGTCGGCACCGAGGCGCGATCGGTCGAGGGGGCCGCGAGCGGGCGCCTGCACGGGGGTGTCGTGATCCATACCGGAATCCTAGCGAGCGAGGGCGTTGCCCCGGGGGCGAATCGGGCCGCGCGGAATCAGCTGTCAGAGGAAGATGTCCCGCACGAGCTGCTCCTCGCCGGCGCCCAGGCTGTAACGGGAGAAGTCCGTCACCCCGGCGCCTCGAAGCGCCTCCTCGTCCGTGAAGAAGTTGCCCGTGGTGAGGCGTGGGTCGCTCGTGAGGATCGCGTGGGCGGCGTCTGCAACGATCTCGGGACTCCGGGACGCATGCGCCATCGCCTGGCCCCCGGGGAGGTTGCGGATCGCCGCCGTGTCGATGAGGGTGCAGGGCCACAGCGAGTTGACGCCGATGCCGTCTCCTCTGAGCTCCTCCGCGAGGCCGAGGGTGACGAGGCTCATGGCGTACTTCGCCATGGTGTACCCGAGATGCTCGCCCGCCCATTTGGGGTCGAGGTTGAGCGGCGGGGAGAGCGTGAGGATGTGCGGACCACGGCCCGCGCGCGCCGACTCCCGCAGCGCCGGGAGCGACAGCTTGGACAGGAGGAAGGTCCCGCGCGCGTTGATGTCCTGCATGAGGTCGTACCGCTTCATATCGAGCGCGTCGGTGCGCGAGAGATCGATCGCCGAGGCGTTGTTGACGACGACGTCGACCCCACCGAAGCGCTCGACGGCGCTCCCGACGGCGCGGGCTACGTCGTCGTCATGGCGCACATCCCCCACAATGGGGAGCGCCTGTCCGCCCGCGGCCTCGATGGCTGCCGCGGCGTCGAACACGGTGCCTGCGAGCTTGGGATGGGGCTCGGCGGTCTTCGCGAGGAGGACGAGGTTGGCCCCGTCACGGGCTGCGCGCAGCGCGATGGCGAGTCCAATGCCGCGGCTCCCGCCGCTCATCAGGAGGGTTCGGCCGGCGAGGGTGGGCCGCGGCCCGATGCCGCCGGACGTGATCGTCGTCATACTGGTGAGTGTACGCCTCTTGTTACTGGTGAGTAACAAGAGGCGGGCCGACGCCTTGCCGCGCGCCGCCGTCGTACGCGCTGCGGCAACGAGAAATTGTAGGATTCCTACACAAGCGGCCCGAACAGGGCTTACTAGACTTAGTTCACGGCTTCGCAGTTTGTGCGGAACCTACATCTGACCGAATGCTGACCGAGAGCTGGAGCGCGCGTGACCCACGACCTGACCACGACTGCAGGCAAGATCGCGGACTTCCGCGAGCGGCGAGCCGCCTCGCTCCTTCCGTCCGGTCCCGACGCCGTGGAGAAGCAGCACGCGCGGGGGAAGAACACCGCCCGCGAGCGGATTGAAATGCTCCTCGATGAAGACTCCTTCGTCGAGTTCGACGCGCTGGCAGTCCACCGGTCCACTGCTTTCGGCATGCAGAAGAACATGCAGAAGAAGAAGCCGCTCGGCGACGGCGTCGTCTCCGGGTACGGCACCGTCGATGGGCGCCTCGTGGCCGTCTACAGCCAGGAATTCTCGGTCTACGGCGGCTCGCTGAGCCAGGTCAACGGCGAGAAGATCGTCAAGGTCCAGGAGTTCGCGCTGCGCAACGGATGCCCCGTCGTGGGCATCAACGACGGCGGCGGGGCGCGCATCCAGGAGGGCGTCGCCTCCCTTGCGATGTTCGCGGACATCTTCCGGAACAACGTCGCGGCCTCGGGCGTCATCCCCCAGATATCGCTCATCATGGGCCCCTGCGCCGGCGGCGCCGCATACTCCCCCGCGCTCACCGACTACGTGGTCATGGTGGACAAGACGAGCCACATGTTCATCACCGGTCCGGACGTCATCAAGACGGTCACCGGCGAGGAAGTGGACATGGAGACGCTCGGCGGCGCGCGCCAGCACAACGCAACCACCGGCACGGCCACGTACCTCGCCGCCGACGAGAAGGACGCGATCGAGTTCGTCCGCGAACTCCTCGACTACCTCCCCTCGAACAACCTCGTCGAGGCGCCCGTCCTCGATTCCGACCAGGAACTCGAGGAAACCGAGGAAGACCTGGCGCTCGACACCCTCGTCCCCGACGCGCCGACCCACGGCTACGACATGCGCCGGGTGATCGAGTCGATCCTGGACGATGCCGCGTTCCTCGAGATGCAGGCGCTCTACGCGCCCAACGTCATCATCGGCTACGGCCGCATGGAGGGCCACACCGTGGGGATCGTGGCGAACCAGCCGATCCAGTTCGCCGGCACGCTGGACATTGCCGCGTCCGAGAAGGCGGCACGGTTCGTGCGCCACTGCGACGCGTTCAACATCCCGATCGTCACGCTGGTGGACGTCCCCGGCTTCCTCCCGGGCAAGGACCAGGAGTTCCAGGGCATCATCCGGCGCGGCGCGAAGCTCCTGTACGCGTACGCCGAGGCCACCGTTCCGAAGCTCACCGTCATCTGCCGCAAGGCCTACGGCGGCGCGTACATCGTCATGGGCTCGAAGAAGCTCGGCGCCGACCTCAACTTCGCGTGGCCCACGGCGCAGATCGGCGTCATGGGCGCGCAGGGCGCCGTCAACATCCTGTACCGCCGCGACCTCGCGGCCGCCCAGCAGGAAGGCGCGGACGTCGAGGCCAAGCGCGCCGAGCTCATCCGCCACTACGAGGAGGAACTCCTCAACCCGTATCAGGCCGCGGAACTCGGGTACATCGACAGCGTGATCGCGCCGTCCGAGACCCGCGTGCAGCTCCTGCGCGGCCTCCGGGCCCTGCGCGACAAGCACGCTTCCATGCCCGCCAAGAAGCACGGGAACATCCCGCTGTGAGCGCGGAACGCCCAGCCGACGGAGCCGAGAACCCTCCGGCCCTGTTCTCCGTCACGCGCGGGAACCCCACGCCCGAGGAGCTCGCCGCGCTCACCGCGGTGCTTGCCGCCGTCGGCTCCTCCTCGGAGGAAGAGGCTGCGCCAGCCGCTCCGACGCGCCGTGAGCGCATCCGCCGCGCGACCCTCCGCCCGCGGCACATGATGAACCAGCGGCGCGGGCGGTACTGACCCTCCGGGACGCCTCCCGCCCGTCCCGTCTCCCCCCGTCCCCCTCGTTTGCGCCGTCACGTTTGCTGGGTGTGGACCCTGCGGAGCTGACGGCGCAACCGAGGGTGCAAAATCTGCACGGGTTCTTTCACGTGTCGGGGTGTGCCGCTAGGCTCGGAGGCGTGACTCAGAACACCCCAGACCTGCATCGCACCCCGACGAAGGTCGACGCCGTCGCCGAAACCTTCACCGACCGCTTCCTTGAGCTCAACCCGTCGCTCGCCACCGAACTCGGCTTTCCCGGCCACGAGACCGAGTACCCGGACTACTCCCCGGCCGGCCACGAGGCCAAGCTGGCGCTGTTCCGTGAGACGCTGGCGAACCTCGACGCGGTCGAGCCCACCGATGAGATCGACGAAGTCACGCTGGACGCGATGCGCGAGCGGCTCGGGCTCGAGATCGAGGAGCTCGAGAGCGGCTGGACCGTGGCCGAGCTGAACAACATCGACTCTCCCGCCCAGAACATCCGCGCGATCTTCGACCTCATGCCCACGGAGACGGCCGAGCAGTGGAGTCACATCGCGGGCAGGGCCGCCAACGTTCCCGCCGCGATCGACGGCTACATTGAGTCACTGCGCAGCGCCGCGGCCAGCGGCAAGGTTGCGGCCGCGCGCCAGGTTCGCGCCGTCGTCGGGCAGGCTCGGCAGTACGGTGCCGAGGGCACAGGATTCTTCGCGCGTCTGGCAGCCGACGCGAAGCTCGACGGCGGTTCACCGCTTCCCGACGACCTCACCGCCGCCCTCGCGGCTGGGTGTGCCGCCGCCGCAGACGCTTACGGAAAGCTCGCGGAATTCCTCCAAGGCGAGCTCCTGGCGCAGGCTCCCGAGAAGGACGCCGTGGGGCGCGAACGCTATTCCCTCGCCTCGCGCCGCTTCCTCGGCGCGACCGTGGACCTCGAGGAGACCTACGCGTGGGGCGTCGCGGAACTCGACCGCATCATCGCTGAGCAGGAGACCGTCGCCGAGCAGATCAAGACGGGCGCCAGCATCGAGGAGGCCAAGAAGGCGCTCAACGAGGACCCGGCCCGTCAGCTCAAGGGGACCGACGCGCTGCGGGCATGGATGCAGGGCCTGTCCGATCGGGCGATCAACGACCTGGCAGGCACGCACTTCGACATCGCCGAGCCGATGCACAAGCTCGAATGCAGGATCGCCCCGACCCACGACGGCGGCATCTACTACACCGCACCCTCGGACGACTTCTCCCGGCCCGGCCGCATGTGGTGGTCGGTGCCGGAGGGCGAGGACTCCTTCACCACGTGGTCGGAGACGACGACGGTCTATCACGAGGGCGTCCCGGGTCACCACCTGCAATGCTCGACGGCGGTCTACCGGCGAGAGCTGCTCAACCGCTGGCGCCGCCTCATCTGCTGGGTCTCCGGCCACGGCGAAGGCTGGGCGCTCTACGCGGAGCGGCTCATGGACGAGCTCGGATACCTCGCCGATCCCGGCGACCGGATGGGCATGCTCGATGCGCAGAGGATGCGAGCGGCCCGAGTGGTGTTCGACATCGGTGTCCACCTCGAGCTCGAAGTGCCCGAGCGCTGGGGTGCTGGAACGTGGACCCCAGAGAAGGGCTACGACTTCCTCCGGGCCAATCTGGAGATCTCCGAAGGGCAGCTCGATTTCGAATTCCACCGGTACCTCGGATGGCCGGGCCAGGCGCCGTCCTACAAGGTCGGCCAGCGGCTGTGGGAGCAGATCCGGTCCGACCTCGCCGCACGCGCCGAAGCCGAGGGCCGCGAGTTCGACCTCAAGGAGTTCCACACGAGGGCCCTCAACCTCGGTTCGGTTGGACTCGACACCCTCCGCCGCGCGCTCCTCGCCTGAGATATAAATCACATCTGAAAAGGGAATAATGTAACAATTCCCTGCGGTGGTGCGGGATTCCGGGGATTTACGGAATCCCGCATCACCGCGTTTAAGTAATATTTCTCAACAGAGATTCGATGTGTTATACGCCCGCATCCTATTGTGCTGCGGTGAGCACATCAACCAGCACCCGCACGCGCCGCCTCCCGGCGTGGGCCACGTCGTTCGGGACGCAGATCATTGCGGCCCTCGTCGTCGGCCTCATCCTCGGCCTCATCGCCAAGTACACCGGCAGCACCTCTGCCAAGCCCAACGGCCTTGGCGCGACCCTCTCCACGATCGGCAGCAGCTATGTCGCCCTGCTGCAGACCGCCGTCGTGCCCCTCATCTTCACCGCCGTGGTGAGCTCGATCGCCAACCTGCGCCAGGTGTCCAACGCCGCCAAGCTCGCGTGGAACACCCTCCTGTGGTTCGCCATCACCGCACTCGTCTCGGTGCTCATCGGCATCGGCCTCGGCCTTCTGTTCCAACCGGGTGCTGGGACGGGCATCACGCAGCAGGCCAAGTACGCCGGCAAGACCGGCGACTGGTGGGCTTTCCTCACCGGGCTGTTCCCGCACAACTTCCTCGGCCTGAGTGCCAGCTCGACCGTCGCGGACGGCGGTGCGGTGACCACGAGCGTGAGCTTCAACGTCCTGCAGATCCTGGTCATCGCGATCGCCGTGGGCATTGCGGTCCTCAAGGTCGGCGCCAAGGCCGAGCCGTTCCTCTCCTTCACCCGCTCCGCGCTCGAGGTCATCCAGAAGGTCCTCTGGTGGATCATCCGCGTGGCCCCGCTCGGCACGGTCGGCCTCATCGGCAACGCCGTGGCCACCTACGGCTGGGACACCATCGGTGCCCTGGGCAAGTTCGCGATCGCCATCTACGTCGGCCTGGTCCTCGTGCTGTTCGTGTTCTACCCGATCCTCGTGAAGAGCCACGGGCTCTCGATCAAGCAGTACTTCTCCGGCGTCTGGCCCGCCGTTCAGCTCGCTTTCGTGTCCCGCTCCTCCATCGGCACGCTGCCGCTCACGCAGCGCGTCGCGGAGCGGAACCTCGGAGTCCCGCAGGCATACGCCTCCTTCGCCGTGCCGCTGGGCGCGACCACCAAAATGGACGGCTGCGCTGCCATCTACCCTGCGGTCGCATCCATCTTCGTGGCCCAGTTCTTCGGCCTGCACCTGGACTTCAGCCAGTACCTGCTCATCGTGATCGTCTCGGTCCTCGGCTCCGCCGCGACCGCGGGGACCACGGGCGCCGTCGTCATGCTCACGCTCACGCTGTCCACGCTGGGGCTGCCGCTCGCCGGCGTCGGCCTCCTGCTCGCGATCGACCCGATCCTCGACATGGGGCGCACCGCGGTCAACGTGGCCGGTCAGGCGCTCGTGCCCACAATCGTCGCGAAGCGCCAGGGCATCCTGGACCTCGGCCTGTACAACGCCGAGCGCTCGCGCAGCGCGTTCGTGGAGGACACGGCTTCCGAGGCCGCGACGGACGACGACGCTCTGGTCGCCGCCCACTGACACCCGCTGCGGCCCCCCTCCGGGCCGCACCCCTGACGGCACCGGCCCCTTCCGCGTCCCGGCATCGACTGCTCCAGAACTGTCGTTTTGGGCGGTCAAAACGACAGTTCCGGAGCAGTCGATGAGGGGAGGAGGGAGGGGAGGTGAGAGCCGAAGTCTCAAGTTTGCACTCAGTGCAAAGTTGCACTTAGTGTAATGGGGTGACACCACTCGAGAGCCCGTCCCGACGCGAGCTGAACAAGGCCGCGACGAGGGAGTCGATCGTCGAGGCCACCGTGCAGCTCGCGCGCGAGCGTGGGCTGGGCGAGTTCACGGTCGAAGACATCGCCGACGCCGCCGGCGTCTCGCGCCGCACGTTCTTCAACTACTTCTCAAGCGCCGACGAGGCCCTCGCGGCCCCGACCTTCGGCTTCCTCGATGCCGCCCTCGAGCGCTTCCGGGACCGCCCCCGGGGGGAACCACTCCTCGAATCGGCCATCCAGATCCTCCTCGCCCTCGCCGACAACAAGCTCATCGAGCCGATGGCCCAGTCGTTCCTCGTCTCGCACGGCCACGATCCGGTCACGCGATTCCAGCTCCAGGCGTTCGACGAGTGCAGCGACAAGATCGTGGCTGCCATCCGCGAGCGCGAGGGCGACACGCTCGACGCCATCTACGTCCACTCCCTCGCCGGCTGCGTCATGTCCTGCGGCAAGGCGGCGCTCGAGGTGTGGCTGGCCGAGCGCGGAGGCGACCTCTCGCCGTCGTCCCTCAGCCGCCTCCGCGAGCTCCTGGTGACTTCGTTCGAACACCTCAAGTCCGGCTTCAAGACCTCCTAACCCCTTCTCACCCACCCCCCTTCTCACCCACCCCCGCCACCCCCAAGAAGGCATCATGGCTTCCCTCCTCTACCGGCTCGGCCGGTTCGCGTACGATCGCCGCTGGCTCGTTCTCTCCGCGTGGATTGTGGTCCTCCTCGCGGTCGGCGGCTCCGCTCTGGCGTTCCACGGCGCGCTGAGCAACACGTTCCAGATCCCGGGCACGGAGACCCAGCGGATGGCGGACAAGCTCAAGACGGACCTCCCGTCGTCCTCCGGTGGCAGCGCCAGCATCGTCTTCGAATCGCCGGACGCACCGTTCACGGCGGACCAGAAGAAGGGCATCACCGACGCCCTGAACAAGATCAAGGGTCTCGACGGCGTTCAGAACGCCACCGATCCCTTCTCCACTCAGGCCCAGCTTGATGCCGCCGCGGCGCAGATCGCGGACGGTCAGAAGCAGATTGCGGCTGCCGAGGCCCAACTCGCTGCGGGCCGGCAGCAGCTCGCGGCGTCCGCGCAGCAGCTCGCCGATTCGAAGGCGAAGCTCGACGCAGGGCAGGCACAGCTCGATGCGCAGAAGCAGGCGCTCGCGGCGCAGGGCTACCCGCAGGCCGCCGTCACGCAGGCCACCGCGTCCGCGCAGGCGCAGCTCGACGCGGGCAGGGCTCAGCTCGCCGCGGGCCAGGCGCAGTACGACGCGGGCAAGAAGCAGGCGGACGACGGCGCCGCGCAGCTTGCGCAGAAAAAGGCTGAGCTTGCGCTCGGGGAGCGTCAGGCGCGGGCCTCGCAGGGACTCCGTTTCGTCTCCACCGACGGCAAGGCCGCGATCGCCACGGTCCAGTTCACGAAGTCGACCGACGGCCTGCCCGCCGACCTGCGCCAGAAGGTCCAAGACCTCGCCGCCGCGGTGCCGGGCGTCCAGTCCCATGCGAGCAAGGAGCTCACGCAGGATATCTCGAGCCTCTTCGGCGCTTCGGAGGCTATCGGCGTGATCGTCGCCGCGATCGTGCTGCTCGTCATGCTCGGCACGTTCGTCGCGGCGGGCCTGCCCCTGCTCATGGCCCTGATCGGGGTGGGAGTGGGCGTTGGCGGCACGTTCGCGCTGACGGGCGTCATCCAGATGAGCTCCACCACGCCGATGCTCGGCCTCATGCTGGGCCTCGCGGTGGGCATCGACTATTCGCTGTTCATCGTGAACCGGCACCGCACGCAGCTCCTGCAGGGCATGGCCCCTCGCGAGTCGATCGCCCTCGCCACGGGAACGTCGGGCAATGCGGTCCTGTTCGCGGGCCTCACGGTGATCATCGCCCTGGCCGCCCTCGTGGTTCCGGGCCTGCCGTTCCTCGCCGTCATGGGCGTGGCCGCGGCGGCAACGGTGGCCGTCTCCGTGCTGGTAGCAGTGACCCTGCTCCCGGCCGTCCTCGGCTTCGCCGGCCGTCGGATCATCTCCAAGCGGCGGTGGGCCAAGGCTGAGAGGAAGAACGCGAAGTCTGACCACGAGCAGGAGGAGGCTCGCGAGGACCTCGCCAAGTCGCAGCGCGGCTGGGGCGGCTGGGTCACCAAGCACCCGTGGCTCGCACTTGTCGCATCGGTTGTGCTCCTCGGCGCGCTCGCGCTGCCGGCGGCGCAGCTCCGCCTCGCCCTGCCGGACGGCGGCTCGGAACCCGTGGACTCAAGCGCCTTCAAGGCCTACGACGCCACCGGCAAGTACTTCGGCCAGGGCATGACCGGCCCCATCATCGTGGTGGGCGAACTGCCCGCCGGGCTCGACGCGAACGCCGCGAAGTCCAAGCAGTTCGATGTCGCGGACCGGCTCAAGTCGGTGGCCAACGTGACGGCGGCAGTCCCCGTGGCCTTGAGCCCGGACCGGCGCACGGCCGTCTTCCAGGTCATCCCGACCGACGGCCCGGCGAGCGCGAGCACGGTCCAAGTGGTCCACGACCTGCGCGCCAAGGGCGCCCAGATCCAGGCGGACACGGGCACCACGATCGGCCTCACGGGCCAGACGGCCGCGAACGTCGATGTCTCCACGAAGCTCGCTGACGCGCTCCCGCCCTACCTGGCGATCGTCGTCGGGCTCTCGCTCGTGCTGCTCCTGCTCGTGTTCCGCTCGCTCCTGGTGCCGCTCCTCGCCACGGGTGGCTTCCTGCTCTCCCTCGGCGCGGCGTTCGGCGCAGTCGTCGCCGTGTACCAGTGGGGCTGGCTCGGGCCGGTGTTCGACGTAACGCACCCCGGCGCGGTGCTGAGCTTCCTGCCGATCCTGCTCATCGGCATCCTCTTCGGCCTCGCGATGGACTATCAGGTGTTCATCACGTCCGGCATCCGCGAGGCGTACGTGCACGGCCAGGAGGCGCACCTCGCCGTGAAGACCGGCTTCCGCCACGCCGCCCGAGTGGTGACCGCGGCCGCCATCATCATGGTGAGCGTCTTCGCGGGCTTCATCTTCAGCCACCTGACGATGATCCGTCCGCTCGGCTTCGCCCTCGCGCTCGGCGTGCTGCTGGACGCGTTCGTGGTCCGCATGACCCTGGTTCCCGCCGTCATGCGCCTCCTCGGGCGCTCCGCGTGGTGGCTGCCGCGCTGGCTGACGCGGATCCTGCCGGACTTGGACATCGAGGGCGCCAAGCTCGAACGGACGACGGCGGCGCACCACCCGAAGCATCGGGAGCCCGAACCCGCGGGACGCTAGCAAGCGCGCGCCGCCGGGGCTATCCTGACCGCAAGGCGCGCCCAGGGGGAGCGCGGACAGCCCGGAGAGTTCAGTGTCGACGTCGAGCGCTGTGGACCGCGGACGCACGGCGTATGCCGCGCGCCGGTGGCAGGACGCGTTCGAGGAGCTCACTGAGGCCGAACGGGACTCGGGTCTCGCCGCCGAAGACCTGCTGCGGCTGGGCACCGTGGCCATCCTCATGGGGCATTTCGGCGATGGCATCGGTCATCTGGCGCACGCCCACGAGGAGTACCTCCTCGTGGGCGACGTCCGCACCGCATCACGGATCGCCGCGTGGCTCGGCATCTATTTCATGGCCGCGGACGAGCCGGCCGAGGCCTCGGGATGGCTCGGCCGGACGCTCCACCTGCTCGACGAGCTCGACGAGTCCGTCCCAGAGCAGGCGTTCGCGCTCTTCCCCCAGGCGCAGGAAGCCCTCTACGGCGGTGACCCGGCGGACGCCCTCGACCTCTTCCGCCGCGGAGAGAACCTTGCGAGCTCCGGGCAGGATCCGGAGATCACGACCCTCTGCCATCTCGGGCGCGGCCAGGCCCACGTCAAGCTCGGCAGCATCGAAGAGGGCATGGAGCTGTTCGACGAGGCGCTGGTGGCAGTGATGTCGGGAGAGGTCGGCGCCTTCGCGTCCGGCATCGTCTACTGCTCGGTCATCGAAAGCTGCCAGCTCGCGTTCGATGTGGCTCGGGCCCAGGAGTGGACCAGCGCCTTGGATCGCTGGCGCCTCTCGCAGGGGGGCCTCGTCGCCTTCAGCGGCCGCTGCCACTACCACCGGGCCGAGCTCTTCTGCCTTCATGGCGCTTGGGACGAGGCGGAGGAGGCTGCCCGCCAGGCAGTGAGCATGCTCAAGGCCGGCGACCGTTCGGCCCGCTACGGCGCCTACTACCAGCAGGGCGAGATCCAGCGCCTCCGCGGTCATTTCGACGCCGCCGACGTCTCCTATGAGCAGGCCCGGCGCTCTGGCTACGAACCGCAGCCTGGATGGGCGCTGCTCAGGCTGGCGCAGGGCCGCCCCGGCGAGGCGCTGTCCATGCTCCATCGGGCGGCCCACGGCGTCGGCCCCACCGAACGCCGGCTGCTCTTGCCTGCCTTCGTGGAGACAGGCCTCGCGGCCGGGGATGCTTCCACCGCCCACGACGCTGCCGAGGAACTGGCCGCGCTGACTGCCGCCCGCCCCATGCCATGGCTTCAAGCACTCTCGGACTACGCCACAGCCGCCGTCCTGCTCGCTCAGGGCAGGGCCGAAGAGGGGCTTGAGCGGGCAACCGCCGCCTGGCGCCGATGGTGCGAGCTGGACGCGCCCTACGAGGCGGCCCGGTCGCTCGTCCTCAAGGGACGCGCACTCGGCGCCCTCGGCGACGAGGACGCGGCTCGGCTGGAGCTGGCTGGCGCGGGGCGCATCTTCGCCGAGTTGGGCGCAGCCCCGGACCTCGACCAGCTGAGCCGGCTTGCGCCGTCGTCGTCCGCTGCCCTCCCAGCCCCCACCCTCCTCGCGGAGCCGCCAGCCCCCGACCCCGGGCCGCTCAGCCCCCGCGAGCTCGAAGTGCTCGCCCTCGTGGCCTCCGGCGCGGCCAATCGCGCGATCGCCGCCGAGCTCTTCCTCAGCGAGAAGACCGTGGCGCGCCATGTGAGCAACATCCTGCTGAAGCTCGGGCTCCCCTCCCGCACGGCCGCAGCCGCGTACGCCTTCGAGCACGGGCTCGCGGGCACCGTCGCATGGTGACTGCGCAGAATTGCCCAGTCTGCACCTGAGGACCGCGGCGAGATTGCGCATTTCTCCCGACGCGGCGGCCTCTCCCCGATTCGTACCGTGGAGCCATGGAACTCCCGGTCCTCGCAGGCATCATCTCCACGGTGCTCTTCGCATCCAGCAACCTCCCGATGCTGGTCAAGGCGGCGCGGACCAAGGACCTGCGGTCCTACAGCCTCTCGAACCTCCTCCTCGGCAACGTGGGGAACGCCGTCCACTCCATCTACGTCTTCAGCCTCCCGGCCGGTCCGATCTGGGTGCTCCATTCGTTCTACATCGTGGCGATGCTCCTGATGCTCATCTGGTACGTGCGCTACGGCGCCCGCCATCATGAGGCGTCGGCCGGACTAGGCTTGACCACGTGATTCCACTCATCCTGGCCTCGAAGTCGCCCGCGCGGACGAAGCTCCTGACGGAGGCCGGGATTCCGCACAGCATCGTGGTCTCGGAGGTGGATGAGGAGGCGCTTGCCGCCTCGCATCCGGACGCGACGCCCGGCGAGACCGCCCTGCTGCTGGCCCGTGCGAAGGCCGAGGCGGTGGCCGCACTGCCCGACGCCGCAGGCGCCTTCGTCCTCGGCTGCGATTCGGTCTTCGAGTTCGACGGCGACGCCCTCGGCAAGCCCTACACCCCCGACGTGGCGACCGAGCGGCTGCGGGCCATGAGCGGCCGCGCGGGTGTCCTGCACACGGGGCACTGGCTCGTCGACTGCCGCGACTCGCGCGCGGGATCGGGGCGGCTCTCCTCGGCGGGGGTCGAGTTCACCGAGATGTCCGACGACGACATCGCCGCGTATGTGGCGACGGGCGAGCCCCTGCACTGCGCCGGGTCGTTCACGATCGACGGGCTCGGCGGCGCATTCCTCGCCCGGGTCGACGGAGATCCGCACACGGTGGTGGGCCTGTCCGTGTCGACGCTGCGCTCGCTCTTCGCGGAGGCTGGCGTGCGGCTCACTGACTTCTGGGGAGATTTGTAGAAGGTCCACAAAGGATCGGCCCCTCCCCCGCTGAAATCGCCACCAATATGGGCGATTCCACCAAAGGAGCGCTAGGCTCACGGGAGTACAGAACGGAGTTGCCTTGTCCCCCAATGCTGGAAGCAAGCCCATCACGAAGGTCCTCATCGCCAACCGCGGCGAGATCGCCGTTCGCGTCATCCGCGCGGCGCGCGACGAGGGCATCGCCTCAGTGGCCGTGTACGCCGACCCGGACCGGGACGCACTGCACGCACGCCTGGCCGACGAGGCTTTCGCTCTCGGGGGGACGACGGCGGCCGAGTCCTATCTGGTGATGGACAAGATCCTCGATGCTGCGCGCGCCTCCGGTGCGGATGCCATCCACCCCGGCTACGGCTTCCTCTCGGAGAACGCCGAGTTCGCCCAGCGCGTCCTCGACGCCGGCATTACGTGGATCGGCCCGTCCCCCGACGCCATCGCGGCCCTCGGCGACAAGGTCCGCGCCCGCCACATTGCCGAGAAGGTCGGAGCACCGCAGGTACCCGGCTCGAAGGATCCGGTCGGCTCGGCGGACGAAGTCGTTGAGTTCGCCCGCGAATACGGACTGCCCGTGGCCATCAAGGCCGCGTATGGCGGCGGCGGGCGCGGCATCAAGGTTGCCCGCACCATGGAGGAGATCCCCGAGCTCTACGACTCGGCCGTTCGCGAGGCCATTGCGGCGTTCGGCCGCGGCGAGTGCTTCATCGAGCGCTTCCTTGACGCGCCCCGCCACGTCGAGACCCAGTGCCTCGCAGACTCCCACGGCAACGTCGTCGTCGTCTCGACCCGCGACTGCTCGCTGCAGCGCCGCAACCAGAAGCTCGTCGAGGAGGCCCCCGCGCCCTTCCTTACCGAGGAGCAGACCAAGCGGCTCTACGAGTCCTCCAAGGCGATCCTCAAGGAGGCCGGGTACCTCGGCGCGGGGACGTGCGAGTTCCTCGTCGGCCAGGACGGCACCATCAGCTTCCTCGAGGTCAACACGCGCCTCCAGGTGGAGCACTGCGTGTCCGAGGAGGTCACGGGGATCGATCTGGTGCGGGAGCAGTTCCGGCTCGCCCGCGGGGAGGAACTCGGGTACGACGACCCCGAGATCCGCGGCCACTCGATCGAGTTCCGCATCAACGGCGAGGACCCGGGCCGCAACTTCATGCCCGCGCCCGGCACCGTCGAGACGCTCAAGTACCCAGCCGGCCCCGGTGTGCGCGTGGATTCGGGCATCGAGGCCGGCGAGGTCATCAGCGGCAACTTCGACTCGATGCTCGCCAAGCTGGTCGTCTCGGGTGCGACTCGCGAGCAGGCCCTTCAGCGATCCCGCCGCGCCCTCGACGAACTTGTCATCACCGGCATGCCCACGGTCGTGCCGTTCCACGCAGCCGTAGTGCGCGACCCTGCGTTCGCCCCCGAGTCCGGCCCCTTCCGCGTCCACACGCGGTGGATCGAGACCGAGTTCGTCAATGACATCCCGGCGTGGACCGGGCAGCCCGCCGCTGGCGATGCGACGGACGACGGCGGCGAGCGCCAGAACGTCGTCGTCGAGGTGGGCGGCAAGCGCCTCGAGGTGACGATCCCCGCTGGGCTCGGCGGCGTCGTCGCGAAGCCCGGCAAGGGCAAGTCGAAGAAGGGCCGTGGCTCCCGCGGCGGGGCTGCCGCGGCGGCCGGCGGCAATGCCCTGACCGCGCCCATGCAGGGCACCATCGTGAAGGTGGCCGTCTCGAACGGCGACCAGGTCGCGGAGGGCGATCTCGTCGTCGTCCTCGAGGCCATGAAGATGGAGCAGCCGCTCACGGCGCACCGCGCGGGCACCATCCACGGCCTGACCGCGGAGCCGGGGCAGACGGTCTCGGCGGGTTCCGTGATCGCCAGCATCGAAGACTGAACCCCAGGCAGCAGAAAGGGAGGCCGGCGCAGAGCGCCGGCCTCCCTTTCGTTGTACCGAGTTCCCCAGTTTCACCGCCGAATTCCCCAACTTTCGGCTTCAGCCCGCGGCGCGGCGCCCGGAATTCCCGGTGCGTCGAGCCGTCTGCAACTGAAGTTGTGGGGAGCTCGGCGGCAAAGCTGGGGAGCTCGGCCGGAGCGGACTAGCCGTCAGGCCGAGATGTTGTCCTCGAACTCGCGGTCCTTGGTCTCGCGGGTGAGGAGCAGCGCGACGAGCGTGAGCACCGCGGCGACGGCCAGGTACACGCCGACCCACACCGTGCTGCCCTTGCCGAACTGCCAGAGCGCAATCGCCACGAACGAAGCCGGGGCAGCGCCGAGCACCGAGGACAGGTTGTACGCGATCGCCGAGCCCGTGTAGCGGACGTTCGCGGGGAAGAGCTCGGGGAGGATGGCCGCCATCGGGCCGAACGTGAGCCCCATCAGGGTGAAGCCCACGATCAGGCCCACCATGGCTGCGGCCGTGCCGGGACCGAACATGAAGCCCCATGCGGCGCCGAACACGAGGATGCCGACCGTGACCCAGATGAGGAACTTGCGGCGGCCGTACCTCTCGGCGAGCGGGCCGGAGACCACGGTGAAGATGCCGAAGAACACGACGCCGATGATGAGCATCCACAGGAAGAGGCCGCGGTCGATGCCGAGGCCCGGCACGAACGAGGCGGGATCGAACTTCTGCCCGGCCTTCTGGGCTGCTGCGCGGGCCACGTCGACCTTGTCCGTCGCGGTGCCGTAGGTGAGGGTGAAGCTCGTGGTCAGGTAGAAGAGCACATAAGTGGCGAGCATGATGAACGTGCCGGCGATGACGGCGCGCCAGTGGTGCTTGAACGTCGCGGCGAGCGGCACCTTGGCGACCTTCTCCTCCTTGACGACCTTGCGGAACGACGTGCTCTCCACGAGCTTGAGACGCACGTACAGGCCGAGCGCCACCATGATGATGCTGAAGAGGAACGGGATGCGCCAGCCGAAGTCCTCGAACTGCTTCGCGGTGAGGAAGCTGTTCATGATCACGTACATCGTGTTCGCGATGATGAAGCCTATCGGCGCGCCGAGCTGGGGGAAGGTGCCCCACACGGCGCGCCTGTTCGCGGGCGCGTTCTCCGTGGCGAGCAGCGCCGCGCCGGACCACTCCCCGCCGAGGGCGAGGCCCTGGAGGAAGCGGAAGACGACGAGCAGGAGCGGCGCGAGCACGACCCAGCCGGGCGTCGCCGCCGGCGGCAGGAGACCGATCAGGAAGGTCGCGACGCCCATGGTCAGGAGGGACGCGACGAGGGTTCCCTTGCGGCCGAGCTTGTCCCCGAAGTGGCCGAAGATGATCGAGCCGACCGGCCGTGCCACGAACGCGACACCGAAGATCGCGAACGAGGACAGGATCGCGTTGATGTCCGACGCGCTCGGGAAGAAGAGCTTGGGGAAGACGAGGACCGACGCGGTCGCATAAGCGTAGAAGTCGAAGAACTCGATCGTGGTGCCGATCAGGCTCGAGAAGATCACCCGTCCGCGGGTGTTCCCTGCCTGCTGCTGGCCGGAATTCTGCGGATTCTGCGCAGACGGCTCGGCCACCGCTGGTGTAGCCATGGGTGCTGGTGCCTTTCGCATTCTGGACCCCGCGTTGACAGGCGTCCGAAAGATGAGTACAGGCCACCATAGGCCAGATGTCCGATAACTGAACATTCGGTCCGAATGCCGAGACGCGCCTCACGTCTCACAGCCGGAACCAGTGAGGCGAGAGGTCGATGTCACGGAGCGTTTACACCTCGCGCCGCTTCCGGAAACGCGCCGTTCCTAGCGTGGAACCAGATCGAAATTCCCCCACGCACTCACCTAGGAGGGCACATGAGCACCGACCCCCAAGCGCCCGCTCGCAGCACGACGGCGCCTGCCTCCCCCGCGATCCAGCTGGACTTTCGCTCTGGTCGCTGGATCGAGCACTGGAATCCCGAGGACACGGCCCAGTGGGAGCGCGAAGGCCGCCGGATCGCCAAGCGGAATCTGAACTGGTCCATCTTCGCGGAATTCCTCGGCTTCGTCGTCTGGCAGCTCTGGTCGATCGTGGTCGTCTCGCTCCCGGCGGCGGGCTTCTCGTTCGACACCTCGCAGACGTTCTGGCTGATCTCCATGCCGAGCCTCGTCGGCGCAACGCTCCGCATCCCCTACACCTTCACGGTCTCCCGCTTCGGCGGCCGGAACTGGACCATCGTCTCCGCCCTGCTGCTCCTCATCCCCACGATCGGCCTGGCCCTGTGCGTGGCCAATCCGGGGACGCCGTTCTGGCTCATGCTCGCCGTCGCCGGACTGGCCGGTCTCGGCGGCGGCAACTTCGCGAGCTCGATGGCGAACATCACCTTCTTCTTCCCTGCGCGGGAGAAGGGCTGGGCCCTCGGCCTCAACGCGGCCGGCGGCAACCTCGGCGCGGCCATCGCCCAACTCGCCGTTCCGATCGCGGTGAGCCTCACGGCCGTCGTCACCACCGGCGCCGCCAGCGCGAAGGGCGGCTCGAGCCTCGCCATCGCGGGCCTCATGTGGGTTCCCCTCATCCTCATCGCGGCGATCGGCGCCTGGCGCCGCATGGACAACCTCTCGAACGCGAAGGGCGACCTCGCGGGTTCGCTCGCGGCCCTCAAGGAGCCGCACCTGTGGATCGTGGCTTTCCTCTACATCGGCACGTTCGGCTCGTTCATCGGCTTCTCGGGCGTGTTCCCGAAGCTGATCAAGGACTTCTTCCCGTCGTACTCGTCGTTCGCCATTGGCGCGGCCGCGCTGTCCCTCGCGTTCCTCGGCCCGCTCGTCGGCTCGCTGTCGCGGCCGTACGGCGGCAAGCTCGCCGACCGGTTCGGCGGCGCGCGGATCACCGTCATCGCCTTCGCGGTGATGGCCGCCGTGACGCTCACGGTCATCGCGACGCTCCCGCTCAAGAACTTCTGGCTCTTCCTGGCCCTGTTCCTGGCCCTGTTCGCGGCGAGCGGGATCGGCAACGGCTCCACCTATCGCATGATCCCGGTGATCTTTGCCCGGGCGAGCCGCGCGGCGAAGGCCGGAGCGGCGCCGTCGCACACCAACCGCCTCGCCTCGGCGGCACTCGGCCTCGTCTCGGCGATCGGCGCCTACGGAGGGTTCGTGATCCCTCAGCTCCTCGGCGCCTCGAGCAGCGCCACGGGTTCCTACGTTCCGGCGTTCTTCTGCTTCGTCGGCGCGTATGCACTCATGCTGATCGTCGCGTGGGCCTGCTACCTGCGCCGCAGCAGCGCGGTCGCACAAGCAGGAGCCTGACGTGGCCAGCCCTCTGGATCCCCCTACCGCCACCCACTGCCCGTATTGCGCGCTCCAGTGCGCCATGAGCCTCTCCCCCGTTGAGAATCACGCCTCGCCCCTTGAGGTCGCGGGCCGGGACTTCCCCACGAACCGGGGTGGACTCTGCCGCAAGGGCTGGACCGCCGCGGAGCTCCTGCGGCACCCCGATCGGCTCACCGAGCCGTTGGTCCGCGACCAGAGCGGCGTGCTGCGGGCCGCGAGCTGGGACGAGGCACTCGGGCGAGTGGCGGCGGAGATCCAGAGGGCACAGGCCGCCCATGGGCCGGACGCCGTCGGCGTCTTCGGCGGCGGGGGCCTCACGAACGAGAAGGCCTACCTGCTCGGCAAGTTCGCCCGTGTGGCCCTCCGGACCTCGCGGATCGACTACAACGGCCGGTTCTGCATGTCCTCCGCTGCGGCTGCGGGCAACCGCGCCTTCGGCCTGGACCGTGGCCTCCCCTTCCCGCTCGCGGATCTCGATGCCGCGGACACGATCCTGCTGCTCGGGTCGAACGTCGCGGAGACCATGCCCCCGTTCGTCCAGCATCTCGCGGGCGCGCGGGCGGCGGGCGGCCTCATCGTCGTCGACCCCCGGCGATCGGCGACGGCCCGCCTCACGGACGACGGCGGAGGAACCCACCTCGCTCCCGCCCCGCACACGGACCTGATCCTGCTGCTGGGGCTCGCCCATGCAGTCATCAACGATGGCCTCCTCGACTCGCGCTACCTGCGCAAGCGCACCCACGGCCTCGAGGCCGTCATCCGCTCGGTGGCGCCGTGGTGGCCCGAGCGCGTCCAGGCGGCGACTGGAGTCCCTGCCGACCTCGTGCGCTCGACGGCGCAGCAGCTCGCGCGGGCGGCCCGCAGCGGCTCGTGCTACATCCTCACGGGCCGGGGCGTCGAGCAGCATGCCGACGGGACGGATACCGTCACCGCTGCGATCAACCTCTCGCTCCTCCTCGGCCTCCCCGGCTCGGAGCGAGGCGGCTACGGCACCCTCACGGGCCAGGGCAACGGGCAGGGCGGCCGCGAGCACGGCCAGAAGGCGGACCAGCTCCCCGGCTATCGCAAGATCACCGATCCCGAGGCGCGCGCCCACCTCGCCCGAGTGTGGGGCGTCTCCGAGGCGAGCATTCCGGGACCGGGGGTGCCCGCCGTCGAGCTCCTGAGCACCTTGGGAACGGACGACGGCGTGCGCGCCCTCCTGGTCCACGGCGCCAACGTGGTGGTCTCCGCGCCGGACGTGTCCGCGGTCCAAGCCGGTCTCCGTCGCCTCGACTTCCTCGCGGTGTGCGACTTCTTCCTGTCCGAGACGGCGCGTGAGGCGGACGTCGTCCTCCCGGTGCTGCAATGGGCGGAGGAAGAGGGCACCATGACAAACCTCGAGGGTCGCGTCCTGCGGCGGCGGCGGGCGATCGAGCCGCCGGCTGGGGCGCGGTCCGAGCTGTGGATCCTGAACCGACTGGCAGAACTGCTTGACGCGCCGTCGTCGTTCCCGGCCGATCCGGAGACCGTGTTCGAGGAGCTCCGGGAGGCCTCCGCGGGCGGCCTCGCCGATTACTCGGGCGTCTCCTACCGCCTGCTGGACGCGGGCGCCGAGGCCTACTGGCCGTATCCGAAGGGGTCTCGCGGCACCCCGCGCTTGTTCCGCGACCGCTTCGCCCACGAGGACGGGCGTGCGAGGCTCGTGGCAGTCCGCGCCGGAAACCCGGGCTGGGCCGCCGCCAGCCCTGCCCTCGAGGAGTTCCAGCTCGCTACCGGCCGTCTGCTCGAGCACTACCAGTCGGGGGCCCAGACGCGGCGTGTGGCAGCGTTGGCGGAGTCGCAGCCCGAGCCGCGGCTCCAGCTCCACCCCGCGCCTGCGGCGCGGCTGAGGATTGCGGACGGGGCGTGGGTGCGGGTGACGCGCTCGAATGGGGCGGAGCAGGCCGAGCCCGAGGTCTTGTGCCGTGCGGAATTGACGCTCGACATCAGGCCCGACACGGTCTTCCTGCCCTTCCACTTTCCGGGCCTGGCCGCAGCGAACCAGGTGACCGAAGGCCGAACCGATCCGATCTCGGGCATGCCCGAGTTCAAGACCACCCGTGTCCTCGTCCAGCCGGCCGATTTTCCCCCAGCAGATGTGCCCCCTGTCGGCAGCAGGCTGGTCTCAGCCGTCCCACGAGAGGAGCGCCTGTGAGCGCGAGCTCTGTCCCTTTCCCGCCCCCTGCACGCGGTGTGACGACAACGCCGGAGAGGATCGTCGTCGTCGGCTACGGCCCTGTCGCGGCGCGCTTCGTGGACGAGCTGCGACCAGCCGCCGCTGCGGGCGCTGCCCAGGTGACGGTGGTCGGCGAGGAGGAGCACGCTGCCTACAACCGCGTGCTCGTGGCGGATCTCGGGGTCGGTCGCACCTCGCACGCCGCCATGCAGCTCTCCGATCCGGAGGAGCTGGCCCTCGACGGCGTCCGCGTCCTGGTCGGGACACGCGCCGCGCGCTTCGACCGCAGCCGCCGCCTGCTGCACCTCTCAGACGGCGAGGCGCTCCCGTACGACCGCCTTGTCCTCGCAACCGGCGCGCGCGCGGCGATCCCGAATCTCACGGGACTCAACCCGGACCCGCTGCACCCCGTGCTCCCCCAGGGAGTGACGTCGATGCGCGACCTCGCCGACGCGGAACGGCTCGGCGAGGCAGTGCGAGGTCGACGGCGGATCGTGGTCCTTGGCGGCGGGGTCCTCGGCCTTGAGGCCGCGCTAGCTGCCGTCGAGGAGGGGGCAACGGTCACCCTCGTGCACCACGGCGACCGGCCGCTGGGCCGGCAGATCGACCGCGGCGCCGGCTCCACGCTCTCAGCAGCTCTGCGCCGGCAAGGCCTGCGGCTCGCCCCCAACGCGCGCGCGACCGGCATCGAGACGGGGACGGACGGCGCCTTCCGCGCCCTCCTGCTCGACGACGGGTCCGCGGTCGACGGCGATCTCCTCGTCCTGGCGTGCGGGGCGCGCCCGCGCCGCGAGCTCGCCGAAGGCGGCGGGCTCGCCGTCGATACCGGCATCCTGGTGGACCACACCCTCGCCGCGCTCCACACCGAGCACGTCTTCGCGATCGGCGACTGCGCCGAGGTCCGCTGCGCAGACTCATCGTGCCCGGCGTGCCGCCGCAGCACCGGACCCAGCGGGCTCATCGCCCCGGGATGGCGGCAGGCAGACTGGCTGGCCGCGGCGTTCCGCGCGCGCCTGCTCGGTGAGGCGGCCCCAGCGCCCCTTCCCGAAGAGCGCCCCGGCGTCATCCTCCTCAAGGCTCGGGGCATCAATCTGGCCGCAGCGGGCGATGTCCAGACGGATCCCTGGGACGCCGTCGCCTGGGATGCGGACAGCGCCGGCCGGGCGCCCCTCGAGGTCTCGCTGTGGGCAGACCCCGCGCACGGGCGCTATGTCAAGATGTGCACCCGTGACGGTGTACTGGAGGGCTTCGTTGCGCTCGGCATGCCCCGCGCGGCGGGCGAGCTCACCCTCCTCTTCGGGAGCGGGGCCGAGCTCCCGGCCGATCGATCGGTGCTCCTGCGGCTCGACGGCCCCGAGAGCTCCCTCGGCGTGCCCGGCTCCTCCGCAGGACCTGAGTCGACCCTCTGCCGCTGCGCCGGCGTGAGCCGGGGAACCGTCCACGATGCCGTCACGGGGGGCTGCTCTACGGTCGAAGAGGTCTCGAAGGAGACCAGGGCCGGGACGGGCTGCGGGGGATGCCGTGACACAGTGCGCGAACTCATCGAGGCACATTTTTCTGCTCTGCCGGCGTAACCTTTCGGCACCGCCGGACGATCACCTGAGTGGAGCCTTCGAGCTGGACTGCCCCCAGCTTCTGGCTCTGCCCCCAGCAGCTGGGTCGGGCTGGAACCTTCCCCCAGTAAGTTTCAGCCCGACCGGGCTCCACTGCTGCTAAAGATGCCGGCTGCTATACGGAAGCGGCTGCTATACAGCGCCGACGACCTCCTCGAGCCCCTCGACAGCCGCGCCGAACCCCAACTCCGGATCGCCGGCCAGGGCAGGAAACAGCAGGCTGTCCTCCTTGTCAGCGTGCAGGGCGAACGCCCGCACGATCGACTGCCCCACTGCGGCCGCCCGAACGCCGTCGGACGCCCTGAGCTCCTCGATGAGCGCGGCGATCGCCTCGTGATCGTGCCGGAGGGCCTCGACCAGAAGTCCCGCGCCGGCTACTCCGTCAGCGAGCCCGTACAGACGCTCCTCCGCCGTGCAATGCGGCACGAGGTCGTCCGCGCACCACTCGATGAGGTTGCCGCGCTCGTCATACACGGTCGACGCGTCGCCAGCCTCGACCGCAGCCGTGAGGGTCTGCGACAGCGCGCTCGCGCGGTCCAGCATCGACGTGTGGTGCTGCCTGACGGCGGCGAGGGCTTCCCGATCCGAGAGGTGTGACATGCACGCCATGATGCGCGCCCGGCGCGGGGGCCTCAAGGGTTGGCGCGCTGCAGGTGCCTTACGTGTGGACAGGTGCCTTACGTGTGGACAGGTGCCTTACGTGTGGACAGGTGCCTTACGTGTGGACAAGTGCCTTACATGTGGACGTGCAGTCGGCGCGCGGCCTCCGAGATCGAGCCGGACAGTGATGGGTACACGGCGTAGGTTCCCGCGACGTCGTCGACATGCAGCTTCTGCTCGACCGCGAGCGCCAGCCCGAAGATGAGTTCCGAGGCGTTCGAGCCCATGACCACGGCCCCGATCACCGTCCCGGTTCCCTTGCGGGCGATGATCTTGACGAACCCGTCCGTGGTGTTGCGCATCTTGGCGCGTGCATTGCTCTTGAGCCTGAGCGTCACGACGTCGCCCGCGACCTTGCCGCTCGCAACGTCGGCCTCGGAGACGCCCACCGAGGCGATCTCCGGCGACGTGAAGATGTTCGAGGCGACGTGGTTCAGGTTGAGGGGGGTCACCTGATCGCCGAGGAAGTGCGCCACGGCGATCCGCCCCTGCATCGCCGCCACCGAGGCGAGCGCGAGAACTCCCGTGCAGTCGCCCGCGGCGTAGACGTTGATCGCCGTGGTGCGGGAGACGCCGTCGACCTTGATGTGCCCGCTCTCGGAGAGGGCGATGCCGGCCTCCTCGAGGCCGATGTCCGCCGTGTTCGGGATCGAGCCGACGCACACGAGGCAGTGCGATCCGGTCACCTTGGTGCCATCTCCGAGGACGACGGCGACCCCGTCGCCCGTGCGTTCGACGGCGGCAGCGCGAGAGCGGGCGAGGACATTGACGCCGCGGCGGGCGAAGACGCGCTCGAGGAGTTCGGCGCCGTCCTCGTCGTTGCCGGGGAGGACACGGTCGCGCGAGGAGACGAGCGTGACCTGGGAGCCGAGGCCGTTGTACGCGGACGCGAACTCCGCCCCGGTGACGCCAGAGCCGACCACGATGAGGTGCTCCGGGAGCTCTTCGAGCTTGTAGAGCTGGGTCCAGTTGAGGATCCGCTCGCCGTCGTAGCGGGCGGTCGGGAGCTCGCGGGGATGCGCGCCCACCGCGAGGATCACGGCGTCGGCCTCGATGCGCTCGACCCCATTCTCCGTAGTTGCCTCGATCGTGTGAGGTGTGAGGAGCTTGCCCTCCCCCATGATGATCCGCACGCCGAGCTGCTCGAGTCCTGCGCGGATGTCCTCGGACTGCTGGTGGGCCAGGCCGAGGAGGCGCTCGTTGACGGCTCGGATGTCGGCGCGCTTGATGGCCTTACCGTCGTTCGTGCCGAAGCGCACGCCCAAGGCCGAGGCCTCCTCGACGCGCGTCATGAGGTCTGAGGTTGCAATGAGCGTCTTCGAGGGCACCACGTCGGTGAGGACGGCCGAGCCGCCCAGGCCCGCTCGCTCGACGACGGTCACTCGGGCTCCGAGGGATGCCGCCACCGAGGCCGACTCGTATCCGCCGGGGCCGCCGCCCAGGATCGCAATATGGGGAACGCTGAAGTCCGGGTTCATCGTCACGGAAAAACATTCTGCCACCCGCGCACAGGTTCCACTCGTTGATAGGTTCTACCTGTGACCACTTCCGAGCCTTTCGCGTTGGCACAGGCCGCCGCTGACCACATTGCCCGGGCCACAGGCGTGCCCTCGCACGAGATCGCGCTGGTCCTGGGGTCCGGCTGGGGCGCTGCCGCGGACCTCATCGGGGAGGTCGTCGCCACGCTCCCGGCCGACGAGGTCCCCGGGTTCTCCGCCCCCGCGGTCGTGGGCCATGTGGGCACGATCCGGTCGATCCTCACGCGGGACGGCAAGCATGCGCTCGTGCTCGGCGCCCGCACGCACTACTACGAGGGGAAGGGCGTGCGCGCCGTCGTCCACGGGGTCCGCACGGCGGCGGCTACGGGGTGCCGTGTCCTCGTGCTCACCAACGGCTGCGGGGGGCTGAACCCCGACTGGCAGCCAGGGACCCCCGTGCTCATCCGCGACCACATCAACCTCACGGCGGCCTCCCCGCTCGAGGGCGCGACCTTCGTCGATCTCACGGATCTCTATTCGTCGCGGCTTCGGGATCTGGCGCGAGAAGTGGATCCGAGCCTCGGGGAGGGCGTCTACGCCCAGTTCCCCGGCCCGCACTACGAGACGCCGGCCGAGGTCCAGTACGCGAAGCGGATCGGTGCCGACCTGATCGGCATGTCGACGGCGCTCGAAGCGATCGCGGCCCGCCACACAGGACTCGAAGTGTTCGGCATCTCTCTCGTGACGAACCTTGCCGCGGGCATCAGCCCCACGCCGCTCAGCCACGAGGAAGTCCTCGAGGCCGGCCGCGCCGCTGGTCCCCGCATCTCGCGCCTCCTCGCGGACATCGTCGCGAAGATCTGACGACTGGACTCTCCCATGACAACGATTGACGAAGAACTGCGTGCCCGTGCCGAAGCCTGGGCTGCCTCCGACCCTGACCCTGAAACCGCGGCCCAGCTCCGCGCCGCCGTCGAGCAGGCTGACCACGGCAACGCGGCGGCGGCCCAAGAGCTTGCGGACTCGTTCCACGGAACGCTCCAGTTCGGAACGGCCGGCCTGCGCGCTCCCCTCGGCCCCGGGCCGAACCGGATGAACCGGGTGGTCGTCCGGAGGGCCGCGGCGGGAGTAGCGGCCTTCCTCCTGGGCCGCCTGAGCGGGGCGCCCACGGGCGACCGGCCCCGCGCCGTCGTCGGCTTCGATGCGCGCAAGAACTCGCAGGCTTTTGCGCTCGACACCGCGGCCGTCTTCACCGCAGCGGGCGTCGAGACTTTCCTTATGCCGGCTCCCCTGCCGACGCCAGTCCTCGCCTATGCCCTCCGCGTGCTCGAGTGCGACGGCGCGGTCATGGTGACCGCGAGCCACAACCCTCCCCAGGACAACGGCTACAAGGTGTACTTGGGCGGAAGGGCGGTCGACGACGACGGGCGCGGCGCGCAGATCGTCGCTCCCATCGATGCGGAGATCGCCGGTCTCATCGATGCCGCGGGGCCCGTGGGCGACATCCCGCTCGCCGCCTCGGGGTGGAACCTCCTCTCGCCGAACCTCGCCGCGGACTACCGCGCCGCCGTCGTCCGCCTTGCCCGAGCCGACCTGTTCCCAGCGCGCGACCTCAAGATCGTCCTCACCCCGCTGCACGGCGTGGGCGGCACCACCGCCGTCGGCGTGCTGCGCGAGGCCGGATTCGCGGACGTCTCGCTGGTGGCCGAACAGGCCGTCCCCGACCCCGGCTTCCCGACGGTCGCGTTCCCGAACCCCGAGGAGCCCGGCGCGCTGGATCTTGCGCTCGCCGCGGCGCGCGAGGCTGGGGCCGACGTCGTCATCGCAAACGATCCGGACGCCGATCGGTGCGCAGTAGCCGTGCCGCAGCCCGAGAGCGGTGAATGGCGGATGCTGAGCGGCGACGAGGTGGGAGCGCTGCTCGGCGCCCATGTGGTGCGCCGGCTGGGCCTCTCCCCCGCGGAAGGCGCTGGAGATGCCGTGAATGAGGACTGCGTCTTCGCGAACTCGATCGTCTCGTCGCGGCTGCTCGGTCGTATCGCGGCGGCCGCGGGGATCCGTCATCGGGAGACGCTCACGGGCTTCAAATGGATCTCCCGCGTCCCCGATCTGGCTTACGGGTATGAGGAAGCCCTCGGGTACTGCGTGGCGCCTGAGCTCGTCAAGGACAAGGACGGCATCTCCGCCGCGCTGCTCGTCGCCGAACTCGCCGCCGACGCGAAGGCCCAGGGGCAGTCCTTGTTCGACCTGCTCGATGCCCTGCACACGCTTCACGGCGTGCATCTGACCGACCAGCTGAACGTGCGCGTCGCCGATCTCGGGCTGCTCGAGGCGATGATGCTCCGCCTGCGGGAGAACCCTCCCAGCTCGTTCGCCGGCTCGCCCGTGGAGACGGCCGTGGACCTTTCCGAGGGCTCGGATGAGCTGCCGCCCACCGAGGGGCTGCTCTGGGTCACGCGCGACGACACACGGGTGATCATCCGCCCGAGCGGCACGGAGCCGAAGCTCAAGTGCTATCTCGAGGTGATCCGGCCCGTGGACAGCTCGGCGGAGCTCGCCGACGCTCGGCAGGCGGCTCGTCAGACGATGGATGCGGCGCTCGACGACGTCCGCGAGGCTTTGGGGCTTTAGCGCCGCAGGCGCGGCTAGCCCTCTTAGCCCTCGAGACGGGACTTCACGTCCTCCGCAACCACCCCGAGCCTGGCGAGAAGCGCCGCCGCCGGGTCGGGGGTCCGGTTCTCGAGGAGGGCGAGGACCACGTGCCGGCCAGTGATCGTCCGGCTTCGGTCTGCCGCCGCGCGGCGAACGGAGTGGGCCAAGACGCCCTTCGCTGCAGAGGTCATCGGCAGACGGCCGGCGGCGGGTCGCGGCATGGCGAGCGGCCCTGGCCCGGGATCAACACCCACGGCAGCGAGAGCCTCCCGATCGAGAGCCTCTTCGGCGGCCCGCGCCGCCTCCAGGCTCACGCCCAGGGTGGCCGCGCTCGACGGATCGTGGAGGAGCCCGAGGAGGAGATGGTCCGTCCCCACGCGGCGGTCTCCACGCCTCGCCGCCTCCTTCACGCCCTCTGTGACGGTGCAGCGGGCCGTCTCGCTGAAGCGCTCGAACATCTCAGCCGTCCTTTCCGTATTTGGCGTGGACGGACTGGCGCGACACGCCGAGCGCGTCGCCGATCTGCTCCCACGTCCACCCGCGCTCGCGCGCTGCGGCGACCGAGCGGGCCTCGGTGAGCTCGGCGAGCCGATGAAGGGCGCCGACGGCACGGAGGCCGACCGCCGGGTCGTCGGCGCGGAGTGCATCGGATAGGTCAGGTCCATCCATGCCTGTCAGTCTAGATTGACAGGAAGATGTCTGTCAATGCAGGCTGACAACACCCTCCGGATCTGACGGCGCAACGGGAGGAGGCGGCAGAGGATTGCGCCGCGGACGGGGCCGCGCCACCCTGATCTCGTCAGAATCACGGCACCTTCCCCAGGAGGTCACGATGCTCATTGCAACCATGGTCGTCGCCACGATTCCCGTCACCGATCTGGAGAAGGCGAAGCAGTTCTATGGGAAGGTCCTCGGCCTGACTCAACTCTGGGAGAATCCGGCCTCGGTCCGCTACCGCTGCGGGGAGTACAGCGAACTGTCCGTGTTCAGGCGACCAGCCCTGGAAACGGTCCACACGCTCGCCCACTTCGAAGTCGAGGACATCGAGCAGACGGTGGAGGATCTCGAATCCAAGGGCGTCGACTTCCTCGATTACTCGGAAGGGCCGCTCAAGACCACGAAGCACATCGCGCACCTCGGGCCGGCCTTCGGTGCGTGGTTCAAGGACCCCGACGGCAACACGCTGGGGCTGCGGCAGGGCTGACTGGCGGTCTTCGTCAGGCGGCGACCTGGACGATGCCGTCCACGACCCGGGCGGGGAACGCGGCGAGCGGGGCGCCGTCGGCGTCGAGCCGCTCGCCCGTACGGAGGTCGTAGACCTGTTTGTGGAGCGGGGAGGCGATCGTCGGGCGATCCCCACGCGAGCCGACGATGCCGCGGGCCATGACGTGCGCCTCGCTCGCGGGATCCTTCTGATCGACGGCGTAGACCTCCCCGGACGGGAGGAGGAAGAGCGCAATCTGGCGCCCGCCGACAAGCGCGGCCTCGCCCCAGTTGGGCTCGAGGTCACTCAGGTTGCACACGCTGTGCCACGTCGAGAGGACGGAGGCTTCGAGGGCGTCCATGTCAGGTGCAGAGGCAGTGATCGTCATGCCTCAACGCTACGAAGTGGTGCGTTTCGCCCGGGTTGAGTCTGTGTCACGCGAAAGTAAAACCGGCCTCACTGATGCTGAAACATGCTCGTGACAGCGAAGTTAATCGGCCGTTACACCGGGGCAACTGACGCGAAATCGCCGATTCCTAGGCTGAAGGAAATCCTGCGCCACCGTTTTCCTGTGGCGCCCCTTTCGACGGAAGGCACTCCCAGTGAGCAACTCCCGCGCCACCGAGCCCAGCACTCCCGACCAGCCGCGACGCGTCGTCGTCATCGGGGGCGGTCCCGCCGCCCACCGCTTCGTCGACGCGATGGTCGCGCGCGGCCTCGACGGCTTCCAGATCACGGTGCTGACCGAGGAAGCACACCTCCCCTATGATCGCGTGGCCCTCTCCAAGGCCCTCCTCTCCGACGTCGACCTCACCCTCGGCGAACCGTCGATGTGGGGCACCCGCAACGTCGCCCTGAGGACCGGAGCGAAGGCGGTGCGCCTCGACACCGAAGCGCGCGTGGTCCACGCGGAGGATGGCAGCACCCACGAGTACGACGAGCTGGTGCTCGCCACCGGTTCCAACGCGGCCCGTCTCCCTATCCCGGGGGCGGCCAAGTCCTACGTGTACCGCACTCTGGAAGACGTCTGGTTCCTGCGGGCGGAGATCGGCCGCCTCGCCGAAACGCTCGACCGCAAGCCCCGCGTCGCC
Source organism: Sinomonas gamaensis (assembly GCF_005876955.1). Taxonomy (GTDB): domain Bacteria; phylum Actinomycetota; class Actinomycetes; order Actinomycetales; family Micrococcaceae; genus Sinomonas; species Sinomonas gamaensis. Next base: position 77,435 of record NZ_SSCL01000005.1, read on the forward strand.
GTCATCGGCGGCGGTCTCCTCGGCATCGAGGCTGCTGCTGGCGCCCAGTCGCTGGGTGCCGAGTCCGTCATCATCGACGGCTCGCCATGGATGATGAACCGGCAGCTCGACGAAGGCGCCGGCCAGGCGCTGGGCCGCCTCATCGCGTCCAAGGGCTTCACCGTCCACGGCGGGGTGTTCCCGTCCGAGATTCTCATGACTGAGTTGGAGCCGGGGGCCGATGCCGCGCCAGAGCCCGACGGCGGCACCGTCACCGGAGTCCTCCTGGCCGACGGGCGCGTGATCGACGCAGACCTCGTCGTGGTCGCGATCGGGGTGCGGCCCCGCGATGAGCTGATCCGGGCCGCGGTCGACGAGGGAGCCCCGCTGGAGGTCGGCCCGCGCGGCGGCGTGGTGATCGACGAAACCTGCGCCACCGCCGTCGACGGCGTGTGGGCGATCGGCGAGGTGGCCTCGTTCGGTGGCATGTGCCTCGGCCTCGTGGCCCCGGCGAATACGATGGCGGAGATCGTCGCCGACCGCCTCCACGGAGGCGAGGCCACCTTCCCCGGCTTCGACACCGCCACGAAGCTCAAGCTCTCGGGCGTCGACGTGGCGAGCTTCGGCGACGCGTTCGCCAAGGAGCCCGGCGCGCTCGAGATCGTCTACGCCGACCCGGCCCGCGGCGTCTACCAGAAGATCGTCACGACCGACGACGCCACGACCCTCCTCGGCGGGATCTTCGTGGGCGACGCGACCCCGTACCAGAGCCTCCGACCGCTCCTCGGCCGCGAGCTTCCAGCCGAGCCCGGCGCGTACCTCACGGCCGCTGGCGGAGGCGAGGCCCCGGAGACCGAGCTCCCCGACGACGCCATCCTCTGCTCCTGCAACAGCGTCGCCGCGGGCACCCTCCGCGACGCCGTCAACGCGTGCGGCACGTGTGAAGGCAAGGAACCGGTGCGCGACGTTCCCGGCCTCAAGGCCTGCACACGGGCCGGAACGCAGTGCGGCTCGTGCGTGCCCATGATCAAGAAGCTCCTCGAGAAGGAGCTGCAGAAGTCCGGCATCACCGTCTCGAAGGCGCTCTGCGAGCATTTCGACCTCTCCCGCCAGGAGCTCTTCGACAAGATCCGCATCCTCCAGCTCACCTCGTTCGAGGACATCCTCGCCCGGTTCGGAACCGGCGCAGGCTGCGACATCTGCAAGCCCACCATCGCGTCGATCCTCGCGTCGCAGCACTCCGCATACGTGCTCGACTCCGGCCGCGGCACGCTCCAGGACACGAACGACCGGGCCCTCGCGAACATGCAGAAGGATGGGACCTATTCGGTAGTCCCGCGCATCCCCGGGGGCGAGATCACCCCGGACAAGCTCGCGGTGATCGCCAGCGTCGCGAAGAAGTACAACCTGTACACGAAGATCACGGGCGGCCAGCGCATCGATATGTTCGGCGCCCGGCTCGAGCAGCTTCCCGAGATCTGGAAGGAGCTCATCGACGCCGGCATGGAGTCGGGCCAGGCGTACGGCAAGAGCCTGCGGACCGTGAAGAGCTGCGTCGGGTCGACGTGGTGCCGTTACGGCGTGCTCGACTCCGTGGGGATGGCCATTAAGCTCGAGCTGCGCTATCGCGGTCTGCGCAGCCCGCACAAGCTCAAGCTGGGCGTCTCGGGCTGTGCCCGCGAGTGCGCGGAGGCCCGGGGCAAGGACGTCGGGGTGATCGCGACCTCGGACGGCTGGAACCTCTACGTCGGCGGCAACGGCGGCGCGAACCCCGCGCACGCGCAGCTTCTTGCCGGCGGCCTGGACGACGAGACGCTCGTGAAGTACATCGACCGCTACTTCATGTACTACATCCGCACCGCCGACCGCCTTCAGCGCACCGCCCACTGGCAGGCTGACCTCGACGGCGGGCTCGACCACGTGCGCCAGGTCGTCGTGGAGGACTCGCTCGGCATCGCCGAGGAGCTCGAGGCCGCCATGGCGGCCCACGTGGAGAACTACGAGGACGAATGGGCGGCGACGCTCAAGGACCCCGACCGCCTCCGTCGCTTCCGTTCCTTCGTCAACGCCCCGGATGAGCCCGACGGTTCGATCGTCCACGTCGCCGAACGCGATCAGATCCGGCCCGCGAGCCCCGCGGAGCGCGAGGAAATCGGCCGCGTTTCGCTCGGCGCCACCATCCCTGTCCGTTCCCAGCTCGAGGACGCCTAGCATGCAGCTCGACATCTCCCTCAACGGGACCGCCGTGGTCCTGCTCGGCGAGGCGGACGCCACCCGCCAGGCCGCGCGCCGCTACCGCCGCGCGGGCGCCCGGCTCGCACACTTCGACTCGCCCGCCGCGTTCCGCTCCGCCGTCGCCCTCCCGGCGCGACCGGGGCTCGTCGCCGTCGTCGGCAAGGCCTCCTCAGGGCGCGGCGCGGACGACGGCGAGTGGGCACCTGTGCTGGAGCACTACCGCAACGCCGGGGTGCCGATCGTGAGGGAGTCCTCGGCAGGACCCCGCGGGCACGTCACCCTCGTGGGCGGCGGCCCCGGCTCGCGCGGGCTCCTCACCCTCGACGCGATCGAGGCGCTGCGGGACGCGGACGTCGTTCTCTTCGACCGCCTCGCACCGTGGCGCGAGCTCGAACAGCTCACGACGGCGCAGCTCATCGATGTCGGCAAGCTCCCCGGGCATCACAAGGTGCCGCAGGAGGAGATCAACAGGCTGCTGGTCGAGCACGCGAAGGGCGGCGACGGCGGCCGCGGCTGCAACGTGGTGCGGCTCAAGGGCGGAGATCCGTTCGTGTTCGGCCGCGGCGGCGAGGAGGCGGCGGCCTGCGCGGAGGCCGGCGTTCCCGTGCGGATCGTCTCGGGGATCTCGAGCTCGATCGCGGTTCCGGCCGCGGCCGGCATCCCGGTGACCCACCGCAACGTGAGCCACTGCTTCACGGTCGTCTCCGGCCATGCCCCGCTCAGCGCGGACGAGCATGAACACCTCGCCGGACTCGGCCGGTCGGGCGGCACGATCGTGGTCCTCATGGGCGTCGCGAATCTTCCGCACCTCGCCGCAGGCCTGCGCAGGGCGGGCCTTCCGCTCGAGACGCCGCTCGCCGTCGTCGAACGCGGCCACCAGGCGGGCCAGCGCACCACGGTGACCGAGCTCGGCCGGGCCGAGAGCGAGACCTCCGCGTGCGGCAACCCGGCGGTCATCGTGATCGGAGAGGTCGTGCGGCTCATGGACACGGTCAGCGGCAGCAGCGATGACCGCGAGCTCCGGGACCTCGCGGCCTCGTTGCTGGATGCGTGACCATGAGAAGGGGACGGAAGTTCAGATGAACGGAGCAGCAGCCATCATGACCACGGAAGCGAAGCCCGCGCCGGCCGAGCTGGAGACCGCGCTCAAGGGGTTCCGGGTCGGGGTGACGTCGCACCGCCGAGCGGAGGACCTCATCGAGGCTCTCGAGCGACGCGGCGCGGAGGTGCTCCACGCGCCCGTCCTGACGATCGCGCCGGTAGGGCAGGACCTCGGCGTCATCGAGGACACCAGGCGGACCATCGACGCCCGCCCCGACCTCTGCATCGTCACGACGGCCTACGGCATGCGCCGCTGGCTCGAGGTCGCCGACGCGGCCGGGCTCGGAGAGGACCTCCAAGAGGTGCTCAGCGCCTCCGCCCTCTACGTGCGCGGCCCCAAGGCGCGGGGTGCGGTGCGCGCCGCCGGACTCGCCGACGTCGGCATCTCCCATGACGAGACGACCGCCACGCTCGTGGACCTCGTCCTCCGCGACGCCGGCGGTCGACTCGACGGGAAGCGCGTGGTGATCCAGCTGCACGGGTACACGGATGGGGCGCAGCTCGACCGGCTCCGTACCGCGGGGGCAGAACTCATCACGGTGACGCCGTACCGGTGGGTGCGGCCGGAGGGCGAGGACCGGCTCGAGGCCCTCATCGCCGCCGTGTGCGCGGGCGAGCTCGATGTCGTGACGTTCACGAGCGCCCCCGCCGTCGACGCGCTCTTCAGCGCTGCCCACGAGCTCGGGCTGCACGCGCAGCTCATCGCGGCGTTCCGGCAGCGGGTGGCCACGGCCGCCGTCGGCCCCGTCACCGCCGCGCCGCTCGAAGCGGCGGGCCTGCGCCCGTGGGTGCCGGACCGCTTCCGCATGGGCGCGCTCATCAAGCTCGTCACGGACAACCTCTCGCGGCGCCAGGTGCGCCGGGTCGAGACCCCCGCCGGCCCTATCGAGCTCCGCGGACGGACCATGACACTCGCCGGGGACGAGCTGTGCCTCGCGCCCGCGGCGATGCTCCTGTTCCGTGCCCTGTTCGATGCCGGCGGGGCAGTGGTGCCACGGGAAGCCCTCGCCCGGCTCCTCTCGCAGAGCGGCTCGAGCCACGCGCTCGACATGGCCGTGAACCGCCTCAGGAACGCCCTGCCCTCCCCCGATCTCGTGCAGACGGTGGTGAAACGCGGGTACCGGCTCCGCGTCGAGCGACGCTAGACATATCCGTTTAGCGGAATGTGATCCGGGCAACACCTTCGCGTACTACTCGCTCTAGCGAAGGAAAGCGGCAATGCAAGACGTCCTTGCCGACATTCTCCGGAATCTCGCCGACTTCCTCCCGAAGTTCGTCCTGTTCCTTGTCATCCTCATCGTCGGCCTCATCATCGCGGCACTCATCGCGAAGGCCCTTCGGATGCTCTTCAACCGCCTCGGCTTCGACCGCCTGATCGACCGCGGCGGCATGCGGAGCTTCCTGGCCAACGCGCGCCTGGACGCGGCCGAACTCATCGTCAAGGTGATCTACTACGCGATCGTCCTTCTCGTGCTGCAGTTCGCGTTCGGTGTCTTCGGGCCCAATCCGATCAGCGCGCTCCTGAACACCATCGTGGCCTACCTGCCGAGGGTCGCGGTCGCGCTCCTCATCATCGTGATCGCGGCGGCCATCGCCGGCGGGGCGCGCAATCTCGTCAACACGGCGCTCGCGGGCACGAGCTACGGGCGGGCCCTCGGGACGGTCACGTATGCGGGGATCCTCGCGATCGGGATCATCGCGGCGCTCAACCAGGTGGACATCGCCGTGACTGTCACCACCCCGATCCTCATCGCGGCCCTCGCGACGCTGGCCGGCATCCTGATCGTCGGCGTCGGCGGCGGTCTGATCGGGCCCATGAGCCGCCGGTGGGAGGGCTACCTCTCGCGGGCGGAGGACGAGGCTTCGCGCCGGCGAGGTGCTGCCGGGACAGGAGCTCGACGGAGTGCCGTCGGGGCAGACGCCATGAGCTCTCCTGCCGCCACGACGACAACCCCATCCACTCCGTCCACGGTCACAGATGAGGAGCTCTCGCGCCGGCGGGCACGCGGCGACGTCCCGCCGACGCAGTACTGATCCCATCGTTTGAGTCCGCTTGCGGAGGGGCCGGCGCCGCGCCGGCCCCTCCGACGTGTTCGGGAGCCGTTCTCCTCCGCCCCACGGGCGTGTGCCAGTATGGGATCACCCGAAGAAAGGACGCCGCTGTGTCATCCGAGCCCGTGTCTTCCAGGCCTGCAGCCCTCAGCCCGACGGACATCGCCGGCTTCATCGACCACACCCTTCTCAAGCCCACCGCGAGCGAGGCGGACATCCTGCAGCTGTGCAGCGAGGCTGTGGAATATGGCTTCAAGTCCGTCTGCGTGAACCCCCGCTGGGTCAAGACCGCGACGACGGCCCTCCGGGGCAGCGGCGTCCTCACCTGCTCGGTGGCCGCGTTCCCCTTCGGGGCGACGCCGACGGATGTCAAGGTGTACGAGGCGCGCGGCGCGACGCTCGACGGCGCGGACGAGGTGGACGTCGTCATCGACATCGCGGCGGCGCAGGCCGGGGACCGCGGCGCCCTCGTCGACGACCTGACGGCCGTCGCCGAGGCGGTGCACGGGAGCTCGTCGATCCTCAAGGTCATCATCGAGACTGCCCTGCTGACCGACGCACAGAAGGTGCTCGCCTGCGAGGCCGCCGTGGAGGCCGGAGCAGACTTCGTCAAGACGTCGACCGGTTTCAACGGGGCCGGGGCGACCGTCGAGGACGTCGCCCTCATGCGGCGGATCGTTGGCCCGGGGATCGGCGTGAAGGCGTCCGGCGGCGTGCGCACCCTCGAGGATGCGCGGGCTATGATTGCAGCTGGTGCCAACCGGATCGGCGCGAGCTCCGGGGTGGCCATTGTGACCGGCGGCAGCGGCGCCGGATCGTATTAGAAGGATCTAAGGAGAGAGCATGGCCGAGAACGCCAAGAACCGACCGGTCGAGAACGAGAACCCGCTCGTCGGCAACGTCATCATCTTCGTGGTGATGATGGCGCTCTTCCTCCTCGGCCTCGTGCTCGTCTCGTGGCTCGACTTCACCACCGTCTGGCCGATGGCCGCCCTGATCCTCTGCTTCGCGGGCGCCTTCTTCATTCCGATGACGTTCCTCGGCCGCTCGGACTCGGGCGCCGACCACCGCCGCTAACCCCTCCCCCGTCTCGGGTACAGATAACTTCGTGCTGAGGCGTTTCGGGTACGGATAACTTCGTGCTGAGGCGTTTCGGGTACGGACACGGCCCGGCTGGATCATCCCAGCCGGGCCGTCTTTGTCCCTGCACAATCAGTTCGTGTACCCGAGACCTCTGGGCTGTGGATAACTCCCGGTGGCTCGGCGGGATCTGTGGCTCAATGAGGCATGCCCCCAGAACGGTCCTTGCCTCGTGAGCTGCTGACGTCGTCGTTCTCCGTCGAGGAAGCTCTCGCCTTAGGTGTGAGCCCGCGTCGCCTGAAGGCCGCCGATCTCATCCGGCCCAGCCGAGGAATCCGCACCCCCGAACTTGCCCGCGAGACCCTCCTTCAGCGTGCGCGCCCGTACACGGCCATCCACGATACGACGGTCCTCAGCCATCTGAGCGCAGCCATGGTGCACCGGATTCCGTTGCCCTCCTGGGCGCAGGACCCGACGTTGATCGACCTCTCGCGCATCGGTGCCGCCGCCCCTGGGAGCAAGGAGCGCCTCGGCCAGCCGCGGAGGCCAGAGATCCGCGGCCACAGACTGCGACTCAAAGAGGACGAGGTGGCGGTCCTCGAAGGCTCCAAAGTGACAACACCGGCGCGGACCTGGCTCGATCTCTGCGGCAACCGGCGGCTGCGGATGGATGACATCATTGCCGCGGGCGAGTACCTCGTGTCCCAGCACGAGCGGACGTTCCATCGGCGGACTGCGATCGTGCCGCTCGCTGACCTGCGGGCCTATGTCGAGAGCCGGCATCGCGTGGTGGGACTGGGCCGGGCGCGCATCGCGCTCGACCTGCTTGCCGTGGGCGTGGATTCCCCACAGGAGTCGTACCTGCGCCAGATGCTCGAGCGCGCGGGGCTGCCGCGCTTCATCCCCAATTGCCCGGTCGTGGACCCTTGGGGAGGAGTTATCTGGGTTGACGTGGGCAACGTCGAATACCGGACGGCCCTTGAGTACGAAGGCGAGCACCATTTCACCGAGGAGCAGATGGCGCTGGACGCTTGGCGCGACCGACGGACACGGGCTTCGGGCTGGAATCAGGTGAAGATCACCAAGCACGACATGGCCCGCGGCGAACCGTACGTCGTCAGGCTTGTGGTCGATGCCCTCAGAGACCATGGGTATCGAGGGTGAGCTGGTGCACCCGAAACGCGGTGGGGCGGGAGTTTGTGTACCCGAGACGGTTAGTCGGTGAAGATGGCCGCGACCACTTGGTCGGCCCAGTCGAGGATCTCCTTGTCCTGCAGGTCACGGCCGCCGACGGCCGCCGTCTTGGGCTTGGGGATCAGCGCGGCGTTGAGGCTCGCCTTGTACTGCGCCCCCTTGTACATGCGGGTGAGCCGCATGACCTTCGACTCCGGCAGATCCGCCGGCGCGAATCTCACCATATTGCCTTGGAGGGCGACGTCGGTCAGGCCGGCAGAGCGGGCACGAACCCGGAAACGGGCGACGGCGGCCAGGTTCTGCACGGGGGCGGGGGGCTCGCCATAGCGGTCGGTCAGCTCGTCCATGACCTCGGCGATGGCAGCGTCGTCGCTCGCGGCGGCGAGCTTGCGGTACGCCTCGAGGCGCAGCCGCTCCCCCGGCACGTAGTCGTGCGGGAGGTGTGCGTTGACCGGCAGCTCGATCTTCATCTCCGCGGTCTTCTCCTCGGACTCCCCGCGGAAGTCCGCGACGGCCTCACCGACGAGACGGATGTAGAGGTCGAATCCAACGCCCGCGATGTGCCCCGACTGTTCGCCGCCGAGGAGGTTGCCGGCACCGCGGATCTCGAGGTCCTTCATGGCGAGCTGCATGCCCGCACCGAGCTCGTTGTGCGCGGCGACCGCCTTGAGCCGCTCGAGTGCGACCTCGCCGAGCGGCTTCTCCGAGGGATAGAGGAAGTAGGCGTACGCCCGCTCGCGGCCGCGGCCAACGCGCCCGCGCAGCTGATGCAGCTGCGAGAGGCCATACGAGTCGGCGCGATCCACGATCAGGGTGTTCGCGTTCGAGATGTCGAGGCCGGTCTCGATGATCGTGGTGCAGACGAGCACGTCGAACCGCTTCTCCCAGAAGTCCACGATGATCTTCTCGAGCCTGCTCTCGGACATCTGCCCGTGCGCCACCTCGACACGTGCCTCGGGAACCAGCTCGCGGATGGACGCGGCGGTCTTCTCGATGGTCGAGACGCGGTTGTGCACGAAGAACACCTGGCCTTCGCGCATGAGCTCGCGGCGGATCGCGGCCGAGACCTGCTTGTCCGTGTAGGGCCCCACGTACGTGAGGACGGGATGCCGTTCCTCGGGCGGAGTCGCCAGGGTGGAGGTCTCGCGGATGCCTGTGAGGGACATCTCGAGCGTGCGCGGGATCGGGGTCGCGGACATCGCGAGGACGTCCACGTTGGTGCGCATCTTCTTGAGCGCCTCCTTGTGCTCCACGCCGAAGCGCTGCTCCTCGTCCACGATGACGAGGCCGAGGTCCTTGAACTCGATCTCCTTGGACAGGAGCCGGTGCGTGCCGATGACCACGTCCACGCTGCCGTTCTTGAGGCCCTCGACCGTCTCCTTCGCCTCGCCGGAGGTCTGGAAACGGCTCAGCGCCTGCACCCGCACGGGGAACCCCGAGAACCGCTCGGAGAACGTCTCGTGGTGCTGCTGCGCGAGCAGCGTGGTGGGCACGAGGACCGCGACCTGCTTCCCGTCCTGGACGGCCTTGAACGCGGCGCGGACGGCGATCTCGGTCTTGCCGTAGCCGACATCGCCGGAGACGAGGCGGTCCATGGGGATGTCCCGCTCCATGTCCGCCTTGACCTCGTTGATGGTGGTGAGCTGGTCCGGCGTCTCGATGTAGGGGAAGGCCTCCTCGAGCTCGCGCTGCCACGGCGTGTCCGGCCCGAAGGCGTGACCGCGGGAGGCCATCCGAGCCGAGTACAGGCGGATGAGCTCGCCTGCGATCTCCTTGACGGCCTTCTTGGCCTTGGACTTCGTCGCGGCCCAGTCCGCGCCGCCCATCTTCGAGAGCGCCGGCGTGTCGCCGCCAACGTATCGGGTGACCTGGTCGAGCTGGTCCGTGGGGACGAACAGGCGGTCCCCGGGCGCACCGCGCTTCGAGGGCGCGTATTCGACCACGAGGTACTCCCGCGTTGCATCGGTGCCGGCTCCCGCACGCCGCTGCACCAGCTCCACGAACTTCCCGATGCCATGCTGCTCGTGCACCACGAAGTCGCCGGCGTGGAGCTGGAGCGGGTCGACGGCGTTGCGCCGCCGGGAGGGCATCTTGCGCATGTCGCGGGTCCCCGCGGCGCTGGCCCGCCCGAGCAGGTCGGCCTCGGTGAGCAGCGCCAGCTTGAGCCCGTCGAGCACAAAGCCCTTGCCCGCCGTCGCCGTCGTGATCTCGATGATGCCCGGCTCGGGCTCGCGCGCGAGGCTGTCGACGCGGCTGCACGGGATGTCGGCGTCATGGAACAGCTCCGCGAGGCGCTGGGCCGGGCCGGGGCCGTCGGTGGCGACCACGATGCGCCACTGGTCGGCCACCCGCGAACTGATGAACTGCGTCATCTCCGCGACATCCCCACGGTAGCCGCGCGGCTCACGCGCGGCGATGGTGAGGACGTCGATGTCGAGGACGGTCTCCTCGTCGACGCCGAGCGAGGTCACCGACCACCAGGAGATGGAACGGGAAACCGCGGCAGCCCGCGTGTCCGCGAGCGTCGCGAAGCTCGCGTCCTCAAGCCTGCCCGCGTGCGCCTCCGCCTCTCGGTCCGATGCAGCGCCGGCCACGCTCAGATCCAAGGGCGCGGCGCCGCCATCGGACGCTGTGGCCCAGGCGGCTGCGAGGAACTCGTCATTCGTGGCGGCAAGGTCGTGGGCGCGGGTCCTCACCTTCTCGGGCTCCATGAGCAGCGCGACCGACCCTGAGGGGAGCTCGTTCACGAAGGGGACCATCGCGTCGACGAGAAGCGGCGCGAGGGACTCCATGCCCTCGACCGCAATGCCCCCGGCAATCTTCTCGAGCATGTCCTCCGCGGCTGGAAGACTGCCCTTGAGCCGGGCGGCCCGGCTCATGACCGACGGCGTGATGAGAAGCTCGCGGCACGGCGCGGCGAGCAGTGCGGTCGGATGGTGGATGTGGGGACCCGTGAGCGAGCGCTGGTCGGCGACGGCGAACCATCGCATCTGCTCGATCTCGTCGCCGAAGAACTCGACGCGGACGGGGTGGTCCTCAGTGGGCGGGAAGACGTCGATGATGCCGCCGCGGACGGCGAACTCGCCTCGGCGGCTCACCATGTCCACCCGGGCGTAGGCGGCGGCTGCGAGGCCGCGCACCACCTCGTCGAACGGGCTGTCCTGCCCCACCATGAGCGAGACGGGCGCGAGTTCGCCGAGCCCCGCGACGAGCGGCTGCAGCACCGCGCGGATCGGGGCGACGACGACGCGCAGCGCCGGGCCGGGCGAAACCTCCGGATGCGCCAGACGCCGGAGGACGGCGAGGCGGCGGCCGACGGTGTCGGAGCGCGGCGAGAGCCGCTCGTGCGGGAGGGTCTCCCAGCTCGGGAACAGCGCAAAGGTCCCGGCCGGCAGATACGCGGCGAGCGAATCCACGAGGTCCTCGGCCTCGCGCTCCGTGGCCGTCACGGCAAGGAGGACGCCCTCGTTCTCTGGGAGCGCGTCGAGGATTTCGGCGGCGATGACCGGCCGCATTCCGGGAGGCGCCGCGACTTGGAGATCCTGACTGCGCCGGTCGGCCGGCTTCGCCGCGTAATCGCGGAGGCGTGCGACGGTCGGGTCCTCGGCCAGGGCGCGACGCAGGCCTTCGAGGGATGTCGGCGGGAGCACATCGACGGACACAGGATCCTCCAGGGCAGCACAGAAAACCCGGAACAGCGCCAAATAACTATGCCAAGTAGCTATGCGGCAAGCCCGGGGATTACTCCAAGCCTACAGCGTGGCGTGAACCCCTAGGATGGACCCGATGACCGAGATCCCCGTACCCCGGACCCCCGGGCCGGTCGTGCGCGTGCTCGGGGCGCTCTACCTCGCGTTCATCGCAGGGGTCGTGTTCTGGCCCACCCCGGTGGACCGGCCGGCGTCGAAGACCATTGCCCAGATCTTCGTGTGGCTCCACCGACACGGCGTTCCGAACTGGATCGGGTACTCCTTGTTCGAATGGCTCTCGAACGTCGCGTTCTTCGTGCCCTTCGGCGTCCTTGCGGTGCTCGTGACCCGGCGGGTGCTGTGGTCGGTCGCCCTCGGATGCGGGATTTCGACGGCGATCGAGCTCACCCAATGGCTGGTCCTCCCGGAGCGCACCGGGTCAGTCCTGGATGTCCTCGCAAACACGAGCGGGACGCTCGTTGGCGCGGCGATCGCAGCCCTGTGGCTCCGGAGGCGTCGCGAGGGCACCTAGGATGGTCCACGGCGCTCATCCCCGCCGAGCGCCTGAGCCCAGACAGATTGGAAGGACTCCATGGCCCTCGAAGCCACCACTACCCTGAACCACCCGGTCAACCAGGTTGCCGCAGTGTTCGCCGACGAGGCGTTCCAGCGCCACGTGAGCGAGCTCGTTGGCGGCAAGCTCGAATCGTTCACCGTCGACGGCGACACCGCGAGCGCCTTCACGGCCACGATCGTCCGGCAGGTCCCCACCGGCCGCCTCCCCGAGCTCGCGAAGAAGTTCGTCGGCGAGCACCTGACCGTCACCCAGGTCGAGAAGTGGACCGCGCCGGACGCCGACGGCTCGCGGCACTCCGACATCTCGGTCAAGGTCGCCGGCGCCCCCGTGGACGTCACGGCCGTCCAGCGGCTCATCGCCGAAGGGGCCGGCACGCGCCTCGAGCTCTCGGGCACCGTCTCGAGCTCCATCCCGCTGCTCGGCGGGAAGATCGCCGACGCGGCTGAGCCGTTCGTCGGCAAGGCCCTCAACATCGAGGCCACCCAGGCCGAGGCCTGGCTCGCGGGCGAGATCCACTGATGCAGCTGCCCGCCGCCCTCTCGTGGCTCCTCATCGTCGCCGGCGTCTGGAGCATTGTGGTGTGGCCGCAGTTCCTGCGCCGCGTCATGAAGGATCCCCGCGCGCGTGACGAGTCCGGGCGGCCAACGCGTTTCCTCTCGGTGCACATCTTCCTCGTGGCCATCTCGGTGACGCTCGGCGTCGCCGTGGCGGTCGTCGGTGTGAGGACCCTGTTCGCCTAGGACATCCGTCACCTGAGGAGCTTGCTCATCGACTGCTCCGTAACTGTCGTTGTGAGGGCTCAGAACGACAGTTACGGAGCAGCGGATCGCTAGACTTGAAGAACTGGTGTGCCGGGAAGTCTGGTCGGCGTGTTCCTTCGACGTCGACAGCACCAGGAGCCTCATGGTCTTCCCCACGCCACCATCCGCCGAATACCGCCGCATCAGCGAGATCCTCCGCAAGGAGACGGTCGGCGGCGCCCTCCTTCTCCTCGCGACGGTCGTAGCCCTCGTGTGGGCGAACTCGCCCTGGTCCCCGTCGTATGACTCGCTGCGCGACCTCCGCGTGGGCTACGCGCCCTGGCATCTCGACCTCACGCTGGGCGAGTGGGCCGCCGACGGCCTGCTGGCGATCTTCTTCTTCGTGGCCGGCCTCGAGCTCAAGCGCGAGTTCGTTGCAGGCGATCTCCGCCGCCCCGCCACCGCCGTCGTCCCCGTTGTCGCCGCATGCGGCGGCGTCGTCCTGCCGGCGATCCTGTTCACCGCGGTCAACCTGACCAGCGGAGGCGATGCCCTCCGCGGCTGGGCGATTCCGACGGCGACCGACATCGCCTTCGCCCTCGCCGTCCTCGCCGTCATCAGCACCCACCTGCCGGCCGCGCTTCGCACGTTCCTCCTCACCCTCGCCGTGGTGGACGACCTGCTCGCGATCGCCATCATCGCCGTCTTCTACTCCAGCGGGGTGCATCTTCCGTTCCTCGCGCTCGCCCTCGTCCCGCTCGCCCTGTTCATCTGGCTCGTCCAACGCCGCGTCCGCGCGTGGTACCTCCTCCTCCCGTTGGCCGCGGCCACGTGGGTCCTCATGCATTCCTCGGGGATCCACGCGACGGTGGCGGGCGTTCTGCTGGGCTTCGCCGTGCCCGTGCTCCGGAGCGAGAAGGCGGGCGGCCCCGAGGCAGGGCCCGGGCTCGCCGAGCACTTGGAGCATCGTTTCCGTCCCCTGTCGGCGGGCGTTGCCGTACCCGTGTTCGCGTTTTTCTCGGCGGGGGTAGGAGTCGGGGGCTGGGACGGGATTCGAGGCGCGCTCGCCGATCCGGTCGCCGTCGGCATCGTGGTGGCGCTCGTCGTCGGCAAGACGGTGGGAGTCTTCGGTGCCACGTGGCTGGTGACGAAGTCCCGGCATGCAGGTCTCGATCCTTCCCTGGCGTGGATCGATGTGCTCGGCCTCGCGCTCCTCGCGGGCGTCGGCTTCACCGTCTCGCTGCTCCTGGCCGAACTCGGATTCGGTGCGGGTTCAGTGCACGACGACCACGCGAAAGTCGCCATCCTCGCAGGTTCGGTCATCGCGGCAGTTCTGGCCGCCGTCGTCCTCCGCTCGCGGAACCGCCACTATCGGAAGGCGTCCGCCGAGGAGGAGGCTAGAGCGGCGGGAAGAATTCCGCCGCGAGGGTCTCCCGCAGAATAGGGCACGGCCAAGGCTGGCCGCACTTGCAGCACGGCTGCCCCACGTATTCGCCGCAGGGCCGATGGGCATCGACGAGCGGCGCCCAAGTGTCCGCCTCGACCTTCTGCTGCGCCGACCCGCGCTGCTGGACCGCCCGCAGCCGCTCCACGATCTGCTGGTAGAGGGGCTCGGCGCGATCCTGCATTGGGTTAGATTAGCCCCTTTGCTCTCGCCTGACAGGCAGCACTCGTCGCGGGCAGCAGAACGGGTCGCGCAACCCGCGCGACCCGTTCCAGAGGGCAACTGCTATGCGTGGCGTCCACGACGCGGGCGTGCCGCCTTGGCCCCGACGAGGGACAGGAGCAGGAGCAGTCCTGACGCGAAGAGGGACGTGGAGACGGTCGAGTCGGCCGCAGGAGCACCAACTCCGGTCTGCGCCTGGATGGTCACCTCGCCGGCCTGCCCGGCACCAGCTCCGGCACCCGCTCCCACAGCAGCACCGACGCCTCCCGCTGCGACCACGGCGCCCGATGCTGCGGGCGAGGTCGACCCACCGACTCCCGGGACCACCGGAGCGGTAGTGCTCTGCGTGGCGGTGGGCGTCGGAGTCTTCGTCTCCGTCTTCGTCGGCGTCGGAGTCGGCGTCTTCGTCTCAGTCTTGGTGGGCGTAGGCGTCGGGGTCTTCGTCGGCTTTGGAGTGGGGCTCGGCTTCGGAACCTTGCAGCCGTTGTCCCAGATGGCCTTGCCAGACGCAGTCCAGTTCAGTCCCGGGAACGAGATGGTCTGGCCCTTGCCATTCACGTAGGTGAACGCAGGGATGATGTCCCGCTGGTCCTGGTGCTCCCCGTGGGCCTCTGCGATCGAGGCCTTGTCGACGGTGATGACGACGAACGGATTCGTCTCGGAACCCGTGGCGTGGCAGATCGTCACCTTGTGCGAGGTGTCGCCGGACGGCGGGCTGGCGAGCGCCGGACTGGTGGCAACGCCGGCGGCCATGAGCCCGAGGGACCCGGCGAGGAGCAGCGAGCTCACTCGGTTCTTCTTGATCGTGGAAATGAGCGGCATAGCGACCGCCTCCTTTTTCACTGAGCGACATTGTTGAAGAGACCAGGGGTGGCATTTTCAGGTGCACTGTCCGCATCGGAAGGTGAGGAGGACGATGTCGGCGTCGGGATTCTCCACGCTGCAGGAGAAGACGACGACGAGGCAGGGGTCGTTGGGAAAGGTGAAGGCTTTGGACTTATCGGTGATCCTCCGATCTTCGAGGGTGCAGGGAACGGCTGTGCCGCTGGCATCGGTCAGGGTCGCCGGCTGCCCGGCGGACCAACCCGCGTAGCTGAGCCTGTTGAACGGGAACGTGCTGTCGTTGCAGAGCGGCACCTGCACATGGCAGGTGTGGGCGGCGAGGACCACGGGTCGC
Organism: Sinomonas gamaensis; assembly: GCF_005876955.1. Taxonomy (GTDB): domain Bacteria; phylum Actinomycetota; class Actinomycetes; order Actinomycetales; family Micrococcaceae; genus Sinomonas; species Sinomonas gamaensis. The sequence continues at coordinate 92,925 of NZ_SSCL01000005.1, forward strand.
AGGGCCGCCGATTGGCCCGTGCCTTCAAGCCAGTGGCCTACCGGATCGAAGTTGTTCGCATCCAAGGGCGGGTCGACGGTCTGGCCCGGCGTCCAGGCCATCGGCACAACGTCCACCGCAAGGCCCGCCGCCGGCCACGCGAAGGCCTTCGGCGGGAGGGCGAGCGGAGGCGGGCTGGGCGGCGCCTCAGTGGCGGCGATGGCGGACGACGGCGGCGCGGTCACCTGCGGCGGCGAGGAGACGGCCGACGGCGGCGAGCTCGCGAGCTGCTGGGCGGCGCTCAGCCGGGCCTGGTCACGGGCGCTGGCATCGACCTGATGGACGACTGCCACGAGGGCGAGGGCGAGCGCGAGTACGAGAGGGAGCAGCCTGAGCCACCCCCAGTGGATGCGTCCCCGTCTCCGCCGGCGCACGCCGTCCCCCGTCATCCTCGCTTTCGCGCGCGGTCTCAACTGCTGGAACGCGCGAGCTTTGTGTCAACAGCGGGTTCAGTTCAGCACTGGTGTGAAAGCGCGAACTAGCACCAGAGAATGTGCAGTTCGGGATGTCGTCTCAGCGAATTCCTCTTTTTCCGGAGGACTTCTTTGGGTGGGAAAACTGCCGGTTGGCGGCCTGTTCCAGCGTCAGCCCGTCGCCGTTGTCCAGCAGGGAGACGAAGAGCGCCAGCGCCGCCGTGCCCAAGACGGACTCCCTCCGTTCGTGGTCCAGCAGGGGTTCGTCCACGCCGGCAAGGAGACGCACCCCGAGGCCCTCCGAGACCGACTGCAGGATGACGTTGAGCTGCCACGCGGAGACCCCCGGGCGGAGCGCAAGGTCGAAGGAACCGGCGATCTGCTCGTAGAGCTCGAACCAGGATGCGGTCAGGGAAGAGTACATCTGCTTGATGGACCGCGAGACCCCAGGGTCCGCGGCGGCCGAGGCAATGGTCAGCAGCTGCAGGCGATAGGCCGGCAGTTCGAGCACGAGCTTTGCTCCCTCATAGGCAACGCGGTGCACGGCGGTGGCGAAATCAGTCCCGGCCGAGAGCAGCTCCGTCGACCACTCCGCCAGGGCTCGGCGCATGCTCGCGTGGCGGGCGAAGAGGGCGTACGCGATGAAGTCCTCGAGGAAGTCCTGATGGCCGGCCCAACGGTCGCGGAACTTCGCCTCCGTGGGAACGAGCTCGGGGTAGTCCTCCCTCGCTCGGCTGAGGACCCGAGGTCGCGAGAGGTAGGCGAGCGTCGGCGGAACAGACTCGGCAGGGTCACCCCCGCCCAGCGAGAACACGTCCTCGGTGAGGGCGAGACCCGAGTTCAGGAAGGCCCGGGTCAGCTCGGAATTGGCGAGACGTGCCCGGTTCTTCGCCTTGATGCGGTTGAGCTTGGTGACGGTCGCGGAAAGGTCCTCGTCCTCGATTCCCGGGACGTCAGACTCGGGGCTGGGCATACGGCGAACCTCCTCAAACATCCGTGCCGTCGTCCCAACGCGGTTGGCGTCGGGACGACGGCACGCCCCCCAATGGGTCTTCTCTGCTTACAGATGACGCCCGCGCCGCCCCTTGGAGAACCGCGGGACCAGGGCGCCGAGGAGCATGAGCACTCCCGATGCGAAGAAGGCGTTCGAGGCCGTGGAGTCAGCCGCTGGCGCGGAGGCGGCCGTCTGAGCGCGGAGGCTCACCTCGCCGCCCTGGGCCACTGCCTGGCCCGCCGCCGCCGGCTGCACAACCGCCTGCTCGCCCCCGACTGGCGCCCCAGAAACGCCAGCCGAGGGACTCGCCGGCGTCGTCGCCGTCGACGACGTCACGCTCGTCGAAGGCGCAGGGGCCGACGACGGGCTGTTGCTCACCACCGGAGGCAGAGTCTTCTGCGTCGAGGGAGCGGGAGTCGTGGGCTCAACCACCACGGGGTCCGACGTCGGCGTCGAGGGCACAGGTGACGCCGACGTCGGGGCTGTTGTGGGCTCGGAGGTTTGGGTCGGCGGGGTGGTTACCGTCGTCACAGTAGGCTCCGTCGGCACAATCGTGGGGACGATGGTGGGAGTCACCGTCGGGATCACTGTGGGAGTCACCGTCGGGATCACTGTGGGAGTCACCGTGGGGGTGGGAGTGTTGACCGGGGCCACGCAGCCGTTCGCGTAGAGCGCCTGGCCCGCCGCATCCCAGTTCTGCCCGGCTACTTCCTGCGTCTGGCCCTGTGAATCGGTGTACGCGAAGGGCGGGAACACGTCATTTGTGTAGAGCGGCCGCGAGTTCACGATCGACGACTTGTTGGTCAAGACAGATACGTACTTGTTCCCCTGCGACCCAGTCAGGTGGCAGATCGGGATCTGCGGGGAGTCCGCCGCGCCGGGAGCGGCCATGGCAGGGCTCGTGACAACCCCGGCCACGAGGAGCGCTCCCGCGCCGGCCGCCAACAGGCCGCCGCTGTAATTCTTGGATTGAGGGTTCTTCTTAAGTGCGGGAATCAGCATCTTCCTGCCCGCCTCCTTTCAGTCTGGGATGGTCACGTGCATTGCCCGCAGCGGAATGTCACGAGGACAATCTGGCCGTCGGGATCGTCGTAATTGCAGGAGAAGGCAACCACGTCGCAGGGGTTGTTCTCGAAGGAAAATGCCTTCGACTTGTCGACGACTTTCCGGTCCACGAGCGAACAATTCACGACCTGTCCCTTCCCATCGGTCAGGGAGGCTGGCTGCCCCACTGCCCAGCCCTGATAGCTGAGTCGATTGAAGGGAAAGGTCGCATCGGTGCAGAGCGGCACACCCTGATGGCAGGTGTGCCCGGCGAGCACCACCGGCCGGACGCTCGATGACTGCCCCGTACCGACGAGCCAGTGGCCCACCGGGTCGAAGCCTTGGGCATCCAGCGGAGGGTCGACGGGCGCCGCCGGGCTCCAGTCCATCGGAACGACGGCGGCCGTGAGTCCCGCCGCCGGCCAGGAGAACGTCCGAGGCGGCAGGGCCATCTGCGCCAGTTGGAGGGCAGGCTGCGATGGGACGGCAGGCTCCGACGGGGCGGGAGCTGCCGACCGGACCGGGGCCGGCGGAGTAGCCGTGCCCGGCACTGCCGTGGGAGTCGCCGTGCCAGATGAGGAGAGTGGGGGCTCCGGAACCGAGGCCGCCAGCTGCTGCGCTGCCTCGGCCCGGAGCTGCTGGCGCGCATCGTCCCCGAGAAGATGCAAGCCCGCGAAGACGGCGAGCGCGGAGGAAAGGCCGAGGGCCAGAATTCTGACCCACCGCCATTTCTTCACCCGCGCATTTCGCCGCCGCATCACGACCCCCGAAATCGTTGTCCCCAGCTTTGACGGAGTGGTATTCGCCGGAAGGCCCCCGCACCTCCGGAATTTCCCAGCACGCCGGCTGGGCCGACGCGTCCGGCTGAATACCGAACTCCATGTATTCCAGTACAGCGGGCGGAATCCCGGGGGTCACCAGTAGTCGGTACCCGGCTTCCAGAGGGGCCCTGAAAGGCCACCTCTCAGGAGTACGCGGAATTGGAGAGAGGGGTACGCAGGTGGACTACGCAGACGGTCCGGGGGTGAGCGCAGATACTTGGAAATCGGCGTCTCGGCTCGAGCGGGAAGCCGCCTTCACGGAGCGCACCGCACTCACGCCCCACTAGGGCCGTGTGGCCCGTCTTGCTCGGTTCTTCCATGATTTTTCACAGTTTTCCGGCCCTCGCGCATCCCCGTAGTGAGTACGCAGGCACGCTCCGGCCCCCTCCGCCGACTACTTGCGGCCCTCGCGGACCCGTACTCGGGGGCTCGCAGCTCAAAACGTTGGCATCACCCGATTCTGGGGCGGGGAGGACCCGTTTCGTCCCGACCTCCTTGTCCGCCCTCTCCCCCGGTCCCGACCTTAGAAGTCAGGAGCAGCCGCGTGGCAGCTGCGCACCAGACGGTGACGGGGTTGGAGGGGTGCATGGTCCGGAACCATCAGACCGCGGAAATCGAAGAAGGAGCCGAGGTAGGCGAGGGAACCGTGGTGTGGCAGCACGCGCATATCCGGGCGGGAGCCCAGGTTGGCCAGGAGTGCATCATCGGCCGCGGCGTCTACGTGGGACCCGGTGTTCGCATCGGGAATCGGTGCAAGATCCAGAACTACGCGCTCGTCTACGAGCCTGCAGTCGTGGAAGACGGCGCCTTCATCGGTCCCGCCGTGGTCTTCACGAACGACCTGAACCCCAGGGCCGTCAATCCGGACGGCACGCTGAAGAGCTCCGACGATTGGCTCGCCGTAGGCGTGAGCGTGGGTACCGGGGCGTCGATCGGCGCCCGCGCGGTCTGCGTGGCGCCCGTCCGCATCGGTGCGTGGGCCACGGTGGCGGCGGGCGCCGTCGTCGTCAAGGACGTCCCCGACTACGCGCTCATGGCGGGAGTGCCCGCCCGGCAGATCGGCTGGGTCGGCGAAGCCGGCCACCGCCTCAAGGAGGACGTCCGCAACGGCAGCGGCGCCACGTGGCTGTGCCCGGTAACCGGGCGGCGCTACGTAGAGACCGATGGACGCCTGTGGAGGGCCGATTCGTGAGCAACCGGGTGACGCTCGGCGGCACTGAGGTGACACTGCTGGACACCGGCGATTCGGTCGACGCGATCCTCGGGGGGTGCCGGGAGCGCGAGCGGCCGCTCGGCGTGGTCTCGGCCAACCTCGATCACGTGTACCATTTCGGCACCGGCGGGAGGTGGCAGCGTTCGCTCGGGTCGTCGGACGTCGACTGGCTCACGCTCCTGGATGGCGCTCCACTCGCGGCGGAGGCGGAGCGCCTGACGGGCCGGCCTTGGCCCCGGCTGGCCGGCAGCGATCTCATCGGACCCATCCTGGACCGCTGCGAGGCCGAGGGGCTGACGGTCGGCTTCCTGGGTGGGAGCCCCGACGCCCAAGTCCTCCTGCGCGGACGCCTCGCGGAGAGACGGCCCCGCCTGCGCGTCTCCGGGTTCTGGGCCCCGAGCCGGGGCGAGCTCGAAGATCCGGCGATGTCCGCCGTCGTCGCCCATTCGATCGCCGCGGCCGGGACCGACGTGCTCGTCGTTGGTCTCGGCAAGCCGCGGCAGGAGCTGTGGATCGCAGAGCATGGGCCGGCAACCGGGGCGCACGTCCTGCTCGCGTTCGGCGCCGTCGTCGATTTCCTCGCAGAGCGCATCAAGCGGGCCCCTGTCTGGGTTGCCGAGCACGGACTCGAGTGGGCCTGGCGGCTCGCGCTCGAGCCCGCTCGCCTCTCGGAGCGCTACCTGGTCCAGGGCCCCGAGGCCTACGTGCGGATGCGGCGTCACAGCACTGATTCCGTGGCCAGCGGCCCAGTAGCGCTCTCAGCCGAAGCCCGCCGCTCCGCCGCCGTCGCCTCGGCCCGGTTCGCGCACCCAGCCGGCCAAGGCCTCTTCGCCCCCTCGGGCGAGCCTGCCGACGTCGCGGTGCTCATCCCGACCTACAACAGCGCCGACTCTCTGCCCCAGCTCATCGATTCCCTGCGCAGCGCCGCGCGGAGTCTCCGGCTGCGGGTCGTGGTCGCGGACAACTCCCCCGACCGCCTCACGCTGGACGCCATCGCACACTGCAAGGACGTCATCGCCTTCCGCACTGGCGGAAACCTGGGCTACGCCGGTGCCATCAATGCGGCGACCGCCGCGGCCGGCGAGGCCGAGGCGTTCCTCGTGCTCAACCCCGATACCGAAGTGCTCCCCGGCGCCGTCGACGCCCTCCTTGCCCGCTTGCGGGCCGCCGGCGCCGGGGCCGTCGTCCCCCTTATCCTCGAGGACGACGGCGCCCGCTATCCCTCGCTCCGACGCGAGCCCACCGCCATGCGAGCCTGGGGCGACGCACTGTTCGGTGCGCACCTCCCGCGGCGCCCCCAGTGGAGCGCCGAGACGGACTACGACGCCGAGAGCTACGCCCACGCCCACACCGTGGACTGGGCGACGGGCGCCGCGCTCATGGTCTCCGCCGACGCCGCCCGCGTGGTGGGGCCCTGGGACGAGCGCTTCTTCATGTACTCCGAGGAGACGGACTACTTCCGGTCGCTGCGGCAGCACGGGTTCGAGATCTGGTTCGAGCCCGCGGCGCGCGTGATGCACTCCGGAGGCGGCTCGGGAACCTCGAGCGCCCTCGCCGCGCTCATGTCAGTCAACAAGATCCGCTACATGCGCAAGCACCACCCGGGTGCCGCGGCGGCGTTCGCTACCGCCGCCGTCGTCACCCGGGAGGTGCTTCGCGCGTACGACGGCGATCATCGCCGTACGCTTGCACTCCTCCTCCGCCCCGGGCGGTGGGAGGCACTCCCCCGGCCCACTGCCCATCCTTCGGCGCAGGAGCACCCGGAGGGGTGCGTGATCATTCCTGCCCACAACGAGGAGGGCGTGATCGGCCGCACCCTCGAAGGGCTGCGCCCGGCGCTCGAGAGCGGGCGGGTTGAAGTCATCGTCGCGTGCAATGCGTGCACCGACCGGACCGCAGAGATCGCGGCCCACTACTTGGGGGTGCGGGTCCTTGACCTGCCGGAGCCCGGGAAGGCCCGCGCCCTCAACGCCGCTGACGCCGTCGCGACCCGGTGGCCCCGCGTCTATCTCGACGCGGACATCGAGGTTCCGCCCGCGGCGCTCGCCGGGATCCTCGCCGAGCTGTCGCGGGGCGAATACCTGGCCGGGCGGCCCGACTTCCGGTACGACACGTCCGGGTGCGACCCGTTCGTGGCCGCCTACTACCGGGCGCGCGTGCGGATTCCCTCGAATCGCACCGCGCTCTGGGGCGCCGGGTGCTACGCCATGACGGAGGAGGGGCACCGGCTTATGGGCGCCTTCCCCGAAGGCGCCGCCGACGACTACTTCGTGGACACCGTGTTCGATCCGGGGCACAAGGTGTTCCTCGACGGCGAGCCGGTGGTGGTGCGACCCCCACGGACCACGTCGTCCCTCGTCTCCACCCTCCATCGCGTGTACCGCGCCCCCGCCTCCACAGGAGGGGGCACCCCGATGCGGACGTTCCAGGGCCTCGTGGCCTCCGTGCGCGGACCGCTCTCCGCCCTCGACGCCGCGGTCTACGCGACGTTCGCCCTGATGGGGCGGCGGCAGTCGCTCCCGTCCACCGGCTCCCAGCTGTGGGAGCGCGACGAGAGCAGCCGGCGATGAGGCTTCCGATCAGCCGTGCCGTGACCGAAGTTCCCCAGTCCAAGAGCCCTTCCGAATCAAGAGCCCTTCCTAGCGAGGAGTCGCCGTGGGCCAGCGAGTAGCATCCCGATCCAGCCGCCGTTCCGTGTTCCAAAGCACCCGGCGGCCCCTTGCCGCGTGGGTCTCTGCGCTGCTGTTCGCGGCAGTCTTCGTCGCGATCGCTCCCCAGACGGCGGCGCCGCCTGCACAGGCGGCCGCCAATCCCTGCGCCGCGCCGGTGGTGAGCGCGGTGGCCTGTGAGAACACGCAGACCGGCACGCCCCAGACCGACTGGATGATCTCCGGCGCCGGCGACTCGACCATCCAGGGCTACGCCACGCAGATGAGCGCGAACGTCGGCGAGACGGTGACGTTCAAGATCAACACACCGGCAAAGGCCTACCACTTCGACATCCTCCGTCTCGGGTACTACAACGGGGATGGTGCGCGGAAGATCGCCGCGAACCTTCTGCCCACCGCGACCCTTCCTCAGACGCAACCCGCATGCCAGACCTTCTCTGACACGGGGCTCATCGATTGCGGAAACTGGGCGGCCTCAGCGTCTTGGACTGTCCCTGCCAACGCCGTCTCGGGCGTCTACATCGCTCACCTCGTCAGAAACGACACTGGCGGCAGCAGTTGGATCACCTTCGTCGTGCGAAACGATGCGTCGACCAGCTCTATCCTCTTCCAGACATCCGACGAAACCTGGCAGGCCTACAACACCTACGGAGGCAACAGCCTCTACCAATGCACCGTCGCCTGCCCGCCGGGCAACCCGCTCGCCTACAAGTCGGCCTTCAAAGTCTCCTACAACCGTCCGTTCCACACCGCTCTGGACGATCAGGGACGCAGCTGGCTGACCCAAACGGAACTCCCCATGATCCGGTTCTTGGAAGCCAACGGCTACGACCTGAGCTACCAAGCCGGAAACGATACGGCAACTCGCGGTTCGCTCCTCCTCAACCACAAGGCCTTCCTGACCTCAGGACACGACGAATACGTCTCCTATGATCAACGCACCAACATCGAGACCGCCCGCGACAAAGGCGTGAACATCGCCATGTTTTCCGGCAACGAGCTCTTCTGGCGGACGCGGTGGGAGCCGAGCCAAGCTGGAACTGCAACTGCCGGGCGCACACTCGTCTGCTACAAGGACACTCATTTCAACGCCCCCACAGATCCCGTGACGTGGACCGGAACGTACGCCGATCCGCGCTTCGGAACCGCAAACGGCGCTGGCAACCCCCAGAATTCGCTGACAGGCCAGTTCTTCAACGTCAATTCCGGTTCCACTGACATCACCGTGCCAGCGAGGTTTGCCGGATTGCGAATTTGGCGGAACACCCAGGTCGCTTCCCTCACGGGCAGCCAGACGCTCACCCTCGGCGCCAACCTTGACACCCTCGGCTACGAATGGGACATCAATCCTGACAACGGGTTCAGGCCTGCAGGGCTATTCCCGCTCTCCTCTACGACCAACACCAGCTCAGAGGTCTTCACGGACTACGGGAGCACAACGACGACCGGGAAGACGGCCACGCACAATCTCACCGAATACCGTGCTCCAAGCGGCGCGCTGGTCTTCGGCGCCGGCACGGTCCAGTGGTCCTGGGGGCTTGATAACTTCACGACCGGCGCCAAGACGGACGCGAACATGCAACAGGCCACCGTCAACCTGCTCGCCGACATGGGGGCACAGCCCGTGACCCTTCTCGCTGGACTCAAGGCCGCCACGGCGTCGACCGACACCACCGCGCCTACATCGACGATCACCGCCCCCGCGGCTAACGCCTCCGTCGCAGACGGCACCGCCATGACGATCTCGGGAACGGCGAGCGATACCGGCGGCGTGGTTGCCGGAGTCGAGGTCTCGACCGACGGCGGCACCACCTGGCATCCCGCCACCGGCACCACGAGCTGGACGTACTCCTGGGTTGCGCACGGCAATCCGACCACAACCATCAAGACTCGCGCAGTCGATGACACCGGCAATCTGGAGAAGCCGGGCGCCGGCATCGTGCTGAGCGTGAACTGCCCATGCTCGCTCTTCGGCACGGGGACCAAGCCCGCGAACCCCGATTCGGGAGACCCGAGCTCGGTCGAGGTCGGAGCTCAGTTCTACTCGGACGTGGCCGGAACCATCACCGGCGTCCGCTTCTACAAGGCCGGCACGAACACGGGCACCCACGTCGGGAACCTGTGGACCACTTCCGGCACCCTGCTGGCGACTGCGACCTTCTCGGGCGAATCGACCTCCGGGTGGCAGAGTGTGACGTTCTCCAAGCCTGTCGCCATCACTGCCGGGACGCGGTACATCGTCTCCTACTACGCACCGAAGGGTCACTATTCCGAGGACTCGGGCTACTTCTACAACAACCCATCACCGCAACCGGCGGGCGGAGGCTCGGTCGACTTCCCGCCTCTTCACTTCACGCGAAGCCTGCCGGGCGCACCCAACGGCTTCTACGTCTACAACAATGGGTCGGCGTTCCCGAACAACCCGTACAACGCCGAGTACTACTGGGTGGACGCGATCTTCCAGCCGTCGGGGCCCACTCCTCCGGCAGTCACTTCGACATCGCCGGCATCGGGCGCAACGGGCGTGGCAGTCAACGCTGCCCCTAGCGCAACCTTCAACCAGGCCGTCACGGCCTCGTCAGTGTCCTTCACCCTCAAGGACGCCAGTGGAGCGACAGTCAACGGCACGACGGCGCTCAACGGAGCAGGCACCACGGCAACCTTCACGCCTTCCTCCTCGCTCGCGTACAGTACGCAGTACACGGCGACCGTCACCGGCGCGACCAACTCCACAGGGCAGACCATGTCTCCGTATTCGTGGAGCTTCACCACGGTTGCCGCGCCGCCCGCGCCGACAGTCAGCTCGACCTCGCCTGCTTCCGGCGCGACCGGAGTAGCGGTCAGCGTTACGCCAAGTGCGACCTTCAGCCAAGCCGTCACCACGTCCTCAGTGACCTTCACGCTCAAAGACGCGTCCGGGACATCCATCTCCGGCAGCACCTCCCTGAACGCTGCAGGCACGACCGCGACATTCACGCCGTCGTCGGCTCTCGCCTACAGCACGCAGTACACGGCGACGGTGAGTGGCGCGACCAACTCCACGGGGCAGACGATGGCCTCCCCGTACACGTGGAGCTTCACGACCGCCGCGGCGCCGCCGGCACCGGCAGTGAACTCGACCTCGCCGGCTTCCAATGCCACGGGTGTTGCGATCAGCGTGACGCCGAGCGCAACCTTCAACCAGGCCGTGACCGGTTCATCTGTGACGTTCACGCTCAAGGACCCTGGCGGTAATGCGGTCAACGGCAGCGCGGCACTCAACAGCGCAAGTACGACGGTGACCTTCACGCCGACGTCGGCTCTCGCCTACAGCACGCAGTACACGGCGACCGTCAGCGGAGCCACGAACTCCGCAGGTCAGACGATGGCCGCGCCGTACACGTGGAGCTTCACCACCGCCGCGGCGCCGCCCGCGCCGAACGTGTCCTCCTCCAATCCGGGGCCCGGCGCCACAGGGGTGGCAGTGACGGCAACTGTCAACGCGACCTTCAGCCAGAACGTGTCCGCATCGTCGATCCAGTTCGTGGTCACGGACCCGACGGGCGCGAGTGTCGGCGGAAGCGTCTCCTACTCGAGCGCCACAACAACCGCGACCTTCACGCCTGCTGCCGCTCTCGCCTACGGGACGCAGTACACCGCAACGGTGAGCGGCGCCACGAACTCGACGGGCCAGACGATGTCGCCCTACAGCTGGAGCTTCACCACTGCAGCGGCACCGCCCGCCCCCAATGTGTCCTCGACGATCCCCGGCCCAGGGGCCACCGGAGTTGCAGTCACTTCTCCGGTCAGCGCGACCTTCAATCAGAACGTGACGGCATCGTCGGTCCAGTTCGTGCTCAAGGATGCTTCGGGCGCTACGGTAGCCGGCTCGGTTTCCTACTCGAGCTCGACGACGACGGCGACGTTCACTCCGACGTCAGCGCTCGCGAACAGCACGCAGTACACCGCGACTGTGAGCGGCGCCACAAACTCGACGGGTCAGACGATGTCGCCCTACAGCTGGAGCTTCACCACAGCACCGGCCTACACCTGCCCGTGCTCGGTCTTCGCCTCGAGTGCCACGCCCGCAACCGCGAGCGCCAATGACACCAGCGGTGTCGAACTCGGGATGAAGTTCCAGACCGACACAGCGGGCCAGGTCACTGGGGTTCGCTTCTACAAGGGTTCGCTCAATACGGGAACGCACGTCGGAAATCTGTGGTCGGCGAGCGGAACAAAGCTTGCGAGCGTGACCTTCTCCGGCGAATCGGCCTCTGGCTGGCAGCAGGCATCCTTCTCGACGCCAGTAGCGGTAACGGCCAACACGACCTACGTCATCTCCTACTACGCGCCGAATGGCGGTTACGCCTACACCGGCAACGGCTTCGCGTCTGCCCAGGGATCCTCGCCGATCTTCGGTCTCTCGAGTGGTTCGTCGGGCGGAAACGGCGTGTTCTCCTACGGCTCGGCCTCGACCTTCCCGACCGGATCGTTCAACGCCACGAATTACTGGGTCGACGCGGTATTCAATGCCGGCTCGACCTCAGCGCCGAAGGTCGTGAGCGTTTCCCCGAGCCAAGGGGCAACATCGGTTGCGGCCACGACCACTGTGTCCGCCACCTTCGACCAGGCGATTGACACTTCCTCGGCAACCTTCAGCCTCGCCCCGAGCGGCGGGTCCGCGGTTGCCGGGAACACGACGACCGCTTCGACCAACGGCACCTACACGTTCACTCCGAGCTCGGCGCTTGCGGCCAACACCACCTACACGGCTACCGTGACGGGCGTGAAGAATGCTACAGGCCAGGCGATGACTTCCGCCTACAGCTGGAGCTTCACGACGGGATCTGCGTCGTTCACGTGCCCCTGCAGCATCTTCGGCGCCTCGTCCACTCCTGCCACGCCGAACGTCAACGACGCGAACGCCGTTGAATTGGGTGCCCAGTTCACTGCAGACGTCTCGGGATCGGTGACGGCAATCCGGTTCTACAAGGGAGCGCAGAACACGGGAACCCATGTCGGCCACCTATGGACGGCGAGCGGGACCCTGCTGGCAACCGTGACGTTCACCGGTGAAACCTCGAGCGGATGGCAGACTGCGACGCTCTCGAGTCCGGTCGCAATCAGTGCGAACACGACCTATGTCGTCTCGTACTACGCTCCGAACGGTTTCTACTCGGCGAACGGAGGCTACTTCAACACCGCGGCTGATGCTCCCCCGCTGCACGGCCTGGCGAGCACGGCAAGTCACCTGAACGGGCTGTACCGGTACGGCGCCTCGGCATTCCCGACGGACAGCTACAACGCGACCAATTATTGGGTCGACGTCGTCTTCGCTACACCGTGAGCGGAGTTGCCAAGAGGAGAGCGCGGCGACGGTTGACCGCCGCCGCGCTCGGCCTCATCCTCCTGCTGATCGCGGGCTGCGTGGCTCCCGAGCCCGAGACCACCTCCGCGCCGGCCGCGCAGCGCCCCACAGCGGCCCCGCCGATCCTCGATTCAGAGAACTCCTCTCCGGCATTGCCGCCCGCAGCGGTCACGAGCGGAGCCCTCACGACTGATGAGCTCGTGATCGATGCGGGCAGCAGGCAGCAGATCGTCAGCGGTTTGGGGATCGACGCGAATGTGCACAGCTGGAAGGGCGGACAGCTCAAACCGGCGATAGATGCCTACTCCGCCTGGGGTCCCCTGACGTGGCGCGTCATCATCGAGAAGTCCGATTGGGAGTCCGCCCAAGTGGGTGACCCAAACGCGATCGATTGGGCTTACTACAACTCGGTGCTCACGTCTCCGAAACTCGAAGATCTCTGGGACACCATCGCCTACATCGAATCAAAGCCAGGCCAGACGGTCTCGCTGAGCCTCATGGGCGGGGTGCCAGCGTGGATGGGAGGAACGCACATCCTGCCCGATAAAGAAGACTATTGGGTGCGGATGGTTGCCTCACTCGTGGGCTACGCCCGCGAGAAGCGGGGACTGAAACTGAATCTCCTCAGCCCACTGAACGAGCCAGACCTCAACGGAATCGAAGGTCCTAAAGTCGACCCAGACCAGACGGTGCGGTTGTTTGACAAGCTGGGACACCGACTGGAATCGATGGGACTCGGGGACGTCAAATTCGTTGCACCCGACGCTTCAAGTGTGGAGGGCGCGAAAAGTGCGTACGCGCCCCTTCTGATGGCCGATCCCTATGTACGGTCGAAGATCGCGCACCTAGGTGTCCACACCTATTCGGGTGACCTGGCGGACCTCCCCTCCACGCTCAAAGAAGGCGACCCCGACGTGTGGGTCACCGAATTCAACACCGCGTGCGACAGCTGCGACAGCGGAGTGAAACCGGACGATTCATGGAATCGCGCGACGTCGACTGCTTCGATTCTGCTCTCCCTGCTTGAACAGGGAGCCTCCGGGGCCCAGTTGTACGATGCTTGGGACGGCTTCTACGAGCATCACGGGGCGTTCGGCTATTGGGGGGCTTTGGCCTACGACGCCCAGAGCGGCACCTACATTCGGCGCCAGACCTTTGAGGTCCTCAAGCTCCTCTATAGATACCTGCCCCCTGGCTTCGTTCGAGTGCGATCTCACGGGGCATCTGCCGTCACGGCAGTGGCCTTTGCCGATCCCCGGTCCGGGGCGCTGACAATCGTCGGTGTCAACGGCACAAGTTCTTCCCAGCGATTCCGCATTTCGGATTCATCAGCTCGCAGTGCCTTCTCCACCACGGAATTCTCGGCCCTCACGGATGACGGCGTGACGTCATCGCCCCAGCCCCTCTCAGACGCCTCAAGCCTCACCGTATCCGTCCCGCCCGATTCCGTCTTTGCCGTCAGCGCAAAGCGCTGACACCATCGGCGGAACGTTGCGACGAATTGATGTCGAGGCCAACGAAGATTCCGCCTCGGGCTGATGACACGCGGTGGTAGGCGCCAGCCAAGCCGGCGAGAAGGAAGATGAAGGCCGACGAAAGCGGGAAGGACAGCGCGTCGAAGAAGGTGAAGCTCACAGCACTCGCGCAGACCGCTGCCGCGATCGAGCTCCCGATCTGCCTCTGGAAGGGGGTGCGCGCATGCATGGATGATCGCCAGGCGGCGCCAATTCCCAAGACGAACAGGCTGACGACCGCAATCAGTCCCACGAGACCGAGCTCGACGACCACACCGAGGTATTGATTGTCCAAGTAGACATAGCTAGGCAGGAGAGTCCCGAATCCCCGTCCGAAAATTGGTGTCCGCGCTACCATGCTGAAGGCCACGTCATAACTGTTGACGCGCGAAGCCACGCTGGGGTCGCCCGCGGCCCCGGTGAACATCCCCACGATGGTTCCCGCAAATCCCGGAACCGAGACGTACACGACGCCGAAGAGCCCCACTCCGAGCATCGAGGCAAAGAGCCTGCGCCTCGGGGGCCAGGCGGCGAAGAGAACACACACCGCCACGATGGCCGCGACAAGAGCGGAACGCGAAACCGACAGGAGGGTGGCGGCTCCCATCGCTGCAGCCGGCCACCAGCGGGAGAGGAGGCTGCGCTCTCGGTCCTCGAGCGCCAGCCCGAGGGCGAGGGGGAGAATTGCGCAGAGGACCAGCCCGTATTCGAGCGGATGTGTTGCTGTTCCCGCCGCACGGACAAAACCGCCCCTCTGGTCGATTGCGCCCGCAGTGTCACCGGTCATGCCCGGGATGCTGATCCAGCCGAGCAGAGAACTCTTGGTCACGAACTGCGCCAATCCGAGAAGCGCCATGAGGGCGCCCGCCGTGACGATCCGGCGAACCATGATGATGATGTCGTCCATGCTTCGCAGGCCATCGTGGACCAGAAGGAAGAGCCCGCACCATCCCACCAAGCGGAGCAGGCCCGTGTCCGCAGGGCTTACCTCTGCAACCGGCAATCCCCTGAACATCGCGGCTGCATAGCTCGCGAGCACCGCGAGGAAGACCGCAGCAAGCGCCCATCGTACAGGCTGGAAGCGCCACGGCGTCGGTACGTGACGGCGGAGCCGGTCCGCCAGCCACCACGCGAACATGATGAGAGTCAGCAGCGTGGTGGGGCGCCCCACCGCCCCGATGACGGAGAACGTCAGGTACGAAGGCACGAAGCACAGGATCAGGAAGATCGACAGCATGGTCTTCGCGTCGAACGTCCTCCGGATCGCGTGTGAGAACGTGCTCACGCCGTCATCCTCCCCCGACGCGCGAAATTCCTGTGCCTGATGGATCGGTCCAGAATGGCGATGGCCATGCCGGTCAGGAATACGCCGATGGACACCAGCGAAGCCTCCGCCCTCATCCGTGTGCCAAGGGATGCTCCACCGTCGACAACCTCAACCGAGGAGACGGAGGTTGAGATGAAGGCATCGGGTGGGATCGACAATCGTGCCTGAAGCTCAGACGCCGCCGCCGTGATCTCTTGAATCAAGGAGCTCGCCTTGGCCGCCGCCATTTCTGGTGTCGCGGCGACCGACTCCACTTGCAGTCTGGGCTGGTTGTACTCCACTGACCACTGGCCGCCCGAATTCGGCAGCACAACGGTGAAGCCGTTCCGGACCCCGGCACCGACGAGCGAGCCTCCGAAGGAAGTGCTTTCCTGGGCCTGCCCGTCGTCAATGGCCAAACGCACCATGGCCGCGAAATTCACCAGAGCTGCAAGACCGCCGTCGTCCGTCTTGGAGAGTGAGATGGAGCCGGGCCAGAGGAAGGTAACGGATCCCCGGGCCGAGTAGACGTGCTGCCCTGGCCACAGGAAGACGCAGCTGGCGGCGACCGCCATGAGCATGGCAACGACGGCATACCATCGTCTGCTCATTGCAGCGAAGAATTCGGCGGGCGTCATCGCGCCGCGCTCGCACTCCGGCTCGGCCTCCGGTGCATCCCCCTTGCCGGCTCCTCAGGGTCCTCCTCAGCCGAGGCAGTCCGCTGCTGCGCATCGGCGTCGACGTGCGCGGAGACAAGGAGAGCAGCATACGCCGGTTCCGCCGCGTGGCTGGCGGAGCCAGAACGAGCGGCAATCTTCCGCCCGCCGCCACCCTCCCGACGTCGCTTCTGGCGCAGGAGCAGGCCGTCCAAGAGGGCCGTGAACAGCACCACGAGAACGATCCCTGCCGCGCCGACGGCTCCCACTGCCTGGATCTGTCCCTTCGTGTCGGGGACAGGCGGCGACGGGTCGGCAACTGGCATCGACGAAATGCGCGACGTCGCCGGCACGTGCAGCGAGTCCTGCATTGCCGTGAGCTCGGTGGGGACGTCGGCAAGAATTGCCGCCAGAGCCTGTTCCGCCGTGGCTGAAGATCTCGCCTTCACCGCCACCACAAGGATTGAGCTTCCCGACGTGACGTCCGGCAGAGCCGTGTACGACATCTTCGGGTACTGCGCCGAGAATTTATCCACCGTCTCGGCGGCCGCCATCCGTCGAGTGAGCACGTCCATAGCCTGCCCCAGCCCGCCGAGGAAGAGGTAGGGGTTGCCTCCGGATCCCACGCTCTGAGCCGAAGGGAGCAGGACAAGGCTACCGCTCGCCTTATAGTCGACCGGGACGGAGACATACGCGAGGGCGCACGCCGCACCGACGACGATGAGTCCTGCTAGAGCCGCATACCACCTTCGTACGAGAGCCCATCCCACCATTCTGAGCTTCATTGTCACGCATCCTTACTGGGCGTTGACGCCCCCCGTCTTCCCCGCATCCGGTCCCGAACACGATCTAGCGCCGACCGCCCGGCTGTGGCCACAATGACGCGCTTGGCAGCGCCTCGAGCGGCCTCGCGACCCCAGCGAAGAGGGCGCCTGACGGAGGAATCGAACAACCGGTCCATTTCAGAAGGCTGGAGCCAGCCGTCCTCAAAGATTCCGGGGAAGAGTGCTGCGTAGGCGCCCGGAGAAACCATCGTGCCGTGCACGCGATTGCTCACATTGGTGCCATGGATGACCTGCAGCCAGGCCGGTTCGCCCCAACCGAGCTTGACGGGCATGTGCCGATGCAGTTCGTTATGCCAGTCCTTCCAGCACGTCGCAGCGTCCTCCCAGCTTGAGCTCACGCTGCAGAACGCGTTGACGCGGTCCACGCGCCGGTAGACGAAGGGGACTGCACCGATGAGACCTCGAGCGAGGTAGATGGCGGCCGTTGAGCCGTGCTCGGCCAGGCCTTGGATGCGCTCGATGAAGTCGCGGGCTATAGCGTCGTCGTTGTCCAAATTCGTCGTCACCAGAGTCCTCGTGTGCGCGCCGGAGACGTTCGCCAGGTCGGACAACAGCTCGCCTGCACTGACCTCGGAGCGGAAGATCGGCGTGAGTGGGCTCCTTCCCGCCCACGCCTCAATTCGCTCTCGCAACCACATCGGACTTGCCGGATCAAAATAGGCGATCCATGAAAAGGCCTGAGTCGATTGTGCTGAAACCGTTGGCAGACAATATCTCTCGAAGAGCGACACCCGCTGCTCGAGCCACCCCTCACGCTCCCGCACTGAACGCTCAAAGCCGGGAGATGGCAGGTTGAATCGCGTCAGGATGACGTGGTCGACCGCATTCCGCGTTTCAGCGTCCATCAGAGGCCCCCGCACGTCTCAGGCCGATCCCCAGAACCGACGCCACCGCTTCGGCCCGACGATCCCAGCTGTGGTCTTGGGCCAGGTTTCGCCTCCGTAGGTCGCCGGCGGCATCCCTCCCCAGGGAGAGCAGTCGATCGACCTCACCGACGAACCGATCGGGTTCGGACGCGACATGGATGTCCTCCGAGCCGATCCACTCGACCCCCGGAAGCGGTGTGGACACCACGGGGAGGCCAGCCGCGAGGTACTCGAGCGTCTTGAGCGGAAAGCTCGCCAGGTTGAAGCGGGACCTCGTGTAGGGCACCAGGGCGACTTCTGCTCCGGCCATGTAGGCCGGCAGGCTCTCGAAGGGCCGTGGTCCGACCCACTGGACGCCAGGGAGCTTCGCAAGAGCCTCGAAACGAGACCTTTCTGCCCGCTGATGCAATGGCCCCACCAGCAAGAGGCGAATGTCCTCGGAAGCCAGCCGCTCGAGAATGGTCAGATCGATGCGCTCACCCAAATGGCCCACGAATACTGCGTAGGGGCGTTCCAGCGATACATCCGAGGGGACATCTTCCGTCGCCGATCGGGAGAAATGCTCCGCATTGCAGCCGAAAGGCACGAGGTGCGCGTCCCTGCCTCGGCTTCTGAGGGCTGCCGCTACGCGGGGATTAGCGGCAATGACAACGTCGGCACTCGCCACGAGCCGTGCGTCCCCCCGCGCATAGGATTCGGCTGCCCCACCGACCAGACCTGCCAATGCCTCAAAATCGTCCTGAGCCCAATAAACAGTCCTCGACTCACCGATACCGCCGGAGATGGGTGCGAGGACATTTGCCTCAATTGAAGCGAATGGATCAGCGGCCAGTCGGCGGAGGGCGGCCCGGACCTCGAAGGCCGAGAGTCGCGCATTGATGTTCGTGATGCCCCTGTGGGAAATGCCGGGGAGGCCCTCGGGCTCGAGACGAGCCAGTCTGGGGCCGAGAAAAGTCAGCCCTGGGCGGGCCCTCCGTGCAGAGCTCCAGCCGCGCTCGCGGATCCGCGTCGCGGCGGACTGCACTGGATCCACATAGAGCACCGGCATGAACTGAGACAGACTCGTGGCGAGCTGCTGGTCCGCCATCCACATGTCATCCCACCGGTTGGCCGCGTTGAGGACGATCGTGCGTCCGAAGGGGGCCATGGTCATGCCACCCCGGTCCTTCGGATTCGGGCCAACTCGGCGGTGGCGGCCATCCGCCGGTGTGCGCGCCCAACGACGGACAACGCCTTCCGCGCGAGGGCCCTTTCGGCGAACGTCTGGCGCCGCCGAAGCGCAGACCATGCGTCCAAGCCGTCGAGCTCCACCCCCTGTTCGTGGGCAAAGCCGATATACCTCGCAGCCAACGGCCCATGACCACGACCCAGATCGTATTCCCGGGCAGCCCGCGCCAGCGCTTCTCGCGCAAGCGCCGTCCGAGCAGAAACGGCTGTCGTGGCAAGTTGCGGCGACGACAGGAACAACTCGAACATCCGCGACCGTTCTACGAGATCGCTCAAGTCGTCTTCCCCGAGATGCATGTTCCCGCCATGGATTCGGTAATAGGCCTGCGGGGGTCCTTCGATGCGTCCAACACGACCGAAGGTAGCGGCCTGAAGCCAGAAGTAGAGGTCTGCCGTATGCGGAAGGCGAGCGTCGTAGCCTCCTGCCCGTTCCACCACTTCCCGGCGGACGATGGCCTCTGGATTGGCGATGACGTTCGTGGCACGGCGGCAGATCCGCTCGATCCACTCGGAGCCACTCCATACAGTCCAGGAGACTGGGCGTTTGACGGGGCGCGGAGGCTCCTCCGAGAACGACGGCGCCCTTCCATAGACGAGCGCGAGGCCGGGTCTTGCCTCAAAGAGGGCTGCCGCACGGGCGAGGGCGCCGGGGGCGAGGAGATCGTCGGCGGACAGCAGGACGACGTAGTCGCCTCTGCACAGCCGCAGGCCGTCGTTGTAGGTTGCGATATGGCCGGCGTTGACCTCATGCACTACTGCCGTGACCCGCGGATCTGAGGCCGCGATACCTTCTGCCATCCGCGCACTGCCGTCCGGAGAGGCATCGTCGACGACGATGACTTGGACATCTACACCTGGCTGCTCGAGAACGCTCTGAACCGCGCGCGGAAGAAAGTGGCCGTAGTTGTAGCAAGGGATGACGACGGAGACCGTCGGCCGCCCTGTCAGCGGGGTAGGACGCATCCGCCGCATCACATACCTCCAACAGGTGATGGGCGCGGTTGTCTCAGGAGCGCGACCCGGGCCCGCCAGACGGGCCGTGTGCCGAGTACGTAGATGCCGGCGCCGATCGCCCCTCCGGCGAGAATCCTCAGCCATTCGGGAGAAATGGGGATGGTGACCGTGAAGGCGACCAAGGAAGCGACGGCGGTTGCTGCGACCGGTCGTCCCAGATCCCGCCACAAACCGCCGAGCGAGCCGGGAACCGCGCGACGGACCAGCAGAACCTGCACGGGAAGGACGACGCCCAGCAACACCACCACATGGGCCCACGCGACCCCCATGAGGCCAAGAGGACCCAATCCCACGAGCATTCCGGTTGACAGGGCAATCAGCCAAATGCACTGGACGAGGAAGGCGGAACCAGTGCGCCCTACTGCCACGAGAAGGTTCGAGAGCATGAGCTCAACGAGCATCGGCACGCTATACAGCGCGAGCACAGCCACAACGGGTGCCGCGCCGGCCCACGCCGGACCGTAGAGGACAGCGACGATCTCGTGAGCGAAAACGGACGTGAATCCGCAGAGGGGAAGCGCTATGAGGAATACAGCGCTTCCCCATGACCGGATGCTCGCTCTCAGCCGATCGGAGTCATCGTGGTGATCCGAAAATGCCGGCATCGCCACTGAGTTCAGCGCTGATGAAAGCACTGAGACCGATAGCGAGGCAACGGAAAAGGCGACTGAATAGATGCCGAGCAGCGCGGGCCCCATCGCACTGCCCACAAGGGCAAAATCCGCGTTGAGCAGTGCATAGCCGACCACGTTCGCTCCGGCCAGCGGAAGGCCGAAGCGCAGCAGGAAGTACAGGGCCTTGCCGTCGATCCGAGGCCAGATCCAGTGGCGCCCGAGCACGAGCAGGCCGATGCCCGTGATGCTGGCCGTCAGAACCTTTGACCATGCGAAGGACATCGCTCCTGAGCCGCCCAAGGCCAGGAGCAGGAGCAGCGCGCTCGACGGCACAAATGCGATGGCGCTCGCGGCAAAGAGCGACCGCTGTCGGAAATCCCTTGCGAGGAGGGCGCCCGGAACGGATGAGAAGCCCGAGGCGACAACGCCGAGCGCGAGTACTCTGATTGCGCTTGCGGCCTCGGGGGCCCCGAGGGCGTGAGCCAAGGGGTCGGCGGCGAGGACCATGATGAGGGCGAGCAGTCCGGACCATGCCCACGCGATAGCCACGACCGTGGGGCCGTAGTCCTCGACCGAGAGATCGCGGCGGATGAGCGCAGAGGCAACTCCGAGTTCGCTGATGGACGTTGCAATCGTCCCGACAACGAGGGCAGCGGTAAAGACGCCGAAGTCATGGGGCGAGACGAGGCGGACGGCCAGGACCATGAGGAGGACGTTGGCGACCCGCATGACCAACGTATTGATACCACTCCACAGGGCTCCGGAACCGACGCCGGCTTCGCCAGCCATGCGCCTCCGCCCGCCTCTCAGCATCCCCTGACCACCTCCGCCACCAACTGCTGCTGCTCAGGCGTGATGTGCGGGAACATGGGCAGGGACAGGATCTGGGCGGAGGCCTCCTCGGCGACGGGGAAGTCGCCGGAGTGGTACCCCAGGTAGGAGAACGCGTCCGTGAGGTGCACCGGCGTCGGGTAGTGGATCCCGGTTGCGATCCCGGCGGCCGCGAGGGCGGACTGGACGCGGACACGCTGCTCGGCGCGGATGACGTACAGGTGCCATACGTCCTCGTTGCCGGGCTGGCTCTTGGGGGTGCGCACCCCGGCGATCCCGTCGAGGAGCTCGGCATAGAGCCTTGCCGCCGCCCGCCGTCGTGCGTTCCACTCGGCGAGCCGTTGGAGTTTGGCGCGCAGCACAATCGCCTGCATGGCGTCGAGGCGGGAGTTGAAGCCCACGATCTCGTGCACGTACTTGACCACGCTGCCGTGCGCGGCGAGCAGCCGCACCATGTCGGCGAGCAGCGGGTCGTTGGTGGTGACGGCACCGGCGTCGCCGGCCGCCCCCAGATTCTTGCCGGGATAGAAGCTCGTGGCGGCGATGTGCCCGAGCGATCCGGCTGCCCGACCGTAGCGCCGGGCCCCTTGCGCCTGAGCGGCGTCCTCGACGAGGGCGAGGCCGCGGTGCGCGGCAAGGGGCACGAGCGCCTCGACGGGCGCGGTCTGCCCGAAAAGGTGGACCGGGACGATGGCCTGAGTCCTAGGCCCCACCGCCCGGCCCACCTTGTTCGTGTCGATGAGCAGTGTGTCGGGGTCGACGTCCACGATGATGGGACGGGCACCCGCGCGCACCACTGCCTCCGCCGTCGCCACAAACGTGTTGGCAGGGAGGATCACCTCGCCCCCAGGCCCCACGCCCACCGCTCGCAGCGCGAGCTCGAGCGCGTCGGTGCCGTTCGCGACGCCGATGCAGGCGCGCACCCCGATGAATTCCGCGTACTCCTCTTCGAATGCCGTGACGTGCGGTCCGCCGATGAAAGCCCCCGTATCGAGGGTGCGCACGACTTCCGGCACCACGTCTGCGCTGACTTCCTGCTGCTGTGCCACGAGGTCCACAAAGGGGACCCGCTGCACGCGTCCTGCCTGCGCCTCTGCCGTCATGACTCCACCCCCCGATCCCCGCCATTGGTTGCTGACGACATGGGCCGGGCGGGGACACCGACCCATGTCTGCCCTTCGGGCACATCGCTGACAACCGCGGCGCCCATTCCGACGACGGCCCGCGCACCCACTCGGGTGCGCTGCCGAATACTGCTGTTCATTCCCACATACGCGGCGCGGCCGACGACGACGGAGCCGCCGAGCGTCGCACCGGCGGCGAACGTCGCGTAGTCGTCGGCGACGTCGCCGTGCGTGAACACCACGCCTGGCATGACCACAACGTGCCTCCCGAGGGAGACCGCCGCCGTCAGGACGACGTTGGCGAGCAAGATGCTCCCCTCCCCCACCGTGCAGCCCTCCGGGAGCGAGACGCTCGGATGCACGATGGTGGCAAACCGGCCGGGCGGGAGCCCGAGGGTACCCAGCCGGCGCACGATGTCGGCGCGGATGGCACCACTCCCCACGCACACCACGACGCGTGCACCCGGGTGCTTCCGCACCTCGGTGAGGGGCCCGAGCACGTGCGCGCCGTCGAGGACGCTCCCGACTCGGATGGGGTCGTCATCGAGGATGCCGAGCAGGTCGTAGTCGTCACCGGCGCGGACGAGCGCCATGACCTCGCGGGCCAGCCCGCTCGCCGCAACGATGAGCAACTCCGTCACCTGGGGCTCGCTTTCGGCTTCTTGTCCCTGATGGTGTTGTTGTGCCTCATCGCGGCGCTCGGCTTCCTCGATGCACGGACGACGGCGTCCGCCACCCTCTCGACGCCCTCCTCGCTGAGCTCGTGGTACAGCGGGAAGATGAGGGTGCGGGCGTTGAGCCGTTCGGTCACCGGAAGCGGTACCCGCAGCGGCCGGTCGGCGAAGGCCGGCTCGAGGTGGGAGGCCATGATCCCGGAGCGGGCGGAGATGCCGTCCTCCGCGAGTTCGTCGAGCAATTCGTCCCGGGTCAGCGGGAATCCTTCCCCCACCTCGGCCCAGAACGACTGGAAGTTCGATTCCCCCTGCGGCGGGTCCTCGACGAAGCGGAGTCCGGGGACGCCGTCGAGCATTTCGCGATAGAGCGCGGCGAGCGCGCGGCGCCGCTCGACCATCGCGGGGAGCCTCCGCAGCTGGACGATGCCGATCGCGGCCTGGAGGTCCGTCATCCGGAAGTTGAAGCCAAGCTCGGTGTACGCCTCGGCTGGGGCCCGGACGGCCTCGTGCCGCTCGGCCGCGGACACGCTGGCCGCGTGCTGGCGCAGGCGCTTCGCCCGGGCGGCCCAGTCGTCGCGATCCGTAGTGAGCATGCCGCCCTCGCCCGTCGTGAGGAGCTTGCGCGGGTGGAACGACCACGCGGCGACATCCGCGCCGACGCCAACTGGCTTTCCGCGGTAGCGCGAGCCGGCCGCGCAGGCGGCGTCCTCGATCAACCGGATGCCCCGCTGCTCGCAGAGCTCCGCGATGGGGCTGACATCAGCGGGCAGGCCTCCCTGGTCGACGACGATGACCGCCGTGGTGCGCGGGCTGATGACCTGGGCGACCGTCTCAGCCGTGATGTTCCCGGTCATCGGGTCCACGTCGGCGAATACGGGCTCGGCGCCGACGTACAGCGGAGCATTGGCCGTCGCCACGAAGGAGAACGACGGCACCACGACCTCGTCGCCGGGCTTGACCCCGGCAACCAGCAGTGCGAGGTGCAGCGCCGTGGTGCAGCTCGACGCCGCCACGCCATTGAGGACGCCCTGGGCCTTGGCGAACGCCCGCTCGAACTCCGCGACGCGCGGTCCCTGCGCGAGCCACCCCGAGGCGATCACATCGGCGAGCGCGTTCGCCTCCTCCGTGCCCACCCACGGCTTCATGACGTTGAGCCGCTCCGTGCCGGAGGTGCCGCCGGATTGGGGTTCTAGGCCCGAGGCCCGGTCACCGCTCGTGATCGTCATGACGCCGCCACCACTCGGGCCGCCGCAATCTCCTCGCGGAGCGGGCGCCACCAAGCGACAAGCCGGCGCAGCCCCTCGTCGAGCGGCATCTCGGCCCGGAAGCCGAGGTCTCGCGCAGCGGCCCGTGTGTCCGCAAGGCGCCGGGGTACGCCGTTGACCTTGCGCTCGGGGCCGAATTCCACGGCGAGGTTGGAGTCCATGGCCGCCAGCAGCGAGATTGCGAGCGCGAGCAGGCTCGTCTCCGTTCCGCTCGCCACGTTGTACACGCCCTCGCGCACCTCGGACTCGGCGGCGTAGACGTTCGCCCGAGCCACGTCCGTGGTGTAGACGAAATCCATGGTCTGCTCGCCGTTGCCGTAGACGAGCGGCGGCCGTCCGTCGGCGATCCGCTCCATCCAGCGGACCAGGACCTCGGTGTAAAGACCGTGGACGTCCATGCGGGGTCCGTAGACGTTGAAGTACCGCAGGGCCACGTAGTCCAAGCCGTACATGGCGCGGAAGCTGCGCGCCATACCCTCGTTGAAGCTCTTCGCCGCCCCGTAGAGGGTGTCGTTGTTGTGGTGGTGGTGCCGCTCGCCGGTCGGGAACTCCTCCGCGGCTCCGTACACGGAGGCACTCGAGGCCAGGACCACCTTGTCGACTCCGTGCTGCGACGCTGCCTCGAGGACTGAGAACGTCCCGTCCACGAGGACTTCGAGCGCGAGCCGGGGCTCTTCGGCGCACTGGGTGATGCGGATCGCGGCCTGGTGGAAGACGAGGTCCTTGCCCACGGTCGCGTCGTGGACGAGGTCTCGGTCGCGGAGGTCGCCGTCGATGAGGCGGACCCGCCCCGTCGCGAGGGCGTGATCGAGGTTGGCGAGCCTCCCGCGCGTCAGGTTGTCGAGGACGTCGATGTGCTCCACGCCTGCGTCCAGCAACTGGTCCACGATGGTTGATCCAATGGTCCCGGCTCCCCCCGTGACGAGCACGCGTGCCCCTGCCAAGACGGTCATGCCCCAGCCTCCTGCTTGAGTGCGCCTTCTTCTTGTTCCATGTCCTGATCGACGATCTGCCGTGCGTACGCCGAGGCCGCCGGCGCGCCCCCCATCGGTGCCTGCGCTCCCCCGGTCGTCAGGCTTCGCGTCGTGGCCTCGAGAATCCCCAGCACCCGCAGCGCGGACATCCCGCTCGTGGCCGAGGCCCGTTCGCCGCGGATCGCGGCCGCGAACTCTTCCACCATCTGCCCGAGCGCTTCCCGTTCGGGGAGTGCGGGCGACCAGGTGTCCCCGAGCCGGTAAGAGATCGCTGCGTCGCGGCGGTCGGCGCCATTGCGGGAACCGCGGCCGCCGTTCGTGGGAAGCTGGATGCCGCGGTCATAGACACTGAGCCGCTGCTGGGGGTTGAGGTCGTCCCAGACGAGCGTGCGCCGCGTGCCGCCGATGACCATCTGCCGGATCTTGGTCGGGCTGAGCCAGTTCACGTGGATGTGGGCCATGCCGCCGAACGGAAGGTCGAAGGAGAGATGGCCCACGCAATCGTGGCCTGTCCCGAGCGGGTCCGCACCATGGGCGGAGACCGCCTCGGGGGTGAGCCCTCCGGGGAGGACGTATTCGAGGATCGACAGGTCATGCGGGGCGAGGTCCCAGAAGACGTCGACGTCCGGCTGCACAAGCCCGAGGTTGATGCGCACCGAGTCGATGTAGAGGATGTCCCCGAGCTCGCCCTCATGGAGCAGTTCGCGCATCTTCTGCACGGCGGGGGTGTAGCAGTACGTATGGTCGGCCATCAGCACGAGGCCTTTGGCGTCCGCGACGCTCACCATGTCGGCGCCCTTGTCCCAGCGGTCCGCGAGCGGCTTCTCGACGAGCACATGCTTGCCCGCGCCGAGCGCCGTGAGCGCCACGCTGTGGTGGGTCCGGGCGGGAGTCGCGATCGCCACGGCGTCGATCTCGACCGTGTCGAGCGCCTCGTCGAGCGACCCGAACGCCTTCGCGCCGTACTGCCCAGCGAGCCCATCGGCGCGGTCGAGGTCGAGGTCGCACACGGCGCGCAGGTCCCACTGCTCTGACCGGTGGAAGTTCCGGGCGAGGTTGGGGCCCCAGTAGCCGGCGCCGACGACTGCGACTCCGAGGGTGCGGTCACGGTGGGCTCCTGAGCGGGAAGCTCGGAGTTCGGTGAGCGAGTAGGGAAGGTCTGCCACGGTCGCGTCTCCTCCTGGGTGCACGGATTGGTGGCCCGGATTCTCCGGGGTCAGTAGGCCCCGACGGGGGCCAGGACGGCGCGGAAAGTGCGCCACAGGATCATGAGGTCCCCCATGATCGACCAGTTCTCGACGTAGTACAGGTCGAGCCGGACGGAGTCGTCCCAATCGAGATCCGACCGCCCGCTCACCTGCCACAGTCCGGTGATGCCGGGCTTGATGAGCATCCTCCGGTGCGTGTAGCGCTCGTACTCGCCGACTTCCCGCGCGAGCGGGGGCCGCGGCCCGACGAGGCTCATGTCGCCCTTGAGAACGTTGACGAACTGGGGAAGTTCATCGAGGGAGAACCGCCGCATCCACCGGCCACACCGGGTGATGCGGGGATCGTCCTTGACCTTGAACAGCACGCCGGCGCCCTGGTTCGCTTCGGCGAGGGCTGCAAGACGAGCCTCGGCGTCCTGCACCATCGAGCGGAACTTGAGCATGGCGAACGGCCGCCCGTCCTTGCCGATCCGCTCCTGCCGGAACAGGACGGGACCGGGCGAGTCGAAGTGGACCACAAGCGCCAGGACGAGGAGCACGGGCGAGAGCACCGCAAGCGCAGTTGCCGCGAGCACGATGTCCATGCCCCGCTTCACCACGTGCTTGGCGCCCGAGTAGTGCGGCAGGTCCACCTCCATGAGAGGCAGCCCCTGCACGGGGCGCCAGTGGATGCGGGGGCCTGCCACATTGGTGAGCGAGGACGCGAGGACAAGCTCCGCGTCGTACTGCTCGAGGTTCCAGCCCAGCTCGCGGACGTACTGGTTGCCCCCCGGCACCGGTCCGGCGATGATCACCGCGCCCGCCTTCTTGAGCGCAACGGTCCGCACGACGTCGTCCGTCGAGCTGAGCACAGGGAGACGGTTCCCTTCGACGGCGAGGGTCTGCCCTCGCCGACCGCCGGGGAGGATGACTCCCAGGACGTTGTACGGCGCGCCGTCGCTCGCCGCGATCCTGCGCACCACGTAGCGGACGTCGTCGGGTTCGCCGACCACGATCGCGGGGGTCAGGTAGAGCCCCATCTGCCGCTGCCGGTTGAGCCAGCGCCGGCTCCCCCACCTCGTGGCGAGGAGGGCCAGCAGGCCCGTGCCGAACACGAGGGCGAACACGCGCACCGGAAGCCAGTCCGAGACGATGAGGGCCGCGATCGCGAGCACAGCGAAGAGGTGGGTAGAGGCCGCGACGACCCGCCGGTACTCCTCGGCTCCGATGCCGAGGACGGAGGCGTCGCGGCTGCCATAGACGCCAAGGGCTACAGGCCACACCGCGGCGATGAGAACGAGGGCGATGGTCGTCCGCGGACCGGCCTCGCCCAGAACGAGACCGGCCGTGACGGCCGCGAGGACGATGACGCTGTCGGCGCCGCGCAGGTAGAGCGCGTAGCGCTTCGCCCAGGCCTGCGCCCGGGCGGAACGGGCAATGCGCGTCGACGTGGACTCGAACCTCAGGGCCGATCGGAGTCGGAGACCCCGCCACGACGGGACCGAGCGCCTAACTTCCTGCTCTGCGCCTACCGACATGACCGCTCCTAGGCTTCCCCGCGTGGGCCGGATCCTGTTCCCGGTCCTCCACCTCACCAGTACAGACCCGTGGCTCGCCCGGGTCACCAGTAGTCGGTACCCGAGCTTTCGGAGCCCCCCAAGAGGGCAACCCTTGCCGAGTACGCAGGTAACACTCGGTGGACCACCCGTATGGTGCGTAGTCACCACGGGGTGGGGGCAGGTCAGTACTCGATGGGGCGCCTGCTAGGGTCGCAAGACCCTGCTTCCGGACAGAAATCCGGGCGCAATCATTTGGGGCGGGGGTCAGTCCTCGACGGCGTCGCGCAGCTCGTCGCGGCTCTTGATGCCGAGCTTCGCGTAGCTGCGGTGCAGGTGGCCCTCGACGGTGCGTACCGACAAGTGGAGGCGGTCCGCGATCTGCCGGTCGCTCAGGCCGGCGACCGCGAGGTCCACGACGTCCTGCTCGCGGCGGCTCAGGCGCAGCGAGGCGAGGATCGCCTCTTCCTGCTCGCCGGCGTCGCCCGATCCCGGCAGGCCTTCGCAGGCCCGGGCCGCGGCCCCGGCGTGGCGGGCAGCCGCGCGGTCGCCGTCGGCATCGAAGCACCCGGCGGCGCGCGCATACGCCGCCCGCGCCCGCCGGTAGAGCCCGAGCTTCTGGAAGAGCTCGCCCGCGCCCATGTACCCCTCGCCGCTGGCGGCCGCCTCAGCGCGCGCCCACGCACCCCAGGCTTCCGCCCAGGGGCCTTCGGCCGAACCGGCGAGCAGCGCGCCGCGCCTCGTTGTGTCGGGGGCGCCGAGCTCGAACGCGAGGATCCGGGCGAGGAGCTCCCATCCGGGCCTCTCCGCCACCCGGTCCTCCTCGGCCAGCTCGTCCAGCGCTTTGAGTCCCGAACCGCGATCGAGGAGCTCGCGCGCCCCCGCACGGTGCAAAGCGGCGAGATGGCGCATCCCGGCGCTGCCGATCCGGCTGGTCTGCTCGGCCCGCGCGAGATACTGCCGAGCCTCGGCCTCGTCGCCGATCGCGGCGAACGCCCAGGCAGCGAGCGCGGTGCCGACTGAGAGGAGCTGGAGTGGATCCATGAGCTCGAGGTTCTCCACGATGTCGCGGAGCATGACGGCTGCCTCCGCCTCGCGTCCCTGGCGCAGGAGCGCGTAGGCGCGAGCGCAGTAGAGGCCGGGGCCGAACACCACGATCGGCCTCGTGCGCCCGCCGGGGTAGGAGCCGAGGACCCCATCCACGCTCGACCAATCCCCCGTGAGGAGCGCCCCGGCCAAGTAGCGGACCAGGCCGTGCTCCTCGAGGGGGAAGTGCTCATCCTCGCCGCTCGCATCCGAGAGGGCGAGGCCCGCGTTCCGGGCAGCCGCCTCGAAGCGCCCGGCTGCCAGCTGTGCCTCCGCGTCCAGAAGCAGCCAGAGGTTCCGCTCGATGGCGGGGGCCGCCGCGGCCTGCGGAAGACGCCCGTCGTGCTCGAGCGCGGCTGCCACCGCGGCGAAGTCAGCGCGTTCGACGGCGGCCAGGGCGCGCAGGAGCCGAGCGCGCCGCAGCACGGACTCCTTGGCGCCTGGGCCGAAGGCGAGCATGCCGCCTCCGCTCCGCCCGTCCACGTTGTCGGCAGCACGCTCGAGTTCGGCGGCGTCGTCGTCGACCCTCTCGAGCTCGCCCACGGCGGTTCGAGCCGTGAACTTCACGAGCGACCCGGCGAGGAGGTCGCGGAGGTCCGAGGGCACGGCGGGGGCCGCGGAGAGCGCCGCGAGCGCGGACTCCGGGTCGCCGAGGTTGAGATGCGCGCGGGCGACGACGCCACGCACCAGGGAGCGCTCGGCCGGGCGGTCGATGAGCGCCGCGGCACGGAGGCCGAGTTCGTTGCGGAAGCGCCGGACCGCGGCCGCGGCTCCGCGGGCGAGTTCGGCCGCAGGGAGAGTGGCGCCGGTGTCGAGTGCAAGCTCGAGGAGGCGCAGCTCGTTCGCGGGATGACGGATCTCCTCGCCGCCGAGGGACAGCGCCCGGCGGTAGATGTGCAGCCGGCGAGTGGCCGTCGTCATCCGACGCACAGCGTCGGCCTCGAGCTGGTAGCGGATGCGCAGGCCGTCGCCGCTCGCGTCCGCGAACCAGCCCAGGTCGGTGAGTCTGTCGAGGACGTCGCGATCCACGAGGGCGCGTGCCGCGGCCCGGGGCAGCGGCTCGGTGAGGGCCACCAGCATGAGCGCCTCGCGCTCCGTGGCGGAGAGGGACTCCATGCTGCTGCGCACGGGGTCGGCGAGCGCCTCGCCCCGGCTCGCGAAGCCACTCGTGAGAAGCCAGATCCCCCGCTTGCACACCAGCGTCCCGGCGTTGAGGGCCTCGTCGATCAGCGCGAGCAGATGCAGCGGGTTCCCTCCGCTGAGCCCGTGCAGCACGTTGGCCGCCGTCACTGACAGGCTTCCGCCCAGACGCTTCTCGGCAGTCTCGCGGCTCTCGTCCAGGCTCAGCGGCGCGAGCTCGATCCGCTCGGCGATGCCGTCGTGCCACATGTCCAGGAAGTCCCGGGGCACGCCGTGCCGGGAGGTCGCCGCCACGAGCAGGCGCACCCATGAGGACGCAACCGCCTCCGCGATGAGGCCGGCCGAGCCGTCATCGAGGTCCTGCGCGTCGTCGACGACCAGGACGATCGGGCGTCCGGCCTCTCCGGCGATCCTGTGGAGTTCGGCCCACAGCGCACGCAGGACGCCAATGCGGTCCTGGACGTCGTCGGGGGCAAGCTTGGGGAGGCGCTCGATCAGCGCGGCGTACGTCACCGAGCGCAGGCTGCGCCCCGTGTGGATGGCCATCACTTCGACCTCGTCGCCGAGCTCGCGGACCACGGCGTCGAGCAGGTGGGTCTTGCCTGACCCGCTCTCCCCCACGACGAGGACGGCACCCGGTCCCTCGCGGCGCAGCACGTCGGCAGCCGACGCCGCGACATCACGCCGTGTCGCCTCCGCGATGGATGGAGTCCCCGCCAACTTCACCCCTATGCTCGTCACGCTGGACGTGCTCTCTGTCACGTCAGACCGGATCACCACCTTAGACCAGCCCGTCCAGTCCGCTCCGCGACGATACGCCAAGCTTCATGAAAACTTGGTAAAGATGGCCCTCGACCGTGCGGACGGAGACGCCGATGGCGTCCGCGATGTCGCGGTTCGAAGCTCCCGAGGCGGCCATGACCGCGATCTGCCGCTCGCGTTCCGTGAGGACCGGCGCGGGCACCTGCGGCAGGAGCGGGAGCATGGGGAGGACCCGCGTGAGCCGGTCCAGCCGGGTCTGCGCACGGCCGGCGGCCGCCGAGTCGCTGCGGTCCCGCGCGAAGTCCAGGGCGAGCGCGGCGCAGCGCGCCTCCAGCGCGTCGAGCTCCATCCCGTAGGCCACCTCGGCGGCGTCGAGGAGCGCCTCGGCGTCCTTGCGGCGAGAGCCGACGGCGACCGCGGCCATGAGGTGGGCGAGCGGGCCCTGCCTGCGGTGGGCGAGGCGTTCGATCCACAGGAATTCGCGCTCGGAGCCCGGGATGCTCGCGCCGAACACCTCGATCCCGGCGGCGGTGACTCGTCCCGCGCTCTCCTCGTCGGCCGCCTTGGCCAGAAGGAACTCGCACGCGCTCGGATCGCCGAGCCATCGGCGCGCCATGCCCTGGCAGAAGTCTGTGAGGAATTCGAAGAGCCAAGGAGCCGTCGTCGAGAGTGCGACGGATCGCTCGAGGAAACGTTCTGCCTCGCCGCTGTCGCCGATCTGCGCATAGGCGAAGGCGGTTGCGGCGTATGCGGTGCGCAGGGCGTTGCGGGCCGGGAATTCCTCGAGCTGCGCGATCGCGTTCAGTAGGGGGCCCAAGGCGGAGCTGCCGCGGCCGGCCATGACGAGCGCGAGGGCGAGGAAGAGCTCTGCGAGCCCGCCGCGCAGGCTGAGCCGCCGCCCGCCGCGATCGATGTACCGCTCGAACAGGTCAACGCAGCGCTTCCAGTCGCCGTTGGAAATCCACACGGCGAACGCTGCGGCGACGTAGGCGTCGTCGTCCAGATGCTGCGGCGAGTTGAGTCCGAAGGAGGCCATGAGCGCGGCCGCGTCCGCCTCCCGGCCGCACGCAGCCCAGCCCTGGGCGAGCAGGAGGGAGCTCTCCCGGCGGAAGTCCTCGCTGCACCCTGTTCGGCGGGAGGCGGCCTCGAGCGCGTCGAGAACGGCCTTGTAGTCGCCGCGGAACGCGCGCATCCGGAATTCGGCGAGGTCGAGGATCTCCTCCGCGTCCCGCACTTCCGACGGATCCGCCTCGGTCATGAGGGCCAGGGCGTCCCAAGCCTTGTGGAGCGGCGCCTGCGCCTCACCGCGCTCGGGGAGCCACGTGAGCAGTTCGGACTTCGCCGCCGCATGGCGTGCGAGGGGCACCGGCGAGAGCGCGGCGAGGGCCTGTTCGGGCAGGGCGTCAAGGGCGACGAGCGCTTCCTCCCTGCGTTCGAGGAGCGAGAGGGCCGAGGCCCGGTGGAAAGCGGCCTCGACGGTGACCTCGGGCGCGAGCCGGCCTGCGCTCTCGAGGATGTCGAGCGCCCGCTGGGGTTCGAAGAGCGCGATGGCGGCCCGGGCGGCGTGCACCACGAGCTCCGGCCCCACGGTGCTGCCGACATCCAGGGACCACTCGACGTAGGAGACGAGGTCTTCCCGGTCGAGCCCGGACTCCTCCGGGGCACCCCCTAGCGAGGTGAGCGACGCGAGCTCGCGATGCCGGTCCGGCCCAAGCCGCTCGCGCACGAGCTCCGCCATGCGCGGCTCGCGGAGGTACGCGCACCGGTGTTCGCTCGTGTCGACGGCGATGAGGGCACGGTCCTCCATGTCGACCAGGACCTCAGAACCAAAAAGCCCGGCGAGCCCCGCGATGGGGACGCGCCGGGCGACCGCGAGGTGCTCGATCACCTCGCGCACATCCTGCGGCTCACGGGCCCACCTCGCCCGGATGATCTCGTCGGTGCCGCTCCCCTGCTCCGGCTCCACGGCGCCGTCGAGCGTCCACACGCCGCCCCGCTTGTGGAGGTTCCCGGTGGCCCGCTCGCGGCGGACGATCCCTTGGACGGCGGCAGGGTTGCCACCGCAGGCGTGGTGCAGCTCGCCCACCGCGGAGGACGCCACGCGCCCGTCGACGAGAGCCGTGACGAGCCGTCGGGTCTCGGGGACGCCGATGCCTCGGAGCGGGATCTCGGCCAGCCGTCCGCGACGCACGAGGCGCAGGAAGTCCGCCGGCAGGTCGGTGGCGCGCTGGGCCACGGCGAGGAGGCGCGCCGTGCCGCTCAGGAGGAGGTGGAGCAGGACGCCGACGCTCGCCTCGTCGACAGCCCCCGTGAACTCGACGACCAGGACCACGGGCCGCCCCGCTGCATCCTCGCGCAGCATGCGCTCCACCGCGAGCAGGAGTCCGGTGGGCGACGACGAGGTCCCCTTGGGAAGCCGGGCCAGCAGCGCTCCGATACACGCGTAGTCGGAGGAATGACCCGTGGTCGAGGTCCGCAGCCTCAGGGGGTAGGCATCCGAGCCGAGCGCCGAGAGCACGGCGCTTGCGAGAAAAGACTTGCCGACCCCGGGAGGGCCGGTGACCACCGTACCGAGGGAATCGGGGTCGCGCAGGGCATGGGTTGCCGCCTCCAACTCGTCCT
Organism: Sinomonas gamaensis; assembly: GCF_005876955.1. Lineage (GTDB taxonomy): Bacteria > Actinomycetota > Actinomycetes > Actinomycetales > Micrococcaceae > Sinomonas > Sinomonas gamaensis. The sequence continues at coordinate 126,728 of NZ_SSCL01000005.1, forward strand.
GGCGCACGAGCATCGCCCATCGCAGGCGGTCCGCCTGCCGCTCGGCGGTCTCCGCCGGCGGCTTCACGGCCCGCCTCGGCTGAGCCGAGACGATCGAATCCCTGAGCATGTCATGCCTCCCCCCTTGAGGGCGGCAGGGACACGCGCCACCCCCCAAGTCAGGCATAGCGTACGCCCAAGTCACAGTTTCGCAACAGAGAATATCTGCCCCTGTGGCCACGGCTCAGACGTGGCAGCGCCGCCAGGCGGCCGCCCCTGGAGGGCTCAGATACCGGCCTGCCGGGCCGCGTCCTCGGCCGCAACCCACGCGATCATGGCGCACTTCACGCGGGCCGCGTAGCGGGAGACTCCCTCGAACGCGGCGGCATCGCCGAGCACCTCGGGATCGGCCTGGACCTGGCCGCGGGACCGGATCATCTCCCGGAACGCGTCCACGAGACCGTGGAACTCCGCAGGGGTCGCCCCCTCTGCCAGATCGTGCAGGACGGACGCCGACGCCATCGAGATCGAGCAGCCCTGACCCTCCCAGCGCAGGCTCTGGACGGCGCCATCGGCCACCGCCACGCGGACGGTGACCTCGTCCCCGCACACGGGGTTGAGCTGGTGGGACTCTCCGTAGCCCACGGCCTCCGCCTCGGCGAGCCATTCCGCGAAGCCACTGCCATGGCGCTCCTTGGAGTGGTCCAGGATGACCTGCTGGTACAGGGAATCAAGGCTCATGATCCTGCTTTCGAGGTCAGGCCGAAGTAGCCGCGCACGTCGGCGAGAGCCGCCACGAACGCGTCGATGTCGGCCTCAGTGGTGTACAGGTACGCGCTCGCGCGGGTGGAGGCCGTGAGGCCGAGGCGCCGGTGGAGCGGCTGGGCGCAGTGGTGACCCACGCGGACGGCGATGCCGAGGCTGTCGAGGTACTGGCCCACGTCGTGCGCATGGACTCCCGCGACGTCGAACGCCGCGATGCCGAAGCGGGGGTGTCCATACCACTCCTCGTCGGGGGCCGGGCCCAGGAGGCGGACGCCGTCGATGGCGGCGATGCCTTCCGCGAGGCGGGCGCCGAGCCGCGCCTCGCGCTCCGCGATGCGCTCCATCCCGGTCTCGCGGAGGTAGTCCACCGCCGCCGCGAACGCGACGGCCTGCGAGATCCGCTGCGTCCCCGCTTCGAAGCGCTGTGGGGCGGGCAGGTATTCGGCGCGCTCCATGGTCACGGTGGTGATCATGGATCCGCCCACGAGGAACGGGGGCAGCGCGTCGAGCAGCTCCCGGCGGCCATACAGGGCGCCGATCCCGGTCGGCGCGAGCATCTTGTGGCCCGAGAAGGCAGCGAAGTCCACCCCAAGCGCCTTCACGTCCAAGGGCATGTGGGGCGCGGACTGGCACGCGTCGAGGACCACGAAGGCGTCCACCCGGTGGGCCAGGTCCACAAGCTCCTCGACAGGGCTCACGCTGCCGAGGACGTTCGAGGCGTGCGAGAAGGCGAGGAGCCGCGTGCGCGCCCCGATGATCTGGCGGGCCGCGTCGAGATCCAGGCGGCCGTCGTCGTCGATCGGGATGTAGCGCAGCACCGCGCCGGTCCGGAAGGCGAGCTCCTGCCAGGGGATCAGGTTGGCGTGATGCTCGAGCTCGGTCACCACGATCTCGTCGCCGGGCCCGAGGGCGAAACGCCGCAGCTCTGCCCCGCCCCGGCCGCGCTCGGCCCACACGGTCGCGTTCGAGAACGCGTAGGCCACGAGGTTGAGGGCCTCGGTGGCGTTGGAGGTCCAGACAAGCTCGTCCGCGTCGGCGCCGACGAACGCCGCGACGGTGGCGCGGGCGTCCTCGTAGGCGTCCGTCGCGCGGACGGCGAGCTCATGCGCACCCCGGTGGACGGCAGCATTCCTTGTCTCGTAGAAGTCCTGTTCGGCCTCGAGCACGCTGCGTGGCTTCTGGGACGTCGCGCCGGAATCCAGATAGACGAGTGGGTGGCCGTTGACCTCCTGTTCCAGCGCCGGAAAGTCGCGGCGGATCCGCTCCGCCTCGGCGTCGTCGAGGGCAGCAGGTGCGCCCGCGGTGGCGGCTTGCGCGGGCCTGAGCGGGGCCGGGATGCTGACGAGGGCCACGGTGGCGGCTCCTTCACGGGGGGCTGGAATTAGAGTACGGCTTTGTGCCGCAATCCATTCTCCCACGCCTCGCCGCTGACCCCGCCACCGAGCTCCGGGCCCGTGATTGCGGGGCCCGGACACCAAGAGAGCCGGCGACGGCTGGGGGAGGAACCTTGGTCTCGGGGAGGTTCCGTCGTCGCCGGCTCCGTCCTTGGGGGTGTAACCGGCAGCCGGTGCATCCGGCTGTGGAACAACTCTCGCACGATCCGCCCCCGGCTGCATGAGTGGCGACTACGCGATTGCGGGGAGGTTTCCGACTCAGCACTACTTGGTCTGCGGAACCGTGTACTCATTCTCCGGAGCGAGGCCGACGGCGGAGGAAAGCTGCTCTCTGCTGCTCACCCCGAGCTTCGAGTAGGCGCGGTACAGGTGCCCCTCGACTGTGCGGACGGAGACCGTGAGGCGGTCGGCGATCTCGCGGTCGCTCAGCCCGCTGATCGCGAGCGCGACGATCTGCCGCTCGCGGCGCGTGAGCTCCCCGGCGGAGTCGGAGGGCTGTGGCGCCGTCTCGCGTTCGCCCAGCTCCGCATCGCATGCGCGCTGGCCCTCCCAGACCAGGCGGGCGTCGGATCTCGACGGCGAGTTCTCGAGCTGTGCGAGGGCCTCGGAGTAGCATTCGCGGGCCAGGCGGGGGAAGCCCGCGCTGCGCAGCGCGTCGCCTGCCGCACGGAGCGAATCAGGGCTGCCCTCGTCGAACGCGGCACCCAGAAGCACTCCGGCCTCGGCCCATTGGCCTTCCATTGGCCAAGCGACCGCCAGAAGCTCATCGAGCCGGTCCCGCTGGCCCGCCTCGAACCACAGGAACAGCGCTTGGAGGCTCACGTCGCGGCGGGGCCCTTGGGCGGCCTCGTCGATCGCCGCCTCGAAGGCGGCGAGGGCCGGGGCATCGGGGCCGACCGCGCAGGCGGCCGCGGCCTCGTACAGCGCGGCGAGCGGACGGACCATGGACGCCGAGACCCGGCCGCCCGACCTGGTGTCCTCGAGGAAGTCCGCCGCCTGGCCCCAGTCCCCCAGCCGGGCAGCCGCGTAGGCCGCGCCCGCGGCGCAGAGGCGGAACACGTGCTGGGAGTCGCAGACACGGAGCTCCTCGAGCGTTGGCTCGAGTGCTTCGAGGGCCTGGTGGAAGCGGCCCTGCCTCAGCAGCGCGATGCCGCGCGCGCATGCGAGCGTGGCTCCGAGCTGGAAGGAGTCCTCGTGCAGCGGGGGCGCAGCGAAGCGCACCGGGATCGACTCGACGGCATCCCACTGGCCGGCGGTGACGGCGGCGTAGACGAAGCGCACGGCCGCAAATTCCGAAAGGGCCCCCATCGTCTCGTCCGAGACGAGGAGTTCGAGCGCCTGCGAGGCTGCCGCCATGCTCTCGACGAGGAGCCCGCGGCACGCGAGAACCTCCGCCTCGAGCGCCGCCGCGACGCCCCGCTCGGCGGCCGACCGCTCGGTCGCCTCGCTGGCCCGCCATGCGGAGCGCCACGCCGCGAGCCCCACTTCGAGGCCCGCGTAGTCCCCCCGCACGGATGCGAAGATGAGCCGCAGCAGGTCCCAAGGGCCCTTCTCCTCGTGCTCTCCCAAGCTCTTGAGGTCGCGCGCGATCTCGTCGTGCGCATGCCCGAGGGCGTCCCTGCTGTAGAGCCAGAGGAGGCCGGAGGCGAGGAGGCCCTCGGCGTCGAGTTCTGGGGACGGCTCGAGGAGCTCGACCGCCTCCGAGTAGTGGTTGGACGAGTAGGCCACGAGGCCCCGGACGAGCCGGGCCTGAGCCAGAAGCTCCGGCGACGTCACCGCGTCCGCCGCACGCAGGGCGAGAGCATGCTCGCCGAGCCTGGCCGCCACCCTCGCCGCCTTCAGGTAGATCGCCTCGTCGAGGACGAGCCCGCAGCCGAGGGCCCAGGACACCGCGCACAGGAGGCCGTCCGCCGTCGACACCTGCCGCGCCCGGTGGTCCGCCGCGAGCTGCTGGAGGCGCAGCGATCGGATGAGCGGGATGAGCTGGAAGATCGCCTCGCCGTACACCACGTGCCGCAGCCGCAGGGCTCCGTCCGCGCCGTCGGGCGGGAGGACGAGCCGTTTGGCGACGAGGCTCCGCACCACGTCCCCGCCGAAGTTGGCCTCCACAAGGTTCAGCGGGGCCGGCTGCGCGACGGCCACGAGCATGAGCGCCTCGCGTTCCTCCGCCGAGAGCCGCTGGAGCTGGTCGCGCACGAGGCCCACGAGCCCGTCGCTGCGGCGTTCCGGTTCTGCGGCCAGGAGCCAGGTCCCGCGCCGCTCGATGAGCGAGCCGGCCCGCCGGGCCTCGTCCATGAGGCAGCGCAGGAGCATGGGATTGCCCTGCGAGTCCCGCCAGAGGCGCCGTGCGGTCGAGGGCAGGACCCGGTCGCCGAGGGCGGCCTCGAGGAAGGTCTGGGCGTCGTCCGCCGAGAACGGCTCGAGATCGATCCGCTCGGCACCGCCGTCAATCCAGAGCTGCATCAGGGGCGGCGGGAGGAGCGCACCGTCCGGCGACGTCACGAGGGCCTGCGCCCACCCCGCGCCGACGAGCTCGGCGATGACTTCGGCGGTCAGCGCGTCCACCGTGTGCGCATCGTCGATGACGAGCACGAGCCGGCTCTCGCTGCGCGAGCGCAGTTCCTCGACGCGGCGCCAGAAAGCGCGGAGGACCGCGATGCGGGAGCCCGCCTGCTCCGTGGGCAGGCCGCCGAGGAACGGGGCGAGCACACCGTACGGGACGCGCTGCAGCGAAGGGCTGCCGTGGATCTCGAACGTCTCGGCGAAGTCCTCGATCTCGGCTCGGACCGCCGCGAGGAGCGCGGACTTGCCCACCCCGGTCTCGCCGAGGATGAGCACGGCCGGAACCCGGTCGCGCAGCATCGCCGCGCATTGGGCCGTTTCCCGCTCGCGGCCGACGAACGCCGGGCCGCTCACAGCAGGCCTGCCAGTTCGGACCGGGAGGTGATGCCGAGCTTCGAGAAGACCTGGTAGAGGTGACCCTCCACCGTGCGGACGGACAGGCCCATCTCATCTGCGATGGTCCGGTTCGACTCGCCACGGGCAGCGAGCACAGCGACCTCCCTTTCCCGAGCGGTAAGCAACGGTCCAAGACTCTGCGGTACGACGGGGAGCACTTCGACCAGCCCGGTGAGGCGGTCGAGGCGGGCCTGGAGGATGCGCGCCGAGCGGACGTCGCCGGTGTCGCGCGCAATATCGAGGGCGACGGCGGTGCACCGCGACTCGAGCGTGTCCAGCTCGAGTCCCGCAGCGAGGTCGGAGGCGGCCACGAGGTCGGTGAGGTCGCGGAGCCGCGTGCCGCGGGCGAGGCGGCGGCCCAGCTCTGCGAGGGCGCCCTGCCGGTGTGAGCACACCTCCTCGAGGAGGGCCAGCTCCTCGTTCCCGGTCTCCACCGTGGCCCCCACGAGCCGGATGCCGGCCATGGTCCAGCGTTCGGCGGCGATGTCCTCCTGCGCGGCGTCCACGAGGCGGGCGGAGGCGCCCCGCTCCCCTATCCAGCGGCGGGCCATGTCGGCACAGAATTCCATGGACGCGTGGAGCGTGTAGCTCGTGGGCGCCGACCAGCCTTCGAGCCGGTCCAAGTACGAACGGGCCGCCGCGCTGTCGCCCTGCTGCGCGAACGCGAAGGCCGTGGCCGCGTAGGCGCAGCCCAGGGTAGCGCGGACATTCCCTTGCTCAAGCTGGGCGATGGCAGCCAGCAATGGCGAGAGCGCATCCGATCCTCGACCCGCGAACACGAGCGCGAGGCCCGCCGCGAACTCGTAGTGGGCTCCCGAGACGCGGAGGCTCGGAACAGTTTCGTAGCCGGCCGACCGGACCAGGGCGAGGCATTGGCGCCAATGCCCGTTGAAGAGGAGCGTGTCGAAGGCCCGTGTCACGAACTCCTGGCGCACGCGCGGCGTGCCTGCGGGTCCGGCCAGCTCGCTCGAGACGCGGTGCAGCGTGGCGAGCGCCTCGTCCTCGCGGCCCACCATGACCTGCGCCTGCATGAGGAGGCATCCCGCGCGGAGCCTCAGTTCGTCGTCGCCCCCGGGAACTCCCGCGGCGGCGTTCTCGAGGCGGTCGTAGACGGAAGCGAAGCGGCCGCGGTAGGCGGCGTCGGAAAACTCGGCGAGGTCCAGGATTCCCCGGGCACGCTGGGTCTCGGGTTCCGGAGCGCCCCCGAGTTCGGCGTTGACGAGGAGGCGCGCCCGGGAATCCTCGAAGAGCGCGGTGATCTCTCGCTCGCGCCCGGGGGTCGCCCGCTTCACCATCGCGAGAGTTTCGACGAACAACGCGAAATCGATCGGCGAGAGTGCGGCGATCTCCTCCTCGGTGACCTGCTCGAGGAGCGCGTGGGCCTGAACCGGGAGGCCGAGCGCGAGGTAGGCCCCGGCCCGCAGGCGCTGCACGGTGGCCCACGTCGCCTTCGCCCTGGACACCCCCTCGAGGCAGTCCAGCGCGAAGTGCGGATCGTGCAGCCGCAGAGACGCATGGGCGGCGGCTATCGCATGCTCGGTCGGGAGCACCGCCTGGCACTCGCGCGTCCACGCCGCGTAGCCGAGGAGCTCGACGACGCCCAGCGTCTCGAGCGGAGGTTCCGAGTTCCCGATGAGGAGGGAGCGGAGCTCGCGACGGCGTGGGACGCTGAGCCAGCCCCGCACCACTTCTTCCATGACGGGGTCGGAGAGCGCGACCGAGTGGCGCTCTCCCTCCTCGACCGCGATGAGTCCCGCCTCGTCCATGGTGGAGATGACCTCGACCCCGAAGACCCTCGCCAGCTGCTCGAGCGGGAGGCGCCGCGCACACGCGAGGGCCTCGATCACGGTCTGGACCTCTGGCGTCTCCCGTTCCACGCGGGTGCGGACCACGTCGTCGATCTCACGGCTCCGCGTCGTCTCGGCGTCCTCGGCGAGCGTCCACACGCCGTCCGTCGCGCGCAGCTGCCCGCTCTGGAGGAAGTCCCCAACGATCCGGTAGAGCAGTTCGGGATTGCCATGCGCCATCGCATGGAGCATGCGCGCGACGGTCCGAGGGACGATCCCGCCCAGCACCTCCCCGATCACGGCCTCGGTCCTCTCCTCGGGCAGGAGGTCCAGCGGGATCTCACGGATGCGTCCCTCGGTGAGCATCCAGTGGAAGTCCTGCGGAAGGTCGCTGGTCCGGGTTGCCACCACGATCACCTTGGCGGTGTTCGTGATCATGAGGTTCACGAGCGTGGCCGTGCTCAGCTCGTCGAGGCCGCCCGGTGTTTCCAGGGCGATGACGGCAGGGCGGCCGGCCGCGTCGGCGGTGAGGGTTTCCATGATGCCCCGCATGGTCGCCGCCGGGTTCTCGAGGGCCTCGTCGGGCAGCCGTGCAAGAAACGGGGCGAGGGCACCATAGGGAGTCTCGGTGCCCACCCTCGTGCTGCGCAGGGTCTGCGCGTAGAGGTCGGGGGCGAGCGAGCGGACCAGCGCCGTCTGGAAGGCGCCCTTACCGATGTCACGCGCGCCCGTGATCACGATCCCGTAGCTCTGCTCGCTCTCGAGCGCCTCGCGGGCTGCCTTCAGCTCATCGGCCCGGACGATGCGTGCCCAATGCACGCGATCGGATGCGAAGGCGCGCGCGGAAGACTGGTGCCTCTCGGACACCCCAGTCGTCCACCGCATTGCGCCTCCCCGTATCCCCCAATGCATGCAGGTGTCCAAAAGATACCCCTAAGGCGCGACATTCCAGTAGGGGCAGAGGCACTTCGGTTCTGCCTTTCTCCCGCGAAATGGCGGGAGACGCGACGAAAGACGGGACTTAAGTCCCGGTTATGGCACCTTGTTTGTGACGCTCAATGGCGGTGCAGTTGCGAAATCGACGACACGCCGAGCGGAATCGACCATTCTGCCGAAAGCTGTCAAGAGGCAGTGCTACGCCTTTGCGGGATGGTGCTTCTGCTGCGCTGAGAGGAGGCCCTCCCGTACGAGGAGCTCCACCGCATCCGCCGCCTCGGACAGCAGGAAGGGGAGGTCCTTCCGTTCGGCCGTCGAGAAATCGCGGAGCACGTGGTCGGCGGCGTCCATCCGCCCGGGCGGCCGTCCCACACCGACGCGGACGCGGTAGTAGTCCTTGGTCCCCAGGGCCTTGGAGATGTCGCGCAGGCCGTTGTGCCCACCCTCTCCCCCGCCGATCTTGAGCCGGACGCTGTCGAAGGGAATGTCGATCTCGTCGTGGACGGCGATCACGTGATCCGGTGCCACACCATAGAACTTGGCAGCGCCCGCCGTCGGGCCTCCGGACTCGTTCATGTACGTGAGCGGCTTGGCGAGCACCACGCGGGGGCCGCCGATGCCCAGCCTTCCCTCGAGGACCATGGCGCGCGAGCGGTGCGACGAGAAGCTCCCGCCGATGCGGCCGGCGAGTTCGTCGAGGACCATCTGGCCCACGTTGTGCCGGTTCCCGCTGTACTTCGGGCCGGGGTTGCCCAGGCCCACGATGAGCCAGGTCTCTGCCATCGGTGCAGCTCCTTGAATGGTGATAGACAGCAAGACGGCCCGCCCCACCGGGGACGGGCCGCCTGGGTTCCTTGAGCAGGCTACCGGCGCGGCAGCATGTTCTGCTCTCCGTTGCCCCGTCACGTTTGCAGGGTGTGCACCCTGCAAACGTGACGGGGCAACCGTTGCTTGTCGCCGAGTGCTACTCGGCAGCAGCCTCTTCGCCCTCGGCCGGCTCCTCGGGAGCCGTCGCGACAGCCTCGGCGATGTTGACGACAATCGTCTCGGGCTCGGTCACAAGGGAGACGTTCTGCGGGAGCTGGACATCCGAGGCGTGCACGTGCTCGCCCACGCCGCGTCCCTCGATGCTGACCTCAAGCGCGGTCGGGAGGTGCGTGGCCTCGGCCTCGACGGTCAGGGCCACGGTCGCGTGGGTCACGACGGTGCCGGGAGCAGGCTCGCCAGACACGTGGACGGGGACGTCCACCTGGACCTTCTCGCCGCGCTGGACGGTGAGGAGGTCGATGTGCTCGATGATCTGGCGGACCGGGTCGCGCTGGATGTCCTTGACGAGCGCGAGGTGCTCAGTGCCCTCGACGTCGATCGTGAGGAGGGCGTTGGCCACGCGGACAGCGAGGTTGGTCTCGCGGCCCGGGAGGTTGACGTGAAGCGGCTCAGCGCCGTGGCCGTAGATGACGGCGGGGATCTTGCCGGCGGCGCGGGCGCGGCGGGCGTAGCCCTTGCCGAACTCGGTGCGCTTCTGGGCGGCGAGCTTGTCGCTCATGGAATGCTCCTTCGATGGGTCAGACGGCTTGGCGGGACGTCAGGCATCTGAACGGCAGCGCCCCATCGGGAAGAGGGGCACCATCAAGGAGTCCAGACCCAGTCGATCACGGACCGGGCGCCTACGCGCTGGTCCCTCGCCAAGGTTCGCCGTCCATCCTAACAGACCGGAGAACACGACTCCGCCGGCTTCTCCCCCACCGACTTCCCCAACCTCCCCGCCGACTTCCCCAACTCTTGAGTGCACTCCGCGGCAGCGCGCCTCCACCACTGGGGGCAACTGTCATCGGTCAGTTCAATCGGCAGCTAAAACTGGGGAATCCGGCAAGGAAGTTGGGGAATTCGGCAACAGGACCGGCAGTGTGGGCTAGCTCCGGCCGTCGAACAGGCTCGTGACGGAGCCGTCGTCGAAGACCTCGTGGATCGCCCGGGCAATAAGCGGCGCGATCGAGAGGACGGTGAGCTGCTCGAAGCGCTTCTCGGACGGGATGGGCAGCGTGTTCGTGACCACGACCTCGCGCGCGCCGCTCTCGGCGAGGCGGCGCGATGCCGGGTCGGAGAACACGGCGTGGGTTGCGGCGATGATCACCGAGCGCGCCCCCGCGTTCTTGAGCACCTGGACGGCCCCGGAGATGGTGCCGCCCGTGTCGATCATGTCGTCGATGAGCACGCAGTCACGGTCTTCGATCTGGCCCACGACCTGCTTCGACACCGCCTGATTGGGCACGTTGACGTCGCGGGACTTGTGGACGAACGCGAGCGGCGCACCGCCGAGGCGCTCCGCCCACTGCTCGGCCACCCGGACGCGGCCCGTGTCCGGCGAGACGACGGTGACCTTGTTGAGGTCCACGCGAGTGCGGACATAATCGGCGAGGAGAGGGATGGCCATGAGGTGGTCCACGGGCCCGTCGAAGAAGCCCTGGATCTGCGCCGTGTGCAGGTCGACGCTCATGAGGCGGTGGGCGCCGGCAGTCTTGTAGAGGTCCGCGATGAGACGGGCCGAGATGGGCTCCCGGCCGCGGTGCTTCTTGTCCTGCCGCGCGTACGGGTAGAACGGCGAGACGACCGTGATGCGCTTGGCGCTCGCGCGCTTGAGCGAGTCGATCATGATGAGCTGCTCCATGATCCACTCGTTGATGGGGGCGGGGTGAGCCTGGATCACGAACGCGTCGGCACCGCGAACGCTGTCCTCGAATCGCACGTAGGTCTCGCCATTGGCGAAGTCGTAAGCCGACGTCGGCAGGAGCTCGGTGCCGAGCTCCTTGGCGATCTCCTGCGCGAGTTCCGGATGGGCCCGCCCTGACGCGACGACGAGACGCTTCTCGCCGTTGGCCGTGATCTCGGTCATCTACTTGCCTTCTTCTGTTGGGTGCGTGCTGTCGGAGGGGGAAGTCTTCGTCGCCGCGAGGGAAACAGCCGGGCCGGCTTCGCGGGCGGCAGCGGCGGCAAGGGCCGACGGCGATCCCGGCCGCTTGGCCTCCGTCCAGCCTTCGGCGTTGCGCTGGGGGGCGACGCTGAGGGCGAGCGCGCCCGCCGGAACATCCTTGCGCACTACCGCGCCCGCTCCGGTGTAGGCCCCGTCGCCGACGGTGACGGGGGCAACGAAGACGGTGTTCGACGACGTCCGGACGTGGGCGCCGATCACCGTCCGGTGCTTGTTGACGCCGTCGTAATTGGCCGTGATGTTGCCGCAGCCGATGTTCGTGCCCTCGCCGATCTCCGCGTCCCCGGCGTAGCCGAGGTGGGAAAGCTTGGCCCCTCGGCCGATCTGGACATTCTTGGTCTCGTAGAAGGCACCGATCTTGCCGTCGGCGCCGAGGACCGTGCCAGCGCGCAGATAGGTGAAGGGCCCCACGGTAGCGCCGGGACCGATCTCGGACTTCGTCCCTTCGGTCCGCCGCACGGTGGCCCCCTCGCCCACGACGACGTCGGTGAGGGTCGTGTCAGGGCCGATGACGACGTCGCGCTCCACCACGGTGGCGCCGTGGAGCTGGGTGTTCGGCTTGATGGTGACGTCCTCGGCAAGCCGGACGGTCCCGTCGATCCAGGTGGTCGCGGGGTCCACGATCGTCACCCCGGACCTCATCCAGTCCTCGAGGATCCGCCGGTTGTGCTCGGCCGCGAGCGCTTGGAGCTGGACGCGGTCGTTCGCGCCCTCGACTTGCCAGCGGTCCTCGGTCACAAGGGCTGCTACACGGCCGCCATCCTCACGGACGATGGCGAGCACATCGGTCAGGTACTTCTCCCCCTGCGCGTTGTCCGTCGTGACACGGCGCAGCGCGTCGGCGAGGACCCGTCCGTCGAACGCGTAGATGCCCGAGTTGACCTCGAGCACCGTGCGCTCGTCCTCGCTGGCGTCCTTGTGCTCGCGGATCGCGGCGACGCCGCCGTCGGCGTCCCGCAGGATCCGCCCGTAGCCGGTGGCGTCGTCGAGCACCGCCGTCAGCACGGTCACGGTGTTCTCGTCGGCCTCGTGCAGCGTCACGAGTTCGCGGAGCAGCTCGGCGCTCAGGAGCGGAACGTCGCCGTACGTGACCACGATTGTCCCTTCGAGCGGGCCCCCATCGGGCTGCCGCGCGGCCAGCGCGTCGAGGGCCACCTCGACCGCGCGACCGGTGCCCGGAATCTCGTCCTGGTCCACGATGAGCGCTTCGGGGTCCACGGCGGCGATGTGCTCGGCCACGCGATCCCGCTCGTGGCGGACGACGACGACGAGCTCCCGCGGGTCAATGCCCCTCGCCGCAGCGAGGGCGTGCGCGACCATGGACCTGCCGCCCAGCTCGTGCAGGATCTTCGGGGTGCGGGACTTCATGCGCGTGCCCGCCCCAGCGGCGAGGACGACGACGGCGGTCGGCTGGCGCGCGCTTCCGTACGGGACAGGACCAAGACCAGCCTGCGGTGACTCCGGGCGGTCGGTTGCGGGACGCTGTCCGGGGTTCTCCGCATTCACTGTCGCTGGTTCTCCTGATCGTCGCGATTCGCGCCGGCCCCACCGAACACGCAGGGCCTGCGCTTGCCCGGGCCATTCTATCCACGCCCCGTTCCGCCCCTAGGATTCGAACCTAGACTGCACGGCTCCAAAGGCCGGCGTGCTGCCATTACACCAGGGCGGACCGTGCCGCCTTGTTCCTCCGAAGATTCCCCGGCGGCGCAAACGGCACAATCGTTTATTCTGCCATGCCTGGGATGGTCGCGTGACCCAGCCGGGGCCGCCGTCCGTTCACGCGTCAGCTTTCCCCTCGTGGGGCCGACGGTAGTCTCGCTCGCTGCGACGCTCGGCGCGCCCCTTGCGCACGCGCCACACAATGAACGCGACGACGGCGATCACCCCGACGATCGCGGCGATGTCCCGCCCCGCGGTCTTGGCGACGGCGTCGTACGAGGTCCCCGCGATGAACCCGAGCAGGGTGAAGCCCACTCCCCACGTGACGCCGCCGAGGGCGTTGAAAGCGACGAAGCGCGGATAGCGCATCTGCGAGGCGCCGGCGAGGGCCGGCATCATCGCACGGAAGAAGGCGACGAATCGCCCGAGGAACACGGCCCACCCGCCCCGCTTCCGGAGGAAGGCCTGGGCGTCCTCGAGCTTCCTGCGGTGCCGGTCGAAGACCCTGAAACTCAGCAGCCGAGGTCCCAGGTGCTTCCCGATCTCGTAGCCCACCGTGTCCCCCACGATGGCGGCGAGCACTACGAGCGGCGCCATGAGCCAGATGTCCACTCGGCCTTGGCTCGCGACCACGCCGCCGAGGACGGCAGCCGTTTCGCCGGGGATCACGAACCCCACGAAGATCGCGTCCTCCGCGAACACCAACGCGAAGACGAGCGCGTAGGCCAGAAGGGGCGGCATGCCCAAGATCGCATCGACGAAGGAAGCCATTGCGCCGATGCTACCGAGCGAGTCTGGAGGCTTCCAGAGAGTCCGCCCTCGCATCGGAGGCGCCACCCCGCCGTCGCACCTCGGCGCGGTCGGTGACGTGGATCATGCGGCGACTGTGGCCGCCCTCCTCCCGGACCCAGAAGACCGAGCCGTCGGGCGCCACGTCGTCGACCGTTCCGGTCAGGAACAGCCCGTCGAGGCCGTCCACCTCGACCCAGTCGCCCCGTACCACCCGCGCGAAATCGTCCGTGCGCTTCCCCATGCCCTACCCCTCACGCCGTGGCAATCGAGACCACGGTATCGGCGGCGGACGACTGCAAGGTGGCGCGGAGGTGAACTGCGGCGACTACTCGAGGACCTCCGAGGCCTCGAGCCATGCGAGTTCGAGCTCCTCCTTCTCGCCGAGCAATGCCTGGAGCTGTTCGTTGAGGCCCGCGAGCCGCGGGTAGTCCTCGGCGGCTTCTGCCATCTGCGCGTGCAGTTTGGCCTCCTGGTCGGCGATCTTCCCGAGCTGGCGCTCGACGCGGCCGAGCTCCTTCCGGGCCTGACGCTTCTCGGCCTCGCTCGCTCCCGAGCCGGGGGCCTTGGCCTGGGTCGCTGCTTGGGTCGCTGCCGGAGCCGCCGCGCCCCCGTCGCCCACTGAATCCGCAGCTGGCTCGGCAGCCGCCAGGGCCTCTTCGCGCAGTTTGAGGTACTGCTCCACGCCTCCGGGGAGGGCGCGCACGGCGCCGTCGCCCAGGAGCGCGAGCTGGTGGTCGGTGACGCGCTCGAGGAGGTACCGGTCGTGGCTCACCACCACGAGGGTGCCCGGCCACCCGTCGAGGACGTCTTCCACGGCCGCGAGCGTGTCGGTGTCGAGGTCGTTCGTCGGCTCGTCGAGCATGAGCACGTTCGGCTCGCCCACGAGCAGGCGCAGCAGCTGGAGGCGGCGCCGCTCACCGCCCGAGAGCTCCGAGACGCGCGTCCACTGCTTCTGGTTCGTGAACCCGAGCTGTTCGACCAGCTGGCCCGCCGTGAGCTCCTTGGCGCCCACGGTGAAGGTCTGCCGCTCGCGCTGGATGACCTCGATGACGCGGAGGTCCGCCACGTCATCGAGCTCGCGCACGTCCTGGCTCAAGACCGCGGTCACTACGGTCTTCCCGCGCTTGACCCGCCCGGAGGTGGGCTGGATGTCCCCTGAGAGGAGCCGCAGGAGGGTGGACTTTCCCGCACCGTTGACGCCGACGAGCCCCACCCGCTCCCCCGGGGCGAGACGCAGGGTGACGTTGTCGAAGAGAGGTTTCGCGCCGTCGCCCGCTCGGTCGTCGTACGCGAGGGTGACGCCCTCGAGGTCGATGACGTCCTTGCCGAGCCGCGCGGTCGCCATCTTGGCCAGGGCCAGCGAATCGCGGGGCTCCGGAACGTCCGCGATGAGCGCGTTGGCCGCGTCGATGCGGAACTTCGGCTTGGAGGTGCGCGCCGGGGCGCCGCGCCGGAGCCAGGCGAGCTCCTTCTTCATGAGGTTCTGCCGCTTGCCCTCGACCACGGCCGCCATGCGGTCCCGCTCGGCCCGTGCCAGGACGTAGGCGGCGTAGCCGCCCTCGAAGGGATCGACGATGCCGTCATGCACCTCCCACGTGCCGGTGCAGACCTCGTCGAGGAACCAGCGGTCGTGGGTCACCACCACGAAGGCGCCCTCATTCGCCCGCCACCGGCTCTTCAGGTGCTGCGCGAGCCACGCGACGCCCTCGACGTCGAGGTGGTTGGTGGGCTCGTCCAGCATGATCACGTCATGCGGCTCGATAAGGAGCTTCGCGAGGGCCACGCGGCGCTTCTGGCCGCCGGACAGGGAACCGACCTGAGCGTGCCAGTCGACGTCTTCGACAAGCCCGGCCATGATCTCGCGGATGCGGGGGTTGGCGGCCCACTCGTAGTCGGCCCGGTCGCCGACGATGGCCCGCCCCACATCGAGGTCTCCGTCGAGCACGTCGCCCTGGTCGAGGTAGCCCACGTTGACGTCCCGCCGCTTGGTGACGCGGCCGGCGTCCGGCTCGCCCCGCTGCGCGAGGAGCCTCATGAGCGTGGACTTCCCGTCGCCGTTGCGGCCGACGATCCCAATCCGGTCCCCCTCGTTGAGCCCCACCGTCACGCCATCGAGGACAGTGCGCGTGCCGAAGGAAATGCGGAGGTTCTCGCCCCCGAGAAGGTGTGCCACTACAGCAGGGTATCGCTCACGATGCGCGCGCCCGGAACCGGCCCGTGCACAGGGATCGCAGGGGTGCCGCGGCGCGCGAGCGCCTCGGCGAGGACCGCGGCGGCCTCCGCATCTTCTGCGAGCAGCGCCACGGTCGGGCCGGACCCCGAGACGAGGGACGCCAGGGCGCCGTGGGAGTCGCCCCACCCGAGGGTGTTGCGGAGGCCGGGCGCGAGCGAGACCGCGGGCCGCTGCAGGTCGTTGAGCAGGAGGTGGCTCAGGGCTCGGGGATCGCCGGCCCGGACGGCGGCGAGGATTCCGGGCTCGACGTCGATCGGCTCCTCCGCTTCCACGCCCTCCTCCGCTCGGAGGCGGTCGAGCTCCCGGAACACTGCCGGGGTGCTGAGCCCGAAATCCGCGGGCACGAGGACCCAGTCGAGCCGTGCGGTGGCGAGGGCTGGCGAGAGCTGATCGCCTACTCCGAGGCCGACGGCGGCCCCTCCGAGGAGCGCGAACGGCACGTCCGCGCCGAGCTCGGCCGCGAGGTGGGCGAGCTCTTCACGGGAGAGGCCCGCGCCCCAGAGCGCGTCGCACGCCACGAGCGTGGCGGCAGCATCCGCGGACCCGCCGCCCATGCCGCCTGCCACCGGCACGCGCTTGGTGATCTCGAGGTGCACCCCGGTCGGGTGCTCCGAGACCTCCGCCATGAGGGCGGCCGCGCGCACCGCGAGGTTCCGCTCGTCGAGCGGGATCTCGAGCTCGTCGACGTCCAGGGTGCTCTCCGGGCTCACGCTCACCGTGATGCCGGGCTCATCGCGGACGGTAGCCGTGACCTCCTCGAAGAGCGATACCGCGAGATACACGCTCGCCACGCTGTGGTAGCCGTCCGGCCGGAGCGGCCCCACCTGGAGCGAGACATTGACCTTGCCAGGGGCCTTCGCCCGTACCGATCTCCGGCCCGTGCCGCCCGCTGAACGCATGTCCCCCACGCTATCCCAGGGCCTCGCGCTGCTCGGCGATCCTTGCGAATTCCTCGATGCCGAGCGTCTCGCCGCGGGCGCTCGGGTCCACTCCCGCCGCGACCAGGGCGCGCTCGGCCGCCGGAGCTCCGCCGGCCCAGCCTGCGAGCGCAGCCCGCAGCGTCTTGCGGCGCTGGGCGAAGGCGGCGTCGATGACGGCGAAGACCTCGGTGCGTGCCGCCGTCGTCCGCGGAGGCTCGGAGCGCTCGAAGGCGACCAGGCCGGAGTGGATGCGGGGGGCGGGCCAGAAGACGTTGGTGCCGATCACGCCGGCCTTGCGCATGGTGCCGTACCACGCCGCCTTGACGCTCGGGACGCCGTAGATCTTCGATCCGGGCTCGGCAGCGAGGCGGTCCGCAACCTCGTCCTGCACCATCACGAGCCCGTGGCGCAGGCTCGGGAAATGCTCGAGCAGGTGCAGGACCACCGGCACCGCGACGTTGTAGGGAAGGTTTGCGACGATCGCGCTGGGCTCCTGCGGAAGGTCCGTGACCTTCAGGGCGTCGGCGAGGACCAGGTCGAAACGGTCGACGGCGCCCGGCCGCCACTTGGCGACCGTCTCCGGCAGCCGCTTGGCGAGCTTCGGGTCGATCTCGACGGCGACGACGCGGCGCGCGGCGTCGAGCAGCCCGAGCGTGAGGGACCCAAGACCAGGGCCGACCTCCAGCACCGTCTCGTCCGGATCGACCTTGGCCGCCGTCACGATGCGCCGGATCGTGTTGCCGTCGATCACGAAGTTCTGGCCCAGAGTCTTGGTGGGGCGGATGCCGAGCTCGTCGGCGAGCGCCCGGATGTCGGCCGCCCCGAGCAGGTGCGCGGGTTCAGTCACCAGAGCATCCTATCGGTGGCCTTAACCCGTTGCGCCGTCACGTCCGCAGGGTGTGGACCCGGCGGACGTGACGGCGCAAGCGAGACGTATCAGCTCTTGGCAGCCCAGGCGCAGCCCCACGGGGACAGGCCGGCCTTCGCGTAGTACGTGTTCGCGACGGCGATCTGCTGGGCCTTCGTGGCGAGGGAGGCGTTCGGCGCGTACTGGCCGCCGCCGTTGGCCATCCAGGACGAGATGTCGAACTGGAGGCCGCCGTAGTAGCCGTTGCCCGTGTTAGCCGCCCAGTTGCCACTGGACTCGCACTGGGCGATCTTGTCCCACATGGCCTCGTTCATCATGGCCGGGGCGTCCGTGCTGGTGGGCGCCGCGGCGGGTGCGGGCTTCGGCTTCGTGCCCACGAGGATCTTCTGGGCCACGGGCTGCACCGTCACGTTCTGGGAGACGAGCGTGCGCCCGGCCTCGCGTCCGTCGACGGTGAGGACCTGGTAGTTCTTGACGAGCGAACCGGCGACGCCCTGCTGGACGACCTTGGTATCGCCGACCGTGAGGTCGGGGCTGTCGGTCTTCTCGATGCTGAAGGGGATGGGCTCCGTGACGGTATCTGCCTTGCCGGCATCCACCCGCGTGACCTTGAGGACCGTGCCGCTCACGATCGGGCTGTTGGAGGGCAGCGACACGTGGTCGTTGGCCGTGAGGGTGAGCCCAAGCTCGGTGAGGAGCTCGCCTACGGTGGCAGCCGCCGTCGTCCGCGTCACGGCCTGGCCGTCGACGAGGATGGTGACGTCCTTCGGAGTGGTGATCGCCACCACGCTGCCCTGCGGCGAAAGCTGCGTGGAGCCCGCCAGAGAAACGACGCTGTTCGACGCGACTCCGAGCTGGCGGACGAGGTCGTCGACCGTGGGAACTGTGGTCTCGACTGTGCGCTGGGCGCCGTCGAGCTTGACGGTCACTTCCTTGGAGCGGCTAACGGTGATGACGGAGCCATTCTGGATGCCCTCCGAGAGGGCCGGCTGGACGAGATCGCTGGGCTTGATCTCCACATTGGCGCCCCGGACCGCCTGCTCGACGGTTCCGGCGAAGGTCTGGACCATGCTGGACTTGCCGTCGATGCTGACCGTGACGGTCTTGGTATTGGCCACGAAGGCGGTCGTGCCGAGCACGAGCGCACCGACGACCGCGACCTGACCGGCGATTCTGAACGGCTTCGCCGTCGCGCTTTCAGCGGAGTATCTGCTCACAAGGGCCCTTACCTCGCAGGACCGGGCACGGGAGGAGCAGGACGGGGCACAAGGGGTGGGCCCGGCCCAGCGCGCGTGGTGCGCAAGGGCTTTCGCGTCCGCGGGCCTTCCCCGACCCCGGCTATTGACCCCCACCGTAATCGAAGCGTTATCAAAGGGCAAACCAAGATTACGTTCCGGTCACGTCAGAAGGGAGTTCACTCCCAATTTCCGTAGGCCTCGACGGTGTTCTCGGAGATGCGCGAACACAGCTCCGCGAGGTCGGCGTCCAGCACTTCGGCCATGCTCCTGACCGTGTACGGGACCATATAGCTCGCGTTCGGGCGGCCCCTGTAAGGGTGCGGGGTCAGAAACGGCGAGTCGGTCTCGACCAGCACCCGCGAGGGCTCGGCGACCGCCAGTGCCCGGCGCAGGTTCTCGGCGTTCTTGAAGGTGAGTGTGCCGGCGAACGAGAGGAACCAGCCGCGCTCGTTGCACACGCGCGCCAAGTCCTCGTCCCCGGAGAAACAGTGGAAGACAACGCGTTCGGGTGCGCCTTCCTCGCCAAGGATGCGGACCACGTCGTCGTGCGCCTCCCGGTCGTGGATCTGCAGGGTGAGCCCGAGGCGCTTCGCGATGTCGATGTGGCGACGGAAGGACTCCCGCTGGACCTCGAGCGCCTCGCCGTGCGTGCGGTAGTAGTCAAGGCCGGTCTCCCCGATCGCGCGGACCCGCGGGTGTGAGGCGAGCTGCTCGATCTCCGCCAGCGCTGACTCGAACTCGCCACGGGCGGCGTAGCGGGGGGCGTCGTTCGGATGGAGGGCCACCGCGCCGAGGAGCCGCTGATCGATCTCAAGCGCCTCGACGGTGAAACGGGATGACGGCAGGTCACACCCGACCTGCACCGCCCGGTGCACGCCCACGGCCTCCGCAGCGTCCAGGGCCTCGCGGACGCCCACCTCGACGAGCCCGTCCCGGAAGTTCAGGTGGGTGTGGTTGTCCATGACGGGCACGGGCAGCGGCTCGGGTGCCGGCGGATACTCGAGGCGGCGCTTGCGGCCCGATTCGTCGTGGGCCGACCGGATTTCGCCAGCGCCTCCGCGCGGGCCCGCGTCGGTTCCCTCGGCATCGTTCCAGCGGTACGGAGCGGGGGGAAGCGAGGCACACATGCCCTCCACTCTAATTCGCCGCATCGCCGACCCTGTGCCGCGAGGGCCCAGCCGAAGTCACCTTCTCGAACCCAGGTCACCCTCTCGCCGGGCCGAAGTCACCGTCTCGCACCCAAGTCGCACTGGTGGGAACTTCTGCGCGAGAAGGTGACTGCGCTCGGGCTCCGGGCCTCACAGCGGAGCCACAGAATGAGGCTGAGTCGAAGCGGCCTCTTGCGGGTAACGTGGACTGCACACAGGTGTGACGGACGTCTCCTCCCGGTCACGCCTCCGCCGGGTCGAGGGGGACGCATGGATGTGCATCACGCCGCCGGGACCGCACTCAGCCAGCTGAGCGCCGGCCCTCCACCCGCCCCCATGGCCGCGCCCCGCTTCAGCGAGACGTGCGAGCGGATCCTCGCGTCCGTGGATCAGGTGATCGACGGGAAGGCCGAGGCCTCGCGCGTGGCGCTCACCGTCCTTCTGGCCCAGGGCCACCTCCTCGTCGAGGACGTCCCGGGCGTGGGCAAGACGATGCTCGCGAAGACCCTCGCGAGGACGATCGACTGTTCCGTGAGCAGGATCCAGTTCACGCCGGACCTCCTGCCGAGCGACGTCACGGGAGTGTCGATCTACAATCAGGCCACCCGCCAGTTCGAGTTCCGGCCGGGTGCCGTCTTCGCGAACATCGTCATCGGCGACGAGATCAACCGAGCCTCGGCGAAGACGCAGTCGGCCCTCCTCGAGTGCATGGAGGAGCACCAGGTCACCGTGGACGGGACGTCGTACGGCCTGAGTGAGCCGTTCATGGTGATAGCGACGCAGAATCCGATCGAGATGGAAGGGACGTATCCCCTGCCCGAGGCCCAGCGCGACCGCTTCATGGCACGGATTTCCATGGGGTACCCCGACGAAGCCGCCGAGATCGAGATGCTCGAGAGCCACCAGTCCGAATCGCCCCTGCTCTCCGTCCAGCCCGTCGCGGAGGCCTCTGAGGTCGCAGCCATGATCGAGACGGTGAAAGACGTGTACGTCTCCGACCCTGTGAAGGAGTACACGGTGGCCCTCGGCAAGGCCACGAGGACGAGCGATCGCCTGCGCCTCGGCGCGAGCCCCCGCGCGATCCTCCAACTGCTCCGGGCGGCCAAGGCCCGCGCCGCGCTCGACGGTCGGGACTTCGTCCTCCCGGACGACGTTGCCGCGATGGCACCGGCGGTCCTCACGCACCGGCTCATCTTGGACCGTCGGGCGGCCGGGGCGGGACTCACGGCAGCCGGTGTGGTGGAAGCCTTGGTCGCCTCGGTGCCGTTGCCGTCCGACGGCGCGTCCCGCCTCCGCCGTCAAGGCTGATTCCTGTGGCGCTCCCAAGCTGGCCCGGAACGTCTTGGCAGGGCAAGCTCACCGCGGCCGGATGGGGCTTCGTCGGCACGGGCGCGGCGGTCCTCCTCGCGGCCCAGGCCATGGGCAGGAGGGACCTCCTCCACCTCGCCGTCTTCCTCCTGCTCGTTCCGGCTGCTGCATGGATCTCGAACAGGCTCTTCCGCCCAGGACTCAGGGTTGACCGGGCCACGAGCCCGCCCGTCGTGGAGGCGGGGCAGCGCGCAGAGGTCCACCTCACAGTTCGCCACTCGGGCGTGCTCGTGGGGCGCATGTCCATGGCGGAGCTCCTTCCCACGGCGCTGGGAACGGGGCCGGAATTCGGCTACCCCGGGCGGACGGTGGGCGCCGACGGTGCCAGCCGGTACCGCTACCAGCTCCTGTGCCCGCGCCGTGGCCTCTACACCCTCGGGCCGGTGGAGGCCCGCTCGACGGACGTCTTCGGGGTCGCCGAGCAGCGGACTCGCATCGACGCGGGCACCCAGCTCGTGGTGACCCCAGCCCCCGTTCCGCTCGCCGCCTCCGTGCTCTCGGGGCTCCGTGGCATCGAGGGGGTCATCGCCACCCGGATGCAAGCCAATCCGTCGGAAGACGACGTGATGACGCGCGAGTACCGGCACGGCGATCCCATGCGCCGGGTCCATTGGGCTGCGACCGCTCGCCATGGCGAGCTCATGGTGCGGCAGGAGGAATCGGCCACTTCCCCCGAGGCGACCATCATCCTGGACCTGCGGAAGGATGCGTTTCCGGCTTCCACCGGTCACCCCGTTCCATCCGGGGAATGGTCTCCGGCCTCGGAGGAGTTCGAATGGGCCGTCAGGGCTGCCGTCTCCGTGGCGGCGCACCTCTCCGACCTGGATTACACGCTGCGGCTCCTCGACGTCGACGGGAGCCTCGCGCTCTCCCACTCGATCTCCGCCACTGAGCCCGATGCGCCGGACTACGCTGGCAGGCCCGGCCTCGCAGCGGTGGCCGAGGGCCTGGCCGCGATCCTTCCCAGAGCTGCCGACACGGGGAACCACGGGCAGACGCACGCGAGCGAGGGGTTCGGCGACCTCCTGCTGGACCGTGTCGAGGCCCATGGCCAGCGCGGCCCCATCGTTGCCATCCTCGGCCGAACGAGCACCGACGATGCACGAGTGCTCGCGCCAGCGGCGGCCACGACGGAACGCGCGCTCGCCGTCGTCGTCACGGAGCGCGCCGGCACCTGCCGCGCGGCGGTGCAGGCGCTGCGCTCCGCGGGATGGCTCGCGGTCGAGGTCACTCCCCGTACCCGGGTGGACACCGCGTGGTTGGCCCTCACCGAGGAGGTGGCCGCATGGTGACGACGGCGCCCGCGCCTTCCGCTCCCCCGCCCAGCGGGCCGGAGCGGCCGCCCCACCCGGCCGAACGGCCGGGCGAGCGCCTCGCGAGGTGGCGGCGGGGAAGGGCCTGGCGGCCAGCCGCCGTCGGCCTCTGCCTCGGGGCGTCCATCGTGGGTGCGGCGCTCTCCTACGACGGCGTGCTCCGCGGCTGGGCGTGGATGTACCCCATCGCGGTGGTGGTGTTTGCGACGTCAGGAGCTGTCGCCGTCGCCCGCCTCCTCCGTGCACCGCATGTGGTGCCGTCGCTCGTGGGCGCCGTCGTCTGGGTGCTCTCGCTGTCGACCCTGTTCGCACGGGACACCACCCTGCTTGGCGTGATCCCCACCGCCAAGACCCTCGACGCCCTGAGCGACGCCCTCAGCGAGGCGTGGAACACCATCTCGTTCGAGGCTGTTCCGGCGTCGCCGAACGTCGGGATCGTCGCGCTCATCTCGGGGGGCTTGGGCCTCACGGCGATCGTGGGCGAAGCAATCGGTGTCTCCTGTCGAATGCCGGCCCTCGCCGGAGTCGCGCCCCTGTCCGTGCTGGCCGTCCCGGCCCTCCTGAAGCCCGCCGGCCCCGGCGGCTGGGGCTTTGCCCTGGCCGGCGCGGCCTATCTGGGCGCGCTCGCTCTCGCCCGCGCCGAGGCGGCGGCGCGGCGTGCCACGAGGTCAGATGGCGCCGCGGTCTCGCCTGCGCGCGTCGCCGCGATCATCGGTGCCGTCGTGGCAGCCTCGCTCGTCGTTCCGGCCCTCATCCCCGGGTTCGACAGCGGCTCGTTCCCCGAAGGCTCCCGGCTCAAGTACTTCGGTCAGAACGTGGGGCTCAACCCGTTCATCAGCCTTGGCAGCGACCTGCGGACGGGCAATGGGGTGGGCATCATCCGCTACGCGACAGACTCGACGCAGCCCGTCTACCTCCAGACCGAGACCGTCGACTCGTTCGATGGGAGCACATGGGGCCCTGACAATCGCGACGATCAGCGGCAGCACAACCTCGACTCGATCTCGCCCGGCACGGCCCAGACGGCGCCGCTCATCACCACGACAACCGTCATCGCGACCGGCAATTTCACGAGCCCCTACCTCCCCGTTCCCTATGCCCCGATCTCTGTCACGGGTGTCCAGGGGCGCCTCGGATGGGACCCGATCAATCTCAGCATCAAGGGCGAGCCGGGGGCCAGCCTAGGCCAGAACTACGTGGTCCGCTCCGTGGCGCCGAGCCTGTCCGCCGGTGAGCTGAGTGCCGCGCGCTCCGCGCCGAAGGGCATCGGCAGGGAAACGTCTTCGGTGCCCAGCAACGTGCCCGCCCTCGTGCGGAACACGGCGGAGACCATCACGAAGGACGCGACGGGCTCCTATGGCAAAGCCCTCGCCATCCAGGCCTACCTGCGCACCTTCACGTACTCCGAGCAGGCGCCCGTCCAGCTGGGCTACGACGGAACCGGCATGGACGTCCTCGAGAAGTTCCTCGAGAAGAAGTCGGGCTACTGCATCCACTTCTCCGCGGCGATGGCGGTCATGGCCCGGCTCGTGGGCATCCCCAGCCGGATCGCGGTCGGCTTTGCGCCGGGCCATCCGACGGGCAGCACGATTGCGGTGGCCGGGGTCGGGTCACTGCCCGAGTATCAGGTCGACGCGCGCGACGCCCACGCCTGGCCCGAGCTCTACTTCGAGGGGCTCGGCTGGGTCCCGTTCGAGCCCACGCCGTCCCGTGGCGCGTTGCCCGCCTATGCGCAGACCGATTCGCCCTCGGGCACGAGCACGAACCTCGACAGCATCAACGAGGGGCTTCGCGCCACTCCCGGAGCCTCCGCGAGCGCTGCGGCGCCGACGCCAAGCCCTTCCGCGACTGCCGCCGCCCGCCCGGCTTCCGCCGAACCCGCCGCCGCGGGCGTCACGGTGGGCATCCTCGTGGTGGCGATCCTGCTCCTGCTGCCGGCCACCATCCGCGCGGGCCAGCGGCGGCGGCGCCTTGCCCGCGGCATCGAAGGCGCATGGGAAGAGCTGGAAGCCCTTGGACGCGACCACGGGATGCCTCCCGATCCCGCCGACACCCCGCGAACCTATGCGGAGCGTCTCGCCTCGTGGGAGGCCGACGACGGCGGGACCTTGCGCCAGGCGTTGGCGACCCTTGCCCGCACCTACGAGCGCTACGAATACGGCAGGCCCGGCTATCGTCCCGACGACGACACCGCGAGAAGCGCCGTGGCTACCGTCGCCCGCGCCGGACGGGCCAGGAGCTCCCGCGTGACGCGGGTCCGCATCGCCGCCCTGCCGCCGTCGGCCTTTTCGCGGCGGAAGAACGCGAAAGGGCGCGCCTCACGTGCGGTGAAGCGCGCCCTCCCCTGGTTGCGCCGTCAGCTCCGCAGGGTGTTCAACCGGCAGAGGTGAGGGCCGGGTGCTCCCGGTCCCGTTGCGCCGTCACCTTTGCAGGGTGCGCGGCGAGGAGCACCCAGCGGACGTGACGGCGCAAGCGGAGTCGCGTCCGTCGGGTGGCTGCTAGCCGGCGCTAGCCGGCGTAGGGGTCAGCGATGCCGATGTACTGCGTCGTCGTGTACTCCGCGATGCCTTCGGCGCCGCCCTCGCGGCCCAGGCCGGACTGCTTGACGCCGCCGAACGGGGCGGCCGCGTTAGAGATCACCCCGGCGTTGAAGCCGACCATGCCGTACTCGATCTGCTCCGCCACGCGGAACATGCGGGCGTAGTCGCGGGTGAAGAGGTACGAGGCAAGACCGTACTCGGTCGCGTTCGCGAGGCGGATGGCATCCTCCTCGGTCTTGAACGTCGTGATGGGGGCGACCGGGCCGAAGATCTCGTTCTTGAGGATCTCGGCGTCGTTCGGCACGTCGGCGAGGACGGTGGGAGCGTAGAAGTAGCCGTCGCCCTCGATGGGGGCACCGCCGGTGGCCACACGGGCACCCGACTGGACCGCCTCGGTCACGAGCGCGTGGACGTCCTTGCGGGCGCCGCCGTCAATGAGCGGACCGACCTTGGAGTCGGTCTCGGTGCCGCGGCCGGGCTTGAGCGCGGCCATGGCCTCGGCGAACTTGCGCGTGAACTCCTCGGCGACCGATTCCTGCACGAGGAAGCGGTTCGCGGCCGTGCAGGCCTCGCCCATGTTGCGCATCTTGGCAGCCATCGCGCCCTCGACGGCCTTGTCCAGATCGGCGTCCTCGAACACGATGAACGGGGCGTTGCCGCCGAGCTCCATCGACGTGCGCAGGACGTTCTGGGCGGCATCCGCGATGAGACGGCGACCGACCGGGGTCGACCCCGTGAAGGAGACCTTCCGCAGGCGGTGGTCCTTCATGAGCGGGCCGGAGATGCCGGAGGCCGAGGACGACGATACGACGTTGAGCACGCCAGCAGGGAGCCCCGCTTCCTGCATGACCGCGGCGAAGAGCTGCGTGGTCAGCGGAGTGAACTTGGCCGGCTTGACGACCATCGTGCAGCCTGCGGCAACTGCCGGCGCGATCTTGCGGGTCGCCATCGCGAGCGGGAAGTTCCAAGGGGTGATGAGCAGGCAGGGGCCCACCGGCTTGCGCTGCACAAGGATCTTGTTCTTGCCCTCAGGCGTGGTGAGGTAGCGGCCGTAGTCGCGCACGGCCTCCTCGGAGAACCAGCGGAGGAACTCGGCACCGTAGGTGACCTCGCCGCGGGACTCGACGAGAGGCTTGCCCATCTCGAGCGTCATCAGGAGGGCGAAGTCTTCGGCACGCTCGGTCACCAGCTCGAACGCACGGCGGAGGATCTCGGCGCGCTCGCGCGGTGCGGTGCGCGCCCACGAGGCCTGGACGGCGTCGGCAGCGTCGAGGGCGGCCACGGCATCCTCGCTCGTCGCATCGGCGATCTCGAGGAGCGTCTTGCCGGTGGCGGGATCCTCGACGGCGAACTTCTTCCCGCCCGTGGCGTCCCGCCACTCACCGTTGATGAGCAGCCCGGTCGGAACGTTGGCGAGCAGCTGGGCCTCGCGTTCGGAGGTAACAAGGGTGTCAGACATCTCGGCTCCTTTCGCCGTGCGGGACTCAGCGTCGGGTCCCTGGGTTCGCGTTCCACGTTAGGCGGTAGCGGCCGTGGAAGTCTACGCATGACTGCACCACAACAAAGGCCCTCTCTTGTACGAAAGCACAAGAAAGAACCGCGGGATTCCGCGCTTTTCGTTGCGCCGTCACGGGAGAGGCCGGCGCAACGGGAGGGGTCAGCGGGAGGCGAGCACCGCCGCATACAGTTCACGGCGGCTCGCGCCCGCGTCGGCCGCAACGGCAGCCACCGCGTCCTTGAGCCGCGCGCCCTCAGACACGAGGCCGTTCACCGCGGCAACGAGGTCTTCGGCGCTGACCGGCGGCGCCTCGGGCGCACCCCCGATCACCACGGCGATCTCGCCCCGCACCTCGTTCCCCTCCGCCCAGTCGGCGAGCTCCCCCGCCGTGCCGCGAAGAACCTCCTCGTAGGTCTTCGTGAGCTCGCGGCATACGGCGATCGGGCGCTCCGCCCCGAACGAGTCGACGACGGCGCGGAGCATGGCGGGCAGGCGATGAGGCGCCTCGAAGAAGACGAGAGTCCGGCGTTCGGACCCGAGCTCGGCCAGCCGGGCCGCCCGCTCCCCTGCTTTCCGCGGCAGGAACCCCTCGAAGCAGAATCGGTCGGTCGGGAGTCCCGAGAGGGCCAGGGCCGTGAGAACCGCGGAGGGCCCGGGCACGGCTGTGACGGTGAACCCCTCGGCTACGGCAGCTTCGACGAGCCGATACCCGGGGTCCGAGACGCTCGGCATGCCCGCGTCGGTCACCAGCAGCACGGTCCGTCCGGATCGCACCTCGTCGACGAGCTCTGGCGTCTTCGCGGCCTCGTTGTGCTCGTGATAGCTGAGAACCCGCCCACTGGGGTGGACGCCGAGGCCCTGGACCAGACGATGAAGACGCCGGGTGTCCTCGGCGGCGATAACGTCCGCCTCTTCAAGAAGCTCGATGAGCCGACGGCTCGCGTCGCCGAGATTGCCGATGGGGGTCGCCGCGAGGACCACACGCCCCGCGCCCGGCTCAGATTCACGCACCCGCCCAGACTACGCCGGTAGCATGGGCCGGGATGAGCGCCGCCACCGACACCCGCGAGCCGCAGCTCGGCTGGAATACCCGCCGCCGGTGGGTCATCGCTCCGCCCCCGCGTTCGCGTGTGGCGTCGGAGCTGCGGGAGCGACTCCTCGGGCCACTCGATCCCTGGCGCGATTGGCCGCGCCTCCAGCGGATCCTCTACTGGGCCATCCCCCTGGGAACCGCGCTCATCGCCGGGATCCTCCGCTTCGCCGACCTGGGCCGGCCACACGCCCTGATCTTCGACGAGACGTATTACGTCAAGGACGCCTACTCGTATCTCCAGTCCGGCTATGAGCGGACCTGGGGTGACGACCCCAATCCCCAATTCCTCCAGGGGAATTTCAGCGGCCTCCAGTCCTCGCCCGAGTACGTGGTGCATCCGCCCGTCGGGAAGTGGATGATCGCCTTCGGCATGTGGCTCTTCGGCCCCGAGAACTCGTTCGGCTGGCGGTTCTCCTCCGCCCTGATCGGCACGCTCTCCGTGGCGCTGACGGCGTGGGCGGCCTACAAGCTCTTCCGTTCGGCGGTCCTTGCCGGCACTGCGGGGCTGCTGCTCGCCGTCGACGGCCACCACATCACGATGTCCCGCATCGGCATCCTGGACATCTTCCTTTCCTTCTGGCTTCTGGCAGCCTTCTGCGCGCTCCTCAAGGACCGGGAGGACGGACGACGGCGCCTCGCAGCCAGGCTGGGCAGGCTCGCCGGCCCGGACGGACGGCTGTCGACGGCGGTGCTCGCCTCCGGGCCCTGGCTCGGCATCCGCTGGTGGCGCGTCGCGGCCGGTGTCTGTCTTGGCCTCGCCCTCGGCGTCAAATGGTCGGGACTCGCGTTCGTCGCCGCGTTCGGCCTCCTCACGGTGCTGTGGGACGCCAGCGCCCGACGCACGGCGGGCATCCGCTCGTGGCTGAGGGCCGCCGTCGTCCGTGATGCCCCCCTCGCGTTCGTGAGTATCGTGGTGGTTGGCGGGGCCGTATACCTTTCCACATGGACCGGTTGGTTCCTCTCGTCGGACGCCTATTTCCGGCATTGGGCGGAGGCCAACCCCGACCCGGCGTGGTCCTGGGTTCCAGCTTCTCTGCGGTCGCTCGCGCACTACCACCTCGAGGCCTACTCCTTCCATACGGGCCTCACGGCGAGCCACCCGTACGCGGCCAGTCCGTGGAGCTGGCTGGTCCAGGGCCGGCCCACGTCGTTCTACTACGTGGAGCCGAGCGCGGGCTGCGGTGGCGACCGCTGCAGCTCGGCCATTCTCTCGGTCGGGAACCCGCTGATCTGGTGGGGCGGGACGATAGCGCTCGCGGTCGCGGTCCTCGTGTGGGCCGGGCGGCGCGACTGGCGCGTGGGGGCGCCGCTGGCCGGGATCGCAGCCGGATACCTGCCATGGTTCCTGTACCCGGACCGGACGATGTTCGCGTTCTACGAGGTCTCGTTCGAGCCCTTCTTCGTGCTCGTCCTCGTGTACGTGCTCGGGCACATCCTCGGCAGGCCCGAAGATCCGCCGTGGCGGCGGCAGGCGGGGCTGCTCGGCGTCGGGATCTACCTGGTGCTCGTGGTGGTCGTCTCGGCGTACTTCATGCCCATCTGGACGGCCGAGAACATCACCTACCTCGACTGGAGGCTCCACATGTGGATGCCGAGCTGGGTGTGAGGCAGGCAGAATGAGCGAACGGAGCGGGATCCCCGAGAGCAGTATCCAGAACGACGGGAGGCACCACGCAGTGGAAACCGGCACGCGCCGCCAGGCCGAGGCTCAGCCCCTGGCACCCTCCCGCCCCGACGAAGCGAACGTGACGTCTCTCCTGCTCGAGCGGGCCGCGGCGACCCCGGAGAGGGCGGTCTACGCCCGGCGCGTCGGTCAGTCCTGGGAGTCGGTCACGGCCGCCGATTTCCTGGAGCAGGTGCGCTGGCTTGCCCGCGGTCTCATCGCGGGCGGCCTGGGCCTCGGCGACCGCGTGGCGATCCTCTCGCCCAGCACCTACGCCTGGTCGCTCGCGGACTTCGCGATCTGGTACGCCGGGGGCGTGACGGTGCCGATCTACGAGACGGATTCGCCGAGCCAGATCGAGTGGATCCTCAGGGATTCGGGGGCCAGCAGAGTCTTCGTTGCGCCCGAGCTCGAGGCAACCGCCGTGCGCGTGATCGACGGCTCCCCCAAACTCGCCGAGCGGCTCATCGCCGTGACGTCACTCGTGATCGATGGCGAGGGATCAACGCTCAGCAGCCTGGCCGGCCCGGGGCAGGGCGTGAGCGATGCCGAGCTCGAGCGCCACCGCTCCGGTGCACGGCCCGACTCCCCCGCCACCGTCGTCTACACCTCGGGCACCACGGGTAGGCCAAAGGGCTGCCTCATCACCCACGGCAACTTCCTTGGCCTGGCGGACAACCTCATCCCCCATCTCCCCGATCCGCTGGCGGCGCCCGATCCGCGCACCCTGATCTTCCTGCCGCTTGCCCACGTACTCGCCCACGCCGTGCAGGTGGTGTGCCTCGCCGCCGGAGCCACGGTCGCCTACAGCTCCCCGTCGGAGCTCCTGAGCGCCTTGCGCAGCTTCAAGCCCACCTTCCTGCTCGGCGTTCCGCGCATCTTCGAGAAGGTCTATTCGGGTGCCTACGAGCAAGCCCTTGCCTCGGGCCGCTCGGGTTTGTTCGCTCGCGCGGCCTCGGTCGCGCGCGACTACTCCGCGGCGCTCGACAACGCGGCTGCCGGGCGCGGGGAAGGCCCCACGCGGGGCCTCCGGCTCAAGCATGCTGTGTTCGACCGACTCGTGTTCGGCCGGATCCGGGCCGTGTTCGGCGGTGCACTCACGACGACGGTCTGCGGCGGCGGCCCTCTGAGCCCCCAGCTGGCGCACTTCTTCCGGGGCATCGGGGTTCCCCTGATCGAGGGCTACGGCCTGACCGAGACCACGGGCCCCTGCACGGTCAACACCGCGGACGCCGTGCGCGTAGGCACTGTGGGGCGCCCGGTGCCGGGGACGTCGATCCGGATTGCCGACGACGGCGAGATCCTCGTCCGCGGCGTCGGCGTCTTCGCCGGGTACACCGGGGAGGCGTCCGATCGCGAGCCCGGCCCCGCCCTCGACACGGACGGCTTCTTTCCGACCGGCGATCTCGGGACGCTCGACGACGACGGCTTCCTCACCATCACGGGTCGCAAGAAGGACGTCATCGTCACGGCCGGCGGCAAGAACGTCGTTCCCGAGCCCCTCGAGGAGCGGATGCGGGAGAGCCCGCTCGTCGCGCACGCGATCGTCGTGGGCGACGGGCGGCCCTTCGTCGGCGCGCTGGTGATCCTCGATCCCGAGGGCCTCGCCACGTGGTGCAGCGAACGGGGACGTGCACTCGCGGTGACGACTGCGGCCTCCGATCCGGAGGTCCTCGCCGAGATCCAGGAGGCCGTGGACGCCGCCAACGCCTCGGTGTCGCGGGCTGAGAGCATCCGCAAGTTCACCGTCGTCGACCTCGATCCCACGGTCGCCTCCGGGCAGCTCACGCCGTCGCTGAAGCTGCGTCGGGACGTGGTCCTCGCGGCATGCGGCGAGGCGGTCGAGTCCCTCTACTCCTGACGCAAATCCTCGGCGCTCCGCTTGGTCGGCCACGCGAAGATGATGATGAGGGAGCTCACCAGGAGAGTGAGCACCCCGATCACGATGGCAGAATCGATCCAGAACTGCCCCGGGAACAGGCGGATCAGCGTGTCCGAGAGCTGGAACGTCCAGTTGCCCTGGGAGAAGAAGATCCGATGGAAGTCCGTGAAGAACCTGTCCCACCCGAGGACGGCCAGAACGGCGAGGCCCACCACGAGGACGAACGTCACGATGGAGCCGGCGAAGAGTCCTCGGCCGAAGGCTCCGCGCCGCTTGCGCAGCACGAGATACGAGACCACGAAGAACACGAGGAGCAGGAGCCCGGCCGCATAGGTCAGCAGGACCACGTTCTTCACGTCCGCCATGTGGCTGACCTCGGCATCGGTGAAGAGAGCGCTGCCCGACGGCTGGACGAGGTCTCCGAGATAGCGGCGGCCCGCGAAGTTGCCCAGATAGTCGACGGCGTAGGAACCGTACGTGAGGCGATCGTCCACGGAGAAGCCGTAGCCGTCGCCGGGGAAGCCCGGCCGGAAGTATTCGAGCCAGAGGAACGCGGGTGTCGCCACCAAACGCACTGCGGCGATGAGCAGGAGGAACGGCAGGAAGATCGCCATGAGGACTTGAAGTACCCGGGGCGCCACGGGCTTCGCCTTGGCCGCGGCCTCTCGTTGCGCGGTGCGGCGGCGGACCTCGTCCTCGGGAGGCCGCATCTGCAGTGCCGTCGTCGGGGACGGCTCGAGGTGGGCGTCCGCGCGTTCAGCCGAGGCCGGGTCCTCGTCTGAAGAGCGCTCCTCGCGGGAACCGTGCTCAGCAGCGTCTGAGCGGCTCGTGGCCTCCGCGGGCGCGCTCGTGTCCGCGAGCCTATCGGGCTGGTCGGCTGCGGCTGTGCTGGACCCGGCCCGGTGCTGCGGCGTCTTCATCCAGTCGAAGGCCGGCTCGTCGGTGTCCTGGGATTCGTCCATGTTCACCTCCGGCTGCAGGTCATGCCTGTCTTCGGTCACGTCCATCATCCACTCACGCCTTGGGAGGCCAACGCATGCGCAGGCCCGGGTTTGGTCTGTCCTCTCCGTCCACCGTAGCCGGTCACTCGGTCAACCGAGTGGAGAGACGCAAGCATGTGGCCGAAGCGTTATCGCCTTGTGAAGTGACGGGTCATCGTGGAATGCAGGTCAGCCGTTCGCGTACTGGGCCCAGGGGATGTTCCAGTCTCCGAAGCCGTCGTCGAAGTTCGCGAAGTCTCCTTGGGTGTTGATGATCTGGACGACGTCGCCTGTCGTCATGTTGTTGAAGACCCACGCCGCCCCCTCCGGCCCGAGGCCAATGCATCCGTGCGACACGTTCGCCACCCCCAAGTACGGGATGGCGGTGTCCGTGGCCTGATGGATGAACTCGCCGCTCGGCGTGAGCCTTGTGGCGTATTCGACATCGAGTTCACCGTAGTTCGCCGGGTCGCCCGGCTTGAGGCCGATCGAGGCCGCCACGAAGTGAGCCGTGCGCTGCTTCTCCATGAGCACCAGGAAACCTCGCGCCGACGGGAAGCGCTCGTCCCCAAGCGTCGCGGGCCACGTGTGCACGGGCTGGTCGTTGACGTAGGCGGTGAAGGTGTGGGCCTGGGCGTCCGCGACGGCGGTGCGCTTGTCACCGATGTGGACGGTGTTGGTCTTCGAGAAGTTCCCGATCTGGCCATTGCCCAGATCGACGCCGAACAGCTCTATCTTGACGGTGATGGTGCTCTGGGCCGCCCAGTACTGTTCCGGCCGATAGCGCACCACTGTGTCGCTGTACCAGTGGAACGCGCCCTTCTGGCCAGAGGTGGACGTGATCGTGATCGCCTGTTCCACGGCCTTCTTGTTCTTGACCGGTTCGCTGAAGGTGAGCTGGATCGGCTGGGCGACTCCCACGCTCATCCCATCCAGCGGGTACATCGCAGCGTCGGCCTCGTTGGCCGTGGAGACGGTCGTGAACGTCGAGGTGGCCGTGGCGGTTCGCCCAGCCGCGTCCAGGCTGGTGTAGCTGAGGGTGTAGGTCGTGTTGAACTTCAGCTGACCGGACGAGGTCCAGACAGCCTTCTGTGCATCGAGCGCGCCCTCCACGTCCTCACCCGTCGCCGAGCGCAGGCTCACGTTGTCCACGGTCCCGTTCTTCACCGAAACCGTTACCGGTGCGGCGGGATTCACTTCCTTCGCACCCGCGGCCGGGACGGTGACCGCCGCAGCGGGCTGAACCACGGGGAATGCTGTGCCGGGTTGGCTGCGCACAGCACTCCCGGCTTCTGAGCCGACCGGCGAGGCCTGGAGCGGGCCCACCACCGCGAACGCACCGCCCACGGCGGCGGCGAGGACCACCGCGATGATCACCGCGATCTTGACGAGCTTCCCCCGCCGGCCGCGCGCGGGGACGGGCTGATCTTCGGGGGCAGGCGTGCTGGCCATGGCCGGTCAGTAGCGGTAGTGGTCGGACTTGTACGGGCCAGCCACGTCCAGGTCCAGGTAGTCCGCTTGGTCCTTGCTGAGCTCGGTGAGTTCGACGCCGAGGGCGTCGAGGTGAAGCCGGGCGACCTTCTCGTCGAGGATCTTCGGGAGGACGTAGACCTTCTTCTCGTACGCCTCGTCGTCGCGCTTGGTCCACAGCTCGATCTGGGCGATCGTCTGGTTCGCGAACGAGTTGCTCATGACGAACGACGGGTGCCCGGTGGCGTTGCCGAGGTTGAGGAGGCGACCCTCGGAGAGCACGATAATCGAGTGCTGTCCACGGGCGTCGCCGTTCTCGGCCGGGAAGACCCACTCGTGGACCTGCGGCTTGATCTCGATCTTGCGCACCCCGGGCCACTTCGCGAGGCCCGCCATGTCGATCTCGTTGTCGAAGTGGCCGACGTTGCCCACAATCGCCTTGTCCTTCATCGCCGCCATGTGCTCGGCGCGGATGATGTCCTTGCCGCCCGTCGTCGTGATGAAGATGTCTCCCTCATGCACCACGCTCTCAAGGCGGACCACCTGATAGCCGTCCATGGCCGCCTGGAGCGCGCAGATCGGGTCGATCTCCGTGACCACCACTCGCGCGCCCTGGCCGCGCAGGGCTTCGGCCGCGCCCTTGCCGACGTCGCCGTAGCCGCAGACGACGGCGACCTTGCCGCCGATCAGCAC
Organism: Sinomonas gamaensis; assembly: GCF_005876955.1. Classification (GTDB taxonomy): domain Bacteria; phylum Actinomycetota; class Actinomycetes; order Actinomycetales; family Micrococcaceae; genus Sinomonas; species Sinomonas gamaensis. Next base: position 160,894 of record NZ_SSCL01000005.1, read on the forward strand.
GTCGGTCGCCCGGTTGATCCCGTCCGGGAGCGAGTGGCGGATGCCGTACTTGTTGTCGAACTTGCTCTTGGTGACGGAGTCGTTGACGTTGATCGCGGAGAACAGCAGCTTCCCCTGCTCGGCGAGCTGGTAGAGCCGGTGGACGCCCGTCGTCGTCTCTTCCGTCACGCCCCGGATGCCCTTGGCGATGCGCGTCCACTTCTGGGGATCGCGCGCCTGGTCCGCCCGGAGGACGTCCAGGATGATCCGGTACTCGTCGGGATCGTCCTCCGTAGCCTGCGGAACGGCGCCCGCGGCCTCGAACTCAACGCCCTTGTGCACCAGCAGGGTCGCGTCCCCGCCGTCGTCGAGGATCATGTTCGGCCCCAGCTCGGGGTTATCGTCGGCGCCCGGCCACGTGAGGATCTGCTCGGCCGTCCACCAGTACTCTTCGAGCGTCTCGCCCTTCCAGGCGAACACCGGCACGCCCTGCGGATCCTCTGCGGTTCCCTTCCCGACCACGATGGCGGCAGCAGCCTCATCCTGAGTTGAGAAGATGTTGCACGAGGCCCAGCGGACCTCGGCTCCGAGCGCCACGAGCGTCTCGATGAGGACCGCCGTCTGCACCGTCATGTGCAGGGACCCCGCGATGCGGGCGCCCTTGAGCGGCTGCGACTCCCCGAATTCGGCGCGCAGGGCCATGAGGCCCGGCATCTCGTGCTCGGCGAGGCGGATCTGGTGCCGCCCTGCCTCGTGGAGGGAGATGTCGGCGACGCGGTAGTCGAGGGTCACGGAAGCTCCTGTGTCGGGAGAAGGACGGGGATTCCGTCCTCGATGGGGTAGCGCGGGGTCGTGCCGTCCGCAGTCGCGGCAGTCGCGACGAGCTCGTCGCCCTCCTGCACCAGGGCAGACCCGGTTGTGGGGCACCGCAGCACAGCCAGCAGGGCGGGGCTCAGGAGGGGGGAGCTGTAAGGCATGGATACCAGCCTACCGGACCGGATAGCGCTCAGAACGGCCCGGGAAGGACCCTCAGATGCCGCCCTGACGGAACGTCCACTCCGGGCGGAGGGGTCAGGAGCGTCTGGCTCTCCCGTCCGGTGCGCTGCGGCGTCTCGGACGGCTCCTCGACCTCGTCCTCCGCGTCCCGCACGGCCTCGGCGAGGGCCAGAAGGTCGTCCGGGCTCGGCTGGCGGGCGGGCAGCGCAAGTCGGAGCACCTCCCAGCCGCGAGGCACGGTGAGGCGGTCGGCGTGGTGCGCGCAGAGATCGTAGGTGTGCGGCTCGGCAAACGTCGCGAGGGGGCCCAGCACCGCGGTCGAGTCCGCGTACACGTACGTCAGCGTGGCAACCGCGGGTTCGCGGCAGGCCGATCTGGAACAATGGCGGACTTCTCGCACAGCCAGTACCCTACTCTGCGTTCACCGCCCCGCCGCGCATTGACTCGGTTAGCGCGCCGGGAGGGGCGGGTCTACAGTCGATATATGCAGGATCGCGCCCCGTCTGGGGGTCCAGTGCCAGAGGGTCCCTCCTCGGGACTCAGCATTCGGCCCCTCCCGCCCGCCGGCGAGCCTGGCGCCGGACGGCGCCGTGGATTCCGGGACCGCCGTCGCAACCGGCACGGGCGCGGCCTGCGCGGCGAGATCATGCCCGCCATCCTCCCGGGCAGCCGGACCCGCGGCGAACGCTTCGAGGACTGGGTGCTCGACTCCGCCGACAGGCTCCAGGAGCTGCGCGGAAGCGAACTCGACAATGTCGAATACGCCGTCGAGGAGATCCCTCCGGGGCTCGAGCGGATCCTCCGCGAGGGAGGCCGTCCGCCTCAGGGGAGCCTGATCCGGCCGGCTCAGGGAAAGCCTGCACGCATCACGGTCTACCGACGCGTCGTCGAGACGGAGGCCCCCTCGGCTGCCGAGGCGCAGGACCTCGTGCACGACGTGGTGGTCGAGTACACAGCGGCCCTGCTCAATGTGGAGCCCGAGTCGCTCGACCCTTACTACCGCGGCTACCGCTGAAGTCGGGCCCGCTCGCTATCGGCCTTCAATGAGCGCGCTGCAGATCCTCAATAGCCGAGCGTGACGGCAACCGACTGCCGGCCACCGGCCGCCGGCAGGATCGCCGGCGTCGAGAGTCCATTGCCCTCCGCGCCCTCGAGGACCAGCCCACCGTAGACGGCACCACCCGCCGCGGAGACCGAATACGCGACCGGTTTCGCACCATCGACCTGATCCGGGACGGCGAGCGTCGCCGTGGTACTGCCCGCAATGTCCAGCGTCACCGCTGCGTGCCGCTTGCCGTCGACGGTGATCGGAACCGCGGTGACCTTTGCCCGCCCGTCCGGCACCGCAAAGACAAGGGTGCGCGATCCCTCGTCGCCGACCGGGACTACGTGACCGTCGCCCAGACGCGGCTGGGCACCGGCCACCGCGAAGTCGATGGGCGCACTGTCCCTGAGTCCCTTGACCATCCGCACGCTCGCTGCGAAAGAGACATCCGACGAGGCCGAGACCGAATACATGCCGGCCGGGAGCCCCGTGAGGGGAATCTCGGTGACCGCCCCGGCCTTTGCCGTGAACACCGCCCCGCCGGGGAGCGTGACGGGGCCGTTCGTTCCGAAGACCTGCACTTGGACCACCGCATCGGCCGCGCCCGGCACGGTCACCTGGAGGGCCGCCTTGGCGTCATCGAACCCGTTCTTCGCCGACAGCGAGGCCGCAGCGGCAGGGTCCTGGAGCTCGACGGCGCTCGCGACCTGGCGCGTCGACGGGGCGCCGACCGGGGTCAGGAACTCGACCCCGCCCGGCGTGAGGCCGCGCAGGGTGCTCTGCTGGACCACCGCTGCAACGGGGCCTCCAGAACTCCGGACATGCACCGCGATGTTCCGCTGGCCGGGCACGAAGCCGCCCACCACGAACGACTTGGTGGTGCGCGGCGGGACCTGGATGCCGCGGCTCCCCGCAGGCGCTTGGCCGAGAGGCTTGTCGCCGAAGAAGTCGAGATTGACGGTGGCCGGCGTAGTCGTCGGGTTCGTCAGATACAGAACCGAGGTGCGCCCCACAAGCGTGCTCGCGCCGCTGAGCCAGAGGTCATTGGCCGGTGCCGCGCAGGCGGCGGCCGCCAGGCCGCGAAGATCGCCGTCGGTCGCGCTGTAGCGGAACAGCGCCGCGGCGGAAGAAGGCCGGCCTTCGAGCGCGGACGCGCTGAGGAGCGCGCGGGCCGTCGTCGTCCGCGTTGCAACCGCGGCCGGCTCGACAGCGGGAGGCGCGGCCGGCGCAGGCTGGCCATCGGACACCTTCTGGAGCACGGACCCGTCGACACCCGAGATCGTGCCGGCAGGCATGGCTCCGGACGCTTCGCCAAGCACCGCGGCTGTCAGCTGGCTCGAGGCGGTAGTGCTCGCCGGGCTGAATTGCGGGTCGCCTTGGACGGGCGTGCCCTCGAGGAGCTCAGCCGGCCCGGGGCACACGCCCACGGTCTGGCCGACGGGCACGTCGACCGACGGCGGCGCGGCAGCTTTGAGAGAGGCCGGAGCGGGAACGGGGCCGGCGGCCACCACGAGCGCGGTCCCGCCCGCCAGGACGACCGCACCTGCGGCGGCACCGAGGGCCCGGTGCAGCTTCTGGCGCGTCGGCTTGGGCTTAGACTCGCGCGTCATTGTCCGTCCTCGCAGTCGTGGGCTGGGCAGGGGCTTCCTTCGGCGCGTCCGCCTCGCCAGGCCCGGGATCGGTACCGGTCTCGGTACTTTCCGGGGCCTCCTCAGTTTCCTGTGGCGCACCGGGACCTTCCGGCCCGCCATCCCGAGTCGGTGCCCGACGGCGGCCCGACGGCCCGCTGCCTCGCTGCGGGCGTCGGCGCGTCTGCGGGCGGAGGCGGGACGGGATGGCCATGAGCGCTGTGATCACGAGGACCGCGGCGGCGAGCACCGCCAGGGGAACGGCGCCCGGCTGCTCGTAGCGGACCTCCAGATGGCCTCCAGACACCGGAAGCGTGAACGCCTGATCCCACCCCTGGGTCGTTGCCGTCAGGCGGCGTCCGTCCAGCCACGCCGACCAGCGCGGATCACTCCGCTCGGCGAGCACCAGCAGACGCCCCTCCGGCCCTGAAGGCACGGTCGTGTCGACGGTCTCGGGTCCCGAGCCGACGTAGCCGAGAACCTTCCCCTGAGCGTCGACGATGCTCGCCCGCTGTGCGATGTCGAACTGGCTGCCGGCTTGCGGGTTCCGTGGGGTAACGCGCCACAGCCAACCGACGTCCGTCTGGCCTACGGCGACCAGGCCGGGCACCGCGTCCATCTGGGAGGCGGTCACGGAGTCCCCGCCGTCGCGCTGCTGGAGGACCACGAACCCGACGCCGAGCGCCTCGAGGTCTGCCCGCGGGTCGACGCCCGACGAGCTGGAGACGATGGCGACGGCGCGGCGAATGGCGGCATCGGCGTCGTCATCCGTTCGGACCGTTTCGGATCCCAGGCTCCCCGTGACTCGGCTGGCCGACGCGACGCCAGACAGCGCATCCAACGTCGTCCCGGCACCGCGCATGAGGGCCGCGGTGAATCCGCCCTGCGGGGTGCTGCGGAGGACAAGAGTCTTCGTCTGCTGGGGGCCAAGGCCCAGGTCGCTGGCGGTGGCGGGCAGCGTGCGCACTTGGCTCGGCGCCACGGCGAGCGGGCTGCCGAAGCTGCCGCCGGGCGCCGCGCTGGGCGCAAGACCGGCCACGGCCCACCGCGCGAGCCCGAGGATCGGCCCCGCAACGGCCACCACCATGACGATGACGAGCGCCACTCGCGCGGCCGCGGCGAGCCGGGCCTGTGTGCCCCCTGGCTCGTGGCCGGCCGCACCCTCGCGCCGCTCGAGCGCGCGATCCGCACCGACCACAGCGGCGGTGAGGAGCGCCAGGAAGCCCGCGGCCACCGCGGGCCCTGCGAAGGGGGCGACGAGTGAATCGCCGGCCACGGCCGTAGGGATCCTCGACACCGCCCACGCGAGGGCGAAGGCCGCGACGGCGGCGCCACCCGCGGCGCGCGCCACTGCTCCGCGCCGCGAGGGCAGAGCGATCATCGAGACGGCAGCTGCCGCAAGGACGGGGACACCGATCAGGATCGCGTACACGAGGGCCCACGGGATGCCAGCCGGGAGCCAGCCGAGGCCGCCGACGCCGGAGCTCGGGGTGAACGCGACCGGGCTGCCGAGCACGAGCTGCCACGGCGACGGCGCCGCGTAGGCCGTCGGGGCACCCGGATCGGCGAGCCAGGCTCGCGGGTTCTCGGGCGCGGAGAGCCACACCGGGAGGAACAGGACGGCGGATGGCACGAGCATGACCCAGAGCGACTGGGCACGCCGGCGCAGGCCGAGGCTCACGACCACCACGACGACCGCGGCGAGCGCTAGCAGGCTCGGCGAGCCAGCAGTGACGACGGCGAGGGCTAGGCCGCCGGCGGCGGCCGCCGTCCAGGAGGGGACGCCGCCCGACCCCGGGCGGGGAATCCGCTCGATGCCCACCGTTCCGCGTACTCGGGCTGCGCCGACCGAGCGCACCACGCCGAGCGCTGCCCAGGGCAGGAAGACATGGGCGAAGACGGAGCCGAGGCGACCTTGCGCGACGGCCTCCTGAAGCGCGGGGGATGCCGCCCAGACAAGCGCGGCAACAATCCGAGGCCAGCGGTGTTCAGTGAGCGCAGCGGCGAAGGACCATGCCCCGATGCCCGCGAGCGCCGGCGCGAGCACGAGCGACCAGACAACCGCACGGTTGGGGTCACCGATGCCGAGGACGCCGAGCGCCCAGAGGACAGCGTCGAACGGGTCGCCGTGGCCGGCTCTCCCTGGCCCCAGCTCAGTCCACCAGGAGGTCGCGTGGTGCCAGATCATCCCGAGGTCGGCGGAAACGGGGAGGAGCCCGCCGCCTGACACAGCCTTGGCGCCGAGCAGCGGGATGAGCGCCAGGAGCGAACTGATGAGGGCGAGGACAGCCACCACGACGGCTCCGGTCCCTGACCAGCCCTTGGAAGAGACCGCCAAGGCCGCGAAGTCGTGGTCCGAATCGCCGGTGGGCTCGGATGGCGCGTTGTCTGCCCCGGCTCCATCGCCGATGACGCGCTCTGAATATTCCGATTCGAGGTAGGCGCGGCGGTGGCTGCGGATGTCGTCGCGAGTCGCTCGGACTCCGCGCACTGTCCCCCGGGCGACGCGCCGCGTGCGCGCAGCATTCCGCCGGCCCTTCGCCAGCGCGCCGAGGGACGCGAGGGCGGCGAGAGTGGCCGCGCACCGGGAGGCTCCTCGGCCTGGCTGCTTGGCGATGATGCCACCAGCGAGGCTCCAGAGTGCTGAGAGCAACGCCACCACGAAGTGCAGCGGGACCGCCCAGGCGGGCGCATGCTTGAGGCGCGTGTACACCTCAGCCCGGCGGGCCGCAAAGGTGCTCGGTTCCGTGTCGGGCCGATCCGTCGCGTGGCTCATCCGGGCAGCGGGCACCACGACGACCCGGTGGCCGGCGAGGCGTGCGCGCCAGCAGAAGTCCACGTCGTCGCCCGTCACGGGGAGCGCGGGGTCGAAGCCCTTGAGTGCATCCCAGACGTCCCTGCGCACCAGCATCCCGGCGGCATTGACGGCGAACATGTCACTGCGGTCGTCGTACTGTCCCTGGTCCTGCTCGTCCTCGTCGATGAGGGTCATGCGCTCCGCGGAGCGGCTCGCGAAGAGGCCCACGTCGACGAGTCGCCGAGGGTCGTTCCAGTCGAGCTGTTTGCAGCCTGCCACGGTGACGGCCGGGGCCCGTTCGACCGCGAGGAGCAGTTCTGCGAGGGCGCGGGGATGCGGGGCGGCATCGTCCCTCAGGAGCCAGATCCACTCCTCCCCCGACGCCTCGTGACGATCCCCGGCCCCGCTGGCGGAGAACGCTCTGAGTGCAGCGGCCACCGCCGCCCCGAAGGACGCGGGTGCGTCGACGACAGCATCGTCGCCGACAGCACGCCGAAGGAGATCCCCCGAACCGTCCGTCGAGGCCGCGTCGGCTCCGACGACGACGTCCGGGCGACGGGTCTGCGCCGCCAGCGCGGCGAGGGTGCGCGGCAGGTAGGGGGCGCCGTCATGCGCGACGACGACTGCGGTAACGTGCACGCCGTCCAGGATCAGACCGCCCGCTTCCGCAGGCGGCGGCGCTCGCGCTCGGACAGTCCGCCCCAGATTCCGAAGCGCTCGTCGTTCTCGAGGGCGTACTCGAGGCACTCGGCGCGGACGGTGCAGGAGCTGCAGACCTTCTTGGCGTCGCGGGTCGAGCCGCCCTTCTCCGGGAAGAACGCCTCGGGATCAGTCTGGGCGCACAGGGCGTCCGCCTGCCAGGCGAGCTCGCCCTCCACGGGCGCTGCAGGACGCAGCAGCCCGAGCCACACCGGCTGCGCTGGGCGCACCATCGGCTGGCGGTCGAGGAGGGAAACGACGTCCGCGTCGTGCTCGCCGTCCGCGTCGTCCTCGTCATCCTCGTCATCGTCCAGCGGCGCCTCGCTCTCGAGGGCCGCGTGCTCGAGGAGGAATGCAGTCGCCGCGTCCTCGAGGGTCGCCGCCGACATCTCCTTGTAGCGTTCGCCGGCCTGCGGGTCGGCCGGGTCTACGTACCAATCCGCGGGGATCCCGCGGGACTGGTGGGCCTGCAGCGACTCCGCAGCTGCCGCTTCGTCAATCTGGAAACGCTCCGCCTGTGCCACGGTGCTCCTCCTCGGTGGTCGTCTGCGCACGGCCTGCCTGCCTGTTCAGGCACCGAGCAACGGGAGGATTCCCGACCTCGGCCCCATCTACCGCCACAGTTACTGTCCAGTTCTAATTACACGTGTGTAAGTCATGCTGGTCAAGCGGCAGCCGGGAATTGTAGCCAGAAGGATTCCAAGTAGTGGGGCACGCCACGCCCGAACGCGTGTCGCGCGCTGCTCCAGGGGACGCGCAGTGCGGCACCATGGACCCATGGCACCCACTGCACCGCTGACTGTCGCCGATCTGCTCCACCGCCTCCGCTCGGGCAACTCGGCCGCCCCGCGTCTCACCTGGTATGGGCCGGGAGGCGAACGAGTCGAACTCTCGGGGCGCGTGCTGGACAACTGGGCCGCCAAGACCTCCAACCTGCTCGTCGAGGAGCTCGACGTGGAGCTTGGGGCGCGCTTCCGGCTCGACCTGCCGGCGCATTGGAAGACCGCCGTGCTCGCCCTTGCGGCATGGCAGGCGGGCGCCGTCCTCGTGGATGGCGAGGCGGACCTCTTGTTCTCGGCCGAGGCGGATGGCGCGCCTCCGGCTGGCGCCACGCGCGTCGTCGTCGCCCTCGGCGCGCTCGACCTCGCCTATCCGGGGGCGCTCTCCCCCGGCGACGTGGACTACGCCGCCCTAGTGCGGCAGTTCGCCGACTCCTTCGATCCCTTCGATCCGCCAGCCGGGGACGACGACGCCGCTCGCCTCGGCGGCGACGCCTTGACCCAGTCTGAGCTGCTGGGGCGATGGGCCGTGCCTGCCGAAGCCGGTGCCCGCATCCTCGTGGATGCGTCGCGCCCCCTGCCCGAGGTGCTCGCGGCGCTCCTCGGGGCCTGGGCGGCAGACGGCTCGGCCGTCCTGCGTCATCAGGACGTCGCGGACACGCCAGCCCTGCGCAAGGCCGAACGGATCACCGCGGCTGACTAGCGCTCGGGCTGCTCCCCCACCACCGGCTGCTCCCCGGTGACCGCCACCCGATCCTCGTGGTGGTGGTCGAAGATCTCGTGGTCCACCTCGTAGCCGGGCTCGGAGTCGAGTTCTTCGTTGAAGACCCAGAACCGGTAGGCGAAGAACCGGAAGATGGTCCCGAGGACAAGGCCCACCACGCTGCCTGCCACGAAGATGGAGACCTTGTCGGTCATGAGCAGGACGTACTTGGTGAACGCGACACAGCCCGCGGCGATCAGCAGGCCCACGCCGTTCATGAGGGCGAAGAGCACGGCCTCCCGCACCACGTTCGCCTGCTTGCGATGGCGGAAGGTCCAGTAGCGGTTGGCGACCCACGAGAAGATGCTGGCGATGATGGTCGCGATCGACTTCGCCCAGACCTCACCGCTGTGCAGTGGGCCGTTGAGGAGCCAGATGAACACGACGGAGTCGACGACGAACGCCAGACCGCCGACGGTGCCGAACTTCGCCACCTCCCGCCAGAAGAGCGAGACGAGACCGCGCAGCCGATCCGAAATGGCGTTGATCATGTTCCTCCGAGACTGTTCGTGCACTTCCGACCCCTGCCTCGGGGGCCCGCTGCGTGCTCTAGCCGTGGCACGCTCAGACGACTATTCTACGCGCCGCCCTCAGTGGCCCTCAGGGTCCTGTCAGACTTCACAGGGTCGCACGTCCGGGTTCGGTAGGCTTGGCGGGTGAGTTTTCCTGTGATCGGCGTCGTCGGCGGCGGCCAATTGGCCCGCATGATGGCCCCTCCCGCCACTGCCCTCGGGATCGAGCTGCGCGTCCTCGCTGAGGCCGAGGACGTCTCCGCGGTCCCCGCCGTGCCGAATGCCCCCGTCGGCGACTACCGCAGCCTCGACGACCTGCGCGAGTTCGCCCGCGGTGTGGACGTCCTCACGTTCGACCATGAGCACGTCCCGACCGAGCACCTCCTCGCCCTCATGGCCGAGGGCGTCAACGTGCAGCCCGGGCCCGCCGCGCTCGTGCACGCCCAGGACAAGCTGCGGATGCGGGCCGCGGTCGACCGGCTCGGCCTTCCCAACCCCCGCTGGGCCGCGGTCCACCACGTCGAGGACCTCATCGCCTTCGGGGACGAGATCGGGTGGCCGATCGTGCTGAAGACGCCGCGCGGCGGCTACGACGGGAAGGGCGTGCGCGTCCTCGGGTCCTCCGCCGACGCCTCGGCCTCGATCGACTGGTTCGGCGTGATGAGCCCCCTCCTGGCGGAGGAGATGGTTCCCTTCACGCGCGAGCTCTCCGCCCTGATTGCCCGCACCCCGAGCGGCGCCTCGGAAGCCTGGCCGGTCGTGCACACGATTCAGGTGAATGGCGTGTGCGACGAGGTCATCGCACCCGCGCCCGGTCTCGACGCCGCGGTCGCCGAAGCCGCACAGGCAGCCGCCCTCGCCATCGCCAGCGAACTCGGTGTCACCGGCGTCATGGCTGCGGAACTCTTCGAGACGCCCGGACGGGGCCCCGGCTTCCTCGTCAACGAGCTGGCCATGCGCCCCCACAACACCGGCCACTGGACGCAGGACGGCTGTGTCACGAGCCAGTTCGAGCAGCATCTGCGCGCAGTCCTCGACCTGCCCCTCGGGGGGACAGCGGTCCTCGGCGGATGGGCCGTGATGAAGAACATCCTGGGCGGCCAGAACCAGGACCTGTACTCCGCCTACGCCGAGGCCCTCGCAGCCGACCCCGAGGCCAAGGTCCACACCTACGGCAAATCCGTGCGCCCGGGGCGGAAGATCGGTCACGTCAACCTCGTCGGCGGACCGGGAACGGATCCACAGGAGCTCAGGACTCGCGCGGCCCACGTGGCCGCGGTCATCCGGGACGGGGCCGACCAAGTCGAAACGATCACGCAGGAGAGCGCATGAGCACTCAGGGCTCCCAGCCCCTCGTCGGCCTGGTCATGGGGTCGGACTCGGACTGGAACGTCATGGAGGCCGCCGCGGACGCACTCTCCGAGTTCGGCGTCCCGTTCGAGGCCGACGTCGTCTCGGCCCACCGCATGCCGCACGAGATGATCGCCTACGGGTCGAAGGCACGCGAACGCGGGCTGCGCGTCATCATCGCCGGAGCGGGAGGCGCGGCGCACCTGCCGGGCATGCTTGCCTCCGTGACCACGCTGCCCGTCATCGGCGTGCCTGTCCCGCTCAAGACCCTGGACGGCATGGACTCGCTCCTCTCGATCGTCCAGATGCCCGCGGGCGTGCCTGTCGCGACCGTGTCGATCGGGGGTGCACGCAACGCGGGACTCCTCGCCGTGCGACTTCTTGCCGCCGGAACTGACGAACTCGCCGCGCGCCTCTCGGAAGATCTGTCCCGTTTCGCGGACGATCTCAATGCGACGGCATCGCGCAAGGGCGAATCCCTGCGCCGGAAGGTGGCCGAGGTGTTCGCGGCGAACAGCAGCCAGGGAGAGCCTGGGTAAGGAGAGCGCATGGTGATCCACGGCCAGCAGGCAGCGCCCGGCGGCACGTCTTCCCGGAGCCGGCTGACCGAGCCGCTCAGGCACCCCGAGCAGGCGCCCTCGGGCGTCCGCACGAAGCGGGCGTTCGTGCTGCTCGCACTGACGCTCGTCCTGCCCGGCAGCGCCCAGCTCATCGCGGGGAGCAGGACGCTTGCGCGGCGGGCGCTCACCGTGACCGCGGCGGCGTGGGTCGCCGTGCTGCTCGCCGTCGTCGTCGGGCTCATCAATCGGGGCCTGCTGCTCACGCTGGTCACCGATCCGGTTGCTTCCCTCATCCTCATCGTGGTGCTGCTCGTCCTCGCGGTCGGGTGGGCCCTCATCTGGATCAACACCCTCCGGATCATCCGCGTTCCGCTGCTGGCGCGGCGCCTCCGGCCCGCCGTCATCGTGGCCCTCGTCCTGTGCCTCGTTGCCACGAGCGGAAGCCTCGCGTACGCCGCCTACCTCACCAATGTCGCTCGCGGCGCTGTCGGGAGCATCTTCTCGGGTGGACCGGCCATCGCTCCCGTCAACGGCCGCTACAACTTCCTCCTCATGGGCGGCGACGCCGGGGCGGACCGCACCGGGCGCAGGCCTGACAGCCTGTCGGTGCTGAGCGTGGATGCCTCCACGGGCCGCACAGCCATCATTTCCGTTCCCCGCAACCTCCAGAACGCGCAGTTCGCCGAGGGCTCTCCCATGCGGTCCGTCTACCCCGACGGCTACAACTGCGGCAACGACTGCCTCATCAACGCCGTCAACACCGAGGTCACCGAGAAGTACAAGAACCTGTACCCGGGCGTCGCCGATCCGGGGGCGCAGGCCACCATGGAAGCGGTGTCGGGGACGCTCGGCATCAAGGTGCAGGCCTACGTCCTCGTGGACATGGACGGGTTCGCCCAGCTCATCGACGCGCTCGGCGGAATCCGCGTCGACGCCGGCGGCTGGGTGCCGATCAGCGGCGCCGCGACCGATGACAGCGGCGACCACGAGCCCCCGCTCGGCTGGATCGCCCCCGGCCCGCAGACCCTCGATGGGTACCACGCTCTCTGGTACGGGCGCTCGCGCGAATACGCGAGCGACTATGACCGGATCGCGCGCCAGCAGTGCATCCAGCAGGCGATGATCAACCAGCTGAACCCGGCCACCGTCCTGTCCAAGTTCGAATCCATCGCGAACGCGGGGACCAAGGTAGTCGAGTCGAACATCTCCTCGTCCCAGCTCGGAAGCTTCGTCGACCTGGCCATGAAGGGCAAGGGACAGCCGGTCAGCCGTCTCGTGATCGGGCCGCCGGACTTCCCCGCGGACTTCCCCACGTATCCCGATTTCGACCAGATCCACGCCAAGGTGCAGAGCGCGCTCTCGGCGTCGTCGGCCTCGCCTTCGCCGAAGGCGGCCGGGGCAGGGCGCGGCTCTGCCGGCGGCCCGGCTCTCGCAGCACCGGCTGTCCTTGCACCGGCCGTGGTATCGGGGCAGGCGCCGGCGAACCAGTACAACCAGACGGGTCCGGACGGAGTCCCGGTCAACGCCGCCCGGCTCGACTACCTCGTGAAGACGGGCCAGAACCAGATTCTGGACGCCATCATGGCCGACAACGGCCAATGCAAACCCCTCTGAGAACGCAACCCTTCGAGCAGCACCCGTTCTCCCCGACTGAGAGGCACCCGGACCACCGAATGCATCGACTGCTGAACACCCTGCGCCCGTATGCCTGGGGCTCGACCACCGCGATCGCGGAGCTCCTCGGTCACGAGCCGTCGGGAGGTCCGGAGGCGGAGCTGTGGATCGGCGCCCACCCCGATTCGCCCTCCCAGGTTCTGGCCGGCGAGCAGGCGCAGGGAACGGCGCTGGACAGTGTGATCGACAGCCGTCCGGAGGCCACTCTGGGTGAGGCCAGTATCGAGGCCTTCGGCGCGCGGCTGCCCTTCCTGCTCAAGGTTCTGGCGGCGGCCCACCCACTCTCCCTGCAGGTGCATCCGACGTTGGAGCAGGCGCGCGCCGGCTTCGCTGCGGAGGACGCCGCAGGGGTGAGCCGCAACGCGCCCGAGCGCAACTACAAGGACGACAATCACAAGCCCGAGATGATCTTCGCCCTCAGCCGCTTCGAGGCGCTCTGCGGTTTCCGCAGCGCGGCCGACGCCGCGGCGCGCTTCGAGGAGCTCACGGCGCTCCTTGCAGGGCAGAGCGCGGCGGAGGTCACCGAGCAGGTGGCGGAACTGCTTCGGGATCCGGATGAAGAAGAGGCACTGCGCGGCGCGTTCGCCCGGCTGATCGCGGGCGGCCAGCAGGTGCGCGATGCGGTGGGGGCAGCGGCGGCCGCCATCACCGCTGCCCGGGCCGATGACTCGGGCCTACGCACCGTCGCCGCCCTCGCGCAGGACTACCCCGACGATCCCGGGGTCCTCGTCTCGCTCCTGCTGAACCGTGTGACCCTCGAACCCGGCCAGGCCCTGGCCTTGGGGGCGGGCAACGTCCACGCCTACCTCTCGGGCCTCGGCATCGAGGTCATGGCGTCCTCGGACAACGTGCTGCGGGGAGGCCTGACCACCAAGCATGTGGACGTGGCCGAACTGCTCAAGACCGTGCGCTTCGCGTCGCTGCCGGTCCCGTTCCTGACGGCGGTCGAGTCGGAGCTCGGCCAGGAGATCTACCGGCCTCCGTTTGCGGAGTTCCAGCTCCAGCGCATCCAGGTCGGGCCGCGGACAGGCGAGGACAGCCGCGAGCCTGTGCCGGTCGCCCAGGCGGGCGCCGCCGTCGTCCTCGTGGTGGACGGCTCGCTCACGCTGGACACTCCGAAGGGCGATCTGCCCCTCGGGCGCGGTGAATCAGCTTTCATCCCGGCTGTCGAGGCACCCGCCCTTGCGCACGCGGGCGACGACGGCGCCCTCGCCTTCGCCGTGACCACGAACCTTGGCGGTGACCTCGGCTAGGCTCCTGGCCTGAGCCGCTTGAGGGCGTCTTTTGCCTGGCGGGCGCCAGCCTTCGCGAGGGATCGACCCCGCTGCAGGGCCCGTCTGGCGATCGGCATTCCGGTCGAGTAGACGGGGTAGAGGGGCGAGAGCGGAAGCTCCCAGGTGCCCGTGAGCAGATTCTCGTGCTGCGCGAACTGCTTCTTGAAGTCCGAGATGCCGTCGTTGAGCAGGCCATTCAGGTCGTAGCGGGCGCAGCCGTCGGCCTTCATCGAGGTGAATGCCGCCCACTTGACGCCGTAGTTGGCGCGCGCCTTCTGCCCCGCCTCGCTGACGCCTCCGTACAGCTCGAACGCGGTCCCCGCGCTCTTGGCGATCCACACGAAGGCAACCGCTTGGTCGCCGTCGAACGCGGCCACGATCGGCGAATCGTCGCCGAGGAAGCGCCAGATGTCGCGGTAGTAGGCGTCGGAGTGAATGCCAAAGCCCGCGCGGCGTGCGGTCTCGCGGTAGATCGCCAGAATCTGCTCGAGTTCCGCCTCGGACGCCACCTTGCGGAACTCGAGCTGGCTCTTGAGATTCTTGCGCACGTTCGCCCGCGTGGTCCGCGACATTGCCGCCATGAGCTCGTCCTCGCCCTGCTGCAGGTCCAGGATGAGCGTGCGGGCGATGAGGATCGTGCTCTCGGTGCGCTGGAAGCCAGCCGCTTCGAGCCCTCGCTCCCCTGCCGATCCCGCGTCCCAGTCCGGTTCTGCCACAAGGGCCACCGAACCCCGGGTCGAGCGGATGTGGCGGGCTACTGCGTCGAGCACCCTGGCCGCATCCTCCGGCGCGCACACGGGCCCGCGGGAGATGTATGCCAAGGACTTGAGCGGCCACGGCAGCCCCCTGTACAGGACCTGAGCCCCGCCCAGAGAGGTGCCGTCGTCGTCCACGATCAGCCGCTCGACCCGCCAGTGATGCGCCGCCTTGACCTCGCCCCACCCCCACAGCTGGAGCGGATGCCCGCCCCGTTCGTTGACGAGGCCATCCCATTCGCCGCGGTCGGTGCAGGGGCGGACGGTCGCTGCGCCGGCGCGCAACTGGCTCTCGGGGGTCATGATCCTCCTGTGGTGGGTCAACGCTGTGGGCCGCGGGCCAGTCTAGCCGCGAACCGCAGCCGTCAGGACCGCAGCGTCAGGACTGGCGAGCCCAGTTCTCCCACTTGCTCGCGTGGTGCTCGGCGTCCACGAACCGCACGGTGCCGGACTTCGACCGCATGACAATCGACTGGGTCTTGACCCGGTCCTTCTCGTACCGGACGCCCTTGAGGAGGTCGCCGTCGGTGATGCCGGTTGCGGCGAAGTAGCAGTTGTCGCTGCTCACGAGGTCGTTGGTGGTCAGAACGCGCTCGAGGTCGTGGCCGGCGTCGAGGGCCTTCTGCTTCTCCTCGTCGCTGGTTGGCCACAGCCGGCCCTGAATCACGCCGCCGAGGGACTTGATCGCGCACGCGGCCACAATGCCCTCGGGCGTCCCGCCGATGCCCATGAGGGCGTCGACGCCGGTGCCCGAGCGGGCAGCGGCGATCGCCCCGGCCACGTCGCCGTCCATGATGAACTTGGTGCGTGCGCCCGCCGCACGGATCTCCTCGACGAGCGGCTTGTGGCGGTCGCGGTCCAGAATGCACACGTTGATCTGGTTGACCTTGACGCCCTTCGCCTTCGCGATGAGGTGCAGGTTCTGCTTGACCGGGAGGCGGAGGTCCACGAGGTCTGCGGCCTCGGGGCCCGTCACGAGCTTCTCCATGTAGAAGACCGCCGACGGGTCGAACATCGTGCCGCGCTCGGCGACCGCGAGGACCGCGAGGGCGTTGTTGATGCCGAGTGCGGTGAGGCGCGTCCCATCGATCGGGTCGACGGCGACGTCAACCTCAGGGCCCGTGCCGTCACCCACCCGCTCGCCGTTGTACAGCATGGGGGCCTCGTCCTTCTCCCCCTCGCCGATCACCACGACGCCGTTGAAGTGCACGGTGTGGAGGAACGAACGCATCGCGTCGACGGCGGCTCCGTCGGCCCGGTTCTTGTCGCCGAAGCCCACCCAGTGGCCGCCCGCGATGGCGGCGGCCTCGGTGACGCGGACGAGCTCGAGGGCGAGGTTGCGGTCCGGCTCGTCGGCCCCGAGGGTGAGGGAGCTGGAGAGGGTCGAGTATTGGCTGTCGATCGGCGCAGGTGACACGGTGACCTCTTCTTCGAGTCGGATTTGTTTCGATCATAGTCTGCGGGCACGCGCCGCGGACCTGCGATGACGGCGATCACATGGGTCGTTGTGTGACTCGCGCACGGTCGGGCAGGGCCGAGGCGATCAGGGACAATGGAACGGTGAGCAGCACCCCCGAAGCCCATTCCACAGCCGACCAGCCGGTGGCCAAGCCCGTCCTCACCCCCGGGGCGGCGAAGCGCGCGAACGCGTCCGTCATCGGCATGATCATGGCGCTTGCCGTGTCGCTGCTCGTGCTCGTGCCGATCATGCTGCTGAGCGCCAACTCGCAGAGTCAGGTCCACCGCCCCACCGTCGACGTGAGCGCCGTCGCGGCCAACGCGAAAGACACCGCGGGCTTCTCCCCAACCGCTCCGGCGCTGCCCGATGGCTACTCGGCGAACTACGCGAGATGGGTGGCAGGCGGCTCGGACGGGGTGAGCCAGTGGGACGTGGGGTACGTCACGCCCAAGCAGCAGTTCGTGTCGGTCGTCCAGACGGCCACCGCGAACCCCACGTGGATCACCCAGCAGGTCAAGGACGCCCCGAAGACCGGAACGCGGAGTGCGGGAGGCGTTGAGTGGACGCTCTATGACAAGCCGGGCGTCGAGAAGAGCTACGTGGGCACCGTGCGGGGAACGACCGTCATCGTCTCCGGATCGGCGGACTTCTCGGAATTCGACGTCGTCGCAGCCGCGGTCGCAGCCTCGCCAGCCGCTGGACGCTGATCGCACCTCTATGACGGGCGCCGCCCGCGACAGGTAGACAGGTGGGTCTAGAGTAGAGGCCGTGTCTGAAACCCTCACTCCCGCGGAAGCATGGCGCACCCTTCGTGAAGGCAACGAGCGCTTCGTCTCCGGAACGTCCATTCACCCGAACCAGGACTCGTCGCGGCGCAGCGAGCTCGTTGCGACCCAGAACCCGTTCTGCGTCGTCTTCGGCTGCTCCGACTCGCGCCTCGCGGCAGAGATCATCTTCGATCTGGGTCTCGGCGACGCCTTCGTGGTGCGATCCGCAGGCCAGGCGATCGACGACGCCGTGCTGGGTTCCCTCGAGTACGCAGTCGACCCGCTCGGGGTGCCGCTCATCGTGGTCCTCGGCCACGATTCGTGCGGTGCTGTCACCGCCACGGTCAACGCATACGAGACCGGTGAGATGCCGAAGGGCTTCGTCCGGGACCTCGTCGAGCGCATCATGCCCTCGGTCCTCACCGCGCAGCGCAACGGCGTCACGACAGTCAACGAGACCGTCGTCGAGCACGTCAAGCAGACCGGCGAGCGGCTCCTCGAGACGTCCAAGGTGATCGCCGACGCAGTCGAGGACGGACGCACCGCGGTCCTCGGGGTCTGCTACCACCTTGGCGAGGGGAAGGCGGAGCTGGTCTCCGGTCTCGGCGACGTGTAGCACCGGGTTCGGAGTCTGCGACCGGTTCGGAGCGGCCGCTCCCGGGGGTCTAATCTGGGTGCCATGACTGACTCTGCCGTGCAGGAAACTGCCGAATTCCGGATCGAACACGACACGATGGGCGAGGTGCGCGTGCCGGCCGCCGCCCTGTACCGTGCGCAGACCCAGCGTGCCGTCGAGAACTTCCCGATCTCGGGCAAGACCCTCGAGCGCAAGCACATCGAGGCACTCGCGCGCGTCAAGAAGGCCGCCGCACGGGCGAACGAGGAGCTCGGCGTGATCGATGGGGATCTCGCCGACGCCATCGCCGATGCCGCCGACCGCGTGGCGTCCGGCGAGTTCGACCAGCACTTCCCGATCGACGTCTTCCAGACGGGCTCGGGGACGTCCTCGAACATGAACATGAACGAGGTGCTGGCCGAGCTCGCCAGCCGCGCCCTCAAGGACAAGGGCGTGGACAAGGTGGTGCACCCCAACGACCATGTCAACGCCTCGCAGTCCTCGAACGACGTCTTCCCGACGTCCGTCCATGTCGCGGCCACGAACGCGCTGCTCAATGACCTCGTGCCGGCCCTGACGTACCTCGCGGCCTCGTTCAGCCGAAAGGCCGAGGAGTTCAAGGACGTGGTCAAGTCCGGCCGCACCCATCTCATGGACGCGACCCCGGTCACGCTCGGCCAGGAATTCTCCGGCTACGAGGCACAGATCCGCTACGGCATCGAGCGCATCGAGGCCTCGCTCCCCCGCGTCGCCGAAGTCCCGCTCGGCGGCACGGCGGTGGGCACGGGCATCAACACGCCGGAGGGCTTCCCGCAGCGCGTGATCGCCCTCCTCGCCGAGGACACGTCGCTGCCGATCACCGAGGCGCGCAACCACTTCGAGGCCCAGGCCAACCGCGACGGGCTCATTGAGGCGTCCGGCCAGCTTCGGACGATCGCCTACTCGATCATGAAGATCTCGAACGACCTCCGCTGGATGGGCTCCGGCCCGAACACCGGTCTGGGCGAGATCGCGATCCCGGACCTCCAGCCCGGCTCGTCGATCATGCCGGGCAAGGTCAACCCGGTCATCTGCGAGGCGGCGATCATGGTGGCCGCGCAGGTGATCGGCAACGACACGACGATCGCGCTCTCCTCGACGAACGGCGCCTTCGAGCTCAACGTCGGCATTCCGGTCATGGCTGCGAACCTTCTCGAGTCCATCCGGCTGCTCGCAAACACGGCCCGGGTCATGGCGGACAAGATGGTGGACGGCATCACGGCGAACGTGGAGCGTGCACGCTTCCTCGCCGAGGCGTCTCCCTCGATCGTGACCCCGCTCAACAAGTACATCGGGTACGAGAACGCCGCCGCGATCGCGAAGAAGGCCGTCAAGGAGGGCCTCACGATCCGCGAGGCAACGCTCGCGCTCGGCTTCGTGGAGCGTGGCGAACTCACCGAGGAGCAGCTCGACAAGGCACTCGACGTCACGACCATGACGGGGCGCAACGCCTGACATCGGCAGTGAACACGAGGGGGCCTCGTCCGAGGCCCCCTCGCGGCGTCTCCCCAGTTTCCCCAAGTTTGCCGCCGACTTCCCCAGCTCTCGAGGTCTCCTCGTCGGCCCGAAGAGTCCGACCCGGGTGTTTGCGCGGATCTGTGGCTCCGAGGGAGGTCCGTCAGGTTCAGGAGCTGGGGAATCCGGAACAGAAGCTGGGGAATCCGGCAGGTGCGGGTCCCACTGAGTACGCTAGGCTCCGTGCCCACCCCTGACTTCATCCTGGCCCTGCGCGACATGATCGGCGTCCACCCCCTCTGGCTTCCCGGCGTCAAGGCCGTGGTGACGGACGACGACGGGCGCCTGCTCCTCGTGCGCCGCGCAGACAACGGCCGGTGGACCGTGCCGGCGGGCATCGTGGAGCCGGGTGAGGAACCCGCGACGACGGCCGTGCGGGAAGTCCTCGAGGAGACCGGGGTCCATGTGCGGATCAGCCATCTGGCGGGCGTGGCCACGACGGCACCGGTCGTCTACCCGAACGGCGACCACGCACAGTATCTCGACGTCATCATGGCCTGCGCGTATCTGGGCGGCGAGGCCCGCGTCGGCGACGACGAGAACCTCGAGGTCGGGTGGTTCCGCGCCGACTCGCTCCCCGACCTGCCGCCCCTGCACCGCCAGGCCATCGAGTGGGCCCTCGACCCGCAGCAGCGGGCCCATTTCGTGCAGGCTAGGCCGGAAGCAGGAGCGCCAGTGCCGCGCCCACGAGCATGAACGGCCCGAACGGGATGGCGGTCTTCCCCGTGCCGCGCCGCAGAACGATGAGCACGACGCCGTAGAGCCCGCCCAGCAGGAAGGCCGCGGCGGTGCCCCACAGGAGGTGCTCCCAGCTGAGGTAGCCGAGATAGAGCCCGAGCACGCCGGCGAGCTTGACGTCCCCGAAGCCCATGCCGGCCGGGTAGACGACGCGGAGCACGAAGTAGACGGCCCACAGCACCACGCCGCCGCCGAGGACGCGCAGGACGGCAGCGCCGTCGAACGCCCCGCCGCCGAGCGCGGCCGCCAGGCTCAGGGGAACCGCGGTCCAGTAGCTGGGCAGCACGATCCGGTTGGGCAGCAGGTGGCTGCGGATGTCGATGGCGGTCAGCCGCGCAGCCATCCAGGCGTAGTAGGCGAGGCACGCGACGACGAGCCAGAACGCGAGAGGGCTTTCCTGCCACAGCTCCGGGAGTCGGTGGGTCACTCTTGGACCCTATAGGACGGCGAGTCCTGCGCGGCGGAAGCGGCCGCCGCCTTCCTGGGATTCCAGCCTCCTGGGATTCCGAGGACGACGGCGGCCGCTCGCCTGAGAGCGCGGCCTGCCTAGATCTCGGCCCGCTCGAGGAGTTCCGTGACGAGCGCGGCGATCGGCGAGCGCTCGGATCTCGTGAGCGTCACGTGCCCGAAGAGCGGGTGCCCCTTGAGCGTCTCGACGACGGCGGCGATCCCGTCGTGGCGGCCGACGCGGAGGTTGTCGCGCTGGGCCACATCGTGCGTCAGGACGATCTTCGAGTTCTGGCCGATCCTGCTCATGACAGTGAGGAGCACGTTCTTCTCGAGGGACTGCGCCTCGTCCACGATCACGAACGAATCGTGCAGGGACCGTCCGCGAATGTGGGTGAGCGGGAGGACTTCGAGCATGCCGCGGTCTGTGACCTCGTCGATCACCTCTGGGCCCGCGAGCGCCCCGAGCGTGTCGAAGACCGCTTGGCCCCACGGGTTCATCTTCTCGGCTTCGGTCCCGGGGAGATAGCCGAGCTCCTGCCCGCCGACGGCGAACAGCGGCCGGAATACCACGACCTTCTTGTGCTCGCGCCGCTCCATGACGGCCTCAAGGCCGGCGCAGAGTGCAAGCGCGGACTTGCCCGTGCCGGCCTTGCCGCCGAGCGAGACGATGCCGACGCCCGGGTCCAGGAGCAGGTCGATGGCGAGCCTCTGCTCGGCCGAACGACCGTGCAGGCCGAACACTTCCCTGTCCCCGCGCACGAGGCGCACCTGCTTGTCCGCCCCAACCCGGCCGAGGGCTGAACCGCGTGGCGACATGATGACCAAGCCGGTGTTGACCGGCATCTCGGCCGCCTCCGGCAGAAACACCGGCTCATGGCCGTAGAGCGCAGCGACCTCCGCTTCGCCGGTCTCGATCTCCGCGACGCCCGTCCAGCCCGAGTCCACGATCTGCTCATTGCGGTACTCGTCGGCCTCGAGCTGCATCGCGGAGGCCTTGACCCGCATCGGGAGGTCCTTCGAGACAACCGTCACGAGCTTGCCCTCGTTCGCGAGGTTCTTGGCCACCGCGAGGATCCGAGCGTCGTTCTCGCCGCTGCGGAACCCGGCCGGCAGGACGTCGGCCGAGATGTGGTTGAGCTCCACCACGAGAGTTCCGCCTGCGGAGCCCAACGGGACGGCGGTCCCGAGGCTGCCGTGCTCAACGCGCAGGTCGTCCAGGAGCCGGAGCGCCTTGCGCGCGAAGTAGCCCAGCTCGGGATCGTGCCGTTTTGCTTCCAGCTCCGTGATCACGACGACAGGGATCACGACTTCGTGCTCCGCGAAGCGAAGCACGGCCCTCGGGTCGGAGAGCAGCACTGAGGTGTCCAACACGTAGGTCCGCCGAGCTCCAGCTTGTGCGGCGGACTCTTGGGACAGCATTCCAGAGGTCGTCACGTCGACTCCAGCCCCCGGGATTCCCCGGCATTCTCCAGTTCCGTCCGGTTCGGCCGTGAGGCCGGTCCGGCCTCCTGGAGCTGCTGAAACGCAACGCCCATCCTCGGCCTCCCCGCATCGGGCAACGGATGCCGCCCGATGGCGCAACATTACGCCGAGCGGGGTGTCGAGGAGATGAACGGGATGGGCATGTTGTTTGAATCACAAGAGATACGTTGTTGCATCTATCGATGTGCACAAGGGGATACGATGAGGAGCATGTCCCTCCCACCGCCGTCTCCGGGAACCTCCACCGCGGCCGACCGCGCCTATCTCTCGCTCTCCGAGGACATCGTGGCCGGAAGGCTCCAGCCCGGTTCCCTCATCACCGAGGGAGAGCGGGCCGAGACGCTCGGCATGAGCCGGACTCCGATCCGCGAGGCCTTCCTGCGCCTCGCATCCGAGGGCCTGCTGAGGCTTTACCCGAAGAAAGGCGCCGTTGTCACCGCGGAGGACGACGCCGCCGCCCGCCACTTGCTCGAAGCCCGCGTCATGCTCGAAGTGGAGTCCGTACGGGCCGCGAGCGAGGGCGAACGGACGACGACGCTCCGTGCCCTCGAGGGCTTCCTCGCCGAGCAGGCCGACGCCCAGGCGAGCGGCGACGCCCTCGCGTTCGCGCGCGCAGACCACGCCTTCCACGCTGCCGTCGCCAGCGCCTCGCTCAACCCGCTGGTCGACGGTTTCTACTCCCAGCTCCGCCCACGGCTCGCCCGGCTCACGCACGTGGTGGTCCGCAGTGGACGCTCGGACATCGGCCGCTTCCTGGCCCAGCATCGGGAGCTCGCCGAGCTGTTCGAGCAAGGAGATGCGGCCGGCTACGCGAGCCTCCTCCGTTCCCATGTCGGCCTTGACGGCTCAGGAGCCTCTGGCTCCTGAGACCAAGCCCCTCGAGCCGCTGCCACTCACCAGCCCGACCCAGAAAGCCCCCTTCATGCGCCGCCCCTGGCTCCTTGCCTGTTCCGCCCTGTTCGCCATCGCGTGGGGTGGAAACCACTTCACTCCGCTCCTTCACCTCTACGAGGTGATGTTCCATTACTCCGTGGTCGCGGTGGACGTCTTCCTCGGCACGTACGTGGCGGGCCTCGTTCCCGGTCTCCTGCTCGGGGGCGCACTGTCCGACCGACACGGTCGCCGCCCGGTCGTAATCGCGGGCGTCCTGCTCTCGGCCGGAGCGAGCGTGGTCCTAGCTGCGGGAGCCGCGTCCGGATTGGCACTCTGCGTGGGGCGGTGCCTAGCAGGCGTCTCGGTGGGCATCGGCATGTCCGTGGGCACGAGCTGGGTCAAGGAGCTCTCGGGGCAGCGCTTCGATCCGAGCCTCTCGCCCGAACGGCGAGCTTCGGCCGGCGCTCGCCGCCCGGCCCTCGCCCTCACACTCGGCTTCGGCCTCGGCGCCGGAGTCGCCGGTTCGCTTGCCCAGTGGGGCCCCTTGCCGTCGGTGCTCCCGTATGCAGTGCACGTGCTGCTCGCGCTGGCTTCCCTCGCACTCGCGGTGCAGGTCCCCGAATCCAAGCCCGGCGTGTCGGCCCGCCCGGCCAGCCTGTGGGAAGACCTCCGGGTTCCCCTCGCGGGACATCGCCGGTTCATCCGGGTGGTGCTGCCCGCGGCGCCGTGGATCTTCGCGACGTCCGGGATCGGCTACGCGGTGATCCCGCTCTTGGAGGCACCCGTCGTCGGCCAATGGGCTCTGGCCTACGCCACTGGCCTAACCGTCCTGACCCTCGGTATTGGCGCG
This sequence comes from Sinomonas gamaensis, assembly GCF_005876955.1. Lineage (GTDB taxonomy): Bacteria > Actinomycetota > Actinomycetes > Actinomycetales > Micrococcaceae > Sinomonas > Sinomonas gamaensis. Next base: position 184,494 of record NZ_SSCL01000005.1, read on the forward strand.
CTCGTCCAGCCGTTCGTGCCGCGTCTCGATGCGCTCACCCGGGGACGGGCCGGGCTCGCGGGGCTCGCGGCAATATTTCTCGGGCTCCTCGCGGCCGCCGCGAACGCCGTCGTCCTCTCACCATGGCTCGGCGCCATCGCCGCAGCCCTGCTCGGCGCCGCCTACGGCACCTGCCTCGTTTCGGGCCTAGGCGAGGTTCAGTCGATCGCCAGCCCTGAGGACCTCGCCGGCCTCACCGGCGTCTACTACAGCATCAGCTACCTCGGCTTCCTGCTCCCGATCGTGCTCGCCGGACTCGCTGGCTTCGCCCCGTACGCCGTGCTCCTCCTGGGCCTTGCCGTGGTGTGCCTCGCGTCGCTCGTGGCCGTCGCGCGGGGACTGAGGACGACGGCGGCCTAGTCACGCCCCAAATCGGCGTTGGCGGCCTTCGTAGTCGCGAAGCGCCCGGAGGAAGTCGACCTTGCGGAAGTCGGGCCACAGCGCCTCGCAGAAGTAGAACTCGCTGTAGGCGCTCTGCCACATGAGGAAGCCCGAAAGCCTCTGCTCCCCGGACGTGCGGATCACGAGGTCGGGATCCGGCTGGCCCGCGGTGTAGAGGAACCGCGAGATGTCCTCGACGTCGAGGCGGTCGGCCAGGGCGCTGATGTCTTCCCCTCGGGCGAGGGCGTCGCGGAGGAGGTCGCGCACGGCGTCGACAATCTCGCGCCGGCCCCCGTAGCCCACGGCGACGTTGACGTGCAGGGGCTCTGAGGGGCTCGGCTTCGCCGTGAGCCGGGCGAGGCGCTCGGCGAGGTGGTCCGGGAGCAGCTCGGGTGCGCCCATGGCGTGCACGGAGACGTTCGGGTCGTCGTCAAGGCGGTCGAGCGTCTCGGCGATGATCTCCGTGAGCTCGTCGAGTTCTTCGCTCGAGCGGCTCATGTTGTCGGTCGAGAGCATGTAGAGCGTGACGACCCGCACGCCGAGCTCGCGGCACCAGCCGAGGAATTCGTGGATCTTGTCGGCCCCCGCACGGTGGCCCTGGCTCGTCGGCGCGTTGAACTGGCGCGCCCAGCGGCGATTGCCATCCACCATCACGCCGATGTGCCGCGGCATCCCCTCGGGCGTCAGCGCCCTCTGGAGGCGCCGCTCGTAGTAGCCATAGAGGAATCCGGGCAGTTCCATCGACCCTCCCGCGCGCATGCTGTTCGGAGCCCGCGAGGGGCCTGTGCCTTCCTAAGGCTACCCCAGTGCAATTAGTTGTTACTCGTGAGTAACTTACCCTCGCGTAAGTTAGAATTGCCGCATGCCCGATCTCGGCCTGAGCCGCGCCGAGCTGCTCGCCCTCAAGCCGTCCTGGCGCGGCTGGATCCACACTGTCGCAGCCCCGCTCGCCCTCGTGGCCGGCATTGTCCTCGTCAGTGTCGCGCCGGGCGCGGACCGGAAGATCGCGTGCGCCATCTATTCGCTCACCGGTCTCACGCTCTTCTCCGTCTCCGCCGTGTACCACCGCGGGAACTGGTCTGCCCGAACCAAAGCCGTGCTGAAGCGGATCGACCACACGAACATCATGTTCGTCATCGCAGGGACCTACACGCCGCTCTCGTGGGTGCTCCTGCCCCGCGACACCGGCGTCCTGCTGCTCTGCCTCGTCTGGCCGGGCGCGGTCCTCGGGGTGCTCTTCCGCGTCCTCTGGGTGGGTGCCCCCCGGTGGCTCTACGTGCCCATCTACGTGGCGCTCGGATGCGCGGCGTTCCTGTTCCTCCCCCAATTCTTCGCCGCGAGCGTTCCCGCCGCGATCCTCATCTGTGTGGGCGGCGCGTTCTACATCGCCGGTGCGGTCTTCTACGGAATCCGGCGCCCTAACTTCAGCTGGAAGCACTTCGGCTTCCACGAGTTCTTCCACGCCTTCACCGTTGCCGGCTTCGCGGTGCACTTCGCGGCGATCATCGTCGCGGTCCTCAGCGCGCCCGTCGCCTAGGCCGCCTCAGCCGCCCAGCGCGAGCTGTTCGCGCAGGGCCTCCCTGCTTGCCACCGGAAGGCGGCAGGCGAACTCGCGGCAGACGTAGGCGAGGGGACCGCCGTCGTCCGCTGCGCCGCGATGCGCAAGAAGCGGCACCCGGGCGTCCTCCCCCACGGGCGCGCCCACGGCGACCACGAGCCCAGGATTCGTCGCTGCGAGCGCCTCGGCGTGCAGACGACGGCGCTGCTCGCCCGGGCTGCCGACGATCGCCACTTCGAGCGGGCCGGCGAGGGAGGCCTGGGCGACGGCCAGCGACCAGCCCGCCACGCGCGCGCCCTGCCTGAGCATCGTCGGCAGCCCCCCGAGGATCGACGATGCGAGCGCCCGGTGGTCGGCCGACCCGCTGTACGCGGCGTGCGTGAGGAGGGCCCCCGCAAGCAGGGAGGCGCCGCTCGGAGTCTCGGTGTCGTGGGGATCCAGGGTCCGTGCGCCGGCGAGCGCCGTCTGCACAGCAGCCGCCCCGGTGCGCTCCACGGCGTCGTCGGAAAGGAGGCCATCGGCGACGAACCTTCGAGTGGCTGCGGCAAGGAGCTCCTCGCCCCACGCGTACCAGCGCTCCTCCCCCGTGGCGGCGTAGAGTGCGAACGCTCCCTCAGCACACGCTGCATAGTCCGCCAGAAGACCTTCGATGCCCGCTGCGGTTCCCGCGTGCGAGACGCGCAGGAGGCGGGAGCCGTCCCAGTGGACCGCCTGCAGGAGGCCTGCGGCACCCCTGGCCTCCTCGAGCAGCTCGGGGCGGCCCAAGGCCCAGGCTGCGTCGGCCAGCGCAGCGACAGCGAGCCCGTTCCATTCGGCCACCACCTTGTCGTCCCGACCGGGCGCGGTACGGCGAGAGCGGTCTGCGAGCAGCGCTGCCCGGTGCCGTTCGAACAGCTCACGCTCCTCCGGCTCCAGCGCGCGTCCGGCATGGAGAGGCGCCGCCCTGTCAGCGTGGGGCCCGAGCGGAAGGCCGAACACGCCAGCCAGACGCGCGGCATCGTCGGCTGCCTCTGGCCCGAGCGCCGCGGCGAATTCGCTCCGCGTCCAGACGTAGTACCCGCCCTCCACGCTTCGGCCATCACGCTCGGAATCGGCGTCGAGGGAGGAGGCGAAGCCCCCTTCCGGCAGGCCGAGTTCGCGCAGCATCCAGTCAGCCGTGAGTCCAGCGGCCGCCCTCGCTTCCTCCAGCGGAAACTCCTCCGAGCCTCCCAGTCGCATCCAGTGGGCGAGCACGCGGAGGAGCTGGACGTTGTCGTACAGCATCTTTTCGTAGTGCGGCAGCGACCAGTCGGCCGTCACTGAGTAGCGGGCGAAGCCACCGGCAAGCGCGTCGAACAGCGCCGAGCGGCACATCGCGGCGAGCGTCCGGCCGGCGAGGGCGCGGGCGACGGCGGCCGACTCCCCTGAGCCGTTGGTCGCACCCGCGTGCCGCACGAGGAATTCGAGCACGGGCGACGGCGGAAACTTCGGCGCGCCGCCGAAGCCGCCATGCTCGGGGTCCTCGTGGGTGACGAGGGCCGTCACCGCGTCGGCCAGAAGCTGGGGCTCGATCGCGCCGGCCGGGGCGGCAATGTCGAGGAGGTGGGCCGAGAAGACTCCGCCGAGCCCCTCGGCGAGGGCAGCGCCTTGGCGCTCCACCGCCTCGCGACGTTCCGTCCATGCTTCCCAGACGGCGTCGAGCACTTGCCGGAAGCTCGGCCGCCCCGGAACGGGCCGCGGCGGGTAATACGTCCCCGCGTAGAAGGCCCGCCCATCGGGGAGCGCGAAGATGCTCAGCGGCCAGCCGCCCTGTTCCCCCATCGCCTGGCATGCGGCCATGTAGACGGAGTCGACATCTGGTCGTTCTTCGCGGTCCACCTTGATGCTCACGAATCGGCTGTTGAGCTCGTCGGCAGTGGTCTGGTCCTCGAAGGATTCATGGGCCATGACGTGGCACCAGTGGCACGCCGCGTAGCCGATGGAGATGAAGACCGGGACGTCGCGCCGTGCCGCCTCGGCAAAGGCCTCGTCGCCGTACGGCTGCCAATCGACAGGGTTGCCGGCGTGCTGGCGGAGGTAGGCGGAGGCCTGTCCCGCGAGTCGGTTCGTCATACCCCTGAGTCTGCCCCACATCTGGGCCCGCTACACCGAGCAGCGAAGCCAGTCTCGAGCAAGCCCCTCATTCGAAGTGTAGGGGGCAGTCATCTACACTTGATGCCCGATGCCACCCCTCGTCGATGCCTCCACTCCGCCCACGTCAGCCCCAGCCCAAGGGCCCGTATTCGTTGACGCCTCTGGTCGGAGGCTCCGTCGTGCCCGGCTTGCCGGGCAGATCACGCTCGGGCTCGTTGCAGGGTACGTTGCCTTGGTCGTCGCTGCGCTCCTCGGCGCCCCGAACGTCGCGGCGCCGTTCCTCCCGCAGCCCGCCCTGCCGTCGTCGAACGCCCAAGCGCCCAATGCTCCGGCAGGCGGCGCGGCCGGGCCCGCGCCCGAGCCGACTCCGCTCGAACGCGGCGAGGCGGCTGTCCTCGCCGCGCCGCTGCCCGCCCCGCATGCTCCGGAAGGAGCCGTAGCGGCACCTCAGGCCTCGCAGCAACCCGCGGTGGCCCCTGCGCCCATCGCACAGGCGCCCGCACCTGCCTCCGCACCGACGGCCACGGCCGCCCCGCAGTCGACGGCCGCAGGGAAGAGCCTGACCGCTCCGGGCCAGGGCAACCGACCGACGGCCCCGCAGCACCCGTGATGATGCTGCGCACGCGAGGAAAGTCCGCCGTCCAAGCACGCACTCACTGGGTGGTGCTCGCCGCCGTGCTCATTGCGCTCGGCCTCGCTCTTGCGGTCCAGGGCTACACCCATCACCTCGCCGGGATCGGTGATGATTCCGTCCGCTCGGACCGTTCCGCGGCCGGTGTCCCCAGCGCCGTGGCCCACGGTGGTCCGATCATCGACGCGCGCGGCAACAGCATCCGCACGGTCGCACCGCCTGATCACACCATCGCCCTCACGTTCGACGACGGACCAGACCCGACGTGGACTCCCCGGATCCTCGATGTGCTCCGGGCGCACCACGTGCACGCAACCTTCTTCGTCGTCGGCACCGCGGCAATCGACCATCCGGAGCTCGTCCAGAGCATTGTCGCAGAAGGACACGAGATCGGGGTGCACACGCTCACCCACGCGGACCTCGGAACCGCCCCCGAATGGCGGCGCCAGATCGAGATCCAGGGCGCCCAGCAGGCGATCGCCGGGATCACGGGGAAGACCGCATCGCTGCTGCGCCCGCCCTACAGCTCCGAGAACGACGCCGTGACCGACAGCCTGTGGTCCGCGATCCGCTCGACGGCGTCCGAGGGGTACCTGAACGTGCTCAGCACGATGGACAGCGAGGACTGGCGGCGGCCCGGGACAGCGGAGATCGCACGGAACCTCATCCCGTCAGAGTCTCAGGGTCAGGTGCTCCTCCTGCACGATGGCGGCGGCGACCGGAGCGAGACGGTTGCGGCCCTCGACTCCGCGTTGACGCGGCTCTCCGAGCAGGGCTACAGGGTCACGAGCGTTGGCGACGCGCTCGGGATCGCGAGCATGCGCCCGGCTTCCGCCATGGAGCAGGTTTCGGGGACGGTCTTCGTGTGGGGCCTCCGGCTCAGCGACCTTCTTGTCACAGCAATCTCGTGGGTTCTGGTTGCGAGCGGGGTGGTCACCATCGTGCGTGCGCTCCTCGTCGTCGGCGTCGCGTCGCGGCACAGCCGAATGACGCGTCGGGGACGGCGGCACGTCGATATGCCACTCCGCCCGGAGGTCATAGAGCCGGTGACCGTCATCGTCCCCGCCTACAACGAGGCGGCAGGAATCGAGGCAGCCGTCCGCTCGATTGCCGCCTCCACGCATCCCGTGGAGATCATCGTCGTCGACGATGGGTCGACGGATGCCACTGCCGACATCGTCGAGGCGCTCGGGATCCCCGGCGTGCGGCTCATTCGCCAGGAGAACGGTGGCAAGCCCTCCGCGCTCAACACGGGCTTGCGGGCGGCCAGCCACGATCTCGTGGTCATGGTCGACGGCGACACGGTCTTCGAGCCCGGGACCGTCCACAGGCTCGTCCAGCCGTTCGCGGATCCGCGCATCGGCGCCGTCTCGGGCAACACCAGGGTGGCGAACCGCGGGGGCATCCTCGGCGCGTGGCAGCACGTTGAGTACGTCGTCGGCTTCAACCTCGATCGTCGTCTCTTCGACGTCGCCGAGTGCATGCCCACGGTCCCGGGCGCCATCGGGGCGTTCCGGCGCGAAGCACTCGTACGGGTGGGCGGCGTGAGCGAGGATACGCTGGCCGAGGACACCGACCTGACCATGTCCCTGTGCCGTGACGGATGGCGCGTGGTCTACAAGGACGACGCCGTGGCGTGGACCGAAGCGCCGGCGACGCTGAACGCCCTCTGGCGGCAGCGGTATCGCTGGTGTTATGGGACGCTTCAGGCGATGTGGAAGCATCGGGGGGCGGTCGTGCAGGGTGGGGCTGCGGGCAAGCTAGGGCGCCGGGGACTCGGCTACTTGCTCGTCCTGCAGGTCCTGCTGCCCCTGCTCGCCCCTGTGGTCGACGTGTTTGCCGTCTACGGGCTAGTCTTCCTCGATCCGCTTCGAATCGGCGCGGTGTGGCTGGTGTTCTTGGTGGTCCAGCTGCTCATGGCGGCCTACGCCTTCCACCTCGACCGGGAGCGATTGCGCCCGCTGTGGACGCTGCCGCTTCAGCAGATCGTCTACCGGCAGCTCATGTACCTCGTGGTGATCCAGTCCGTCTTCACTGCCTTCGCTGGGATGCACCTCCGCTGGCACCGGATGGAGCGCTACGGCAGCCTTCGCGTCCCTACCTCAGAAGTGGGCTAGCGCGCGGACTTCTCGCCGTCAGCGCCCTCGGCGCCGTCGGAGTCCGCCTCAGGCCCTTGGCCCTCGCGCTCTTCGGCGACTTGGCTCCGGTACCGCACTCGGCGCAGGCGGCGCACCATGTCCACGATCAGGAGGATCGTGATGAGGACAACGAACGCCGTCGCAAGGAATCCCCAGATGCCGGGCGAAACCTGGTCCTCTGTCAGGCCCGGGCGGAGCGTCCCGGAGGGGCTGGGCGCGGGCGTGGCAGAAAGAGCCAGAAGGAGGGAATGCACCCAACTATCTTAGCCGTGCGAATTATTGCCCACCGTCACCCTGCTGTGATCACCGGAGTCCGGCGAACAGGTCAGTCTCGATCTCTCCGGGTTCTGGAGTTCCTACGCTCGAGGAGATGAGGGAGTAGTCCTCCCATGGCCAGATGCGCTGCCGCATCTCGAGCGACACAGCGAAGAACGAGCCGTTCGGGTCCACCTGCGAGGCGTGCGCCGCGAGCGCGCGGTCCCGGATCTCAAAATACTTGGCGCACTCCACCTTGGTGGTCACGGGGTGGCGAGCTGCCCACGGGTGGTGCCCTTCGGCGTCGTCCTCTACCTCAGAGGCGATCCAGCGCGCGTAAGGCGATTCGAGGCCCGCCTCGAGGAGCGCCCGGTGGAACGCCTGGTACTTGGTGACGTTGAAGGGCACGTCGTAGTACAGCTTCGCGGGGGCCCAGGGCTCGCCCGCGTCGGGATACTCCTCCTCGAGGGGCGCTGCCCGGAACGCCTCGACCGCCACCCGGTGCGCCATGATGTGGTCGGGATGCGGGTAGCCGCCGTTCTCGTCGTACGCCACCACGACGTGCGGCCGGAACTCGCGGACCAGACGGACGAGCGGGGCAGCCGCCTGCTTGAGGGGCAAAGTCGCGAAGGCACCCCACGGCAGCGGTGGCAGCGGGTCGCCCTCGGGAAGTCCGGAATCCGTGAATCCGAGCCACCGGTGCTGCATCCCGATGATCCGCTGGGCCTCCGCCATCTCCAGTCGACGCACGCCCGCCATATCCCTCGCCGCGTGAGCGTGGCCCACGAGCGCGGGATTCTGAATGTCCCCGCGGGACCCGTCGGTGCAGCTCACCACCATGACCTCGTGGCCCTCGTCGAGGTACTTCGCCATCATGGGGGCACCCTTGCTGGATTCGTCGTCGGGGTGGGCGTGGACCGCGAGCAGACGCAGGTTCTCAGACACGCCTCCTAGAATAGACACGTGACCCAATCCCCCGGAGCAGCCGCGTCGCGGTATGCCCAGCGTTATGGCACGGTTCGGCGCCGCGGCCTCACTCGGCGCTCAGCCGGGCTCCTCGTGGCAGCCGTGCTCGTCGTGGTCGTGATTGGCGTCGCCGTGTTCGCGTGGAGCGGAAATCAGGCGACGGTGACGTTCAAGGACGTGGGGTACACGACGCCGGACGCCTGGCACGCATCCGAGGACTTCCAGGTGACGAAGGAGGCCTCCGCGACCGCCTACTGCGCCGTGAAGGCGTTGGACGATTCGTTCGCCGTGGTCGGGTGGAAACAGCTTGAATTCGGCCCTGTAGCGGGAGCGTCAGGTCAGAGGACGCAGAACGCGCACGTCGATCTGCGGACAGAGAGCCAGGCCGTTTCGGTCGTCGTCGACTCGTGCTGGGTCGCGGGGACTTAGCCTGAAACACGGGCCTCTGGGCCCCCATGCGGTGTGACACGCGCCGCAGGCCAGCTTGGGATCCACTGCCGCGGTCACTACAATGGATAAATACTCAATGCCCCGTCGGAGCAGGCGGACCGGGCTCAGGCCCGGACTCGCGCCGCACCCCGGCGGGGTCTTTGCATGGTAGGCCGTGCCGGTACGGGCACGGAATGATGAGGGAGACGAGATGACCACCACCCACCATGGCGGCGCCTGGCTCACACAGGAGGCGTACGACCGCCTGAAGGCAGAGCTGGACCACCTTTCCGGTGCCGGCCGTCACGAGATCGTCGAGAAGATCGAAGCTGCCCGCCAGGAAGGCGACCTCAAGGAGAACGGCGGCTACCACGCGGCCAAGGAGGAACAGGGCAAGATCGAGGCCCGCATCCGCCAGCTCCAGGAGCTCCTGCGCAATGCCCAGGTTGGCGAGAAGCCCGCAGACGACGGCGTGGTCGAGCCGGGCATGCTCGTCGTGGCGAAGATCGCCGGAGACGAAGAGCGCTTCCTGCTCGGCTCGCGCGAAATCGCGGGTGACGCAGAGCTGGACGTGTTCAGCGAGAAGTCGCCCCTCGGCGCGGCGATCATCGGCCACAAGCAGGGCGAGAAGCTCTCCTACACCGCGCCGAATGGCAAGGAGATTCCCGTCGAGATCATCTCGGCGACCCCTTACACGGGCTGATCGCTTCTCCCCAGAAGACGGCGGCGAGCACCCCGCCGACCAGCCCGAACAGGTGCGCCTGCCAGGAGATGCCGCGCCCAACAGTCGGAAGGACGCCGAGGAGCACCGACCCGTACGCGAGGAACAGCACCACCGCCAGGAGCACCTGTCCCCAGCTGCGGTTCAGGAAGCCCCGCACGAGCAGGAACCCGAACAGGCCGAAGATGACGCCCGAGGCGCCGACCGTGACGGTCGGCGGCCCGAAGGCGCTGCCCCCGAACAGCCACACGCCGATCCCTGACGAGATCCACGAGAGCGCCACCGCCGTCAGGAACTGCCGCAGCCCGGCCAAGAAGGCCAGGAACCCGAACACCACGAGCGGCAGCGTGTTCGCCAGAAGGTGGTTCCAGCTGGAGGCGTCGTGGACCAAGGGCGCCGTCGCGATGTCAGGAAGGCTCGAAGGGTCCCGCGGCCGGATGCCGAAGTCCGCAGTGAGCAGGCCCGCCGTCGCCATGTTGACCGCCTCGATGACATACAGGACCACGGTGACGGCGGCCATGGTCGCGAGGCCCGCGCGAGCGCGCCCCGCGAACCGGTCCTTGAGCCCCATCCCCGTCCCCGAGCGTCAGACGTGCACCACGATGGGCTGGAAACCCTCGGCGCGGAGGGCCCCCAGAAGCTGCTCGGAGTGCTCGTGGCCCTTGGTCTCCATGTCGATGGTGATGGCTACGTCACCCATCGCGATCGAGCCGCCCACACGGGTGTGGTCGACGCCGGTGACGTTCGCGTCGTTCTCGGCGATGATCCGGGAGATGGTGGCGAGCGAGCCGGGACGGTCGTCGAGCATCATGCGCACCGTGAGGAACCGGCCGGCGGCGGAGAGGCCTCGCTGGATGACCTTGAGCAGGAGCATCGGATCGATGTTGCCGCCGGAGAGGATCACGGCCGTCTTGTGCGGCCGGATCCCGAGCTCGGCGAGCTTGCCGTCCATGAGGGCAGCGACCCCCACAGCTCCCGCGGGCTCGACCACAAGCTTGGCCCTCTCGAGCAGGAAGATCAGCGCCCGCGCGAGGGAGTCCTCGCTGACGGTCACCACGTCGTCGACCAGTTCGCGGATGATGCTGAACGGGATCTGCCCGGGCAGCCCGACCGCGATGCCGTCGGCCATCGTCGCGACCTTCTGAAGGGGAACGACGGCGTCCGCGGCGAGCGAGGGCGGGTAGGCGGCGGCGTTCTCAGCCTGGACTCCGATGACCCGGATCTCGCGGCCCAGCTCAGCCGCCTTGGCCTTCACGGCCACGGCAACGCCCGCGAGGAGCCCTCCGCCGCCAACGCCCATGAGGATCGTGTCGACGTCCGGGATCTGCTCGAGGATCTCGAGCCCAACTGTGCCCTGGCCCGCCACCACATCAACGTTGTCGAACGGGTGCACGAACACGGCGCCCGTCTCCTCTGCATACCGCTTGGCCTCGGCGAGCGCCTCGTCCACGTTGTGCCCGTGCAGGATGACCTCGGCGCCGTGGCTCCGGGTGGCCTGGAGCTTGGGGAGGGCAACGCCGAGCGGCATGTAGATGCGGGCGCGGATGCCAAGGCGCTTCGCGGCGACGGCAACGCCCTGCGCATGGTTTCCGGCCGACGCCGCCACCACGCCAAGGGCCTTCTCCTCGGGATCGAGCCGTGCCATGCGAACGTAGGCGCCGCGCACCTTGAAGGAACCCGCTCGTTGGAGGTTCTCGCACTTGAAGAACACCTCGCCGCCGACCATCTGGCCCAACGCTCTCGAGGTCTCAATCGGCGTCCTCGCAATAATGCCCTGAAGAATCTCCTGTGCAGCGAGGACATCGTCCAACGTCACAGCGAGAGTCGAGAGGGCATTCATGGGTAGCACTCCTAGGAGGTCGTGTCAGATTCTGCTGCGCCCGCAGCCTCTGAGGGAACCTCAGTTCGAGCCGCGGGCGCCCTATCAGTCTCCCACGCCCGGGCGGAGATGTAGCGCACAGCCGAATTCACGACGGCGAGCGTAGGCACCGCGAACAGGGCCCCCGGGATCCCCGCGAGGTATGACCCGGCGGCAACGCTCAGGACGACGGCAACCGGATGCAGGGCGACGGCGCGCCCCATGACGAGGGGCTGGAGGATGTGGCTCTCGATCTGCTGCACGGCCACGACGATGACGAGCATGATGACTGCGTTCACGAGTCCGTTGGCGACGAGGGCGAGGAGGACGGCGACGGCACCGCTCAGGAGGGCGCCGACGACCGGGATGAAGGACGAGACGAAGACCAGGATGCCGAGCGGGAGCGCGAGCGGAACCCCGAGAACCGCGGCGCCGACGCCGATTCCGACGGCGTCCACTGCGGCGACGAGCACTTGGACGCGCACGTAGCTCACGAGCGAGACCCAGCCGGCGCGACCGGCACCATCTGCTGCCGGACGCGCCCCAACCGGAAGCAGCCCCACGAGGAAGGCCCAGATCCGCTCCCCCTCGAGCAGGAAGAACACGAGCACGAAGAGCGCGATAAGGGCGCCCGTGATGATGTGGCCCGCGGAACTGCCGACGCTCAGCACGCCGCTGACCAGGGTGCCCTGATTGTTCTGGAGGACGTGCTGAGCGTCGTCGATGTAGGTCTGGAGCTGCGTGGCCGTGAGCTGCAGCGGTCCTTCCGACAGCCATTTCTGCACTTCGGCCAGGCCTGCGATCGCCTCGTCCCAGAGCTGGGCGAACCCGGCGCTGATCTGTCGACCCACCAGAGTGAGGAGTCCCGCCACGAGGGCTATGAAGCCCAGCTCGGTGATCGCGACGGCGAGCCCGCGCGGGACCCGGGCGCGGACGAGCGCCTTCACCACGGGGCTGAGGAGCCCCGCGAGGAGCCCCGCCACGAGCACCGGGATCACCAGGAAGCTCAGCTGTGCGAGGCCCCATACGAGCGCCGTCACGACGACGAGGATGATCGCGAGCCGCCATGACCACGCCGCCGCGATGCGCAAGGCGTACGGGAGGTCGGAATCGCTCACCCGCCGGTAGGCACGGGAAGTTCGGGCGGTGTCGGTCCGGGGTGCGTCGGAGGCTGACATGGATCCATCCTGTCAGAGGGCCGCTCCCACACCCCATTCCACTGAGGTCTCCTCGCCGGGCTCGAGCCAGCCGAGGTCCTGACCGCTGTTGAAGGCATTCGCGGGGCCCGTCTGCGGTTCGAGGGCCACGGCCACGCTGCGCCCCGGGAACTTCCGGGAGACATAGACGTGCGTGTAGCGACAGCGTTCGTCCTGCCACAGCCAGACCGATCGGCCGTCTGCCGCCGTGAGCGTCGCCTTGGCGATCCCGTCCTCGAATTCGAGGTCGGTGTAGGCCGCGTCGATGCTCAAGGTGTCAACCCGTCGGCCGGACGAGAGGCCCCAGTCACCCTCGGCAGGACCCGTGGAACGCGGGATCAGGTGCTCATCCGCGATCAGATGGGTCTTGGCTCGGACCGCGAGGGTGAGTTCGCCGGTCTCGAGGTCACCGAGCCGCAGGTACGGATGCGCGCCGAGGACGAACGGCGCGGGCCGGCCCGAATCGTTGGCGAGGGTCTGGCGCACGCGGAGGCCGCCGTCGTCGTCAATCCTGTAGTGGACTCGATGCCGCACCACGAACGGATAGCCGTGCTGCGGGAAGATCACGCCTTCGAGCTCCACCCAGTCCGCCCCGCGGTCCATCAGCTCGTAACCCGTGTTGCGCAGGAGGCCGTGGCTCGCGTTGTTGTGGGAGGGCTCGGTGATGTCGAGCTGCTGGGCCACGCCGTCGAGCGTCCAGCGCCCTCCCTCGATGCGGTTCGCCCAGGGAGCGAGAGTGATACCGGCGGCGCCCGGCGCGATGTCCCCATCGCCGTAGGTCTCGGTGAGCTGGACTCCGCCGACTTCGAACGAGCGCAGGCCCGCAGCGAGCTCGGTGACGACGGCGGTGCTCCCGCCTCGCTGGATGCGGTATTGGTGGCCTGTGGCGGCGAGGCGGCGCGAAGGGAGGCTCTCGGGGCTCATGAACCCTCACCGTAATACAGGCGTCAGGCTCTTCTCATCGCGGACTAAAAATGTTATGTTTTGTTCGAAAAGTTGAGTTGCTGTGAATGAGGGGGGAACCGTGCTGGCAGCTGAGCGCCACGCGCGCATCGTCGCTGAGCTGGAGAAGCGGGAGGCTGTCCGAGTCGCGGAGCTGGCCGCCTCCCTTTCGGTCTCCGAAATGACCATTCGGCGGGACATCGAGCAGCTCGAAAGCCAGGGCTTGGCCCGGCGCGTCCACGGAGGGGCCGCCCGCGTCGTGGATTTCGCGTTCTCCGAGCCGGGCTTCGAGGTGAAGTTCGGCCATCATGCAGACACGAAGTCGGCGATCGCCCACGAGGCCGTCGCGCTCGTGCGGCCCGGCGCCACGCTCTTCGTGACGGCTGGCACCACGACGTTTGCGCTCGCGAAGCTCCTCCCGACCGTGCCCGACCTCACCGTCGCCACCAACTCCATCAAGGTTGCCGAGGCACTCGGCAACTCGGTGCGGACCATCCTCACGGGCGGCGAGCGCACGCCATCGGAAGCCCTCGTGGGGCCGCTCGCCACGTCGTCCCTCTCACAGCTCCATGTCGAGATCTGCTTTATGGGCGTGCACGGGCTGCACCCCCGGGGCGGCCTCACCACGCCCAACCTGCTCGAGGCGGAGACCAACCGCGCCGCCGCCAACGCTGCCGCTCGCCTCGTCGTCCTCGCGGACAGCAGCAAGTACGGACTCCTGAGCCTCGCCCAGATCGCACCGCTCGAGCGCGCCGACACCCTGATCTCGGACACGGGTCTCTCAGCGGCTGCCCGGCGGGAGCTCGACGACCGGATCCCCCACGTCATCCTTGCCGAGACCTCGAAGATCGGCAGCCACGCCGCCACCGGGAGGCCCGCATGACCACAGCTGCCAGCCTGTCCCCCAGCGTCACGCGAAGCTCGCTCGCCGACGGCAGAACGCTCCTCTACTTCGATGACCCCGGCACACCGCGGCGCGTCCCGGTTCCGGACGCCCGCGAACTGCCAGCGCGCCCCGAACCGGGCGAGCTGCGTTTCGATGTGCTCAGCGGCGACTGGGTCGCGGTGGCTGCGCACCGTCAGAGCCGAACCCATCTGCCACCCGCCGACGCGTGCCCCCTGTGCCCCACGTCGCCGACCTTCGCCTCCGAGATCCCGGACCCGGACTATGACGTGGTGGTGTTCGAGAACCGCTTTCCATCGCTTGGACCCGCGGTCGCGGAACTTCCCTCGGAGCTTCCCTGGGGACGGAGCACACCCGCCGTGGGACGCTGCGAGGTGGTTTCGTTCACCTCGGAGCACACGGGCTCTTTCGGCTCCCTCTCGTACACCCGAGCGCGCACCGTCGTTGAAGCCTGGGCTCACCGGACGGCGGAGTTGAACGCCTTGCCGGGGATTCGCCAGGTCTTCCCCTTCGAGAACCGCGGTGCGGAGATCGGGGTTACCTTGCACCATCCCCACGGCCAGATCTATGCGTACCCGTACCTGACGCCGCGAGGCGCCCAGCTGGCGGCCGTGGCACAGCGGCATTTCGAGGCGACTGACGGCACCCAGACCCTCCTCGGCTCGGTCCTGGACCGGGAGCGGACCAGCGGCGAGCGCATGGTCCTCGAGGGACGGCATTTCAGCGCCTTCGTCCCTTTCGCGGCACGATGGCCTATCGAGCTCCACCTCGTCCCCCACCGTCAGGTGGCCGACTTCGCCGGACTGTCCGGCGAGGAGAAGGACGAACTCGCAGACGTGTACCTGAGGCTCCTCCGCGGCCTGGACGGACTCTACGCGACGCCCACTCCGTACATTGCCGCGTGGCATCAGGCCCCGATCGATCCTGATCTCCGTACCGCCTCCCGCTTCCATCTCCAGCTCACTTCTCCGCGCCGCGCGGCGGACAAGCTCAAGTACCTTGCAGGATCGGAGGCCGCCATGGGCGCTTTCATCAACGACACCCGTGCCGAGGATGTCGCCGACCGCCTGCGGGACGCGGTTGCTGCCGCGACTTCTGGAGGTGCCCGATGAGCTGGGCGATCGAGCACGTGATCGGCGCCTTCCGAGAGGCGTTCGACGGCGAGCCCGACGGGGTGTGGACCGCGCCCGGGCGCGTGAACCTCATCGGAGAGCACACCGACTACAACGAGGGATTCGTCCTGCCGTTTGCGATCGATCTTGCCGCCCGGGTCGCGGTCCGCGTCCGCTCGGACGGTGCTATCCGCCTCTTCTCCACGGCCGGTTCGGAGGGCGTGGCGAAGCTGTCGGCAAGCGAGGTCCGGCGGGAGGACGCCCGGGGCTGGAGCGTCTACCCCGCTGGGGTCGTGTGGGCGCTCCGCGAACGGGGGATCAGGGTGCCGGGCTTCGACCTCGTGCTCGATTCCGACGTGCCGCTCGGAGCGGGACTCTCGTCCTCGCACGCCATCGAATGCGCCGTCGCCAGCGCCCTCAACGAGCTGACCGGTGCAGGGCTCGACGCCCCTGAGCTCGTCCTCACGACCCAGCGCGCGGAGAATGCGTTCGTCGGTGCACCGACTGGGATCATGGACCAATCCGCGTCGCTGCGGGGCGAGGCTGGGCACGCGGTGTTCCTGGATTGCCGGGACCAAAGCGTGGAGCTGGTCCCCTTCGATGCGCCCGGCGCTGGGCTCGTCACCCTCGTCATCGACACCCGCGTTGCCCATTCGCATGCCGACGGCGGCTACGCGAGCAGACGGGCCGCATGCGAGCTGGGCGCCGAAGTTCTCGGCGTGAAGGCATTGCGCGACGTTGCCCTCGGAGACTTGGACGAGGCGCGAGCGCTCTTGGACGACACGACGTTCCGGCGCGTCCGGCACGTGGTGACGGAGGACCAGCGAGTCCTCGACACCGTTCAGGCCTTGCGGACCGCCGGACCCGCGGCGATCGCCCCGTATCTCGATGCGAGCCACGCGTCCATGCGGGACGACTTCGAGATCTCCTGTGACGAGCTGGACACAGCTGTCGAGGCAAGCCGTGCTGCCGGCGCGATCGGGGCGCGCATGACAGGTGGAGGCTTTGGAGGCTCAGCTATAGCTCTCGTCCCGGCAGAGGACGAAGCCGGGGTGCGGGACGCCGTCTCAGCCGCTTTCTCGGAGCGGGGCTACCGGGCTCCGCGTCTCTTCACGGTCAGCCCGGCCGACGGCGCGAGGCGCCTCGCTTAGTCGGGCCCGCGGAGTGCTGGTCCGACGGAGCGTATCGTCACGGTCGCGATGACGCCTCCGATCGCGACGGCGGCGAGGAACGGCGCCGTCGTCACCTCCGCCGAAGCTCGGGGTGTGTCCAGGGCGACGACGGGCATCGGACTGCTCTCAGGAGCTGTGGCGGCCGCGGTGGGCTCGGCACTGTGCGCCTCCACATTCGGCGCCGCTGATCCCTGACCCGCGGTCGCCGGATCCGGCGCCGAGGGGACTCGCGGCGCCTCGGAAGGCCGAGCGGCGTTCGGTGGTGGCGATGCGGGCTGCGGAGAAGGACTGGAGGGAGCGCTCGCCTCCGCCGGTGGTTCTAGCGGTGCGGGAGGCTGAACGGGGATCGACACCGGGACCGGCTGCTCGGCCAACGGTGTAGCCGGCGTTGCGGACACCGGTGCTACCGGGGGCCGTTCCGACGGCGACGGCGGCACGGTTTCCGGCGCCGACGGCGGAGTGGAGCTCGGTTCTGCAGGTCCCGGAGTCACGGTGGCTTCCGCCGAGGCCGCGGGCGAGGCGCTCGCGTCCGTCTCCCCGCCATCGCTCGCCGACGCCACCGCCATCCCGGACGCGGAGAAGATCGCCGCCAGCAGCGTTCCCAGCAGCGCAGCGACAAAGGTGGCGCGCTTGCGCGAGGCATGGTGCACTGCTGTTCCCCCTCCGGAAGGCCCTCCCGTTTTGGGTGCCTTCAAGGACACTACGGGAAGGCGAGAGCACGCATTTCACCTCCGCGAGGAAACTCAGTGGCGGGACTCCGTGGCGGACACGGCTGAGGGCGGGCGCGGCTCCCTCCGCGACCCGCCCTCGACGGTCGATGGCCTGCCGAGGCCTAGTCGCTGCTGTTGAAGATCGCGAGCAGCCGGAGGATCTCGGTGTACAGCCACACGAGAGTCACCGTGAGGCCGAACGCGGCAGTCCAGGAAACCTGTCGCGGGGCACCCGAACGCACGGCGTCCTCGATGCTGTTGAAGTCGAAGATGAGCGAGATCGCGGCGAGGACCACGGCCACGAGGCCGATTCCGATGCCCAGCAGCCCGCTGCGCAGCCCCCAAGGGTTCTGGACAACCCCGAACAGCATGAGGACCAGGTTCAGAACGCTGAACGCGAGGTAACCGCCCATGGCGATGAGGAAGAACCTCGCGAGCTTCGGCGTGGCACGGACCTTGCCGCTGCGGTAGAGGAAGAGTGAGACCCCGGCAACAGCGAACGTTCCGAGCACGGCCTGCAGGCCCAGCCCCTTGCCTGCGTAGTCGATGAGGGCCGTGAGGCCTCCGAGGAACAGGCCCTCGAGTGCGGCGTAGGCGAGGATGAGTGCGGGCACAGGCTCGCGCTTGAACGTGTTCACGAGCCCGAGGACGAAGCCGCCGATTCCGCCGAGGACCATGAGGCCGAGGCGGAGCCCGGCGGGCATGGCCAGCGTCACAGCCGCCCCGACCACCACGAAGGCGAGGCAGGCGAGGGTCTTGACGATGACGTCGTCGTAGGAAATGCGGCCGGTCTGAGCCGGTCCGGCAGACGGGGCGCGGTACAGCTCGTCGAGCTGATCGGCGGTCATGACGGGCTGTCCATAGGGTGAAGGAGGGACAGGAGGCGCCGTGGTGACGGCGCTCCTGAAGTTCTTCCCCCGGAAGACGGGGTTGCCACCAAGGGCCATGGTGAACTCCTGTACTCATTGAGGTGCGGTGATGAAGGTGCTAGGTGCTGCGTTCGAAACGCTACCAAGAGCACGAGCGCTGACGGCTCCCGGTTCCCGCGCCAACTAAACTAGGGCCGTGCCCCACTCCGATGCCTCCGAGAGCCCTGCCCGCGCCGCCGCCCCTTCGGCCGGGAAGGCGCCGTCGCGCCTCCCCCTGCGCATGCTCCACGACAGGATCCTCGTGGAGCTCGACAAGGACTCGAGCGAGCGCCGCTCCGCTTCCGGCATCGTGATCCCGGCGACCGCCGCCTTGGGGCGCCGCCTCTCGTGGGCCCACGTCGTGGCGGCGGGGCCCAACGTCAGGCAGGTCTCGGTGGGCGATCGCGTCCTCTTCGACCCCGAGGACCGGGCAGAGGTCGAGGTAGCCACAAAGGAGTACATCCTGCTTCGGGAACGGGACATCCACGCCGTCGCGGAGCCCGAGGGCCGCGACAGCGACCTCGGCCTGTACCTCTGACCTGGGAAGGGGCATTCTCCGCCGCCCCCAGAGCCTCCTGATTGGCCCGTGAGCGAGTCGTTACACGATCTCAACCTCGAGCTGTGCCTGCGCCTCATCCAGTCCTGCTTCCGCCGAGTAACATGGCGTCTCAGCAGGTGAGACGCGTCACAGTCGTACCAAGCCGTGGCATCACGTGTCGCATCTGCGGGTCCGTCCGCACCGCCGGCCTCGGCCGGCCAGACCCCGAAACCCGGAGGTCCACCCCGTGAATAGACCAGGCCTAGCCGCCTACCCGGCGCGGCTCGCGCGGCCCCTTTCCGCCGCTGGCGCCGTCATCGGCCTTCTCCTTGCCCTCTTCCTCGTCCTCGCGCCCTCCGCGGAGGCGAGCACGTCGCCGTCGCCCGCACCGAGCGGGTCGGGCTCATCCCAGTTCCAGAACACCATCTCCGGCTTCCTGCGCAACA
This sequence comes from Sinomonas gamaensis, assembly GCF_005876955.1. GTDB lineage: Bacteria > Actinomycetota > Actinomycetes > Actinomycetales > Micrococcaceae > Sinomonas > Sinomonas gamaensis. Next base: position 203,510 of record NZ_SSCL01000005.1, read on the forward strand.
ACGGCCAGGGGATCGGCGGGGTGAAGATCAACGTCAAAGGGAACGGCTTCGAGGGCAGCACAACCTCGGCAGACAACGGGTCCTGGCGGATCTCGGTGCCCACCCAGGGCAGCTATGAAGTGGGGATCGACGAATCCACCCTCCCCTCCGGCGTGAAGCTCGCCGAGGGGCAGGAGAATCCGCGGACCGTCACGTTCAACCAGACCTCCAACGTGAGCACCATCTTCGCGTTCGGCGCGGGGATCACCGTCCATCAGCAGAGTTTCATCTCGACGCTGCTCAACCGGCTGGTGGCCGGCCTGAGCTTCGGACTCCTCCTCGCGCTCTCCGCGGTCGGCCTCTCGCTCATCTTCGGCACCACGGGCCTCACGAACTTCGCCCACGGCGAGATGGTGACGCTCGGCGCCGTCGTCGTCTTCGCGCTGAGCAGCGTCGGGGCGCCGTTCTGGGTCGCGATCATCGTGGGCCTCCTCGCAGGCGCGGTCTTCGGCTATGTCCAGGACGCATTCCTGTGGAAGCCCCTCCGCCGGAGGGGCACCGGCCTGGTGCCGATGATGATCGTGAGCATCGGTCTCGCACTCGCGGCGCGATACGTGATCCTGTTCTTCTTCGGCGGCGCCACCCAGCAGCTCCCCGGATCGCAGGTGCAGGACATCGATCTTGGCCCGGTCTCGGTCTCGCCGCTCAACCTGCAATCGCTCGTGATCTCCGCCGTCGTGATCGGCCTCATCGGATTCCTGCTGCTGAGGACGCGGCTGGGCAAGGCGACGCGCGCGGTCGCAGACAACCCGGCCCTCGCGGCGGCAAGCGGGATCGACGTCGACCGCGTGATCCGCCTCGTATGGGTCACCGGCGGCCTCCTCGCCGCCCTCGGCGGCATCCTCTGGGCCTACTACCGGCCCGGAGTGACGTTCAACATGGGCCAGCAGATCCTGCTCATGATCTTCGCCGGCGTCACCCTCGGCGGCCTCGGCACGGTCTTCGGGGCGCTCGTGGGTTCGATCGTCGTCGGGGTCTTCGTCGAGCTCACCACAGTGTTCGGTGTGACGGCCGATCTCAAGTATGTCGGGGCGCTGGTCATCATGATCCTCGTCCTCCTGTTCCGGCCCCAGGGCATCCTGGGACGACGCGAGCGAGTGGGCTAAGGAGGCTCCCATGGATTTCGGACAGATTCTCACCGAGGCGCTCGGCGAGATGGTGAGCCCGACGACGGCGGCCTACGCACTCGCAGCGCTCGGCCTCGCCGTGCACTTCGGCTACTCGGGCCTCCTCAACTTCGGGCAGGCGGGCTTCATCGCCGTCGGCTCGTACGGCTTCGCCATGACGACGATCCACTTCGGCGCGCCGTTCTGGCTCGGGCTCATCGTGGCGATTGTCACCTCGGTCATCTTCGCGCTCATCCTCGGCATCCCCACGCTGCGGCTTCGTGCCGACTACCTCGCGATTGTCACCATCGCGGCGGCAGAGATCATCCGGTACGTCGTCACCACCAACAGCCTCACGGATGTGACCGGTTCGGCGAACGGCCTCGCGGGCTTCCGTCAGGACTTCCTCAAGCTGAACCCCTTCCCTCCCGGGAACTATCTGGGCTACAACAGTCCGGACTTCTTCTACCGGGTCTTCGGGTGGGGCCTCGTGGTGATCCTCGGAATCATCGTGTGGCTGCTCATGCGCAGCCCGTGGGGACGGGTGCTCAAGGGGATCCGCGAGGACGAGATGGCCGTTCGGTCCCTCGGCAAGAACGTGTACTCGTACAAGATGCAGGCCCTGGTGATCGGCGGCATCTGCGGCGCTTTGGCGGGCCTCGTGTTCACGCTCCCCCGCGACGTGGTCCAGCCGGCCAACTACGGCACGGAGCTGACGTTCTTCCTGTGGACCTGCCTCCTCCTCGGCGGGATGGCCACCGTCCTCGGTCCGGTCATCGGGGCCATGCTCTTCTGGGTCGTCCTCTCCCTCACGCAGAACATCCTGTTCGGCCTCATCCAGATCGGGGTCCTGCCGTTCCTCAGCCCGACCCAGGCTGGCCAGCTCCGCTACATCCTCGTGGGCGTGGCCCTCATGCTGCTCATGATCTTCAGGCCCCAAGGGGTCTTCGGCAACAAGAAGGAGCTCGCGTTCTCATGAGCGACTCTCAGACAACCACCGCGGATGCGGTCGACTACATGACGGACACCCGGCCCATCGCCGACGGTCCGGGAGGGCCCGGCTGCAAGAAGCGGGATCCCATTGTCGTTGCGGACAACGTCAGCAGGCGCTTCGGCGGCATCAACGCCGTCGACGTCGAGCACCTCGAAATCCCGCGCCACAAGATCACGGCGCTCATCGGCCCGAACGGCGCGGGCAAGACGACGCTCTTCAATCTCCTGACGGGCTTCGACACCCCGAACACTGGGACGTGGCAGTTCGAGGGCACCGATCTGGCGGGGATGTCCTCCTACAAGGTGGCGCGGCTCGGCATGGTCCGCACCTTCCAGCTGACCAAGGTCATGGGCAAGCTCACCGTCCTGGAGAACATGCGGCTCGGCGCGTCCGAGCAGCCCGGCGAGAGGCTTCGGAACGCCCTCTTCCGCGGCGTGTGGGGCAAACGCGAGAAGGAGATCACGGGCCAGGCCGAGGAGCTTCTGGCGAAGTTCAAACTCGACACGAAGCGCGACGACTATGCGGCCTCCCTCTCCGGAGGGCAGCGGAAGCTGCTCGAAATGGCACGGGCCCTCATGGTCAACCCGAAGCTCGTGATGCTGGACGAGCCCATGGCAGGCGTCAATCCGGCCCTCTCGCAGAGCCTCCTCGACCACATCAAGAACCTCAAGGCGCTCGGAATGACCGTGCTGTTCGTGGAGCACGACATGCACATGGTCCGGCACATCGCCGACTGGGTCGTGGTCATGGCCGAGGGCAAGGTCGTCGCCGAGGGGCCACCCGCCGAAGTCATGAAGGACCAGGCCGTGATCGACGCGTACCTCGGCGCGCACCACGACGTCGACCTCGGTGCGGCCGGCGGCGTCAAGGAACTCGAGGAGGAGCTTGCCGCCGACTCCGAGTCCGTCGTGGGCACCGAGGAGGCAGGCATCCTCTCCGAGAGCCACGTCATCGGGGACGAAGAGACGCTGTCCGTCGAGGCGCCCGCTGACGCTGGCCGGAGCGAGACGAAGGAGGAACGTCCATGAGCCGCGAGAGCACGAGCCCCGCTTCGACGCAGACGACGACGGCGGAGGGCGACTCAGTCGTCAAGGTCACCGATCTGGTGGCTGGCTACCTGCCCGGAGTCAACATCCTGAACGGCTGCAGCATCGAAGCGAAGAAGGGCGAGCTCATCGGGATCATCGGCCCGAACGGGGCTGGCAAATCCACCCTGCTGAAGGCCATGTTCGGGCTCGTGAAAGTCCACTCGGGCTCCGTCGTCGTCCGCGGCCAAGACCTCACAGGCCTCAAGGCCAACAAGCTCGTGAGCCGGGGGATCGGCTTTGTGCCCCAGACCAACAACGTGTTCACCTCGCTGACCATCGAAGAGAACATGCAGATGGGCATGTTCCAACGCCCCAAGAACTTCAAGGAGCGCTGGGACTTCGTGACAGACCTGTTCCCCGAGCTCGGGAAGCGCCGTGCCCAGCGGGCAGGCTCGCTCTCCGGAGGGGAACGGCAGATGGTCGCGATGGGAAGGGCGCTCATGATGGATCCCGCGGTGCTGCTGCTGGACGAGCCGTCGGCCGGCCTCTCCCCCGTCAAGCAGGACGAGACGTTCCTGCGCGTGCACGAGATCAACCGGGCCGGCGTCTCCGTCATCATGGTGGAACAGAACGCCCGGCGCTGCCTGCAGATCTGCGATCGAGGCTACGTGCTCGATCAGGGCCGGGACGCCTACACCGGATCGGGGCGCGAGCTGCTGCACGATCCCAAGGTGATCCAGCTCTACCTCGGAACCCTCGCCGAAACCCTTGAGGACGAGGGCCGCTAGGAGGCAGCCCAAGGGAAAGGGCCCGTCCCCCGCTGTGCGGGAGACGGGCCCTTTCCCTTGGAACGGATCGCGCTCAGGAGCCTCGGCTCAGGAGAGCTTTCCGTATTCCTCGCTCACCGGCTGCGGCACGTTCTTGTCATCGAACTTGTAGATGCCGATGTAGGCCTCCGTCGGATCACCGTTCTTGGCGAAGGTGACGGGGCCGGACTGGCCGTCGTAGTCGATGTCCTTGCCCTGCCGCAGGAGCGTGACGCAGGATGCGAAGTCGTTGCACTTCGTGCCGCCCTGCGAGACGTCCTGGAGGTGGGCCGCGATGTCCGTGCCCTTCGTGCTCTTGGCCTCTTCGGCTGCAAGGGCGATGAGGTTCACCGCATCCCAGGACTCGCCGGCGTAGCTGTAGTCCTTCAGGCTGGGATCGATGCTCTGGAGCTGCGTCTTGAAGTTGCCCTTCGCGAACGTGCCCGGAATCGTTCCCCGGGCGCCGCTGAGGGTGCCCGCCTGGAGGTCCTTGCTGTAGTCCGACGTATTGCCGTCCACGAAGAACATCTGGGTCGGCTTGACGCCCTTGCCCGCGAGCAGCGGGATGATCTGCTTCGCCTGGTCGAACGAGATGACGGCGATGGCGTCGGGCTTCGCAGCCACAACCTTGTCCACCTGCGAGCTGAACTGCGAATCGCCCTCGTTGAACAGCTCCTCGTCGACGACCTTGCCGCCAGCCGACTCGAAGGCCTTCTTGACGTTGTCCCGCAGGCCCGTGCCGTAGGCGTCGTTGAGGACGACCATGCCGAGGGTCTGGGCGCCGCAGGAGGCCATGTAGTTGCCGAGGACGCGGCCCTGCAGGACGTCGGATGGCGCGGTCCGCCAGTACAGTCCGTGGGCCGGCCATGTGCTGAAGTCGGGCGACGTGTTCGCGGGCGAGAACTGCACGACCCCCGCACCCGTGATCTGGTTGATCACGGTCTTGGATACGCCGGAGGAGGCCGCACCGACGATTGCGCCCACTCCTTGACCGAGGAGGTTGGTGACCGACTGGGTCGCGATGTCCGTGGTGGTGTCGCCCGAGTCGCGGTGGATGACCTCGATCGGGTGCCCGAGCACGCCGCCTGCGTCGTTGATCTGCTTGACGGCGAGGTTCACGCCCGCGATCTCGGGCGGGCCAAGGAAGGCGAGCGCGCCGGTCTGCGGCAGGAGCGAACCGATCTTGAGCGGGGTCGGAGAGACCGTGCTGGACTTGGGCACGTCTGCCGGGGCGACAGAGGACGCGCCGCCTGAGGGCTGGGCGCCGCCGGAACTTGGAGCGGGGCACGAGATGCCGCCAGCTGCCGCAGAAGTTGAGCTGCCGCTGCTTGACGGTGTTCCTGAGGAGCCCCCGCAGGCTGTTGCGAGGAGGGCCACCCCAACGCCAAGAACGGTCAGCTTGGCGAGGCGGGGTAACGCCTCTTGACGTGAACTCATTCGATTCTTCTCCTCCATGAAGGGCGTGCGCACCCCAAACAGGACGAATCAGGTGTTCCTGATCACACCGTCAGGCTAATCGAATGATCATTTTCACAGAAGAACCACAGGTCACAGCCTCATAACGGCTTCTGCACGGGATGGAATCGAGCCAGCCTGCCCGCTTCCGGAGACAACCTTCCGCCGAGTCCGCTAATTCAGTCTTCGAATTCTCTTCTCGATCTTCATCTTGATCCGATGAAGACCAGCCCAACTTCCCATTCCGGAGGCGGTAATTCTGCCTACTTCCTGGGTGCTTGGCAGAGAGTTCTTCTGAAGGTCCGCGTCGATTGCCTCCGGTTCTCGACCTCGCATGCTGTCGATGAGCGACTGGGCTGCCCGCATGGGGCCAGACGCAAAGGGGTGCTCGCTGATCTCGCGGTTCACCGATGCCGACTCGGCCTGAAGCTGCTCACGACGCTGCCTTCTGCGCAGACTATTGCCGCTCGCAGTCGCCGCATTGAAACTCCTTGCCTCCGGAACCCCCAGCGGGTGAGTTTCTTGGACGATATCTAGGAGAATTCTGCAGAACAACTGAATGGACGCGTGGACGCCAAGGCATATGCAAAACGTGCCCCAGCAGGGACTCGAACCCTGACTTGGCGGATTTTAAGTCCGCTGCCTCTGCCGATTGGGCTACTGGGGCGCGCGTCCAGCCTATCGCCTCAACCCGGTCTCCCCGGACAGGAGAGACGACGACGGCGGCCGCCTCCCGAGGGAAGCGGCCGCCGAAGTGAGTGCAGCTCCGGAGAGGAACTACTGGGCCGGAGCCTTGGCGGGCTCGACCGGAGGCGCGATGGTTTTCGGCTTCGGGCTCGCGGCCGCGACGAAGGACGCGCGAGGGTTGTCGAGGTTCTCGAGCGGCGTGTTGTCACGGCCCGCGAACAGCGCCGACAGCCAGTCGAGGCCGACGCGGAACTTGCGCTCGGCGGTCGGGATCGCGAGACCGTGGTAGCCGCGGTGCGCCAGCCACGCGAGGGGGCCGGTCAGGCCGATGTGACCCACGAGGTTGATGTTCGCGACGCCCTTCCAGGGGCCGAAACCTGCGACGGCGCCGAGGTTCTTGTGCTTGTAGTCCTCGAGCGGGCGGTCCCAGCGGGCGGCCCAGAGGTTCTTCGCGAGGAGCTTGGCCTGACGCAGGGCGTGCTGGGCGTTGGGCACGCAGGTGCCGTCCGGGAGGCCCTTGCCCGTGAGATCGGGAACGGCGGCGATGTCGCCGGCAGCCCAGGCGTTCTCGATGATGCCCTCGTCGCCAGCGATGCGCAGGTCCGGCAGGACGCGGACGCGGCCGCGCGGTTCGAGCGGGAAGCTCGTGGAACGCACCATCGGGTTGGCCTGAACGCCGGCGGTCCAGATGAGGGTGTCCGCCTTGAACTCCTGCGCCGGGGACTTGTCCGGCATATTGATGAGCTTGAGCGTGTCCTCGGCGCTGGCGAGGGAGGTGTTGAGGAGGACCTCGATGCCGCGGCTCCGGAGGTGCTGGACGACCCAGTCGGCCTGCTCGGGCGTGACCTCGGGCATGATGCGGCCCATCGCCTCAACGAGGACGAAGCGGACTTCCTCCTGCTTGACACGGTCGTTCGCCGCCACGGTCGAGCGGGCGAGGTCCTCGAGCTCGGTGAGGGTCTCGATGCCGGCGAAGCCGCCACCCACGACGACGAACGTGAGAGCGGCCTTGCGCTCCTCCGGGTCCGAAGCAGTCGAAGCGAACTCGATGCGCTCGAGGACCTGGTTGCGGAGGGCGATGGCCTCCTCGATGGTCTTGTTGCCGATGCCCTTCTCGGCCAGGCCGGGGATCGGGAACGTGCGGGTGATCGCGCCAGCGGCGAGCACGATGTCCACGTAGGGGATCTCCACTGTGCCCTCGTTGCCGGGCAGCTCCACGACGGCAGTCCGCTTGTCGTGGTCGACGGAGACGACCGAGCCCTGGATGACCTCGGCGTCCGGGAGCGTGCGGCGAAGCGGGACCACCACGTGGCGGGCCTCGATGTTGCCGCCAGCAACCTCGGGGAGGAACGGCTGGTAGGTCATGTACGGCATGGGATCGACGACGGTGACAATGCCGCCGGCCTTGGCGATCTTCTTCTGCAGCCCGAGGGCGACGTAAAGACCGACGTAACCACCGCCGGCGACAAGGACGCGCGGGCGGTCGACGAGATCAATGGTGGAAGGCATGGATCTTACTGTAGCAGTTTGTGAAAACTTTCACTAGCACTCGGGCGCCTGCGTCTCCTGAGGGTCAGAAGGTGCCACGTGCCGCCCGCGAGGATCGCCAGGACAAGCCCTCCGAAGCCGAGCACGACGATAGGGGGCCAAGGTGATGAGTCGGCAGCTGCAACCGGGCTCGGAGCTGGCCCTTCCGCGACGGGCGTCTCGGTCGCAGGGGGTGCAGCAGGAGCGGCGGGGGCTGAAGAGGCAGGCGAGTCGCGGCGGTGGACGCGGATCCAATCGGCGATGGATCCGAGCGGATTGGCTGTGACCTGCGGGACGTCCGCCTTCAGGGCCGCCTCCGCGTTGAGGATCCCGTAGCCATAGATGGGGTCGTGCCCTGGTGCGCCCGCGTCCTTGGCCGTCGAGATGATGCGGTTGATCACCTGCTCGGCGCTCATGTCCGGCCACTTCGCGCGGATGAGCGCGGCTACCCCGGCGACGATCGGAGTGGCGCCCGAGCTGCCAGCCCACTGGGCGTAGGTTCCGTCCGGGAGGCCGCCCACGAGCTGCTCCGCGGGGGCGGACACGCCGATGCTCACGCCCTGCGAGGACGCATCCACGCTCGCGTGCTCGTCGCGGTCCAGGCCCGCCACGGTGAGGACACCCGGGATCGTCGCGGGAGCACCGACTTGGACGCTTCCCGCCCCGCGATTGCCGGCTGCCGCGACCACCACGACGTCCTTCTGCTCGGCATAGAGGAACGCGTCGTCCCAGCTCCGGGGCCAATCGGGAGAGGAGCTGCCCAAAGACATGTTGATCACCTTGGCGCCGTGATCCACTGCCCAGTGGACCGCTGCCGGAATCTGCTGGAGGTCCGTGGGCCCGGCGGGGTTCGGAGACCCGAGCCACGTCGAGACAGTGAGCAGATTCGCCTGCGGCGCGACGCCGACGATGCCGTCAGGACCTGTCGAGCCCCCGCTCAGCGGCGAACCGTCAGGGCGATGCCCACGGCCTCCGAGTACCGTGGCCACGAGCGTTCCGTGCTCCGGTTCCGCTCCGATCGGCTTCTGGCCGTCGGGCTGGCCCGCGCCGGAGACGTCGGTGCCGCCCGATACGGCCCCCTTGAGGTCCGCCACTCCCCCATTGACGCCGCTGTCGATGACGGCCACCGTGACGCCAGCCCCCTGCGACACGCTCCATGCCTTGTCGATCCCGTATTCAGAGATCCAGTACTCGGCGTCGCGGATGGTGTCCGCGTGCGCAGACGAGGCCGGAGCAAGAAGAGCCAAGCAGGCGAGCGCCGCGCTTGTCAGGCACGCGAGGACGACGGCGGTCAGCCGCGCCGCCGTCGTGGGCGGGCTGTTGTGGACTCCCATGCCTCAGCTCGCGGCGCGGTCGAGCGTGCTCAGCGCGATGCCATCCAGGATGTCGTGCTCGCTCGTGATGGCGGTCGTGATCCGGCCTTCCGTCACGTCGGCGAGGCGATCGACGATCCTCCTCCACACGAGCGCCCCCGCTCCGATGACGTCGGCGCGGCCGGGGTGCATATAGGGGAGGTCCTTGCGGGCAGAGCGACTCATGGCGAGGAGCGACGCGCACGCCGACTCCACCTCGAGGAGCGGGAGCTCAGCGCCGTGGATGCGATCGGGCTGGTAGGAGGGCAGCGCCAGCGCGTGGGCTGTGATTGTGGTGATCGAGCCTGCGACGCCAATGACGGCCGTCGCCTGGGCGAGCGGCACCTCGGCGAGGGCCTCATCAATGCCGCGGTCGACGTCGTCCTCCGCCTCGGCGATCTCGCTCGCCGTCGGCGGGTCGGTGCGGAGGTGGCGTTCGGTGAGCCGGACGGAACCGATGTCCACCGAGCGGGCGGCGATGACACCAGCTGCATCGCCCAGCACGAACTCGGTGCTGCCGCCTCCGAGATCGACGACGACAACGGGTTTGCCAGCTGAGAGGGGAAGAACGCTGGCGGCGCCGGCGAAGCTGAGCGCCGCTTCCTCGGCTCCCGGGACGACCTCGGGTTCGACGCCGAGCCGAGACCGGATGCCGTCGACGAACACGTCCCGGTTGCGCGCATCCCGCGTAGCACTCGTCGCAACGAAGCGGACGCGCTCGGCGCCGAGGCTCCGGATGGTCGCCGCATACTCGTCGACGGCCGCGAAGGTGCGCTCCAGCGCCTCCGCCGCGAGGAGGCCGGTGGCGTCAACCCCTTGTCCGAGCCGCACAATGCGCATCTCGCGGTGCACGTCGGTCAGGCGTTGAGGACGTCCGGACTGGCCATCGTCTGAGTCGGCGACGAGGAGACGGATGGAATTCGTCCCGCAGTCGATCCCGGCAACCCTCACGCGCTCTCCCCCTGTGCTTCGGCTGCTGTCCCTGTTCCCTCGGCCGGTCGATTCCGGACCGGGGCTGGCCGACCCGTGATCGACGGCAGCCCTTGAGGTCCGTGGCGGCTCAGATCCCTGCTCGGGACGGGGGCCTCGGCGTCCCAGGCACCAGCGCAGTAGCAGCGATCGGCGGTCCACCATTCCGCGATGGCCTCGATGGCCTCGTCGCCGAGCGGGTTCGCGCCCACGCCCATGGCAAGCGACTGGCCCACCAGGACGTGGAGGCACTTCACACGGTCGGGCATCCCCCCGGCTGACACTCCGTCGATCTCCGGGACCGGACCGGTTCCTGCGCGTTCGCCAATGCGCCGGCGCTCTGCGAGGTAGGCCTCATGGGCGGCGCGGTAAGCGCTGGCTAGTTCCGCATCATCGGCGAGCCGGGCATTCATCTCGTTCATCAGGCCGGCCGCCTCGAGGCGCGACACGGCGGAGGTCACAACCGGGTGGGTGAGGTAGAACGTCGTGGGGAACGGCGTGCCGTTCGAGAGACGCGGAGCGGTGGCTGCGACCAGCGGGTTCCCGCACACGCAGCGAGCGGGAATCTCGACGACGTCCCGCGCCGGACGGCCAAGTTGGCGACTGATGACCTCGAGGTCTTCGGGGGTCACAGCGGTCGAGTCTGTCACGATGTCCTTTCTCAGGGTGCGCCGGGTCGCGGGCTCACTCCGTCCCGGCGCGGCGCACGGCGTCCCAGAGGGCTTGGGTCCACGGGACGCCCGACGAGGTCGATCCGGTGCCGGAGGCCCCCGACGTTCTGCTGGGTGAGGACGACGTGCCGTCGTCACCGAAGACCCAGTAGGACGTCTCGCCCGGCATGACCATGTTAATCCGGTCCCGGGCCTGCTGCTGGATGTAGGCAGGATCCTGCCACCGGGAGATCTGCGTCTTGAGGTTCGCCTGGTCGTTCTGCTTGGCCGCGATGTCGGCCTGGATCGACTGGATCTCGGCGCGCTGGCTGAAGAACACGCGAACCGTGGGGGCGAGCATGATCGTGACGGCAACGAGCACCAGGATGAGGGCGAAGATGCGGCCCGAGAAGGCACGCGCCGGAACCGGCCCATCATCCAGGCTCGGCGGGGCCACGCGGCTGGCGGCGGACGGCCGAGTCTTGACGGACGCACCAGTCTTCCGCGAATCCCGCGAGGAATGCGTCGGGGCGGCCGACGGCGCTGGCCGTCTCGCCGCCGTCGAGCGTGGCGCTGTGCTTGGCTCGGCCTCCGGTTGAGCTGAGCGGGGAGATGAGTGGGATGCTGCCGAAGAACCGCCTGCCCGGGCGGCCCGTGGAACTGATGGGCGTCGCGTAGCCATGGGTCTCCCTTCAAACGTCAGCGGCGGCCATGGTCTCGTTCAACCATAGCCGCCGCCGGAACGAATCCGCGGGATGCCCTGCCGGGTCAGCCCTTGAAGCGCGGGAAGGCGCCGCGACCCGCGTAGCGTGCGGCGTCGTCGAGCTCTTCCTCGATGCGGAGCAGCTGGTTGTACTTGGCCACGCGCTCGGAGCGGGCCGGGGCACCCGTCTTGATCTGGCCGGCGTTCGTGGCGACGGCAATGTCAGCGATCGTCGTGTCCTCGGTCTCGCCCGAGCGATGCGACGTGATGGTGGTGTAGCCCGCGCGCTGGGCGAGGGACACGGCGTCGAGTGTCTCCGTGAGGGAGCCGATCTGGTTGACCTTCACGAGCAGCGAGTTGGCGGTCTTCGCGTCGATGCCCTGCTGGAGGCGCTTCGGGTTGGTGACGAAGAGGTCGTCGCCCACGAGCTGCACCTTGTCGCCGATCGCTTCGGTGAGGGTCTTCCAGCCGTCCCAATCGTTCTCATCGAGCGGGTCCTCGATGGAGACGAGCGGAAAGTCGCGCACGAGCTCCTGATAGTACGTGCTCATGTCCGCCGCCGTGCGGGACTGGCCCTCGAACTGGTAGGCGCCGTCCTGATAGAACTCGGAGGAGGCGACGTCGAGGGCGAGCGCGATGTCCTGGCCGGGCTCGTAGCCGGCCTTCTTGATCGCCTCGGTGATGAGCTCGAGCGCAGCGCGGTTGGACGGCAGGTTCGGCGCGAAGCCGCCCTCGTCGCCCAGGCCGGTCGCGAGGCCCTTCTCCTTGAGCACGCTCTTGAGGGAGTGGTAGACCTCGACCCCCCAGCGGAGGCCCTCCGAGAACGTCTCTGCGCCGAGCGGGACCACCATGAACTCCTGGATGTCCACATCGGAGTCGGCGTGCGAGCCGCCGTTGAGGATGTTCATGAGCGGAACCGGGAGGACGTGGGCGTTCGGGCCGCCCAGATACTTGTACAGCGGCAGGTTTGCCGAGTCGGCCGCCGCGTTGGCCACGGCGAGCGAGACGCCGAGGATCGCGTTCGCGCCCAGGTTCGACTTGTTCGGCGTGCCGTCGAGATCGATCATTGCCTGGTCGATGGCCCGCTGGTCGGTCGCGTCAAAGCCCTGGAGGGCGGGCGCGATCTGGTCCACCACGGCCTCGACGGCCTGCTGGACGCCCTTGCCGAGGTAGCGGCCCTTGTCGCCGTCGCGGCGCTCGACTGCCTCGAATTCTCCGGTGGAGGCGCCGGAGGGAACGGCTGCGCGGCCGAGCGAGCCATCGCTCAGGAGGACCTCGACCTCGACCGTGGGGTTGCCGCGGGAGTCCAGGATCTCGCGGGCGTGGATGGCATCGATAAGGGCCATGGATGAACTCCTTGCAATGGTGAGCAATGGTGATCGGAGCGTTTGGGCACGCGTGAGTTACACGCGGATGACCTCGGTGTCACCCACAGCCTAGTGGTCGCAGGGGAAGCTTGCGACACTGTGACTCGCTTGGCCCCTGCGCCGGGGCTTATGACGGCATGCGGCGGACCGCCGAGCGGAGGGCCCGCTCCGGATCCAGTCCCTTCGCCCGTGCCGCGCGGACAACCTCGAGGAGCAACTGCCCGAGTTCGTCCTCGTCCCCAAACCTCGCCGAGATCGGGTGGTGTGGGGCCGAGATCGGCTCACTCGTTGCAGCGTGCGGCACACCGTTCAAAGCACGACGCCGTTCAGCCCGCCCGATTGCCTTGTCGGCCAGCGCCAAGGCCGGCAGGTGCCGCGGAAGGCCTTCAACGCCGTCGTCGGCTGCCCTCCCCGCCGGCAGCACGTCGTCGCGCTCCGCCGCGGAGGCGCGCTCAGCCTTCTCCTCCGCCTTCGCCGCGTCCCACGAGGCGATGATCTCCTCGACGGTCGCGGGGAAGCTCGGCTGAAGGCCGCCGTCGGCAGTGAAGACGTGGCGGTTGCGGCGCACCATCTTGGCGGTCAGCGCCTCGGCGACGGAATCCAAATCGAACGCACCTCGTTCACGCGCAATCTCGGAATGCAGCACCACCTGCAGGAGAACATCGGCGAGCTCGCCCTTCAGCTCCTCCTCGGGGTGCCCGTCCTCAATGGCCTCGACCAGCTCGTACGACTCCTCGACGAGGTACTCCACGAGGGAGGCGTGGGTGAGCGCGGCTGTCCAGAGGCAATGCTCCCGCAGGAGCCGGACCACCTCCACGAGGCGGTCGACGGCGGCACTCACCCCAGATCCTCCCGGAACCGCTACGCGCCGAGGTTCGCGTACGCCTCATTGATGTACTCGACGAGGTCCTCACGGTCCTCGAGCGGCAGGAACGCAGCCTCGGCCGCGTTGAGCGTCAGCTCCAGGAGGTCGTCGAGGTCGTAGTCGAAGGCCTCGACCAGGAGCTCGAACTCGTCGGTGAGCGTCACGCCGCTCATGAGGCGGTTGTCCGTGTTCACCGTGACCTTGAAGCCAAGTTCATAGAGCATGTCGATCGGGTGGTCGAGGATGTCCTCGCCCCAGCGCGCGATCGCGCCGGTCTGGAGGTTCGACGACGGGCAGATCTCGAGCGTGATGCCACGGTCGCGGACCCAGGCGGCAAGCTCCCCGAGGCTCACGTCGAGAATCGGCACGCCGTCCTCGTCGACCTCCCCGGAGTCGTCGACAGCGATGTCCTCCGCGATACGCACGCCATGGCCGAGCCGGAGCGCGCGGCCATCCACGAGCGCCGACTGGATGCTCTCGAGCCCGGCGGCCTCTCCCGCGTGGACCGTGGCCGGGAAGTTGTGGCGTGCCAGATAGGTGAACGCATCGGCAAAGCGGGATGCCGGGAAGCCGTCTTCGGCCCCCGCGATGTCGAACCCGACGGCGCCACGGTCCCGCTGCCGCACGGCGAGCTCCGCGATCTCCTGCGCGCGATCGGCGTGGCGCATAGCCGTGATGAGCTGGCCGACGGCGATCACTCGGCCCGTCTCCTCGACCCTTGCGACGCCCTCCTCGATCCCGGCCTGGACCGCCTCGACCGCCTGGTCGAGGGTGAGGCCTCGGGTCAGATGCTGTTCGGGCGCCCAGCGCACTTCGCCGTACACCACGCCGTCGTCGGCGAGATCCTCGACGAACTCCCGCGCGATGCGCCGCAGCGCGGGCTCCGTCTGCATCACGGCGATCGTGTGGTCGAACGTCTCGAGATAGCGGGGAAGCGACCCCGAGTCGGCGGATTCGCGGAACCACTGGGCGAGCGCCACGGGATCGGTGGACGGCAGGTCATGTCCGATCTCCGCCGCGAGCTCGATGATCGTCGCCGGGCGCAGTCCGCCGTCGAGATGGTCGTGCAGGGAAACCTTGGGGAGGGAGCGCAGGTCGAAGGTCAGGTCGGGGGCAGCGTCGATGATCGGCTCAGTCACGGTCCAACTCTAGGGAAGGGCCGTGGTGCGCACCAGTTGGCGGGGTGGAGGCCTCCGGGTGCGGTGCGTAGTCGTCCGGTGCGGCGTCTTCCGGGTGGAGGATGAGGTGGGCCCGGTGCGCCATGGCGGCCCGCTGGGCCGCCCGCTCGGCGTCCTTCGCATCGCGCCAGCGGTGGAAGACCGTGATCACATGGTCCAGGATGACGCCGAGGACCAGCGCGAAGACCACGGCAACCACAACGCTCAGGAGCGGGTTGTGGTGCAGCCAGGGGAACGAGCTCGCGAGGAGGCCCACCCCGAGGGAATAGGCCACCCAGGTGAGGCACGCGAACGCATCCAGCCAGAAGAAGGTGCGGTGGCGGAACCGCGTGGACCCTGCGACGTAGTTGACCGCCACGCGCCCCCAAGGGATGTAGCGCGCGGTGAAGATCAGGACGGCGCCGCGCTTGTCCAGCTCGTGGCGTGCCCATCCGAAGACCTTCTGCACCTTGGCACGGCGCATCCATTTCCAGCGGTCAGTGCCGATCCGCCGCCCCAAGAGGTAGGCCACGTTGTCGCCGGCAATCGCCCCGATGAGCGCAGTTCCCCCGAGGATCCACAGATTCGGTTCTCCGCTGTGACGCCAGTAGGCTGCAAGGGCGACGATGAGCGTCTCGCTGGGGGCGATCATCGCGAACCCGTCGATGAAGAAGAAAACGAGCAGGATCGGGTAGATCCACCATTGGCCAGCGGCATGCAGAATCGCGTGGTCGATGACGTCCAGCATGCGGTGGTGCTCCTTGCGCGGTGGGCCTCAATTCAGTGTCGCATGCCTCGGTACATGCTGCCATCCGCAGGAGTGGTTTTCTGCGTAGCGGTGCTGTCCCCTGACACCGCTAAGGTCTATTTCAGATTGTCATGCGATTCGGTCGATGACAAGACGTTGGGCCGGACGCGAACCCGCAGGTGCGATCACCGCAGCGTCTTGCACGGCTTCCCTCGCTCTCCCGAAGCGCTCCGGAGTGTCAGTGAGCAGGGTCATCAGCGGTTCTCCCGCCCGCACGAACGCCCCCGGCTTGGCGTGCAGCCGCACGCCCGCCCCAGCCTGCACCGGGTCCTCCTTGCGGGCCCGGCCAGCCCCGAGCCGCCAGGCTGCAACACCGATCTTCAGGGCATCGAGTTCCACCAGCACGCCGTCGGCGGCGGCGTACACCACCTCGGACTCCTTCGCCCTCGGCATCGAGGCGTCAGGGTCTCCGCCCTGAGCCGCGATCATCCTCCGCCACACATCCATCGCGCGGCCGTCCTTGAGCGCCTGGGCCGGATCGGCGTCGTGCACACCGGCGCAGGCGAGCATCTCCTCGGCGAGCCGCACCGTGAGTTCCACGACGTCCTCCGGGCCTCCCCCGGCGAGAACCTCCAGCGTTTCCTCGACCTCGATCGCGTTGCCCACTGTCAACCCGAGCGGCGTCGCCATGTTCGTCAAGAGGGCCACCGTGTTGACGCCGGCGTCTTTGCCCAGAGCGACCATGGTCTCAGCGAGCTCACGGGCCTGAGCCTCGTCCTTCATGAACGCGCCGGATCCCACCTTCACGTCGAGCACGAGCGACCCCGTGCCCTCAGCGATCTTCTTGCTCATGATCGATGACGCGATGAGTGGGATCGCCTCGACCGTGCCCGTCACATCGCGCAGTGCGTAGAGCTTCTTGTCCGCGGGCGCGAGACCGCTGCCGGCAGCGCAGATGACGGCGCCGATGTCGCCGAGCTGGCTCAGCATCTCCTCGTTCGAGAGGGCGGCGCGCCACCCGGGGATCGACTCGAGCTTGTCGAGCGTGCCGCCCGTGTGCCCAAGGCCCCGGCCCGAGAGCTGCGGAACGGCGACCCCGAATGCCGCGACAAGCGGCGCCAGCGGAAGGGTGATCTTGTCCCCGACCCCGCCCGTGGAGTGCTTGTCCGCGGTGGGCCGTGGGTGGCCATTCGCCCCGCGGAGCCCGGAGAAGTCCAGCCGCTCCCCCGAGGCGATCATCGCTGCAGTCCAGCGGGCCGTCTCGCGATGGGTCATGCCGTTGAGCAGGATTGCCATGGCCAGTGCAGACATCTGCTCATCTGCAACGACACCACGGGTGTACGCGTCCACCACCCAGTCGATCTGGGCGTCCGAGAGTTCGTGGCGGTCGCGCTTGGTCCGGATCACATCGACGGCGTCAAAGGGCTCGCCGCTCGGGCTTCCGGTCGACTGGGCGCTCACAGGAAGCCCTTCGATTCGTCCTCGAGGTTCTCAGGCCCGAAAGCATCGGGCAGCACGTCCTCCATGGAGCGGACGCCGCGCGTCGTCATGACCTCCATGCCCGGCCCCCGGAATTCGTAGAGGAGCTGGCGGCAGCGCCCACACGGCATGAGAGCGTTCCCCTCGCCGTCAACGCACGTGAAGGCCCTGATGCGCCCGCCTCCGCTCATCTGGATCTGGCCGACGAGGGTGCACTCGGCGCAGAGGGTGAGGCCGTAGGAAGCGTTCTCGACGTTGCAGCCGGACACCGTCCGGCCATCGTCGAGGAGAGCCGCGGCCCCCACGGGAAAGCGCGAATACGGCGCGTAGGCACGCCGCATGGCCGACCGCGCGAGATCCGCGAGCAGCTCCCAGTCGACAGCCTGTCTGCTGGCGACCGTCTCAGCCCTTGACATAGGGAATACCTTCCATCGCTGGCGGACGCGAACGGCCCACGAGTCCCGCGACGGCGAAGACCGTCACGACATACGGGAGCATGGCCATGAACTGGCTCGGAACAGGCGAGCCAATGATCGTGATGACGCTCTGCAGGTTATCGGCAAAGCCGAAGAGGAGCGAGGCGAGGAACGCCCCAATGGGGTTCCAGCGGCCGAAGATGAGCGCTGCGAGCGCGATGTACCCGCGACCGGCCGACATTTCCTTGCTGAACGCGTCGACGGCCACGAGGGTGAAGAACGAGCCGCCGATGCCGGCGACCGCTCCTCCGATGACGGTGTTCCAGAACCGCGTGCGATTGACGTTCACACCGAGGGTGTCCGCGGCCTGCGGGTGTTCGCCGACTGCCCTGACCCGAAGTCCCCAGCGTGTGTGGAAGAGGCCTACGTACACGACGATCACGGCGACGTACATGAGGTATCCGACGAGCGACTGCCGGAACAGGATGGGCCCGATGAGCGGGACGTCGGCCAGGACAGGAATCTCGATGCTGCTGAGGTGCGGAGGCTTGTTGAGGCCCTCCGGGTTGGCGGTGAGCAGCGTGGAGAAGAGGAAGTTCGTGAGCCCGACCACGAGCACGTTCAGCACGACGCCGACGATGATCTGGTTCACGAGGTACTTGATGCTCACGACAGCGAGCACCAGAGAGACGAGAGCGCCGGCTATCGCGGCAGCCACAAGGCCCGCGTAGACGCTGTGGGTGACGGTAGCGCCCACGGCCGCAGAGAACGCGCCAATGAGAAGCTGACCCTCGATGGCAATGTTGACGATCCCCGAGCGCTCGCACAAGACCCCTGAAAGGGATCCGAACACGAGCGGGACTGCGAGGGTCACCGCTCCGGCGAGAAGTCCCGCAAGCGAGATGAATGGCGTTGCGTCACGGCCTCCGGCGACGATCCAGACAAGGAACCCCACCACGAACGCCACCGCGAAGGCCGCAGCCGCCCAGGGTGGCAGCTTTCGGCCCCGCGGCGCGAGCCACGCCGACCAGCCCGCGACCCCGAGCATCACGAGTGCGGCAATCCATCCGATCAGGGGTGAGCTCACCGTGATCACGGTGACTCCAGCCACACCGAGGAGGGCCAGCACAAGGACGACGACGGCGGCCGCCAGAGTGGGCGGGATCCACCTCTCGAGGGGCTTGCCGGTTCGACGGGCGCGGAACCAGACCGACCCGAGCCACCCCGCTGCCGCAAGCGCAACCACAAAGGCGAGCCACGCGGCGAGGACGGACGAGGCGCGTCCGCTGTCCACGATGCCGAATGCCGCGCTCTTCGAGCCCGCGAAGATGCCGAACATGACAGTTCCCGCAATGGCGAGGATTCCGAGGCCGATGGGAGCCTTCCAGCTCACCATCGCCCTGCTGGCTGGGGCGCTCTGCGCCGGCGCTGTGGCCAACGTGCTCATGATGCCGCTCCGCTCGTCGCCGCAGGGGTAGCCTTGCGCTTCGGTCTCCTCGGATTCAGGCCGAACATCGCCCTGACGAGCGGCGGCGCGGCGATGAAGAGGACGATGAGGGACTGGATGACCAGGACGATATCGATCGGCGTCTGGGTGACTGCCTGCATCGAGACTCCGCCCGCACGGAACGCGCCGAACAGGAGGCCCGCGAAGAAGGTGCCCCACGGCGTCGACCTCCCGAGCAGCGCGACGGTGATGGCGTCGAAGCCGATCGATGCCGCGACGCCGGCGGAAAGGTACTTCTCCGTGCCCGACACCTGGGCAATTCCGGACAGCCCCGCCAGCGCGCCCGCGAGGGCCATGACGACGACCGTGGCGCGGCCCACGTTCACCCCGGCGGTACGGGCCGCATTCGGGTTGGCGCCGATCGCCCGGAACTCGAACCCGACGGTGGACCGGCTGAGGATCCACCACACGCCCCACGTGACGAGGATCGCGAGGATGAAGCCCGCGTGGAGTCTGAACTGCGGCCCGAGCAGCTCGGGGAAAAGAGCGGTCTGATCCAGGAACGGGGAGATGGGGTTCGTGGAGCCCTTCCGCTGGAATGCCGGGGTGGTGAGCAGGAACAGAAGGAGGAAGCTCGCGACGTAGTTGAACATGATGGTGACGATCACCTCGTGGGCGCCGGTGCGCGCCTTGAGCAGGCCGACGATACCGCCCCACAGCGCTCCGCCCAGAATGCCGGCGAGAACGACGACCAGCAGGTGAAGACCGAAGGGCAGATGCCAGCTGAAGCCCACGTACGCGCCGAAGAGGGCGCCGAAGATGAGCTGGCCCTGGGCGCCGATATTGAAGAGGCCGGCGCGGAAGGCGAGCGCCACGCCGAGGCCTGCGAAGATGAGCGGGGTCGAGACCGTGAGGGTCTCGGCCAGTGGGTAGAGCTGGGCCGCGACGTCCGCTCCCTGCCAGTTGAAGATCGAGCCTTGGACGAGCGCGGCATACGGCCGGAAGATCTCGGTGATGGTGTCCGAGGGGCGCGCGAAGAAATAGCCGGCGGAAGTTGCGACGCGGGGGTTCGTGACCGCCATGAGGATCCCGCCGATGACGATGGCAAGCACGACCGAGAGGAGGGACACCATGGGCGTTCCGGTGGCGATCCGACGCAGGACCGGCTCGCGTTCATCCACCAGCCCCGGGGCTGGGACCGCCGGACCGGTGGGCAAGGGCGGCTGGGCCGTCTCGGGGGCCTGGGGTGCCTCAGCCATGGTTCTCTCCTGAAGTCTGGGCGGCATGCGCGGCCGCCTCCTCCGCCGTCATGCCCGCCATCATGAGTCCAAGCGTGTCTCGCGGAGTGCCCCCGGGCACGATGCCCATGAGCCGGCCGCGGTAGAGAACGGCGATGCGGTCGGCGAGTTCGAGGATCTCGTCGAGTTCGGTTGAGACGATCATGACCGGGGTGCCATGGTCTCGTTCGGCGATGATCCGCCGGTGGAGGAACTCGATCGAGCCGACATCTACGCCGCGGGTGGGCTGGGATGCGATGAAGAGTCGCAGCGGGCGCGACAGCTCCCGTGCCATCACGACCTTCTGCTGGTTGCCTCCGGAAAGGGTCGATGCCGGAACATCCGCCGAGGGGGTGCGGATATCGAACTCGGCGATCTTCTCCTTGGCCTGGGCCTCGATCCGTGAGGGCTTCATGCCGAGTCCACGGGCGAAGGGAGCGCGGTCGTAGAGATCGAGCACGAGGTTCTCCGCGACGCTGAAGGCAGCGACGAGGCCGTCGTGACTCCTGTCCTCGGGGACGAATCCGACCCCGGCCCCCAGGACGTCCTTCACCGACTTGCCCAGGAGTTCCTTCCCGTCGAGCTGCACCGAACCGGTCGCATGCCGGTGCAGCCCAAGAATTGCCTCGGTCAGCTCTGTCTGGCCGTTTCCCTGCACGCCGGCCACGGCGACGATCTCTCCCTGCGCGACGTCGAAGCTCACGCCGTCGACCACGTGCTGGCCGTTTGGGGCGACGACGGTGAGGTCGCGCACCACGAACGTCTTCTCCTTCGGCTTGGCGGGTGCCTTGTCAAGGCTCAGGCTCACCTGCCGGCCCACCATCATCGAGGCAAGCTCGGCGGGAGCGGCCGACGGCGGGGCGTCGCCGACGACTTTTCCGCGCCGGATGACGGTGATGACGTCCGCGACGGCCTTCACCTCGCGCAGCTTGTGCGAGATGAAGATGATGGACGTGCCGGAGGCCTTGAGCTCGCCGATGATTTCGAGCAGTTCGTCCGTCTCCTGCGGAGTGAGGACGGCGGTCGGTTCGTCGAGGATGAGGACCTTGGCGTTTCGGACCAGTGCCTTGATGATCTCGACTCGCTGCTGGACACCGACGGGCAGGTCCTCGACGAGGGCGTCGGGGTCCACGTCGAAACCGTAACGTCTGGAGATCTCGCGGATCTTGGCGCGGGTTGTCTCGAGATCAAGGAAGCCGGCCGCCTTGGTCGACTCGGCGCCGAGGGCCACGTTCTCCGCGACCGTGAACACCGGGACCAGCATGAAATGCTGGTGTACCATGCCGATGCCCGCCGCCATCGCATCGCCCGGCCCGCGGAAGACGACCGGGCGCCCATCGACCAGAATCTCGCCCTCGCTGGGCTCATAGAGGCCGTAGAGAACATTCATGAGCGTCGACTTCCCCGCCCCGTTCTCTCCCAGGAGGCAGTGGACCTGGGCGTCATCGACCACGAGATCGATGTGATCGTTGGCGACGAGGGTGCCGAAGCGCTTGGTGATGCCGCGCAATTCCAGTTTCATAGCCTGTCCTGGATGCCGCGCCGCCCGCCCGGGAAGGCGGGCGGCGTCAGGGGTGGAAGCGGACTCGAGCTAGCTGCCCGAGACCGGGCTGGACTTCGAGCTGACCTTCACCGTGCCCGAGGTGATGTCCTTCTTGAGCTGATCGATCTCGCTCTTGAGGTCAGAGGGCACCGAGGAGTCGAGATCGTGGTAGGGCGCCAGGGCCACGCCGCCGTTCGCGAGCGTCCCCACGTAGGGCTTCGCATCGAACTTGCCCTGAGTGTCGTCCTTGATGACGCTCTCCACGGCGGTGGCCATCGTCTTCTGGACCGAGGTGAGCAGGATCGACTTGTAGTCCGGGGCCGTGAGGTAGCCGTCCGAGTCGACCCAGATGAGCTTGGCGTTCGTACCGGCTGCCTTCGCCTCCAGGATCGCCGAGCCAGCGCCCGCGCCGACCGGCCCGGCCACGGGAAGGACGATGTCCGCACCCTGCTGGAGGAAGCCCTGCGTGAGTACCTTCCCCTTGTCGATGGACTTGAAGTCGCCCACGAAGACGCCGTCCTGCTTGTCCTTGTCCCACCCCAGAAGCTGGACCGACTTGCCCTTCTTCTGGTTGTAGTACTTGACGCCGTCGGCGAAGCCGTCCATGAAGATCGTCACGGTCGGGATGTTGAGTCCGCCGAAGGTCGCGACCTTGCCGCTCTTGGAAACGCCTGCGGCGAGATAGCCGGCGAGGAAGGCCGCTTGCGCCGTGTCGTACACGATCGGCTTGACGTTCTTCGGGAACGAGGGGTCAGAGTAGTCGATGATCGCGAAGTGGCTGTTGGGGTTGGCCGTCGCGATGTTCTTCGTCGCATCGCCGAGGAGGAAGCCGACCGTGACGGTGAGCTTGCAGCCGGCCTGCACCATCGAGCGAAGGTTGGGATCGTAGTCCGTATCTGCTTTCGACTGGACGTGCTTCTCCTGGATTCCCAGGTCCTTGACGGCCTGCTGGAGGCCTTCGTAGCCGGACTGGTTGAACGACTTGTCGTCGAAGCCGCCCGAGTCGGAGACCATGCAGCCGAGGTAGCTGGAGTTGGCCGCCGAGGTTCCCCCCGAGGAACCGCCCGACGGCGGAGGGGCACCGCAGCCGGCCAGGACGAGGGCAGATGCGCCGACCGCGGCGACGCCCAGAAGGCTCTTCCTGGCGAGCCGGTGACGAAGTGAGCTCACGTATTCCTCCACAGGTGCGCGAGGTACGCCCGTGGCATGGGGCAGCCCGGGCGGTACCGCGGCCCGCACGGTACAAGAGCACGATAGTGGGAAACATCACTTTCAGACAGAGAGCCTCGCCCCCGCACGCCCATTGTTCGTGATTCGTTACCCGCGCGTAGGGCGGACGAGCTCAGAGGTCGCGGATGCTCCGCAGCGCAGCAGCCGCCAGGACGCGAACGCCGCAGCCGATCGCGCCTTCGTCGACGATCAGATCGCCGCGGTGCAGATCGTATTCCTCGCCCCCGGGCACATGCGTACCGAGACGGAACATCGAGCCGGGGACGTCCGCCAAGAACCAGGCGAAGTCCTCTCCGCCCATCGACTGCGGCGTGAGCACGACGGCGTCCTCGCCCAGTTCGGCCCGCGCGGCCGCTTCGATGAGCGCGGTCTCGTGCTCCGAGTTCACCACTGGCGGCACGCCCCGCGTGTGCTCGAGCCGCACGTCGACCCCGTAGGGCGCGGCGACCTGCTCCACGACCTCATCCAGCAGCTCCCCCGCGCTGTGCCATGCTTCTCGGTCAAGACAGCGCATGGTGCCTGCGAGATGGCCGACGGCGGGAATGGCGTTGGGCGCGGAACCTGCCGAGATCTGCCCCCACACCATCGAGACGCCGCTGCGCACGTCGACGCGGCGCGAGAGGACCGCAGGAACGTTGATCGCGATCTGCGAGAGCGCGAACACGAGGTCCTCAGTGAGGTGCGGCCGGGAGGTGTGGCCGCCGCGACCCTGGAGCTCGATGCGGATGGTGTCCGATGCCGAGGTGATCGAACCGATGCGCGTTCCGATCCGGCCGACTTCGATGCGCGGATCGCAATGGAGTGCCATGATGCGGGGGACCCCGGAGAGCACGCCCTGCTCGATGCAGGCGAGGGCCCCGCCGGGCATGGTCTCCTCGGCGGGCTGGAACACGACGCGGACGGTGGCGCCCAGCGGTTCCTCGCGGTGCTGCTCGGCGAGCACCAAGGCTGCGCCCAGCGCGCAGGTCGTGTGCACGTCGTGCCCGCAGGCGTGAGTGACGCCGTGGTTGAGGGACGCGAAGGGAAGGCCCGTCTCCTCGATGATCGGGAGCGCGTCGATGTCGCCGCGGAGCGCCGTCGCAATCGGGCCCTCCCCCACGTCGACGACCACACCCGTGCCGTCGAGCCTCCGCGGCTGAAGGCCCGCGGCCTCGAGGGTCGCCACGATCCTGTCGGTGGTCCGGAACTCCTGGAAGCTCAGCTCGGGGTGCGCATGGAGGTCCCGACGGAAGGCGATGAGGTCCGGAAGGAGATTCTCGAGACGGGGGCCGACGAGGGGCGTCGGGTCCGCTTCCGTGGTGTAATTGCGCACCCGTTCACTCTAGCGCCACGCCTTGTTCGCCAGCGTTTGGCCCAGCGGCCGTTACGCGTACGGAGCTCTCGGCGTCTACAGGACGTCGGTGTCGCCGCTGGCCTTGAGCGCGGCGACCGCACCCTTGACCTTCTGCGCGTGTTCCTTCGTGGTCACGAGGAGAGCGTCCGGAGTGTCGACAATGACAACGTCTTCGATCCCGATGAGCGCGATGACGCGCTTCGTGTCCGAGACGACGATCCCGCTCGCATCTTCGGTGAAGACGCGGGCGCCCTCACCCAGCACGGTGACGGCGTCGCCCTCGCGGGCGCTGTTGAGGCGGCCGATGGCGGCGAAGTCGCCGACGTCGTCCCACCGGAAGGCACCGGGGACGACGGCGACGTCCCCGGCTGCCGCCGCGGGCTCGGCGACGGCGTAGTCGATGGCGATCTTCGGCAGGGTCGGCCACACTCTCGCCGTCACCTCATCGCGCGCGGGCGTGTCCCACGCCTCCGCGATCTCGGTGAGGCCGGCGTAGAGCTCCGGCTGGTTCGCCTCCAGGTGCTCGAGCATGAGCGAGACCGGCGCGACGAACATGCCGGCGTTCCAGAGGTACTCGCCTGACGCGAGGTACTTCTCCGCGACCTCGAGGCTCGGCTTCTCGACGAACTCCGCGACCTCGCGGGCGCTCGGTGCGCCCTCGACGTCGAGGGCGTCCCCGCCGCGGATGTAGCCGAACCCGGTGGACGGATGGGTGGGCTGGATGCCGATTGTCACGATCTTCCCGCGATCGCCCGAAGCCGCCGTGTGGATCGCCTCGAGCACGGCCTGCTGGAACACCTGGATCGGACTGATCACCTGGTCGGCGGCGAACGACCCCATGATCGTCCGGGGGTCGCGGCGGTGCAGGATCGCGGCGGCAAGGCCAATGGCCGCGCCCGAGTCCTTGGGCTCGCTCTCGAGCACGAGGTCTGCGGAGTCGAGCTCGGGGATCTGATGGCACACGGCCGCCCGGTGCGCCTGGCCGGTAACGACGAGGAACCGGCCCGAGGCGAGGGGCTTGAGCCGATCATAGGTAGCGCGGATGAGCGTGCTCCCAGACCCCGTGAGGTCGTGGAGGAACTTCGGCGCGGCAGCGCGGGACAGGGGCCACAGCCGGGTACCGACACCGCCTGCGGGGATCACCGCGACGAAACGGCTCAGGGCGGCGTCGCGGGAGGCCGCGCTCGCAGTCGGAGTTACAGTGCTCATCGCCCCTACTCTACTGGAGCGGAAACAGGCGCCCCTGGGCCTAGCAAGGGCCTCCGTGGGCCCTGTGATAATTGCCACTCTGCGGCATCCGAGGGGCTGAGCAAATTGAATAAGCTCTGGGCGAAGCCTAGATTTAGGCTGGAGCTCGACAGAGTATGCGTCCGCCAGCCGAGACGGACGCCTTCTGCACTCGATGCCCTCGCCGCCGCAACGCGGGTGAGCGCCGGCATCGGTGCTCGCAGGGAGGTTTATCAGTGCCGACAAAACCAGCTGGCACCCTGTACCGCGGCCGTGAAGGCATGTGGTCCTGGGTCGGGCACCGAATCACCGGTGTCGTGATCTTCTTCTTCTTGTTGGTGCATGTGCTGGACACCTCATTGGTGCGTGTGTCCCCTGACGCCTACAACGCCGTGATCGGCGAGTACAAGAACCCGATCATGGGGCTCGGCGAGACTGCCCTCGTCGCGGCCATCCTCTTCCACGCG
This sequence comes from Sinomonas gamaensis, assembly GCF_005876955.1. Classification (GTDB taxonomy): domain Bacteria; phylum Actinomycetota; class Actinomycetes; order Actinomycetales; family Micrococcaceae; genus Sinomonas; species Sinomonas gamaensis. The sequence goes on from NZ_SSCL01000005.1 coordinate 229,382, forward strand.
TTCAACGGCCTTCGAATCATTGCCGTCGACTTCTGGAAGAGCGGCCCGAAGTACCAGCGGCAGATGCTGTGGACCGTCCTCGTGGTCTGGGCCGTCGTGTTCGTGGCCTTCGCCATCCGCCAACTCTCGATCGTGTTCGGAGGCTGACCGCCATGAGCACCACTCCTGACATCCGCTTCCCGCGCAGCAGCTCGGAGACCGGCCGGGTCGCCCCGAAGTACACGCGCCACGGCGGCGGCACCAAGGGCGGCTTCGAGATGGCCGCATGGCTCTTCATGCGCCTCTCCGGCATCGTCCTCGTGGTCCTGATCTTCGGCCACCTGTTCGTCAACCTCATGGTCGGGAATGGCGTCCACGCCATCGACTTCGGCTTCGTCGCCGGCAAGTGGGCCAGCCCCTTCTGGCAGTGGTGGGACCTCGCGATGCTCTGGCTCGCCATGCTCCACGGCACCAACGGCGTCCGGACCATCGTGAACGACTACGCCGATCGCGACACGGTTCGCTTCTGGCTCCTCGTGGTGCTCTACGCCGCGGCTACCGCGATCGTCATCCTCGGCACGCTGGTCATCTTCACGTTCGACCCGTGCCCGGTGATCAACGGCGTCCGCACGGGCGCCGACTTCTGCCCCAAGCCGTAGCAGCATTCCAGGCGGCGCCCCAGCGAGCGGTGCCGCAGACTTGCGCGAGAGAGAGAAGCACCCAGTATGCAGGTCCACAAGTATGACGTGGTGATCGTCGGCGCCGGTGGCGCCGGCATGCGCGCGGCCATCGAGTCCGGCCAGCGCGCCCGCACCGCTGTACTGACCAAGCTGTACCCCACCCGCTCCCACACCGGCGCGGCCCAGGGCGGCATGTGTGCCGCCCTCGCCAACGTCGAGGAGGACAACTGGGAATGGCACACCTTCGACACGGTCAAGGGCGGCGACTATCTCGTCGACCAGGACGCCGCCGAGGTCATGGCGAAGGAGGCGATCGACGCCGTCCTCGACCTCGAGAAGATGGGCCTGCCCTTCAACCGCACGCCGGAGGGCCGCATCGACCAGCGTCGCTTCGGCGGCCACACGCGTGACCACGGCAAGGCTCCGGTCCGTCGCGCATGCTACGCCGCGGACCGCACGGGCCACATGATCCTGCAGACGCTCTACCAGAACTGCGTCAAGCACAACGTCGAGTTCTACAACGAGTACTACGTGCTGGACCTCCTCATGGTCGAGGAGGACGCAGTGCGCGAGGACGGCACGCCGTTCAAGCAGAAGCGCGCCGCAGGCGTGGTGAGCTACGACCTCGCGTCCGGCGAGATCCACGTCTTCCAGGCCAAGGCCATCGTCTTCGCCACGGGCGGCGCCGGCAAGGTCTTCAAGACCACCTCCAACGCCCACACCCTGACCGGTGATGGCATGGGCATCGCGTTCCGCCGCGGCATCCCGCTCGAGGACATGGAGTTCATCCAGTTCCACCCGACGGGCCTCGCCGGACTCGGCATCCTCCTTTCCGAGGCGGCCCGAGGCGAGGGTGCCATCCTCCGGAACTCGGAGGGCGAGCGCTTCATGGAGCGCTACGCGCCGACCATCAAGGACCTCGCTCCTCGCGATATCGTGGCCCGTTCCATGGCCAACGAGGTGCGCGAGGGCCGCGGAGCCGGCCCGAACAAGGACTACGTGCTCCTTGACCTGACCCACCTCGAGCCCGCGCACATCGATGCGAAGCTGCCGGACATCACCGAGTTCGCGCGGACGTACCTGGGCGTGGAGCCCTACACCGAGCCCGTTCCCGTGTACCCCACGGCGCACTACGTGATGGGCGGCGTCCCGACCAACATCAAGGGTGAGGTCCTCCAGGACAACGAGACCGTGGTGCCGGGCCTCTACGCGGCCGGCGAGGTTGCCTGCGTGTCCGTTCACGGCTCGAACCGCCTGGGCACGAATTCGCTTCTCGACATCAACGTGTTCGGAAAGCGCTCGGGCATCGCGGCCGCCGAGTACGCCAAGACGGCCGAGTTCGTGGAACTCCCCGAGAACCCGGCTGCGGAGACGGAGGCGCTCCTGAGCGCCGTCCGCAACTCTGCGGGCAACGAGCGGATCGCCTCGATCCGGGCCGACCTGCAGGAGACCATGGACGCGAACATGCAGGTGTTCCGGACCAAGGACTCCATCGCCAAGGCCCTTGCAGACATCGCAGCCCTGCGCGAGCGCTACCGGAACATCGGAATCCAGGACAAGGGCAAGCGCTTCAACCTCGACCTCCTCGAGGCCGTCGAGCTCGGCTTCCTCCTGGATCTTGCCGAGGTCATGACGGTTGCTGCCCTCCACCGCAAGGAGTCGCGAGGCGGCCACTACCGCGAGGACTTCCCCGACCGCGACGACGCCAACTTCATGAAGCACTCGATGCTCTACAGGGACCCCGCGGCGGAGACCGAGGGCGTCAAGGGCATCCGCTTCGGTACGAAGCCGGTTGTCTTCACCCGTTACGAGCCGATGGAGCGTAAGTACTGATGACCGCGTCAACTGCAGAGCCAGCCTCGAAGGTCGAGCTGCCCGCGAGCGTCGGCGGCGGGGGCGAGATCCCGACCTTCGACATCACGCTCCGGGTGCGCCGCTACAACCCCGAGGTCTCGGAAGAGTCCCACTGGGACGAGTTCAAGCTCACCATGTATGGCACGGACCGCGTGCTGGACGCCCTGCACAAGGTCAAGTGGGAGCACGACGGGTCCCTCTCGTTCCGCCGGTCGTGCGCGCACGGCGTGTGCGGCTCCGATGCCATGCGGATCAACGGCCGCAACCGTCTCGCCTGCAAGACGCTGCTGAAGGACCTCGACACGTCCAAGCCCATCACGGTCGAGCCCATCAAGGGCCTGCCGGTGGAGAAGGACCTCATCGTGGACATGGAGCCGTTCTTCCAGTCCTACCGCGAGATTATGCCGTTCCTCGTGGCCAAGGGCCACGAGCCCACGAAGGAGCGCCTCCAGTCCCCCGAGGATCGCGAGCGCTTCGACGACACCACGAAGTGCATCCTCTGCGCCGCGTGCACGTCGTCGTGCCCCGTGTTCTGGACCGACGGCCAGTACTTCGGCCCGGCGGCGATCGTCAACGCGCACCGCTTCATCTTCGACTCGCGCGACGATGCCGGTGACATGCGCCTTGAGATCCTCAACGACAAGGAAGGCGTGTGGCGCTGCCGCACGATCTTCAACTGCTCCGAGGCCTGCCCGCGCGGCATCCAGGTCACCAAGGCCATCTCGGAGGTCAAGCAGGCCATCCTGGCCCGCCAGTTCTAGCCTTACGGGCTTCTAGCCTTGCTGGCCGCACTCGGGGCCTCACGGCAAAGGGGGCGCTGCTGCAGATTGCAGCGGCGCCCCCTTTCCTGTCCCGCCTCAGCCCCGGTGGGCGAGAGGCCTCGAAGGCCTGCGCGCAGGGCGGGAGGAGCCGAAGGGAGCGGTCTTGCGCTCGGGGAGGGCAGCGCCGTCGGCCTCGCGGATGGCGGCCCACGCGCCGGAGACGAGATAGACCTGGCTCACGAGGTTGAACCAGATGAGCAGACCGATGATGACGGCGAAGGACGCCAGGAGTGGATTCGCGCCGGCTCGGGCGAGGAGTTGGCTGCTGAAGAGCTGGAGGATCGTGGTGCCCGCGCCGGCGATCGCCGTGCTCTCGAGCAGGGCACGGCGGGAGAGCGAGAGCCCCGCAGCGAGGCGGAACAGGATCAGCGCAGTGGCCCAGTTCAGCAGGAGCGGAACGACGATGCCGATGAGCCAGCTGACCGGGGCCACAACAGCTTGATCGAGGCTCAGGAGGTCCGCGATAAAGCCGACAGCGCCCGTGAACAGGATGCTGACGCCGGAGGTGAGCACCAGGACGATCCCCAGGAGCAGAAGGGTGCCGGTGTCCCGCAGACGCATGAGCACCGGGTTGACCTGCAGGGGGCGTTCGTCGACGACGCCCCGGAGGCCGTCACGGATGCTGCTGATCCACCCGAGGGAGGTCAGCACGGTCACGATGGCGGCGATGATCGCCGTGAGCCCCAACCCGGACGGGTTCAGAAGCGCGTGGGGATCGGCGAGCCCGTCGTGGCCGTCCACCTTGAGGAGCCCCGGCGCCGACTGCGCCACGAGCTGCACGATCTTGTCGACCAGCTCCGGCTGGCCTGCGAGCACAAGCCCAGCCACGGAGAATCCGGTGGTCAGGAGGCCTGCGACCGAGAAGAACATGTTGAAGCCGATGCCGGCGCTCAGCAGCGGTCCGTAGCGCAGGCCGTAGAGCTGGAACGTCCGAATAGGACGCCACGTGCTTGTCTGGGCGACCACCCACTGCACAAGGGCAAGATACCGCTTGGGCGCGCCGACGCCGTCGAGCTTTGCCCGGCCCCACGCCTGTCGCGCCTTCAGAGCAGCGAGCTTGAGCTGCTCCAGTTCGGTGGGGAGGGGCTGACCCGACCGCGAGCGGTCAAGAGCCGCCCGGCGCCTCTCCCCCGAAGTCGAGCTCTTCCCGGAGTTGCCAGAGGCCGTCGGAATCGTGCTCATAGAGCCCCATGCTAGCCACTGTGAAAGAGGTGCTGTAGTTCTTGAGGGCGAGTTCGGCCTCGTCGAGGCGCTCGGGGTCGACGTCATGGGCCACCGTGACGTGCGGATGGTACGGGAACGGGAGCTCACGCTCGAGGGGACCCTGCTGAAGTTCGGCGTGCAGTTTGACGCACGCCTCGAAGCCCTCGGCCACGTTCAGGTAGACGACCTCTGAGACCGGGCGGAACGAACCCGTCCCGGAGATCGTCACGCGGAACGGCGACTGCCGCGCCGCCACGCTGCGGACGTGCTCGACGGCCGCCTCCCAATCATGGGCCTCGGTCGTGGTCACGAGGGTGATGTGGGCCGGAATCGACTCCGCCATCGGATCCCCGAAGGACGCGCGCCACTTGCGCAGCTCCGCCGCGACGTCGTCCGGGAAACCCAGGATGACGCCCACGAGGGGGGCGTTGCCGTCTCCCTCGGCGACGTGATCGTCGAATCGGTCCGTCATTGCCTCAGACGGATGCAGCGGCCGGGGCCATGGCGGGAAGGAATCCCACCTTTCGATAGACCTCGGCGAGGGTCTCGGCCGCGATCTCCCGCGCCTTCCCAGCGCCGACCGCCAGAAGCCGGTCCAGTTCTGCCGGGTCTTCGAGGAGCTCCTCGGTGCGAGCCTTGATCGGCGCGACGGCGTCCACGACCGTCTGCGCGACGTCCGCCTTGAGGTGCCCGTACATCTTGCCTTCGTAGGACGCCACGAGGTCGTCGATGCTGCGGCCCGTGATCGTGGAGATGATCGTCAGGAGGTTCGAGACGCCCGGCTTCGCCTCGCGGTCGAACCGGATCTCGGTCTCGGCATCCGTAACCGCCGACTTGATGCGCTTCGACGTCACCTTGGGGTCGTCGAGGATGTTGATGAGGCCATTCGGCGAATCCGCGGACTTCGACATCTTGGACACCGGATTCTGCAGATCGTAGATCTTCGCTGCGACCGGCGGGATGAGCGCCTCCGGCACCACGAACGTGTCTCCGAAGCGGGTGTTGAAGCGGTGCGCAAGAGTCCGGGCGAGCTCGAGATGCTGGCGCTGATCCTCGCCAACCGGCACGCCGTAGGGCTTATAGAGCAGGATGTCTGCCGCCATGAGCATTGGGTACGTGAAGAGCCCTGCACTGGCCGCATCCTGGCCCTGGCGAGCCATCTTGTCCTTGAACTGCGTCATCCGCGAGGCTTCGCCGAAGCCGGTGAGGCAGTTCAGGACCCACGCGAGCTGAGCGTGCTCAGGCACGTGCGATTGCACGTACAGCGTCGACCGCTCCGGATCGATGCCGGCAGCGATGAACTGTGCGGCCGTGAGGCGCGTGCGCTCACGCAGCTCAGCGGGGTCCTGCGGAACGGTGATCGCGTGCAGGTCGGGGATGAAGTAGAAGCAGTCGTACTCGTCCTGCTGCTTCACCATGTTCACGAGGGCGCCGAGGTAGTTCCCAAGGTGCAGCGAGTCGCCGGAGGGCTGCATTCCGGACACGAGGCGCTGGCGACCTGTGGGAGCGGTCACGGCAGACGTGGAGTCAGTGGTCATGGGTGGGCGTTTCTTCCGGGTCTAGAGCTGGTAGTCGATGACAAGCGGTGCATGGTCTGAGAACCGGGTGTCCCACGCGGTGGCGCGATCGACGACGGCGTTCCTCGCCGCCGCGGCGAGTCCCGCCGTCGCCATGTGGTAGTCGATGCGCCAACCGGCATCGTTGTCGAAGGCGCGGCCGCGCTGGGACCACCAGGTATACGGCCCATCGACCTGGCCGGAGAGCTCCCGGTGCACGTCCTTCCAGCCGATCTCCTCGCCGAAGAAGCGGTCGAAGTAAGCCCGCTCCTCGGGCAGGAAGCCCGCGCGCTTCTGGTTCGACTTCCAGTTCCGAATGTCGAGCGGGGTGTGGCCCACGTTGAGGTCTCCCACCACCAGGGCGAAGTCGCTCAGCTCTGTCAGTTCGGGAAGCCGCTTGAGCATCACGTCGAGGAAGCGGTACTTGTCCACCTGCTTCGGTGTGTCCACCTCGCCCGAGTGCACATAGGCGCTCACCACGGTCAGCTGCTTGCCGCTCGGGAGCGCGAAATCGGCCTCGACCCAGCGGCCGGCCGTCGCGAAGTAGTCGTCGCCGATGCCCACGCGGGTCGCGGTCGGTTCCTGCCGGGAGGCAATCGCCACTCCGGCGCGCCCCTTCGCGTCAGCCTCCGCGTGCAGCACATGCCAGCCGTCGAAGTACTCGTTGACCACGTCGTCGGGCGCGCGCACCTCCTGCATGCACAGGATGTCCAGATCGCGCGGCTCAAGCCACTCCGGCATGCCCTTGCGCCAGGCGGCGCGGAGCCCGTTGACGTTCACTGTGGCGATGCGCAGCGCTCCACCCTTGGGCGCATACGAGGAAGTCGTCATAGCAGCTTCGAGGGTCACCCAGATACTCTACCCTTCGTCCACGATGGTTCCGGTGACCGGCTCCCCTCCGTCGGGACGCAGCATGTCCCGGGCGTTGGACGCGGTGATCTGGATCGTCTCGAGAGCGCGGACAACCTGCTCGGCGTCCTTGCCGAGGTTCTCGCGGACCACGCGCTCCTGGACCTGGATGATCTTGAAGGAATGGTCGAGCTTGAGGTCGCGGACGTCGTCGACGGTGCGGGCTTCCCCCGGGGTGGCGCCCGTCATCGCCGGGGCCCTGCCGCCCAGGCGCTGAGCCGCTTCCTCGAACTTGGCCTGGGCCCGGCGGCCGGCGTTGCGCACCGACACGAACACGAAGATCGCGAACACGAGCCAGCCCAGCGAGATCACCGCGACGATCCAGCCGATGACCTCGTTCCGATTCGCGGCGAAGATCACGGCAATGAGGAAGGCGAGGACGAGGACGGACAGCCCGAGCGCGCCGATGCGGATGCCCGAGCGCGCCGGGGCAGGGTTCTGGGAGCCGATTGACTGCATGGAGCCATTCTCCCAGACCGTGGGTGCCGCGGCTCGCGGCAGGCTACCGGAGGAACAGCGCCCGCAGGCGCCGCGTCGTGAAGGCGAGCCCAATGAGGATCATCACCACGTAGTACGCGAGGTGGATCCACGTCGCCGCGCTGAACACGCCGATGCTGATCTCGCGCATGAGCTCGACCCCGTGCCAGAGGGGAAGGGCCTGGATGACCCACTGAACGGGCTCGGGGTAGACGCTGAGGGGGTAGAAAGTGGCCGAGAACAGGAACATCGGCAGCATGACGAACGTGATGATGTCCATCTGCTGGAAGGTCTTCATGTAGCTCGTGATCGCCATCCCGAAGCTCGCGAAGCCGAACGCCACCATCACTGACGTGGGGACGAGCAGGAGGGCCCACGGCGTGGTGATGAGCCCCATGAGGCCCATGACCCCGGTGAACCCCAGCGCGTAGAGAAAGCCGCGGAAGAGGGCCATGAAGATCTCGCCGACGGCGATGTCGAACGGCCCGAGGGACGTGTAGAGCATGCTCTGGTAGAGCTTGCCGAAATGCATCTTGAAGAAGATGTTCCACGTCGAGTCGTAGATCGCCCCGTTCATCGCGGAGACGGCGAGCAGGGCAGGGGCGATGTAGGCGGCGTAGCTGATCGGGGCTCCGCCCGGACCTGCGACGGCGCCTACGAGCCCTCCGAGCCCGATGCCGAGGGACAGCAGGTAGAAGACCGGCTCGAAGAAGCCGGAGATCAGAATGACCCAGTTCTGGCTCTTGATGACGCGGAAGCCGCGTTCGATCACCGAGCGGGCATTGCGTGCGTAGAGCGCACTCAGAGGGCGTCGGTCGGCGGAGAGGATGTAGTCGCCGTCAGGGTTCTCCTCGGTCAGCGCCTTCATGCCGCCATCCGCCTCGCGTAGTTGCGACGGGCCCAGCCGATGCCGAATAGGCCGAGCGCCACAAGATAGAGGACGTGCACGGCGACGAGCCAGACGGGCTCCATGAGGCCGATGGTAGCGAGGCGTCCAAGCTGATTCCCATGCCACAGGGGGGAGATCCACCCGATCCACTGCATGGCCGGAGGCATGGTCTCGAGCGGATAGAACGTCCCCGAGAACAGGAACAGCGGCATCACGATGAACCGCTGGATCATGGAGAACTGGAAGTTCTCCTTCTCGATCCTCGCCGCATACGCCATGAGGGGTGTCCCGAAGGCCATGCCCGCGAGGACTCCGATCGGCACCACGAGCCACGAAGCCGGGCTCCGGACGGCCCCGAACGCAAGCATGATGAGGAAGAACACGAGGCACTGGACGAGGAGCCGGACACCCACGGCCATGACGTGCCCCGCGGCGAGCTGCCCCGGCACGAGCGGAGTCACGTGGGGACCGTAGTAGACCCGTCGCCACTTGAAGCCGTCCATGACAGGGAACATCATCTCGTTCGCGCAGGTCATGACCGCGCTGGAGACGAGGAGCGCGGGGGCGGCGTACGCGAGGTAGCCGACGCCGGCGAAATGGGCGGAAGGGCTGCGGTCCACGATGGACGCGAGCCCGACCCCCATGGAGAAGAGGTACAGGAGGGGATTCCCCACGCTCGTCACCACGATGGTCACTGCGTAGGCGCGCATGCTGCGCAGCATGTGCTCCATGAAGTAGAACGAGCCCCACCGCCTGGCCTTGGCCGCGGAGGCTTCCGGGGAATGGGCCTGAAGACGCGGCTGGGTCTCAGTCAATGAGGGACCGTCCGGTGAGGCGCAGGAACACGTCCTCGAGCGAGGCCCGCCGCACGAGCGAAGTGATCGGGTGGAGCTGGCGCGCGCGAATCTGCTCGAGTGAGGCCTCGCCGTTGTCCGTGTAGACGAGGACCCGATCGGGCAGCACCTCGATGCGCTCCCCCACGCCGTCGAGCTGAGGGGCGACGGCGGCATTCCGGTCCGTCCCAAAGCGAACCTCGAGCACCTCACGGCTCGAATGCTCGCGGATGAGCGCAGACGGCGACCCCTCCGCCATGATCTTGCCCTTGTCCACGACGATGAGCCGGTCGCACAGCTGCTCCGCCTCATCCATGTAGTGGGTCGTGAGCACGAGCGTCACGCCCTGCTCCTTGAGCCGGAACAGGCGGTCCCAGAGGACGTGGCGGGCCTGGGGGTCGAGACCTGTGGTCGGCTCGTCGAGAAGGAGGATCCGCGGATCGTTGATGAGCGAGCGGGCGATCGTCAGCCGCCGCTTCATGCCGCCGGAGAGCGAATCGACGCGTGCCTTCGCCTTCTCCGCCAGCTGCGCGAAGTCGAGGAGCTCGTCCGCCCTCTGTGCGAGGTAGGAGTGCGAGAGGCCGAAGTACCGGCCATAGACGATGAGGTTGTCCCGGACGCGGAGCTCCTCGTCGAGATTGTCCTGCTGCGGGACCACGCCGAGGTGCGCCCGCACTTCCGGGCCCTGCTTCTCCGGGTCGAGGCCCATGATGCTCAGCTCGCCGCTGGTCCTCTGGGTCACGCCGCCGATCATCCTCATGGTGGTCGACTTGCCAGCGCCGTTGGGCCCGAGCAGGCCGAACGACTCCCCCGCCGGCACTTCGAAGCTGATGCCGTCGACGGCGTTGACGTCTCCGTACGTCTTGACGAGATTCCGAGCACTGATCACTGGCGGCCGAACCGTGCGAGCACCGGCCACGGCAGTTCCCTTGGCACGGCCTGGTGCTTCCTGCGACACTCACCGCACACTATCCGACGGGGCGCGGCACGGGAAGGGTTTGTGCAACGCTTCTTTCAGAGTGAGTGCGGCACTTCCGGTTGCTGGGACGGCGGCGCGAAAAGGTCGGCGGCGAAATCCATCAGGGCCTGTGCGCGGCGCGTGGGGCGAACGCCGCGGACCAGGCCAGCAGGATGCGGACGGGCGCAGGCGGAGGGGTGATCTCTGCGGCAACGACGGGAAGCCCCTCGTACGTCTCGCTCCGTCTCGGTCGCTGCACCAGCAGCCCATAGCCGAGCCCTCGGCCCACGAGGGAGCGCGTCAACTCGAAGTCGGTGGTCCGGTAGCGGATCCGCGGCTCGACACCGGCCGCCCGGAACACGGCCATGGTGTGCTCGCCGCTCGGATGGAGGTCGAGGAAGACGAGCGGTTCTTCGGCGAGCGCCGCGAGGTCCACGGGATCGCCGGTGGCGAGCGGGTGTGAGGCGGGCAGCAGCACGTAGACGCGGGACTCGTAGAGCGTCCGTGCGGCGAGGCCCATGGGGAGGTTCATGTCGTAGATGAGCGCCGCGTCGAGTTCGCCCTCGAGGAGCCTCCGCTCGAGCGGAACCTGTTGGTCGGCGACAAAGTCGAGCTCGACCTCCGGGTGCCGCTCTCCGAAGCCTTGGAGGATCGGCGGGATGAGGGTGACGGCAAGGGTCGAATAACAGCCGAGCGCGACGGGGCCGCGGAGCGCTTTCCCAGCGTCCCGCGCTGAGAGTTCGAGGTCTGCGGCCTCGCCCAGGAGCGTCCGGGCGCGGTCGCACACATACTGGCCCGCGGGCGTGAGCAGCGCCCCATGAGCGCGACGGCGGACGAGGAGTTGGGTGCCGAGCGCCCGCTCGAGATCGTTGAGCGCGGCGCCGACCGCGGTCTGCGTCACGTGAAGGCGCGCGGAGGCCGCGCTGATCGAGCCCGTGTCCGCGACGCCGATCAAGTAGCTCAGCTGGCGGAGGGTGAATCTGCTCGGTGCGCGGACGACGTCGTCCATTCCTTGCCTCTCCAGTTTTTCTTGCTTATCCCACACCTTATTTGAACTTTACCTGACTATATGTCCCAGCCCACACTCATGGGGAGGCCAGCAACAGCGACAAAGGGAGTGCGGGATGACCGCGGCAGAAGCAGAGACAACAGCACCCACGGCCGAGTGGGTCCGCATCGAGGACCTCTACGAGAACCCTTACCCGATCTACCGCAGGCTGCGGGAGGAATCCCCTGTTGCATGGGTGCCCGCCGTGGGCCGTTACCTGGTGACGAGCTTCGAGGCCTGCCACCGGATCGAGCAGGACGCCGAGACGTTCTCCGCAAACGAAGAGGGCTCGCTCATGAAGCGGTCCATGGGGCACTCCATGCTGCGCAAGGACGACCCCGACCATCAGACCGACCGCGCGGCCTACGGACCCGTGCTGCGCCCGAAGGCGATCAAGGAGACCTGGACGGCGGCCTTCGAGAAGAACGCCGAGAAGTACCTCGAGGAGTTCCGGGCGAAGGGCCCGGGCGCTGACCTCCACCTCGGTTTCGCGGCCCCCTTCGCTGCGGAGAACCTCCGCGAGATCATGGGCTTCCGCAATGCGGCGCAAGAGGACCTGCAGCGCTGGTCCCAGACCATGATCGATGGGACGGGCAACTATGCGGACGATCCCGAAGTCTGGGCCAAGGCCGCCGCCTCAAGCGCTGAGGTGGACGCAGCCATCGACGAACTCGTCCCCGTGCTCAAGGCGGAGCCTGACGCGAGCCTGCTCTCCGCCGTCGTCAATGCCGGCATGCCGATCGAGGCCATCCGGGCCAACATGAAGATGACAATCGGCGGCGGGCTCAACGAACCGCGGGACGTCCTCGGGACGGCGGTGTGGGCGTTGCTGTCCCACTCGGACCAGCTGGCCCAGGTCCTCGCCGAGCCCGCACTGTGGGCCACGGCGTTCGAAGAGGCAGTGCGGTGGGTTGCGCCGATCGGCATGTACCCGCGTCAGACAACCCGCGAGGTCGAAATCGGCGGGGCGACGCTGCCCGCAGGCGCACGGCTCGGCGTGGTCCTCGGGGCCGCCAACCGGGACCCCGAGCAGTTCGAGAACCCCGAGGCCTTCGACATCAATCGCGAGAAGAAGCCGCACCTCGCGTTCGGCGGCGGTGCCCACTTCTGCGCCGGCACGTGGGTCGCCCGCACCTCGGTCGCGCAAGTCGCCCTTCCGAAGCTCTTCGCGGGCCTCCCGGGACTCCGGCTGACCGATCGGCCCGCGCGGGAGGGCGGCTGGGTGTTCCGCGGAATGCTCGAGCTGCCCGTCGCCTGGAACTGAACGCCGCCCACACCTGAAGGAGAACCATGCCCACCATCACCTACATCCAGCCCGACGGTGCGGAGCTCACCCTCGACGCGTCCCCCGAGACCTCGGTCATGCGCGCGGCCGTCAACGCGGGGGTGCCGGGCATCGTCGGCGAATGCGGCGGCCAGGCGATGTGCGCCACATGCCACGTCTACGTGAGCCCCAATTCGCTCGAGGGGCTGCCCGAGATCAATGACGAGGAGGACGAGATGCTCGAGTGCACGTCCGCTCCGCGGGATCCCGAGCGGAGCCGGCTGGGCTGCCAGATCTCGTGCGGCCCGCGCGCCTCGCTCGTGGTCGAGGTTCCCGCGGGCCAGGTGTGACGCGATGACCGGACAGGACAAGGCGCCCGGCCACGTTGTCGTGGTCGGCGCGGGCCAGGCGGGAGTCCAGCTCGTCGACTCGCTGCGCGCCGGCGGGTACCGCGGACGGCTCACGCTCCTCTCCCGGGAGTCCGAGCGACCGTATCAGCGGCCTCCCCTCTCCAAGGACTTCGTGGTGGGCGGCCGCGACGCCGAGCCGCTGCGGCTGCGCGGCGAGTCATTCTTCGAGGACGTCGGAGTCGGTGCGCGGTGGGGAGTCTCCGCCGTCGCCATCGACCGCTCGGGCCAGCGGGTCCGGACGAGCGCCGGCGACTGGATGACGTACGACGCGCTCGTGCTCGCCACCGGCGCCGACAGCCGCGGGCTGGGCATCCCCGGGGAGCACCTCGCCGGCGTCCACCGGCTGCGCACACTCGACGACGCCAGGGACGCTTCCGGCGGGCTCGAGTCGGCCCGCCAGGTGGTCGTGGTGGGCGCGGGCTTCATCGGCCTCGAGTTCGCTGCGGGGGCGCGGGCCAGGGGGCTCGACGTCACCGTCGTCTCGCCGACGGCGCGACCTCTGCGCCGATCCGTCACCCCAGCCGTATCCGCGTACCTCACCGAACGCCAAGAACTCGACGGCGTGCGCTTCGAGCTCTCCGAGGGAGTCGCCGCGCTCTCAGGCGGGGACGACGACGCGGGCCGGGTTGCCGCCGTCGTCCTGACCTCGGGCCGGACGCTGCCCGCGGACCTGGTCGTCGTCGGCGTCGGCGTCACCCCGGCCTCGGCCCTCGCGGCCGAGGCCGGTGTGGCCATCGAGGGCGACGGCGGCATTGCCGTCGACGGCTCGCTGCGCACCTCGGACTCGGCGATCTTCGCGATTGGCGACTGCGCGAGCTTCCCGAGCCTCCACGCGGGGCGCCGTATGCGGCTCGAATCGGTGCAGAACGCGACCGACCACGCACGGCATGCCGCGGCCGTCCTCCTGGGGCAGGATCCGGGGCCCTATGCCGAGCTCCCGTGGTTCTGGAGCCATCAGGGGAAGGTCAAACTGCAGATCGCCGGCCTCTCCAGACCGGGCGTGTCGACGGTACTGCGAGGAGACCCGGCGTCGGGCAAGTTCTCGGTCTTCGCGTTCGACGACGGCGAGCTCGTGAGCGTCGAGTCCGTGAACAGCCCAGCGGATCACCTCGCGGCCCGGCGGCTGCTGGCGGCGGGGGCCGCACTGTCCCCCGACGAGGCTGCCGACCTCGCGTTCGATCTCAAGGCCTACTCGCGCGCGGCTCCGGTGCCCGCGTGACGGTCGCCCAACGCCTCGACGGCGAAGTCCACGAGGGCCGCAGCCCGAGGCGTGAGCGTCATGTCCTCTGGCCAGATCGCCACGACGTGTGTCCGGGTGGCCGGGGGCCGCAGGGGCCGCACGGCGAGCGGGAGGCCCTCGACGCTCACGGGCGCGCTGTTCGGGCGGGACATGAGCAGGCCGTACCCCACGCCGCGGCCCACGAGGGCCTGGACGAGGATCACCTGCGGGACGCTCGCCACGACGCGGGGCCGCAGGCCTCGCGAGGCGAAGGCCTCGTGGGTGTTCATGGTGCTGGGGCTCGATTCGTACATGATGAGCGGTTCGTCGGCGAGCTCCGCGAGGTCCACGGCATCGTCCTGCGCGAGCGGATGGTCCGGGTGGAGGACCGCCTCGAGCTCGGTCGCGTAGATCTCCCGCTGGGCGTAGCCGACGGGCAGGAGCATGTCGTACACGATCGCGACGTCGAGCCGGCCGGACTCGAGGGCGGGGAGGAAGTCGTCGTGGGTCCCAACCGTGACGTCCACCGTGACACCCGGGTGACGCTGCGGGAACCGGTCGAGGATCTCGGGGATCACGCTCGTCGCAAAGCTTGCGAAGCACCCGAGGTTGACCGGGCCGCGAAGCGCCTCGCCGTGCCGGGGCGCGAGGACCAGGTCCCGGGCGCTGCGCAGGATGCCCAGGGAGCGGGAGGCGAAGTGCTGTCCCGCCGGTGTGAGCTGCAGCCCGCGCCCCTTCCTGCGCACGCACAGCTGCTCCCCCACGGCCCTCTCCAGGGCGGTGATGGCCTGGGAGAGCGCGGACTCGGAGATGTGCAGGCGCTCGGCCGCCTCACTGAGAGTCGAGACGTCCACGAGCGCCGTGAACAGCTCCAGCTGGCGGAGTGTGATGTCTGCCATTCTCCCCTGCGCCCTCCGTAAGACATATAAGCGAAACTGAATTAGCTTGCCGCTTTTCTGAAGTTTACAACCGGAAGTTGGGCAGCCACGATAGTGGTATCCCTCACTTTTCAACGGCTCGCCGCGTGCTTGGCGCGGAGCGCCCATCCCCTCGCGGCCACAAGCCGTCCAGTGAGGCATCAGAGCTGATGCCGTTTCATGCAAGGACAGAGATGAACAATCCCGGCGCCGCATCCGCCGCCACGACCCAGCGCCGCGTCGCGCTGGCCACCATCATCGGCACCACCATCGAGTGGTACGACTACTTCATCTACGCCACGGGCGCAGCCCTCGTGTTCGCCGAGCTCTTCTTCAAGCCGGCGGGCGAGAACATCGCCCTCCTGCTCTCGTTCGCCACCGTGGGCATCAGCTTCCTGTTCCGCCCCCTCGGCGCGTTCCTCGCGGGCCACTTCGGGGACCTGATCGGCCGCCGCGCCATGCTCGTCCTGACGCTCATCCTCATGGGCGGTGCGACCACCCTGATCGGCGCGCTGCCGACCTACAGCCAGATCGGCATGGGAGCCCCCATCCTCCTGCTCGTGCTCCGGATCATCCAGGGCATCTCCGCGGGTGGCGAATGGGGTGGCGCGGTCCTCATGGCCGTCGAGCACGCACCCGCGAAGCGCCGCGGGCGTGCGGGCTCGTTCCCCCAGCTCGGCGTGCCCCTCGGCATGCTCATCGCCTCGGGCGTGATGGCACTCATGACCGGCGTCATCTCCCCCGGCAAGGCGTTCCTCGAGTGGGGCTGGCGCGTGCCGTTCCTCCTGAGCGTCGTGCTGATCGTGATCGGCTTCTTCGTCCGCCGTGCGGTTGAGGAGAGCCCCGTGTTCGCCGAGCTCGCCGAACGCGGACGGCAGGTGAAGGTTCCGATCGTCCAGCTCTTCCGCAAACACTGGCACCTCGTGATCCTCGCCGCACTCGTCTTCGTGGGCAACAACGCGGCCGGCTACATGACCACCGGCGGCTTCATCCAGGGCTACGCGACGGGCAAGCTCAAGATGGACGCCACAGCCGTGCTCGTCGCAACGACGGTCGGTGCCGCCATGTGGTTCGTGGCCACGTGGGTCTCTGGAATCCTGGCCGACACCATAGGCCGGAAGAAGACCTATCTCATCGGCTTCGTGCTGCAGGGCCTCATGGTGTTCCCCCTGTTCTTCTTCGTCAACACGGGAACCCTGGGCGGGCTGTACGTCGGGCTGATCCTGTTCTCGATCGGTCTGGGCCTCACCTACGGCCCCCAGGCCGCCTGGTACTCGGAGATCTTCCCCGCGTCGGTCCGGTTCTCCGGCGTCTCGATCTCCTACGCGATCGGCGCGATCCTGGGCGGCGCGTTCGCCCCGACCATCGCCCAGGCCCTTCTCCAGGCCACCGGCTCGACCGCTTCGATCTCGACCTACCTGCTGATCGTCACGGTCGTATCGATCGCTGCCGTCCTCTGCCTCCGCGACCGGCGAGGCATCCCGCTGGGCCCCGATCACGAGGCCGAGCAGGCCACCGGCGCCACGGTCTTCGGACCACAAGCGGCCCCGGCGACGGCACCTGCACAGGTCTAGCCAGCCCACAGCAGAGGACGACGTCGGCACCCGCGTGGGTGCCGACGTCGTCCTCTCTTGTGTCACGTTGCTTAGCGCATTGTCGGCGTGCGATGCCGAGCGTACTGTGATCGCCGTCACACCCGAACAAGGAGGACGCTATGGCTCTTCTCTCCGCGCGCTCGAAGGCGATTGCCGCCGCCGTCGCCGCCCTCACTCTCGCGGGCACACCCGCCGCATTGGCCAACTCGGGAGGCGTTCCCGCAATTCCGCTCAATGTTGGTCAAGAGACCACCGGATCGAACACCGGCGCCTCGGGCTTCTTCACCTACACGATCAGCGGCAGCCAACTCTGCTTCACGCTTCAGGCCCGCAATCTCTCCGCTTCGGCCGTGGCCGCACACATCCACGTTGCGCCTCGCAATGTCGCTGGCCCGGTCGTGATTCCGCTCGCGGTGGGCTCGGGGACATCATGGACGGTCAGCGGCTGCAAGACGGTCAGTGCGGCGCTCCTGTCGGCGATCTCCACGGACCCCGGCGCCTACTATGTCAACGTCCACACGCCAACGTTCCCCGGAGGCGAGATCCGGGGCCAGCTCAAGTAACTCCAAAAACGACTGCTCCACAACTGTCGTTATGGCGCCCGAAAACGACAGTTATGGAGCAGTCGACGCGGGTGGGCGGAGATGGGCGTTCAGGCGCCGGCGGCGACCCGCTCAGCGGCCTCGACGACGTTCGTCATGAGCAGGGCTACCGTCATGGGGCCCACTCCCCCGGGGTTCGGCGAGAGGTAGCCCGCGACCTGCGCGACGTCCGGGTGGACATCGCCATAGACCTTCGGCTTGCCGCCCTCGGGATCGTCCTCGCGGGTCACCCCGACGTCGAGCACGGCGGCGCCAGGCTTGACGTCCTCCGGCTTGACGATGTGCTTGACACCCGCGGCGGCCACGATCACGTCCGCCTGACGCAGATGGTCGGAGAGGTCCCGCGTTCCAGTGTGCGTGATCGTCACGGTCGCGTTGATGTCGCGGCGCGTAAGCAGGAGCGGAATCGACCGGCCGATCGTCACTCCCCGCCCGACGACGACGACGTGCTTGCCCTTGAGGTCGTAGTCGTTGCGCAGCAGGAGCTCGATGACTCCGCGAGGCGTGCAGGGCAGCGGCGTCTCAATCCGCTTGTTCACGTTCAACACGAGCCGGCCCAGATTGGTCGGGTGCAACCCGTCCGCGTCCTTGGCCGGATCGATGCGCTCGAGGATCGCGTCGGTGTCGAGGTGCTTGGGCAGCGGCAGCTGCACGATGTACCCGTGACACGTCGGATCCGCGTTGAGCTCGTCGATGAGAGCCTCGACCTGCTCCTGCGTGGCGTCAGCGGGCAGCTCCTTCTGGATCGAGTTCATCCCGATCGCGACGGACTGCTTGTGCTTCATGCCGACGTAGAGCTGCGAGGCTGGGTCCGCGCCCACGAGCACGGTCGCGATCCCGGGGGTGATGCCCTTCTCCTTGAGGGCCGCGATTCGCTCCCTCAGCTCGGCCTTGATCGCCGCCGAGGCGGCCTTTCCGTCAAGGACCACTGCCTTGCTCGAGGTGCGGGACGTCATCGAGGCGCTCACCACTCCTCGTGGCCCGGGTACAGCGGGAAGTCGGCCGCGAGCTTGTCGACGCGGCCGCGCAGGGCCGCAAGATCAGCGCCGCCCTTGAGCGCGGTCGCGATGATGTCCGCAACCTCTGTGAACTCGTTCGCGCCGAACCCGCGCGTCGCGAGGGCAGGGGTGCCGATGCGGAGGCCGGAGGTGACCATTGGCGGGCGGGGGTCGAACGGGACCGCGTTGCGGTTCACCGTGATGCCCACCTCGTGGAGGAGGTCCTCGGCCTGCTGGCCGTCGAGCTGGGAGTTGCGGAGGTCGACGAGCACGAGGTGCACGTCCGTGCCGCCAGTGAGCACCGAGACGCCGGCCTCGGCGACGTCCTGCTGGTTGAGGCGGTCAGCGATGATCCGCGCGCCCTCGAGGACGCGCTCCTGGCGCTCCTTGAACTCATCCGAGCCCGCGATCTTGAACGCGACGGCCTTCGCCGCAATGACGTGCATGAGCGGGCCGCCCTGCTGGCCGGGGAAGACGTTCGAGTTGAGCTTCTTGCCGAACTCCTCCTTGGCCAGGATCACGCCGGAGCGCGGGCCCGCGAGGGTCTTGTGCACGGTCGAAGTGACCACGTGCGAGTGCGGCACCGGGCTCGGGTGCAGGCCAGCGGCGACGAGGCCGGCGAAGTGAGCCATGTCCGTCCACAGGTAGGCGCCGACCTCGTCCGCGATCGAGCGGAAGGCGGCGAAGTCCAGATGACGCGGGTACGCGGACCAACCGGCAATGATCACCTGCGGGCGCTCGGCGAGGGCCTGCTCGCGGAGCTTGTCCATGTCGACCCGGAACGTGTCCTCTTCGACCTGGTACGCCGCGACTTGGTACAGCTTGCCCGAGAAGTTGAGCTTCATCCCGTGGGTCAGGTGACCGCCGTGGGCGAGCGAGAGGCCGAGGATCTTGTCGCCCGGGTTGATGAGGGCGGAGAGCGCCGCGGCGTTCGCCTGTGCGCCGGAGTGCGGCTGAACGTTCGCGAACTCGGCACCGAAGAGCTCCTTGACGCGGCTGATCGCCAGGTTCTCGGCGATGTCCACGTACTCGCAGCCGCCGTAGTAGCGGCGGCCGGGGTAGCCCTCGGCGTACTTGTTGGTCAAGACGGAACCCTGCGCCTCCATGACGGCGCGGGGCGCGAAGTTCTCGGACGCGATCATCTCGAGCGTGCCGCGCTGGCGGCCCAGCTCCTGATCGAGGACGGCGGCAATCTCGGGATCGACGTCCGCAAGGGGGAGGTTGCTGACGGAGGACACAGTGGGATTCGCGGTGGTCACGGGATCTCCTGGGTTGGGCTCGGAGTGCTACTGGTCAGGCTACCGGCCGTCATGCTGCGGCCGGAACTCTCGTGGCCGGGCGTGACGACGCGGAAGTGCTCAACCGCATGGCCCAGGCGTACGACCCGCGATGTCCCGTTCGCCGCTCCCCGGTGGTGACCCACCCAACGCCAGTCGCGGCCCGCCCAGTCTACCGCGCTGGCTGCGGGAACAGTCGAGAGGCCTTCTTGGTTACGCCGATAGTTGACGTGTCAGGAAATCGATGCAGGAAGGACCCCCGTGGAGCGTCTCAAGACGGTGGTGATCGGAGCCGGACAGGCGGGTCTCAGCGCGGCCTATTGGCTCCAGCGCCGGGGGCTCACGCCGTCGATGGGCTTCGTGGTCCTCGACGGCAACGACGGTCCAGGCGGCGCGTGGCGTCACCGGTGGGACTCGCTCACGTTCGACGCCGCCCATGGCCTCCACCCTCTCCCCGGCCTCCCGCTCGAGGCTCCCGACCCCGCCGAGCCGAGCTCCGCCGTCGTCAGCCGCTACTACGACAAGTACGAGCGCACCTTCGAGCTGCCCATCATCCGTCCCGCGAGGGTCACCGCGGTGTCACGAACGGACGACGGCGACGCCCTCCTCGTCCGCGCGGCCGACGGCCGGTCTTGGCTCGCTGACACAGTCATCAATGCGACGGGGACTTGGGACCGCCCGCATTGGCCGCACTACCCCGGACAAGAGCTCTTCCGCGGGCGGCAGCTGCACACCCACGACTTCGTCTCGGCCGACGAGTTCCGCGGGCAGCGCCTGCTCGTGGTCGGCGGCGGCACGTCGGCGCTGCAGTTCCTCCTCCAGCTCGAGGCCGCAGGCGCGACCACGTTCTGGTCCACGCGCCGGGCGCCCGATTTCACAACGGTGCCGTTCGATGCCGACTGGGGCATCGACGTCGAACGCCGCGTCAACGAACGCACGCGCGCCGGCCTGCCACCGCTCAGCGTTGTCGCCGCCACCGGCCTTCCGCTCACCCAGCAGTACCGCGCGGGGATCGAGGCGGGCGTGCTCGTCTCGCGCGGGCCCCTCGCGCGCCTTACCCCAGAAGGCGCCGTGCTCGCGGACGGCAGTGAGCTGGAGCTGGATGCCATCCTGTGGGCCACCGGGTTCCGCGCCTCGCTCGGGCACCTTGCTCCCCTGAAGCTGCGCGAGACCGGCGGCGGGATCCTCATGGCCGACGACGGCGTGAGCGTCGTGCGCGAACCGCGGCTCTTCCTCGTGGGGTACGGTGCGTCGGCCTCGACTGTCGGCGCGACGCGGGCCGGACGTGCGGCCGCTCTCGCCGCCCTGCGCACCCTCAGCCCGGCACCGATAACCTAGGGGCGTGGTACGCAACTCCTTCATCGTCACGCTCTCCTGCCCCGACCGACCCGGGATCGTGCACGCAGTCTCCGGCGCCCTGCTCGAGGCCGGCTGCAACATCTCCGAATCCCGCCAGTACGAAAGCCGGGACACCGGGACGTTCTTCATGCGCGTCTCCGTCGAGACGGACGAGCCGCGCGACGCGCTCGAGGCCGCGCTCGCTCCGGTTGCGCAAGCGTTCGACATGAAGCTCGGCCTCTACAACGAGGGCGAGCGAGTCCGCACGCTCATCATGTGCTCGAAAGACGGTCGGACCCTGAACGACCTCCTCTTCCAGCAGCGCACAGGGACCCTGCCGATCGACGTGCCCGTGATCGTCTCCAACCACACCGACCTCGCGCCAATGGCCGAGTTCTACGGCATCCCGTTCGTGCACCTGCCCGTCACTTCGGCGACGAAGGCCGAAGCCGAAGCGAAGCTCCTGGCCCTCGTCGAGGAGTACGACGTGGAGCTCGTCGTGCTCGCCCGCTACATGCAGATCCTTTCCGACGACCTGTGCCGCGCTCTCGAGGGCCGGGCGATCAACATCCACCACTCGTTCCTGCCGTCCTTCAAGGGCGCGAAGCCTTACCACCAGGCCCACGCGCGCGGAGTCAAGATCATCGGGGCCACCGCGCACTACGTCACGGCCGATCTCGACGAGGGCCCCATCATCGAGCAGGAGGTCATCCGCGTGGACCACTCGAAGACCCCGGAGCAGTTCGTCCAGCTCGGCCGGGACGTCGAGGGACGCACACTCAGCCGCGCCGTGAAGTGGCACGCCGAGCACCGCGTCCTCCTCGACGGAGCCAAGACGGTCGTCTTCGACTGACCCGGCCCGGGGGCGGCGGTCCCCTCCCGTTGCGCCGTCACGTTTACAGGGTCCTCTCCTTCCTCACCAGCTTTAGCTTTCAACTGACGGCGAGTCAGCCGAATCACCGGCGGGTCGTGCCCGGACCGCCTCAAAAAGTGGTGAGAAGGGCAGCGATCGCCGATGAGATCTGCTGGCCAACGACGGGCCGAATGGATGACCTTTCGGGACCCCACCGCGCAAACCTGACGGCGCAACGGGAACCCGGCGCAAGGGGAGGTCAGGCGGAGGCCGTCGCCTCCCGGTGGGCCTGCGCGAGCTCCACGTAATGGGCGGCGTTCCGGTGGACGCCCTGCACTTCGTCGTCAGTGAGTTCCCGGCGAACCTTCGCCGGCACGCCGGCTACGAGCGAGCGCGGTGGGACGATGGTCCCCTCCAGCACGACAGCGCCGGCTGCCACGAGCGAGTCCTCACCGATCACGGCGCCGTTCATGATCGTCGCACTCATGCCGACGAGGACGTTGTCCTCCACGGTGCATCCATGGACGACGGCGTTGTGTCCGACTGAGACGCCGGAGCCGAGAGTGCACGGGAAGCCCGCGTCGGCATGGAGGACCACGTTGTCCTGGAGGTTGCTGCCAGCGCCGACCGTGATCGTCGCGCTGTCAGCCCGCACGGACACGCCGTAGAAAGCACTCGCACGCTCGCCCAGATGGGCGTCTCCTATGATGCTCGCCGTCGGGGCAACGAAGGCGCTGGGATGGATGTCGGGGCTCTTGCCCCCGAAGTCGATGACAGGCATGCGCCCCAGAGTAGTGCGCCTCCCGAGCAACTGAAACGTTAACATAAACGGGGGTTTTGCGTTCACTTCTTGACGACAAGCGCGCACCAGTCCATGCTGTGACCCATGGTCTCCACCCTGCGCTCGACGGCGAGCGCCTCCAGCAATCCGGGCTCCCAGTCCGCCCTTCGGCGGCTGAACGAGCAGCGCATCGTGGAGGCGCTCATGACCGGACCCGCCACGCAGGCGGAACTCGCGCGCACCACGGGCCTCTCGACTGCTACCGTCTCGAACATCGTCAGGGTGCTGCAGGACGCGGCAATCGTTGCGACAGAACCCACGACGAGCTCGGGGCGCCGCGCGCTGAGCGTGCGTCTCAACAGCAACAGTGCCGTGGCTGTGGGAATCGACTTCGGGAGACGCCACCTGCGGCTCGTCCTCTCGAACCTCGGGTACGACGTGCTGGCAGAGGAGGCGATCTCGCTCCCCTTGGGCCACGAGGCCGACGTCGGCATCGCGGCTGCCGTCGACGTCCTCGACTCGCTGCTGGAGCAGGCAGGCGTGGCGCGGCGGGACGTCGTAGGAGTGGGCGCCGGCATTCCGGGCCCGATCGACCACAGGACTGGCTCTGTCGCACAGGGTGCCATCCTCCCCGAATGGGTCGGCTTCAATCTGCTCTCGCACCTCGAGGACGTGCTCCAACTCCCCGTCTACATTGACAACGACGCCAATCTGGGCGCGCTCAGCGAGGTGACCTGGGGTCCGCACAGCAGTGTCTCGAATCTGGTCTTCGTCAAGATCGGCTCGGGCATCGGCGCGGGCCTCATCCTCAACGGCCAGCCCTTCTACGGCCACGTCGGAGTGACCGGCGAGATCGGGCACGCCACGATCGTGGAGCACGGCCTGGTGTGCCGGTGCGGCAACCGCGGATGCCTCGAAACGGTGGCCTCCACGACTACGATGGTCGAGCTCCTGAGCCGGGGCGAGAAGGAACCAATCACCCCGGACGACATCGTGCGCCGCGCTCTGGCCCATGACGCCGCGACGCTCCGGGTTATCGACGACGCCGGCCTCGCCGTCGGGCGCTCGCTGGGGAACGTCGCCAACCTCATCAACCCTGAGGTGATCGTCGTCGGCGGCCCTCTGGCCGAGCTCGGAGACATCCTCCTCGACCCCATCCGGCGGGGGCTCATGCGGCACGCCGTGCCCCTCATCGGCCAATCGACGACCGTGACGATGTCGGCCCTCGGCTCCCGCGCCGAAGTCCTCGGAGCGGCCGCGCTGGTATTCCAGCACGCTGACATTTCCCATCATTCCTGATCGCTTTCATATCGGTTGCGTTAAAGGCTTGACGACAACCTGCGCGTGAGGGTTTACTCATTCCTCAGACGGCCCCGCCTTCGCGGACGGCCGGACAATGAGGTTCGACCAGGAGGCGAAGGGCATATGGCCAACGAACCTGTAATCCTGCAGATGCGATCCATCACGAAGGAGTTCCCGGGCGTCAAGGCGCTCTCGGATGTCAGTCTCAGCGTCAAGGCGGGCGAGATCCACGCGATCTGCGGGGAGAACGGCGCCGGCAAGTCGACGCTGATGAAGGTCCTCTCCGGCGTGTACCCCCACGGGACGTACTCGGGCGAGATCGTCTACCAGGGCGAGGTCCAGGAGTTCAAGGACATCCGGGCCAGCGAACACGCCGGCATCGTGATCATCCACCAGGAGCTCGCGCTCATCCCCGAGCTCTCGATCATGGAGAACATCTTCCTCGGCAACGAGCCAGCCAAGCGCGGGGTGATCGACTGGAAGGAAGCCCGCCGACGCTCGATCGACCTCATGGCGCGGGTGGGCCTCACGGAGGACCCGGACACGCCGATCAAGGAGATCGGGGTCGGAAAGCAGCAGCTCGTCGAGATCGCGAAGGCGCTCAACAAGTCGGTCAAGCTCCTCATCCTCGACGAGCCCACGGCCGCGTTGAACGAGAGCGACTCCCAGCACCTGCTGGATCTGATCCTCGGCCTGAAGGGCCGCGGCATCACGTCGATCATCATTTCGCACAAGCTCAACGAGATCGAGCAGGTCGCCGACTCCATCACGATCATCCGCGACGGAAAGTCGATCGAAACGCTTGACGTCAAGGCCGACGGCGTGGACGAGGACCGGATCATCAAGGGCATGGTGGGACGGACGCTCGAGTCCCGCTTCCCGGACCACACGCCGCACATCGGTGAGGTCCTGTTCGAGGTGAAGGACTGGACGGTCCAGCATCCGACCGTCCCGGACCGTCTCGTGTGCAAGGGGTCGAACTTCTTCGTCCGGAAGGGCGAGATCGTCGGCTTCGCAGGTCTCATGGGCGCGGGGCGCACGGAGCTCGCGCGGTCGATCTTCGGCCACTCGTACGGCAAGTTCATCTCGGGCCAGACCTTCATGCACGGCAAAGAGGTCAAGATGCACACGGTCGCCCAGGCGATCGATGCGGGCCTCGGCTACGTCACCGAGGACCGCAAGTCGCTGGGCCTGAACCTCCTCGACGACATCAAGACGACGACGGTCTCCGCGGGGCTGAAGAAGATCACCAAGGGCCTCGTCGTCGATGTGAATCGCGAGTACCAGGTCGCGGAGGAGTACCGGAAGTCGCTTCGGACGAAGACCCCGAGCGTGGACGAGGGCGTGGCAAAGCTCTCGGGCGGGAACCAGCAGAAGGTGGTTCTCGCGAAGTGGATGTTCACTGACCCCGAACTGCTCATCCTCGACGAGCCGACTCGCGGGATCGACGTCGGCGCGAAGTACGAGATCTACGGGATCATCCAGCGTCTGGCCAACCAGGGCAAGGGCGTCATCGTCATCTCCTCCGAGCTCCCCGAGCTGCTCGGCCTCTCGGACCGGATCTACACGATCTTCGAAGGCGCCATCACGGGCGTCCTCGACAAGGAGGAAGCCACGCAGGAAAGCCTCATGAAGCTCATGACCCAATCCCGCAAGCGCGTTGCCTGAAACGCAGAAGACAGCCAAGGAAGCACCGCAAGGAAACATCATGGACGCCCTCAAGAAGCTCTTCGGCGGCAACACCCGTCAGTTCGGCATGATCTTCGCCCTCGTGGCCCTGATCATCCTCTTCCAGATCCTCACCGGTGGCCTGACCCTGACGCCGGACAACGTCATCAACCTCTTCAACGGCAACTCCTACATCCTCATCCTCGCGATCGGCATGGTCCTCGTGATCATCGCGGGCCACATTGACCTCTCGGTCGGCTCCATCGCGGCAGCCGTCGGGATCATCGTGGCCATCACGATGCGGGACTGGCACCTTCCCACGTGGGTGGGCATCATCTTCGGTCTGGCCATCGGCGCGGCTATCGGCGTCTGGCAGGGCTTCTGGGTCGCCTACGTGGGGATTCCGGCGTTCATCGTGACGCTCGCCGGCATGCTGATCTTCCGCGGTGTGAACCAGTTCATCGGCCAGTCCAACACCGTGCCCGTCCCCCAGGACTTCCAGTACATCGGCGCGGGCTACCTGCCGGAGATCGGCCCGGACACGGGCTATAACAACCTGACGCTGCTCATCGGCGTGCTCGGCGCGGCCTTCGTGGTCTACAGCGAGCTGCGCAGCCGCCGCGAGGCGAAGCAGCTCGGCGCTGAGGTGCCCGAGCTGTGGGTCACGGTGACGAAGGTCGTGCTCATCTGCGCGGCGATCCTCTACGCGACCTACCTCTTCGCGACAGGCCGGCCGGGGACGTCGTTCCCGATCCCGGGCATCATCCTCGGCGTGCTCGTGCTCATTTACGGCTTCGTCTCCGCAAAGACGATTATCGGGCGCCACATCTACGCCGTGGGCGGCAACCGCCACGCTGCAGAGCTCTCCGGCGTCCAGTCGAAGCGGGTCAACTTCCTCGTGATGATGAACATGGCCATCCTCTCGGCCCTCGCGGGCATGGTCTTCGTGGGCCGCTCCACCGCGTCCGGCCCGTTCGACGGCACGGGCTGGGAGCTCGACGCGATCGCGGCCGTGTTCATCGGCGGCGCCGCGGTGACTGGTGGCGTCGGCACCGTGATCGGCTCGATCGTCGGTGGCCTGGTGATGGCGGTGCTCAACAACGGCCTTCAGCTCCTCGGCATCGGGGCGGACCGGACCGCGATCATCAAGGGCCTCGTGCTCCTCGCCGCCGTCGCCTTCGACGTCTACAACAAGTCGCAGGGCCGCCGCTCGATCATCGGACTGCTCATGCGCAACGGCAGCAACCGGGCGGTCCCCGCCCAGCCGGACGAGACGACCAAGACCAGCGAAGTCCTCGCGAAGGAAGCCTGAGAGCTTCAGGCCACAGATTTCCCCACCCGGAAAATACAGAAAGCGAAAACCATGCGAATGTTTGGCAAGGCAGGAAAGGCAGCAGCAGTCGCTGCCATCGCAGCGCTGGCGCTGACCGCCTGCGGTCGCTCCGAGGGCACCTCGGGCGGGTCCAGCAGCGGAAGCGGGGGCTTCGCGCAGAACTCCGTGATCGGCGTCGCCCTCCCCCAGAAGACGTCGGAGAACTGGGTCCTCGCCGAGGGCCTGTTCAACGACGGCCTCAAGAGCGCGGGCTTCACTCCGAACGTGCAGTTCGCGAACGGCGGCGTGAGCGAGCAGCAGAACCAGATTTCGACCATGGTCACGAAGGGCGCCAAGGTCATCATCGTCGGCGCCATCGACGGTTCCCAGCTCGGCACCCAGCTCAAGCAGGCCAAGGATGCCGGCGCGACGATCATCGCGTACGACCGCCTCCTGAAGAACACCGACGCGGTCGACTACTACGTCGCGTACGACAACTTCAAGGTCGGCCAGCTCCAGGGCCAGGCGCTCCTGGACGGCATGAAGGCCAAGAAGCCGAGCGGTCCGTACAACATCGAGCTGTTCGCCGGCTCGCCCGATGACGCCAACGCGAAGGTCTTCTTCGACGGCGCCATGAGCGTGCTCCAGCCGAAGATCGACGACGGCACCCTCAAGGTCCTCTCCGGCCAGAAGGCCTTCGACCAGGCCGTGACGCAGGGCTGGAAGGCCGAGAACGCGCAGAAGCGCATGGACACGCTTCTTGCGGCGAGCTACAACAGCGCACCGCTCGACGGCGTGCTCTCCCCGAACGACACGCTCGCCCGCGCGATCATCACCTCGGTCAAGAGCGCCGGCAAGCCGATCCCGGTTGTGACGGGTCAGGACTCCGAGGTGGAGTCGGTCAAGTCCATCATGGCTGGCGAGCAGTACTCCACGATCAACAAGGACACGCGCAACCTCGTGGCCAAGGCGATCGACATGGTGAAGAAGCTCCAGGCCGGCCAGAAGCCGGACATCAACGACGACAAGTCGTACAACAACGGCGTCAAGACCGTCCCGGCCTACCTGCTCCCGCCGGTCATCGTCACGAAGGCCAACGCCAAGGAGGCCTACGCGAACGACCCGACGCTGAGCAAGCTGACCCAGTAGTCCTGCTGACCCGGTAGAGCTGTTCAGCTCGCTTGGGCGAGCACAGACGACGGCGGCCGTCCCCACGTGGGGGCGGCCGCCGTCGTCGTCCATGCCCATGCAAGGATGGGGTGCATGACGCGTCACATCCAGCACACGTGGCTCTCGCTCCAGGACAACATGGACCCCCTCGCCGCCACCGGCGAGACGCTGCGCTGGGGCGTGGTGGCCACGGGTGGGATTGCGCGGACCGTCGTGCGGGACCTCGCGATGCTTCCGGACGCCACGCTGCATGCGGTGAGTTCCCGCAGCCGGGAGCGCGCGGCGGAGTTCGCGCGCGAGTTCGGCTTCCGGCGCCACTACGCGGACGACGACGGCGTCCCCGGCTATGCGGCGCTGGCCCAGGATCCGGACGTTGACGTCGTCTACGTGGCGACGCCGCACGCCCAGCACTACGAAGCCGCCAAGGCCGTGATCGAGGCGGGAAAGCACGTCCTCGTCGAGAAGGCGTTCACGGTGAATGCCCATGAGGCGCAGGAGCTCGTGGACCTCGCCAAGGCGCGGGGTGTGTTCCTCATGGAAGCGGTCTGGTCGCGGTTCCTGCCGTCCATGCAGAGGGCGTTCGAGATCGCCGAGTCGGGGGAGCTCGGCGCGGTGCAATGGGTCTCGGCCGACTTGGGCTTCCCGGCGCCCAAAGATCCGACAAACCGCATCTGGGCGCTCGAAGCTGGCGGCGGCGCGCTGCTCGACCTTTCGGTGTACCCCCTCCTCTGGGCCGTGGGGGCGCTCGGCTTCCCGGATTCCCTCACCGCGTTGGGCACCCTCAACGAGGACGGTGTGGACGAGCAGAACGTCCTGGCGCTGGGGTACAGCGGGGGTCAGCTCGCCACCCTGACGTCATCGCTGCTGGCCCACGGGCCGCGAGCAGCAACCATCGCGGGCTCGGAGGGCGTCCTCACCACTCTCGGCAGCATCAACAATCCGCGGGAGCTCGTGGTCCGGCGCGGGTGGGACCCTCCGCGCACCGAGAATTTCGACGCCGTCGGCCGGGGCTATGTGTACGAGCTGCGGGAGGTGACGCGCTGTGTTCAGTCGGGCGTCACCGAGAGCCCGACCATGCCCTGGTCTCACACCCTCAGCACCATGCGGCTTTTCGATGGGGTGCGCCGCCAACTTGGGGTGCGGTACCCCAACGACGAGCGTGTCATACGCTAAGTGATCCTTGACCGGGTCTTGACAGACCGGTCTGTCTTGTTCTTCCATCGGAGTCTAGCGCTTCGACTGCCGTCGTCTTGGCGAGGCGGCCGGGAGCGATTCAACCGGGTCCTTGACGCTGGGGAGGAGGGACATGCGGTTGACAGCGGAGACGCGTCAGCGCGTCCTCTCTGCCGTGCGCCACGCGGCCATTGCGGCCGGCGTCGGAGTCGGTTGGCTGCTGCTGTCCGGGCAGTCGGCAAGCGCTGACTCCCACACGAGCCCACAGCTGCCCGCGGTTCCCGGCGTTGTTTCTTCGCTTCAGACCGTCGTCCCACCGGTGCCGAGCGTCCTTCAGGATGCCTCGGCGCCACTGCCGAAGGTCGGCGAGGTCCCGAAGTCGGTCTCCGGGGTGCAGGGCGCGCTCTCGGGAGGAATCACACAGACGACGACGGCGCTCGCCTCGTCCGTAAATGCGCTTCCTTCCGCTGTGGGACCGGTGCTTTCGGGGCCCTTGGAGCCGCTCGCGCCGGTTGTCGACAGCACCGCATCGGGGCTCGGCAGCGCGCTGACGGAAGTCGGCGGCGGTGTCGCCAAGACGGTGGAAACCCCCGTGCCTGTGTCGGTTCCGGAGGTCATTCCCGTCCAGATGCCAGCCGCTGCTGCTCCCCCGACCGCGAGCGAGGCCCCCGCACCGGCTGCCGAGGACTCCCCCGCCGCCGCGGACAACCTCGTGGCGCCGGCCGACGACCTCCTGGCCGCGCCTTCTCCGATCGCCCCCATCGGCCTCGACTGGTCGCAGATCCTGTCGCAGGCGGCGAATGCGACCGCGGACGACTTTGCGGCGGATTCGCCCGCCTCGCCATCCGACGGTCAGGACCAGCAGCGCCAGCTCCCGCCACCGTCCGCGCCGGCGGGATCCTCGTCTGGAGGATCCGACGGCACGGTGGGCGGCGGGCCGAATGCCGCCTCGCTCGCGGGCGGCCTCCTGCTCGCTGCGCCCCTGTACCTCAGCGGCCGCCGGCATCGCCTGTCGGCACTCGTGCCGCCCACTCCCGCGTTCGATCCAGGTTCCACTCCCGACTGACGAGGGGACGGGTCTGCCCTTTGCGGCGGACGTTTTCCGTCCTGCGCCTCCATGGCGCGATCCCTCTTCTGTCAGGAGATGAACTGTGAATAAGCTCGCCCGCCGAGTACTGCTCGGCGCCGTCGTAGCCGGAGGCCTCATGGGCCTCGGCGAGGCGGCCGCGCTGGCTGACAGCACGACCGTCACGACGAATCCGCTCATCAACGTCAACCTCCCGGCCGCGGTCCACTCGACCAGCGCCTCGGGAACAACCAACTCGACTGCGGCCGTTGTCAACGCGACACTGTCCGCGCCAACGGCCGCCCTTCTTTCGACCGACGGAACCGGTTCAGCACCGATCGGCTCGGCTCCCGCTCCGGCCGTACCCGCACCCGCGGTAGGGGCGCCTGTTGCCTCGACCCCGGTCGCACCGGCTCCGATCACCCCCACCCCGGTCGGCCAGACGCTGACCGCCGTGGTCGCGCCTGCCGTTACGCTGGGCGCTCCGGCCGTCACCGACGGAACGCAGACCGCCACCTCGCCGGCCGCCGTGGTCACCGTCCCCGCAGCTGTCACCGCGACGTCACCGTCCGGCGACAGCACCACTGTGGCGACGGCTCCAACCGTGACGATTGGCGCTCCCACCCTCATCACTTCGTCCGGCGGCGTCCCTGCTCTGGGCAACCTGGGCGACGGCTCCCTCCCGGCGGTGCCGGCGGTTCCGTCTGTTCCGTCTGTTCCGTCGAGCGGGCTCGGCCTGCCGGCCGTCTCCGGCGATACGGTGAACGTGAACGCCCCCGTGCCCGCCAGCGGAGTCGTCACGGTCGGCCTGCCGGCCACCGGCACCACCGGCCAGGACGGCCTGACTGTCTTCCTGAACGGCACGGGCAATGGCACCGGGACGGGCTCCGATTCGGGCCTCGGCCTCCCGGCCCTCTCGGGCGTCGCCCTGAGCAACCTCACCGGCGGCGACCTCGGTCTCGGCGATCTTTCCGGAACGCCCGCAACCGTCGGTGCATCAGGCAGCACGGTGAACGTGACCGCCCCCGTGCCCGCCAGCGGAGTCGTCACGGTCGGCCTGCCGGCCACCGGAACCACCGGCCAGGGCGACCTGACCGTCGTCCTGAATGGCGCGGGCAATGGCAGCGGGACCGGCTCTGATGCGGGCCTCGGCCTCCCGGCCCTCTCGGGCGTCGACCTGAGCAACCTCACCGGCGGCGACCTCGGTCTCGGCGGTCTTTCGGGAACGCCCGCAACCGTCGGTGCATCAGGCAGCACGGTGAACGTGACCGCCCCCGTGCCCGCCAGCGGAGTCGTCACGGTCGGCCTGCCGGCCACCGGAACCACCGGCCAGGGCGGCCTGACCGTCGTCCTGAACGGCACGGGCAATGGCACCGGGACCGGCTCCGATTCGGGCCTCGGCCTCCCGGCCCTCTCGGGCGTCGACCTGAGCAACCTCACCGGCGGCGACCTCGGTCTCGGCGATCTTTCCGGAACGCCCGCGACCCTCGGCGCCTCCGGCAACACGGTCAACGTGAACGCTCCGGCACCCGCCAGCGGAACCCTCGCGCTGGGCCTCCCCGCCACGGGTCTCGTCCAGGGAGACGGTCTGTTCCTGATCATCAACGGAACGCCCTCGGGCAGCGGCACCGGGTCGGACAATGGGGCGGGAGCTGGTCCTGATAACCAGCCCGGCACCGTGCCCGGTAACGAGACCGGCAACGGCAGTGGAACTGGCACCGGAACTGCCGGCGCCGGGACCGGCGACAACACGGGTGCAGAGGGATCCGTCAGCGCCACCACGGGATTCGGCGTGAACGGCGGCACTGAGGCCAACGGCCAAGGGGCGGCGTCCGGTCAGATCGCCGGAACGTCCGGCTCTTTCCAGAGCGCCACTGGCTTCGGCGGAACAGCGTTCACCGGTGCGGGCTCGGAGATCGGCACGGGCACTGGGGCCGGCGCGGGCAGTGGAACTGCCAACGGCAATGGCTCTGGGGCTGGCAGCACGTCAGGTGTCCAGACGTGCCTCGGCGGCCTCAGCTCGATGGTCGATGACTCGAACTCGATGACTCTGAGCCTCGCGCTGCTCCTCGCAGCTGCGGCGCTGCTTCTGGGCATCGGGCTCGGCCTCGCGACAAGCGGCCTCGCCCTGCGGCGGCGTCCGGCCACGACGCTCGCCTGAACCGCTGCGAAAGCAACTGGGGCCGGCCAACGCCAGACGGCCGGCCCCAGGGTTCCCGGCCCATGCGGAATGCAGAAGTAGACCAGACCTCAGGAAAAGGACTACGGCGATGAGCAGCATCGGAAACTGGCCCGACCCCATGTAGAGCAGCAGACCCAGCCCCGGCAGGGGCTGGGTCCGTCAGACGTGGGCTGGCGCGGCCGCTGGGGGCCGCACCAGCCCACACGGACTAGCGAGATCGGCCGGACGACCGAGTCCGATTACTTGCGGAGCGAATCGATGACGCTGTTGAGCGTCGCCGACGGCCGCATGACCGCAAAGGTCTTCTGCTCGTCCGGGTGGTAGTAGCCACCGATCTCCACCGAATGGCCCTGAACTCCCAGGAGCTCGTCCACAATGGCCTGCTCCTGGGACGTCAGGGCCTCGGCCACGGGTGCGAATGCCTCAGCGAGAGCGGAATCCTCCGTCTGCTCGGCGAGTTCCTTGGCCCAGTACTGAGCGAGGTAGAAATGGCTTCCGCGGTTGTCGATCGTCCCGAGCTTGCGGCCCGGGGACTTGTTCTCCTCGAGGAAGGTCCCTGTGGCGCGGTCGAGCGTATCCGCGAGGACCTGGGCCTTCGCGTTGCCAGCCGTGGCCGCGAGGTGTTCGAAACTGACCGCGAGGGCCAGGAACTCGCCGAGGCTGTCCCAGCGGAGGTAGTTCTCCTCGAGGAGCTGCTGGACGTGCTTCGGCGCGGACCCGCCGGCGCCCGTCTCGAAGAGGCCGCCGCCGTTGATGAGCGGAACGACCGAGAGCATCTTGGCACTCGTGCCGAGCTCGAGGATCGGGAACAGGTCCGTGAGGTAGTCGCGGAGCACGTTGCCCGTCACCGAGATCGTGTCCTCACCCCGGCGGATGCGCTCGAGCGAGAACGCCGTCGCCTCCTTGGGCGCGAGGATCTCAATCTGGAGGCCCTCGGTGTCGTGGTCCTTGAGATACTCGCGGACCTTGGCGATCAGGTTGCGGTCATGGGCGCGGGTCTCGTCGAGCCAGAAGACGGCCGGCGTCTTGGAGGCGCGGGCGCGGTTGACGGCGAGCTTGACCCAGTCCCGGATCGGCACATCCTTGGTCTGGCAGGCGCGCCAGATGTCGCCCTGCTGGACCTCGTGTTCGATGAGGACGCTTCCGGCCGAGTCGACGACCTGCACGCGGCCGGCGGCCGGGATCTCGAAGGTCTTGTCGTGGCTTCCGTACTCCTCGGCGGCCTGCGCCATGAGGCCCACGTTGGGGACGCTGCCCATCGTGGTGGGATCGTACGCGCCGTTCGCGCGGCAGTCATCGATAACCACCTGGTACACGCCCGAATACGACGAGTCCGGGAGGACGGCGAGCGTGTCGTGCTCTTGGCCGTCAGGACCCCACATGTGGCCGCCCAGGCGGATCATGGCGGGCATCGAGGCGTCGACGATCACGTCGGAGGGGACGTGGAGGTTGGTGATGCCCTTGTCGGAATTGACCATGGCGAGGGCCGGTCCCTCCTCGAGGCCCTTCGCGATGAGCGCCTTGACGCCCTCGCGGACGTCTTCGGGGAGCTCGTCGAGGCCGTTGAGGATCGAGGCGAGGCCGTTGTTCGGGCTCAGCCCGGCCGCCGCGAGCTGCTTGCCGTAGGTCTCGAACAGCTCGGCGAAGTACGCCTTGACCACGTGGCCGAAGATGATCGGGTCGGAGACCTTCATCATGGTCGCCTTGAGGTGGGCCGAGAAGAGGACGCCCTCCTCCTTGGCGCGCTTGACCTGCTCACCCAGGAAGGAGTCGAGCGCCGCTGCGCTCAGGAAGGTGCCATCCACGACCTCTCCCGCGAGCACCTTGAGGCCCTTCTTGAGGTCCTTGACCGTGCCGTCCTCGAGGACGAGCTGGATCGCGAGCGTGTCGTCGGCCGGGATGACAACGGACTTCTCGTTGTGGCGGAAGTCGGCGTTGCCCATGGTCGCGACGTTGGTCTTGGACTCGGAGGTCCAGGCCCCCATCGAGTGGGGGTTCTTGCGGGCGTAGTTCTTGACCGAGAGCGGCGCCCGCCGGTCGGAGTTGCCTTCGCGCAGGACCGGGTTGACGGCAGAGCCCTTGATCTTGTCGTAGCGCGAGCGGATGTCCGTCTCCTCGTCCGAGGAGGGGTTGTCCGGGTAGTCGGGCACGGCGTAGCCCTGCGACTGGAGCTCGGCGATCGCAGCCTTGAGCTGCGGGACCGACGCGCTGATGTTCGGGAGCTTGATGATGTTCGCCTCAGGCGTCTTCGCCAGTTCTCCGAGCTCTGCGAGGGCGTCGGCCGTGCGCTGTTCCTCGGAGAGGTAGTCGCCGAACGCTGCCATGATGCGTCCCGACAGGGAGATGTCCCGCGTCTCCACCTCGACCCCCGCGGTCGATGCGAAGGCCTGGATGATCGGGAGGAACGAGTGCGTCGCCAGCATCGGCGCCTCGTCCGTGTGCGTGTAGATGATCGTGGCCATGGTGGGCGCCTCCCTGGGGGTCGGCAGACCGCGGCGAGCGGTTACGCAGAGGGTGCGCGTCGAGCGTTCGCCGCAGTGTGCGTGCGTGCTGCTATGTCAACGTCCTTAACTTACCGGAGTGGCACGCCCCGCGAGGATCGTGACGTCGCCACGGAGGAACACACCAAAAAGCTTCACTGATCAGCCTTCATGCCGATAGTCAGGAGTGAATGGTCGATGATTCCGGGACGAAAGCCCCTAGACTGCGTGGAAGGAGACGGCGAACTGCCGTCGACGACGTCGAAAGCGCCCGAGGCGCCAGCCGCTGCAGAGGAGAAGATGGCACAGCATTCTGCTTCCGCCGAGGATAAGGACGAGCGGGAATCCGGCCTCGAGGAACTCGGAACCCTGGTCCTCCGCGTGTGGAGGGAGCCTCAATCGGCTGATGGTGTCCGCATCCGCATCCTTGCCTCCGACGGCGCGTGGGAGCCCGCCGATGTGAGTGTCACGGCGGACAGGGCGGCCGCTGTCAAGAGCGTAAGCGATTGGCTTGCGGTGCGCGCTTCGGGAGAACGGCGAGAGAGCGGTTCCACTCACCCGATGTGACAACCGGCTTCACGCTGTCGGTAGCGCGCTCAGGCTTCGCCGAAAATTCCTGTCAAGGACCCTAAGTCCATTGACTGGATTATCCGCCCCTCGTCATGCTGGTATTCGTTTTAGTAGGCGTGCATCGCGGGGATAGCGCCAGCACATGGGCGCACCCCTCGCGAGCGATCGCAGAGCGACGGGGGTCGGGCCCATGATCGATTGGGAATTGCGCCTCTTAGGCTGCTGGCAGCTTCTGGGAAACGGAGCGCCTGCCGTGGTCGGCAGCCGACAGCAGCGCCTCATCACGGCGCTTGCCCTCATGGGACCCCGCCCTCGGGCCTACCTCGCAGGCCTCCTCTGGCCGGAAAGTGCGGAGCAGCAGGCCGCGGGAAGCCTTCGGGCCACGGTCTTCAAAGTCCGTCATCAGCTTCCGGGGCTCCTCTCCGACACCCTCGAACCGGTGAGCCTTGCCCCGAGAGTCGCGGTCGATGTCCGCAAGCTCCGGGAACGGGCTGAGCTTGCGCGCAGCGGGGCACCAATGGAGCGTGGACTCGACGAGCTCCTCTACGTCGCCGAGCTCTTGCCCGGCTGGTACGAGGACTGGGTCATCTTCGAGCAGGAGCGCCTCCGCGCGCTTCGGGTCGCGACCCTCGAGGCCCTCGCATGGCAGTACCTCGATCGCGACGAGCCGGATCTGGCCCTCGCTGCCGCTCGACAAGCCGCGAGGATCGAGCCGCTGCGGGAGTCGGCCTACGTCCTCATCGTCCGTGCCCAGATCCAGGCGGGGAACACTGCCGCCGCGCACCGCACGGTCGAGGAATTCCGACGACGGCTCCGCGATGAGCTGGGCCTCGAACCTTCCGCACGGCTCAGGGCCGCGGCTGGAGGCGGCTCGGGAGACCTCCTCGGCCTCCCGGCTCCGGTGCTTGCCCACCAGCACCCCCGCTATGCCTCGCACCGTCAGCTAACGAAGGAGCTCTGAACCATGGCGCGTCGTCTGTCCTGGAAGGCCTCTGCCCTCGCCCTCGCCCTGCTCGCGGTGTCACTGGCCGGCGGCTCAGCCGTGGGCCCGGCGTCCGCGCAGGGGCGGGGCCCGTCCGACGATGTGAGGGCCTCCGCCTCCCTTGACGTCGCGTCCTCCGCCATACCGACCGTCGCGCTGCCCCTCGTGACCGACTCAGCTCGAGCCGACACGACGATGGGGCCGTCGAGCGACAAGGCGGTCGCCACGGCCACTGCGACGAGCAATTGTGCGGGCTGCTCGGGAACGGCCACGACTCTCCAGACTGTATTCGTGGCCAAGGGCGGTTCTGCCGTTGCCGACAACATCGCGACCGCTTGGTCGAGCTGTGCCAACTGTTCATCCTCGGCGGTCTCCGTGCAGATCATCACCGGAGAGAACGCGAAGGCCGTCAACGTGAACAACCGGTCCCTCGCGCTCAACGTCGCCTGCACCTCGTGTACGACGACGGCGGCCGCCCTCCAATTCGTGGTCATCGGCGGCACCGACCGCTCGCTCTCCGCGACGACCAGGTCGCTCATCAGGCAGATAGAGCAGGACCTCGGCATCAAGCTGGCCGTCAACGGGAAGAGCCACGCCGCAGCGCAGCGCGACGCCGACGACGCCGCCGCCAAGGCCAAGGCCGCCATCGCGGCCGAC
The DNA here is from genome assembly GCF_005876955.1 of Sinomonas gamaensis. GTDB lineage: Bacteria > Actinomycetota > Actinomycetes > Actinomycetales > Micrococcaceae > Sinomonas > Sinomonas gamaensis. Next base: position 266,405 of record NZ_SSCL01000005.1, read on the forward strand.
ACGAAGGCCGAGGTCAGGTCAAAGGCGGACGTGGATACGGGCGAGTGATTCCTGGGCTTCCTGCCCCACGGTAATTCCACGAAGCCCCCGCCTTCAGGCGGGGGCCTCGTGCTGTCCGCCCACGTCAGCCCGATAATGCGCCAGTAACGCACCAATAACATGCGAATAACGCGTCCGCGGTTTGCTTTCTCCAGCGATTGATCCTCGATCGCGACTCCCACAGAAACCACACCAAGGAGTTGAGTTCCATGACCAAGCTCACCGCCGCAGACCTCGCCGCCGAGACCGTCGAACTGCTTCCCGATCGCGACACCCTCTTCACTTTCACGAAGATCAACTGGGCTGCCGTCTACGCGACCAACAGCTCGACCGCCCTGAACGTCCTGACGCTCGGCTCGGAAGCCAACAGCGCCGCGCTTCAGTACGTGAACGTCAGCCAGCACTAGCGGAGGCTCGAGCTTCAGCAGAGGCTCCCTCGGGGCGCGACCGTATCCCAGCCACGGCCGCGCCCCGCCTCTCCTCTCCCCGTTCCACTCCCCCTTCCCTGATCAACGGCACGAGAAGGAGCCGAGATGACGACCACGGCAGAACCCGCGTCCCCTCCCCGGCAATGGCAACGGGCGAGCGGAGTTGAGCTGCTCGGGCTCGTCAACGGATCCGGACTCAACCACAGCACGTACCTGGTTCGTCGTGCGGATGGGCAAGTCGTACAGCTCACGGAACTCCTCCACCACATCGTCGCGGAGGCTGCGCCCGCACTGCCGTCCGATGAGCTGGCCCGGCGCGTGAGTGCACGATTCGGCCGGGAACTCGACGTCGAAGGACTCACCCTTCTCGCCGAGAGCAAGCTCGAACCACTCGGGCTCCTCGAAAGTCCTGGAGCAGCGCCAGCGGCCCCACCGCCGTCGGCCAATCCCCTCCTAGCGCTCAGCGCGAAGGCGACCCTCCTCTCGCGAGGAGCCGTCTCTCGGCTCGCATCGCTTCTGAGCCCGCTCTACGCACCGCCCGTCGTCGTCCTCGCGTGCCTCGCGCTCGTCGTGCTCGATGTCCGGCTCTTCTGGGGATCGGATGTCCTCGGAGCACTCTCCGCGGTCCTCGTGACACCCACGATGCTCTTCTCGCTCTACGCCCTCATGATCGTCGGTGCGCTCGTCCACGAGGTTGGGCACGCCGCGGCATGCCGCTACGGTGGCGCGAAACCGGGCGTGATCGGGATGGGGCTCTATCTCGTCTTCCCAGCCTTCTTCACGGACGTCACGGACGCCTACCGGCTGGGCCGGGCGGGGAAGATCCGCACAGATCTCGGGGGCCTGTACTTCCACGTGTGGTGGGTCCTCTCGGCAGGTGCTGCCTACCTCCTCACAGACAGCCCGCTTCTGCTGATGCTCGTCATCATGACCCAGCTCCAGATGGCGCAGCAGCTGCCGCCCACTATCCGGCTCGACGGCTACTTCGTCCTGGCCGATCTTGCCGGCGTCCCAGACCTCTTCGCCCGAGTCGGCCCCGTGCTCAGAAGCCTCATTCCCGGACGAGCGGCCGATCCGAGGGTCAAGGAACTGCGGCCGGCATCACGATGGATCGTCACAGCGTGGGTCCTGATCGTGGTCCCCTTCCTGGCTGGCGTAGTGGTGTGGCTCGTCCTGAGCCTGCCGATCATCCTGACCGAAGCCGCCGGCGCCGTGATGACCCACGCCAGCGGTATGGCTCTGGCCCTCGCCCTCGGTCAGCCGATCGAGACCGTCCTCTCGCTTCTGGCGATCCTCCTGCTCGCTCTGCCCGCCCTCGGCTCGCTGCTGATCCTTGGGCGACTGGCCCAGTCCCTCGAGCGCGGACTCCGCAAGCGCTTCTTCGCTCCGCCCATCGTGCGGAACGTGCCGCGCCACGCCGCACCGCCGCGCCGCTTCCGCCTCGTCGGCTATCGCTTCTGATTCACGCTGAACACTCAGGGAGAGGGGGTGGCCACCTCACGCTGCTCAGCCTCCAGCGGGGAAACCAAGACCGCATCCGGCGCCGGTTCCCCGCCCGGCGCCGGGTGCCCCTTTCTGAAGTCGGGTGCCAATCCAGAAGGAGAAAACCATGAGTGAAATAGCCCTCGCCGAGCTCGCGGGCGAACAAGCCGAGCTGCTCCCGCAGCGCGACACCCTGGCCCTCTTCAACATCAACGTTGCCCCGGTGATTGGAGTCAACCTCGCGCTCGCCATCAATGCGGCAACGATCAACTCGGTAGCAAACGCCAACGCCAACCAATGGCTCGGCGCCGTTCAAATTCACTAAGTGACAAACAGCAGAAAGAGATGACTCCGATGACCAAGCTGACCCTCGCCGACCTCGCCGCCGAGACCGCAGAGATGCTGCCCGATCGCGACACCCTGTGGACGTTCAATTCGTTCAATATTGCCGCAGTAGCGGCAGCGAACAGCTCCGTCGCCGCGAACGTCGCGACCATCTGTTCATCGGCCAACAGCCTCGCAGCGCAGGCCGTTGTGGTCCACCAGAGCTGATTCGCCTCGACGACGAGAGGGCGGCCGGAATGATCCGGCCGCCCTCCGTCATGCCTACTTCAAAGGCGCAACCAAACGCGTGACTAGTGGAAGAAGTGCCGCGACCCCGTGAAGTACATCGTCACGCCCGCGGCCTTCGCCGCCGCGATGACCTCTTCGTCGCGGACTGAACCGCCCGGCTGGACCACGGCCTTCACGCCCGCGTCGATGAGGATCTGCAGGCCGTCGGCAAACGGGAAGAACGCGTCGGAGGCCGCGACGGCGCCGCGAGAGCGCTCGGGGGCTGCCCCGCCGTCGCCTGCCGCAGCACCGCCGGCGGCGTCCACATCCGACTCCACGGAGACACCGAGGGTGTTGGCGCGCTCGACAGCGAGCCGGCACGAGTCGACCCGGTTCACCTGGCCCATGCCGACGCCCACTGAGGCGCGGTCCTTGGCGAGCAGGATCGCGTTCGACTTCGCCGCCCGCGAGGCCTTCCACGCGAAGGCGAGGTCGGCGATCGTCTCCTCGTCGGCGGCCTCACCGGTTGCGAGGGTCCAGTTGGCGGTGTCGTCGCCTGGGGCGTCGAGCCGGTCGGAGACCTGGACCAGCATGCCGCCGGAGATCTGGCGGAACTCCGTCGGGTACCGGTCGTAGCCCTCGGGCAGGGCAAGGAGGCGGATGTTCTTCTTCTTGGAGAGGATTTCGACGGCCTCCGGCTCGAAGTCGGGCGCGACGACGACCTCAGTGAAGATCCCCGAAAGCGTCTCCGCCATGCCCTTGCTCACGGTGCGGTTGGCCGCGACCACGCCGCCGTACGCGGAGACGGGGTCGCAGGCGTGCGCCTTCCGGTGGGCGTCCGCGATCGGGTCCTCGGCACCGGGGGTAGCGACGGCGATGCCGCAGGGGTTCGCGTGCTTGATGATGGCGACGGCGGGCTCATCGAAATCGAAGGCCGCTCGCAGGGCCGCATCCGCGTCCACGAAGTTGTTGTAGCTCATGGCCTTGCCATGCAGCTGGTCCGCCTGCGCGATGCCGGCCGGCGCAGCCTTGTCGACGTACAGCGCGGCCTGCTGGTGCGGGTTCTCACCGTAGCGGAGCACCTCGGAGCGCTCGAGTGCGAGGCCGGCGTAGGCCGGCCACTGGATCATGCCGTCCTCGTTCTCATCGAGGAATTGGCTCGCGGTCCAGGTCGCCACGGCCGTGTCGTAGGCGGCAGTGTGGGCGAACGCCTTCGCCGCGAGGCGCTGGCGCGTCTTGAGGCTGAAGCCGCCTTCCGCCGCTGCCGTGACGACCTCGCCGTAGAACCCCGGATCGACGACGACGGCGACGGCGGCGTGATTCTTCGCGGCCGACCGCACCATGGCGGGTCCCCCGATGTCGATCTGTTCGACCACGTCGTCGAGTGCCGCGCCCGAGCGCACCGTCTCGACGAACGGGTAGAGGTTCACCACCACGAGGTCGAACGGCTCGATGTCCATCGCCTCGAGCGTCTGCATGTGCTCCGGCACCCGGCGGTCGGCTAGGATCCCGCCGTGGACGCGGGGGTGCAGCGTCTTCACGCGCCCGTCGAGCATCTCCGGCGAACCGGTGACCTCTTCGACTTCCTGCACGGGCACGCCGGCAGCGGCGATCTTCTTCGCCGTGGAACCTGTGGAGACGATCCGCACTCCGGCCGCGTGGAGCCCCTTCGCGAGGTCCTCGAGACCGGTCTTGTCATAGACGGAGATGAGGGCACGTCGGATGGGGACACGGTCAAGCTGGATCACAGGGCACTCGTCTCTCTCGTGCTGAGTCTGGGGGTCGCGGCCATTCTATCGCCGCGCGCCGGGCGGTCCCTTTGGTTGGGCCGCCTCAGTCGGGGAACCACTAGGACGTGCGAGCAATGGTGTATCGAGGGCCGTACAAGGTCCGGGTCGAAGAGAGGGACATTCCGAAGATCGAGCACGAAGCACGCGTGGAGGGACCCGAGCATCGCCGCGGAATCCGGGGTCGCGCTCCCAGCCGTGGGCGCCGTCGTCGTCAAGTGCCTCGCGAAGCGCAACCGCACCTGACCAAGCAAGCCGAATCGAAGGAGACATCATGGCATTCTCGCTGAGCCGCGCGGTTCTGCGCCTGGCGACCGGGGCGTACCTCCTCAATTCCGGGATCTCCAAGCTCTCGCTCGACGAGGAGAGCGCCGGGTCGATCCAGGACATGGCGTCCAACGCCGTGCCGCAGGTCAAGCAGCTTCCGCCCGCGACGTTCGGCAAGGTCCTCGCGGCGGGCGAGATCGCCCTGGGAGGCGCGCTGCTCCTGCCCCTCGTTCCCACCAAGCTCGCCGCCCTCGGCCTCACGGGGTTCGGGTCCGGCCTCGTCGCGGTCTACGCGAAGACGCCGGGTCTGACGCAGGGCGACGGGATCCGGCCAACGCAGGCCGGGATCTCCATGGCGAAGGACACGTGGCTCGCCGCCATCGGCCTCGCCCTCCTACTCGACCGCAAGCGCAAGGCTGTGAGAGGAGGTCGCGCCACGAAGCGTTGACCCCGCTTTCAGGCCCTGCCTACGGTGGACGGGCGCCCACCGGCGCGGGTCGAGCAAAGGCCGCCCACGGAGCAGAAGGAGGATTCCATGGCTACCGTTCAGCAGTCAATCGACGTCAATGTCCCCGTGTCCACCGCCTACAACCAGTGGACCCAGTTCGAATCGTTCCCCGAGTTCATGGGGGGCGTGGAGTCCGTGGTTCAGCAGGACAGCACGCACCTCCACTGGACCACCAAGGTCGCGGGGCAGACCCGCGAATTCGATACCGTGATCACCGAGCAGGAGCCCGACTCGCGCGTCGCGTGGAGCACACAAGAGGGAGTCGAGCACGCCGGCTCCGTGACCTTCGAGGCTCTCGGGCCCGACACCACGCGCGTGAATGTGCAGTTCCAGTGGGATCCGGACTCGGCAGTCGAGAAGATCGGCGCCTTCTTCGGGGCAGACGACATGCAGGTCCGCTCCGATTTGAAGAAGTTCAAGGAGTTCATCGAATCGCGCGGCACTGAGACCGGTGCGTGGCGCGGCGAGGTCGGCTCCGCGCCGCAGGCCGGCGAGGTCTTCGAGTCGGGGTCGGAAGGAACCACTGGCCTCGGCGGCACCACGGGCACGGGACCCGGGACCGGGACCGGCCTCGGCGGGGCTGGTGGGGCGACCGGCGCTGGCGGCGGAACCACCGAGACCGGACCGGTCATCTGACCGACTGACGGACCAGAGGACGTGTGGGGCGGCGGCCGCCGCCCCACACGCATGTCCCCACAAGCATGGTCAGGCGTCTCGGCGGATCCACCGGAAGGTCAGCCGGCTCACTACGAGCCCCACGACGAGCCATACGGCAAGCCACACAGCAATCCATCCGAGGTCCCAGGTCCCGTTCTGTTCGAGCACCTTGAAGCCGTCCGGAAGGAAGACCGAGCGCATTCCCTGGGCAATCCACTTGAGCGGGAAGACGCTCGCGAGGTTCTGCATCCACGCGGGAAGCATGGAGAACTGCAGGTAGACGCCCGAGATGAACTGCAGAACCAGCACGATCGGCACCACGACCGCGGTGGCGCTCCGGCTGCTCCTCGGGAGCGCCGAGAGGGCGATCCCCAGCAGCGCGGACGTCACGATGCCGAGCACGAAGACCCACGCGAAGGTGGTCCACGCCTGCGTGGAGGTCGGCAGCGCAACCCCGAACGCGAACTTCGCCACCACGAGGAGCATCGCGGCCTGCAGGACGCCCGTGACGAACACCCGCCCGAGCTTTCCGAGGAAGTAGGAGACGGGCGAGAGCGGTGTGCCGCCCAGCCGTTTGAGCGTGCCGTCGCCCTTCTCCCCCGCGATGTCCACTGCCAGGTTCTGCACGCCCGAGAGCAGGATCCCCGCAGCGAGCATTCCCGGGAGGTAGTACTCCGCGACCGAGACGTGATCGGGAGAGCCCGGACCGAGGCCGATGTCGCCGCGCGAGCTGAACGCCGCCGCGAAGATCCCCAGCATGAGCATGGGGAACAGGAAGGTGAAGAAGACGGCGTCGGGCGAACGGAAGTAGCCCTTGGTCTCGTAGCCCGTCCGGGCCACCCCGTGGGAGATGATGCTCATGCCGGCTCGCCCTCCTTCTCCGTGTGCATCTTCTCCGTGTGCATCACCACGAGTTCCCGCGCCGTGCCTGCCGTTGCGCTGGCGGTCGCGGCGGCGTGGACGAGGCTGAGGTACACGTCCTCGAGGCTCGGGCGGATGACCTCGAGCTCGCGCGGCTCGCCGCCGACTCCCTGCGCGAGATCGACGACGAGCGCCGCCGGCCGTTCCGTGCGCTCCTCGTGCAGCGCTCCCGCCTCATCCCGCCACCGCACGAGCGGTACCCGCGCCTCGGCCCCTCCGAGCTGATCGATGCGCCCGACCGCCACGAGGCGCCCGCCCACGATCACACCGCCGCGGTCCCCGAGGCGTGCGGCCTCGTCCAGGTAATGGGTCGTGAGCAGGATCGTGGTGCCCTCCGACTTGAGCTCCTCGATCAGGCCCCAGAACTCGCGGCGGGCTTCGGGGTCGAAGCCAGTCGTCGGTTCGTCGAGGAACAGGAGCTCCGGCCTCCCGACGATCGCGAGAGCCACGTCCACGCGCCGCTGCTGGCCCCCCGACAGCTTGCCGATCCTCGTCTTGGCCTGCTTCTCGAGGCCCACAGCGGCAATGACGTCGTCGACCCTGCGCGGGTTCGGATAGAAGCGAGCGAAGTGGGAAAGCTGCTCGCGGACGGTGTACTGCCCGCTCTCTCCCGTGGACTGGAGGACGATCCCGAGACGAGCCTTCCAGTCGAGCCTCCCGTGTGCGGGATCGACGCCCAGAACGCTCACCTCGCCTGCGCTGCGATGGCGGTAGCCCTCAAGGATCTCCACTGTGGTGGACTTGCCCGCGCCGTTCGGGCCGAGCAGCGCAAAAGTCTCGCCCTGGGCGATGTCCAGGTCGATGCCGTCGACGGCGGCCACGCCGCCGTATTCCTTGCGGAGGCCGCGCACGCGGACCGCAAGTTCGGGAGGATTCGCTCTCATACCCCGAGCATGACGCGTCAACGCCCCTGAGGGCATCCGTCAGGAGGCTGAACTCTGCACCCCATTCGCCGACGACGGCGCGATGAGCTTGCCGGCCGAGAGCTGGCGCAGGACGTCGATGAGCAGCCTGCGCTCGACCACCTTGATGCGCTCGTGGAGCGACTCCTCGTCGTCATCCGACTCCACGGCGACCGCCTCCTGAGCGATGATCGGCCCGGTGTCCACTCCGGCGTCGGCCCAGTGCACCGTGCAGCCGGTGACCTTGACACCGTAGGCGAGCGCGTCGCGTACCCCGTGCGCGCCGGGGAAGGCAGGGAGCAGCGCGGGGTGGGTGTTGAGGTAGCGTCCCCCGAAGCGCTCGATGAAGTCCGGGCTCACGATGCGCATGAATCCCGAGGAGACCACGACGTCCGGGGCGTACTCCGCGACGCGTTCGGTGAGCGCAGCGTCCCACTCGGCGCGGGTCTCGAAGGAATTGAAGTTGACCACGAAGGTCTCGAGTCCCGCCTCGTCCGAACGCTCGATGCCGTAGGTCCCTTCACGGTCCGCGCCGACAGCGGCGATCTCGACGTCGAGCTCGCCCGCCTGCACGGCGTCGATGACCGCCTGGAGGTTCGAGCCGGTGCCGGAGACGAGAACCACGATGCGCATGGGTTCAACCTTAGGCCTTCGCGGAAGCCGCCGCGGATCGGGTGAGCTGCCCGCGCTCGAGCCAAGGAGCGAGGGCGTAGCCGATCACCGCTCCGATGGCAGTCTCGGCCCCGACCCACACGAGGGTCCAGAGGGGGCTTGGGCCAATATCGGCAAAACGGCCCACGCCGGCCGACCCTCCCGAGAGCCACGCGGCGCCGCCCGCGAGCAGTCCAGCGACCGCTCCCACGAGCAGCCCGAGGACCAGCGCCGAGACCGAAGCCGAGAACCAGCGCGCCGGAACCTTGATGGACAGCCACTCGTCGAAGTGGTCCTCGCCCGCACGCTGGAACCACCATCCGCCAAGGACGCCGGCGATCACGGGGAGCACGATCGCCGCTGCCGTGAACGGGCTGGACGCCGTGGGGAGGGCCGCGAGGACGGGAAGGGGCGGGAGCGGACCGACGGCGGTCGAGAGGGCACCCGCAGTCGAACCGGTGCCGAGCACGACTCCCGAGCCCGAAGACCAGGCGAGCGCCCACACGGCCAGGTTGGGCACGTAGCCCAACTGGGCCACGGTGAGGGCTGCACCTCCCACGCCCCCAGCGCCGAGGGCCTCGTACACGGTGACCACGTCAGCCCAGCGGACCGCAAGGTCCAGGGCGAGGAGCGCGGCAGCGAGCCCGAACGCCGCGGCCGCTGCGACGAAACCCCCTCGGATCACGGCCCAGAAGTAGCTCCCGGTCCACCGCGAATACTGCCCCGTGCGGGCAATCCAGTCGACCGCGTCCACGCCGATCAGCCGGCTCCAGGATCCGGCCTCGCGTCGGGCCCCGACGATGAGCCCCAGCCCCACGGGGATGAGCGGCACGGCGGCCGCGGCTCCCACACTGGCGCTCACGGCATTGGTGCTGCAGACGAAGGCTGTGGCGAAGCCGGCGAGAGAGTAGAGGGCCGCAGCTCCGAGCAGCCCCTGCCAGAGGGTCGTCGCGTACGACGCCCTCGCGAGGCGGCGCCCCGCCCGCCACGACAGGAGGAACGGAATGAGCGCGAAGCCCAGGGGCACGAGGCGGAGGACGGTCGTGGAAGGCGCGGCACCGCCGTCGCCTGTCGCTCCGAGGTCGCTCAGGCGCAGCGGGACTCCGTGCACGAGGAGCCACGCCTGGCCGCCGAGACGGGCGGCCGCCTCGGGGGGAAGCGGTCCGAAGCCTCCCGTCAGCCAGACCGCTGCGAGCGGGACCACGGTGAGGACTGCGGAAATGAGCACGGCCTGAAGCGCCTCGACGGCGCCCTGAAGCCACAGCGGCATCGGAATGCCGAGGAGCCCTGACTGGTCGGCGCGCAGTTTCATCGCATTCCACTCTGCCACGGACCCCTCGGCCAGCCGTTGAGGCACACCGGGCACAGGACGCGCGTGCTCCTGTCCCCTTCTTCTCGCGGCTCAGGCGTTTCTTGCGCAACGCGCCGCGTTCCTGACCGATTGGGAAATGAGGCGGTCTCAAGGAGTGTTGGCAACGGCTGCTGCGAGGTCTTCGAGGAAGACTTCTCGCGGTGTCCTGAAGCCTAGTGCCTTGCGTGGCCGGTTGTTCATCTCGAAGGCGATGGCGTCGAGGTAGGC
>NZ_SSCL01000006.1 GCF_005876955.1 Sinomonas gamaensis
CGGGCTGGGGACGAAGACGGTGCAGCTGACGGATGCGCAGAAGCAGGATGGGAACAACGCGTACAACACGTACGTGCATCAGGGGCTGCCGCCGGGTCCGATCGGCTCGCCGGGGGCGAAGGCCGTGGCGGCCGCGGCGCACCCGACGGCGAACGACTACCTGTTCTGGGTCACGGTGAACCTGGACACGGGGGAGACGAAGTTCGCCAAGACCTACGCCGAGCACCAGACGTACGTGGCCCAGTACCAGCAGTGGTGCAACGCCCACGCCGGGAAGTGCCAGTAGCGAGGGCGGCAGGCACCACTGAGTCCGCGCGCTCAGGCCTCCCTCAGCACGTCCGGCAACTCCTCGACATAGACCGTCTGCGGCGGCTCGTAGTAGATGACCAGCACCTTGTCACCCACCTCGAACACGCTGGTTTTGTCGAAGGGGTGGGCATGGAAAGCGCTCGTGCCGCCCTGGAACGGCAGCATGACCTCCCCGACGGTGCCGGGCCCGATCCGTCCTGTCACCCGTCCGATCTTGCCAGTGAGGCTTCGGTCAACGTCCTTGTGCATCGGCTTCGCTAGGCGTCTTTGTTAGGACGGGACGCTTTGCCGTTCTTGAGCGCCCCGGTAATCGACGGCAGGAAATTGCCCACTTGGGCCAGAATTCCGCCGACCATGCTGTTGAGGCCCTCGCCACCATTCAGGACGGTCAATTGATCAACGTGGGCAAAGGGCTCGGCGGCCGCAGAAACGATCGCAGGCATGTTCTCCGCGAGCTGCTGTGAGATCACTGCTTCCTGGTTGGTCCCGAGCGCTTCGGCCCGGGCCTTGATGCCGTCCGCCTCGGCCAGAGACTTTGCCTTGATGGCCGAGGCTGCCGCGTCCCCGCGCGCCCGCGTGGCGGCTGCTTCGGCTTCGCCGGTGATCTTCGTGGCCCCCGCTATGGCAGCCGCTGCAGTCGCATTGGCTTGGGCCTCGACCTCCACCTTGCGGGCATTCGCCTGGGCCTCGAGCTCGGTGCGGCGGGCCCTTGCCTCGGAGGCGCTGATGTCGGCCGCCTTCTGGGCTTCCGCCTCGGTGCGGAGGGCATAGGCCTTGGCATCGGCCGGCTTGCGAATCGAGGTCTGCAGCTTCTGCTCCTCGCGGTCAGCCTCGAGCTTCGCCACCTCGGTTTCCTGGACCACCACCTTCTGACGCGCCGTGGCCTCGGCCAACGGGCCTGCCTGAGCGGCGTTCGCCCTCGCCGTCTCCGCATTGGCCTGGGCCGCGGACTGCCTGATGGCGGAAAGGCTCTGGGCATCGGCAATCTGCGCCGCGGCCTCTGCTTCCTTTTCCGCAGCTTCACGGTTCCTCGTGGCCTCGGCGATCCGAGCTTCCATCATCACCTGGGCGATGTGCGGCTTCGCGAGGTTTTGGATGTACCCCGTGGGATCCTGCAGATCCTTGATCTGAAGGGAATCAACCACGAGGCCGAGCTTTTCCATTTCCGTGCCGCTCGCACTGCGAACCAAGGAGGCGAGTTTGTCCCGCTCGCGGATGATCTCTTCCATCGTCATGCTGCCGATGATCGATCGGAGGTGGCCTTCAAAGACGTTGTAGACCTGACTCTGCATTTTGGGCTGCTGGCCGAGGAACCTACGCGCGGCATTCGCGATGAAGGGAGCAGCGTCGCCGATCTTGTAGATCACGACGCCCTCCACGATCACCTGAATGCCCTGCGAGGTCACGCAATTGACCTGGAGCTCTGTTTCATTCAGCGTCAGGGAGAGCGTCCTGACCGTCTGGAGCCCGGGAACCACCAAGGCGCCCTTCCCCGTGACGATTTTGAAGTCCATGCCGTCCCTGGTGTCTGCGCTTCCCCGGGTCAGGCCAGAAATGATCAGCGCCTCGTTCGGTTCTGCCACCTTCCACATCAATTTGATGAGCAGCCTGATGACGGCGATGGCGACCACTACGCCCAAGATCGTCAGCAGAATCGGAAGGTAGGCCAAGAGGTCGAACATCGACTGTCCTTTCAACGACAAGCGCTCAGGTGCCTCGTGGTGTCAGTCTGCTGTGTGCGTCACTCGATGGGAAGTCCAGCCCAATTGTGCGGAGTCCAGTCCACCGCGTAGCCGCACTCCTCCAGGAAAGGAGGAGCGCTTCGGGCCGCCGGGGCGACCAGAACGTCCACCACAGGCTCGGATCCGTAGTGACGATCTCGACGTCCCAGAAGAGCGGCGGGAAGTTGAGCGTTCGCCTCTTAGCGAAGACCTGCTTGACCTGCTCGCGCGGAATCACCCAGGGGCCCCGCGCGAAGAGACGTGCCGGCCCGCGGGCCTCGAACTCGAGTTGTTCCGGAGTGATCACCAGACGGATCCACGGTGGGCTCGCACTGACCTTGTAGCTGCAGTACGCGCCGCCGATGACTTCCTGTCTCGGCACCTCAGCCCTGACCCGGTCCGGGTCGGTGTTCCCCATGCGCGAGAGTTTAGAGCCCAACGGATACGGCCTCCGTAGACGGATCTCCGAGCCCGCAGAAAGTCGAGTACCGGCAAGTGTGGTGAGTGAGTACGGCGACTTGGGACAGTTTTTTGTGTAAGGACACCGCGAATTTGCTCGACAAGCGGGTGAGGAACATGAATGTGAACGACATCATCTGGGCGGCCAGCGCCAGCACGATGGGACTCCTGAGTCTGGCCGCACTCGTGCCGGGCAAAAGGAAGCTGGAGGGGCCGCCGTCGTCCGTAACTCCGGTGGTTGAGCTGGCCGGCGAGGTGCCGACTCGCGAGACGACGACGGAAGAGCAGCCGGCGAGCCAGCTCGACCAAGGCGAGCGGTTCCGGCTCATCGAGGCGAGGAACGCTGCCGAGGACGCGTACGCCCGGCGGGTCGCCGTCGCCGAACACGAGTTCACGGCGACAAAGAACCGTGCCGAGGTCCACGTCCGGGCTGCGGAGATGTTCCTCGAGCATGAGGAGCGACGGCGGAGCCAGCGGATCGGCACCGCGCGAGAGTATCTGGCCGACGCCCTGCTCGAACACCGCTTGATCCTTGCGGAGGCGGAGAAGGTTGTGGCCGATGCGAAGGCCCACGACAACGACGTCGCCTCGGCCGCTGCCGCGCTCGAGGCCTTCGGGCAGCGACAAGCCGGATGACTTGGTGAACAAGGGTCGAGGCGGGACGCAGATTGCTGCGTCCCGCCTCGGGTGCACCGGTTCAGTCCTGCGCCCGGCCTTCGGGCTACCTGTTGCGATGGGGTGTGCAGGAGGCTGGATGACTCGGCGCGGTCTCGATGAGCTGTGGGCTAGTGAACCAGAGCCGGTTCAGGCAGCTGGACCTTCTCGACCTCGACGGGGGTGAAGCCCGCCTTCAGTTCGGCGTGGAGCTTCTCTGTGTCGAGCGCCCGCTGCCACTTGGCAATGGCAACGCAGGAGACGATGTTGCAGACCGTGCTGGTCAGGGCGCGGGCTTCGCTCATGAACCGGTCGATGCCGACGATCAGGGCCACACCGGCCACCGGAAGCGTGGGCATCACGGTGAGCGTGGCCACCAGGGCGACGAAGCCGCTGCCCGTGACACCCGCGGCCCCCTTGGAGGTCAGGAGCATCATGCCGAGCATGAGGAGGATCTGGTCCCAGCTGAGGTGGATGTCGCACGCCTGGGCGATGAACATCGAGGCGAGCGTGAGGTAGACCGCCGTGCCGGTGAGGTTGAACGAGTAGCCGGTGGGGACGACGAGTCCGACGACACCGCGCTCGCAGCCGATCCGCTCGAGCTTGGAGAGCAGGCGAGGCAGGACGGGTTCGCTCGAGGAGGTGGCGAGGACGATCAGGAATTCGTCCTTGAAGTAGCGCAGGAGCTGCCACAGGCTGAAGCCGGTGATCTTGGCGAGGATGCCCAGGCCGATGACGACGAACGCGATGCAGGCTGCGTAGAAGGCGAGGATCAGCATCCCGAGGTTGCCGATCGAATGGGCCCCGTACTTGCCCACGGTGTAGGCCATGGCACCGAACGCCCCGATGGGCGCGACCTTCATGATGTAGCCGAAGACCACGAACAGCAGCCGGTTGAAGCTGTTGACCACATCCAGCGCGAGCCTCCCGGGTGCGCCGAGCTTGGTGAACGCGAAGCCGCACAGCAGGGCGATCAGGAGTACGGGGAGGACCTCGCCGTTCGAGAACGCGCCGACGAAGGTGCTCGGGACGATGCTCAGCAGGAAGTCCGAAGGATTGCTGCTCGGCAGCTGGCTCGTGTACTTCGAAGCCACTGACGCATTGAGGTGGGCGGGATCGATGTGCATCCCGGCTCCGGGCTGGAAGAGCAGGACGGCGCCGAGGCCCAGCGCGAGGGCCAAGGCGGTCAGCGTGTAGAAGAGGCCGAGGGAGCGGACCAGGGTCGGCCCGACCTTCTTGGTGTCAGTGAGCGAGGTGATGCCGCTGACGATCGTGCAGAAGACGATCGGCGCGATCAGGAACTTCACGAGTTTGACGAAGCCGTCGCCGAGGGGCTGGAGCGAGGAGCCGAGGTCGGGCCAGAAGGCGCCGACCAGAATGCCGAGCCCTACGCCGATGAGGACCTGAACGTACAGGTGTCCCAGGATTGATTTGATCTTCATTGAAAAAACTTCCTTGACGGGCCCCGATCCATGATCGCAGGGGCCGGGCGGTTTGGGCTATGCCGTCTGGGCCACAGGTTGTGCGACGTCGATGTCGGCGACGGCGAGCTGGCGCGCCGCCCGGTGCAGGGCGACTTCGCTGACTTTGCCGGAGGCATCTGTGGTGACTTCGGCGGTGATGACACCGGCGGGGGTGCCGATGCGCAGCAGCCCTGATGCGCTGCTGCCGAGGGGGGCCAAGCGTGCGGCTTCCGCGACGACCGTTCCCGGAAGGGCGGAAGCGAGAGAGACCGCGACGGCGGAGGTGAGTCCAATTGCCGGGTGCGGAGCGAGCATCGAGAGCATCCGCACCCGCACGTCGTGGCTCTCCGCCGTGATCTTCGCGCCGTCGCTGGCGATGTAGTCGCCAGCAGGGGCGACGACGCCGACCTTCGGCACCGCGTTCTGCGGCGGATCCTCAGGCCGCCGGATTCCCATCTGGACGGCGGCGGCAGACCGCGCCCTGATCAGCTGAGGCAGGTGCGTGGTGAGAGGGTCGGTCATCGAGGACAGGTCGATGCCCACCTGATCCGCGGGGAGGAACACCGCCGGCGCGCCGGCGTCGACCATGCTCCCCTTGAGTCCGGCCCCGATCTCGTCAACGGGCCTGCCCGTCGGCAGGACCGAGCCGGTCGTCTGGCCCCAGGGGGCGTGGAACGAGAGGCTCACGGGGACCCCGGGCGCGCTGCTGCCCGGAACCGTGGCGCGTCCCGACGTCGGGACGCGGCCGCCCGGCGTCGAGATCGTTCCGCTCAGAACGGCCCCCGTGTTCACATTGCGCATGCGGACCCGCGTTGTCCCGGCGCTCGGGGCGACGATGCCCGACTGAACCGCGTACAGGGCAATCGCCGTGGCGCAGTTGCCGCAGTTGGAGCCCAGCTCGACGGTCGGGTCGCCGATCCCGACCTGCGCGAAGAGGTAGTCGAGGTCGGCCGGTCCGTCGGGAGTCGGGGTGATGATCGCGGCCTTCGACGTCGTCGAGGTCCCGCCGCCAACGCCGTCGAGCTGGCGTGCGTCCGCCGCCCCGAAAGCATCGGCGAGCAGCATCAGCACCTCCTCCTGGCTGGTGGCGTGGAGCGTCACGTCGTCGGCGTCGAAGAGCCAGCACTTGCTCGTGCCGCCCCGGTACCAGTGACCGCGAAGTCGCACGGTCGTCTCCTTCATGCTTTGGAGTGTTGCGCCTCACAGCGCCTGTTACTTCTACGATCCGCGCCACGAGGCTTCAGCACAATCACAGGAATCTTCAGATGCGTCTAGTTTTGCTAAACTCTGGGGGTGGCTGATCTCGACCTGCACCGTCTCCATCTGCTCCGCGAGGTGGCTCGCTCGGGGTCCTTGACGTCCGCTGCTGCGGCCCTGACCTTCACCACTTCGGCGGTCTCCCAGCAGATCACAAAGCTGGAACACGAGGTGGGCGTTGCCCTGATCGAGCGGCATCCCCGCGGCGTCGTGCTCACTGAAGCGGGCCAAGCTTTGCTGCGCTACGCGGACGACATCGACAGGACGATCGAGGCCGCCCGCGCGGAGATGGGCGAGTTCGCAGGCCTCCGCCGCGGGCAGCTGCGGATGGGCACATTCCCCACGGTCGGTGCATCCCTGATGCCCGACGTCGTGCTCGCGTTCCGCGCGCGCCACCCCGAAGTCGCGGTCACGGTTGTCAGCGCACGGCGCGCGGGACTGCTCGAGCGTCTCAGGCGGCGCGACATCGAGCTCACCCTGCTGTGGGACTACCCGTGGGAGCGCATCGAGGACGAGGACCTGACCCTCATCCCGCTCATGGATGACCCGACCCTGCTCCTGGTGCCCAACGACCACCCGGTCGCGTCCCGGCGCTCTGTGCGGATCGAGGCGTTGCAGGACCAGGAGTGGATTGTCCGCGACGAACATCCGGTGGCTGATGTTCTGCGCCGCGTCTGCCGCGACGCAGGCTTCGATCCCCGCATTGCGTTCGCCGCCAATGACTACCAGGAGACCCAGGGCATGGTGGCAGCGGGCATCGGCATTGCCTTGGCCCCCCGCCTCGCGCTCAGCGCGCTCCGCCCAGACGTCGTCGCCGTTCCGCTCGCCGGGTCCCCGGCCCGCAGAATCCTCCTCGCCCACCTCGCCAACCGCAGGCTCAGCCCGGCGGGCGAGCAGGCCGCTTCCGTCTTCCGTTCCACCGCGCGGCGCGCGCACGCCGCGGGTTTACGATCCTCTCGTGTCCCTCACTCCGGATGATCTCTCCGCGTTCCGCGGCCGCCTGCTGGCATTCTGCTATCAGCTTCTCGGGTCGCCTTTCGAGGCTGAGGACGCGGTACAGGACACGATGGAGCGTGCGTGGCGGGCCCGGGACTCCTTCGACCCGGCGGTGGCGTCGCTGACGACGTGGGTCTTCCGCATCGCCCGGAACGTCTGCTTCGATCGGCTCCGCGAGTCCCCACGGCGGCCCTTGCCGCGCGACCTCAGCGCCGCCGGTCTCGACGTAGGCGCCCCGCTCGTCCCTGCCATGGACGTTCCCTGGTTGATGCCGGCACCCACGAGCTGGTGGGAGGACTCCGAACCGGAACGCTCAGCCGTGGCCTCTGACAACGTGCGGCTCGCCGTCACGGCCGTGCTCCAGGCGCTCCCGCCACGGCAGCGCGGCGTCTTCATCCTGCGCGACGTCCTCGGTCACTCCGCCGCCGAAACGGCGGCGATTCTCGAGTTGAGCGTGGCCGCGGTCAACTCCGCACTGCAGCGCGCGCGAGCTGCAGTGCACGACGGCGCTGCTCGCCGAACGCCGTTGCGCCGCCAGGCGGTGGAGGACTACGCGCGGGCGATCGAGCGGGCGGATGCCGACGCTCTGGCCGCCCTCGTGGCCGCAGACGTGGTGTTCGAGATGCCGCCAGTGCCGCAATGGTCCATCGGGCGGGAGAATTACGCCGCGTTCATGGCGAATCTGTTCGCTTGGCGGGGCGCACGGTGGGAGACTCAGCTGATCTCCGCCAATGGGCAGCTCGGGCTGCTCCTCTTCCTGGTCACGGATGAAGGACCGCAGCCGCACACCGTTCAGCTCTTCGCCGCAGATGCCGGCGGGACGGCAATCGGGGAGGTGCTCGTCTACCAGAACCCGCAGCTGTTCGGGCTTTTCGAGAAGGATCTTGCCTCAGACCGATGAATTCGGCGCTCCCCATTCGTATGCCTAGGTGACCGCCCACCACAACGTAAGGGAGCGCCATGGCACGCATCATCGTCGCGCAGTTCATCACCCTCGATGGTGTCGTCGAAGATCCCGACGGATCCGACGGCACCGCTTTCGGCGGCTGGGCCTTCCGCCACGGCCGAGAGGCAATTGCCGGCGACAAATTCGCCTACGGTCCGATTCTGCAGACCGGGGTCTTCCTGTTCGGAAGGAAGACCTGGGAACACTTCTCGACGCTGTGGCCGGGGCGCGAGGATCCCTTTGCGCGGGCCCTCAACGCCGCGGACAAGGCAGTCGCCACGCGATCGGGAGTTGATCTCGGCCGGTGGCAGAATTCTCGAGCCGTCAGCGGCGATGTCGTTGAGTGGGCTCGCCAAGAATCTGACCATCGCGACGTCGTCATTATCGGCAGCGGGACTCTCGTCGATCAGTTTGTCAGCTCAGGGGTGGTCGACGAATACCGCCTGCGGGTCTTCCCGACTGCGACCGGCGCCGGCCGCCGCCTTTTCCCCGGCGGGTGTCACCTCGACCTGGCCAGCAGCGAACGCATGGGACCGACAACACTCGCCATCTGCACCCCGGCCCTCGACAGGGCGAGGATTCAGCCGTGGCCGGATCCTCGCCCGTGAGTGCCTTAGCAGCATTCGCAGCTGTCGTCGCAGCAGCAATCGTCGTCTCCGCCCGCCATCCTGGCCACCTCCTTTCCCGCTGTTCCGTGGTTTAGGTGCCTGAGGGAAGCAGCTCGGCGATGAGGTTCTCGACGCGCCCCTTGATCTCGTCTCGGATCGGGCGCACGGAATCGACCCCCTTCCCAGCGGGGTCGTCGAGCTCCCAGTCCTCGTAGCGCTTTCCGGGGAAGATCGGGCAGGTGTCGCCGCAGCCCATGGTGATGACGATGTCGGAATCCTTGACCGCCTGCGTCGTGAGAATCTTGGGGCTTTCGGTGCGGATGTCGATGCCCTCCTCGAGCATCGCTTCGACCGCGGCGGGGTTGACTCTCTCCGCGGGCTCAGAGCCAGCGGACCTGACCTCGATGCGACCCCCCGAGAGACGGTTGAGATACGCGGCGGCCATCTGGGAGCGGCCCGCATTGTGGACGCAGACGAAAAGAACGGAGGGCCGGCTGGCTGCAGCATCTGAGCTCATGAGATGACTTTCTGTTCGGCCTCGACGGAGGCGGTACCCGTTGCGGACGGATACAGGAGACGGACCAGGAGGAACCCGAGCGCGCCGCCGACGAGCTGGGCGAGGACGAACGCCGGGGCGGAGACCGGAGCGATCCCCGCGAAGGTGTCGGTAATGGTCCGAGCGAAGGTGACGGCAGGGTTGGCGAAGCTGGTCGAACTCGTGAACCAATAGGCCGCGGCGATGTACCCGCCGACGGCGAAGGCAACCCGGTCCGCGCGGCCCGAGCGAATGACGCCGAACACCACGAGCAACAGGCCGACCGTCGCCACGACCTCGCCCAGCCACAGCCCGGGCCCCGAACGGACGTGCGACGAGAGCGCCACCGCGTCGAGCCCGAACATCAGGTTCGCCACCACCGTGCCGGCGAGGCCGCCGAGACACTGGGCCAGGATGAGCGCGGCAGCGGTGGGCCAGTCGAGGATCCCCAAAGCCTTCTCCACGAGGGTCACGACAGGATTGAACGAGGCCGACACCGGCTGAAGCGCGACGATGAGCGCCACGAGCGCAGCACCCGTGGCGATGCTGTTCTCCAGCAGCGCGAGGCCGGTGTCGGGGGAAAGCCGGGAGGCCATGATTCCAGAGCCGACGACGGCGATCACCAGGAACGCCGTGCCTGTCGCCTCGGCGGCGGCACGCCGAGCGAGGAGGTTCACCTGGCCGTCCCGCCGATCACGGACGCCAGGTTCTCCAGCGACTCGGTCCGAGCTCGGTAGTACGCCCAGACGCCCCGCTTCTCCCGCTCGAGGAGCCCTGCTTCATGCAGGATCTTCAGGTGATGGCTGATCGTGGGCTGCGAGAGGTCGAAGGCGTCGTTCAGATCGCACACGCACGCCTCCCCGCCCTCGTGCGAGGCGACCAAGGACATCAAGCGCAACCGCACCGGATCCCCCAAGGCCTTGAGCACGATCGAAACCTGCTCGGCCACCTCCTCGGAGATCGGCTCGCGCGCAAGCGGCGAACAGCACGCGACCGCCTGGATCGGGGTCAGCTCGAGATTCATAGACACTCGTCAATATTTACGCCTGTCTATGTCTTGTGGCAAGAGCGCGCGCCTCTCCCATGAATCGGTTACGGGCTAACCGCCACTTTGCCCCTAACAGTCTCAGAGGCATGTAGGCAACGCGCCCGGTGGAGTCCGGGCCCGTAGGCGGCAGTGGTTCCATCGGGCAGGGCGACCGCGGCACCGCTTCCGGGCGGGACGGTGAGGTCGAGATGGAACTCGTCGTCCACGAACGACCACGAGACCTCGATCTCCCCGCGAGGCGAGACGAAACGGAAGCTGGCGGAGGTCACGTCTCCGCCGGGGAAGGGCTTCACCTCGAAGCGCTCCCATCCGACCGAACCGGGCGCTTGGCGCAGCCCTACGAGGTATTCGTGGAGGAAACGGATCACGGCGCCCTTGCTGTAGTGGTTGAGCGAGGCGTGGGCTGTCCCGTCCTCTTCGACGCCTTCCCAGTCCTCCCAGATGGTCGTCGCGCCGCGATCCAGCATGCCCAGCCACGAGGGCGTCCCCCGACGGAAGAGCAGCCGGAAGGCGAGGTCGGCACGCCCGTTCTCTGCGAGGATCGGAAGCAGCGCCCCGCTAGAGAGGAAGCCCGTTCCAACGCGGTCGTCGGCCTCGTGGATCAGCTCGACCAGTCGGTCCAAGGCCGCCTCACGAAGCGACTCGGGGACGAGACCGAAGGCCAAGGCGCGGACGTAGGCGCCTTGCGTGTCCTCGCCCGTGCGGCCCTCGCGCGTGAGGAACTCCTCCTGCCAGGCGTCCTTCACGGCGGCCGCGATCCGGCCATACTTCCGCGAGGCTTCCTCGCGGCCGAGGATGCCCGCGATGCGGCTGAGGGTCAAGGAGGAACGGTAGAGGTAGGCCGTCCCCACTTCGCCGCGGTCGACACTCATGTAGGCGTACGGGTTCTCGGCCAAAGGGTCGATGAGGGAGCCGTCCGCACGCCGGCGCTTGGGCTCGCACCACTCCCCGTAGTGGAACGGGCCGTCCCAGATGTACCGCTCGTGGGGGAGCGGCACCTCGGACCGCGAGACCCGCGCAGGGTGGCGGAGCGTCGCGGCGAGGTGGAGCGCATAGTCGACCCACCGGACCATCGACTCCCAGTTCTCGGCCAAGATCTGCGGATTCCCGTACGACTCGTAGATCGCCCAGGGCACGAGGACCGTAGCGTCGCCCCAGCCCGCCGACCCTCCCATCGCCCGGGTCGGATTGTCGGGATGCGCCTTCAAGCGGGCCGAATCGGGGGAGAAGGCGGCGGGGAGGCCGTCGTCGCACTGGTCGTCGCGGACGGACTGCAGCCATTTCCTTGAGAACCCCTCGACGTCGTACAGCATGGCCGCGACCGGCGCGAAGATCTGATAATCCCCGGTCCACCCCGAGCGTTCCCGGGTGGGGCAGTCAGTGGGGACATCGACGACGTTGCCCCGGAAGCTCCACACTGCCGCCTCGTGCAGGCGCTCGAGGTCGCGTGAGCTGCAGCGGAACCATCCGCGCCGGTCGAGATCCGAATGAACGACCACGACGGTCAAGCTGCTGGGAACGAGCTCGCGACCTGGGTGCGTGATCCGCACGTACCGGAAGCCGTGGACGGTGTGCCGTGGTTCGAAGACGTCCGGCCCGTCGCCCGCGATGACGACGTCCGTCTGGTGGAACTGGCGGATTCCGTTCTGGGGCGTCGCCATGTCGAGATGAGTCGTGGTGAGGTCGCCGTCGCGGTCCAGATGCTCCCCGAATTCGAGCACCGTCTCCGACCCGCACGGCCCAACGTCGCTCAGCCTCACCCAGCCGGAGAGGTTCTGGCCCGCATCGAGGATCGAAACCCCGGCCCGAAGCCGCCGCAGCGAAACCGGACGCCGCTCCTCGACCCGGCGCACGGGCGGGCTAGGCGACCACGACGGGGCAGGTGGGGCGACAACCCCCACACGGACCGGCGCCGGGTCCGACGGATCGGGATCGACGCGGAAGTCGGTGGTCTGGCCGCCCATGAGGTCGGCCCTCACAATCTGGCTCGGAAAGGTGAGCCAGTCACCCCCGGTGCCCACGGTCATCCCGGCCCCCGACCCGAGGTCGATCTCCAGCTGAGCCAGGGCCGCCGTCGTCGTTCCCCAGACGTTGCGACGCTGCGCGCCGCTGTTCCGGCCGCGGAACCAGCCATCGGAGAGGACGATGTCGATCCGGTTCGGGCCAGGCGTAAGGTGCGCTGCGACGTCGTACTGCTGGGCGTACAGCGTCTCGTCGTAGCTCGTCGAGCCCGGGGCGAGCTCGATGTCGCCCACGCGGATGCCGTTGATGAATACCTCGTAGACGCCCAAGGCGGTGGCGGTGAGCGTGGCCGCGCGGGGCGCTGCCGGAAGGTTGAAGGACTTGCGGAGGATGTAGGCGCCCCGGTCCTCCCGGTTCGCATCGTCGTCGGACTCGGCGGGCGAGATCCATTTGGCGGCGATCATCGGACGGACTTGACCTTCAAGACGATGCACAGGCTTCCGATCAGTGCGAGGGCGGCGCCCGCGAGGTAGAGAGCGGTGTAGTTCTTCTCGGCCCCATTCGCTCCGAGGACGATGATGAGCGGCGCGATGAGCGGGGCGATGGCGCTGGGGATCCGCTGCGAGAACCCAACGACGGCGAGGTAGCGGCCCGCCTGAGCACGGTCGGGCAGGACGGCGAACACGATGGCCCCGTCGACCGCGCCGAAGAGGGCGATGGCAGCCTGCATGAGGAGCGCGCCGATCACGAGGGTGACGAAGGAGTGCGCGAAGGCCTCGGTGATGCCGCCGCCCACGAACAGCAGGGCGCCGATGAACGTGAACAGCTTGCGGCGACGCAGCCGGTCGGACAGGAATCCGCCGATGAGCGCGCCGGCGCTCGCAGAGAGGACGCCGAGCATTCCGATGATCGCGACGGTGCCGGCCACCTCCTTGACCGGAAGCCCGAGGCGTTGGGCGTAGAAGAAGGTGCCGAACGTGGTGTTGAAGTACAGGCCCATGAAGAAGATGAACCGTCCGAGCCAGTTCCACGCGAAGTCCGGGTGCTTCCGTGGGCTGAAGACGTAGCTCTCCAGAAGCGCCTTGACGCTCACCGCGCTGTTGTGGACAAGCCCGACCGAGCTGCCCTCTCGCTTGAACAGCGGGAACAGCACGAGGAACACGAGCCCCACGAGCGCCGGGACCATGAACACCAGCAGGGTGCTCGAGGACACCGCGTAGGCGATGCCGATGCCCAAGACGGGCGCGATCTGGGCCGAAAGCCCGCTGAGGGCTGAGATCTTGCCGCGCTGCTCCTCCGGGATCCGATCGGCCTGGAGGTTCAGGATGGCCTGGCCGGCGGCGGACCAGCCGGAGAGGCCGAGGACCCAGCCGGCGCCGACCACGACGACCGTCGGTGCGAGGGCGATGACCAGGAGGCCGATGAGCCCAAGGAGCGCGCCGCCGAACATGAAGGGGGTGCGGCGTCCGAGGCGCGAGCGGAAGCGGTCGCTCCAGACGCCGATGAGGGGGCTCGCGGCGATGGAAACGAACTGCGCGGTTCCGGCGACGTAGCCGAGGACCTCCTCGTGGCCCGGAGCGAGCTGGGAAATGCGCACGGACAGCGAATAGGCAAGGGGGACGATGAAGGCCATCGAGACGCCGAAATTCGCGAGCGACATGAGGGTCAGATAGCTCGCACTCGCCTTCTGGAGCGGGGGTGCCTCGATGGCAGGGGCGACGGCGGTGGCCGACCCAGCGCCGGATGCCGGCTCCGCCTGCAGTTCGGCTTCAGTGTTGGGCTGCGACATCATGACTCCTTTGTCGGCTGATCTCTTGTCTGCTGATTTCTTGGGTTACGGGTTTGCGTCCGCGGAGGTCTTTCCAGCGCTCGCGGAGAGCGAAGGCGGCTGCTTTGGGCTTGCGGTCCCGGGTGAAGACGCCCTTCTTGTTGCCGTCCACACGGTGGATTGCGGCGCCGGTGCCGAAATCGGCGAAATTCCACACCTGTTCGCCGACGAACGACGGAATGCGGTCGAAGACGCGGTGGTTCATCGCGAGGAAATCAGCTTGGAATTCTTCGGTCCACGGGGTGCTCGTCACCGAATGCAGCCCGGCGATGGTGTCGGCGCCATATTCGCTCATCATGATCGGCTTGCCGTATTTCGCGGCCCACCCGCGGAGGTCCGCCTCGAGGAGCTTCTCCGCCGTCTCGAGGTCGCCCGTGGCCACGTACCAGCCGTAGTAGCGGTTGAGCGAGATGACGTCGATGAGGTCGGCGGTGCGGTCGGTCTCGCAGGTGGCGAAGATGACGGTTGTCATCGTGACGGGACGCGTGGGATCGAGTTCCCGGGTGAGGCTGATGAGCGGTTCGAAGTACTCCCTGGCTCCGTCTTCGTTGGTCGAGGGCTCGTTTGCGACGCACCACATCACCACGCTGGGATGGTTCTTGTCCCTCTCGATGAGCTCGCGCAGGTGCTGGGCGTGCGCGGCCTGGGTCTGGTCGTTGATGGTCTCGGAGGAGAAGGTGGGCCTTGGCGGTTGGCCGGTGAGCCCGGCTTCGACGGCGAGGTTGAGTCCGACGGCGGCCGTCTCGTCGATCACGACGATGCCGTGGCGATCGGCGAACTCGAGCACTTCCTCGGCGTAGGGGTAATGCGAGGTGCGGAAGGAATTCGCGCCGGTCCAGTCCAAGAGGCGGAAATCGTGGACGAGGTACGCGTTGTCGTGGCCCTTGCCCCGGATGGCGGAGTCCTCGTGCTTGCCGAACCCGGTGAAATAGAACGGCTCGCCGTTGATGAGGAACTGGTCTCCTTCGACCGCAACCGTTCGGATTCCCACCGGAAGCTCGTAGACGTCCACGGGACGAGCCCCGTCATGGATCTCGATCTCCAGCCGGTACAAGTAGGCCGCGCCCGGCCGCCACAGCACGGGGTCCTCGACGCGGAGTGTGCCCGCGTGCCCTTCGCCGGACGCGACGGTGATTCCCGATTCGTCGACGAGCTGCACGCTCGCCGGAGCCGGCTCGCTCGTTGCCAGCCGGTAGCTCACCAGCGCGGTCCCGCCGTCGAGCTCCGTGGTCACCGTCACGTCCGT
The DNA here is from genome assembly GCF_005876955.1 of Sinomonas gamaensis. GTDB lineage: Bacteria > Actinomycetota > Actinomycetes > Actinomycetales > Micrococcaceae > Sinomonas > Sinomonas gamaensis. The sequence continues at coordinate 15,033 of NZ_SSCL01000006.1, forward strand.
CAGGTGAGTGACGGGGGTGCTGTAGAGCCACACTGAGCGGGCCAGGCCGGCGTAGTTGTAGAAGTCGTGGAAGTAGCTCTGGCGCTCCTTCCCGTCGGGTCCGACGGTCAACTTCCCGGGCGGGATCGTGACGTTCGTGAGCCGGTTGTCGACCGCGACAGTGAGCCGGAACGCCTCCCCGGCGACCACGACGTCGGTGAGGTCCGCCTCGAATGGCGTGTAGCCGCCGTCGTGCTTGATGACCAAGGTGTCGTCGACGTAGACCGCGGCCGCGTGCGTGGCGGCGTCGAAGCGGAGGACGACCCGCTCGCCGGCCCAGCCGCGCGGCACCCGGACGGTGCGCTGATACCAGACCAGGCCCACGTGGTCGTGGATCTCCTGGTCCGCGAACAGGTCGTTGTAGCTGGCCGGGACGGCGGCCTCGAGGTGGGTGTCGAGCCGAGACTTCCACGGCTCCGGCCCGACCTTGGTGTCGAGGGCGAAGGCCCACAGCCCGTCCAGGCTGAGCAGGTCGCGGGTGGGGGTGGTGAGAGGCTTCAGCATTGAGGTCTCCTGCTAATGCCCGACGGCGGTCAGATCGCCGGCGCGGGCGACGGAACCGAGCCAGGCGAGGCTCGGCTTGGGGGTGCGGGCGAACGTGTCGCGGTCCACGCTGATGAGCCCGAAGGTCGGCTCCCAGTGGCCCCACTCGTAGTTGTCCAGAAGGCTCCAGTGCAGGTAGCCGCGGACGTCGATGCCGTCGTCGACCGCCTCCGAGACGTGCCGGAGGGCCTCGTCCGTGTAGGTGATCCGGCGGGCATCATCGCTGGTGGCGATGCCGTTCTCGGTGATGAGGATCGGGAGGCCGCCGGTGACCTCGGCCGTGTGCCGGAGGGCGATGCCGATCGCGTCCGGGCGATAGGCGGTGCCGACGAGCGTGTTGTCCGGGCTCTGCGGATGGGGCTCGATGCCCGCCTCGCTCACCCACTGGCTCGAGTACGACTGGACGCCCACGAAGTCGTCGCGGATCGAGCCTTGGAGGTAAAGGTCCTCCCAGACGTATTCGAGTTCGCGCTTCTTCGCCTCCGCTCCGGGGCGGGCCACGAAGGCGCGGTTCGCCACGGTCCAGCCGACCTTCGCATCCGTCCGCGCTCGGACGATCTCGCGGGCGGCGTGGTGCGCGTCGACGAGCCGCGCGCCGATCTCGGGGTCCGGGGGCGGGAGCTGCGGCCTGGGGTCCTGGTCCACGGTCGGGCTCTGCCACTGTTCCTGCGCCTGCTCTTCCGTCGCCTGGGGCGCGGCGGTCATCATGCGACGCATCGTGGTCATCATGGCGAGCATGTTCGGCTCGTTCATCGTCGCGACCCATTCCACGCCGCCCAGGATGGAGGTGGCCTCGGCGGCGTAGGCGGCGAAGCGCTCGACGGCCCGCTCGCCGAGCCAGCCGCCCTCCTCCGCGAACCAGCGGGGAGTCGTGAAGTGATGGAGCGTCACGACCGGGGTGAGGCCGAGTTCGAAGGCCGTCTCGATCATCCGGCGGTAGTGGGCCAGCTCGGCGCGGGAGAACCGACCGGGGAGCGGCTCGATGCGGGCCCACTCGATGCCGAAGCGGTACGAGTTCAGGCCCGCGTCGGCGAGGAGCGTCATGTCCTCCCGGTAGCGGTGGTAGCTGTCGATCGCGTCGCCGCTGGGCTCCATCCCGGGGACGGTCTGCTCCTGGACCCACCAGTCGCTGTTGAGGTTGTTGCCCTCGATCTGATGCGGGGCGGTGGAGGCTCCCCAGAGGAAGCCGGGCGGGAAGCTGTTCATGCGACGGACCAGCCTCCGTCGCTGGGCAGGATGGCGCCGTTGACGTTGAGGGAGTCGTCGCTCAGCAGCCAGGCGATGGCTGCGGCGAGCCGCTCGGCCTCCGCCACGGGGGAGCCGATGGCCTGCATGAGGGGGAAGACACGGCCGGCCGCGAAGTCGCTGCGGACCGTGGCCTCGATGTTGGTGGCCACCGCGCCCGGCGCCACGGCGTTGGCCCTGACGCCTTGGGGCCCGTACATGAAGGCCGTGTTCTTTGTGAGCCCGATGACTGCGTGCTTCGAGGCGGTGTAGGCGGCGCCCGCGGCCGACCCGCGCAGCCCGGCCTCCGAGGCGACATTGACGATCGAGCCGCCCCCGCCCGCGACGAGGAGCGGGAGCGCAGCGCGGGTCAGCCGCATGGGGGCCGTGACGTTGACGCGCAGCACGCGGTCCCAGGTGTCGTCGTCGACCTCGCCCAGAGGCAGGAAGCCGTCCATGATTCCGGCGACGTTGGCCGCTCCGTGGAGCTCGCCGTCGCACGCGGCAATGACGGCGTCGATCGTGCGGCTCTCGGCGACGTCGCCGGCCACGGTCCTCACGTCCGACTCCGGGAGCGACGCCTTCACCTCGTCGAGCCGCTCGGCCACGATGTCCGTGGCCACGACCCTCGCGCCTTCGTCGGCGAGTCTCACGGCGGTGGCGCGGCCAATTCCGGAGCCGGCGCCGGTGACAATGACGGTCTTTCCTTGAAAACGGTTCATTGTTGAATTCCTTCTTTATTCGACGAGGTCTTCGATATTGAGCTGGACTCCGCCGTAGCGTGCGAAGCCGTGGCTCTTCGGCTGGCCGTCCGTATCGCGGTCGAAGAGCAGGCGGGTTCCGTCCTGCCTGCCGGACCACGTGGCGCGAAGGCGCATTTCGCCCGGGTGTTCGCCCGTGAGTTCGAGGTCGGCCTGATAGACGGTGTCGCTGATGAAGGAGCTGCGCGTTTGTTCAAAGCCCGCGTAGAACGTTCGACCGTCGTCGCTGTAATCGACGTACGTGATTTTCGAGGAGGCTGCACGGCCGACGGAAAGGTCACCCGATTGACGTTCGAATTCGATGTGCCCCGAGTGCTGTCCGGCGATCCGTCCTCTGAAAAGCGGTTCGGAGGCCTTCCTCAGAGCTTGCTCCGCGGACGCTCCGCTGATGCTGTAGGGAGCGGACGACGGCGTTGGCCGGGTGGACACCGGTGCGGACGGTTCGTGGTCGAGCAGGTGGGCGACGCGGACCCGCATCTCTCGGTAAGTCCCGGGCTGCTCGCTGCCGCGCAGCACCTCGAGCCACATGGTCTTCCGGCCGGAGGGGTGCCACGACATCGGCGAGCAGTAGACCCAGGACTCATCCGGGTTGTTGAGCGGGATGCCCTCGTACCCTGGCTCGCTCATGGACTTCTCGATGTCGATGAGCACGGGGCCCACGTTGCCTTCGCGGAAGCTGCGGACGCCGCTGACGGTGTACGTGTAGACGGCCCACGCCAAGTCCATCCCCGCAAGAATCGCGTGGGGTCGCGGGACGAGCCCCAGGATCGCCGGGTTGGTGCGCTTTGAGGCGCGCGAGGTCATGACGAGCCCGAGGCGCTCGTCAGGGGAGAAGATCGTCGTCTCGTCGTAGCCGGGCGTCCTGGTAATGCGGACCAGCTCTTCCGACGCCAGATCCTGGACGACGGAATCCGGCAGGAAGCCGTCGGTGCCGCCGACCGCTGAGATTGCCGTGCCGCCGCGGACGAACTGCTTGACCTCGCCGCCCCTGACCGGCTGCGGGAGGAAATATCCGTCTCGTTCAGGGTCTGGGATGAGCGCATCGACGGTGCTGATGATGCTGGGGTCTTCGATCGTGTAGCGGTCCTCGGCGCGGCTCAGCCTGCCGAGGCCCACGATGGCGCCGAAGTCGTTCCGCAGAGTCGTCCACGAGATGTGCTCGTTGTCGGGCGAGATGATGATCTCGGACCAGTGGTGCGAGGTCAGAGGGTCTTCCTCGAGCCCCCACGGGTACTCGACGGGGACGAGCCCGGCTTCGGTGCAGCTATCCAGATCCGGGGTGCATTCCAGCACGTAGTCGCCCAGGAGCAGGCGCCGGTTGTCGGCAAACGGCATGTGCCGGATGCCGTTGGCCTTCGCATGCTGGGGGATGCGGCCGGAGAAGATCGTGCGGAAGTTGGCGCCGTCGTCATCGACCACCGCCACGTGATACCAATCCTCTCCGAAAGGGTCCTCGTCTTTGCGGTAGAGGACGCACACCTTTCCGGAGTACGTATAGGTGGCGCTGGGGTCCCTCACATCATCGGGGAGCGGGACGTCGGTGATGTCGATCCGGCCAAAGTCGTCGGTGGTGATCTGCATGACGACAAGAGTCCCGCGTCCGTTTCAAGCGCACATCCGGCCAGCAGAGTGACTCGTGATCCGCGGATGCAGTAGGCCGAATACTGCAGTTGCAGTAGATTCACGGTCTTGGCAGACAGCACGTGAATTCGTGGAATAACCTCGAAGAGGGCTGGCAGCTCGGGGAATTTCCGGTGGCCCGCAGCACCGATCAGGAGGAGGCGATGACGCCTATGTCACATCACCTTCGACTGGTGCGCCCTGCCCCGAGAGCCCATCCTGACCTGCCCGGAGCCTTGGCCACGAGGACGTGGGAGCTGGCACTCGATGGGGTCGCCGCCCTGATGGTGATCATTGAGCTGTATCGCGAGCTGACCCTGGGCTTTTCGGCCTTCGGACTTGCAAGGTTGGCGGTTGCCGCGGTGTGCGTGGGGTTGCGGCGCAAGTTCCCCATGACTGCGACCACCGTCGCCGCCGTCGCGGGCTCGGCGATCGCCCTCGACAGGGGCTACAACCTCACTGTGTGGACCCTCGTCCAAATCTGCCTTTTCTCCGTGCCGCTGCGGCGGTCGAGGAGGGCATCGCTCGTCCTCGGCGTCGTTGTCTGCCTCCCGCAGTACATCTTCACGATGGCCGTCCTCAATGTGGGTCCCCTCGAGCCCACAGCCTTGATCTCGCCGCTGTGGACGGCCGCCGTCCTCGGAATTGGCCTATCCCTACGCAGCCACCAGAATTACATTTCCGCCCTCAACAAGAGTGCTCAAGCCGCCCTTGACGCCCGCGAAAGCGACATCATGCATCGAGTGGCAGAAGAAAGGCTGCGCATCGCGCGGGACCTTCATGACGCCGTCGCCCATAATGTGGCCGTCATTAATGTGCACGCCGGCGCATTGGAACGGATTCTTCCCGCGCCCACCTCCGCCGTTCAAACCTCCCTCACCGAAATCCGGAATGCCTGCGGCAATGTCCTGACAGAGATGCAGGACATTCTTACGGTCCTCCGTTGCACGGACGACGAGCCCGCGCGCACCCCCACCAACGCAGTCTCAGTTCCTGCGCTCATCGATTCGTTCCGGGGGCTGGGAATGGAACTCGACGCGGATATCGACCTCCAGCAGCCGCTCGGCGCGGCGTCTGACGCGGCGCTCTATCGGATTGTCCAAGAAGGCCTGACAAATGCTCATCGCTATGGAACCGGTGCGGCGACTCTGCACGTGTATAGGAGCGGCGACCAGCTCAGAATCGACATCGACAATGCTGTGGCCGATGGCGGCAGCGGCCGCGACAGCGGCGGATTCGGACTGATCGGCATGCGGGAGCGCACTGCCGCGGCCGGGGGCTCCTTCGAAGCCGAGAAGCATGGGCAGACCTTTGTGCTGCGCGCGGCCCTGCCCTTGGCGGTGGCCGCGCCGACGGAACAGGCGGGGAGATGATCACCGTCCTCCTGGTCGACGACCAGCCCGCCATCCGCGTGGGCCTTCGCGCCATTCTGGAATCCGCGGGGTTTCGCGTCGGTCCCGAAGCCGGCAACGGCAGGGAAGCCCTGGTGGTGGCTCAGCAGGTTCGGCCCGATGTCATCCTCATGGACCTCCGGATGCCCGGGACCGACGGCCCCACGGGGGTGCGGCTCATTCGCGCCCAGCCAGAGCTGGAGAGCACGAGGATCATTGTCCTGACGACGTTCGACGAGGATCCGGACGTGCTCGAAGCCCTCCACGCGGGGGCGGACGGCTTCCTGAGCAAGAGTGCTGGGCCAGATGAGATCATCGACGCGGTGCGCAAGGCTTCGCTCGGCGAGGTGGCCTTGTCCCAGACCGCACAGAAGGCGGTGCTCCGTCACCTGCTCACGAAGTCGAGGGCCGTTCCGACCGCCCAAGACTCGGCCTTGGCGGCAGCCCTCACGGCTCGGGAACGGGACATCGTCATTGCCGCCGCGGAGGGGATGGACAATGAGGCGATTGCCGCCGCTTTCTTCATTTCGCCGCTCACCGTGAAGACGCATATCAATCGGGCGATGATCAAGCTGAATTCGAGGGACCGAGGCCAGCTGGTCGCCGCCGCCTATCGCATTGGGCTGATGACTAAGAACTGAACGCGCCCGGGTGGTTCGAGAGACGGCAAGCGGGTAACCGCGTAATACCGGTCGCCCCGCACCAGCGACCCGGGCGAAAGGACCTTCCGCCATGGCCAATTTGAGGAGCGTGGGAGTCGAAGAAGAACTCCTGCTTTTCGATTCCGCGTCCGGAACTCCCGCAGCGGCGGGCGAGCAGGTACTGATGGCGTGGAATTCCGCGACGGCCTCGCGCACCGGCTTTCGGTCGGGCGAGCCGCGCCTCGTGGCAGAGGTGAAGCAGGAGCAGATCGAACTCGTGGGGCCACCCTTGGTCCGCCACGAGGACGTCGAAGCCGCGATCCGCCTGGGCCGCCGACGGCTGGACGAAGCCGCCCTCGCGGTGGGGGTCCGCGCTGTGCCGCTGGCAACGTCGCCGGTGCCGGTCCGCCCCCACCTGACGGAGAGCGTCCGCTACGGACGCATGGCCGAGCGCTTCGCCGTGACGCTCGAGCAGCAGCTCACCTGCGGGTTCCACATTCACGTTGCCGTCGCCGGGCCCGACGAAGGCGTCGCCGTGCTCGACAGGATCCGGGCTTGGCTTCCCATGCTCCTGGCGCTGAGCGCCAATTCGCCGTTCTGGGGCGGGCGGGACACGGGCTTCAGCAGCTACCGCTATCAGGCTTGGAGCCGCTGGCCGACCTCGGGGCCAAGCCCCGTCTTCGGCCACGCTGAGGTCTACCGCGAGAGGGTCGCGGCGATGCTCACGTCAGGTGTTCTGCTCGACGCCGGCATGATCTACTTCGACGCGCGCCTCTCCGACGCCCATCCAACGGTCGAGGTACGCATCGCCGACGTCTGCCAGGACCCCGCACACGCCGCCATGCTCGCGGTGCTCACCAGGGCACTGGTCGAGACTGCGGCCCGCCAATGGCAGGCCGGTCTAGCGCCCGACGACGTCCCCGCCGAGCTGCTGCGGCTGTGGACGTGGCAGGCGAGCAGGTTTGGGGTGGAAGGCGAACTCGTCGACCCGACCACCCGCACCCCGCGTCCAGCGGGCGACGCGTTGGCGGGCCTTCTTTCCTTCGTGGGTCCCGTACTCGAGGAAGCGGGCGAACTCACATCGGTGGAGGACACCGTCGCCTCGATCCTGCGGGACGGCACGGGCGCGCGCCGGCAGCGCCTGGCCCGCGCCCTCCATGGGAGTCCGGAAGGTGCCGTGCGAGACGCAATGCGACAGCCGCCGTCGACCGCTCGCTTGGGGGCGTGAGCGGTCGACGGCGGTGGTCTGCGGTCTGGCGGTCGTGGGGGTGTGCTGGGCTAGCCGCTCCAGACGTCACCGGCCAGGAGGCGGGCCGCCTCGGCGCGGGCCTCCCGGTCGCTGAGTCCTGCCTCTCTGAGGTCCCCCAGGAGGCGCTGACGCATCCGCAAGGACGTGGGCTCCTGCTGGTCAGCGGGAGGCGGGTACGACTCATGGTCATCTGAGAGGCGCAACGGCGAGAGTGTCGAATGGCCTCGGACTGTTACTCGGGTGGGAAGCTTGGCGCGGGGGCGCATGGATTGCCGCCTGTTCTGTCCCTAGCCGGACTATTGGGACCTTTTGCTCTGGTGCGCAGAGATCCTCGCTGCTCGAGATCTGGTGCTGCCCCTCATTGTCCGCCAGAATGGCGAGATTGGGGAGGGGTTCTGTGAGTTTGCTTGGGGATTGAAGGAAATTTCTTCGAGCCTTACGGTCCTTGATAACCCACGTCCAAGAGCCGGAAGATCTGGCCTCCCGGCGCCGAGAAATACGCGTGCGGGCTGCCAGGGTGAGTGAATTCGGGGACGCGCGCCTCGCGCAGCCGCTGCTGGAGCCCGGACACGTCGGCCGTGCGGAACTCGATCCAGGCTCCGCGGAAAGCCGTAGCATCAGTGAGCCCGCCGCTCGGCCCGGTAGGGGCCAGATCCGAGAATTCCACGCTGAAGGCACTCCCGTCGGGGAACTTCACCAGCAGAATTGGAAACTGCAGCCCGAAGTCGCGCTCGACCGTCTCGCACCCAAGGACGTCCTGGAAGAGCTCGGTGAAGGCAGCGCGATGCTCGGGCGCCACGAAAAGGTGCACCCGCGCACCGAGCCCAATGAGCCCGCCGTGTGGATCTGCGGCCATGACCGGCTACTTGTGTTCCGGTCCCCAGTGGGCTGTTCTGCGCTCGCCGTTCTCCGCGGAGCGAAGTTCGGCCCATTCGAATGCCGGATTCGCGTGCCTGCGCTCGCTGACCCACTGCGCGGTCCGCTGCTCGGCGGCTTCCCAGTCGGCGGCCTCGAAGATTTCCTCGCAGGTCTCGTCCGGTTCGCCGTGCTCTTTCACGAAGATGTTGAAAGTCCCCATGCGTCCATCGTGCGGCATGCCCCGCGAAAGCGGCAGGGGCGGAGGCCGAAGTTCCTCCGCGGCGGGTGGCTATGCTCCAGAAGTCCTCTCGCCGAGCCGCCATGCGGCGAACACCGATCCGTTCGAGGGCCCCCGGAGTTCGGCCCAGTCCAGGGCGACTTCAGGATTGTCTTCGCTGTAGCTGTTGATGACTTCGCTGGCCATTTCGATGCCCTCCCTTGCAGTCTCTGCACTCACCTGGGCCAGGCACAGTGGCTGTGCCACGCCTGACGCCTTCACGAAAACATCGAACCCCGCCATGAGAAGAGCATCCTTCCTGCAGTTGTGGGGTGGCAACTCTCAGTTATGCGGGGAACCAGACGAGCCGTGCCATTTCAGCCTGCGCCTGTGGAGCTCGGAGACAATCGCCCGCTCATGTCGAGCCAACGCCGCTCCGCCGCTCCCAGACTCACCTCTGACCTGCCGCATGCGGTCCTCGACCTCGGCCAGCCGCATGATCAGCTCGGGCACGGTCGCGCTGCCTAGATCGTCGGTCTCTCTGCTGACGTCGCCTGCGTTCCAGCCCATGGCGCCTCGCTCTTCTGGTCTCGCCGGCCCGTCTGCTGGCCGAATCCGCCAAGTACGATCCGAGCCGACACCATGGACCCTAATCGCCGGCAAGGCGTCCGTATTCACCCCTATGGGTGTATCCCGTGTCCCGGCGTGATGGGAGTATCGAGCTATGCGGATTGCTCTCGTGAACGACTATGAGGTCGTCGTGCGGGGGATTGCCGCCATGCTCCGCTCTTATCAGGACCAAGTGGAGATCGTGGAACTCGACCTGAATTCTTCTGTCGGAGACCCGGTCGACATCACCCTTTACGACACCTTCGCTGCAACTCAGGGTGACCGGGAGGCCGTGCACAGGCTGTCGCTGAATCCGCTGGCCGGGAAGGTGGTGGTCTACTCCTGGAATCTCGATCCTCAGCTGCAAGCGGCAGCCATCGCGAACGGCGCCAGTGCTTGCCTCTCGAAATCGCTGCCCGCCCACGAGTTGGTCGAGGCGCTGCAGGCAGTGCACAGCGGCCGAGAGTGGCGAGATCCTGAGCGGAGGGGGTCGGCGACGGTCGTCGGAGGCGACTGGCCGGGCAGGGAAGAGGGCCTTACTCAGCGGGAGGCCGAAATCCTGGCCTTGATCACTCAAGGCCTGAACAACATGGAGATCGCGGAACGCACACGGCTCTCCCCGAATTCGGTGAAGACGTACATTCGCAGCTGCTACCGGCGTATCGGGACGGCGAACCGGTCAAAAGCCATCCTCTGGGGCGTTGAGCATGGGTTCCGCCCCGATCGGGAACGGGTCCCGCCCCACACCGCCAGCGGCTTCTAGCAGCCGGGCCTTCGCGAGGTCTTTCCCGTGTCGGTGTGTGCTGCCATCCTCCTCGTGTGAGCGGACTGAACCAGCAGGGCGAAGCGGAGCCGGATCCGATTGTGGTGCCACCGGAGGAGATTGATCGCGAGCCGATCACTCAGGCGCACAAGGCGTTGCCCGTATGGGTGCGGCTGACCTTCGACGACGGCCGCCCCGAGCGCACCGAGAAGGGCTTCGCGAAGGCCTGGACCGAGCATTTCGTCTTGGTGCAGGTGCTGTGGACCATCGCCTACTACAGAGGAGCCCGTGAATTCTGGGTTGAAGCATCCAGCGTGAAGCGCCGAGTCATCGAGCCGGCGTGGCTGGGGCGTTCGGCCTGAGTGCCTCCCGGAGGACAGGGCGTTCTGTCTACTCAAAAGTAGTAAGGATTCTCGCGGCTGCCTACGATCTGTTTGCGCGGCGCGGTATCCGAAACGTCGGAGTCGATGAGCTGATCCAGACGTCCGGAGTGGCGAAGGCCACCTTCTACAAGCACTTCCCCAGCAAGGATGATGTGGTGCTGGCCTACCTCCAGCTCTGGTTCGAGGAACGGAGCGCTGCCATCGACCGGGCAGTGGGCCGATACGGCAACCACGATGGGGGAGCGGTCCTCACCATCTTCGATGTCTTCGACGACTGGTTCCGCCAAGGAGCCGTCCAAGTCAGCTCCTTCCTTCACGTCATGATGGAGATGGGCCCCGGACACCCGCTGGGCAAGGCGAGCATCGGCTATCTGGAACAGACACGACGTCAGGTGGCTGACCTCGCAGAGTCTGCGGGACTCGCAGAGCCAGACGAGTTCGCATGGTCTATCCACATTCTCGTCAAGGGCGCGATCGTCGCGGATGCCGAAGGCGATACGCGGGCCGCCCAGAGGGCCCGGCGCATGGCCCGAATTCTGATGGACCACCACCGGCAGTAACGGGAGGTCCCGGAAGGGGCAGAGGCCAGCTGACGCCCCGTGAGTGCCAGAGCCGGTTATCTGGGTAAAGTCTCCGCAGGAATGCGGCACGGCGACGAACAGGGGCTCCACTTGGCAGGGAACGCGACCTTCCGGCACACCAACACCGCGCTGCTATCGGTGAGCAGTGTCGAGGCTCCGAGGATCGTGAGTTCCAGGGACTTCGATCAGAGGTTGGCCTCCACGCTCAAACGGCTCAAGTTCCCGCCCCGTCTGCTTGAGCGAGTCGCCGGCATCACGCACCGCCGCTGGTGGGACGTGGGGACCTCGTTCGATGATGCCGCAGTCGAGGCTGGCGCGAAGGCGATGGCCGAGGCCGGCGTCGAAGCGGCCGACATCGGCCTGCTGATCAACACCTCGGTCACGCGGCGCAACCTCGAACCGTCCGTAGCGGTGAAGATCCACCACAGGCTGGGGCTTACGTCGTCGGCCATGAACTTCGATCTCGCCAACGCCTGCCTCGGCTTCGTCAACGGCTTGATCATGGCTGCGACCATGATCGACTCCGGGCAGATCAAGTACGCCGTGATCGTCAACGGCGAGGACGCTCAGGCCACGCAGGAAGCCACGCTGGCCCGACTCCAGCGGCCCGAGACCACGCGTGAAGACTTTGCCCGCGAATTCGCGACGCTCACCCTCGGATCCGGTGCCGCGGCCGCAGTTCTGGGACCCGCGGACGCACACCCTGGAGGGCACCGGCTTATCGGGGGCGTGATGCGTGCCGGCACGGAGCACCACGAATTGTGTGTGGGAGGCATCGACGGCATGGCCACCGATGCGAAGGGCCTGCTCGACGGCGGCCTTCAACTCGTGGTCGCTGCCTGGCACGAAGCCCAGCCGGAGTGGGATTGGGCCACCATGGACCGGTACGTGACGCATCAGGTCAGCAACGCCCACACCCAGGCGATCATCAAGGCCATTGATCTCGATCCGACCAGGGTGCCCATCACGTTCCCCTATTGGGGCAACGTGGGGCCCGCCTCGCTCCCCATGACGCTGGCGGCCGAGGCGCAGTCGCTCACCTCTGGGGACCGGGTCCTCTGCATGGGCGTTGGCTCCGGTCTGAACACGGGCATGGTGGAAATCGTTTGGTAGCCACCACCTGGCCGGGGCTCGATGCTGAATGGTCTCGGACAATCCTCGTCAAATCCACATCGGCGGTCGACGCCCCCGGAAGGGCGCGCCGCTGGCATGTGCTGGACAACGCCGCCCAACTCTCCCGCCGTGGCCTGACTCCGCGCGGGACCCTCCTGTGCGTCCACGGCAACCCCACCTGGTCCTATCTGTGGCGCTCGCTGGTGGCTGCCGGATCCGACCCTGCGCATCCGTGGCGCGTCGTCGCGATGGACCAACTGGACATGGGCTACTCCGAGCGGACCGGCACGTTTCGGCGTCTAGCGGACCGGATCAATGACCTCGGCGACTTGACCGACGCCCTGGGCCTCGAGGGTCCGGTCTTCACCGTGGGGCACGACTGGGGCGGGGCGATCAGCCTCGGCTGGGCCCTGGCGCACCCGCAGCTCCTCGCCGGGGTGGTGCTGACCAACACCGCCGTCCACCAGCCTTCCGGTTCGAAGATCCCGCCTGCACTGCAGCTCGCGCTGCATCCCGCCGTGCATGGCTGGGGTACGACGACGTCGGACGCCTTCGTGCGGGTAACCCTCGCCTTGGCGAGGCCTCCACTGCCTGCCGACATCCGACGCGCCTACATGGCCCCGTACCGCGGGGCACGCCGTCGGGACGGCGTGGGGAATTTTGTTGCCGATATTCCGGTGGACGCGTCCGATCCGAGCTTCCCGGCACTCGAGGGCGTCGCCGAAGGATTGCGCGGATTGGCGGTGCCGGCGCTGATGCTGTGGGGTCCCCGCGACCCCATCTTTTCGGATCGGTATCTCAAGGACCTCATCGGCCGGCTTCCGCAGGCGGACGTACACCGCTTCGAAGGCGCAGGACATCTCCTGGCAGAGGACCGAGACATCGCAGAGCCGATCTTCCAGTGGCTCGCCGCGCACACCGGTCCTGACGGGCCCCGGGCGGGCAATCCGACCGATTCCGGGGAATTCCGGCCGCTTTGGTCCCTGCTCGCCGAGCAGGCGGCAGGGCCTTCCGGCGGAGAAACGGCCGTCACGGAAATGGCGCCTGACGGCGCCCCCGCCCGCTCGCTCAGCTGGCGGCAGCTGGAACGGAGCATTCTGGACCTGGCCGCGGGACTGCGGGACCTTGGGGTTGGCAAAGGCACGCGCGTGAGTCTCATGGTTCCGCCCGGAGTGGACCTGACCGTCGCCCTCTATGCCTGCCTCCGGCTCGGCGCGGTGGTCGTCGTGGCGGACGCCGGGCTAGGAACCCGAGGCTTGAGCCGCGCCGTCAAGGGGGCAACGGCTGATTTCATCATAGGAATCGAGAAGGCGCTGGCTGCGGCCCGGGTGTTCGGCTGGCCGGGGCGGCGGATCAGCGTCGGGGACCTCCCGCAAGCTTCTCGCCGGGTCCTTGGCGTTGAAACCTCCCTCGCAGCTCTGGCGAAGTCCGGGACTGGACGCGATTCAGGGCGGATGCCGGACGTCGAGCCGACTGCCGCCGCCGCCGTCCTGTTCACCTCCGGTTCCACCGGTCCCGCAAAAGGCGTGCTGTATACCCATGAGCGACTGGCCGCGATGCGCGAAACCGTGGCCAAGACCTTCGGGATCCGTCCCGGCGCCCGTCTGGTCGCTGGCTTCGCCCCGTTCGCCCTGCTGGGACCCGCGCTCGGGGCGGTCTCGGTGACGCCGGCCATGGACGTCACCGCGCCCCGGACCTTGACGGCCCGCGCGCTCGCGGACGCCGCGGCGGCGATCGACGCGACCGTGGTCTTCGCCTCGCCTGCGGCGCTGCGCAACGTCGTCGCCACTCTGGGCGGCATCGAGGAGGCAGGGCATCAAGCCTTAGAACGGGTACAGCTACTGCTCTCTGCAGGGGCGCCCGTCCCAGAACCCCTTCTGGTGGAGGTGCAGCGCCTGCTGCCGCGGGCCTCCCTGCACACCCCTTACGGGATGACCGAGGCGCTGCCCGTTACTGACATCAGCCTCGAGCAGATCCAGGCGGCCGAGGCAGCAGCCGCTGCGGGCACCGTGGAAGGAGCCGGCAACGGCGTGTGCGTGGGGTGGCCGGTGCACGGGGCTCACGTCGCCGTCATCCCCTTGGCGCCGGACGGCACCGCACCCGGGTCCGATCCCGTCACGGAGGCCGGCATGACCGGGGAGATCCTGGTCAGCGCCCCGCACGTCAAGGAAGCCTACGACAGGCTCTGGCTGACGCAGCGGGAGAGCGCCGATCTGCCCGGATGGCATCGCACCGGGGACGTCGGGCACTTCGACGCGGCCGGCCGGCTTTGGGTAGAGGGGCGCCTTGCCCATGTGGTCACGGCGCCCGGTGGAGTCGTGACGCCCGTGGGCGCTGAACAAGCCATCGAACGTGTGGACGACGTCCGGCTCGCCGCGATAGTGGGCGTGGGGCCAGCGGGGACGCAAGCCGTTGTCGCCGTCGTCGAGACTGTGCCCCCGGCGCGGACGCCGGGCCCGGCTGCTCCCGAGCTCGCGGCGCGCGTCCGCAAGGCGGCTCAAGAAGCCGGGGTGAAGGTCTCAGCCGTGCTCGTCGTCCCTGCCCAGCCCACGGACATCCGCCACAACGCCAAGATCGACAGGACGCGTCTGGCATGTTGGGCCGAACGGGTCCTTGCTGGCGGCCGTCGGGGAAAGCCATGAAAGTGCTCGTCACGGGCGCGAGCGGGCTGCTGGGCCGGGCGGTCGCCAGGCTTCTGGTCCGCCAGGGTCACGAGGTGACCACTTTCCAGCGCCGCCCGTCAGGAGTTGACGGCGCTACGGACGTCCGCGGGTCGGTTACCGACGAGGATGCCCTCCGGGCGGCAGTGCAGGGAGCAGAAGGCGTCATCCACTTGGCTGCGAAGGTCTCCTTCACAGGCCGTGCCGCCGAGTTCTACGAGGTGAATGTCGAAGGGACACGCCGTCTGCTCCGCGTCGCCCGGGACGCCGGGGTGCGGGACTTCGTGTTTGTCTCCTCCCCGTCCGCCGCCAACTCGGGGGCCGCCATCGCAGGGCTGGGCGCGGAGCCGGCAGCCCCCCAGCGCGCGCACGGCGACTACTCCCGCACCAAAGCGGAGGCTGAGTTGCTCGCTCTGGCCGAGGACGATCCCGGATTCCGGGTCGCGGCGGTACGTCCCCATATTGTCTGGGGTCCCGGCGACACCCAACTGGTGGAACGGGTCCTGCAGCGCGCCAAGCGGAGGCGCCTGCCCCTGCTCGACACGGGTGCAGCCCTGATCGATACCACCTACGTGGACAACGCCGCCTCCGCCATCGTCGCCGCCCTGCACCGTATGGAACACATCCATGGCAAGGCTCTGGTCGTGACCAACGGCGAGCCCCGCCCGATTGGCGAGCTGCTCGCGGGCATCTGCGCTGCCGGGGGCGTCCCCGCGCCGTCCTGGGCTGTTCCGGGCGGAGTGGCGCGCGCGGCGGGCACGGTGGTGGAGAAGCTCTGGACCTGGGCCGGGCGGAAGGAGGAACCGCCGATGACGAGGTTCCTCGCCGAGCAGCTCTCCACCGCCCATTGGTTCGACCAGCGCGAGACCCGCAAACTCCTGGACTGGACTCCGGAGGTGTCGCTCGATGAGGGACTCGCGAGGCTCGCCGAGCATTACCGGTCCTGACCCACCGGGCGCTTCATGGGACGACGAAGGCCCCGAGATCCGTGGGATCTCGGGGCCTTCATGCTGGGCGGTGGTGGAGGGATTTGAACCCCCGTTGGCTTTTACACCAAACATCATTTCGAGTGATGCACCTTCGGCCGCTCGGACACACCACCAGCAGGCATCTACTTTACCGGGCGGGCGCCTCGTGTCCAAACCGGGCGCTGGGCAGCCCGCTTGGAAGCCGCGGGCGACGGGTATGACAACCTTGGGGCCCAGCGCACAGAGGACTCGGAGGAGGAACGATGGAGCTGGATCTACGCGTCTCAGAGCCCGAAATGTCAGAGTCGGACATCGTCGTCTTCGCCCCCAATCCCACCCTCACCGTGACGATTGAGGAGATGGCGGGAGTGCCGGACATCCACATCCATGCCGGCGGCCAGGGTGCGTGGCAGGCGCGCATGGCCCATCTGCTGGGCAGGGACGTGGCGTTGTGCGCCGTCCTCTCGGGCGAGAGCGGCCGAGTCATCCGGCACCTGCTCGAGGACGAAGGCATTCAGGTCAGGTCCGTTGCGGGCCATGGAGCGAGCAGTGCCTATGTCCACGATCGGCGGGCGGGGCGCCGCGACGAGATCGCCGCGGCGCCGGGCGAGAAGCTGTCCCGCCACGAGCTCGATGAGCTCCACGGGCTCGTGCTGAGGGAGGGCCTCGCCGCCGGTGTCGCCGTGCTCAGCGGGGCAGTGCGCGACGACGCCGTCCCCGTTGACATGTACCGTCGCCTTGCCGCTGACCTCAGGTCCGGCGGCTGCCGAGTCATCGCGGACCTCTCGGGAGAGCGGCTGACGGCGGCCATCTCGGGCGGTCTTTCCGTAGTCAAGGTTGCGCACAACGAACTCATCGAGAGCGGGCGTGCCGACGACGACAGCCCGGACGAGCTGATCCGCGCCATGCGCGAGATGGCGGCGGAAGGTGCTGACGCCGTCGTCCTCACCCGCGGTGCGAAGCCCGCGCTCTTCCTCGAGGACGGCGAAATAGCCGAAATCCGGGTCCCCGAACTCCAAGTGGTCGACGAGCACGGCGCCGGCGACTCCCTCACAGGCGCCGTCGCAGCCGCCCTGTCGGAAGGCGCAAGCCTCGGCGACGCCGTGGTCCTCGGTGTTGCGGCAGGCGCGAACAACGTGACCAGGCACGGACTCGGAAGCGGCAACGTCGAGAGCATCCGTCGGCTGGCGTCCCTCGTCGAGGTCATGCCCTTCGACGAGGAGGAGGAAGGGGCTGCCGCCGACGAGCAGGCGAGCCCGCAGGATCTGGCACGAAAGGCGAGGATCGAATGACCGAGGCAGCGAAGGCCCCGAGGGTCCTGATCACGAACGACGACGGCATCAGCTCGCCGGGGCTCCATACCTTGGCGGGGAGGGCCAGAGACCACGGGTTCGATGTGGTCGTCGCCGCGCCCGCGCGGGAGTCGAGCGGCAGCAGCGCGTCGATCACAGCCGTTGAGGATGAGGGGCGCATCCGGATCGAGCGTCGGGAGCTGCCCGGGCTCGACGGCGTCGAGGCGTACGCGGTCCACGGCGCACCCGGATTCATCTCGATGATCGCCTCACGCGAGGCATTCGGTCCGGCACCCGACATCGTCCTGTCTGGGGTCAACCGCGGTGCGAACGTCGGGACCGTGATCCTTCACTCCGGAACCGTCGGTGCCGCCCTGACCGCTGGCGCAAATGGCGCCCGAGCGCTCGCGGTCTCGCTGGACACGGGGATCAACACCGACCGGTTCGAATGGGGTATCGCGGCAGACGCCGCCATGGGGCTCATGGACTTCCTCCTCGAGCACCCCGTAGGGACGGTGCTCAACCTCAACGTGCCGAACCGGCCCTCCGTCCCCGAGTATCGGGAGGCGACCCTGGCCTCGTTCGGTATCGTCCAGACGATCCTTGCCGAGCGCGGCCACCAGCATGTGCGACTCTCGATCTCCGATACGGACGAGGTCGCGGAGGAGGGCAGCGACTTCGCTCTCCTCGCCGCGGGCTTCGCGCCTGTCACGCTGGTCCACCCGCTCAACGTCTCGCCGCTTCAGGGCGAGCTGCCCGCTCGCATGGAGGCTCGCGCCGAGGGCTAGGCAGCAGCGTCAAGGCTCCCGTCGAGCCGAACCGCGCCGGAACCAGTATCGCGGTGGCATAAAGAACCAGAAGAGGAACACGAGGCCAAGCATCAGCAGGCCAAAGGCAGTGGGCTCCGAGGTCGAGTGGCCCGAGAAGAACAATAGGAGCCACTGAGCGACCCACGTTGCCCCGACTGACACGGCGTAGGTGTCGAGACGGCCAACGATCGCCTTGGAGTCCTGGCATCGCGGAAGCGCATCTTTTGATCATCCTTCAGCGACACTTTCAGTCACACCACATCTGATCGAGCGACCAAAATGCGCCATATGAGGTGCAAAAGTTTGCTCAGGACCCAAGCTTCCACGGAGGCTCGGGACGAGGGGAGGCAGCTGCTACGCCGGGGCTCCTTGTGTTCCCTGACGCAAGCCGTAGTGCTTGATGAGGGTCTCCGCCATCGCGCGGGCGTCCTCGATCGACCGGGAATTCCCGGCTGCTTCGGACAGAATGGCGCCGTCGATGAGCAGGCGGCAGTCTCTGGCGAATCCTGCTGCCTCGCCGAGGCCGGCCGCTTCAGCCAGCATTCCGATGCGTGCAGTCAGGCGTTCGGAGTAGTGGACACTGGCCTTGCCTATCGGCTCCTCGGTGCCGAACTCCGCGAGGACACGAACCATCGAAGCGCACGGCTTTCCACCAGTCTCGCCGCACAACTGCTCGACGGCGTCGAAAATGCCCAGGAGCGATTCGGGCCCTTCACCGCGGGCGGCGACTCCCGCCTCGAGCGCTTCCACCCAGATGAGGTAGAGGTGGTCGAGGTACGCCAAGGCCACTTCTTCCTTGGAATGCACGCAGCTGTAGAAGGTAGCCTTGGCAATGCCAGCGGCCTCCACGAGATCATCGACAACCGAGGCGCGAACCCCTCGCCTTTCGAAGAGCTCGAAGCACGCCTGCAGGATCGCCTCCCTGGCGGACGGTGCGGTGGTCATGGCGGAACCAAGCCTTCCAAACGTTCCCTCAGCTGCACATGAGGGTGCTCTGGCGAGCAGGCTCCTTCCGCTCAGTCAAGAGGATAAGACGCCTCAAGGGGAGGGTCCACCGGTCGCAGGAAATTGGCCCGAAAGAGTCGGAGTACCCGGGTGCGGACAGGTGTAGCGTGCTATCAAGGGAGAAATCAAAGGATCTTTTCGCGCGGGGGAGGCTTCAGGGGCATGCACTCGGAATGGACGAGTACCGAGGTTGCCGAGTTGCAGGGCCTTCTGCTCGATAGCCCCGACCTGAGGTCGTTCCTTGCGCGACTCACCCAGGTGGCCGCGCAGGAGATGTCCCATCGAGGAACCGTGCACTGCAGCGTCACCGTGCTCCGGGAACGCCGAGGTGCAACGGTCGCGTTCAGTGATGACTTCACCACCGGTCTGGATGAAATGCAGTACCAGAGCGGGGAGGGCCCCTGCGTCACAGCCTTGAGGACCGGCAGGGTCGTTGAAGTCGAAGATCTCCTCCATGAGGGCCGTTGGCCCATGTATCGCCGTGCAGCGATGGACGCGGGAGTGCGCTCCATCCTTGCGGTGCCCATTGCCTTGGAGGCGGGCGCCCAGGCGGCCCTCAACTGCTACGCCGAGGAGGTCGGCGCGTTCGCCGGTGAGGTGAGGGCCAGCGCCGAGGCGTTCGCTGATCTGGCCTCATCCTCCATGCGGATTGCGGTGAGGATGGAAACAGAGACGGAGAGATCCGCTGACCTCGCCGCGGCTCTTGAATCCCGGACGGCGATCAACCTCGCGACGGGTGTCATCATGGCGCAGTCAGGATGCAATCAGGAGGAGGCGGTGGATATTCTTCGCCGAGCCTCGATAAGCCGGAACGTCAAACTTCGCGATCTCGCAACACAGATTCTGGCCCGGTTCGGGGAGTCGGATCCGACAACCCACTTCGACTGAGGAAACGATGACGACGTACAAGAGCATGAGTGAGAGCCGGTGATGACGGTGGATCTGCCACTCGCCCAGGAATTGGCGGTGCTGACAGCCCGTCTTGCCGACCTTCTGCTGACCCGCGAGACCGCCGCGGACGCCGTCCAGTCCCTCGCACAGGCCGCCATGGAGGCGGTCCCCCACGCGACGGGAGCGGGGGCAACCTTGATCGACGAACGCGGGCGCGAAACCAGCACCGGCGCGACCGATGAGGCCGTGCTGGAGGCCGACCGGCTTCAATACGACATGGGCCAAGGTCCTTGCCTCAGCGCGTGGGCCGAGGAAAGAACCCAGGTCATTACCGATATCGCAACCGAAAACCGTTGGCCCCTCTGGACTCAGCCCGCCGCCCTTTTGGGGCTGCGCTCTGCGATGAGCACGCCGCTGACGGCTGGGGTCACGACCATCGGTGCGATGAAGGTCTATTCGAACACACCGGGGACATTCACGGAGCGCGACGCTCGTCTTCTCGAGATGCTCGCGCGCCCCGCGGCCGTGATGCTCGCCAACGTGCAGGCAAGAGACGCTGCCGAACGGGCGAGTCAGCGGATGTCCCAAGCAATTGCGGACCGCGACGCGATTCGCATGGCAACAGGGATCATGATGGAACGGGAACACCTCGACCCCGACGAGGCACTTTCCAGGATCATGTCCCTTTCACGGCTCGAGCAGAGGGCCCTTCGCGACATCGCCCAGGAGATCGTTGCTGGGCGACCTGTTCTCTGAGGACCAGGATGGATACGGGCAGCAACGGGGCAGAGAGGCAATGGAAACTTACCCGAGAGGCCGTCGAGGCCGCGGGGCTCACCATCGGGCAGGTGTGGTTACGGTACTTCAGCCTGACCGGTAGCGCGGGTGAGTACGAAGTCGATGCCTACCTCAACGGACTGCTCGTCCTTCCCACAGTGCAGCGCGACCTCGTTTCCCACGCCGTCAACGAGCTCATCAGCGAGAAGGCACAGCCGCTGAAAGCGCCGTACAGCTACAACCTTGACGGGAGGGGACCGTCCAAGGCGCCGGACGAATCGGGGGACGCTCCTTGATCGTTAGCGCGGGTCAGCCGAGCGAATAGGCAGCCTCTGTCCAGAGGTGAACGAGCGCGTAAGCGCGGAACGGTCGCCAAGCCTGCGAGCGAGCCTCGGCCTCTCGAGCGGTAATTCCACCGAGGGCCCGTCTGAGCACGAGGTCCCCAGGTGCGAAGGCGTCGCGATCCCCGAAGCGCACGGAGAGATAGTCGACCGTCCACGGCCCGATGCCCGGGATCGCGAGAAGTTGTTCCCGCGTCAGCGCGGTGCCTGCTCCCCACCACTTCTTGGCGAGGGCGACTACGGTGCGCGCCCGGGCCGAAGTGAGGCCAACGGCGGCGCGCAACTCCTCGAGGTCCGCCGCAGCGAGAGCGTCGGGGCGCGGGAACGTCCGGAGGCCCGAGGGCGTTGGCTCGCCGAACGCTGCGACGAGGCGTCCGGAGAACGTGCGACCCGCCGCGAGGGAGACCTGCTGCCCGAGGACGGTCGTCACCGCAGTCTGGAATCGATTCGTGGTGCCGATGACGCGAAGTGCTGGTCGTGCTGCGACGAGCGGTGCTAGGCGGGCGTCGGGGCTCAGCGCGGACCGGATGGGATCGAGGTCAGTGTCGAGGTCCAGCCAACGCCGGACGGATTCGACGAGCGCGTTTGCCGCGGAAGCCTCAAGCACCGGCTCGAACTCCACGTCCACGCCCTCTCTCCCGAAGCGAACTCTGACCGTGCGCGGACCTTCCGGCCCTGAAAGCACCCGGGAATGTGTCATCGCGTCGACATCGGTGACCTCGGCTCCGGGCACGTTGTGAGCCGCAAGGCTGCCGAGCACAGCTGCCGGGTCCATGCCGCCGGGAGCGTCGAGATGGACCGCGACATTGCGTCCCATCGTTACGCCCACACACCCGACGATCCGCGCCTGTGGCTGTTGACGAGGTGGGTGTCGATGATTCCGACGGCCTCCATGAGGGCGAACATCGTGGTGGGCCCTACGAAGGAGAAGCCCTTCTTCCTGAGCGCCTTTGAGAGGGCCACCGATTCGGGCGAGGAGCTCGGAATTTCTGAGAGCGTCGAAGGTGCCGGCGTGGCCATGGGCTGGAACGACCAGACAAAGTCCACCAGGCCGCCTTCTTCACGGAGCGCGATGGTCGCTTGCGCGTTGCGGATGGTCGCCTGGATCTTCGCCCGGTTCCGAATGATGCCCTCGTTCTGCATGAGCCGTTCGACGTCGTCCTCGGTGAAGGTGGCCACCCGGTCCGGATCGAAGCTCAGGAAGGCCTCGCGGAACGCGGGACGCTTGCGAAGGATCGTCGCCCAAGAAAGGCCGGCCTGGAAGCCCTCAAGGCTGATCCGTTCGAAGAGACCCTGCTCGTCGCGGACCGGCATGCCCCATTCGGTGTCGTAGTACTCGCGCATGAGGGCGTCGGTGCTGGCCCAGGTGGGCCTCGCCAATCCGTCCTCGCCCACAACAACCCCGCCCGCGACAACCGCCGTGTCAGTCGTCAGCTCGCTCATTCTGTCCCCTTATCTTCTGATCCGCCCAGCCCTGTCTCACGCAGCGTGATGTTGATACGTCCTGATTCGATTCCGCAGCCCTCAGGAGCTGTTTCCGCGAAGATCTTGGTGACGCCGTGGAAGGCCAGCCGCGACGGCCCGCCGAAGACGAAGAGGTCGCCCGACTCGAGGATCACGTCCTCGTACGGACGGCCGCGTCCCTCGCTGTTGCCGAAGCGGAACTGGCAGGCATCGCCGATGGAGAGGGAGACGACCGATTCCAGGGAAACCTCGTCCTTGTCCTGGTGCATCCCCATCCGCGCGCCGGCATCGTAGTAGTTCACGAGCGCGGTGTCCGGGGTGTACGTTGCCTGGTCCAGCCCGTAGGCCTCGGAGACGGCGAGGCGCCCGAGGCGGACCATCCATTCGGGAAACGGCAACACCTGCTGGCCGTTCACGTCGGTGGCCTCGCGCGTGTACTTGTAAGGCTGCCAATGCCACCCGAGGCACACCGTCTTGACCGACATCTCGTGGCCCCGGATCTTGGCGCCGCGCAACGGCACGGGTCCTCGCACCCATTCGCGATAGCGCGCGGAGATCCACCCCTGTTGCTCGAGCGAAAGCCAGCCCGGCACGTGCACCGCGCCGGGGGCAATCTCCCGGCGCGGTCGGGCCATGAGGTCGTCGCCGAAGAGAGCGCTCACGCCGCAACTGCCTCAAGCCGCAGCAGCGACGACTTGGCGTCCAAGCCGCCGATATAGCCTCCGAGGCTTCCGTCCGTTCGCAGCACCCGGTGGCAGGGAACCACCACAGGCAGGGGATTGGTGGCGCACGCGGTACCCACGGCCCTGACGGCACGCGGGTTCCCAACGGCCCGCGCGACTTCGGCGTAGCTCTCCGTGTGCCCGTAGGCAATCTCCGAGAGATGCTGCAGCACAGTGCGGCGGAACCCCGCCGAGAGGCTCAGGTCGATCGGAAGGTCGAAGGCCCTCCGGCGGCCGGAGAAGTACTCCTCCACCTGACGGGCTGCCTCGGCCAGCCTGGAGGGCGCCTCGAGGATCCTCGGGCTCAGACGCTCGGCAAGAACCGCGAGCACAGCCTCATGGCCCTCGCGTTCGTAGGCCACGCGGACGAGCCCGCGCTCGGTGGCGGCGAGCAGGAGCTTTCCGACAGGAGTCTCTACGACGCGGTACGCCACGTCCAGGACGCCCTCCCTAGACGCCCGTTCCGCCAAGCCGGCATGAAGCCTGCTGAGAACGCCCGGCTCGATCTTCACGAGTTCGGGCGAGATGACCAGGTCGACCGGCCCAAGACCGGTCGAGCTGCCAAGCGGCTGTGGGCTCGTGTTCATGCTGATTCCCCTTCTGCCGCCGCGACTGCGGTGGCCCGAAGCGATTTGATCCCGTCTGAAGCGGCCCTCCGCGCTGCTGCGGGGGAGCCACCAACGATCGCGGCAATGTCGTTGAACGGCAGATCGGCGAGGTACCGATAGGCAAGGACCTGCCGCTGTTTGTCTGGAAGCCGGGCAACCCTGAGCCAGATCGGGTCCACCTCTCCGTCTGCCTCCGGAAGACCATGGTCAGAAGGGCGCTCCGGCAGCTCGGACACCGGGACTGCCCGGCGGCGGACTGCTCTCACCGTATCCAGACTCTTCCTGTGGGCGATGGTCACGAGCCAAGCCTCGATGTTCGCATCGGCGGGAAGTTCCGGGTACGCCCGCAGTGCCGCCACGAACGTCTCCTGCCACACGTCCTCGGCCTCCGCCGGTCCCACGACCGCGCGGCACACCCGCAGCACGGTGGCGCCGTAGAGGACCACGAGTTTTTCGAAGGGCTGTTTCATGTCCATCACTGGGTAGACGCTGGGGCGGACCGAAATGTGAGGTGGGCGGAAGTGGAAGGTCAGAAGAGGCGCCCCGCCTTCACCTCGGGGGGCTCCTCGAGTTCGAGCAGGAATCGCTTCCGGTCTAGTCCTCCCGCAAACCCGGTCAGACTTCCGTCGCTGCCGATCACCCGGTGGCACGGCACGATGATCCCCAGCGGATTGTGCCCCACGGCCTGGCCGACCGTCTGCGCGAGCCCGCGCCCGCCGAGCTGCTCGGCCAACGCCCCGTAGGTCGTCGTCGCACCGTACGGGATCTCGCGGAGCAGCCCCCACACGGCCAGCTGGAACGGGTTGCCGCGGGGCGCCGTCGTCAATTCGAACTCACGGCGCTCGCCGGCGAGGTATTCGCGCAGCTGGCGGGCAGCGTCGTCGAGCAATTCATCTCCGCCGACTCTCTCCCCGAACGACGCCTTCTGTGGAAGTGTCCAATGCCCGGGGAAGTACACGGCCGTAAGCGCTTCCCCGTCGGCGACGATGGTGAGGGACCCCAGAACGGTCTCGGCCCGGGTATGACGCATGGTTCCATTCTCAGCGATGAGCGGCGAAGAACTCCCGCAGGACGTCCCCGCACTCTTCGCCGAGCACTCCTCCGTAGACCTCCGCCCGGTGGTTGAGCCGCCGTTCTCGCAGGACGTCGAACACGCTCCCGGCCGCCCCGGCCTTCTCGTCCCACGCCCCGAAGACGACACGAGGGATCCGGGCCAGGACAATGGCCCCCGCGCACATCGCACAGGGCTCGAGCGTCACCACGAGCGTGCAGTCCTCAAGCCGCCAGCCGTCGCCCGCCGCCCGCTCACGGAGGAAGGCAGCAGCAGCGCGGATCGCGACCATCTCCGCGTGCGCTGTCGGGTCGCCGAGCGCCTCGCGCTCGTTGCGCCCCGCAGCGATCACCTCGCCGTCCGGCCCCGCGATGACGGCGCCGATCGGCACATCACCCGTGTCCAACGCGGCCTTGGCCTCCTCAAGGGCACGCCGCATCCACGCCTCGTGCGGAGAGGGCGGAAGTCCGGGGAAGGCCACGGTGTCAATGATAGGTTCGCGGCAAAGAGCGAAGGGAGTTGCGGTGAGGGAGGCCCTTGCGGCACTCGGCCGACGGCTCGGCCCCTACGCGTCATTGTGGAGCCTGCTCGTCGCAGGTCTTGCGGTGATCCTCCTGCTCAGCTGGGCGGCGGGGGAGGTCTACGAGTCAGTCAAGGAGCACGATGCGCTGGCCGCCCTCGATGTTCCCGCGCTGCAGTACGCCATGTCCCTTCGGACTCCCGGCCTCGACACGGCTGTGACCCTTTTCACGGACATCGGGGGCAATCTTGGCGCACCTATTGTCGCCGCCGGGGCGACAGCCGTCCTCGCGGCCGCCTACCATCAGCGCCTTCCCGTGATCTTCATCCCGGCGGCCACTGTCGGCGCCTTTCTCATCACCTTCAGCGGCAAGACGATCACGGGCCGCAGTCGGCCGCCCCTCGCCGACGCGGTCCCGCCCTACGAATACTCGCCGTCGTTCCCCAGCGGTCACACACTCAACGGAACCGTGATCGCGGGTGTGACCGTATACCTGCTGTGCCTCTACCTCCGGCGCGTCTCGGCGCGCGTGCTCGCGGTTATCGTCGGCGTGACGTACGCAGGCGCGATGGGTCTCAGCCGCGTCTTCCTCGGCCATCATTGGCTCACCGACGTCGTTGCGGGCTGGGTCATCGGGCTGGCCTGGCTCTCCGCCGTCGTCCTCGCGCACCGCGCCTTCCGACTCGTCCGGGCGCAGCGCGCGCAGGGCGTGGGCCGGTCGCCCAGCTGACAGGGAGCCCGTCCTGACGTGGAACGGCGGCGCCGGGCTGCTGCCCGACGCCGCCGCGCTCGCTGACAGCGCCGCGCGTCAAAGAACCGTCGCCCAGACAGCGACGACGGCCAAGATCACGCCCCAGGACACGAACAGCTGACTCCACCGCGGGCTCGGCCATTTAGCGGCCAACCACATCCCGAACAGCGCCCCCGTCGCTGCAGTGGAGTACGCGAGCAAGGAGACCATGAGCGCTTTCATGCGTCTCACCTCCTCCTCGAGGATGCCGATCAGTGTACTCCCGCAGGCCGTTCCAGCCAGAGGCCCGAATGATAGTTTTGCAGCCATGCGCACACTCGTCGTGGACCACCCGCTCGTTGCCCACAAGCTGACGGTCCTGCGGGACAAGAACACGCCCAGCCCGGTCTTCCGGAGGCTCGCGGAGGAGCTCGTGACCCTCCTCGCCTACGAGGCGACGCGGGAGGTGCGCACCGAGCCGGTCACGATCGAAACCCCGATCACGACGACGGTCGGCACCGCGTTCACCAAGCCCACCCCGCTCGTGGTGCCCATCCTGCGCGCTGGACTCGGGATGCTCGAGGGGATGACGACCCTAGTGCCGACTGCGGAGGTCGGCTTCCTCGGGATGGCGCGCGATGAGGAGACCTTGGACATCGTCACCTACGCCGAACGGCTGCCTGAGGACCTGACCGGGCGGCAGGTGTTCGTCCTCGACCCGATGCTCGCCACAGGCGGCACGCTCAGCGAGGCGATCAAATTCCTGTTCCGCCGCGGTGCGAGCGACGTCACGTGCATCTGCATTCTGGCTGCGCCCGAGGGCCTGGCTCGCCTCGAGAAGAGTGTGGGCGACGCCAACGTCCACGTGGTGCTCGCCTCGATCGACGAACGACTCAACGAGAAGGCCTACATTGTCCCCGGCCTCGGCGACGCCGGCGATCGGCTGTACGGCCTCGCGAAGTAGTTGCGCCGTCACGTCCGCAGGGCGCGCGCCCTGCGGACGTGATGGCGCAAGCAGCTAGCGCAGGCTTTCCGGGAGCTGGCCCGCCGGCGCCGACGGGGCAGGGAGCCCACCGGGAAGCGTGGGAAGCGTCGGCACAGGCACACCCAGATCGGGGCTCGGCAGCTGCGGCAGGGCACCGGGGCTTGGGGTCGGGGCGGACGTCGCCCTCGGCGCCTCGGGCCGGATGCTCTGTGGCGCCGTCGGTCGGGCCGCGGACCCACCGGGACTCGGGCTCTCGGCAGGGGCCGGTGAGGTGGGCGCCGTCGTCGTGATGCCGCTGGTCGGCGAGCCATGCTGCCCGGGCTTCGACTCGCTGTGTCCGCCGAGCACTCCCACGATCGTGCTGATTCCCTCATTCACCGACGAGCGGAAGCCTTCGTCCGCGGCCGCCGCTGCCGCTCCCGCCCCGACCGCGGCGGCGGCGATGATCGCCGCAGCGGCGAGCGGACGACGACGGCGGCCGCGTCGTGCGGGTCCGCCCGCCCCGGTACCGGGGACGGCGCGCAGGACGGCGGTAGCCGCGGGAGTGGTGGGCAGCTCGCTCGCGGAGGCGGCGCCGTCGTCCTCGGAAAAGTCGTCCTCGGAAACGTCCTCGGGAAGAAGGAGCGCTGCCAGCGGCCCCGGGGCGACCGGCTCACCGTGCGCGAGGGAGCGCAGTTCGGCGAGCAGCGGCCGGACGTCGTCAGCGCGCTCGGCGTCGACGTCCGTCAGGATCTCGTCGATGACCCTCTGGTCATCCGCGCTAGGCGTGGCGTTCATGACGTGCTCAGTTCTGTGGTGAGGGCGTGGGTTCTCAGGGCTTCGAGGGCGCGTCGCTGGAGCTGCTTGATGGCTCCCGGGGTGCGTCCCATGATCTCGGCGGTCTGCTCGATCGAGAGATCGGCGACGACGCGGAGAAGGAGGACTTCGCGATGGTCCTCGGTCAGGCCATTCAGAAGGCCGAGGGCGCCGCTTCCGGCAAGGGCCAGATCTTCGGGCGTGGCCGGCGCGGTGCGGAGATCGGACTCGGGTTCGTGGGGGACCATCGCCGGCGTTCGTTCGCGCCGGCGATAGTGGTCCACCGTGCGCGAGTGGGCGATCGTGAAGACGAGGGCCTTCGCTCCTTCGAGCCCGCCTCGGAGGCTGTCCATCCGCGAGTACAGCGCAAGGAAGACGTCCTGGGTCACCGCTTCGCAGTCCTCGACGCCGCGTGCGCGCAGGTAGCCGCGCACGGATGGCGAGAGGGTGCGGAAGGCTGCGGTGAAGAGTTCCGCATGGTCGCTGCGATCCGTCGAGCGGGTCGCACGGTCCGGGTCCTCGTGGGGCTCCAACCGGTCTCCCTCGTATTGTCTTGGGTCTCGGGCAAGGCTGCGGGGATGCGGCATTTGTGACCGCACCCCCGCGAAACGACTTGCCAGACTACCTCAGGTCAGCGCGCAGGTTAGCGCTGGACCGGAAGCGACGGGAGGCTCGAGGCGCCGAGGTCGCCGGTCGAGGGCACAGCCGGTGCGCTCGGGACGGCCTGGGTGGGCGCCGCCGGGACGGCGGGAACCGCGGGAGCGGCCGCGTTGGCGCCGGCGTTGGCGCTGGCGTTCGCGTCGACGGACGCCGAACCGTTCGACGTCACGGCCGAGCAGTAGGCCGTGATGTTGCCCTCACCCTTCGCAGCGGCCGCGAGGCTCTGGAAGGCGGCCGACGTCGAAGTCAGCCCGCCCTGGGCGTAGGCCGTGCACAGGCCGAGGGCCGTCTGCACGTTCGCGCTCTGAGTGGCCGACGACGGGATGTCCGACGCCTTGCTCGTCGCCGATCCGACGGCCGACTTCGCAGCATCCGCGGCCTGGGTGGCGGCGGACGTCGGAACCGCGGGAGCGGTCGGCGCGGCAGGAAGCGCGGTCGCCGGGAGGGTCGGGGCCGGGGCACCGATGAGCTCGTGCGCGGCCTGCTGCGCAGGGGCCGGGAGGGCCTCAGCGTAGGCGGCGGTGCCCACGCCGCCCAGGGCGACGGCTCCGAGGGCGACGGCGCTCAGGGCAGCCTTGCTCGAGACGATGACGGAAAGGAAGGACATGAAGACTCCTCAGATCGAGACCAATGGGGAGGGCCGCCGGGCGACCCTACGCTCCCTCAACCGAGGCGCCCCTCCAAAAGGTCACGCGGTCACCAAAAAAATCTGAGGACCCCTCCTGTCCGCAGCCTGTCCGCGGAAGCTACCGTCCGTCGTCGTACGTCTTTAAGGTGGGCGCATGGACTGGAAGCTTGAGCTGGTGTTCGTGCCCGTGTCCGACGTCGACCGGGCCAAGGATTTCTACGTCAACAAGGTGGGCTTCAACGCCGACTACGACGAGCGGCCCAACGAGAACCTGCGGTTCGTCCAGCTCACGCCTCCCGGCTCGGGCTGCTCGATCGCGATCGGGGAGGGGATCAACGACGCTCCTCCCGGCACCGCGCCCAGCCTCCAGCTCGTGGTGAGCGACCTCCAGAAGGCCTACGACCAGCTCAAGGGCAACGGCGTGGACTGCAGCGAGATCGACGTCCAGGAATGGGGGCACTTCGTGTACTTCCAGGACCCCGACGGGAACAAGTGGGCCGTGCAGTACATCCCGTGGCGGAACGCGTAGGGGAGTTCCGACGGTCCGCTGGCCGCGAGGAGAAGTTACCTTCTCGCACACAAGTCACCCTCAGGGGAACTTGTGTGCGAGAGAGTGACTTGGCGGCGAAGGCCGAGTTCCCTTCTCGCAGGGAAGTTCCCATTACGTGAACTTCCCTGCGAGATAGGGCGCTCGTCTTCACGTTGCGCGCCAACGACCCTGCGAACGTGATGGCGCAACGGGAGGGCCGGGCGCTACCCGAGGGCGTAGACCGTGGCCCCGCCGATCGTCTGCCCCTCGTAGTTCGATTCGACCCACTGCGTGATCTGCCGGGCCGTTTCGGAACCCGAGTTGCCCTGCATGAGGCTCGCTCCGATGAAGTAGTGGATCCTCCCTTCCTTCACGAGCTCCTGGAATTGCGCGAGGGTGGGCGACGGGTCGGTCCCGTTGAAGCCGCCGAGGGCCATGACGGGCAGCTGGGTCGCGAGCTGGTAGCCGGCTGCGTTGTTCGAGCCGACGACGGCGGCCGCCCACGTGTACTTCGACGCGTCGGTCTCGAGGGCCGCAATCAGGGCTGCCGAGGGGGTCGAAGCGCCCAGAAGGCCGCCAAAGCCCCCACGTCCGCCGCCGAAGCCACCCGTTGCAGCGCCTTGAGGAGGGGTGCCTTGCTGCAGGCCCAGGAAGTTGTTCGGCCCGCCGAACTGGGCCCCGGCCCGGAAGCCCCCGGGGCCACCGAAGCCGGTGGACGGCCCCGCGGTCACAATCGCGCCCGAATGGGGGGTCGCGACGGTTTGGAGAGTGAAGGCGAGCGGGCCAGCGAGGGTGGCGACGAGGGCGACGCAGGCCGTCGCCGGTGCGGCGGGGCGCGGCAGGGGCATGCCGAAGCCATGGGCAAGGACGACGACGGCAATCGCGAGCGCTGCAACCACAACGACCCACGGGAGCCACGGAACGAAGCCTGTCGCCCGGCCGAGGAGGACGGCACCCATCACCCCAGCGGCCGCGATGGCTGCGGAGAGGACGCAGGCCTCAAATGCGAGTCGCCGCCGCTGCCAGAGCACGCCGCCGCCGAGGCCTGCGAGGGCCGCGATCCCGGGCGCGAGCGCCACGGAGTAGTACTCGTGGATGATGCCCTGCATGAGGCTGAACGTCAGCCCCGTCACCAGGACCCAGCCGCCCCACGCGATCACCGACCCGCGGACCACGTCGGTGCGCGGTGCCCGACGGCCCACCCAGAGCAGCGCGGCGCCGAGGATGAGCGCCGCCGGTAGGAGCCACGCGATCTGGCCCCCGAACGAGTTCGAGAACAGCCGGAGCAGCCCCGGTTGGCCCCAGCCGTTGCCGCCGCCGACGGAACCGACCTCGTCGCCGTTGAGCCGACCGAAGCCGTTGTAGCCGAACGTCAGCTCGAGGATCGAGTTGGTCTGGGAGCCCCCGATGAAGGGCCGCGCGCTCGCGGGCGTGAGCATGACGGCGGCGATCCACCATCCTGCCCCCGCGACCATCGCGACGAGGGCGCCAAGCAGGTGCGCGATGCGCCGGCCGAGCGAGTGCGGGGCAGCCCACAGATACGCGAGCCCGAACCCGGGTACCACGAGTAGGACCTGGAGCTGCTTGGTGAGGAAGCCGAAGCCGAGGAGCACGCCGGCCGCGAGCAGCCAGCGTGACTTGGCGTCCTGGATCGAGCGAACAGTCGCGTAGCCCGCCGCGGTCATGAGCAGGACGAGGAGCGCGTCCGGGTTGTTGAACCGGAACATGAGCGCGGCGATCGGCGTGAGCGCCAGCACGACGGCGGCCAGGAGGCCCGCGCCGTGGGCGGCCCGATCACTCCCGGTCGCCGGGAAAGCGGCTCGCCGGACCGCGAGATACAGGACCCACGCCGACGCGACGCCCATGAGGGCCTCGGGCACCAGGATCGACCACGAGCTGAGGCCGAAGATCCGCACCGAGAGGTCCATGACCCAGAGGGCGGCGGGCGGCTTGTCCACCGTGATGGAATTCCCGGCGTCCGACGACCCGAAGAAGAACGCCTCCCAGTTCTGGCTCCCGGCCTGGGCCGCCGCACTGTAGAAGGCGTTGGCCCAGCCGCTCGCGCCGAGATTCCAGACGTACAGGACGCCGATCGCCACCAGCGTGACGGCCAGTTCGAGGCGGTTTCGTACGGCGGGTGCCGAACCTCTGAGGCGGCGGAGCAGGGGACGGCGGAGAGCCGCGTTGTCGCGCGACGAAGGAGCGCAGCGGCCGGAGTCGTTCGCTGTGGAGCCGCCGGGGCCGCCTTCGGGAACCACAAGGCGCTGCGGCTGGGTCTGGGTCATCACTTCACCAGTTTGTAGACGGTGGTGTTGCCTACGGTAATGGCCTTGAAGTTGGACTCGACCCACTGCGTGATCGCCGACGTGTCGCTGCCCCCGCGGCCGCCGAAGCCACCACCACCCATGCCGCCGCCGGCGACGTAGTACGAGACTTCGCCGTTGGCGACGAGGGCCTTGAACTCGTCCAGACTCGGGTACGGATCCGACCCGCTGAAGCCGCCCATCGCGATGACATTCGTGTTCGAGGCGAGCTCGAGCGCTGCGGCCGAGTTGGAGCCGTTGGTCGCTGCGGACCACTTGGTGGTGGTCAGCTGGAGGAGCGCCACGAGGTCGCTCGAGGTGGCCGTCTCGCCGCCGGGACCGCCGGCGCCGCCGAACCCTCCGAAGCCTGCCCGGTTCCCGAAACCGCTGCCGAACCCGCCTTCGGCTGAGGGGCCCGACGTCGGGATCGAGCCGGTGTGGCCGACCGCCGCCGTGGCGACGGTGAACGCCGTCGACCCCAATCCGCCGGCGAGCAGCGCGGCGACGGCCACCGCGACGGCGCCGATGCGCAGCCGGTCGAACCGTGCGAGCAGGCCGACGACGGTGAGCACCCCCAATACCACGATGACGACCCGGAGCCACGGGAGCCAGGACGCGTCGCGCCCGAGGAGGACCGCGGTCCACACGCTCGTCGCGAGGACGGTCACGGCGAGGACGATCCGCGAGGGCCAATACCCGCGGCCCCGCCAGAGCTCGGCCGCGCCGATGCCCACCACGCCCGCGATGCCCGGAGCGAGGGCGATGGCGTAGTACGGGTGGACGGTGCCAGTCATGAAGCTGAAGACCGCGGCGGTGACGAGCGTCCAGCCGCCCCACACGATGAGCGAGGCGCGGACGCGATCGGTGCGGACGGCCCGGCGCGTGAACCACAGGCCCGCGACTAGCAGGATCAGCGCGGCGGGCAGGAGCCACGAGATCTCGGTGCCGAAGCTCGAGCCGAACATGCGCAGGAGTCCGGCGGAGCCGCCGAAGCTCGCGCCGCCCGGGCCGCCGCCGCTGCCGCCGGGGAAGCCCCCGGCCGCACCGCCGAACACCCCGCTGAAGGCACTCTGGCCGGCGGCAGCACCGACGTCGCCCGCTCCGCCGGGACCGCCCGCGAAACGTCCGCCGCCGCGGTTGCCGAAGATCCGCGCGAAGCCGTTGTAGCCGAACGTGAGCTCGAGGAAGCTGTTCGTCTGGGAGCCGGCCATGTAGGGACGGATGCTCGTCGGAGTCAGGGTGAACGCGAGGATGTACGCGCCGGCCACCACCACAATGCCGCCGAGCGCCCCGAGCAGGTGCACGATCCGGCGACGAAGCGTGGTCGGAGCGGCCCAGAGGTATGCGAGGCCGAGGGCCGGGACGATCACCATGCCCTGCAGCATCTTCGTCAGGAAGGCGAGTCCGATCACGGCGCCCGCACCTGCGAGCCACTTCCAGCCGGCCTTCTCGATCGCGCGGACGGTCATATAAGCCGCGAGAACGAGGCAGAAGGTGAGCATCGCATCCGGGTTGTTGAACCGGAACATGAGCGCCGCCACGGGGGTCGCAGCCAGTGCACCGCCCGCGATGAGGCCCGCCGCCGGCCCGCTCACGCGCTTCACCGCGGCATACATGAGTGCCACCGACGCGACGCCCACGAGGGCCTCGGGAAGCAGCATCGTGAACGAGTTGAAGCCGAAGAGGCGTCCCAGCAGGCCGGGGATCCAGAACGCGGCCGGGGGTTTGTCCACGGTGATCGCGTTGCCGGCGTCCAATGAACCGAAGAACCAGGCCGTCCAGTCCTTGGTTCCCGCTTGGACGGCGGCCGCGTAGAAGGAGTTGGCGTACCCGGAATTGGTGAGGTTCCAGAGGTAGAGGAAGGCGCTCGCGATCACGAGGCCGAACGCCGAGGGGCGCACCCAGCGCGGCTGGTCCTTGCCGAAGGCGAGGCGCTCGAGCCGAGGTGGGGGAGAGCCGGGGTGGGACGGACGACGGCGGGTGGCGCCGTCGTCGTTCGCCGCGCCTGAGGGCGTGGTCGCCTGGGGGTCGGGGGCGATGGAAGTGGTCACGGTCTGGCCTTTCGGTCGGAAGTCTAGGGGTGTTGGGCGGGGCGCGTCACGGGCGCCGGCGGAACACCCAGAGTCGGAAGAGCAGGAACTTGACCGCCGTCGCGGCGAGGTTGGCGAGGGTGAGGACCGTGAGCTCGATCCACTGGCCTGGGTTCGGGATCGAGTTCATCCAGAGGAGCGCGCCGGCCGTGAGGGCCCAGCCGATCGCGAAGACGATGAGGCCCTCCGCGTGGTGGCGGGCCAGCCGAGCCCCGCCGAGGACGCCGAACGTGAAGCGCCGGTTCGCTGCCGTGTTCGCGACCGCAGTGATGAGGAGCGCCGCGAAGTTCGCCGCCTGGGCGCCCAGAAAGACCCGGCCGAGGAGATACAGCGCCGCATACGCGAGGGTCGAAGCCACCCCGATCGCTCCGAAGCGGACCAGCTGGCCGAACAGGCTCTGCCGCCGTCCCGCCTCCTCCGCGCGCTCGCCGGCCGGGAGCGGGCCGCGGGCCATTGCGGCCTGGAGCTGTGCGAGGGGGATACGGCCGCGTGCCATGTCCGTGGTCAGGCGGGACATGCCGCGCAGGTCCTCGAGGGCGGTGCGCACGATGTCGACCTTCGAGTTGGGGTCGTCGGTCCAGTCCACCGGAACCTCGGCGCAACGCAGCCCGCACCGCTCAGCGAGCACCAGGAGCTCCGTGTCGAAGAACCACGCCTTGTCCAGGGTATGGGGGAGGAGCTGCTGGGCCACGTCTGCGCGGATCGCCTTGAATCCGCACTGCGCGTCGCTGAAGCGGGTGCCCATGAGCGAGTGGAGGAGGAAGTTGTACGAGCGCGAGACGAATTCGCGCTTCGGGCCTCGGACGACGCGCGACGAGCGTGACAGGCGCGTCCCGATCGCCAGATCCGAGTGCCCTGAGACCAGCGGCGCCACGAGCGGGGCGAGTGCGTTGAGGTCGGTCGAGAGGTCCACGTCCATGTACGCGAGGATCGGCGAGTCGGAGGCAAGCCACACCCGCCGCAGCGCGTTCCCGCGGCCCTTCTCGTCGAGGTGCACCGCCTGCACGTTCTCCAGCTCCCGGGCCAGCCGCTCCGCAATCCGCAGCGTCGAATCCGTGGACGCGTTGTCCGCGATCGTGATGCGGTACGTGTGCTGGAACTGGGTGGCGAGGTACTCGTCGAGCCTGCGGACGCACGCCTCGAGGTCCTGCTCCTCGTTGTAGACCGGGACGGTCACGTCGAGGAGCGGGATACCAGCCCGGCGGAAGGTCTGGAGGTCGAGTGCCGTGCCCGGCTGCAGGAAGGGACCTACGACGGCGGAGCCCGCCTGAGCGGCAGGCTCGCCGAGGTCCTCGGGGGCCGCGAGGGCCTGGGAGGCGGGATCCGTGAGCGTCATGCTTCGACTTTCCCGTCCCGGCTTGTGCTCGGATTAGAGCGAAGCTGTGCCGCCGCTGTGACCCTCCCCCACCACCGTCTCGGGTACACCAACTCCCCGTCTTGGGCGTTTCGGGAGCGCCAACTCCCCGCCTTCTGCGTCTCGGGTACAGATACTCCCAGGGGCCCAGAGTCACGGGCGGAAGGAGGTGAGTTGGCGTACCCGAGACGGTGGGGGAGGTGAGTTGGCGTACCCGAAACGGCGGTGGAGGATTCGGATGGCGCCGAATCCTCGCAGCCTGTCGGTGGGCAGTCCTAGAGTTGGTCCGTGACTCGCCGAACCTGGACATTGTTTGCAGCAATGAGCCTCATCTGGGGCGTCCCCTATCTTCTGATCAGCGAGGCGGTCGCGGAGGTGAGTCCCGCCGTCGTCGTCTTCGCGCGGACGGCGATTGGCGCCGTCGTCCTCCTGCCGTTCGCCTGGCGGCAGCTGCGGGCGGTATGGCAGCATCGCTGGCCCGTGCTGGCGTTCGCGCTGCTCGAGATGGTGGGGCCCTGGTTCCTGCTCAGCGATGCGGAGCGGCATCTGTCGAGCTCGCTTGCGGGGCTGCTCATCGCGTTCGCGCCGGTGCTGGCGCTCGTGATCGCACGGCTGATCGGGCTCGAGCGGAGGATCGGCGGCCTCCGGATCCTCGGCCTCGTGCTTGCGGTGGCCGGGGTGGCGGCTCTGGGCGGAGGCGGGATGGAGACCTCTGGCGCTTGGCCCGTCGTCGAGATGCTGTTCGTCGCGGTCGGGTATGCGATCGCGCCGCAGGTCGCCGCGCTCAAACTCGGCGCGGTGCCCGCACTGCCCATGACTGCCGTCTGCCTCACAGTCGCCGCGCTCATCTCCGCGCCGTTCGCGGCTGCGACGTGGCCTGCGTCGCTGCCGTCGTCCACTGCCACGGGGTCGCTCGTGCTGCTTGGTCTCCTCTGCACGGCGCTCGCGTTCCTGCTGTTCTTCCGCCTCATCGCCGATGCAGGTCCCGCCCGCGCGACGGCGATCGCGTATGTGAACCCCGTCGTCGCCCTCGCGCTCGGCGTCAGCCTGCGCGGCGAGCCGATCACGCTCCTCATCGCGGCGGGTGCCGTGCTCGTGCTGGCCGGGACGTTCCTCGCGACCCGGCGCTCGGTCCACGACGCCGAGCCTGCGCTGGAATCATCGACTGCTCCATAACTGTCGTTTTCAGGCCTCAAAACGACCGTTATGGAGCAGTCGTTCTGGGGTTAGGCGGGGAGGTACACCGCGAACTCCGTGCGCCCCGGCCGCGAGCTCAGCTCCACCGACCCGCCATGGGCATCCACGATCGCCTGGACGATCGAAAGCCCGAGCCCCGTTGACCCCTCGGTCCCGGTCCGCGCCTTGTCGGCACGCGTGAAGCGCGCGAACGCCTTCTTCTGCAGCTCGGGCGGAACGCCGGGCCCGGTGTCGGTCACGGTGATGACGGCCTCGCCGGTCGCGGAGCGCGAGACTCCGGTGGTGATGGTGGTGCCGGGGTCGGTGTGCTTCCGGGCGTTCGAGAGCAGATTGACCATGACCTGGTGCAGGCGGGCGCCGTCGGCCTTGACCTCCACCGGTTCCTCGGGCAGGTCGAGGCGCCATTGGTGGTCGGGCGCGATGACCTTCTGATCCGACACCGTCTCCACGACAAGCTGCGTCAGGTCGACGGGCGCGAGCTTGAGGGGCTGACCCTCGTCGAGCCGCGCGAGGGTCAGGAGGTCTTCGACGAGCCGGCTCATCCGCAGCGACTGCGTCTCGACGCGCCCGAGCGACTCGGTGCCCTGCGGCGAGAGCTTCTCGGTCATCTTGAGCATGTCGGTGTAGCCGCGGATGGCGGTGAGCGGGGTGCGCAGCTCGTGCGACGCGTCGGCCACGAACTGGCGCACCTTCATCTCCGATTCCTGCCGTGCGTGGAGCGCCCCGGACACGTTGTCCAGCATGCGGTTGAGCGCATGCCCCACATTTCCCACCTCGGTGCCGGGGTGAGCGGCCGACGGCGGTACCCGCATGGCGAGGGCGACCTCACCGGCGTCGAGCGGCAGCTGAGCAACCTTCGCCGCGACCGAGGAGACCTGATCCAGCGGCTGAAGCGTGCGGCGGATGACATACGTCCCGATCAGGCCGATGAGCACGAGTCCGCCGAGGGAGACGATGACGGTGGTCAGGATGAGCTGCTCGAGCGCGCTGTCCTTCGCGGCGAGGGGCAGGCCGGTGAAGATCACGTCTCCCGTGGCGGTCTTGGCGGCCACGATGCGGTAATGGCCCACGGTGAGACGGCGGTCCACGGGCACCGTGCCGGCCTGCCCTGACTGGACAGCCTGGGACTGCGCGATCGAGACCAGCGCGGCGATGTCCGACTGCTGCAGTTCGACCCGCTGGCCCTCCGGGCTCCGCAGCGCGGCGAGCACGATCGTGTTGCCCTGGAGCCGCGCGCTGAGCGTTCCTGCGCCCTGCCCGGGAGCATCGAGGGGGTCCGGACGAGGCTGGCTGCCGCTCGGGTTCTGGCCGATGCCGCCGTACTGCGCGGCGCGGTGGCTTGCCTGGAAGAGCTGCGTGTCGAGCTGCTGCGTGAGGAAGTTGTCCATCGACGCGTAAAGGAGCGAACCCACCACGGAGCAGATGGCCACGAGCAGCGCCATCGTGGCGAGGACGAGCTTGGTGCGCAGATGCCACGCGTTCGGGTCGGTCCAACGGCGCCGCGGGCGCGGAGCGGCGCCGGCCAGGGTGCTCATCCGTCAGCGGGCTTGATCACGTAGCCCGCGCCGCGGACGGTGTGGATCATGGGGGCTCGATTCGCGTCGATCTTCTTGCGCAGGTAGGAAATGTAGAGCTCGACGATGTTGGCCTGGCCGCCGAAGTCGTACTGCCACACGCGATCGAGGATCTGCGCCTTGCTGATGACGCGTTTCGGGTTCTCCATGAGGTAGCGGAGCAGCTCGAACTGGGTGGCAGTGAGCTGGATCTCCTCGCCGCTGCGGGTCACCTCACGCGTGTCGGTGTTGAGCACGAGGTCGCCCACCACGAGCTCGGCGTCGTCCTGGGCTGCGACGCCCGAGCGCTGGACGAGGCGGTGCAGCCTGAGCATGACCTCTTCCATGCTGAACGGCTTGGTCACGTAGTCGTCGCCGCCTGCGGCAAGTCCCGTGATCCGGTCCTCGACGGCGTCCTTGGCGGTCAGGAAGAGGGCAGGCACCTCGGGCAGGAACTGACGGACGCGCTTGAGCACCTCGACCCCGTCGAAGCCGGGGATCATGACGTCCAGCACCAGAACATCAGGCCGGAAATCGCGGGCGGACTTGACGGCGGCGGGCCCATCGGCGGCGACCTGCACGCTCCATCCGGTCATCCGCAGGCCCATGCTCATGAGTTCGGAGAGGCTCGGCTCATCATCGACGACGAGAGCGCGGATCGGGGAGCCATCCGGGTGGGTCAGGGCCGGGAGGTTGTTGGTCGTGTAGGGACTTGCCATGATTCCAGCCTCCTGTGGATGGGTAGTCCGAGCCTGAGTTCTTCCTGTGGAGACCCTGTGGAGGCCAGCCTAGTGCCGACGTGCCGCTCCCGCGCCGTCCCGCCGCACGTAAGCACAGCCAGTCCAGCCGGTCGGCACAGCGGGAGCACAGGATCTCTGAGGACGCTGGACCTAACGTCACCAGCAGACCTCACAGGAGAACACCAATGTCCTTCGGATCAGAGAACCAGAAATCGAATCCCCAGCAGCCGGCTCCCCAAGCTCCGACCTACCAGGCGCAGCCTCAGCCCACTGAGACGCTGTACCCCGCTCAGGGCTGGGGCGCACCCCAGCAGGGCGCACCCCAGCAGCCGGGACAGCAGCCCCAGGGTTGGGGAGCTGTTCCCCCAGAAAGCCCCCGCGCGCGCAAGGGCGCGCTCGAACGCATGACGCCCGTGCAGAAGGGACTCGCTGCGGCGGGCGTCGCCGTCGTCATTGCCGGCGGTGCGGGAGCCGCCGTCTATGCGGCCACCAATGCGAGCAACGCTGCCAACGCCGCGAATCAGGGCTTCGCGGGCGGGCGCGGCGGGGCAGCGGGCCAAGGCCAAGGCGGTTCCGGCGCGAACGGCGGGTTCCAGGGCAGCTTCGGTGGTCCCGGCAACCTCGGCCTCGGCGCCGCGGGGCAGGCGGTTCACGGCGAGTATGTGGTGCAGCGCAACGGCCAGTATGTGACGGAGCTCGAGCAGTCCGGGACCATCACGTCCGTCTCGTCGGGCAAGATCACGGTCAAGAGCGGTGACGGCTATGAGCAGTCCTACGCGATCACCTCGGACACCGCCATCGCGAGCGTCGGCGCCCGGGGGAACCGCGGGCAGGGCCAATCCCAGGGCCAGTCCCAGAGCCAGCAGGGGTCGCTGAGCGCTTCAAGCCTGGCGAGCGGACAGACCGTGCGGATCACCGCCCTCAAGGACGGCAATTCCGCCCTCAGCATCCTCGTCTCCTCGGCGACGGGCACGTCGTCCGGCACAGGCGGATCCGGCAGTTCGGGCCAGAGCAACTGAGCTCTGGCTGAGCCAAAGCGCTGAATAACAACGACGGCGCCTCTTCCCACCCAGAGGAGCGGCGGTGTCGTGCGTGTGGATACCTGAGATCAACTCAATCATGTACAGGTACAACGCGCGGGGGTATGGTCGGGCTGCATGGGGAGGGAATTGGCGGGGCCGCTGTATCAGGTGATGCTCAAGATGGTCAGGGAGACTTCGGTCGATCGATCGTCGCGGAACGCCATTGCTGCTGAGACGTGGCGCCCCGTCGTGGAGAAGCATTCACCCCGAGGGCTCTATGTGGGGGAGCCTTGCTCTGCATGCGAGCAGCCGTGGCCCTGCAAGACGCTGCACGACGTTCTCGTCGGCCTCGACTGAACCCCGCCGCCCCGAATCCGGCCTGCCCGGGCCGCGTTGAACCTGCCGTGCCGCGTTGAAAACGACGGCGCCGCCCCCACCGAGGGGAGCGGCGCCGACGTGCGTGTGAGCAGCGGGTTGAGTATCTTTCAGTACCAGTTGTGCGCGTAGTGGGATACGGGGATTGACTGTGGCTGGGAAGCGTTGAGTTCCGCATGATTCCGGGGTTTTCGACGTTGGCCTTTGCTGGGTCGAACGGGCCTCGGCTGGACCTCCTGCGGACTATCTGCGGACTCAGCGATTCTTCTTGGCAGGTTCGTAGTTCCACAAGGGTTGTTCGGTCCATCCGGGCGGAAACCCCATCTCAGTCTCGGGTGAGAGACCTGGTATCGCGGGGAACTTCTTGGAGACTTTGGTCTTAAGAGCTCTCGGCCAGTTCGTAGTTGGGTCGATCTGCGTCACTAGGTACGCGAGAATTGCCAGGGACGCATACAGCTTCTTTGGACGGTCGAAATTTGAAATATGCCCCAGATCGGGGCCGACGATCGTAGGGTTGAAGCGGCGTATGGCGTACGTGAGGTTCTTGTTCCACAAACGGGAGTGGTGTGCACAAAGGTTCCTCACGTTCCCAAGGGTCAGGAGCCAGCTATGAAGCTGACGCGCATTCGCAACTCCCCAACCTCGAGAAATCTCGTTCTGATCCTCTCGCCTCAGCAGACTGTACAGTCTGGTGATAGCGCCGAAGTCGAGTACTTCTACAGCTACCCACACCGGAAGCCGGCCGTCGTACTTCTGAACGTAGTGTCGAACGAAGTCCTCCGACGTCGCACGCGCTTGCCGGTCTTCGTAGCACTTGATCCAGTAATCGAACATGTCGCCTTGCCCCCCACTGGGGGCGTGGGTTCGACAGGTGTCCTCGTCAAGAGCGCCCCGTTCGAGGTACCCGAACTGGTCCCTCTTACCCAAGACATAGGCGACACGGGCGCGCAGCGCCACTTCCACGATCTTCAGCGCATCTAGGCAAAGCATCCTCAGCGAGTGATCGAACGCATAGAGGCTGACCGCATGGTCGATCGAGTAGCCCGGCATGAACTCTGCCTCGCGGAACTGGACGGGGGACTCTCGCGGTGCTCCTGGGGCGAGCAGCTTCCGGAAGGGGTAGGTGTACGCGGAGAGGCGGTAATATCCGATCTGCGCCAGCGTGCTCGCTGCATCGGCAGGAGAGAGGCACTCCAGGCCTCGGGACACCATAAGGTCGACCTGTTCCTCATAGGTCAGGTACGGACGATCATAGGCCGCCACAGCTATCCCCCTGCACAAAGAAAACCGGCCCTTGTTAGCAGCAGCTAACAGCGGGGCCGGTGTTTATGGCTGTAAAGCTATCACGGCAAGCTGGGCTTGGAAGCATCCTGTTGCGTAATCGTGACCAAAGTCCCGCGGGCTGGCCGTAGCCTGCCGCTCATGGATCCCAAGAAACGGGCGTACACGTTTGAGCAGGCGGGTGAGGCTGTCGGCGTGAGTTCGAGGACGCTGCGGCGCTTCGTTGAACGCGGAGACCTCGCAGCGAAGTACATCAACAGCAAGCCCGTCATCCTCGCGTCAGAGCTCGAAGCTTGGCTCGAATCGCTCCCCTCGGAGCCGGTGCGGTGAGCGGTGTTGACGACCGCCCGATGCTGACGGTTGCTGAGGTCGCTCGACGGCTTGCTGTCGGTGAAGAGACTGTGCGCCGTCTCGTCCGTCAGGGGAAACTCTCTCCGATCAGGATCGGCAGGACTTGCCGGATCTCGGAAGCCAGATATGAGGAATTCGCCACACCACCACCGCCTCACCCGGCCGTGAATCGCAGGGAGACGGCACAGCGGGCAGAGATCCGGGAGTGGCTTCGGAAGGCCTAGCCTTTAATTTGTCCAACGTCTGGGACTCCAGTTGGGCGATGTCGATTTCCTCCGCCGAACCATCAGCGTTGCGCGGCAGGTCCAGGGCGACGTGCTCAAGGAAACCCGCATCGTCCCGCCGAAGCATGGATCAGAGCGAGACATCTATGTCCCGGACGGGTTGCTCCAGATCTTGGCTCGGCATATCGAGACGATCGGCGTTCATGCGGATGAGCAATGGCTATTCGGCTACGGGGGCATGTGCTCAACCGGCATTCAGCCGGGAGCAACTGGCGCACCGTTCGCAAGGCGGCCGC
Organism: Sinomonas gamaensis; assembly: GCF_005876955.1. Lineage (GTDB taxonomy): Bacteria > Actinomycetota > Actinomycetes > Actinomycetales > Micrococcaceae > Sinomonas > Sinomonas gamaensis. The sequence continues at coordinate 57,246 of NZ_SSCL01000006.1, forward strand.
GTTGGGTGACAAGTACACGCTGCACGATCTGAGGCACTTCTACGCCTCGGGCCTCATCGCGGACGGGTGCGACGTCGTTACCGTCCAGAAGGCCCTTGGCCACGCCAAGCCGAGCATCACGCTGAACGTCTATGCCCACCTGTGGCCCAACGCCGAAGATAAGACGAGGACCGCAGCATCAGGGCTGATGGCTGCGGTCCTCGGGGTTCCTGCGGACTCTGTGCGGACTCACGAGGCATGAGCCCCGGAATCATGCGGCAGAGGTCGGCTTAATACCAGTTGTGCGCGTAGTGGAACGCGAGCGCGTTCGAGGGGGAGCCGTAGCGGTCCTTGATGTAGCCGAGACCCCAGTCGATCTGCGTGCGGTAGTTGGTGTGCCAGTCGTCGCCAGCCGAGGACATCTTGCCGCCGGGGAGGGCCTGGGCGATGCCGTAGGCGCCGCTGCTGGCGTTCTCGGCGGTGGTGGTCCAATCGGACTCGCGGTTCCAGAGCGTGATCAATGCCTGCATCTGGTCCTGGCCCCAGCCGAACTTCGCCAGCTGGCTCGCGGCATAGGCCTGTGCGCCGGCCGGGTCGTTGACCGGCTGGGTCTTGAGGAGCTCGGCCTTCGCGGCGGCCGCTGCTGCAGCGGCTTCCTGATCGGCCTGGGCCTTGGAGATGGAGCCGACGGCGGTGCGGGCGAAGTCGATCTTCGCGTTCGCCGTTGCGCTGATCTGCGGCGACACGTTCTCCGGGGACATGGACAGCGCCGGAGTGAGCTGGCCTGCGCTGGCTGCGGCGCCGCCGCTGACGGCGGTGACGAGCCCGAGGGAGGCGGCGACGACGGCGTTGCGGTAACGACCGCTCGTCGCGTTGCCGAGGCCGGCGGTGATACGGACAAGACGGCTGGGCGGCGTCGTCGCGCGGTGACGACCGCGTTGGCGCACAGGTGTGCCCAAGGACATGGTGTTGCTCACGCAAGGAACCTCTCGTTAGCGCCTGCGAAGTTAGCTGCCGGGTTCGGATGCGAGTCATCCGGCCCCCGCCGTCCTGGCGCGGGCTTCACCCCTGGCCGCTGGTCCGCATTGAGCGGGCCTTCGCGGGCCGATGGTTCCTCCGTCTCTGCCTTCTCCTGCACTCCGGGCTGTCGGCAGAGTTCGGCGAACCACACCCGGAGCGGCACGGGAGCCCGTGCCTCGACCACCCTAAGGCACACGCTTGCCTTTGTCACATTTGGGTAACAGCAGATCACGGGCGAGCCTCGGACGAGGCGGTATTCTGCAGATGAACGCCCAACTCTGTCCACTTGAGACCCGTGATTCCGCGGGTGATCTGCCAGACGGTCCACATGGTGGATGCTGCAGAAGTCCGTGAACGGCGGGGAAACGGTTCAGGAGACGCCGAACAATATTCGGTGCACGGCAGGAAACAGCGCGAAAAACGTGAAAAGTCACGTTCATATATGGTTCTGGCCGAATCGTGAGATCTATCACAATTCCTCGTTTCGTCTCACGATCCGAGACGGGAAGCGCTTTGTTACTTGCCTGTAGCCATTGTTACGGGGGACACTCGCTGGTGTGAACAAGGACTCAATGGCACCTGCAACGGCGGCCCATCGCTCCGGCACCCCTGCCAGCCGGACCATGTGCTGTTGTCGAATGCATAGCTGACTGCACCATCCCCAGCACCTGCTTCTTCTTCCCTGTTCAGCATTCGAAGCCGCTAGCGGCTAGTCCCACGCGAAGGTCAGCACTCCATGTCGGTTGCATCCGGATACGTCCACATCTCTGTCCGCAACGCCCAGCGCGCCCAGACGGCGCCCACGCGCCAGCCGTTCGGAGGACGGGTTACGAACCCCTCCGATCCCTACTCCGCTCGTCCCCTTCGTCCCGTCACTGACGACTACGCCCCGATCACGGCGCCGACGCCTGTCGTCGCACCGGGCACCGAGCCCGTCCGCTCCGTCGCCTCCGACACGGTGGCGCATGGGTTCGTCCTCTACGTGGGCATCTCCGAGGAGCAGGCTGCTGCCGCTGGCACGTCCATCGCGCGGATTGCCCAGGAAATCCGCGCCTACGCCCAGAATCTCGTGCCCGGCGTCGAAAGCTACGCAGCAGTCGCCGTCGCCCCCGCTGCTGCACAGGGGAGTCCCCTCGACGTGGTGCGCTCGACGTTCGGCGACCCCACGATCGGCACCCGCCCCCGCCCCGAGCCGCGCGCGCCGCAGTCCAACGACAACCGCCCCAGTGGCGTGCTCATCGACCTCGCGCGGCGCGAAGTCCACCTCGACGGCGAGTCGCTGAACCTCACGTTCAAGGAGTTCGAGCTCCTCAACTACCTCGTGGAGAACGGCACGCGCACGGTCAGCCGCGACGAGCTGCTCGAGAACCTGTGGAAGAACGCCGAGGAGATTCCGAACGAGCGGACGATCGACGTCCACATCCGTCGCCTCCGGTCGAAGCTCGGACGCCTCGCGAACACCGTCCGCACAGTGCGGGGGCAGGGCTACCGCTTCTACGAGCATCCCGAGGTCATCGTCTGGGCCGCGCCCGAGTACTCGATCTGATCGGTGTCTAGGCTTGCTCCCATGAGCAAGCACCACGTCAAGCGGCTAGTGGTCCTGCGCCACGCCAAGGCCGCGTGGCCCGAAGGCGTCCCCGATGTCGACCGGCCCCTCGCGGAGCGCGGTCATGCCGATGCGCCCGAGGCCGGGAAATGGCTCCTCGCGCACCGCGTGGTGCCGGACTTCATCCTGTGCTCGGTCGCCCTGCGCACGCGGCAGACCTGCACGTGGGTCTGCGGGGAACTCGGGGATCTCGCCCCGACCCCGAAGCTAGAGTCTGGGCTCTACGCCGCAGGCGCCGCGCGGATGCTGGCCGTGATCAACCACGTCCCCGACACGGTGCGGACGCTCCTGGTCATCGCCCACATGCCGGGCGTTCAGGACCTCGTGCTGCGGCTGGCGTCACGCGATTCGGACCAGGACGCCTATCTGGACGCCGCCAACCACTTCCCCACCACAGGGCTGGCGGTTCTTGAGGTGGACAAGCCGTGGGCAGAGCTCGACGGCCAGGACGCCAACCTCACCCATTTCGCCGTGCCGCGGGCCGAGAGCCGGAAGCACGGCCAGAAGCACCGGTAGGCCTCGGCGGGGCCGGCTTCGACGCGGGTGCCCTGGCCGCCGGGGGCTTCGGCGCAGGCGCTTTCGGGCTGGGCCGCTGCGCGGTCGGGCGCGCCACCGGTTTCCGAGCGGGCTTTGCCACAGTCCTGCGTCGGCGCGGCCAGGCCGACGCCACGAAGAGGATGCCCAGCGTCGCGAGGGCCGCCACAACAGCACCCACGAAGTACGGATCTGCGTCCCGGCTCGAGACCGTGGTCACGGAGTCGGGCGCGTCGTCCCACGCGAGTCCGAGCATGCGCAGGAAGGCGAGGCTGCACCCAATCGTCGCCGCGGTCGTCGCGGACGCGACTGCCGCCACCCAATAGCGGTTCATGCCCAGGATCGTGTACAGCGCGCAGAGGATGAAACCCGCGAGGGCGGCGAGGGTCAGGGCGCCGAGCCATTCCTCGAGCTGCCATGCCGTGAGCGCCGCGAGGATGGCCGTCGCCGCTGCACAGCAGAGAGACGCGCGGGCACTGCGCCGCAGCGGAAGGAATCGCGAGGGGACCACGAGTCCTAGTTTTTCATTGGCCGAGCCCCACTCAGTGTCGCCCTGCCGATCGGCCTCAGCGTTTCTCGAGCGAACCGCGGACGAGCGCGAACACCGACTCGGCGGCCTCGTCGAGACCGCGCTGCGGATTGAACGCGGCGCGATCCAACCCGGTCACGAAGGCCGCACCGAACAGCGCGACGGCGACTCCACCGGGCGTGAGCCCGGCTCGAAGCGGCTGCACGGCGTCGATTCGCCGTACTGCGGCCTCGATCTCGGCGAGGACCTCGGCCCGCATGTCGGACAGGAGCGCGTGCCACGTGCCGTCGGCCCTCCACTGCTCGCCCAGCCAGAGGCGCACGAACGCGGGATATTCGGCGATGAACTCGAGAGCGCGGCGCACCATGCCGCGCACCTCGCCAAGAGGGTCCGACGACGGCGGGCGGGGAGCGCCGTCGTCCGTCTCCCCGAGAAGCCGGGCCATGAGCAAGCCCATGCCGTAGCGCAGGAGCTGCTGGACGAGTTCCTGCTTGCTTCCGAAGTTGTAGTAGACGGTGCCCTTGGCGACGCCGGCGGCGGCGGCGATCTCGTCCACCGTCACGGCGTCGGCTCCGCGCTGCCCGATGAGCTCGACGGCGGCCAGGAAGAGCCGCTGCTTGGTCGCCTCCGACCGGGCGGACCCGCGGGTGGGCGCGGGGCTCATATCGAAATCTCCGGCTGGAGGGTCTTGAGGCGCCACGTCATGTTCTTGCGCGTGCCGAGGATGTTCAGCGCTGACCCCACGAGCGCGTACCCGACGAGCCCGGCGACGAGCGGGAGGATCCCGGAGAGGTCGCCGCCGTAGATGAGGTGCCGCATGCCGGTCACCACGTAGCTCATCGGCAGGACCGCATGCGCCACCTGGAACGGGGCCGGCGTCATCTCCCAGGGGAACGTGCCTCCGGAGGAGACGAGCTGCAGGATCAGCAGGATCAGCACCACGAACTTCCCCACCGAGCCGAGCAGCGAGACGATCCCCTGGATGATCGCGCTGAACGCGACGCCGCCGAGCATGAGGAACAGCCACATGAGCCACGGGTGGGCCGGGTGGAGCCCGAGGCCGAGGTCGACGACGGCGGTCAGCACCGTGGCCTGCGCCGCCGAGACGACAGCGAACGGGAGCCAGCCGCCGACGGCGATCTTCCATGCGGGGGCATTCGAGGCGAGGGCCCGCTTGGTCACGGGACGCATGGCCTGGGTCAGCATGAAGATGCCGACCCACATTGCGAGCGCGAGGAAGTACGGTGCGAGGCCTGCCCCGTACGTCGCGGCCTTCGCCTGCGAGACGCTGTTCACGGCGACCGGATCTGCGATGACCCGCGAGACGTTGCCCTTCTGGGCGTCGGTCGGGTTCGGGACCTTGCCCGCGCCCGTGGCGAGGCCGTCCGCGAGCTGGGCCGCGCCGTCATGCGCCTGTGCCGCGCCGGAGGCGAGGGCCTGCGCGCCGTCGTCTGCCTTAGCCGCGCCGTCTGAGAGCTGAGCCGCGCCGGCGGCGGCGCTCTGCTCCCCGGCGGCGAGCTGGGAGGCTCCGGACGCTACCTGGTGGGCTCCGCCGTCGGCCTGGCTGATGCCCGAAGCGAGGGCTGGCATGCCGTTCGCGAGCTGCCGCGCGCCGTCGGCCACCTGCTGGGAACCGGCGGCGAGCTGGGCGACCTGCCCCGCCGCGGAGGTGAGCTGGGCCGTTGCGCTCTGGCCGGAAGGTGACTGTCCGGCGGCGGTGAGCGCTGCGCCGACCTGCTGCGCCTGCGCGGGGGTCAGGGTTCCGTTGGCCACGAGCTGGGCGAGTGCCCCTCTGGTCTGCTGCTGGAGCTGCGCCTGGGCGGCGTCCCCTGCGGCGACCGCCCCTTGGACCTTCTGATTCAGGAGCTGGTTGCCGGCGGCGACCTGCGCCGCGCCGTCCGCGAGCTTCTGGGTGTCAGCCGGGAGCGACGCCGTCTTCTGCTCGAGTGTGTCGAGCCCCGTGGCGAGCTGGGACGCGCCGTCGCGCACCTGAGCTGAGCCGGCGACGAGCTGCTGCTGGCCGTCCGCAAGCTGGGCGGCGCCGGTGCGCAGCTGGGCCGTGCCCGTGGCGAGCTGGCTTGCGCCCTCGGACACCTGGCCTACGCCGTCGCGCAGCTGCCCCGCGGCGTCGGCGGCCTGGACCATCTGCGTATGGATCGTTCCGTAGCCCGTGAGGAGCTGGTTCGCGGTCTCGACGCCAACCTCCTTGGCGACCGAATCGTGGACGGCCTTCGTGGCCTTGTCCACGATCGTGGACAGGAGGTAGTTGTTCGCGTCGTTCGTGGTGACGTCGAGCATCGCCTGCCGTGCGGCGTCGAAGGTCGAGGGGGAGGCGAGGTTGGCCGAGAAATCCGCGGGGATGCGCAGCGCGAACGAGTAAGTGCCGTTCCGCACGCCAGCCTCGGCGGTCTGCTGGTCGGGGACGCGCTGCCAGTCGAAGACGTGGCCGTCCACGAGACTGCTCGCGACCTTGCCGCCCACCTCGCCCCGGTCCTCGACGACGAGCGCGGCCTTGAGATGGTTGGTGTTCGAATAAGGATCCCAGTTCGCGTAGAGGTACACCGCGCCGTAGAGCAGCGGCACCATCGTGAGCGCGAGGATTGCGAGCTTCGGCAGGAGGCCGGAGGTCATGCGCTGGAGTTCCGAGCGGGCGAGGCGCAGCACGGTCATGCGCGCACCTCCTCGAGGGGTTGGGTCTGGGAATTGCCGACGACGGCGGTCCCGGCTTCCCAGCCGAGCGGCACCTCTCCGACGATGGCGACGACGGCGAGCGGCCTCCCCGGCTCCGTCGCGAGCCGCTCGAGGCGCGGGAGCCAATCCTCGGCGCGATCGGAATGTCGGTCGGGGGAGTCGACCACGAGGAGGCGCACGGCCGGATCGGAGAGCGCGAGGTCGGCGAGGAGCTCCACCCGGCGCCGGGCGGGAAGCTCGTCGACCCATTGGGAAGCAACGTCCTCGAACGCATGCACGGTCAGCCAGGCCTCGGGGGTTCCGAACGCGCGGTGACGCCGGGGCAGGAGCGAGAGGTCTTCGCCGACGAGGCCGAGCACGCTCAGGTGCCGCTCGGCCTCGTTGATCCCGGGCGAGTCGACGAGGGCACTCGCGCGGCGGAGGGTCTTGAGGTTCTTCTTGGGGCCTGCCTCTGCGCCCCAGAGCGCCGTTCCCCCGTCCGGGAAGTAGCGGCCGCTCGCCGCGAGGGCGAGTGCGGTGCGCGTGTCCTGGCCGTCGGCCTGGACAAGGGTGAGCGCCCCGATCGGGGCTTCGAAGGAAGTGGGGGCCACGAGGTCGCCGTGGCGCCCCTGCACGCGGAGCTCACGAACTGAAAGCATGGTCCCAGTTTAGTGAAACTGACCGGTCAGTTCAAATTGTCTCGTCGAGCGCCCGCGCTGTGGCCGGCTTCGGCTCCTGCGCCCCGAAGCTGCCGAGCATCGCGAGGGAATCCGCCGAGGGCGAGCCGGGCTTGGCGGTGAACACGCGCAGCGTCAGGTCCGGATCGTGCCGGGGCGCGAGATCCTCGAAGTTCAGTTCGAGGTCTCCGACCACCGGATGCCGCATCCGCAGGACCCCTGCGTGTTCGGTCACCACTCGATGGCCAGCCCACCATTTGCGGAAGTGCTCGCTGTGCACCGCGAGCTCGCCCACGAGCTGGTTCGCCTCGGGATCGTTGGGGTGACGGCCGACGTCGACCCTCAGCGCTCCCGTGGCCTCCGCGGCCACCGTCTTCCAATCGGTGAACAGCTCCTTGGCCCTGGGATCCAGGATGATCCACCGTGTGAGGTTCCGCTCCTGCAGCGGCATGCTCGGGAAGTCGGCGAGCAGGAGGAAGGCGAGCGGGTTCCCGGCGAGGACTTCGGTGCGGCGGCCGAGCACGAGGGCTGGGACATTCCCGACGGCGTCGACCAGCTGGCGCAGCGCCGGTCGCGCGGTCTGCGGGGGCAGCGGGCGTTTCGAGTTCGCGCAGTGCTCGAGCAGGTTGATCATGTGGGCCCGCTCGCCGTCGTCCAGCTGGAGGGCCCGCGCGACGGAATCGAGCACCGAGCGCGACGGGTGGATGTTCCGACCCTGCTCGAGGCGCGTGTAGTAGTCCGTGCTCACGCCGGCCAGATACGCGATCTCCTCGCGACGGAGGCCGGGCACGCGCCGACCACTCGACGTCGCAGCGATGCCCGCCTGCTCTGGTGCGAGGCGAGACCGCATGGCCTTGAGGAATCGGCCGAATTCAGCGCTTTGACCCATTGATCCATTCTTTCCGACGCATTCGAGGCTTTTCTACAGAGGTGCTAGGACACGGACTTTGCCTAGGACGCGGATTTTGCCGACGTCTCCTGGGCGGAGGCTTGGGCTGGCCGCTTGGCGGCCGGCATAGCGAGCACTGCGACGACGGTCAGCACGGTGACGACCAGAACCGCAAGGAAGACGGCCGCCGAGGCTTCGATGGTCGCGTGGGGATTCGAGGCGCCGTTGGGCGTGCCTGCGTACAGCGCGTTCGCGACCGCGCCGAAGACGGCGACGCCGAGCGCGCTGCCGATTGAACGCGCGAAGAGGTTGGTCCCGGTGACCACGCCCCGCTCGTTCCACTCGACGCTCGATTGCGCGGAGATCAGGGTCGGGGTCGCCACGAGGCCCATGCCGAGGCCGACGACGAAGCAGCTCACCGCGACGAGGAGCAGGGTGGGCGTGTGAGCGGTGAGCGCGAGAACGCTGGCCCCTGTGACGGAGATCAGGATGCCGATCACCGCGGTGTTCCGGAAGCCGATGCGCAGGTACAGGCGGCCGGACTGCGAGGCGCTGATGGGCCAGCCGATGGTCAGCGCGGCGAGGGCCAGACCCGCTAGCACGGGGGAGACCGAGAGCGATCCCTCGAGGTACGTCGGCACGTACGAGGTGAGCCCCAAGATGATGGCGCCCACGCCGAAGGAGACGAGCGTCGTGGTCAGCAGCAGCCTGCGGGAGACGACCCACAGGGGAAGGACCGGCTCAGAGGCTCGCCGCTCGGCGAGGACGAAGAGGACGAGCAGGACGGCCCCGATACCGAAAACGGCGATGCTCACGGGGGAGTTCCAAGCCCAGGCCTGCCCGCCCTCTAGCGCTCCGAGTATGAGGAGGGTCATGGCACCCGTGAGGAGAGCCGAACCGAGGTAGTCGATCCGATGCCGGGCGCGCTCGATGTTCTCGTGGAACGTCCGGATGAGCATCCATCCGGCGAGGATGCACAGCGGGATGTTGATGAAGAAGATGCCGCGCCAGATCCCGAGAGACGCGAACACCCCGCCCAGCGTCGGGCCGACGACGGACGAGATGGCCCACACGCTGGCGAGGTAGCCCTGGACCTTCGCGCGTTCGGTCAACGAGTAGATGTCGCCGGCGATCGTGATTGCCATCGGCTGGACGGCACCGGCTCCCAGCCCTTGCAGCACGCGGAAGGCGATGAGCGCGGGCATGGTCAGCGCGAAGCCGCAGAGAATCGAGCCGAGCAGGAAGAGCCCAATGCCGGCCAGGACGATGGGCTTGCGGCCCACCATGTCGGAGAGCTTCGCGTACACCGGCACCGAGACGGCCTGCGCGAGCATGTAGGCAGAGAAGAGCCACGGGAACGACGAGAAGCCGCCGATGTCGTGCACGATGGAGGGGACCGCGGTGGCGACGATCGTCGAATCGATCGCTACGAGCCCGGTCGTCAGCATCAGCGCGATGAGAATTGGTCCTCTTTCGGACCGGAAGCCTACAGCGTCGGTGTTCGTCGTCATATTTAAGGTAAACCCCGGGCTGCCGGAATTTAGTCCCCGCGAGCACCGCCGAAGGTAGGACTCTCACTCCTAGGAAGAGAAGAGCGCGGCTGCCGACCTGACAGGGATACCGGTTTCTGAGTAGCGTTGAAACGTATTCCCGCACAGAAGAAGGACCATGGACAACACCGCGCTGATCTCCCTCGCGCTCATCATCCCGTCACAGCTTGCAGAGAGCCAGAGCGCGCTTCCGAGCGCGCCCGTGGTGGACGACGGCGGAGCTGGGCACCCCGCGCGGGCCGCCTTGGTCCGAGCGCGGCTTGCGACAACGCTCCACCGGCTCGCGTGGGCAATCGAACCGAAAGAGGGGTTCTAAACCATGCCTGACATCACGATTCCGTCCCTGACCCTCAACAATGGCGTCGAGATCCCGCAACTCGGCTTCGGGGTGTTCCAGGTTCCGCCGGAGGACACCCAGCGAGTGGTCGAGGCCGCCCTTGAGGCTGGCTACCGGCACCTCGACACCGCCGCCGCGTACCGCAACGAGGCCGGGGTCGGTGCCGCGATCGCGGCGGCAGGCGTCGCCCGCGAGGAGCTCAGGGCCTCTTCGTCTCGGCCTGGCAGGCGATGGAGAAGCTCCTCGCGAATGAACTGGTCCGCTCGATCGGCGTTTCCAACTTCCTGCCCGAGCACCTCGAGACGCTGCTCGCCTCGGCCGAGGTCACGCCGGCCGTCAACCAGATCGAGCTCCACCCGACTTTCCAGCAGCGCGAACTGGCGAGCCTGTGCCGAGAGAAGGGGATCGCCGTCGAGGCGTACAGCCCGCTCGGCCAGGGCGCTGACCTGACTGCCGACGCCGTGCAAGCCGTCGCCGCCGCGCACGGAGCGACTCCCGCACAGGTCGTGCTCGCGTGGCATCTCAGCCAAGGGACGATCGTCATCCCGAAGACGGCGAACGCCGACCGCATGGCCGAGAACTTCGCGGCCGCCGCGCTCGACCTCACCGCGAGCGAGGTCGAGCAGATCAGCGGTCTCGACTCCGGCCAGCGGATCGGCACCGATCCCGCCATCGCCGCTCACACCCAACTCTGACACCAGGAGAATTCATGCCTACCGCACGCGCCTACGCCGCTCCATCCGCCACTGAACCCCTCGTCCCGACGACGATCGAGCGCCGCGAGCCCGGCCCCCACGAGGTCCTCATCGCCATCAAGTACGCGGGCATCTGCCATTCCGACATCCACACTGCCCGCGGCGACTGGGGCGCGATCTCCTACCCGATCGTCACCGGCCACGAGATCGCCGGCGTCGTGGAGGCGATCGGCAGCGAGGTGACGAAGTACGCCGTCGGCGACCGGGTCGGCGTCGGCTGCTTCGTGGACTCGTGCCGGGAATGCGTCAATTGCCGCGCTGGCGAGGAGCAGTACTGCCTGAAGGGCGAGATTGGCACCTACAACGCGATCGGCCGCGACGGGAAGCCGACCGCCGGCGGGTACAGGACGCACATCACCGTCGAGGAGGATTACGTCCTCCGCATCCCCGACGCGCTCGATCTCGACGTCGCCGCCCCGCTCCTGTGCGCCGGGATCACCCTGTACTCGCCGCTGAAGACCTGGGAGGCCGGCCCCGGCAAGCAGGTCGCGATCGTCGGGATGGGCGGACTCGGGCACATGGGCGTGAAGATCGCCCACGCGCTCGGCGCCGAGGTCACGGTCATCAGCCAGTCGCTGAAGAAGCAGGACGACGCCTTCCGTCTCGGCGCCGACCACTACTACGCGAGCTCGGACGAGAGCACCTTCGAGGATCTCAAGGGGCGCTTCGACCTCGTCGTGAGCACCGTCTCCGCGGATCTCGACCTCAACGCGTACCTGGGCCTGCTCGCCCTCGACGGGACCTTCGTCGCCGCGGGCCTGCCGGAGAACGCGATGAGCTTCAGCCCCGGCTCGCTCGTCGGGTTCCGGCGGCGACTGGCGGGGACGAAGAACGGCGGCATCCGGCAGACCCAGGAGATGCTCGACTTCTGCGCCGAACACGGGCTCGGAGCGGAGATCGAGGTCATCCCGGCCGAGAAGATCAACGAGGCGTGGGAGCGGGTCGTGGCCAGCGACGTCCGCTACCGCTTCGTCATCGACACATCGACCCTCTGACCGCAGCGCTCAGAGGCCGTAGGCCTCGAGGAAGCGCAGCCAGACTTCGCTCACCGTGGGGAAGGCTGGGATCGCGTGCCAGAGGCGCTCGAGCGTGACTTCGCCGGTGATCGCGATCGTCGCGGACTGCAGCAGCTCCGCGACGTCCGGCCCGGCGAAGCACGCGCCCACCAGCGTCTGCCGGTCCTCGTCCACGAGGAAGCGCGCCCACCCCTCGTAGTCGACGGCGTGCTGCCATGCGCCGGCCACGGAGATCGGAAGGTCGACGGCCCGGACGCGGATCCCATGCTCCCAGGCTTCTTCTTCCGTTAGCCCGACCATCGCGGCCTCGGGATCGGTGAACATGACCCGTGGGACGGCGAGCTCGTCTGCGGTGCGCGCGTGTCGGCTCCAACGTGACGGCCGCCCGTCGAGCTCGCCACGCACGCGGGCAACGACCACGTCGCCCGTAATCCGCGCCTGGTACTTGCCCTGGTGCGTGAGCATGGCCCGACCGCAGCAGTCGCCGACCGCGTAGAGCCACGAGTTCCCGACGACGAGCCCCGTCTCGTCGACTCGCAGCGAGGCAGGTTCGATGCCGAAGGCAGGCAGCCCCAGCCCATCGAGGGCCGGCCGCCGGCCGGCGGCGACCATCACCTTGGCGACCCCGAGCGTTCGCCCGTCGGGAAGCGCGAGGTGGGCTCCGCCGTCGTCCGTTGGCTCGACGAGCTCCGGCGAGGTTCCTTCGAGGATCTCCACCCCGTCGCCGGTCAGGCCTGCGCGCACGAGTTCCCGCGCGTCCTCGGGGAACGCGCTCAGGAATGTGCCCCGCGCGAGCAGCGTGACCTGCGAACCCAGCCGTGCGAACGCCTGCGCGAGCTCCGAGCCGGCGACGCCCGCGCCGAGGATCGCGAGGCTTTCGGGGACCTCGCGGGTGCTCGTGGCGTCCGCCGTCGTCCAGTAGGGCACCCGGTCGAGCCCGGGAACCTTGGGGACCGAGGGGGTGGAGCCGGTGGCGAGGACGACGGCGTGGCGCGCCGCGAGCGCGAAGTGGTTGCCGGAGGGGTCGGCGACACTCACGCGCTTCGCCCCCGTGAGACGAGCGCGCCCCCGGACGAGGGCGATGCCGGTGCCGTCGACCCACTCGACCTGGGATTCGTCGTTCCAGCTGTTGACGGCGTCGGTGCGGTGGTCGAGGACGGCCTGGACGTCGAGGTCGCCGGTGACCGCCTGGCGCGAGCCGGGAACCCGCCGGGCCGCGTGCAGCGCAGTCCCTGGGCGCAGGAGCGCCTTCGAGGGTTCGCAGGCCCAATAGGAACAGGCGCCGCCGACGAGATCGCTTTCGATGAGGGCCGCTGTGAGGCCGCCCTTCACGATGCGGTCTGCTGCGTTCTCGCCGGCCGCACCTGCGCCGATCACAATGACGTCGTACTCGCTCTCCACCCCACCGATGCTACGGGAGCGTAGTTAGCCTTGCCGGGCCTTGAGACGCGGGTTCTTCTTGTTGATGACGAAGATCCTGCCCCGCCGCCTGACCAGCTGGGACCCCGGCTGGTTCTTGAGGGATCGGATCGATGCGCGCACCTTCATGCGGTGCTCCTTTCATTATTGGGAACCATTCTCTTTAAGATACAGTGGCCACCGGATATTCCCGATCTCGGAAGGTGCAGGTGTGGTCAAGGTCGTCGGAATCGTAGGGGTCTGCGCCCAGGAGCGCCGTAGGTACACGCGCCGGCTGGCGGGCGGGCACCGCTGGCCTATCGTCGAGGCACTGCGTTCCGTCCCGCCCTCCCGCCTCGGGGAAAGCCTGAGTGCTGCGGTTGCCGGGGGAGCGCTTGCTCCGACGCTCCTCTTCGACGCAGGTGACCGGTGGGATGCGCCCGAACTCATCGGCGCGCTGGGCGAAGGAGCGACGGCCGACGACGGCGCTGCTCGCCTTGCCCAGCTTGTCGCCGTCGTGGACGTGGCGCACCTCTTCGACGATCTCGAGGCGGCGGCGTGCGGCGAGCGGCTGGTCCAGGACGTCGAGTTCGCCTCGACCGTTGTGCTCGTGAATTGGCAGCCCCTGGCGACTTCCGACCTCTCGATGGTCATGGCACTCGTCAATCATCTGGCCCCCCGTGCCCGGCTGCGGCTGGACCAGCCGGCAGCGAATCTCGACCTCGACCTGGGTGTCGTCAGACGCGAGCAGGACGGAGCCGGGTGGACGAGGCTCATCAACGGCGAGTTCACGCCGTACATGACCGACGCGCGGGTGAGCGGCTTCGTGTACGAGAACGTTCGACCCTTCCACGCGGGACGGCTCGCGGACGCGCTCGAAGGCGACATCGGCCACGGGCGGTACGGCCGCCTCGTCCGCTCAGCGGGCTTCTGTGCGCTGGCTTCACGCCCTGGACGGGTGGCCCAGTGGTCTCAGGTGGGCTCCGTCGTGGGCATCGAGCCGCTGCCCCTGCCCGATGTCTCGCCCCTCCGCGCATCGCCGCCGCTCGCCGTCGGGCAGGAGCTTGCGGTGATCGGCCTGGACCTCGACCGGCCGGGCCTGACGCGGGCCCTCGATGCGTGCGTGCTCACGGACGGCGAGCTCGCCGAGGGGCCGCTGGCGTGGATGGCCTACCGGGACCCGCTTCCCGAATGGGACCGCGCCGAGGTGCGGCGCGAGTAGCGCCCGGCCCGTTGCCTCGTCAGACGGCGGCGCCACTCGTGTGGGGGGCGGGGTCGTGGCGCAGGTACTCGCGTCGGAAGCGGCCCGTGCCGGCGGTCAGAGCGCGCAGCTCGACGGCGTAGCGAATGAGCTCGACGTCCGGCACCTCCGCGTTGATCTCCGACGTCCCCTCGCCGGCGGAGGTGGTCCCCGTGACCCGCCCGCGCCTCGAGGAGAGATCGCTCAGCACGGTGCCCACGTAGTCGTCCGGAACCTCGATCGTCACCGACGAGACAGGTTCGAGGAGCTGGATCTTCGTTGCAGCGGCAGCCTCCCGCAGCGCCAGGGCGCCCGCGGACTGGAACGCCGCGTCGGAGGAATCCACGCTGTGGGCCTTGCCGCCCACGAGGGTCACACGGATGTCCACCACGGGGAAGCCCGCGGAGACCCCCTTCTGCATCTGAGCCCGCACGCCCTTCTCGATCGAGGGGATGAAAGTGTTGGGAATGACGCCGCCCACGGTCTTGTCGACGAATTCGAAGCCTGCGCCGCGCTCGAGCGGCTCGACCTCGATGTCGCAGATCGCGTACTGCCCGTGGCCGCCGGACTGCTTGACGTATCGGCCGTGCCCGGACGCCGGCGCGGCGAAGGTCTCCCGGAGAGGGGTGATCACTTCGACGGTCTGGAGCTTGGTCCCCTGCTCCCGGAGGCGCTCGAGCACCACGTCCGCGTGGGCTTCGCCCATGCACCACAGCACGAGCTGGTGCGTCTCGGGATTCCGCTCGACCCGCAGAGTTGGATCGCCCGCCGCGACGCGGGCGAGGTTCTTCGCGAGCGCGTCCTCGTCGCCGTGCGACGCCGCTTCGACGGCCACAGGCATGAGCGGCTCGGGCATGTCCCAGGGGCCAACGAGGAGGGGTTGATCCTTCGAGGAAATGGTGTCGCCGGTCTCGGCCGCCGCGAGCTTGGCGACGGCGCAGATGTCGCCGGCGACGGCGGCGGGCACCGCGCGAAGGGTCGAGCCGAACGGGGAGTACAGGCGGGCCACCCGCTCGTCGCTGTCGTGGTCAGGGTGGCCGCGGTCGGCGAGCCCGTGACCGCCCACATGGACCGCGGTGTCGTCCCTGAGCGTCCCGGAGAAGATCCGCACCAGGCACACGCGGCCGAGGAACGGGTCGACGGTAGTGCGGACCACCTCGCCGACGAGGGGGCCGTCCGGGTCGCACTTCAGCTTCTTGACGGGCTCACCGTTGAGGTCCGTGACGGGTGGCACCGCGTGCTCTGCCGGCGACGGGAAGCCCCGCGTGAGCACCTCGAGCAGCTCGGCTGTGCCCACCCCGGTCGTGGCCGCCGTCGGCACCACCGGGAAGAAGGAGCCGCGCGCAACAGCCTTCTCGAGGTCGTTGATCACCACGTCGAGGCTGATGTCTTCCCCGCCGAGATAGCGATCCATGAGGGTCTCGTCCTCGCTCTCGGCGATGATCCCCTCGAGGAGTTCGCCGCGGGCAGTCTCCCAGTCGGCCAGCTCTTCTGGGGCGCCGGGCCGCACCGTCGGCTGCAGCTCGCCCTCGGAGTACTCCGAGACATTGCCGGAGAGGAGCCCGAGGAGGCCCTTGAGGCCGCCCTCGCCGACCGAGGGAACGTAGAGCGGAAGCACCGACTCGCCGAAGGCGCTCTGGCACTGGGCGAGCACTCCGCTGTAGTCGGCTCGCGGGTGGTCAAGTCGGCTGATGACGACGGCGCGGGGCATCCCCACGCGCTCGCACTCCTCCCAGAGCGCCGTGGTGGCGGCATCAACGCCGTCGACCGCGGAGACCACGAACAGCGCGCCGTCCGCGGCCCGCAGCCCCGCCCGCAGCTCGCCCACGAAGTCCGCGTAGCCTGGGGTGTCGAGGAGGTTCACCTTGATCTCGCCGACGACGACGGGCGCCACCGAGAGCGCGACGGAGCGCTGCTGATGCACCGCGGCGGGATCGGAGTCGCCGACCGTGGTGCCGTCCGCGATGGACCCCATGCGGTTGATCGCCCCGGTCGAAGCGAGGACGGCCTCGAGCAGCATCGTCTTGCCGGCTCCCGAGTGGCCCACGAGCACCACGTTGCGGATGAGCTCGGAGCGGTCCACGGTGGGCGCGGGGCTCGCGGCGTCGGCTCGTTTGACCTCAGATCCTGAGCGCGCCGCGCTCTTCGCCGAGCCGTTCGTACTTTTGACCGACATAACCACCTCCAGGTCGCGAACGTCCACAGCTGAATCTGGCCCTGAGGTGAATTCGGCGCCGAGATGAATTCGGCGCTGCTGTGAATTCGGCCACAGGCGATTCAGGCCTTAATACTGTCCCCTCCACCCCCGCTGCGGCGAGCAGTGACGCCTTCGAGCTTGGTACTGATCCTGTGGGCCTCCTCCATGAGCAGGCGCCCGAGGAAGGGCTGCCGCTCGGGCCGGAACCTCGGTTCGATCCCCGTCAGCGACACGGCGCCGACCGCATTGCCTCGCCCGTCGAAGACGGCGGCGCCCATGCCCCAGCTCCCCTCGAGGACCAGCCCCGGGTTGACCGAATAGCCCCGCAGCTTGGTTTCCTCAAGTTGGCGCCGAACCCTGGCCTCGGTGTGTCCCGCCGCGAATTCCCCGGCGTGCTCGTCCCACCGGTCCAAGAGATTGTCCTTCTGACCTTCCGGCAGGAAGGCGAGGATCGCGGTGCCGGCAGACGCCACGCCGAGCGGAAAGCGGACGCCTTCTCGGAGCACGAAGGAGCGGACGGGGAAGCTGCCCTCCTCGCGGAGCACGCAGACGGTTTCGTTGCCTCGCAGCACGCTGTAGAAGGCGCTCTCCCCGGATTCCTGCGCGAGCCGTCGGAGGCTCGGGCGGGCGAGCTCCTCGAATGGGAAGCGGGCGGCGGCGGCCGAGCCGAGAAGGAACAGCTCGGTTCCCAAGACCCAGTTGCCGAAGGAGTCGACGTCCAGGAGGCCCTCCGCGGCGAGGGAGGAGAGGATCCGGTGCGCGGTGGGCCGCGTGAGGCCGGACTCGCGGACGACCCGCGCCGTCGACGCGCCAGCCGGTCTGCTCCCGACGATCCGCAGGACGCGCGCCACGCGTCCCACCAGCTGGGCACCTTGGACGGCTTTGGGTTCGGCCACGCTGTGTCCTTTCTGCGAAATAGCTTCCCTTCCTGCGAAATCTCTCCACATTGTGGACAGCCTGCACCGGCTTGTCCACAGTGTGCCTCTGGGCGGACGCTGGGTATTGCCACCAATGCCCGCAATTCCTAGCCTCGTTCAAGAACGAGCCGTGTCCACAAAGTGGTGACAGGGAAAGGTGAAACATGGGCAAGCTGAAGGACGGCGCTGGAGCAACTCTGGCCGAGGTGCTGGCGGGAGTGCTGCACGACGGTGCCACGCTGGCGGTCGGCGGTTTCGGGCTCAGTGGGATACCGGCGGATCTGATCGAGGCCGTGCGGGAAACAGGCGCGCGGAATCTGACCGTGGTCTCGAACAACATGGGCGTCGACGGGAAGGGCCTGGGGATCCTGCTCGAGTCGGGGCAGGTCCGCAAGGTGATCGCCTCCTATGTTGGGGAGAACAAGCTGTTCGCCCAGCAGTACCTCGCCGGGGAGCTCGAGGTCGAGTTCGTCCCGCAGGGCACTTTGGCCGAGCGACTCCGTGCGGGCGGCGCGGGGATTCCGGCCTTCTACACCCGCACCGGGGTCGGGACGGTCGTGGCCGAGGGGAAGCCCCATGAGGAGTTTGACGGCGAGCTGTACGTGCAGGAGCGCGGGATCGTGGCGGACGTGTCCCTCGTCCACGCCCATACCGCCGATACCGAGGGCAATCTCGTCTACCGGCACACCGCCCGGAACTTCAACCCGGTGGTCGCAACGGCGGGCCGGGTGACGATCGCCGAGGCCGAAGTGATAGTGGGCCCCGGCGAGATCGACCCCAACCACGTCATCACGCCGGGGGTGTTCGTCCAGCATCTCGTGCAGGCGCGGCCCCGCGTGAAGGACATCGAGCAGCGGACCGTCCGGCCCCGCCCGGAAGCGGCAGTGGTCTAGCCCCTTCCGGTGGTCTGGCCCCTTCCGTTGCGCCGTCACGTCTGCAGGGTGTGGACCCTGCGGACGTGACGGCGCAAGCAGAAACGAGAAAACGACTTGGAGGAGGATCCCGATGGCGTGGACCAGGGATGAGATGGCCGCGATCGCGGCCGAGGAACTGAACGACGGCGACTACGTGAACCTGGGGATCGGCATCCCCACGTTGGTCGCGAACAACCTGCCCGAGGGCGTGCGCGTGACCCTGCAGAGCGAGAACGGACTGCTCGGCATGGGCCCGTTCCCGTACGAGGGCGAGGAGGACGCCGACCTCATCAACGCGGGCAAGCAGACCGTGACTATCCTGCCGGGCGGGAGCATCTTCGACTCGAGCGAGTCGTTCGCGATGATCCGCGGTGGGCACGTGAAGGTCGCCGTTCTTGGCGCGATGCAGGTCTCCGCCGAGGGCGACCTCGCGAACTGGCAGATCCCCGGGAAGATGGTCAAGGGCATGGGCGGGGCGATGGACCTCGTCGCGGGGACGCCTCGCATCGTCGTCCTCACCGAGCACGTCGCGAAGGACGGCTCACCCAAGATCGTCGAGAAGTGCACGCTTCCGCTCACTGGGCGGCGGGTGGTGGACCGCATCGTGACGGACCTGGCGGTCTTCGACGTGGTCCCCCCGGAACCAAGGCACGACGACGGCGGCAGCCGCCTCGTGCTGCACCGCCTCGCACCCGGGGTGGGCCTTGACGAGGTGAGGGAGAAGACAGGGGCGCCCTTCGCCGTCGTTCTCGAAGAGGAAGAAGCACAGGAAGGGGCGCTCGCGTGAGCCTCAAGGAACAGTTCGGCAAGGATGTCCTGATCACCGGGTGGGGGCACAGCCGGTTCGGGAAGCTCGGCGAGGAGACGCTCGAGTCCCTGATCGTGCAGGTCGCGGGGGAGGCCCTGGCGCACGCCGGGCTCGAGCCGGGCGAGGTCGACGAGGTCTACGTCGGCCAGTTCAATGCCGGCATGATGCCGCTCGCGTTCCCGTCCTCGCTGGCACTCCAGCTCTCCCCGGACCTGCTCGGCGTGCCGGCGACACGGGTCGAGAACGCGTGCGCCTCGGGGTCGGCGGCGGTGCAGCAGGGGGTGAAGGCGCTCCTGGCCGGGACGGCACGGAACGTCCTGGTGGTCGGGGCCGAGATGATGACCCCGGCCGGGGCGGAGAAGGTCGGTGCGGCCCTGCTCGGTGCGGATTACGACATGGCCGGCCAACCGTCGTCGGCCGGGTTCACCGCGCTGTTCGCCGAAGTCGCCAAGCACTACGAGAAGCGCTACGGCCCTGTCGCTGACGTGCTCGGGAGCATTGCGGCGAAGAACCACCGCAACGGCGTCGACAACCCCTACGCCCAGCTGCGCAAGGACCTCGGCGAGGAGTTCTGCCGCACTGTGTCGGAGAAGAACCCGATCGTCGCCGACCCGCTGCGCCGCACCGACTGCTCGCCCGTCTCTGACGGTGCGGCCGCCGTCGTCCTCTCCCTCGCCCCGCGCTCCGGCGCGAAGACGGGCCCGGTGCGGCTCGCCGGCTTCGGACACGCGAACGACTTCCTGCCCCCCGAGAAGCGCGACCCGACCGCTTTTGCGGGGACCCGTCTCTCCTGGGAGCGGGCGTTCGCGATGGCCGGGCTCGGGCTTGAGGACCTGGACTTCGCGGAAGTGCACGACTGCTTCACGATCGCCGAGCTCGTCATCTACGAGACGATGGGCCTCACGCCCGTCGGCCAGGGGCGGCGCGCGATCGAGGAGGGCTGGGTCTTCAAGGACGGCAGGCTCCCGGTCAACGTCTCCGGCGGGCTCAAAGCCAAGGGCCATCCAGTCGGCGCGACTGGCGTCTCCCAGCACGTGCTGGCCGCGATGCAGCTCACGGGCACGGCTGGTGCCATGCAGCTTCCCAACCCCCGCCGCGCGGCGGTGCAGAACATGGGCGGAGTCGGTATCGCCAACTACGTGAGCGTCCTCGAGGCGGTGTAGGGGCCCTCTTACCCTCGCCGGCGCAAGCTACCCGAGGGCTTCTCCCGTCGCGGGGTGGTCGATCTCCTCGAATTCGAACTCATCCTCGGCGACGGCTGCCTCGATGTCCTCGGGCTTCATCGCCAGACCCACCGCGTAGTAGAAGATGATCAGGCTGTACCCCACCACGAAGAGGATGTCGATCCATTCCGGGAGCACGTTGAGTGAGCCCGTCCCGTAGCGGCCGAGCAGTCCCAAGACGAGAAGTCCGATGAGCCACGGCCAGATCCACGACGCTGCCCGCCAGTCGAGGTCACGGCGCTCGCGGAGGGACTTCGACCGGCGCAGGGCGATCTCGAAGATGATCCGCCCAATGAGAATCGCTGTCAGGAGCTTCCAGATTGCCTCGAAACCGGACCAGTAGATGACCAGGTTGGCGGCAACGAAGCCAAACGGCGTGAGGACCTGGGGCCATGGGACCCGGTAGGGATGCTCGCGCCGCTCGTGCTGGCGGATGAGGGCCTCAAGCGAGACCGGCGCGAACGCGTACATGATGGCTGTCGCATCAGTCACGAGCCCGACGAGCGACTGCCAGCTCGGGAACGGGAGCAGCGCGATGAGCCCGATGACGAAGGCGAGCACGAGGGAGGCCCAGGGCACGCCGCGCCGGCTGACGCGGGTGAGGGCTGAGGGGAGGGCGTCGTCCTCGCCGAGGGCGTACGAGATGCGGGCTGACGTGCCGACGTACACGAGTCCGGTTCCCGCGGGAGAGACCACGGCGTCGATCAGGAGGATGGTCGCGAGCCAGCCAGCGCCGGCGGCGATCGCGAGGTCGTAGTACGGCCCGTACGCGCCCGCTCCGAGCGGGTTGTCCCAGCCTTTCGCGATGTTCGCCGGGTCGAGAGCCCCGATGAATGCGACCTCGAGCAGGATGTAGATGGCGGCGCCGAGGAACATGGCGATGATGATCGCTCGCGCAACGTCCTTCT
The DNA here is from genome assembly GCF_005876955.1 of Sinomonas gamaensis. Taxonomy (GTDB): domain Bacteria; phylum Actinomycetota; class Actinomycetes; order Actinomycetales; family Micrococcaceae; genus Sinomonas; species Sinomonas gamaensis. The sequence goes on from NZ_SSCL01000006.1 coordinate 78,413, forward strand.
TCGGATTGCGCGCCTCGCCTGCCATCTGCGCGGCTTGCTCGAAGCCCTGCAGGGCGAACACGACGCCGAGCGGGAGCGCGGCGAAGATGCCGTGGATGCCGTTCGGGGCGAAGCCGCCACCGCCCTGGCCGAAGTTGCCCGGGTGGAACCTGAGCGCGATGATCACGACGATTGCCAGGATGGGGACGGCGGTCTTCCAGATGACGAGGACGACGTTGCTGTCCGAGAGCCATTTGGCGCCCATGAGGTTGATGACCAAGAAGAGAGCAAGGGCGAGGGCCGCGATGAGCAGGCCGATCGGCGTGAGGGTGGAGTCTGGGTTGACCATCTGGAGTCCCGAGGCCCACGGGGCGCTCTCGAGATACGTGATGCTGCCCTCGACTTCGATCGGCGCGATGGTGACGGCTTGGAGGTAGCCGGCCCACCCCGCGGTGAAGCCGGCAAGAGCCCCGAACGCATAGTGCGGATAACGGGCCGTGCCCCCAGCAACCGGATACGCGGCGCCGAGATCGGCGTGGATGAGGGCAAGGACCACGAGCAGGATCGCGGCGAGGATCCACGAGATCAGCGACGCCGGGCCAGCCGACTTCGCAGCCCCGAGGGCCCCGAGGAGCCAGCCCGAGCCGATGATCGACCCCAGCGAGACGAACAGCAGGCCCCAGAATCCGACCACGCGCTTGAGTGCGTGACCGCGATGGGCATGGACTAGGTCTTGGGTCATGTCACCACTCCTCACGCCCGGCCACTGACCGACGTCACAACCTGCCCCCCAAGGAGACCGCAGTCGGGTCTTGCAGGCAAGGTCTGCCGCGCAGCAAAGACGAAAACACAAAAGACGCCCCCGATCCTCTAGGATCGGGGGCGTCTTCTTATGCGTGCGCCCAAAGGGATTCGAACCCCTGACCTTCTGTTCCGTAGACAGACGCTCTATCCAGCTGAGCTATGGGCGCATCACTGTGGCCTACGCTGTTCTCAGCGCCGCGGCCTCGAATTACTTTACGCGAAGACGAACGGACTTCCAAATCAGGCTGCGCCCACCCCTGCGACTATACCGGTCTATGTGACCTTCATCACACAAAACGGGGGTGAAAAGACCAAAATCCCCCAGAATCTCGGTTTTTGAGTGTTAACCTCTCGTTTCGTCGGTCTCACTGGCGCCGGTGGTACAGACCACCTTCCCTACCATTGAGGGACACGCCGACCAGCCGAAGGAGGAAGACATGGGCGCAACTCGTCTCAGGCTTCTCGAAGGAGCCCCCACCACCTACGAGCCCCTGCTGTCCTGGGTTGAGGAAGTCGCGGAACTGACTCAGCCGGACCGGATCCACTGGGTGGACGGTTCCGAGGCGGAATACCGCAAGCTGACGGACGAGCTGGTTGCCGCTGGCACCCTCACGCGGCTCAACCCCGAACTCTTCCCGAATTCGTTCGCTGCCTTCTCAGATCCCGCGGACGTGGCCCGCGTCGAGGAGCAGACGTTCATCTGCTCGCAGAACGAGCGCGACGCCGGCTTCACCAACAACTGGATGGAACCGGACCAGATGAAGGCCAAGCTTCAGGGCCTCTTCGCCGGCTCCATGCGCGGCCGCACCATGTACGTCATCCCGTTCGTCATGGGCCACCTTGACGCGGAGGACCCGAAGTTCGGCGTGGAGATCAGCGACTCGGCCTACGTCGTCGCCTCGATGCGCATCATGGCCCGCATCGGCACCGACGTCCTCAAGAAGATCGAGCAGACCGGCGCGTTCTTCGTCCCGGCACTCCACTCCGTCGGTGCCCCGCTCGAGCCGGGCCAGGCCGACGTGCCGTGGCCGTGCAACCCCGAGAAGTGGATCGTGCACTTCCCGGAGGAGCGCTCCATCTGGTCGTACGGTTCGGGCTACGGCGGCAACGCCCTGCTCGGCAAGAAGTGCTACGCCCTGCGCATCGCCTCGGTCATGGCCCGCGACGAGGGCTGGCTCGCCGAGCACATGCTCATCCTCAAGCTCACCAGCCCCGAGAACAAGGTCTACAACGTTGCGGCCGCGTTCCCGTCGGCGTGCGGCAAGACCAACCTTGCGCTGCTCGACCCCACGATCGAGGGCTGGAAGGTTGAGACCCTCGGCGACGACATCACGTGGATGCGCTTCGGCAAGGAGGGCGAGCTTCGCGCCGTCAACCCCGAGGCGGGCCTCTTCGGTGTGGCCCCCGGCACCGGCTGGGGCACCAACCCCAACGCGATGCGCGCCATCGCGAAGGGCAACAGCATCTTCACGAACGTCGCGCTCACGGACGACGGCGGCGTGTGGTGGGAGGGCATGACCGAAGAGGTCCCCGCCCACCTCACCGACTGGCAGGGCAACGACTGGACGCCCGAGGCCGGCCGTCCCGCGGCCCACCCGAACTCGCGCTTCTGCACGCCGATCGACCAGATCGACATGCTCGCACCCGAGTACTTCGCGCCGAACGGCGTCGAGGTCCACGCGATCCTGTTCGGCGGCCGCCGCAAGACGACGATCCCGCTCGTGACGCAGTCCCGCGACTGGGCACAGGGCATCTTCTACGGCGCCACCCTCTCCTCGGAGACGACGGCGGCCGCAGCTGGCGCCGTCGGCGTGGTGCGCCGCGATCCGATGGCCATGCTGCCGTTCATCGGCTACGACGCAGGCGACTACCTCAACCACTGGGTCACCCTGTCCGCGAAGGGCAACCCCGCGCGGCTGCCGAAGATCTTCCTCGTGAACTGGTTCCGCCGCACGCGGGACGGCGGCTTCGCGTGGCCCGGCTTCGGCGACAACTCGCGCGTCCTGAAGTGGGCGATCGAGCGGATCGAAGGTGCGGCGGACGCCGTCGAGACCCCGATCGGGTTCATCCCGACCCCGCAGAGCCTCGACCTCGCTGGCCTCGACATGACGGCCGACGACGTCCAGGAGGCCGTGCGCTTCGACGCCGACGAGTGGCGTGCCGAGGTTCCGAGCCTCGAGGAGTGGTTCGACCGCTTCGGCGGCTCGCTTCCGCGCAGCATCACCCGCGAGCTCGAGGGCCTCAAGAAGCGCCTGGGCTGAGGAGCTCGAATAAGACTCCGGCGAACTGAACGGCGCCGGATCCCCTAGGAGGGCCGCCCCGATTGCACACGGGGCGGCCCTTCTGCATTGTCTGGGGGCACCAGTAACGTGTGCCTCATGGACGACGACGGAGGGTCCCCACCGCTCGTACCGCTCGCCTTGCTGCGCGCGGCCGACCTGCCCATCGCGGGAGGCAAGGGCGCGAACCTCGGCGAGCTCGTCGCCGCTGGCCTGCCCGTGCCAGATGGTTTCGTGGTGACGACGGCGGCCTACCGCGCTCATGCGGAGGCGGCCGGGCTCGATCCGGAGCGGGCCGCCGCGGACCCTTCTGGCGCGCGCATTGCCCTCGAAGCCGCGCCCCTCGACCCCCAGCTCCGGCACGAGGTGGCCGGCGCCGTCGAGCATCTCGGAGCCGCGAGGGTGGCCGTCAGGTCCAGCGCAACGGCGGAGGACCTCCCCGGCGCAGCTTTCGCCGGTCAGCAGGACACCTTCCTGAACGTCGAAGGGCCCGAGGCAGTGACCGAGGCGATCCGGAAGTGCTGGGCCTCACTCTGGACCGACCGCGCCGTCGAGTACCGGAAGCGGCAGGGCATCGAGCCCTCGGACGTCGCGATTGCCGTCGTCGTCCAGCGGATGGTCGACGCCGAAGCCGCCGGCGTGCTCTTCACGGCCAACCCGCTGACCGGGCGCCAGTCCGAGCTCGTGGTGGACGCGGCGCCGGGCCTCGGCGAGGCGGTCGTCTCGGGAGAGGTCACTCCCGAGCACCTCGTCCTCGACCGCGACGGCCGAGTCCTGGAACGGACGGCGGGCCAAGGCGGCGGCCAGGTCCTCTCTGACACGGCGGCCCGCGAACTCGCGGCCCTCGCGGTCCGCGTCGAGAGGCACTTCGGGGTTCCCCAGGACATCGAGTGGGCGCTCGACGGCGGCCGGGTGGTCCTGCTGCAGGCTCGCCCCATGACGGCGCTGCCGCTGGAGCCGCCCGAGCTGAGCCGGATCCAGCGGCTCGTCGCGCCGTTCTTCCTTGAGATGTTCACCGTGCGCCCGTACCCGCTGGACGTCACGGGCTGGCTTGAGCCCGGCGTCCTGCGCATGCTGCACCTCATGGCCGGCAGCGTCGGCGTGCGATTTCCGCCGCTCGCCGAGGTCCTTCGGGAGCGGGACGGGGTGGCCCTCCAGCTCGTTCCACCCCGTCCGCGGCCGACTCTCCTCACCATCGGCGCGCCCTTAGCCCTGGCCCGACGGATCCGCCGGTACCGGTCGCAACGCTGGCAGGAGGACCCGCGCGTGAGGGAGTTCGAGGCTTCGGTCGCTTCGCTCGCCGCAGAGGACCCCGGCGCGCTGTCCTGGAATGAACTTCTCGCACGGGTCGACCGATGCAATTCCGCGATGGTGACGATTGGGCTCCTGCGCGCCGCGTACCTGCCGGGAGCGCTTCTGCCGGTTCTCCCGCTGCGGGCCGTCCTCGCCGTCCTGGGCCGGGGCCGCCTGGCTGCGTCCCTCGTTGCGGGCGCGCCGACCACGACCCGCGCTGGCAACGACGCACTCGAAAGCCTCGCCGAGACCGTCCGGGCTGACCCCGCCCTCCGCGAGGCCGCACGCGAGCTGGATGCTGCGGCGTTCCTCGAGGCTGTTCGTACGCGGCCGGAGTTCGCGCGATTCCATGCCGACCTGAACGCGTTCCTCGCCGAGTACGGGCACCGCGAATCGGTGAGCGTCGTCGTGGCCACGGCCCCTTCGTGGCGCGATGACCCCGCTCCGGTCGTCGCGATCGTCCAATCGCTCGCCGCGGCGCCCCAGCGGCTGCGCTCCGACAACCCCGGAGAAACCGCCCTGCGCGAGCTTCTCGCGCATCCCCTCCTTCGCGTCCCGTGGGCCAAGGAGAGGGCGGAGGGGCTGGTCGAGCTCGCCCGCCGCGGTCTCGCGTTCCGGGAGGATTCGCACGCCCTCGCCGTCAAGCTCATGCCGCCGCTGCGCGCGGCATTCGTCGAGCTGGGGCGGCGGCTCGTTGCCGCGGGGACGCTCGCCCAGCCCGAGGACGTGTTCCACCTCCGACTCGAGGAGCTCCGGGCGCTGCCGGCCCCCGAGGCGATGAACGACGCGGAGCGCTCCCGGGTGCGCGAGCTGGCCGCTCGTCGTGCGGCAATCCGTCGCGAGTACGCCGGCGTGCCCCTGCTGGACCTCGCCGCCGTGCTGCCGCCACCGCCGGACGACGGCGACGCGCTCCTGACCGGGACGGCGGCGAGCGGTGGGGTGGCCGAGGGGCCGGTGCGCGTCATTCACGGGCCGGAAGAGTTCGGCCAGCTGCGCGCGGGAGACGTCCTGGTGTGCCCGAACACCAACCCGTCGTGGACGCCGCTCTTCGCGCGGGCGTCCGCCATCGTCGTCGATACGGGCGGGCTCGGCTCGCACGCGGCGATCGTGGCGCGGGAGTACGGCGTGCCCGCGGTCATGGGGACGCAGCGCGGAACGTCGGTGCTCAGGGAGGGCCAGCGGGTGCGAGTCGACGGCAGCAGGGGAAGGGTGGAGGCGGCATGACTGTGCCACCGGGGACAGAGCGGGTCGGTGTTGTCGGCGGAGGAATCGTGGGCCTCGCCATCGCCAGGGCACTTGCGCTGGCCGGTGATTTCGACGTCGTGGTCCTCGAGAAGGAGCGACGCGTCGCCGCACATCAGACCGGACACAACTCTGGAGTGGTGCACGCCGGGCTGTACTACCAGCCGGGATCGCTCAAGGCACTGCTGTGCGCACGGGGGCGGGAGCTGACGAGGGACTATTGCCAGGAACGGGGACTTCCGTACCGCGAACTTGGCAAGCTTGTCGTCGCGGTGGCCCCGGACGAGGTGCCCAGGCTCGACGACATCGAGCACCGCGCGCGGGCCAACGGTGTGCCGGACCTCGCACGGATCGGGCCCGAGCGGATGCGGGAGCTCGAGCCGCACGTCGCAGGTGTCGCGGCCGTGCACTCGCCGCACACCGCCGTCGTCGACTATGCGGCCATCGCCGAGGCCATGGCCGACGACGTCCGCCGCGCGGGCGGCCGCGTCCTCCTGAGCACCGAAGTCACCGGAGTGCGGACGGGGGAGCGGACGACGACGGTCGCGACCTCGGCGGGAAGCCACACTTTCGATCGGCTCATCGTCTGCGCCGGCCTGCAGTCGGATCTGCTGGCCCGGATGGTCGGGGCGTCGCCGTCGCCCAGGATCCTGCCATTCCGTGGGGAGTACTGGACGCTCGCGCCCTCGCGGTCCCAACTGGTGCGCGGCATGATCTACCCGGTGCCGGACCCGCGCTTTCCGTTCCTCGGGGTGCACTTCACGCGCGGCGTGTACGACGACGTGCACGTGGGCCCCAACGCTGTGCCTGCCCTCGCCCGCGAGGGATACGGCTGGAGTGATGTGTCGCTGCGGGACACGCTGGGGTCTTTGGCGTGGCCCGGGGCCGCGCCGCTGTTCCGGCAGCACTGGCGCATGGGCGTCCGGGAGATTTCGGCCTCGCTCCTGAAGCCGCTGTATTTTCGGCAGGCGCGGGCGTTCGTGCCGGAGCTTCGGCCCTCGGATCTGGCGCACAAGGCGGCCGCCGGGGTCCGTGCCCAGGCATGGGGCGCCGACGGGTCGCTGCTCGACGACTTCGCTGTTGATCAGGTGGGGTCGGTGACTCTTCTGCGGAACGCGCCATCGCCCGCGGCGACGTCCTCGATGGCGATCGCGGAGCACGTGCTGCGGGAGCACCTCGGGGTCCCGGTCTGACCCGCCGAAACCCCGGTAACCACCGTAACCACCGAAACCCCTGTAAACCGCCGAAACCCCCGGCTTGACCCGGGGGTTTCGAGGGGTTTCAGGGGTTTCGCGATCAGGCCGCCGCGGCCGGGTCCGGCTGGTCGGCACGGACGGCGAGCTCGTCGTCGTCGTGCGTCGTCTCGACAGTCACGGTGACCCGACCGCCCTCGCCCACAGCTCCCGCGACCAGAAGGTCCGCCACGCGGTCCTCCAGTTCGCGTTGGATCACCCGCCGCAGCGGGCGCGCCCCGAACTCGGGTTCGTACCCACGGTGAGCAATCCAGTCGACCGCGGCGTCGTCGACATCGAGCGCAATGCCCTGTGCGGCGAGCCGAGCCTCCGTCCCACGGAGCTGGAGCCGCACAATCTGGTGCAGCTGCTCCCGCGTGAGCTTCCGGAACAGCACGATCTCGTCGATGCGGTTCAGGAACTCGGGCCGCATCGTCTCGCGGAGCCGCCCCATGATCCGTGCCCGCAGCTCGGCGTCGGAGGGCCCGCCCTCGGCCCCGCCTGCCGCGAAGCCGAGCGAGGCGCCGCGAGTTGCGAGGAACTCCGAACCGAGGTTCGAAGTCATGATGACAACCGTGTTCCGGAAGTCGACCGTGTGTCCCTGACCGTCGGTGAGGCGCCCGTCGTCGAGCACCTGCAGGAGCAGGTTGAACACGTCGGGGTGCGCCTTCTCGACCTCGTCGAGCAGCACGACGGAGTAGGGGTGCCGCCGCACGCGCTCGGTGAGCTGCCCGGCCTCGGAGTAGCCGACGTATCCGGGAGGCGCACCGACGAGCCGGCTCACCGTATGGCGCTCGCCGAACTCGCTCATATCGAAGCGCACCATCGCCGATTCGTCGCCGAAGAGCGACGCCGCGAGGGCCTTCGCGAGCTCGGTCTTGCCCACGCCGGTCGGGCCCAGGAACAGGAAGCTGCCGACGGGCCGGCCCTGATCGCCTAGGCCGGTCCTGTTGCGCCGCACCGCCTTCGCGATCGCGGTCACCGCGTCTTCCTGCCCCACCACCCGGCCGTGGAGCTCGTCCTCGAGTCGCGCGAGCCGCTCGCGCTCGCCTTCCGTGACGCGCGCGGCGGGGATGCCGGTGGCGCGGGCGACGACGGCGGCGATGTCTTCATCGCTTACGACGGCGTCCTCTGCTTCCGTGGCGGCCGGGGCTTCGATCGCGTCCGCGATCTTGAGCGCGACGGCCTCGATCGCGTCGCGGAGGCGCGAGGCTTCCTCATAGTCCTCGCGGGCGACGGCGGCAGCCTTCTGCTCCTCGAGCCGCGTCGCCTCGGCGTTGAGCGCTTCGAGGTCGTTCCGCGGTCCGCGGGCCAGGCTCTTCCGGGCGCCCGCCTGGTCGATGAGGTCGATGGCCTTGTCCGGCAGGTACCGGTCGGTGATGTAGCGGTTGGAGAGTTCGACGGCGGAGCGGATCGCGGCGTCGGTGTAGGTGATGCCGTGGTGCTCCTCGTACCGGGACTTGAGCCCGTCGAGGATCGCGATGGCATCCTCGACGCTCGGCTCGCCGACCGTGACCGGCTGGAAGCGACGCTCCAGCGCGGGATCCTTCTCGATCTTGCGGTACTCGTCGAGCGTGGTCGCCCCGACGAGGTGCAGCTCGCCGCGCGCAAGCCGCGGCTTGAGGATGTTGCCCGCGTCCATGCCGCCCTCGCCGCCGCCGCCCGCGCCAACGACCGTATGGAGCTCGTCGACGAACGCGATGACGTTGCCGTCGGCCGCGATCTCGTCCATGGTCTTGGTGAGGCGCTCCTCGAAGTCGCCCCGGTAGCGCGTGCCCGCGAGCATGGCGGGGAGGTCGAGCGAGATGACGGTCTTGCCGTGAAGCTGCGCGGGAACATCTCCAGACGCGACGGCCTGGGCGAGGCCCTCGACGATCGCGGTCTTGCCCACACCGGCCTCGCCGATGAGCACAGGGTTGTTCTTCGTACGGCGGGCCAGGATCTCGATGGCCTGCTCGATCTCCGAGGCGCGGCCGATCACCGGGTCCAGCTTGCCTTCGCGGGCTAGGGCCGTCAGGTCGGTGCCGAACTTCTCGAGCATCGGGGTCTTGCCTTGACCGCCCTGCGCCCGGGCACCCCGCCGCTTGGCGCGCTGGCCCGCTGCCGGTGCGGCGTCGCCGTCGTCCGCTGTTTCCTCCGGCACGGCGCTGTCAGTGACCTGAAGCGACTGGGGCGTGATGCCGCGCGCGGCCAGGATCTGGCCCGCAGGGGCATCCGAGGCGAGGACGAGCGCGAGGAAGAGGTGCTCGGGGTCGATGTAGGTGGACCCGAGCGAGCGCGCGACCTTGTACGCGTCGAGGAACGCGTGCTGCGCGGACTGTGTGAGCGACGGCGGTGCCTCCTCGCCGTCGTCGTCCCGCGAGGGGGCGCCTTCGGGGAGGCGCTGCTCGGCCGCTTCGACGATGTCGCGCGCAGACGCACCGGCGTAGTCGATCATGCCAGCCACGGACTCAGTCTCGGCGAGCGCGCGCAGAAGGTGCAGTGCGTCGACCTCGCGGTGGCCGTGCTCGAGAGCGTAACGGCCAGCGGAATTCAGGATCCGCTGGGTTCCGCGGCTGACGAGCCGCGTGATGTCAAGGGGTCGACTCATGCGGCGAGCGCCCTGGCCCTGCAGATAGCGGGCGAGGAAGTCGTCGAACGAGCCGCTGCCGGCCGCTGGGCCGAAAAAGATAGGCAAACCATCCTCCAGAAAGTTGAGTGACTTTCGCTCAAGTTCAACGCTCGGTTCCCCAAGATATTCCCGAAGGGTTCCGGCCTTACACTCACCCGGGCTAGCGTGGCGGAATGACGACCATCGCGAAGAACATCGTCGACACCCTCGCCGCCAACGGAATCCGCCGCGTCTATGGAGTCCCAGGAGACTCCCTCAACGGCTTCACCGATGCCCTCCGGGAGACCCCCAGCATCGAATGGGTCCATGTCCGCCATGAGGAAGCGGGTGCCTTTGCTGCAGCCGCCGAGGCAGCGCTCACCGGGGAGGTCGCCGTCTGCGCAGGCTCCGCCGGCCCCGGAAACCTGCACCTCATCAACGGCCTCTACGACGCGAACCGGTCCCGCGTCCCAGTTCTCGCGATCGCCGCCCACATTCCCAGCGGCGAGATCGGGTCGAATTATTTCCAGGAGACACATCCGCAGGAGGTCTTCCGCGAGTGCAGCGTCTACGCGGAGCAGGTCACGGATGCCGCCCAGATGCCGCGCATCATCGAGATCGCGCTGCGGACGGCGATCGAGAAGCGGGGGGTCGCCGTCGTCGTCCTCTCGGGCGACGTCGCGCTGTCCTCCGTGGAGTCTGAGCGGATCGCGCTTGTGCGCCGCACGGAGCCGCATGTCGTCCCGAGTGAGGCCGAGCTCCTAGAGGCGGCGGGGATCCTCAATGGCGCGGACAAGGTCACGATCCTCGCCGGCGCCGGGGTGGAGGGCGCGCACGACGAGGTCATCGCGCTCGCGGATGCGCTCGGGGCGCCGATCGTCCATGCGTTCCGGGGCAAGGAATTCATCGAGTACGACAACCCCTTCGACGTCGGCATGACCGGCCTCCTCGGATTCGCCTCGGGCTACCGGGCCATGGAGGACTGCGACGCGCTCCTCATGCTCGGCACCGACTTCCCCTATCAGCAGTTCTATCCCGACCACGCAAAGATCATTCAGGTGGACATTCGCGGCGAACAGCTGGGACGGCGTGTGAAGCTGGACCTCGGGCTCGTCGGCGACGTCAAGGACACCGCGACCGCGCTCCTGCCGCTCATTGTCCGGAAACGGCGCCGCACGCATCTCGAATCCTCGCTCAAGCACTACGCCAAAACACGCACCAAGCTCGACGACCTTGCCACCCCCACCAAGAAGGGCCAGGCGCTCCACCCGCAGTACATCACCCGGGTCTTGGACCAGCTCGCCGACGACGACGTCGTCTTCACCGCCGACGTCGGCACCCCCGTCATCTGGGCCGCGCGCTATCTCACCATGAACGGACGACGGCGGTTGGTCGGCTCGTTCACCCACGGCTCCATGGCGAACGCCCTGCCTCATGCGATCGGGGCACAAGCTGCCTTCCCGGGGCGGCAGGTTGTCGCGCTGGCGGGCGACGGCGGCCTTGCCATGCTCATGGGCGAGCTGCTCACGATCGTGCAGAACCAGCTGCCCGTCAAGCTCGTGGTCTTCAACAACGCGTCCCTGAACTTCATTGAGCTCGAGATGAAGTCCGCTGGGTTCGTGAACTACGGCACCGGGCTCGACAACCCGAACTTCGCCGCTGTGGCCGAGGCGCTCGGCATCAAGGGCGTGCGCGTCAACGAGTCATCCGAGCTCGAGCAGGGCCTCAAGGAGGCGCTCGCGCACGACGGGCCCGCCCTCGTCGACGTAGCCACCATCCGGCAGGAGCTTGCGATGCCGCCGACGATCACGGCCCAGCAGGCCGGGGGCTTCACGCTCTACGCGCTCCGGACCGTGCTGTCGGGTCGCGGGGACGAGGTGCTCGACCTCGCGAAGACCAACTGGCGGCGGGTGTTCTAGCCGGGTCTTCCTGCCCGGGTTCCGCTTGCCGGGTTCGACGGCGCAAGGTTAGACGGTCGCGTCGAAGGCGTCCCGGGCCTGGAGGATGTTCCCTGCGTGGCTCTCGGCCCAGGCGCGAACGGCGTCGAGCGGGCCGAGGAGGCTCTCGCCGAGAGCGGTGAGGCGGTACTCGACGCGGACGGGGACCTCGGCGAACACGGTTCTCTCGACGAGCCCGTCGCGCTCGAGGGTGCGCAGCGTCTGGGTCAGCACCTTCGGCGTGATGCCGCCGACGGCGACGCGCAGTTCGCTGAACCGGAGGGTGCCGTCCTTGAGGGCGTGGACGATGAGGGGCGTCCACTTGTCCCCGATCCGCTGGAGCACCACGCGCGAGGGGCAGTCGGGGTCCATGACGTCGAAGGGGATGCTTTCCACCGAGTAACCATAGCACTTTGAAGTACTTAGTATCTATTGGATACTCTCGGTGCTGTTGCCCCGAACAGGATCGAACAAGGAGTAGGCATGAAGATCGCCGTCTATGGAGCCACCGGCATGGTGGGAAGCCAGATCGTCGCAGAGGCTGCCCGCCGTGGTCACGAGGTGACTGCCCTGAGCCGAAAGGGAAGTGCCGTGGAGGGAGCCGCCGTCGTCCGCGCGGCTGACCTGGCCGACCTCAAGACGTATCGTTCCGTTGCCGAGGCGAATGACGCCGTCGTGCTCGCCACGTCGCCCGACCGCACGGGCGGCTCCCGGGAGCCCTACCTCGAAGCCCATCGTGCGATCGCCGAGGTCCCCACTGAGGCGCGCCTCTACCTCGTGGCCGGCTTCGGGAACCTGCAGGGCCCGGATGGGACGCGCATCAAGGACCTCCCCGATTTCCCGGCCGAGTACAAGGCCGAATCGGACGTTGTGCTTGCCGCCTACGAGGCCCTCCGTGATTCCGACGCCAGCCTCGACGTGACCGCGCACGCCCCGGCCGCCGTGATCCAGCCGGGAGAGCGCACGGGCAAGTACACGACCGCCGTCGGCGTCCCGGCCGGTGACTTCATCTCAGCCCAGGACTACGCCGTCGCCGCGATCGACGAGCTCGAGAAGCCGCAGTTCCAAGGGAAGATCTTCTCAGCCGCCAACTAGCGCCCATCCCCGAGGGGGGCAACTGCCGGATGACGGCACGTTACCCCCTTCGGGATGGGAAAGGCTGCGACTTTTCGGGCCAGTTGGCGAAATCGATCAGTTGGCGGACGCGAGCCAGAGGTCCGGGCCGAAAACCTCGTAATGGATCTTCTGGGCCGGGATGCCGAGGGCGATCGCCTCGGAGCGGATCTTCTGCATGAACGGCAGCGGGCCACAGAGGTAGAGGTTCGCGTCCCGCGGCAGGTCGACGTCGGAGAGGCTCATGTAGCCCTCGCGGGCTTCTGTGGCCCGCTCCACCGGCTCGGCGGCCGGGGTTTGAAGCCAGAGATGCAGTGCGGCATCGTCGATCCGCTCGACGTCGTCCAGCATCTGGCCGCTCAGCGCCCACGCCTCGAGACTGCGCTCGGCGTGGAGCACGAGGACCTCGCGGTCGGACCCTGCGTCCGCGAGCGACCGCAGGATCGATGCGCTCGGGGTGCAGCCGATGCCGGCCGACGCGAGGACAAGGGGGCCGTCGCCGTCGTCGAGCGTCACGTCGCCGTACGGGTTGGAGAGTTCGACGACGTCACCCGCCTGGACCTTTTCGTGCAGCATGGGCGAGACTTCGCCGCCGTCGTTGTACTTTGCGGTGAAGACGCGCCGTTCCGTGGATTCGGCGTCCGCAGACAGCGAGTACTGACGGGCTTGGAGGAGGCCGTCCTCGACCGGGATCCGAACGCTCACGAACTGCCCGGGCCGTCCGGGGGTCACGGGCGTTTCGTCGGCGGGCTCGAGGACGAACGTGACAGTGCTCGCGCTCGCGCCCTTCTTCTCGACAACCCGCCACGGGGCCCACATCACGTTGTTGGCCTGCCTCCCGTAGAGCCCCTTCTCGATCTTGATGAGCGCGTCCGCCATGAGCCAGTACACCTCGGTCCACGCGGCGGCCACCTCGGCGGTGACTGCTTCGCCGAGGTCCTCCGCGATGGCCTCGAAGAGGTACTTGTAGACGATCTGGTACTGGTCCTCGGAGATGCCGAGCGAGGCGTGCTTGTGGGCGATCCGGCTCAGGACGGCCTCGGGGAGCGTCCCGGGATTCTGGACGAGGTGCGTCGCGAAGGCCGCGATCGCGCCCGCGAGCGCCTTGCGCTGCTCGCCGTTCGCCTGATTGGCGCGGCTGAAGACGCCGTTCAGCAGCTCCGGGTGGGCTGCGAACATCTTCTGGTAGAAGAGCGGCGTGATCTCGCCGATGCGGCTCCCGACCAGGGGAAGGGTGGCTTCGATGACGGGGCGGGCGCTTTCCGAGAGCATGGGGACTCCTGACGTGGAAGGTAATTCAGCATCATCCGTACTGAATTAACCCCAACTTTTCTACGCCTCGTAGAAATCCACAAGTTGGGTCGGCCCGTTTGGTGTGTGGCGTTCGCTACACGGCGTCGGGCTCGCGAAGGAGGGCCGCGGCGGCCTCGAAGAATGCGCTTCCCTCGCTGCTTTCGCCAGAGGCCGTATTTGCCGTTTCGCCTTCGCTTCCGAATCCCGGCCGCAGCCCGATCTGGACCAGGACCGGCTCCATCTGGCGGGCGTGGGGGAGCGAGCTCACCCTGACCGTGTCGAGCTCGCGGTAGAAGGCCTCGCGCGCTCGGCGCAGGGCTCCGCGGAGGCCGCAGTCGTGGTTGAGGGGGCAGTCGCCGTTGGGCGACTCGCAGTCTGGAAGGTCGTTCCGCGTGTCGAGAGCCCTCAGCACTCCGCCAACCGTCGCGCGCCGCCCTGCGGCGCTGAGCTGGACGCCTCCGGCCCGCCCTCGGGTCGACTCCACGAGGCCGAGCTCGCGCAGCTTGAGGACCGCCTTGCTCACGTGGTTGTACGGCGTGCCCACTCCCTCGGCGATGGCACGCGTGGCGAGCGGCTCGGAGCCGTCCACGGCGCTGAGGAGCATGAGTGCTCGCAGGCTGACGTCCTCGAAGGCGGTCATGCGCATGCCGAGCATTCTACGCTGACAAACCCAAACATCCGTGCAGAGAATTTGCGGCATCGTGAAGGAGCCGTACCACGAGCCGAATGCCCGGACTCGCTGCCATCGTGCGGCGGTACGCTGCGGACACGAGGCGCGTGGGAACCTCACCCGCGAGCGGCCGCGCGACCACCCCTTCCGGGAGCGGAGGTCTGCCGAGCCTGGGCACGAGGGCGAGCGCGGCGCCGTCGTCCGCCAAGGCGACATGGGTCGCGAAATCCGGGTCCGTGAAGGCAATCCGCGGCACGGTCCCCTCCGCGGAGAAGAGGCGCATGAGGGCCTCGTGGCAGATGGCGCCCTTGGGCGTCGCGCACCAGACCTCGTCGAGGAGATCGCGGCGCTCGAGCTGGGCGCGTGCGGCGAGCGGGTGCTCCCGCGGCAGGATGACGTCGGCGACATCCTCGCATAGGGGCTCGCGGACGACGTGGCCGGGCACCTCGAGCGGCACGGAATTCCAGTTGTGCACGACCGCGAGCTCGGCGTCTCCGTGCGCCACGAGGGCCACTGCCTCGACGGGATCGACGCTCGAGACTTCGAGGCGCAGCTCCGGCGCCTCCTTCGCCAAGGCGCCGGCGACGTGCCCGAACAGTGCTCGGGTCGCGGTCGAGAACGAGGCGACCGTGAACGTCCCCTGAGGCGTGTCGTCGGCCGAGAGCATCGACTCAACGCGTTCGATGTCTGCGAGGAGTCGCACGCCATGCTCCACGAGCGCCCGTCCGCGCTCGGTCAGGAGGACGCCCCTCCCTTGCCGTTCCAAGAGGGCACTCCGTGACTGGCGCTCGAGCTTCTTGATCTGCTGGGACACCGCCGACGGGCTGAATCCGAGCACCTCGGCCGCCGCCACGACGGACCCATGACGCTCGACCGCCGCGAGGGAGCGGAGGGCCTGAAGATCGATCATGAAGAAATCGTAGATGGTCAGCCGCAGAAATCAACGCTGGTGCTTCACGATACGCGCAGGGGAGGATGGGAGGCGTGAAACCGCAGCACAGCGCTCTCGCCGTCCTCGTCGCCGTCATCTGGGGCGCCAACTTCGTGGCCATCGAGCTCGGCCTGCGCGAGGTCCCGCCGCTCGTGTTCGTCGCAATGCGGTTCGCACTCGTGGCCGTGCCGGCCATGTTCTTCGTCCCCAAGCCCGCCGTCCCGTGGCGCGTGCTCGCAGGCATCGGCATCTTCATGAGCGCCGGCCAGTTCGGCCTCGTCTACCTTGCAATGCACTGGGGGATGCCCGCGGGCCTGGCGCCACTCGTGCTGCAGAGCCAGATGTTCTTCACGATCCTCCTCGCCGCCGCCGTGCTGAGGGAGCGGCCGACGACGGCGCAGCTCGCCGGAGTCGGTGCGGGAGGGGTGGGCCTCGTGCTGGTCGCGCTGGGCCGCGGGGCCGTCGCGCCCCTCGGCCCGCTGCTGCTCGTGGTGCTTGCAGGCCTCTCGTGGGGGATCGGCAACACGATCTCGCGGGCCGCGAAGGGCGCGTCCGGTCTCGGCATCGTCGTGTGGTCCGCCGCGGTGGTACCGGTGCCGATGCTCGCTCTGGCGGCCCTCGTGGAAGGTCCAGCCGCCGTCGTCGGTTCGCTCGCGCACCTCACTCTGCCCGCTTGGCTGAGCACCCTCTTCACGGTCGTGCTCGCCTCGCTCGTGGGCTACTCCGTCTGGAACTCGCTGCTCGGGCGTTACCCCGCCGCCGCCGTCGTGCCCTACACGCTCCTCGTGCCGCCCGTGGGGATGCTCGCCGCGTGGATCGCGTTCGGGGAAGTGCCGCAGCCGCTCGAAATCGCTGGCGGCGCGCTGCTGCTCGCCGGAGTCACGACGACGCTCCTCGGCCGACGGCAGCACAGGTCAGTCGATGAAGACGAGCGCCTCATGCCCGTCGGCCTCGACGTCTCCGTAGACGTACCCCGTGGCGGTCATCTCGTAGGGGAGGATGGCCGCCATGAGGCCTCCGGTCCGGTGCTCGGCGGCCGCGTGGATGCCGTCGGAACCGTGCTCGGGAAGGGTCACATCGCTCGCGATCGCTAGAGCGCGGATGTCCTCGCGCCCCTGCCGCAGCAGTTCAACGAGGTCGTCGAGCATCGCTTCGGCGTCGTAATCGCCGTCGAGCCCGTCGCCGTCGAACTCGTCGCCCTCGCCGGCGCCGGCTGCCGGCTCCGGCGGGGTGACGAGCACGAGCCGCAGCTCGCCGTCGTCCGCAAGCGTGACGCCGAACGGGAGGAAGCCGCCGTTCTGCTCAAGATGCTCCTGGGCCATGCCGAGTGCGGTGCCGAGGACGTCGTGCAGCTCGCGCAGGACGCTGTCTGCGGCGGGAGACTCGCCGCTCACGCGCGCACGATCTCGAGGACGCTGTCCCGGACCGACTCGAGGGTCTCCCGGTCCTTGGCCTCGCCGTTGAAGCGGAGGTATGGCTCGGTGTTCGAGGGGCGAAGGTTGAACCACCAAGAGCCGTCGGCTGCGGAGAAGGTGGTGCCGTCGAGCTCGTCGATCGCCACGTCCGGGCCCTCGTACGCCTCCCGCACCCGAGCGACGGCCGCAGCCTTGTCCTCGATCTCCGAGTTGATTTCGCCCGAGGAGACGTAGGGCTCATACTCGGCCCCGAGCTCGGACAGCGGACGGTCCTGCTCGCCGAGCGCCGCGAGGACGTGCATCGCCGCGAGCATGCCCGTGTCGGCGTTCCAGAAGTCGCGGAAGTAGTAGTGGGCGGAGTGCTCGCCGCCGAACACCGCGCCCTGCTCGGCCATCACGGCCTTGATGAACGAGTGGCCCACGCGCGTGCGGACGGGGCGGCCGCCGTCGTGCTCCACGAGCTCAGGGACCGCACGCGAGGTGATGAGGTTGTGGATGATGATCGGATGCGGCTCTCCGGCGGCCTTGGCCCGCGCAATCTCGCGGCGGGCCACGAGCCCGGTGATTGCCGAGGGAGAGACGGGATCGCCGTTCTCGTCGATCACGAAGCAGCGGTCGGCGTCGCCGTCGAATGCCAGGCCGATGTCCGCGCCGTGCTCGACGACGGCCTTCTGCAGGTCGCGGAGGTTCTCGGGCTCGAGCGGGTTGGCCGGGTGGTTCGGGAAGGTGCCGTCGAGTTCGAAGTACAGCGGGACGATTTCGAGGGGGAGCCCGGGCAGCAGCGTGTTCCCGAGGACCGCCGGCGTGGTCAGTCCGGCCATGCCGTTGCCCGCGTCCACCACGACCTTGAGGCGCCGGATGCCTGAGAGGTCCACGAGCTTGCGGAGGTGTGCGGCGTAATCGGCGAGGACATCGCGCTCCGTGACGGTGCCCGTCTCAGCGACGGGCGCGATCTCCCCAGCCGCAAGGTACGCCTCGGCCGCAGCCTGGACCTCCTTGAGCCCGGACTCCGAGGAGACCGGCTGGGCGCCGGGCTTCGCGAGCTTGATGCCGTTGTACTGCGCCGGGTTGTGGCTCGCGGTGAACGTGGCGCCCGCTGCGTGGAAGGCGCCGCACGCGTAGTAGAGCTCGTCCGTGGAGATGAGCCCGATCTTCTCGACATTGCCCCCGCGGGCCGCAGCGCCGCGGCTGAAGGCGTCGATGAACTCGGGGGAGGACGGGCGCATGTCGCCGCCCACGAGCACGGTCTTCCCGGCCAGACCGAGGACGTCGACGAAGGCTGCCCCCACGGCCTCGACGATCCGGGCGTCGATCGACTCACCCACGATGCCGCGCACGTCGTACGCCTTGAACGCTGCGGAGAGGTCGATCTGGGGAGCCTGGCCTGCAGGACTGCTCACGTTGCTCGTCACCCGACGATTCTACTGAAGGCGACCGACACGGTTGGCTCGGGGTTCCGCAACCCGCGCCGTGCCCGTAGCTTTACGGGCATGGACTGGACTCTCGAAGTTGTCATCCTGCCCGTCTCCGACATCGACCGTTCCATCGAGTTCTATCGGGACAAGGTCGGATTCCACCTCGACCACAACACCCAGAACGAGCACATGCACGTCGTCCAGTTCACCCCGGAGGGGTCGGGTTGTTCGATCGTGTTCGGCGACCTCCCGCCGCAGCGCGAGATGGAGCCGGGGTCGATGAAGGGCCTCCAGCTCGTCGTGGCGGATGCCGAGGCCGCTCGCGCCGAGCTCGTGGGGCGCAGCGTCGAGTGCTCGGAGCTGATGGTCTTTTCGCCCGATGACGGCGGCACGTTCTTCGGCTTCGCCGATCCGGACGGCAATACGTGGGCCGTCCAACAGATCAAGGCCCGGGCCCAGAAGCCGCTCATCCCTGTCGAGCATCGGGGCCGCTTCGGCGCGTAGCTCGCCGAGCTTCAAGGACGACGACGGCGGGCCCCTGGGTGGGAGACCCGCCGTCGTCCGTCGTCGTGCGGGTCAGTAGGCTTTGACCCGCTGTTCGACGATGAGGTGGATGAGGGCGAAAGTCCCGTCCTCGTCGATGGCGCGCAGGGCTGCCTCAAGGGCGGCGGGAACGTCGGCGTCCCGTTCGACGCGGACCCCAAAGCCGCCGAAGGCCTGGGCCATGAGCGCGAAGTCCGGGTTCTTCAGCTGGGTGCCGGAGATGCGGTGGGGGTACTGGCGCTCCTGATGGGAGCGGATGGTGCCGTACTCCTGGTTGTCCATGACGATCACGAGCGGGGTCGCCCCGTACTGGGCGGCGGTGGCGAGCTCCTGGCCGTTCATGAGGAACTCGCCGTCGCCGGCGATGGTGACGACGCGGCGGCCGGGGTTGGCGAGGGAGGCCGCGATCGCCGACGGCACGGAGTAGCCCATGGAGCCGTTGCGGGCGCTGATCATTGAGGCGTAGCGCTGGGTAGGGAAGTAGCGGTGGGCCCAGTTGGTGTGCTCGCCGGCGCCGAGGGTGACCATGGCGTCCTCGGGCAGGGTCGGGACGAGGTTGGCCATGAGGGTGTCCATCCGGGCCGGCCCGTCGGTGGGAGTGGCCGGAGGCAGCTCGGCGAACTTCTCCTGCTGCTCGCGCATCCGCTCCGTCCAGGCGGTCCATTCGGGCCGGACGGGCATGTTGATCATGACCAGGTCGCGGACGAACACGTCAGGCTTGGCCACGATCTGATAGGAGACCGGGCCGGAGCGCCCGCGCAGGGACGGGTCGATGGTGACCAGGAAGTTCTTCTTCGCCCAGTCCTGGCGGACGAGGAAGCCGTCGGTGATCACGTCCCCGGGGACGGTGCCGACGAAGATCAGCAGGTCCGTCTCCTCGAGCAGGTTGTAGGTGGGCTTGGGGCGGCCGTAGCCGATGGGGCCCACGTAGGAGGGGGAGTCGAAGGGGATGGTGCCCTCGCAGCGCCATTCGGCGGCGGCGGGGATGTTGTGCTCCTCGAGCCAGTTGGTCAGCGCGGTCGCGCCCTCCTGGGTCCAGTCGTTGCCGCCGACGACGAAGAGCGGCTTCTCCGCGGCCAGCAGCGCGGACTTGAGGGCCTTCCAGTCGGTGACGGTCATCCCGCCGGTCGCGACGGGGATCTTCGGGTGGATCGTGGCGTCGATCTCCTGCTGGATGACGTCCTCCGGGAGCCCGACGACCACGGGCCCGGGCCGGCCGTTCATGGCGGCGAACATCGCCTCGGCGACGATCTCGGAGGCCCGCTCGGCGTGGTCCAGGACCATCACGCGCTTGGCGCCGGTGTCGAACCAGGACTTGATGTCGAACTCCTGGAACGCCTCGCGGTCGCGGTGGGCGAAGGGGATCAGGCCCACGAACAAGACCATCGGCGTGGAGTCCTGCCACGCCGTGTGCAAGCCGACGTGGGCGTTGGCGGCGCCGGGGCCGCGGGTGACCATTGCGATGCCGGGGAGCTGGTTCATCTTCCCGTCGGCCTCGGCCATGTACGCTGCGCCGCCCTCGTGCCGGCACACGATGGTCTCGATCGGCGAATCGTGCAGCCCGTCCAGCACATCCAGGAACGACTCGCCCGGCACCACGTATGAGCGCGTTACGCCGTGGGCCACGAGCGAATCCACGATCACATGCCCGGCCGACTTGCGGGCGGCGGCCGGACTCGTGGACTGGGGCAGGTTCGATTCGGAAGGGCTTGATTCGGACAGGGGCGGCGCCGTTGCCGTCATGGAGATTCCTTCTGTTGGCACTGAGGATTTTGGCAGGTGTGGTTTTACGGTATCGGCCCCAGAGGCCAAGCGGCAGAGATAAGTGTCGGACGTCACGGGGATACTGGGAGGCATGGTCCGGAACCCCAGATTGAGCAGCCCCGAGCTGGACTCTGTGACAAATTCTGACGTCGCTCAGTATGGTCGCGATGATGAGCGAGATCTCCGCGGAGCAGCCCTCGAGGTCCTGCGCCGTCTTGTCGGCCGCGCCGACGCCGACTTCCATGCCGGGCAGTTCGAGGCGATCGAAGCGCTCGTGGAGCACCGCCGTCGTACGCTCGTCGTGCAGCGCACGGGGTGGGGGAAATCCGCGGTGTACTTCGTCGCGTCGCTCCTCCTGAGGGCACGGGGGGCCGGTCCCACGCTCATCGTCTCGCCGCTGCTCGCCCTCATGCGGGACCAGGTTGAGGCAGCAGCGCGCGCCGGGGTTCGCGCCGTCGCCATCAACTCCGCCAACCGGCTCGAATGGGACGAGGTCCACGCCGCGCTCGCGGCGGATGCGGCCGACGTCGTCCTCATCTCGCCCGAACGCCTCACCAACCCCGGGTTCCGCGAGGAGCATCTGCCCGAGCTGCTGGCGCGGACGGGCCTGCTCGTGATCGACGAGGCGCACTGCATCTCCGACTGGGGCCACGACTTCCGTCCTGACTACCGCCGCATCGCCGCCCTCATCGACGAGCTGCCGCCGACCGTCCCGGTGCTGGCGACGACGGCGACGGCCAACGCGCGCGTCGTCGCCGACGTCGAGGAGCAGCTCGGGACGGACGTGCTCACCCTGCGCGGGCCCCTCGGCCGGGACTCCCTCCGCTTGGGCGTGCTGCAGTTGCCCGACTCGCGCTCCCGCCTCGCCTGGCTCCTCGAGCATCTGGGCGACCTGCCGGGGAGCGGCATCATCTACACCCTCACGGTTTCCGCGGCGGAGGACACAGCGCGGCTGCTGTCCGAGGCGGGGTACCGCGTTCTCGCCTATACCGGAAAGACCGACACGGGCGAGCGGGAGGAGGCCGAGCGCCTCCTGAAGGACAACGAGGTCAAGGCTCTCGTGGCCACCTCGGCGCTGGGGATGGGGTTCGACAAGCCGGACCTCGGCTTCGTGGTGCATCTGGGGGCGCCGTCGTCGCCGGTGGCGTACTACCAGCAGGTCGGGCGCGCAGGCCGCGGGGCAGCCCATGCCGACGTCCTGCTTCTTCCCGGCGCCGAGGACCGCGAGATCTGGCGGTACTTCGCGACCGCGTCGATGCCCGACCGTGGCAAGGCCCACGCCGTCCTCGACGCCCTCGCCGCTGCTGGCGGACCACTCTCCACCGTTGCCCTCGAGGCGCAAGTCGAGCTCCGACGCACGCAGCTGGACCTGCTGCTCAAGGTGCTCGCCGTCGACGGTGCGGTCGAGCGAGTGGGCGGCGGCTGGCGTCCGACGGGCGCACCCTGGAAATACGACGACGAGCGGTACCGCCGCATTGCCACGGCCCGCGACGCGGAGCAGCGCGCGATGGTCGCGTACGAGGAGACGTCGGGTTGCCGAATGGAATTCGTCACGGCACAGCTGGACGATCCGACGGCGGCTCCCTGCGGCCGGTGCGACAACTGCGCCGGGCGATGGTTCCCCGCCGCCGTCGACCCTGCGCTGCTCGAGCGCGCCGGCGAGCAGCTCCAGCACGCGGGCGTTCCGATCGAGCCACGCGCGCAGTGGCCAAGCGGTATGGACAAGCTCGGGGTTCCCGCCAAGGGGCGGATCCCGGCCGGCGAGCAGCTTTCGGAGGGGCGCGCCCTGGCTCGTCTGACGGATCTCGGGTACGGGGGCGCGCTTCGCGAGCTGTTCGCCCCGGCCGCCTCCGATGGTGAGGTGCCCGCTGGGTTGCGGCCCGCCGTCGTCGATCTGCTCGCGGGGTGGGCTCGCGGGGATGCTGCGGCCGGTGCCTGGAGCGGCGTAGGGAGGCCAGCCGGCGTTGTCGCGATGCCCTCGGCCACGCGGCCGCGGCTCGTGGATTCGCTGGCGCGCGGGATCGCCGAGGTCGGGCGGCTCCCGTATCTTGGCGCGCTCTCGCGGACTCCGGCCGCGCGCGCCGGTCAGGCGGGCGGCAACTCAGCCTTCCGGCTCGCGTCAGTGTGGTCCGCGTTCGACGTCGGCCCGGAGCTGCGGGCGGCCCTCGCCCCGCTCGATGGGGCGCCCGTGCTCCTCGTGGACGACCTCGTCGACAGCCGATGGTCGCTGACCGTGGCCGGGAGACTCCTGCGTCTCGCGGGCTCCGGGCCGGTGCTGCCCCTGGCGCTGGGGCAAGCCGGCTAGCGCGCCCCACGGTTGCGCCCCCCACCGTTGCGCCGTCACGTCCGCAGGGTGTTCGGCCCGCTTTGCGTCCGTCCGGTCGTTCTAGGTACGCTTGGGGAGCTAGCGATAGCAAGGAGACGTGCCAGAGCGGCCGAATGGACTTCACTGCTAATGAAGGGTCCGGGGAAACTTGGACCGGGGGTTCAAATCCCCCCGTCTCCGCGGCGTGAACGCCCCCAGTCTTCGGACCGGGGGCGTTCTGTTTTTCTCTGGCCTTTCTCAGATCGCGCAGGCGTCAGCCTTCGCGGATGAGTTCACCTGTCGCCGAGAAGTACCCTTCTTTCCGGGATGCAGTTCGCCTATCGCAGGGAAGTTCACGGCACGTGAACTTGGGTGCGAGACGTGAACCACCTAGGTGAACTGGACGAGGCCCAGCAGGTTGCCCTCGCTGTCTTTCAGCCACGCGGCTCGTCGACCGGGGAGGTCCACGATGCCGCCCACGGACTTCAGCCCGGGAATGTCGTATTCCTCGAATTCCACTCCCCGCGCCCGCAGCTCGGCCGCGGTGGCGTCGAGGTCTTCGATGCGGAACCCGATCTGCGTGAATTCTCCGGTCGGTTTGCCTGCGGTCTCGAACACGAAGAATTGGCTTCCACCGGCCATCTCGTACAGGAGACCGCCGTTCGTTTCTTCGATCGGTTCGAGTCCGAGTTTGTCGCAGTAGAAGGCCCGGGCTCGGTCGAGATCCTGGGCGGGCAAGGTGGTGTGAACCGAGGCTGCACCGAGCCTCGTGCTGTGTCCCATGGGGATCGCTTCCTTCGGCTAACCTCGAGCGGAACCTCCCCACAGCAGGCTAGGCCGCTGCACGCAGGGCGGCAACGGCCTAGATCGCTGAAGCCGCCTCGCTCAGTCCGAAAGCCACACGATCCAGCCGACCGTGTTGGTGAAGCGCTCCCCCTCGAGAGAAGGGTCGGCATAGTACTGGGCGAAGATACCCAAAGTCGCTTCTCCCGATATTCCCAGCGCCGAGCAATCGAACGAATATCGACGAAACCTCCAGCGCAGCGGGAGCCGCCACCGACGAAAGCTCGAGTGACAGTCGTTTGCCGCAAGCGATGGACCCGAACTTTGACGGGTCCTGAGAATTGTCGATCGCGAATGCGGGGAGTCCCGGAGCCTTCCAGTCCACGGCGGTGTGCGGAATCAGTGACGGTCCGATTCTCAAGGCAGGTGGGGCTGCGTCTGCGCCCGGATGCTCATTCAGTTCCACTTGTGATTCCACCTCGGTCGGTTCGATTCGGACCTGACCCCTACGTGGTCAGCGCCCGCCACAGGAAGGTCTGACTCCTGGCCTGGAGCGACGCCGCCTGCCGGTTGTCGGACGCCCCGGCGTGACCGCCCTCAAGGGCCTCGTGGTACCAGACGTTCGGGATGCCCATGGCGAGCATGCGCGCTGCCATTTTCCGCGCCTGCACGGGGCCGACTCGGTCGTCAGACGTCGCGGTCCAGATGAACGTGTCGGGGTAGTCGACGCCGTCTCGCAGCAGGTGATACGGCGAGAACGACTTGATGTACCGCCATTGCTCGGGCACGTCGGGGTCGCCGTACTCGGCGATCCAGGAGGTCCCGGCGGAGAGCTTCGTGTACCGGCGCATATCGAGCAGCGGGACGCCGCACGAGATCGCGCCGAACAGTTCCGGATACGTCACCAGCATGTTCCCGACGAGGAGGCCGCCGTTCGAGCCGCCGGTGCATCCGAGGTGCTCGGGCGAGGTCACGTCCCGGCGGATGAGGTCGCGGGCGACCGCGGCGAAGTCCTCGTACGCGCGGTGCCGGTTCTCCTTGAGCGCCGCCTGGTGCCATGTGGGACCGTACTCGCCGCCGCCGCGGATGTTCGCGACCACGTAGACGCCCCCGCGCTCGAGCCATGACCGCCCGGTGACGCCGCTGTACGCCGGCGTGCGCGAGACCTCGAAGCCGCCGTACCCGCTCAGCTGTGTGGGATTCCCGCCGTCCAGCTCGAGGTCCTTGGGACCGATCTGGAAGTACGGAACCCGAGTACCGTCGTCGGACGTCGCAAAGTGCTGCTCGACGCTGAAGCGGCTTTCATCGAAGAACGACGGCGCCCGCTTGACGGGGGCGGATCCTTCGCCGATCCTGCCGCGCAGCACGGTGGTCGGAGTGAGGAACCCGGACGCGATGAGCCAGTAGTCATCGCCCGCGTCGGGGTCCTCGTCGTCGACCGCGTAGCTCTCCACAGTGTGGAGGGGCGGGCAGGCATCGAGCTCGGCGGCGACCCATTCGTCCGGACCATCTGGAGCGGGTGGCGTGAGCACGCGGATGTCCGAGGACACGTCGCGGAGCAGATTCACGAGGAGATAGTTCTTGGTCCAGCTCCAGGACTGAAGCGAGCTGTGCTCATCGGGCGCGAACAGCAGAGTGAGGTCGCGCGAACCGCCCATGAAGGCCTCGAAGTCGGCGGCGAGGAGGGAACCGGCCCGGTGCAGAGTGCCGTCGAGGTCCCAGTCCCGCTGGGGTCGGAAGAGGAGCCATTCGCGGTGCAGGTCGATATCCACGTCGGTCGGCACGGGAATCTGCTGCCACTGCCCGCCCCGCCAGACCGAGTGCTGAACGTCGAAGAAGCTGATGCGGTCGCTCGCGAGAAGCCGCTCGAAACCGGGGGTGTCGTCGAAGCCCGCGCTGGCCATGAGGTGGTCCACCGGGACCTCGAAGATCACCTCGGCGTCCTCGAGCGCGGTCCCGCGCGGCAGCTTCCGCACGATCCGTGGATAGGACGATGACGTGACGGCGTCCTCTCCGAGGGTCGAGGAAATGATCAGGGTGTCCGCGTCGAGCCAGTCCGCGCCACCCTTGGCGGTCGGGAGCATGAAGCCGCCGTCCTCCGGCGCGATGAAGGCGCGGTCTTCGACGTCGTACTCGCGCAGCGTCGCCGCATCCCCGCCATCGGGGGAGAGCCGCACCATGCAGCGACGCCAAG
The DNA here is from genome assembly GCF_005876955.1 of Sinomonas gamaensis. GTDB lineage: Bacteria > Actinomycetota > Actinomycetes > Actinomycetales > Micrococcaceae > Sinomonas > Sinomonas gamaensis. The sequence continues at coordinate 104,195 of NZ_SSCL01000006.1, forward strand.
ACTTGCCGTCGGCGGGGCGAAGGAAACCTGCGCCGCCCCAGACCCACTCGACGCCTTCCTCGGCGGCGAGGGCATCGACGTCGAGCACGATCTCCCACTCTGGCGAGTCGGTCACATAGCTCTCCCAGCGGGTGCGCCGCCAGAGGCCCTTGGGGTTCGCGGCATCGCGCCAGAAGTTGTAATACCAATCACCGCGCTTGGTGACCATCGGAATGCGGTCCTGCGAATCCATGACCTCGAGGATCCGCGATTCGAGCTCGGGGTAGTCGCCGGTTTCCAGCAGCTCTTCGGTTCGGGCATTCTGCTCGCGTACCCATTCGAGCTGTGCTTCGCCGCGAATGTCCTCGAGCCAGAGATTCTCGTCCACCGGCTCGTCGGGGACATGAGTGAGGGTCTGCGCGGCGTCCGTCATGGGCTCATCCTCGCATCCAGCACTGACAACCGCATCCGGCGCACGCAGCCCGTCAAGCACGGGCGTCCCGTTAAGCTCGAAAGATGACTTCACGAGGAAGACGCGGCGTGCTGCGCGTCGCGGTGGTGGGCGGCGGGCCCCGCGGTGCCTCCGCCGTCGAGCGCCTCCTCGCGAATTGGGCTGCCCTCGGAGACCGTGGCGATCCGCGGGAACTCGAGATCACGGTGTTCGATCCGTTCGAGCCGGGGCCGGGCAAGGTCTGGCGCACCGCGCAGCCGCGCGAATTCCTCATGAACACGCCGAGCTGCTACCCCACCCTCATCCCCTCCGAGCCGGGGCTCGCAACGCCCCGTGCCGGCGGAAGCTTCGACGAATGGCGGGCGAAGCGCCAGCGCGAGCTCGACCAGGGACGCCCCGCAGGGCTCTCCCACGAGGAGTGTTCCGAGCTCGCCGTGCTCGGCTCCTCCGATTTCCCGCCCCGCGCCCTGTACGGGCGGTATCTCGCCGAGACGTTCGCCGACGTGCTCGGAGCGACGCCCGCGGGATGCCGCGTGACCCACGTCGGCGCCGAAGTCACCCGCCTCGGCCGAACCCCGCATGGCTGGGCCGTCACCACCGGCGACGGCCGCGCGCGGGAGGCCGACGCCGTCGTCCTCGCGGTGGGCCACGTGCCCGCCCGGCTCAGCCAGACCCAGCGCGAGCTCGCAGACGCCGCCGCGAGGCTCGGGCTGACCTACCTCCCGCCGGCCGCGCCAGCCGACGTCGACTGGGACGTCCTGCCGAGCGGGCAGACGGTCCTGGTCCGAGGGATGGGGTTGAACTTCTTCGACGTCATGGTCCGGCTGACCGAGGGCCGCGGAGGACGGTTCAAGGAGGGGCCAAACGGCGTGGTCGAGTACCTTCCCTCGGGACGCGAACCGCGGCTGGTCGCCGCCTCGCGCCGCGGCGTGCCGTATCGCGGCAAGGCGGAGCTGCCCGGCTACTACGCCGCCGGCGTGCGTCTGCGGTGGCTCACGCGCGCTGCCGCCCTCGCTCTTCGCACGGCCGGGGTCACGCCGTCGTTCGACACCGACCTCTGGCCGCTCCTCCACCGAGACACCCTCTGGGCGTACTACTCCACACTTGCCCGGACCGCTCCCGAGGCGCTGCCCCCAGGGTTCGTCGAGGAACTCGACGCGGCGCTGTCGGTGACGGATCCGACGTGGGAGGAGATGGCCGACAAGGTCGTCTCCGCCTCGGTTCCCGCCCGGCATCGGCTCGACCTGCGCGGGCTCGGGGCGCCCCTCGGCGGGCGGCACTTCAAGCATCGCGCTGCCCTCGACGCGGACATCCTCGCTTATCTAGACGCTGACGCCGCCAGCTCGGCGCGCGGCGAGGATGACCCCCTCAAGATGGCCATCGCCGCGCTTCACCGCGGCCGGGCGGTGCTCAAGGAGGCAGTGGCCGACGGCGGCATCACCGAGGAGTCGTGGGTCGCCGGGCTGCGGGGCTGGTTCGAGGGGCTCGTCGAAGGCCTCGCGAGCGGGCCGCCGCCTCTTCGCATCCGGCAGCTCGCGGCCCTCATCCGGGCTGGGATCGTCGGCACGGTGGGACCGGAGCCGCGCTTTCGGGTGGACCGCGGCGCGGGCTGCTTCGTCGCCGAGTCGCCGTGGGTCCAGGGGCCGCCCGTGTACGCGGCGGCCCTCGTCGAGGCGCTCGCGCCGGCGAACGTCGTGGCTGCGGCGGATTCTCCGCTGCTTGAGGGCCTCCTCGCCGATGGCCTAGCGCGCCCCAAATACCTCGCCGGCGCCGACGGCGTGCCGCGCCCCGCGAGCGGGCTCGACGTCACCGCGCCGCCATACCGGCCGCTCGACGTCAACGGTCACCCCGTCACCGGTCTCTACGTCCTCGGGCTGCAGCTCTCCGCCGTCCAGTGGGGGACCGCGATCGCCGCCGAGGCGCACCCCTTCGCCGAGCCCGGGGAAGCGGCCGACGGCGCCCCCTACCCGAGCGCCCAGCGCACCCTTCGGGACGCGGACGCCGTGGCCCGTTCGATCCTCGGGCTCTGAGCGGGGCTGCCCCGACGCGCCTTACGGGATCGGCTGGACGCCGCCCGCAGTTTCGGTGCCGTTCCCGTCGGACGGTTGGCCCTGAGCAAGGTCCTGGTGGATGAGGAACACGGCGCCCATGGGGTCCGTGACTGTCGCGATGCGCCCGAACGGAGTGTCCTCGGCCGCCCGGACAACCTGGCCGCCGAGCCGCTGAACGGCCTCGACGGCGCGATCCGCGTTCTCCACTCCCCAGTAGATCTGCCAGTTCGACGGGATGCCCTCGGGCAGGAAGGAGTTCGCGTCCATGATCCCGGCCTTCGCCTCGGCACCTGAGCCGAGTGTCGTGTAGCGGAACTCGGGGGTGTCGCTCATGGTCTCGGTCTCCCAGCCGAGCGCCTCCTCGTAGAACTTCACAGTCTGCGGATAGGCGCGGGACATGACCTCGAACCATACCGGCGACCCGGGCTCCGCGAGCTTCCCGAAACCCGTATGACGCGTGGGCTGCCAGCTGCCGAATGCGGCACCGCCAGCGTCGCCGAACACGGCCATGTGGCCCTGCTCGGGGACCCCCATGGGAGGCATGAACACCTGGCCTCCGGACTCCTGGACCTTCATCGCGGTCCGCTGGATGTCATCCGTCTTCAGGTACACCGTCCAGGCGTCCGGCATGGCATCCTGCTCGGGGTCCTTCGGCATCAGGCCGGCCACCTGCTCGCCGTCCTTGAAGGCCGTGGTGTACCCGCCGTACTTCTCCTCGTCGCCGCCCTCGAAGGTCCAGCCGAAGAGCTCGCCGTAGAAGGCCTTCGCCTTCTCGAGATCGCTCGTCATGAGGTCGGCCCAGCAGGGTGCGCCAACGGTCAGCTCGGGCTTGGGCATAGCTGCTCCTCAGGTCGGTTGGTCTTCCTCGTGGTGTTCCCTCCCGACGCTATTAGCGCCCACCGACACTTTCAAGGCTGAGCCGCCGACCGCCGTCGTCCGCTCCGTGCAACGAAAAAACGCCCCGGTCCGAAGACCGGGGCGCTCACAGCGGAAGGTAAGGGATTTGAACCCTTGGTACGGGGTTACCGCACACTGGTTTTCAAGACCAGCTCCATCGGCCGCTCGGACAACCTTCCTTGTGACTAGTAGTGTTTCATAGGCAGCAGACCTGACGAAACTTCGGGAGGAGCCCCCCAGCATGAAGGCCGTCTACATCGTGGATCCCGGCGGCCCCGAAGCCCTGCAGGTCCGCGAGGTCGAGGACCCCGTGCCGGGGCCGGGAGAGGTGCTCATCGACGTTGTCGCGGCCGGGATCAATCGGGCGGACGTGCAGCAGCGGCGCGGCTTCTACCCACCGCCTCCCGGCGCCTCGGAAGTGCCGGGGCTCGAGGTCTCCGGCCGCATCTCGGGGTTCGGGCCCGACGTCGTCAAGCCCTTCGCGGCTGGCGACAAGGTGGTCGCGCTCCTGGCAGGCGGAGGCTACGCGCAGAAGGTCGCGGTGCCGGCGGAGCAGGTGCTCCGCGTCCCCGAGGGCGTTGACCTCGTGACCGCGGCGAGCCTCCCCGAGACAGCGGCAACGGTGTACTCGAACCTGTTCATGACTGCGCAGCTGCAGCCCGGCGAACTCGTGCTCGTCCACGGCGCCACCGGCGGGATCGGCACCATGGCCGTTCAGATGGCGAAGGCCTTCGGCGCGCGCGTGGCCGCGACGGCGGGCACCGAGGAGAAGGTGAGCACGGCGCGGGCCTTCCTCGGCGTGGACATCGCCATCAACTATCGGGAGCAGGACTTCGTCGAGGCCGTGCGGGATGCCTCCGGTGGGCGGGGAGCGGACGTGATCCTCGACGTCGTCGGGGCGAAGTACCTCGACAAGAACGTCGAGGCGCTCGCCCCCTATGGGCGCCTCGTGATCATCGGCCTGCAAGGCGGTGCGAAGGGGGAGCTCAACATCGGGCTTCTGCTGAACAAGCGCGCTGCCATCATCGGAACAGCGCTCCGCCCCCGGCCTGTGGAGGAGAAAGGTGTGATCATGTCCGCGGTGCGCGAGCATGTGTGGCCGCTCGTGACGGATGGCAGCATCAAGGCGCTCGTGGACCGCACGTTCCCGCTCGCGGAGGTGCAGAAGGCCCACGAATACTTCGACTCGGGCGAGCATGTGGGCAAGGTCCTGCTGACCATGTGAGACCCCGTGAGAGGATGAACAGCATGAGCGAAGCGCACTCAAGCACTGCGCCCGATGGGGATGGCGCCGGACACGACGAGCCCTTCGTGGGAACGGCCATCGACGGCGCGGACGCCGCGGGCTCCGAGGCGGACGGGCCGGCTCACCGGGAAGAGCACCAGGAGCACCCCCGCCGGGCGTCCCTTCAGGAACTCGTCGACGAGCCGGCGAAGGTCATGCGGATCGGCACGATGATCCGTCAGCTCCTTGAGGAGGTGAAGGGCGCCCCGCTGGATGAGGCGGCCCGGAACCGGCTCGCCGAGATCCACGAGCGCTCCATCGCCGAGCTCGAGGAGGGCCTCGCCCCCGAACTCGTGGATGAGCTGCACCGAATTTCGCTTCCCTTCTCGGACGAAGGGGTGCCCTCGGAGTCGGAGCTCCGCGTCGCACAGGCCCAGCTCGTGGGATGGCTCGAGGGGCTATTCCACGGGATCCAGACCGCCATCGCGGCCCAGCAGGCCGCTCACCAGCTTGCGGCCGCGCAGGTCCAGCTTCGGCAGCTTCCTCCGGGGACAATGATCGCTCCCGGCGTGGTGATCGGCGAGAACGGCGAACCCCAGAGGGCTGCCGGCCCCGGTCTCCAGCCGCGCGCCCACGCGCCCGGGGAACCCGACCACGGCCCCGGGCAGTACCTCTGACTATGCCGGTGGGACTCCTCGACAACGTCCTGCGGGGGCGCCGCGACGACGCTGAGCTCGGCAAGGGGCTGTGGCGCCGCGCCCATGACCGTTTCCAGCGCGGCCTCGACCGGTATCACCAGGTCCTCGAAGGAGTCGAGGACGACGCTCTGTACTCCGAGCTCGTGGTGATCGCCGACGCGCTGGCAGAGCTTCTCCCTCGGGTCCGAGCCGTATGCGTGGAGTGTCAGCGGCTCGCCCCGAGCGAGGGCTTCGACGTTCCCGGCGACTTCGCAGGGGTCCACCGCGCGCTGTCCAAGGCTGGGAATGCGTTGGCGACGACGGCGGAGGCGGCCGCGATGCTGAGCCTCGCCGTGGGACCCGTTCCCGTGGGCGCGCTGTCCGTGCAGCGCCGGGCGGCCACGGTCCTTGAGCAGGTGGAGGCCGCCGAGGAGTCCGTTCCCCGCTAGTTATTCCCGATTTCGCGTTGGGCGAAGACGGACGGAAACATCTGACAACTCGCTGAATGCGGGCATGCCGGGGTGGAAGGATGGGCGCATGACTTCTACCAATTCCCTGACTTCCCCTGTGCTCACTTTCCACGACGGCCTGAAGATCCCGCAGCTCGGCTACGGTGTCTGGCAGGTCGAGGATGAGGTCGCCGAGCGCGTGGTCGGCGAGGCGTTCGAGGTCGGCTACCGCCACATCGACACCGCTGCGATCTACGGCAACGAGGCTGGCGTGGGACGCGCCATCGCCTCCTCCGGCCTCGCCCGCGAGGACCTCTTCATCACCACCAAGCTCTGGAACGCGGACCAGGGCGTTGGCAAGGTAGCGCCCGCCTTCGAGGCCTCGCTCGACAAGCTCGGCCTCGACTACGTGGACCTTTACCTCATTCACTGGCTCCAGCCGAAGCGCGGCCTGTACGTCGAGACGTGGGAGGAGCTCGTGAAGCTCCAGACCTCGGGGCGCGTCCGTTCCATCGGCGTCTCGAACTTCACCGTTGAGGCGATCCAGGAGATCGAGCGCGAGACCGGCGTGCTGCCCGTGATCAACCAGGTCGAGACGCACCCGTACTTCCCGCAGGCCGAGCTGCGCGCGTTCGAGTCCTCGAGCGGGATCCTCCACGAGTCGTGGTCGCCGCTGGGACAGGGCAAGGACCTCCTCGAGGATCCGGCGCTCAAGGCGATCGCCGACAAGCATGGCGTCTCCGTCCCGCAGGTCGTCATCGCGTGGCATCTCGCGCTCGGCAATGTGGTCATCCCGAAGTCGGTGACGAAGGAGCGCATCGCGCAGAACTGGGCCTCGCTCGGCGTGAGCCTCGATTCCGAGGACCTCGCCGCGATCGCGCAGCTCGACAAGGGCGCCGCCGGTCGCATCGGGGCGGACCCCGCTGTGAGCGATTTCGCCTGAGCCAAAGGCTCGCACCGTCGTCGGCCTCTCCCGGGGTCGTCGTCTCCCGCTTGCGCCGTCACGTCCGCTGGGTGAACCCTGCGGACGTGACGGCGCAATGGGCTGGGGGCCGGCGTAGGCTGGCAGCGTGAGCGAGGAGCCCGACGTCGTTGCCTCCTGGGCGTCGACGCCCGCCATCCGCAAGACGATGCAGGGCAACCGCTCCCGCGACACCGCCCCGGAGCTGTTGGTCCGCCGCGCGGTCCACGCGATGGGCCTGCGCTACCGGGTCGCCGCGCGGCCCGAACCTGACCTGCGCCGCACCGCCGACCTGGTCTTCACCCGAGCCCGCATCGCCGTCTTCATCGACGGCTGCTACTGGCACGGGTGTCCTGAGCACTACATCGAGCCCAAGCGCAATGTGGACTATTGGCGCCCGAAGATTGCGCGGAACCGTGAGCGCGACGAGGAGACGACGGCGGCGCTCACCGCACGCGGGTGGCGCGTCCTGCGCTTCTGGAGCCACGAGGATCCGCTCGCGGTCGCCGAAGCCATCAGCACGGCGGTCAACGGATCGACGGCCGCCACCGAACGGTGATTGGCGCAGCCGAGGCGGGGTACTGAACGAGCAGTACGCAACCGAGGAGGGGCGCTGCCATGGATGCTGGCCAGATCACGTGGCTGATCATTGCGATCGTCGTGTTCGTTCTGCTGATCGTGCTTGTGCTGTCGCTGGTTCGACGGCGCAGCGAGGGGCGCAGGGAGCACCTGCGCGAGCGGGCCGCCGAGCTCCGCTCCGAGGCGAAGCAGGACGAACTGGAAGTCCGAGAAAGGGAGGCGCGCAGCCTCGAGGCGAAGGCCAAGGCCGAGAGGGCCGAGGTCGAAGCCGCCAAGTTGCGGCGCGAAGCCGAAGAGGCTTCGAGCGTCGCCCGGGAGGGGCGCCAGCGGGTCGACGAGCAGTTGCGCAAGGCTGACGAGCTCGACCCGGACAAGCACGGCTCGGCCCGAGCGGACGACGACAGGCGAGCGGGCGACGACAGGCATGATGACGGATCACCCGCGCGGGAACGCGGGCGTCACAGCAGCGAGGTGGGAACTGAAGATCCCGACGTCGAGGCTGGCCTCGACGACCGGCGCCGCGACCGGCGCGAGCGGGAGCCTGTCAACCAGCCCATCTCGCAGCAGCACGGAAACCGCAGCACCACGGAAACCGCAGCACCACGGAAACCGGAGTGAAGGAAGGCCATGACTGATACCGTCAACCCGATCCAGATCCAGAAGTTCCTGCAGGGCGTCGACTATCCCGCTGACAAGGCCGCCTTGGTCTCGGCAGCGAAGGACAACGGCGCTGACAGCAACGTGGTGCGCGCCGTCGAGGGCATTCCGGAGCGCACGTACGAGAAGCCGACCGAGGTGAGCGAGGCGATCGTCGAGGCGGGCCGGCATCCGGAGAGCCACGGCAAGATCCAGAACAACCACGGCAACAATGTCGAGCCGGACGGCGTCCCCGGAGGCGACACGGACGACGAGGGGGACGGCGAGCGTTTCGACGCGGGGTGAGGGTACCCCAGCACGTCAGGCGACCCGGTACGGCTCCGCATCCGCGCTGCGGAAGGTGAGGCCGTTGCCGGGTCGTTCTGCGCTCGGGACCACGGCGCCACCGTCGGGCTCCAAGGTGCCGTCGAACAGCATGCGTTCGAGGCGGACGTGGTCGTGGAACCACTCAAGGTGGCGTAGGGCTGGTGCAGCGGCCGCGGGGGCGGCGGAGATCGCGGGCGCACAGTGCCCGGAGAAGCCGACGCCGTGGGATGCGGCAACAGTTGCCGCGCGCAGCCAGCCGGTGACGCCGCCGCAGCGCGTGACGTCGGCCTGGAGGCAGTCGACGGCCCCTGAAGCGCACAACCGCTCGAAGTCCACGAGCCGCGTGCCGTACTCGCCTGCAGCGACATCGGCGGCGACGGATTCCCGAACGAAGCGGAGCCCCGTCAGGTTCTCGCTGGAAACCGGCTCCTCGAACCAGGTGAACCCCGCCTCGCGGGCCGCCTGCGCGACCCGCACGGCCTGCTTGGGCGTGTAGGCGCCGTTGGCGTCGACGAACAGCTCGGCGTCCGGGCCGATGGCCTCGCGCGCGATGAGCATACGTTCGATGTCGCGCTCCTCGTCCGTGCCGCGGTCCTGGCCGATCTTGATCTTGGCCCGAGGGATGTGCTCGCCCAGGACCCAGCCCGTGAGCTGCTCGGTGAGCCGCTCGTAGGTGTACGTGGTGAACCCGCCGCTTCCGTAGACCGGCACCTCGTCCCGCGCGGCACCGAGGAGCTGATGGAGCGGGAGGTCCACGAGCCGAGCGGTCAGGTCCCAGAGAGCGCAGTCGACGGCGGACGCGGCGTACGCCCCAGCTCCCGCCTGACCAACGTTCCGGAGGGCCCGCGCCATCGCCTCGGCGCAGGCGGGCACCGCGAACGCGTCCCGACCGCCCACCGTGGGGGCCAGCAGGTCCGAGATGAGCCCGACCAGTGCGCTGGGGCCGTAGGTGTATCCGAGACCGGTGGTCCCCGCGGCTTCGGCCTGCACGACGACGATGGTCGTCGAGTCCCAGGCGAAGGTGCCGTCTCCCTCGGGTTCATCGGTCGGGATGGTGTACGCGGAGGCAGTGACCGACGCGATGGGTGCAATGGGGGCAGGCTCGCTCACTTCCGGTGCCCCGGGAGGAGCTCCTGGGCCTTCGTCTTGAGGCCCTCCTTGATGAAGTCCCACGCGTTGGGGTCGCCGCGGAGAGCGCTCTTGGCAGCGTTCATCGCCTGCTCCAGCGTCGCGTGCGGGGGAATCGGCGGGACGTTGGGATCCGTGCGGACGTCCAGGACAAACGGTCGGGTGGCAGTGAGCGCTTCGTCCCACGCGGATCCCAGGGCGTCGGGGCGGTCGACCGATACGGCGCCGAGCCCCAAGCCGGCGGCGAACGAGGCGTAGTCCACCTCCGGCAGCTCCTGGGTCATCGGGACGGTCGGCGAGCCGCTGAACGCCCGGAGCTCCCACGTGACCTGGTTGAGGTCGTTGTTGTGGAGCACCACGACGACCAGCCGGGGGTCTTCCCACTCCTGCCAGTAGCGCGCAACGGTGATGAGTTCGGCGAGGCCGTTCATCTGCATCGCCCCGTCGCCCTCAAAGGCGATGACCGGCCGGTCAGGATGCCCGAACTTGGCCCCGATCGCGTACGGGACGCCCGGCCCCATCGTGGCGAGATTGCCGGAGAGACTGCCGCGCACCCCCGAAGGGAACCGGAGCTGCCGCGCGTACCAGTTGGCGGCGCTGCCGGAATCCGCGGCGATGATGGCGCTCGCGGGCAGCCGGTCCGAGCACTCGGCGAAGACCCGCAGCGGGTTCACCGGATCGGCCTCGACCATTGCTTCGGCCCGCATCGTCCCCCACCATCGGGACACCTTGCCCTCGATGTCCTCCCGCCAGCTCCGATCTTCCTTGCGCTCGAGGAGCGGGATGAGCGCACGGAGCGCCGCACCGCCGTCGGCCACGATGTTGACCTCGTAGGGGTAGCGCAGGCCGATCATGGTGGGATCGACGTCGATCTGCACTCCACGCGCCTTGCCGGGCTCCGGGAAGTAGTTCGCGTAGGGGAAGCTCGAGCCGACGGTGAGGAGCGTGTCGCAGTCCCGCATCATCTCGTAGCTGGGGCGCGTGCCGAGCAGCCCGATTGACCCGGTAACGAACGGGAGCGTGTCGGGGAGCGCGTCCTTGCCGAGGAGGGCCTTCGCGACACCGGCGCCGAGCAGCTCCGCGACCTCCTGCACCTCGGCCGGCGCGTGGCGGGCGCCCTGCCCAATCAGCATCGCGACTTTCTTGCCGCTGTTGAGCACGTCGGCCGCGCGCCGAATGGCATCCATGTCCGGCTGCACCTCGGGCCATGCCGCCCCGAGGCTCGAGGGCACCATCTTCATGGCGTGGGTGGGCGCCGAGTATTCGAGCTCCTGGACGTCGGAGGGGATGATGACGGCGGTCGGGGCCCGCCGAGCGTGCGCGATCCGGATGGCGCGATCGAGCACGTTGGGCAGCTGTTCGGGAACCGTGACGAGCTGCACGTAGTCCGAGGCGACGTCCTTGAACAGGGCGGGGAGATCGACTTCCTGCTGGAAGGAGCCCCCGATCGAGGTCCGTGCTGCCTGGCCCACGATGGCGACCACGGGCACGTGATCGAGCTTGGCGTCGTACAGCCCGTTGAGGAGGTGAATCGCGCCGGGCCCTGAGGTCGCCAGACACACACCGACCTGCCCGGTGAACTTCGCGTACCCGACGGCCTCGAAGGCGGCCATCTCCTCGTGCCGGGCCTGCACGAACCGCGGCCCGCCGCCCTTGCCCAGAGCGGTGACGATGCCGTTGATGCCGTCGCCCGGGTAGCCGAACACTGTCTTGACCTCCCACGCCTTGAGGCGCTCGAGGAGGAATTCTGCGACGTTCTGTCCGGCCATGTCAGCTCTCCTTGAGGTTTGAAGGGGTCATTGCTCGCGCCTCAGAACGGAGGCGAGAAGGCCCATCCCGCCCACGAGGGTCACGAGCAGCGGGGCAAAGAGGGGCGGGCCCATCTCGGCGTTGTAGCGGAACTCCTTGAAGCCGCCGGGGCGCTGCGCGATTCCCCGCACGTGCAGATACGTTCCTTGGAGTCCATTCGCGATGATCGCGAGGCTCGCGAGCGGCAACGCAGTGTGCGCCATGCGGGCGCTCGCGACGCCGGCAATCCCCGCCGCTGCCCCGACCGGGCCAAGCGCGACGGGCACCCACATCCAAGGGTTCCCGAAGCTGGCCCGGTCGTGCTCGAGGTAGATCTCCGCGGCAGTGACGAGCGCCCCCGCTGCGGTGAGCCCGGACAGCGTCCGCTCGAACCGCCCCGTCTCCACGTCGCGCACAAGCCGCTGGATGCCCCGCGGGACGGGTGCCTGCTCGGCTGCCTTGCTCAGAGGGCTGCGCAAGGACTTCATGTCTCTCCTCCCAAGGTCAGAAGGGCTTGCCTCCCGTCACCGGGACGACCGCGCCCGAGATGTAGGACCCCTCATCGGATGCGAGCAGAACGTAGGCGGGAGCGAGCTCGGCCGGTTGGGCGGCGCGCCCGAACGGGCTGTCCTTGCCGAACTCGGGGACGTGGTCCGGCCACCCCGTGGACGGAATGAGCGGCGTCCACACGGGCCCGGGGGCCACAGCGTTGATCCGAATGCCCTTCTCACCGAGATCTGGGGCGAGCGCCTTCACGAGAGCGACCTGGGCAGCCTTCGTCATCGCATAGTCGAAGAGGCCCGCCGAGGGCTGGGCCGCCTGGATCGAGCTCGTGATGATGATCGACGCTCCCGGCTTGAGATGCGGGACGGCGGCCCTCAGGATCCAGAACTGGCTGTAGAGATTCGTCTTGAGGACCCGATCGAACTCTTCGGTCGGTACAGAGTCGATGCCGTCGCGCGCCTGCTGGTACGCGGCATTGAGCACGAGGACATCCAGCCGGCCGAACTTGTCGATCACCTGCTGGGGGAGGGAAGCGGCGTAGTCCTCGTCGCGGAGGTCGCCGTTGACCGCCAGGACGTTCCTCCCGGCCTCGCGAAGCACCGCTTCGGTGGCCTCGGCGTCCTCTTGCTCGCGCTCTGTGTAGGTGAAGGCGACATCCGCGCCCTCTCGTGCGAACGCGATCGCCACCGCGCGGCCAATCCCGGAATCCCCGCCCGTGATGAGCGCGGCCCGCCCTTGCAGCCGGTTGTGGCCCTCGTAGGTCTCCTCGCCGTGATCCGGCGTCGGTTCTGTCTCCGTCGTCGTGCCCGGAGCGCCCTGATCCTGCGCCGGCGGCTCCATGCTGGAATGGGCGGTCTGGGGGTTGTCGGGTTCGTTCGTCGGCATGTGCGGCCTCCACAGAAACGGGAGTCGGGATGGGGACCTCGGCTCGATCCACGGCTCACGATACGCGGGCTCGCCGGGCCGCGGAAGGCGTTGCGGGGGGTCCGCGGAAAGTGGTTGAACGGCTCAAAACCGGGGTAATTCCGGCCTCGTGGCGCGCACTCACCGATCTCTCCGCAGCGGCTGGACGCGCCGACGCGCGGGCCGCGGCTTCACGTACCTGAACGAGAACGGGGAGCGTCTGCATCAGCCCGAAGAGCTTGAGCGGATCAAGTCACTGGCGATCCCGCCCGCTTGGCGGAATGTCAAAATTGCCGCCTCCCCGAAGGCGAAGCTTCAGGCAAAAGGCGTCGACGCGGCGGGCCGCCCGCAGTACCTCTACAACCCCGCTTGGCGGGCGCGGCAGGAAGCCCGCAAATTCGACCGGGCCCTCGCCCTCGCCGAGCGGCTCCCCGCCATCCGCCGCGCGGTCACCCGCGATCTCCGCGGCCAGCGGGGGCCGCGGATCCAGGCGCTCGCCGCGGCGATCCGGCTCGTCGACCGATCCGCGGTGCGGGTGGGGAGCCGTCGCTATGCGCGGGAGAACGGCACGTTCGGCGTCACGACGATCCAGCGCCGCCACGTGAAGGTGCTCGACGAGAACCGGGTCTCTTTCGACTTCCCTGGGAAGTCGGGCAGCCAGTGGCGCTTCGAGGTGCGTGACCGGGATCTTGTTCAGTATCTCGAGTCCCTTCCGCGGGGCCGCGCGAGCCGTCACGCGCTGGGGTACGACGACGATGGCACCTTCCAGCCCATCGGCGCCTCCGCGGTGAACGGCTATTTGAAGGACATCGCGGGGATGGAGGCGAGCGCCAAGGATCTGCGCACGTGGCGGGGGACCGCCGTCGCCGCCGCTTCCCTCGCCGCGAGCCAGGCCAAGGGATTGAAGGCGGACGCGGCGTGGAAGCAGGCCATCGAAGACGCCTCGAACTGGCTCAACAACACCCCGGCGGTCGCCCGGAGCTCCTACGTCGACCCGCTGCTGCTCGAGGCCTACCGCGTGGGCAGGACGGCCACGACGGATGCCGCCGTGGTGGAGCTCCTCACCGAAATGCGACAGCGGAGCTCGACGATCGCGCAGCGCGCTTAGGCATACGCGCTTGCGCCTGACCGTCGCTCGGCTTCATAACCGTTGGCGGTGCGGGGCGGTTATGAAGCCAGGGGACGGTCGAAGGCGAGGCGCGGGGCGCGAGCGCACGAAAAGGCGGCGGGACGGAGCCCCAGCCTCCGCCCGCCGCCAGTCTTCGTGCAGGAATGCTCCGGCGAATGCCGGCTAGCTCCTACTGATGGTCGGGAAAGTCATCCGTGGTGCCCTGCCCGGGATCGTCGTCCCGCGGCTCCAGATACCTTTCCCCGTCTTCGGTGGTCACCACCTCGTATTCCTCGGCGACCGCTTCCATGGCCGCCTGGTCTATGGGGCCCGGTTCCCGGACTGGGCCGGGATGGGGCGTCCTTTCGGCATCGCCCCAGACCGCTCCAATACCCTGAGATGAAGGGGTCACTTCGTCGCGGCCGGGCACCTCGTCACCCGCGTTCCGCGGGACGGGCTTGCCGGGTTCCTCCGGCTCAAGCACGTCCTCGCCGCGTTCTTCGGGCTCGGGGATTCTGTCGCGATCGACCACGTTAGGCCCTCCGACGTCCCATGATGGCGCCGTAGATGAGGAGGACGATCACCGATCCGACGATCGCAACAATCCACGTCTGCAGGCTCCAGAAGTTCTGGAGTCCAATTCCGAAGAGGACGCTTCCGAGCCAGCCGCCGAGGATTGCGCCGACGACTCCGAGAAGGAGCGTCACGAGCCATCCGCCGCCCTGCCGGCCAGGAATGATTGCCTTCGCAATGGCACCTGCGATCAAGCCGAGAATAAGAAATGCCAGAATTCCCATTGACCTCACCTTTCCATTGGGGGACCGGACTGGGTTCCGGCCCTGCTGCGGGTTTGTTACCCGAGGGGTGGGGGCCAAAACGCACTCTTCCGGCTCGACCCCGGCATGACAGGCGGACTGCTGGGGGCGGATTGACTGGGGCAGGGTTGGGTAACAGCCATGCGACCGCCACGTGGAGGAGCACTTAATCGCGGCTTGCAAATGATTGAATTGATTGTTCTGTGTTGAGCAGACGACCCTGACCACAGCCTTTTGGCTGCTGACTGACGGAGTTCGTTCGATGTCTGTTGCTGCGCGGCTCGAAGGCCAGCGCGTACTTGTCACGGGGGAGGACCGGGATCTCGGCGAACGGATCGCGAGAGTCCTCCGCCGCAATGGTGCGGTCGTGGATATCGACAGCGCTCCGGACGACGACGGCACGGGAGTCGCACGCAGGGCAGCACGGAAGCTGGGCGGACTCGACGTCCTCATCAACACCGGCCCCACGGCGATCCCGGAGATCGGGGCAAACCTGCGGGCGATCCGCCGGGGGGTGGAGCGAGCTCTCCAACGCTCGATGGCCCTTCTCGTGACCACCACCGAGGCTGCGCTCGATGCGATGCCCAAGGGCGCGAGCATCATCAACACCGTGACCCTCTCGGCGCCCGGCCTCGAGCTGACGCGTGCCCAGGAGGCCCTCGCGACCGCCGTGCTCGAGACCACTCAAGGGTGGGCGCAGACCCTCGCGCCCCGCGGGGTGCGGGTGAACGCCGTCGTCGGCGGTCCCCGCTGGGACCCAGCTCTTGAGGGTCCGACGCTCGAAGCAGTGGACCCGAACCAGGACCTCGGCAAGGGCCTGAGCGACGAGGAAGCGAACGACCTCGAGGAGCTCGACGCCTTCGTCTACCTCGCTTCGGGCGAGTCCCGCCACATCTCGGGCTCGGTCATCGCCGTGGCCCGTCCGCTGCGGCCAGAGGAAGTGGGTTCCCCGGCCGTCCTCTGAGTGCGGAGCGCGTCTGCGACCGCCGCTGCCGTCGCGGCCCAGGTGGGCAGGGCAGGCCGTGCGGCCCGTGCGGCAGCCCGCAGCGTGGCCTGTTCCTCGGGGTCGGTGAGCCAGGCGCGCAGCATTCCCGCGAGCACGCCCGGATCGCGGAGCCTCCCGGCCGCGCCGGCCACCCCGGCTCCGCCCGCGAGGGACAGCCCGAGCGCCTCCTCCGCCCCAGTCCCCGCAGGTACGAACGCGGGGACGCCGTGGGCCAGCGACTCGGCGACGGCCATCCCGAAAGTCTCGTGGGCGCTCGGCAGCACGCTCAGGTCCGCCGCCTCCCAAGCGGAAAGCAGCTCGCCCCCGCTCAGCTCGCCTGTGAGGCGCACTCGATCGGCGAGCCGTGGCGAGGAGCAGGCCTGTCGCACCGCCCGGGCGTACGAGCGGTCGGCCTGGTCCGATCCGACGAGGGCAGCCGTCCAGGGGAGATCGGCGAGGGCGTCGAGCGCCTCGAGGAGCACGAGCTGGCCCTTCGCGGGGAGCAGTGCGGCGACGCACACGAGATGCGGTGGCCTCGATCCCTTGGCTTGAGGCGCGGGGTCGATCCCGGGATGGGCGACGACGGCCTCGACGCCATAGCGTTCGACGAGCGTCCGCGCTGCGAACCGGCTCGGGGCGATGGCGCCCGAACAGGCCTCGAGCGCCGCGCGCTCGAGGCCCGCGAGCCGAGCCGCCTCGGACGCCGGGACGGAGTGGGTGCCGAGGGCGAGGTCGGCGAGGGAGACGTGGACCAGGAGCCAGACCGCGACCCCCGCCCGTCGAGCCTGCGCGATCTCGTCGGGGCATCCGAGGCCCACGAGGCCGTCCACGATGACCGCACGGATCCCGTCGCTCGCGAGGCCGAGCAGGAGGCTCGCTAGCCGCTCGCGGTCCGCGGCGCTGCCCTCCGGCCAGTCGCCGGCGAGGCTGTGCGCGCGGACCGAGACGCCCTTCTGACGGAGGGCCTCGGCGAGCCGTTCGTTGTAGACGCTGCCGCCCGATCGCCACCCGAGAGGAGCGGCCGCAATCAGATCGATCCGTTCCCCAGCGTCAATCCGTTCCCCAGAGGCGGACGCAGTCACGGCAGATCCAGGCTGTATCCCGCCCACGCGTCCGGGTTCTCCCGCAGCACCACGGAGAGCCCCACGAGGCGTTCGTCCTCGGACTGCGACAATCGCGCCGCCACGTCCTCCGCGATGTGACGGGCGAGCGCCTCCGTCGTCGTGAGCCTGCCCTCGAAGGCGGGGTGCTCGTCGAGGTTGCGGTAGCGGAGCTCCTCGAGCGCGCCGCCGAGGACCCCCGAGAGGGCGCCGATGTCCATGACGGTCGCGTTCTCGTCGAGCTCCAGGGCCCGGATGGAGAGCTCGACCACGAACGTGGCCCCGTGCAGACCCTGCGCCGGCCCGAAGGCGGGCCGCGGAAGGCTGTGGGCGATCATGATGTTGTCACGGACGGTCAGCGTGTACATGGGCTCCCTCGGCTGGGCTGATCATCGGGCGGTCACGCGGCGGGAAAGTCCTCGGCACCCGGATACCGGATCACGTGGCATAGGCCTCCCGCCCCTGACGAGGCTAGCGCCTCGACGGCGGCGGGCAGCTGCTCGAAGTCGGTCGGGCCTCCGAGGAACGCGTCGAACGCGGGATCCTCGAGCAGGTCGAGCGCGAGGCGGAGGCGGTCCGTCGTCGTGCGCCGGTGCCTGCGGGCCAAAGCCACCTCGCCCACCTGGCTTGCCCTGATCGAGAGGCGGCGCGCGTGGAAGTCCGCGCCCAGCGGTACGCTCACGGCCTGCTCGCCGTACCAGGACATCTCGATGATCTCGCCGTCGTCGCCGACGAGCTCGAGGCAGCGCGCGAGGCCTTCCGCGGTCGCGGAACAGTGGATCACGACGTCGCAGTCGCCGTGTGCGGCGTCTGGCGTCACAAAGGTGATCCCGAGTGCGTCAGAGAGTCCCGTCCTGCCCGGGTCGCTGTCCACGGCCTCGAGCCGTGACAGCGGGAAGCGCCGCAGGAGCGCGAGCACGGCGCCGCCCACGAGGCCGCAGCCGACGACGGCGACCCGGTCGCCGATCCGGGGCGCGGCGTCCCAGAGGGCGTTGACCGCGGTCTCGACCGCTCCGGCGAGCACGGCGCGCGCCGGCGGAACGGAATCGGGCACCACGACCAGCTCGTCCGCACGGACCACGTAGCGATCCTGGTGCGGGAAGAGGCAGAACACGGTGCGCCCGAGCAGCTCGGCCGGGCCGTCCTCCACGACTCCGACCGACAGGTACCCATATTTCACGGGGCACGGGAAGGAGCCCTGCTGATGGGGGGCCTGCATGAGCGCGGCGACGCGCTCGGGAACGCGGTTGGCGTAGACAAGGCGCTCGGTTCCGCGGCTGAAGCCCGTGTAGAGCGTGCGGACCAGGGCCTCGCCCTCGCCCGGTGCGGTGAGGGCTTCCTGGCGCAGTTCGCCTTGCCGCGGCCCGACCGTCCAGTACGCGGTCGCGGTGATGCTGTTGATGGTCACTGCCTTCCCTCGGTCCCCGCTCAGAAGATCGTCGCCTGCTCGGACGCCGACGACTGCCCTCCCACTTCGAGCCTAGCGACCGCGTCCAGCACATGTCCCGGCCAGACCGCGAGCATCGCCGGATCGGGGGTCGAGGCGAAGGGGTCGCCCCGGCGGACGCTCGCTTCGGTGAGCACGGCGTGCGGGCCGTCGGCCGGCGGTCCCCACTGCTCCGGGGTGGCCGGCCCGAAGATCACGACTGAGGGAGTTCCGTACGCAGTCGCGAGGTGCCCGGCGGACGTGTCCACCGTGACGACGAGCCGCGCCGCCGCGATGCCCGCCGCGAACTCGGCGAGGTTCCAGCGGCCGGCCACGACGGCGGCTTCTGAGAGCCCGGCCGCGCGCGCGACGTCTGCCGCGCGCTCGAAGTCCTCGGGACCCCCCGTCACCAGGATGTCGTGTCCCTGCCGGCTGAGCTCGCGGGCGACGGCGGCAAACCGCTCGGTGGGCCAGCGGCGGCTGCCGTAGGCGGCACCGACGTGGACGAGCGTCGCGCCCTCTGCGGGGGCAGCGACCTCCGGCGGGAGGAGCCGGAAGTCGTCCCGCCGGCCAGGGAGGCCGTGCCAGTTCAGGAGCCGGACCCAGCGCTCCCGTTCGTGGAGTGTGTCATCCCACTCGGGGCCGGGCCACCCGGGGGCGCTATGGCCGATCCGGTGATCGGGCAGAAGCTCCTCGAGCCGGAGCCTGCTCTCGGGCCCCTTGCCATGGAAGTTGACGGCGACGTTGACGTGTCCGTCGAAGGGGATCGGATCGTCCAGCCCCGGCGTCGGCAGGTGCCGGTTGATCCCTCCAATGAGCGGAATGATCGGGGAGAGCCACTTCGGCGCCGCAAGCACCATCTCGTGGTCAGGGAATCCCGAGCGCAGGCCCCGGAGACCGGGGACGGCGACCAGCAGGTCGCCCAGCTTGAGCGCTCGCAGGACCAGCAGGACAGGACGGTCAGAGCCCGCGTTCACGTACAGCCTCCATTTAGTACTGAAGATCCGATGAGTGCTGGAGAGACTCGATCCCCAGAGGAGTGACGGTGCCCATGGCTTGAGCATGGCGGCTTCTCGGCCCTGAGAAGAAGGAGGAGGAGAAGCTGCAGGAAAACAGAAAGTTTATTGTAGCTTCTCGGCGGGCAGTTCCCGGGCATGGAACCCGACCGTCTGGACCAGCAACGGCACGCACCGCCCGCGGCTGTGCTCTTCGACCGCGACGGAACGCTCGTGCATGACGTCCCCTATAACCGCGACCCGCACAAGGTCCGGCCCGTGGACGGCGCGCGCGAAGCGCTCGACAGCCTGCGCGCGGCCGGGGTGCGGATCGGCGTGGTCACGAACCAGTCGGGCGTAGGCCGGGGAACGATGGGCTCGGTGGACGTCTACCGCGTCAACCGCCGCGTCGAAGAGCTCTTGGGACCGTTCGACGTGTGGCGGGTCTGCCCGCACCATCCCGATCAGGGTTGCCGCTGCCGCAAGCCCAAGCCCGGACTCATCCTCTCCGCGTGCCGGGCCCTGGGCGTGCCGCCCTCGAGCGTCGTCGTCATCGGCGACATCGGCTCGGACATGGAGGCGGCCCAGCGCGCTGGCGCCCGCGGCATCCTCGTGCCCACCGAAGTGACGCTGCCGGAGGAGGTCGAGGCGGCGCCCGCCGTCGCGCGCGACCTGCGCTCCGCCGTCGCCCTCGCCCTCGGCGAGCTTGCGCCTGAGGATCTGCCGGCCGTCGCGGGGAGCAGGACGTGAGGCGAGTCCTCGTCGCCCGGCTGGACAGCCTCGGCGACGTCGTCTTGGCTGGGCCCGCCATCAGGGCGGTCGCGGCGCACGCCGAAGTCGTCCTGCTGACGGGGCCGCGCGGCGCCGGGGTCGCCGGGATGCTCCCGGGCGTCACCGACCGGATGGTGTGGGACGCGCCGTGGATCGCGAACCCCGCCCCCGAGGCCACCCCGCGCCACGTCCGACGCCTCGAGCGGCTCCTGGACCATGCCGCCGTGGACGAGGCGGTCATCCTGACGTCCTTCCATCAGTCGTCGCTTCCGCTCGCCGTCGAGCTCCGCCTGTGCGGGGTCTCCCGCATTACCGCGCTCTCCGAGG
This sequence comes from Sinomonas gamaensis, assembly GCF_005876955.1. Lineage (GTDB taxonomy): Bacteria > Actinomycetota > Actinomycetes > Actinomycetales > Micrococcaceae > Sinomonas > Sinomonas gamaensis. The sequence continues at coordinate 124,277 of NZ_SSCL01000006.1, forward strand.
ACTACCCTGGGAGCCTCCTCGACGTCCGGCTCACGAGCCGCGACCTCCCGTGGGAGCTGCACGAGGTCGAGCGGGCGCTCGGCATCGTGGCCGCCGCCGGCTTCGCGCTTCCTGCGGACGACGACGGACTGCCGGCCCTCCTGCCGCAGGCGCGGTCGTCGCTGCGCCCGGCTGGCGAGTACGTGGTGGTCCACCCGGGTGCCGACGCTCCGGCCCGCATGTGGCCGGCCGAGCATTCGGCGCGGCTCGTGACCATGCTCGCCTCGGCGGGCTTCGGTGTGCTCGTGACGGGCACCGCCGCCGAGCGGGAGCTCACCGCGGCCGTCGCGGGGGACCGCGGGATCGACCTCGGCGGAGCGACCGACCTGCGCGGACTGGTGGACCTGCTCTCGGGGGCGAGCGCCGTCGTCGCCGGCAACACAGGACCCGCGCACATAACCGCTGCGGTCCGGACCCCGGTGGTGAGCCTTTTCTCGCCCGTCGTCTCGCCCGGGACCTGGGCGCCGCGGGGTGCACCCGTCGTCGTCCTCGGGGACCAGGCCGCAGCGTGCGCCGGCAGCCGCGCCCGGACGTGTCCGGTGCCGGGGCACCCATGCCTCGCGCAGGTCACGCCCGAGGCGGCGTTCCACGCCGTGGAACAGCTGCTCGGCGTCCACCCGAAGGCGGTGGCCTGATGCGCGTCCTCCTCTGGCACGTCCACGGCGGCTGGACCGATGCGTTCGTCCGCGGCAATCACGAATACCTCCTGCCCGTGGACGAGGGCCGCACCGGATGGGGCCTCGGCACGGGCGGGCGCGACTGGCCGTCCGCCGTCGAAGTCCCCGTCGAGGAGCTCGCGGGGCTAGCGGGGACCATCGACGCCGTCGTGCTCCAGCGCACCGACGAGGTGGACCGGGTCGCCGAGCTCACCGGGCTGAGGCCCGGACAGGACGTTCCCGCAGTATTCGTGGAGCACAACACGCCCAAGGGCAGCGTCCCCGACACGCGGCACCCGCTCGCGGACCAGACCCAGATCCCGATCGTCCATGTGACGCACTTCAACGCCCTCATGTGGGACAGCGGCCAGGCCCCCGTTCACATCGTGGAGCACGGGGTCCGGGACCCGGGGCTCTGCTACACGGGCGAGCTCGAGCGGTTCGCCGTGGTGGTCAACGAGCCGGTGCGCCGGGGGAGGACTGCGGGGACGGATCTCCTCCCGCGGTTCGCCGACGTGGCGCCGCTCGACGTGTTCGGCATGGGCGGCAGCGGTCTGCACGAGGCCACCGGAATCGGGCCGGACCGGCTCGAGTGGGTGGGCGACATCCCCACCGCCCGGCTCCACGCCGAGCTCGCCCGCCGTCGCGCCTATCTGCACCCCTTCCGGTGGACCTCGCTGGGTCTTGCGCTCATCGAGGCAATGCACGCGGGGCTCCCGGTGCTGGCGCTCGGCTCAACCGAGGCCTGGCGAGCGGTCCCGCAGGACGCCGGATGCGTGAGCACGAACCTCGACGATCTCATCGCGGCCGCCCGGCGGTTCGCCCGGAGCCCCGAGGCGGCCCGCGAGGCCGGGCTTGCCGCCCGCGAGGCGGCCTTGGCCCGCTACAGCCTGGGGCGCTTCCTCAGGGATTGGGACGACGTCCTGTCCGACGTCCGCGGGGGAGTGGTCTCCGCGGAGGTCTCCGGACACACATGACACCCAGCCGCTAGCCCGCCCGACTCGACCTGAGGCTCCGACCTTCCGTGAGGAGAAAGAACGCAATGAAGATCTCGATGGTGTCCGAACACGCGAGTCCGCTCGCCGCGGTCGGCGGAGTGGACGCAGGCGGGCAGAACGTCCACGTTGCCGAGCTCTCCGCCGCGCTCGTGCGCCGCGGCCACGACGTCACGGTGTTCACGCGGCGCGACAGCGAGCGCCTCCATTGGGAGCAAGAGCTCCCCACCGGTGTCCGGCTCGTCAACGTCGACGCAGGCCCCGCCCATGCCGTGCCCAAGGACAAGCTCCTGCCCTACATGCCAGCCTTCGCCGAGCAGCTCGCAGGCTACTGGCGGGAGGAGCCGCCGCAGGTGGTGCACGGGCACTTCTGGATGTCCGGCATCGCCTGCATCGAGGCCGTCGGGAAGCTCCAGAAGGAGCTCCTGCCGCCTCCCGTCGTCGCCCAGACGTTCCACGCCCTCGGCGTCGTGAAGCGGCGCCACCAGGGGACCGACGATACGAGCCCGTCGGAGCGCGAGTTCCTCGAGCCGTGGGTGGCCCGCAGCGTGGACCGCGTGATCGCGACGTGCCCGGACGAGGCCTTCGAGCTCCGCCAGCTGGGCGTGAACCGCCGCCGCATCTCGATCGCTCCGTGCGGCGTGGACGTCGAAAAGTTCACCCCTGACGGCCCCGCTCGCCCACGCGGGCAGCGCCTGCGGCTCGCGGTGATCGGGCGGCTTGTTCCGCGCAAGGGAGTGGACGTCGTCGTCTCCGCGCTCGCGCTCCTCGCCGCCGCCGGCCACCGCGACATCGAACTGCTCGTCGCGGGCGGCACCACGGGCAAGGACCGCATTGCCGCCGACCCCGAGGTCCGCCGCCTCCGCGACCTCGCCGACTCCCTCGGCGTGGGCGGGCAGGTGATCTTCACCGGCCAGGTGCCGCGTGCCGAGATGCCGGAGCTGTTCCGGAGCGTCGACGTGGTGGTCTGCACTCCCTGGTACGAGCCGTTCGGGATCGTTCCGCTCGAGGCCATGGCATGCGGGGTGCCCGTGATCGTTTCGGCCGTGGGCGGCCTCCAGGAGTCGGTCGTCGACGGCGTCACGGGGCTCCACGTTCCGCCCAAGCATCCCGCCGCGCTCGCCGACGCGATTGCGGCGTTGGCCGACGACCCTGCGCTGCGGGAGAAGTTCGGCGCCGCAGGCGTCGAACGGACCCGCACCCGCTACACCTGGGACCGGGTGGCGGCCGAGACCGAACGCATCTACCGGGCCATGAGGGACCACTGGGAACAGCCCGAGGCGGACGTGGCGGCATCCCGGAGCCGTCTTCGCCGCGTCGGAGAGGGGGCACGATGAATGCTCTGAACACCACGAAGACTTCCCGCCCTTTCCGGGAAACGGCAGCCCAGGCTGCCGTACCCGACGGAGGACTCGCCACTATCCGCTCCGGAGGACCCCTCGCCCCAAGCGGGGTCCGCATGCTCCCGGACGATCTGCTCTCGCACGAGATATCCGCCCACATTGACGCGGCAGCGCAAGCCCTCGACTCGCTGCGCCGGCAGGCGGTCGTCCTCGCCCGCTGGGGGCGTGACCTGGCCCAGCACCTCGCCGCAGGCGGTCGCCTCCTGGCGGCGGGCAACGGCGGCTCCGCGGCCGAGGCGCAGCACCTCACCGCCGAGCTCGTGGGCCGGTACGACGGCGAACGCCGCCCGTTCTCGGCCATCGCCCTGCATGGCGATACCTCCGCGCTGACCGCGATCGGCAACGACTACGGCTACGACGAGGTGTACGCGCGGCAGGTCCGCGCCCACGCCAGGCACGGCGACATCGTGCTGCTCCTCTCGACGAGCGGCAAGAGCCCCAATCTGGTGGCCGCGGCCCAGGCCGCCCACGAGGTGGGCGCGATCAGCTGGGCTCTGACCGGCCCCGGCCCGAATCCGCTCGCCGCCGCCGTCGATGACGCCGTGACGCTCGACGCGCGCAGCTGCCACGTCCAAGAGGCGCAGCTGATCGCCATCCACGCCCTGTGCGAGTGCTTCGACGCGTGCGTGAAGAACGACGAATCCATGCAGGGGGAGGACTGAGTTGAAGATTGCCGTGGTCGGGGACACCCTCCTCGACATCGACCTCACGGGCCACGCCGACAGGCTGTGCCCGGACGCCCCCGCGCCGGTCCTCGAGGTGGACCGCCGGCTTGAGCGGGCCGGGGGGGCCGGCCTCGTCGCGACGCTCCTCGCCGACGACGGGCATGAGGTGGAGCTCATCACCGCCCTCTCGGACGACGACGCCTCCGCCCGCCTCCGCGCGCTCCTCGGGCCGGTCCGCGTGCACGCCGCAGAGCTCGGCGGCCCCACGCCGGTCAAGATGCGCCTCACCGCGAGCGGCCAGCGGATCGCGCGCGTAGACGAGGGCTGCGCCATGCCGCCCTTCCCCGTAGTCGAGCCAGGGCTCCTGGCCGCGCTCGAATCGGCGGACGCCATCGTTGTCGCTGATTACGGCCGGCGCTTCACGAGCGTCGCGACCGTCCGCGCGGCCCTCGAGAGGGCTGCCAAGCGGGTGCCGGTCGTGTGGGACCCCCACCCCCGCGGCACCCGGCCGACCGCGGGGGCGGCCGCAGTGACCCCGAATCTTTCCGAGCTGCTCACGTTCTCCGGCCGCGAGGTCGACGAGCCCGGAGCCGTGGCCGTCGCGGGAGATCGGCTCCGCCAGCGCTGGGGTGCCCAGGCCGTCGTCGTCACCCTCGGCGAACGCGGCGCTCTCGTGTGCGGCCCCGACGGGGACACCCATGTTGCCGTGCCGTCCGCTGGGCTCCGGATCGAGGACCCCTGCGGCGCCGGCGATCGCTTTGCGTCCTCGCTCGCCGTCGCGCTCGCGCAGGGCGAACCGCTGCGCTCGGCGACCGAGGCCGCCGTCGCGACCTCTGCGGCGTTCCTGGCAGCGGGCGGGGTCTCGGCGCTGCGTGTGGGCGGCGGGGCTGGCTTCGGGACTGCCGCCGACGCGGCCAGCTCCGACTCGCCGGCTGTCGCACTCGCCCGTCGGATCCGCGCGACGGGCGGGACAGTGGTCGCAGCCGGGGGATGCTTCGACCTGCTCCACGCCGGTCACCTGCACCTCCTCGAGGCGGCGCGGGCCCTCGGCGATTGCCTCATTGTGTGCCTCAACTCCGATGACTCCATCCGACGCCTCAAAGGGCCGCAGCGTCCCGTCATGAACGAGCACGACCGCGCTGAGCTGCTCATGGGCCTCAGCTGCGTGGACGCCGTGGAGATCTTCACCGAGGACACACCGGAGGAAGTGCTCAAGGCGCTGCGGCCCCACGTGTGGGTCAAGGGCGCAGACTACCGGCCCGACGAGCTCCCCGAGACCAAGCACTTGCGGTCCTGGGGCGGCGAAGTGGTCACCGTGCCGCTGCAGCCCGGGCGCTCGACGACGGGACTCGCCGCGGCGATAGCAAGCCTGGGCTGACAGAACCACGCTTGGGCAGAGAGAACCAGACAGCCCACAAACCACCAGAAACAACGGGAGGACTACCGAATGACGCAGAGCATCGACACGCGAGAGAACGTCGAGCAGAGGCTCGGACAGGACGCGAGCCACCCCCTCAAAGGGGCCCGAGTCCTGGTGACCGGAGGGGCTTCCGGTCTCGGCGCTGCCGTCGTCGAGGCCCTGACCGCTGAGGGCGCGCTGCCGATCGTCCTGGACCGCCAGTCCGTCGAGGCCCCGGCTCGGGGCTGGGTCGTGGACCTCTCGGAGCGCGAGGCGGCGGAGGCCGCCATCGCCCAGGCCGCAGAGGAGGCGGGCGGGATCGACGCGATCGTGTGCGCGGCGGGCATCGACCGCTGCGGCGAGCTCGACGAGGTCCCCGCCGAGGAATGGGAGAAGGTCATCGCGGTGAACCTCATCGGCACCGCGGCCGTGGTGCGCGCGGCGCTCCCGCACCTCCTGCGGAGCCACGGCCGAGTGGTGACGGTCGCCTCGACGCTGGGCCTCCGCGGCGCTGGCGGGGCCACCGCCTACTGCGCCTCCAAGTTCGGCGTCATCGGCTTCAGCCGGGCGCTGGCCGCTGAGCTCAAGGGGCGCGTCGGCGTCACAACCCTCATCCCGGGCGGGATGGACACCGCCTTCTTCGACGACCGCCCCGAGCAGTACAAGCCGCACGACCGCACGAATCTCAACCGGCCCTCCGACACCGCGCGCTCCGTCATCTTCGCGCTCTCCCAGCCGCGCGGCTGCGAGGTCCGCGAGCTGCTCGTGATGGGCTCGATGGAGGACTCCTGGCCGTAACCAAGCCCATCCACTGCTCCGTAACTGTCGTTTTGGGCCCCCAAAACGACAGTTACGGAGCAATCGATGCTTAAGGGAGGGGTGTCAGTGACCCGCCAGGAGGTCGCGCGCGTCCGCGAGGACTGCCTCCGCGGGCACGGAGTCGACCCACGAGACCGAGTGGTCGCAGTGGCGCCCGAAGGGATTCGTGCCGTCCGCGCCGCACACGGGGCAGTCGGGTCGCCACGCGATCTGCACGCGATGCAGACGGCGCCCTTGCGGGCCCGCGTTGATGAGGTTGCCCACCCAGTACACGGATGCCGTCGGGGTGCCGAGGGCCTGCGCGAGGTGACGCGGACCGCTGTCGTTGGCGACGACGAGGTTCGCGGCGGCGAGCAGCCCCACGAGCCCGTTCACGCTGGTCCGGCCCGCTGCCGAGCTGATGAGCGCCTCAGGGTTCCCGGGGAGATTTCCCGCGAGCTGCACCGCCTTCTCGGCGATACCGTCCCCGAGTTCGCGCTCGCTCGGGTCGCCGACCACGAGGACCTGCCAGCCGTCCGCCGCGAGCTCGGCGGCGACGGCGGCGAAACGCTCGGCCGGCCAGCGGCGCCTGGGGTCCGTGGCACCGGCGTGGACGACGACGAGCCCGCGGGCCCCGTCCAGGATCCACGGCCGCGCCGCCTCGGCGTCCGCGGCGATGGTCTCGACGCGCGGTTCAGTGACGACCGCGGGCGCGCCCGCCAGCTCGACAACCTCGAGCCAGCGGCTCGCCTCGCGCTGATAGTAGAGGTGGGGGAGCATGCGCTCGAGCGGCTCGGCGTCCGGTGTCGCGCAGCCCACCGTATGCCTCGCCTCGAGGGCGTTGACGAAACGATTCGAGTTCCGGCCCCCGCCGTGGAGCTGGAGGCCGAGGTCCACGCCGTCGGCCCGGAGCTTCTCGATGACCTCCATCGTCTCCTCGTGCTCGCGCCAGCCGCGCCCGTCGGGAGCCTTCGCGTCCGGGAACACCGGGACCACCACGAGCCGGTCCACCGGGCCGGGACGGCCCTCGAGCAGCGAGGCGAGCAGCGGCGTCGTCATCAGGACCTGCTCGGCGTCCGGGTAGGCGGCATCGAGTGCCTCGAGGGCGGGAAGGATGGACAGCAGGTCGCCGATGCCTCCTCCCCGCAGCACGGCGATCCGCCGGATGTCCTCGAATCTGTGGTTCGGCCTGCCGGCATCGGTCACCGTGAAACCCCCTCCGGGTCGAAGCGCTCGTCAGGGAAGCGCTACCCCTCGCGCGACGGCGCGAAACCCCGCGCGAGCCCATGGTTGGCGCGGGTGCGCGTGGGTAACCCCACCTCGAACCCCGGGTCCCAGCGAGAACTGCCGGAACGTCGTCCAGAACTTCTAAAGCAAGGAGACACTGAGTATGGCAGCGGAGTCACGCCTGATCGATGCGCTGCGCCGTGAGCGCCCGACCGTCCTCGTGGTGGGAGACGTGCTGCTCGACCGGCGCTGGGAGGGGCGTGCTGAGCGGCTGTGCCGCGAAGGCCCGGTCCCGGTCCTCGATGTCAACCGAACCCTCGACGCCCCCGGTGGCGGGGGCAATACTGCCATGAACCTCGCGGCGCTCGGGGCGCGCGTGAGGCTCATCGGCGTTGCGGGCGATGACGAGCCGGGCGAAGCGCTCGCGCACCGCCTGACCGAGTACGGGATCGACACCCAAGGCCTCGTCCGCCTCCCGGATCGCACTACCCCGGTCAAGGCGCGCCTCGTCGCCGATGGGCAGCTCCTCCTCCGCTCGGACTTCTGCAGGGCCGCCGACGACGACGAAGCCCGCCTCGTCGCGGACCGCACCATGGCTGCGCTTGAGGAGGCGGACGCCGTCGTCCTCTGCGACTACGGCCTCGGCGCGCTCGCCGCCCTCGACCACCTCGCCGTTCGGGAAGGGGCCCGCGCCCTCGTCGTCGACGCCCGCCGACCGGGCGCGTGGGCGGACATTCACGCCGACGTCGTGACGCCCAATGCGAGCGAGGCCGCCGAGCTCCTCGGCTCCCCGGCGCCGCACGGGGACAGGTTCGAGTGGGCGGCCGAGCACGCCGAGGAGCTCACCCGCGCCACGGGCGCCCGCCACACCCTGGTGACCCTGGACAGGGACGGCACCATCCTTCTGGACCACGGCCGTGCGCGGCACATGACGCACGCGCGTCCTGCGCCCGAGCAGAATGCCGTCGGCGCCGGGGACACGTTCGTGGCGGGACTCACGCTCGGCCTCGCCGCCGGGCTGGCGATGGACGACGCGGCGGACGTCGCGCAGGCGGCCGCGGACGTCGTCGTCGAATCGCCCGGCACTTCGGTCTGCACCGCCGAGCAGCTCGTGGGCGAGCTCCGCGGAGAGCGCTCGGGGGCGGGCAGCGCCGTGAGCTCGTGGGAGGCGGCGCGGCAGGCGGTCGCATCGGCGCGGCGCGCGGGCCGCGCGATCGTGCTCACGAACGGCGTCTTCGACGAGCTGCACCGCGGCCACACCGCGTTCCTGGAAGAGGCCGCGCGGCTCGGTGGCCTGCTCGTCGTCGGCGTCAATTCCGACGAATCGGTGCGGCGCCTGCGGGGGTCGTCGCCGGTGATCGCCGAGGAGGATCGCGCCGCCGTCGTCGCGGCGCTCGCGTCGGTGGACTGCGCCGTCGTCTTCGACTCCGAAACCGCCGTCCCGCTCATCCGGGAGCTCCGCCCGGACGTGTACGTCAAGGGCGGCGACTACCTGCCGGGGATGCTCGCCGAGCAGTCGGCGGTCCACGAGGTCGGGGGGCGCCTCGAGATGCTGGGCTACGTCCAGCGGCGCGGGGGCGTCCAGATTGGCGCGCGCACCGAGGAGCCCATCGCGGACGAGTCGGAGCGGCTCTCATGACCCTCCGCGGGCCCGAAGCCTGGGGTGCGCCTCCCAGCCTGCCCGGCTCGAAGCACGACGGCGGTGCACCGCCTCTCGACGTCCTCGTCCCCACGCGGAACAGGCCTGCCGAGCTCGCGGCGACACTCGCGGGGCTCGCGGCTCAGGACGCGGAGGACTTCGGTGTCATCGTGAGCGACCAGAGCGATGGCAGGCCGGGTTGGAAGGACCCCGCCGCGGCGGCGATGCTGCGGGTGCTCGAGGCGCAAGGTCGGCGCGTTGCGCTCCATCAGCACCTGCCGCGACGCGGGCTGGCCGAGCACCGGCAGTTCCTCCTCGAGCAGTCGTCGGCGGACCGCGTGCTCTACCTCGACGACGACGTGTGGCTCGCGCCGCAGGCGGTGCGGACTCTCCAGGAGGCCCTCGACGCGTTGGGCTGCGGCTTCGTGGGCATGGCCGTTCAGGGACTCTCCTTCCTCGATGACCGCCGGCCGCACGAGCTCGAGCCCTTCGAGGCCTGGGACGGGCCGGTCGAACCCGAACGCCTCGACCGGGGCTCGCCGGGCTTCCGCCGCTGGATGCTGCACAACGCCGCCAATCCCACCCATCTGGCGGCCGACCTCGTCCGGGACGGCGGGCTCGCGCCGGGGGAGTGGCTCGCGTACCGCGTCGCGTGGGTGGGCGGGTGCGCCCTGTACCGTCGAGAGGCCCTCGTCGAGTGCGGCGGCTTCGAGTTCTGGCGGCATCTGCCGGCCGCCCACGCGGGCGAGGACGTGGTGGCCCAGTGGCGGGTCATGGAGCGTTACGGCGGGGCGGGCATCCTCCCTTCGCAGGCCGTCCATTTGGAGAGCCCGACGACGGTCGTCGACCGCGAAGCGGAGGCCGCCGAGGTGCTGCGGGGTGTAACTGCGGGGTAAGCGGGCAACAAGAGTGCATCCAGTTCTGCCCGGCGTTCGTAAGGAGGACCGATGTCTGAGCGACTGAATGCTGAAACCGAGACGACGCTGCCTCCCGAGGAGCGGCCAGAGCCGTCGCCCGATCCTGTCCCCGGTCTGCCCCCGGAGCAGCCGGACCCCGGCCGCGGTCCCGACACCCCGCCCCGGGACCCGGATCCGGACAAGCAGTATCCGGACCCGACCAGTCCTCCGGAACCGTGGGGGATCGATGTCGCATGAGATCAACGGGGAGCGTGCCTACGCTGAGCCGAGCGACGACGAACGCCAGAACGGCCATCGTGGGGAGGCGCCCCGCGCCGTGCTCTACCACCGCCGCGAAACGTACGCGGAGAAGCTCGACCGGAACTGGGCCGAGATCCTGCAGGAGCTCCGCATCCTGCAGACCGGTCTTCAGCTGATCGCGGGCTTCCTGCTGACACTTCCGTTCCAGAACCGCTTCTCGTCGCTCGACGAATACCAGAGGGTGCTCTACCTGGTCATGGTGATCACGGCCTCGACCGCGCTTTCGGTGGTGCTCATGCCGCTGAGCGTGCATCGGCGGCTGTTCCGCCGGCAGGTCAAGAACAGGCTCGTCGCGAGCGGCGCATGGGCTGCCAAGGCAGGGTTGGGTCTGGCTGCCCTGCTCATCGTGGGCACCGCGTCCCTCATCTTCGACGTGGTCCTCGGCCGTTGGGAGGGCTGGGTGGTCGGCGGATGCCTTGCCGTCCTGTGCTCCGTGATGTTCCTTGTGGTCCCCGCGATCGTGGTGCGGACCCCGGAACCCGCGCTCCTTCCCGAGCCGGAATCCGTGCGGCGCGGACCGGACCAGCCGGAGGACGGCGTCGTCATCGAGGCGGGCACGAGCCCGCAGGACGACTGACCGGGCCGGGAGAACGGGATGGACCAGCGCGAGGCGCCGCTTCTCTCGGCCCTCGACGAGGACAAGGCGGGGGGCCGCTACGGCTTCACTCAGCCGGGCCACCGCTCGGGCCGCGGCATTGACGCCGAGACCCTCCGGATTGTCGGGGCCGAGGCGTTCCGCTCTGACGTGCTGGTGACCGGTGGCCTGGACGATCGCAAGTCCTCGCGTGGGCTCCTGTCGCGGGCGGAAGCGCTCATGGCCGAGGCAGTCGGCGCGGAGCAGGCCTTCTTTTCAACGGGTGGGAGCTCTCTCTCGGTCAAGGCCGCCATGCTGGCCGTCGCGGGAGGCAAGGGGCAGCTCCTGGTGAGCCGCGACGTCCACAAGTCGGTCGTTGCTGGGCTTGTCTTCGCCGGGCTCATGCCGAGGTGGGTGACGCCAATCTGGGACCCGAAGCGCCATCTGGCCCACCCGCCGTCGTCCGACGCCGTCGACGAGGCCTTCGCGCACTATCCTCGCGCGGCGGGCTGCCTCATCACGAGCCCGACTCCCTACGGGACGTGCGCGGACGTGGCCGCCATCGCGGAGGTGTGCCACCGCCACGGGAAGCCGTTGATCGTCGACGAGGCGTGGGGTGCCCACCTGCCGTTCCACGATGCCTTGCCCGGGAGTGCAATGCAGGCCGGGGCGGACGTCGCTGTGGTCAGCATCCACAAGATGGGCGCCGGCTTCGAGCAGGGCTCGGTGCTCCACCTGCAGGGTCAGCTCGTGGACAGACACCGGCTCGCAGCGTGCGCCGGCCTCCTGGGAACCACGAGCGTCAACGCGCTCATCCTCACGGCCATCGACGGGTGGCGGCGCACCATGGCCCTCGAGGGCAGACGCATCCTCGGAGGGGCCATTGATCTGGCCCGGAGGGTGCGCGAATCCATCGATGCGCTGGATGGCTTCGACGTCGTGGAGGACGAACTGCTGACGGTCGAGTCGTCCTCTGGGCTGGACCCACTGCAAGTCCTCGTGGACATCAGCGAGCTCGGCGTGAGCGGCTACGACGCGGGGGCTTGGCTGCGGGCCCATGAGGGCGTCGACCTGAACCTCTATGATCACCGCCACCTTCAGGCGAGCCTGTCCCCCGCGGACGACGACTCGACCACCGAGCGGCTCATCCGCTCGCTTGAGCGGCTCCGCGCGGCAGCCCCTCAGCTCCCTCGGCCCACGCCGATTCTGTTCCCCACCCCCGAGGAGCTCGAGCCGGAGCCGGCCATGCCGCCGCGGGAGGCATTCTTCTCCGAGGCGGAGGTCGTGGAGGCGAAGAATGCGGTGGGCCGAATCGCGGCCGAGCCCCTCACGCCCTGGCCGCCCGGGATGCCGATCGTGGTCCCCGGCGAGAACATCAATGAGGCAGTCGTGGACTACCTGCGCAGCGGCGTCGCCGCCGGGATGGTGGTCCCCGGCGCTGCCGACCACACCCTTGAACACATCCGTGTTGTTGCTCACACTCGCCTGCCGTGGGCCGATCAGAGGGCTCCGAGGATCTAAACCCGTGCTTCATAAGCGGCTTTTCCGGGTACCTCATAGATATGCAGGAGATCACGAGCCGCACCAGCCGCGGAGAGTCCGGGGCAGAGGCTCGGAGCGAGGCAGTGCCGAAGCTCGCCGAACTGTATCGCCTGCTCCTCGACCACCGATCGCTCGACGACGTGGCCCACGGCCTCGTCCGCTGGGCCTCGGACTTCCTCGCCGAGCATGAGCTCTCCTGCGGGATCGCGGTCCAGCGGCCGCGCCGGCCGATCCTGACGGCGGCCAGCGACGGCGCGACCGAGCAGCTCATGTCCGCTTGGCTTTCGCGCGAGGGGAGCCCCCTCCGGTCCGTCCTGTCCGAGTCCGTCTCGGTGATCGGGCCCGACGGCGATGGGCATCACTCGGGCGATGGGCACCACTCGGGCGATGGGCACCGCGAGACAGGGAGTCCCGGCGAACTTCTGATGGCTTTGCCGATTCGACTGGAGGACGAGGGCTCGGCGGCCCTCGTCCTTCTCGGCCAGGCCCCAGGCCCGGACACGCATTCCATCCTCGGCGCGGTGGGGGAGTGCCGGCGGGGCGTGGCATGGACGCTCCGCCTTGCCGCTCGCTACGCGCATCAGGCTGAGCTCGCCGAACACCGGGCGGCGGCGATGGAGAACCGGACCATCATCGACCTCGCCATCGGCGTGGTCATGGGACAGAACCGCTGCTCGCCCGAAGAGGCCTTCGAGATCCTCAAGCGCGCCTCCAACGCGCGGAACCGCAAACTCTCGGAAGTGGCCAAAGGCGTCGTCTCCAGCGTGACCTCCTCTGAGGTCGAGACCAAGTTCGACGTCTAACCCCTCCTCCGTTTCGGGTACACCAACTGACCTTCACCACCGTTTCGGGTGCACCAACTGACCCCCCCACCACCGTTTCGGGTACACCAACTGACCCCCACCCCCGTTTCGGGTACACCAACTGACACGCGCAGTGCAGGGAAGGGCGCCACGAGGCGTTAGGGTGCGCCGTTCGCGTACCCGAGACGGCCGGGGACGGCGGTTGGCGTACCCGAGACGGAGGGGGAAGCAGGGGGAATTCTGTGCCGATTCCGTGACTTTATGTGCCCTTTACAGCATGCGTTCTGCGGCGTCTACTGGAAGAGGCCAGCGGCTTCGGGCGCTCGGCGCGGAAGCACCGACCACCACCACTGACCGGCTCCCCCGGGAGTCCGGGGGCGGATAGATGGGAGGGAGTAACCCAATATGAAGAAGTGGATGCGCTGGGAAGACTACGTCGCAGGCATCTGCGGTCTCTACGCCGCACTGTCGGTCTTCTGGACCCGTCAGTCGTCTGCGTCGATGACTCTCATGCTCGTCTTCGGCATCCTGTTGATCGTCAGTGGCGTGCTGAATCTCGCGATGCCCGGTACTCCGTGGCTCGAGTATGTGCAGTGCGCACTGGGTGTCCTGCTGTTCATCTCGCCGTGGATCGGTGCCTACACCGACCATACGGGCGCAGCCTGGACCTCCTGGATCACAGGAATCATCGCCGCGGGTGTTACTGCTGCGGCCATCAAGCCGGCTATGGATGCGCATCACAGGATGATGCCTTCGCACTGACCGGTAGCGAATCCTCTCATCGGCCGCGGCGCCTCGGGTGCCGCGGCCGTTTCATGTCCAAGGCCCCAATTGTGACCGCGGTTTAAAGGCTCAATGGAGGGAAACGAGCTCAGCCCTTCCGTCGGTGAAGAACTCGTCTCCGCTGCCGTTGTGGCCCATCTGCGGTCCGGTGAGGGCAACGAAGTCATCGGGGTACCCAAGCGAGTTGATGATGAAAGCGCGTTCGGCATCGATATTGGGATCGATGTGATGGGTGGGCAGTTTCGCGGTTCCGGCGAGTTCGATGCCGTCATCGAAGCTGGCAGTGGCTTCCCAGATGGGTCGCCCGTCAAGGGCGGAATAGTCTGAGCGCCAAATCCGGATGTGTGCACTACGGCGGCGACAGCCACCACGAGAATCAGGATCTGGGCGTTCGCGAGCACGGTCACAGACGAGAAGAAGGAGGTTTCGCCGGCCGTGCGGACCGTTGGCATGAGGTTCGCGATGCGCCGGTCTACCTCGGTCAGCGGTCCGTGGGCGGCCACATTGATGGCGAGGCTGATGAAGTTCACGAGGGGAATGGCCGCAACAACCACCGTCCCGGTCAACCAGAGCCCGTCCGGGATGTCGGTTCGCAGGCGGTTCCTGAGCCATCGCACCCAGGGCGAGTCGCTGGTCCTGAATCGGACGACATACTCGTTCGACTCGAGGCCTGTCCACGCCGAGACGCCCAACGAGCGGAGCATCACCGACGGCTTCGACAGAGCGCGCGCGACGGCGTAGACGAACACCGCGAGGAACACGACTTCGAGGAAGATCGCGGCGAGGAACAGCATGGGTGAAACGAACAGCGAGAGCGTCTTGACCGCGTAGAAGCAGGCCACGATGAGCACGAGGGCCACCACCGCGAGCAGCAGATGCGCGCCCGCCCCCCGCCCTCGGGGGCGCGAGTTCTGGGGGTGCTGGCTGCCTCTCAGCCGCGGTACTTCGTCCGCAGCCACACGAACTCCTGCGGACCCAGCGTGAGCCCGTCGGCGAGTTCCACCGGGCGCTCGCTGAGGAGGTCGACGGCGTCACCTGCCAACCCGCTCAACGTCGCCGAGGCGACGTGCTGGGGAGCGTCGGAGAAGTTCGCGAGAACGAGGACGAGGCCGCCGTCGTCGTCCGGGTCACCCAGTCGCTGGTAGCCGAGCACGTGCGCGTTGTTCGTGTGGAAGCCGACGAGCCGGTTGCCCTCGAATTCGGGCGTCTGGGCGCGCGCGGAGAGCAGTCGCCGCAGGCCCTCGTAGATCTGCCCCTCCGGCGTTTCGGGGTCGTGCCGCCTCGCGTAGCGTTCCGCGGGGTAGTGCGGGCGGTGCACCCATCGGCTGTCAGCCTCGTGGCCGGGCTCGTCTGCGTAGCCGTAGTCGTTGAGCTGCCCGACTTCGTCCCCGAGATAGATGAGCGGAATGCCTCCCGTGCTGATGGCTATCGAGTGCACCAGCAGGATGCGCCGAATCGCCTCGGGGGAGCCATCCTCGAGGCCGCACAGGGACGCCGTCGTGCCGGAGATCCGGCAGTCGCCGGTGCGGGGGTTGTCCTGGAAGGCGACTCCGCGCGCGAAGCTCCCTGGGAAGCGGTTCACGTAGAACGAGTTGAGGAATCGGCGGTGGTCAAAGCCGTTGATGCCGAATTCGGCGGCGTCCTCGTCGGCGAACGTCCACCCGATGTCGTCGTGGCTGCGGACGTAATTGACCCATGCGGTCCCCGGCGGGAGGTTGTGGCGACGCTCGAGGGCCTGCGAGAGCAGGCGTGCGTCGCGCGTAGCGAGCGCCTCCCATGTGAGCGCCATCTCGAGCGGGTTGTAGGAGAGCTGGCATTCGGCCGGATTGATGTACTGCACCACCTCGTCGGGGTGCACGATCGCCTCGGACTTGAACAGGAGCGACGGCGCCGCGATGCGGCAGACCGCATTGAAGGCGCGCAGGAGCTCGTGGGCTTGGGGGAGGCTCTCACAGGACGTGCCCAATTGCTTCCAAATGAAGGCGACGGCGTCCATGCGGAGGATCTCGACGCCTTGGTTCGCGAGGAACAGCATTTCGCGGGCCATCGCCCGGAAGACCGCGGGGTTCGAATAGTTGAGGTCCCATTGGAAGGTATGGAACGTGGCCCATACCCAGCGCCCGTCGGGGATTTGCACAAATGAGCCCGGGTGGTCCTCAGGGAAGATCTCGCGGACCGTCTTCTCGTAGGCATCCGGCATGGTCCGGTCGGGGAAGATCCAGTAGTAGTCCGAGAATTCGGGGTCACCGGCGGCGGCCTTCTGGGCCCATTCGTGTTCGTTCGACGTGTGATTGAAGATGAAGTCGACCACAAGGCTGATTCCGCGCTCGCGGAGCTCTGACGCGACCTCCCGCAGCTGCTCCATGGTGCCGAGCCGCGGATTGACTTCCCGATAGCTTGACACCGCATAGCCCCCGTCCGAATTGGGCTCGGGCGCGAGGAAAAGCGGCATGAGGTGCAGGTAGGTCAGGCCGAGTTCCTCGAAGGAGGGGAATCGCTCGCGCAGGCCTTCGAGATCGCCGGCGTACCGATCCACGTAGCAGACTCCGCCCAGCATGGTGCCGGCTTGGAACCAGTCGGGGTCGGCAAGCCGTCGCGCATCCAGGGCCTTGAGTTCCGCTGGCCGATCCTGCCACGAGCGCGCGCATTCCACGACGAGCGCGCCGAGCTGGTCGAGCCAATCCTCGCGGTCGCGGTAGAGCGAGTGGAAGAGCCGCGCAAGATCGGGGAAATGCAGGTCGAAACGCAGCCCGAAGTCTTCCCACGCTGTTCCCTCGCGATCAAGCCCCGCCTCGGCATCAAGCGCCGCGAGGACGTGTCGCCGAGCTGCTTCCTCGGGGCTGGCCTTATCCTGCACGTGACTCCCCTCATCTGGACTGTCGCCCCCACGGTAGTGGGCTTCCGACGCGGAAGGGAGATGTTAACTCAGAACGTCGTGTTCAATAACGATTTCCCTTCAGGTCTTTCTTCTGGTTGTCAAGAAGCCGGTAACATTGACGGAGACTGTGTCAACTTCGAGAGGACCTGGATATGCGGAAGTCGTCATCTGGGAGTGCCGTGCGACGAGCGCGCGGGGGTGTCATTTCCGTGCTCGCCGCCGCGGTAGTCGCCGCCGCTCCGACGACGACGGCGATCGCCGCTCCCGCAAGCGTCACCGCTCCCGCCGTGGTCCAGCCGGCGATGGGGCTGGGCCAGCGGACCGCGCAGATCGGGGTCACCCTGGTGACCGTCAAGACGACCGATCAGCCGAACGCGACGTACGATGTGACGGGCCTTCAGAACAACCTCCAGTCGGCGAACAGCTATTGGCAGACTGTCTCCGCCAATCACATTTCGCTCGCCTTGGACCGCACGGTGGACGGGATGTCGATCAACCTGTCCTCGACTGCAGATTTCTCGTCGATCGTGAATGCGGTCGCGACGAACCTGAAGTGGGTCGACCAGGCCAACAAGGTGCTGATGGTCGTCATCCCGAATGCGAACGTCTCGGTGAGCGGCTTTTCTGGGGCGCTGGGGGTTACTTGGATGCTGGGCAGCGAGAACGGGCGGATCGTTCTGGCTCAGCCGTCCAATTTCACCGGTCCCGTGATGACGCACGAACTCGGCCACGTCCAAGGCCTCGGCCACGCCAACACCCTCCAATGCACGGACGGGGCGATGGATTCCCAAATCGTGGGGAGCGGATTCGCCGACGGCGCGTGCTCGTCCCGCGAATACGGCGACAACAACAGCATCATGGGCATTTCCCAGTGGAATCAGCCCTATCTCGACGCGTATCAGTTCGACTACGGCGGATACGGCAACCTGAACGAGATCCGCAATGTGGGCGCCGCGGGAGGGGCCGCGACGTACACGCTCTCTCCCTGGGCGGGCAGCGGAGCCAGCCGCGCGGTGAAATTCACCGATCCCTCGACTGGCGAGGTCTATTACCTCCAGCTCAAGTCCCCGGTCGGCTATGACGCCCCGACAGCCGTCAACGGCAATCTGGGAGTCCAGATCATCAAGAGCGACATCAATGTGTCGGAGTCGCTTCTGATCCCGCCGAGCACTGTCCCCTATTCGGGCTATTACTCATCGAATCTCTCCTGGCAGGCAGGCCAGACGTTTACGACCGATGGCGGCACCCAGATCAAGGTCAATTCCGTCTCGTCGTCCTCTGCGAGTGTGACGGTGACCGCTATTTCAGCGGTGATCGGCCCGCAGATGGACTCGAAGGCCCAGCAGTGGGGTCTGGGCTCGGCAACGAGCGCGATTACCGCGATCCGCAACGGCGGCTACTACCGGAATTACCAGGGCGGCGCGGTGATCTGGACCCCGGCGAACGGCGCCATGGTCTCGCGCGGTGCGATCCGCTCCCGCTGGGCGACGCTCGGATTCGAGAACGGCGTGCTCGGTTATCCGACGACCGACGAGGTCGGAGGCCTTCGCAACGGCGGCGTCTACCAGAACTACGAGGGCGGGGCCATCATCTGGTCGCCGGACACGGGGGCGCATTCCTCCACCGGAGCGATCAGGCAGCGCTGGCAGCAGCTCGGCTTCGAGGCCGGCGTCCTCGGCTACCCGACGACCGAGACCATCGGCGGCCTCCGCAACGGGGGCTCGTACCAGAACTACGAGAACGGGGCGATCATCTCCTCGCCCACAGCCGGGACGCACGAGTCCTACGGGGCGATGCGCGCGCGTTGGCAGCAGCTCGGCTTTGAGACGGGTGTCCTCGGCTACCCGACCACCAACGTGGTGAGTGGCATCAAGAACGGCGGTTCGTACCAGAACTACGAGGGCGGGGCGATCGTTTCGTCGCCGACGGCGGGCACGTTCGAATCGTACGGCGCGATCCGGCAGGAGTGGCAGCTGCTCGGCTTCGAAGCAGGGGTGCTGGGCTACCCGACGTCGCCCATCGTGGGCGGCATCAAGAACGGCGGCTCGTACCAGAACTACGAGAACGGTGCGATCGTCTCCTCGCCCACCGCAGGCACCCACGAATCCTTCGGTCCGATGCGGCAGGTCTGGAAGTCGATGGGCTTCGAGACCGGGGTTCTTGGCTACCCGACCACGGACATCGTCACCGGCATCAAGAACGGCGGCAGCTACCAGAATTACGAGGGCGGAGCCATCATCTGGTCCTCGGCGACTGGCGCGCATTCCTCCTACGGTCCGATCCGTCAGGCGTGGCAGTCCACGGGTTTCGAGTCCGGCAGGCTCGGCTACCCGACGAGCGAGGTGTACACGGTCCCGAATGGCACCGCGCAGGATTTCCAGGGCGGCAAGATCGTCTACAGCAATGGCACGGCCACGATCACTTACTCCTCCTGATTCCTCCCTTTCCAAACGGGGTCCCGGCCAGAAGGCCGGGGCCCCGTTTTCTTGCTGGCATGACGCTTTCTTGTTGACTTGACAAATTCCTTCCTCATAGGATCGGCATAATGTTTCTGGTCGGAAACAGCATGGGGGACGGCGCGCGGAGGCTCGCGTCAGGAAGGCTTCGACTTGACACATAATGTGAAGCGGCGTGCTCGAATGGCCGCACTATGGGGGGTATTTGCTTCGCTGGTCCTGGCCGGGTCCATGAGTCCCGCCGTGGCCGCATTTACGGCGTCGATTACGAACTCGGCGAACACCGCCGGATCGGGCACCATCTCATTGCGGGAGTCCTCGGGGAGTTCGGTCTGCAGTTCCACGGATGGCGGCGGCATTTCGACAAACAGCGCCACGTGTTCCACGATCAACAAATACGGCGGCGACCTTGCAATGCTGCCGGGAGACTCCACCTCCACTACGGTGACGCTCACGAACACGGGATCCGCATTGATCTCAGCGTTCACGCTGACTCCCGGAACCTGCACTCAATCCGCGAATGGCTCAGTGAGCGGGTCGGCGACCGATTTCTGCTCGAAACTTCAACTGCAGATTGTCTCGGGCGCCACGACGGTCTTTTCGGGAACCGCTGATTCCTTCTCGTCGGCATCAGCGATTTCGCTCGTGCCGCTGAACGCGGGCGATTCCCAGAGCTACACCTTCACGGTGACCCTGAATTCCACCGCGGACAACACCTATCAGGGCCTTAAAGCGTCACAGCCCATCACTTGGTCGGCCTCAAGCTGATTCGTCTGCTGAGCGCCGCCGCGGCCTTTCTTCTCCTGAGCGGCGCTGTCCTGTTCTCCTTTTCGGGCGGCCGGTGGTTCGATATCCGCACGCCCTCCATGGGGGAGGCGGCACCCGTCGGATCGCTGGTCCTGACGAGCCGCGTCCAGAGTCTCGACGACGTCCGCGCGGGAGACATCATCGCGTACGACGACGGCGGCACCGGACGGGTCGTGACCCACCGGGTCGTCGCCGTCGGCTCAGGCTCCGTCACCACGCGGGGCGACATCAACGGAGCAGACGACCCGCACCCGGTGGCGCCTGAGCAGATCCTCGGGAAGGCGACCGCCGTCGTCGTCGGCGCCGGGTGGCTCCTGCGCGCCGCTCCGCTCCTCGCCTGCGCCAGCATTGGGCTCGCGCTCTTGGCCGCCCGCGTGAAGGACTGGCTCCACCGGCGCGCGGTGTGGGTCGTCGGCGAGAGCCTCGCGGCGGCCGTCGTCATCCTCGTGCTGCGGCCGCTTGTGGGTGTCCAGGAGGTGACCCGGAGCCCGGGTGCGGGCGGCGTCACCATGACCTTCGTGTCCACCGGGTTGCTGCCCGTCCGCATCTCGGCGGACTCGGGGGCCCACGCCGACCTCGTCGCGGGGCAGCTCGGCACCGTGGAGTCGACGGCGGCGCGTTCCGACGGGCGTTTCTGGTTTGTGCCTGCGCTCCACCTGGACTGGGGCGGGTGGACCCTGATACTGCTCGCGGCCTCGATGCCCACGCTCCTCCTGCTGTGGTGGGGCCGGGCCTACGCGGCGAGGGCTGCGGACGCGGGTCCGCGGAGCAACTCCCGCACGCTGCTCGGCGCGCTGGTCGTCGTGCTCGTGGCGGTCGGCACGGGGATGGGGCTCGGTTCCGGGGCTTCCTTCGCCGCGCAGGTGACGACGACGGCGAACACCGCCGGGGCGCGCACCTTCTTCAGCTGCCGGGCGGCAGAAAGCGGTACGGCCGGGGTGTTCGTTGCCTACGCGATGGGCACCTCGAGTTCCAGCGAAGCCGACCTCTCCGGCCATGGGTTCACGGGCTCCTACTCCCTCGCTCCCACGACGTCGGCGAGCAAGGGCTGCCTGCGGGACCAGCCACCGGCGTCGGTTCGCTTCGACGGGCTCACCACCTGCCTCAACACCCCGGACGCCGCCCTCCAGACCAGCCCCAACGTGTTCACCCTCGAAGCCTGGTTCGCCACCACCTCCGCAGGGAACGGGAAGATCATCGGCTTCTCGAACGCCCACGGCGTGCTCGGCCTGTCCTACGATCGCCACCTCTACCTCGATCCAGCGGGTCGGATAGTCTTCGGCGTCAATGCCGGCGGCCCGAAGATCGCGGCGTCACCCGCCGGCACGTCGTTCGCCGACGGCGCCTGGCACCACGCCGTCGCGACGCTCTCGCCCAACGGAATGCGGCTCTATGCCGACGGCGTGCTCGTCGCCTCGAACCCGGCCGTCACTGCGGGGCAGAGCTACTCCGGCTACTGGCAGATGGGGTGCGGCGCCCTCGGAGGTTGGGTGACGGGATCGGGCTCGCCCTACCTGTTGCCGCCGAGCTTCTTCAACGGCCTGATCCAGTACGCCGCGGTCTACTCCACGGCACTCACACCGGCGCAGGTGGCTGAGCACTATCTGGCCGGAGCCCCCTGAGTGGGGCGGGCTAGTGCGGGAGCGGGCGCGGCGGCCTACGGCGCCGGGCGGGCGGGCGGACCGCGGGCTCCTCGGTGGCCGTCGCCACCGGCTCCCGTTCGCGCCGTTCCTTTTCGCGCTGGCGTGCCTGCCGGGCGCGCCGAACAGCAGCGGCAAGGAGAGCGACGAGTGCGTAGGGAATCGACAGCACACCGCCGGTGAGGAAGACGGCCGCGATGACGACAAGGCCGACCGCCAGCAACCCAAGAATCAAGGTCCCGAACAGGACCCCCGCGTCGATGATCTCCGACGCTGACATGGCTGCCTCCGTGCTCCCCGCACACGCTCAAATTGTCCGACGACCACCGCGAACGGGGCCGTCGCCTCCATGATGCCCCGGCAGAGGGGCGTTGGGGAGAGGTGACGCGCCGATCGATGTCGCCTTGTTATCGAGCGCGTGCTCGTTGCGCCGTCACCTTTGCAAGGTGCGGGCGACGGCGGGCGGCTGGAACCCGGCGGACGTGACGGCGCAAACGGGGGGGGCCGACCGCTCAGCCGGACGAGGACGCCGTCCCCCCGAGCCTTTGCGTCACCTCGGCCGCGGCCTCCGCACAGGATTTGCCGAGGAACGCGACGTCCTCCGTGGAGACGCGGAAGCGGGGCGCCGAGATGAGCACGGCGGCGACGACGTCGCCCCTGTGGTCGTGCACGGGCGCCGCCACCCCGACTTCCTCGGGCGACGTCTCGCCGTAGTTCACGGCGTATCCGCGTTCGCGCGCCTCGGCGAGTCGGCCCGCGTAAGCCGCGGTTCCGCCGTCGACCTTTGAACCGTCCGGAGCGGCTGCGAGCACTTCGCGCAGGCGCTCGGATTCCTCGGACGCGAGGAAAACCTGCACGGACGCGGACAGCGCCGTCCCGTATCGGGTCCCGAGCGTCGAGGTGTGCTTGACCTGGTGGCGGCTCGGGATCTGTTCGACGGAAACGGCCTCGCTCCCGTTCCACACGAGGAGCGCGCTGGTTTCCCCGGTGCGCTCGGCGAGGTCGCGCAGCACGGGGTAGGCGACGCGTCGAACGTCGAGTTCCGCGAGCAGCGGGCCGGCGATCCCGATGATGCCGAGACCGAGCCGGAACCGCCGCGTCGGCTCGTCCCGCTCCACCAAGCCCTCGGTCTCGAGGATCGCGAGGATCCTCGAGACCGAGCTCTTGTGCAGGCCCACGCGGGCGGCGATGTCCGTGACGCCGAGCAGCGGCTCGTCCACGCTGAAGCAGCGCAGGACTGCTACGGCGTTCGAGATCGGAGAAGGGGCGCTCATGGACTCCACCCTAGAGGGCTAGCGGTATGACCCGGGGCGATCAGGCCTCGATGATGTTGTGCTCCGGGCCGAAGCCGAACTTCGTGATGTTCTCGGCACCGTCCTCGCCGACCACGAGGATGTCGTGCTCGCGGTAGCCGCCCGCGCCCGGCTGACCCTCGGCCACCGTGATCATCGGCTCCATGGAGACGACCATGCCCGGCTCGAGCACCGTCTCGATGTCCTCGCGCAGCTCGAGGCCGGCTTCGCGCCCGTAGTAGTGCGAGAGGACGCCGAACGAGTGGCCGTAACCGAAGGTGCGGTTCGGAAGCAGGCCGTAGCCGACGTAGATCTCGTTGAGCTCGGCCGCGATGTCCTTGCAGACCGCACCGGGCTTGATGAGCTCGAGCCCGCGGCGGTGCACCTCCACGTTGATCTCCCAGAGCTCGAGCGAGCGGGCGTCGGGCTGGCCCAGGAACATCGTGCGCTCGAGGGCGGTGTAGTAGCCCGAGGTCATGGGGAAGCAGTTGAGCGAGAGGATGTCGCCCTTCTGCAGTTTCCGGGTCGTGGCCCAGTTGTGCGCGCCGTCGGTGTTGATGCCGGACTGGAACCAGACCCACGTGTCGCGGATCTCGGAGTCGGGGAACGTGCGGGCGATCTCGTGGACCATCGCCTCAGTGCCGATGAGCGCGACCTCGTACTCGGAGATGCCCTCGCGGATCGCCGCCTTGATGGCCTCGCCGCCGAGGTCGCCGATGCGCGCACCGTGCTTGATGACCTCGATTTCCTCCGCCGACTTGATCATGCGCTGGCGCATGGCCGCCTGCGAGACGTCGATGAGGGCGGCACCCGGGAACGCCGCGGCGATCCGCTCGCGCTGGAGCTGTGGGACGGTGTCGTCCTCGATGCCGAGGCGCTTAGCGGTGATGCCACGCTGGCGCAGCGCTTCCTGCAGCCCGAAGAAGAAGTTGTCCCGCCGCCAGTCCGTGTAGACGATGTTCTCGCCGTAGCTGCGGCGCCAGGGCATGCCGGCGTCGATGTTCGCCGTGATCGTGACCTGGTCGTCGGGAGTGACGACGAGGGCGTACGAGCGGCCGAAGTACGTGAAGAGGAAGTCGGAGTAGTACTTGATGCTCTGGTATGAGGTGAGGACGACGGCGTCCAGTTCCTTCTCCACCATGATCTGGCGGAGCCCCGCGAGGCGTCGCTCGAACTCGGCGTCCGAGAATGTGAGCGGCTGCTTCTCGCCGTTGTGCAGGACCTTGAGGCGCTCGAGCTCGGCGACGGATGTCACGGCGGGGGTGATGTCGATGGACATGGTTCTCCTTAATAAGGGGGTTGTGATTGCGTGAGGGAAAGCTAGATGGCCAGGGGCTTTATTTGGCCAGGGGCTCTATTTGGCCAGAGGTGTCCGATACGTCTCCTTCGCGCACAGCACCGCGATGAGGGAGACGATCGACGCGGCCACGAGGTACCAAGCAGGAGCGAGCTTCGTGTGCAGGACCCCGATGAGCAGCGTGGCCACGAACGGGGCGGTGCCGCCGAAGATCGCGTTCGCGAGGTTGAAGCTCACCGCGAACCCCGAGTAGCGGATCCGCGTGGGGAAGAGCTCGGCCAGGAAGCTCGGCAGCGTCCCGTCGTTGAGGGTCAGCATTCCGCCGAGGAAGATCTCGACGAGCAGGATCACGGCGAAGTTGCCGGTGTCGAGGAGCATGAACGCCGGGACGGTGAGCGCGATGAACAGCACCGAGGCGGTGATGAGCACGCGCTTGCGGCCGAAGCGGTCTGAGGCAAGGCCCGTGAGGAAGATGAACCCGATGTACGTCACGAGCGCGATCGTCGTGGCGATGAACGATTCGGTGGCGCCGAACCCGAGCTCGGTGGAGAGGTACGTGGGCATGTACGAGAGGATCACGTAGAACCCGACGGCGTTCAGCAGCACCGCGCCGACGGCAAGCACGAGCGAGCGCCAGTGCCGCGCGAACATGTCCTTGACCGGTGCGTGGTCCACCTTGTCTTCCTTGGCGAGTTCCCGGAACGCGGGCGTGTCCTCGAGCCTGGTCCGGATGTACCGGCCGATGAGTCCCATCGGTGCCGCGAGCAGGAACGGGAGGCGCCAGCCCCAGTCGGCCATCTGCTGGTCGTTGAGGACCAGCGACAGCACCGCCGCGAGCAGCGACCCGAGGAGGAGCCCCGCCGCCGTCGACGCGGGGACGACGGCGGCATACATGCCGCGGCGATTCGCCGGCGCGTATTCGACGAGGAACGCCGAGGCGCCGGCGTATTCGCCTGCGGCCGAGAAGCCCTGGATGACGCGGATGACGAGCAGGATGATCGGAGCCCCGACGCCGATGAGGCTGTACGACGGGATGAGCGCGATGCAGAACGTCGCGCCGCTCATGATCAGGATCGACAGGGAGAGGGCCGTTCGCCGCCCCAGCCGATCGCCGATGTGCCCCCAGACGAAGCCGCCGAGCGGGCGGACGAAGAACGAGATCGCGAAGACCGCGAACGTCGCGAGCAGCGCCGTCTGCTTGTCGGACTCGGGGAAGAAGGCCGCCGCGATCGTCGAGGCGAGGTACCCGTAGACGGCGTAGTCGAACCACTCGACGAAGTTTCCGATGAAGCTGCCCCACAGCACGCGGCGGCGGGCGTCCTTGCCGAGGCCGCTGGGGGTGCTGGAGGAGGAGTCGGGTGTCACGGGGGCCAGAGAAGAGTTGTCAGTGCTCATGGGAACCACCAGGGGAATTTGGGGTTGCAGTTACCGCAACGCTGTTGCACCAGAATAGGAGTGGGCTGGGTCACGGTCAAGAACTTGTCGCGATCAATGCAACATTGTTGCGTTCAAGTGCAAAGGCCTCCTCCACCGCTTGGGCAAGGGCCGCCGTCGTCCGCTCCATCAGGAGCTGCCCAGCGCCCTCGGAAGCTCGCGCTGCCGAGGAGAGGCAGCCCGAAGCGGGAGTGAGCTCGGACCGGACGGGCAGGAGGTCGTAACGCGGCAGGTCGGCCGGCGGGAGGTCCATGACGCGGGAGAGATCCACGAGTTCCGGGTGGAGGTGGAGCATGAGCGACGTCTCGAGGACCCCGCCGTGCTCCACGTCCCAGCCCGGGAACGAGCCCTCGTAGATCTCGTCGATCGTCCCCTGATCCACGAAGTCCCAATACGAGAGCAGCATCGCTTCGAGCCTCTGGCTCGTGGAGGATCTGCCGCGGAAGGAGAGCTCCGCCGTCGCCAGCTCTACCCCCTCGTAGAGGAACTGGTAGTTCTCGAAGTGGCCGTTCACGAACACGAGGCGCTCGGCGCCGTGCCGTGCGAACTCGTGGGTGAGGGTGCGGGCGATCGAGATCATCGTCGTCGCATCCAGACTCGTCGTCCCGCCGAGATGGTTGCCGCCGCCGGAGCGCTGCTGGGACTTGTAGCCGTAGAGGATCGGGGCCGCCACGAGGCCGCCGACCGCCTCGGCCAGCCGGGCGCTCATCGCCCGGGCGAGCATGACGTCTGTAGTGAGCGGGAGGTGTGGGCCGTGCTGCTCGACCGAGCCGACGGGCACGATGACCAGCCGGTTCCCGGAGGCCAGACGCTCGCGATAGGTGAAGGCGTCGAGGTCTTCCATGAACACGCTCATGACGCGCTCTGTGCCGAAGAGGCTGCGGGGGCTGCAGTGGCCGAGGGTGCCGAGGACACCATGAGCGGGGTGTCGTGTTCCGTCCGGGAACGGAACCGGCGGTAGCCGAGGCCGAAGTAGACCGCGGCCGAGGTGAGGGTCCCCGCGAGCCACGAGAGGTCCACGCCGCCCATCGCCGTGGCGACCGGGCCCTGGAAGACCGGCAGTGTGCCGTACATGAACATCCAGGTCATGACCAGGCCGGCGCCGAAAGCGATGAGGGCCGAGGAGTTGATCGCCTTGAGCCGCGTATCGCGGGGACTGAGGAAGAGGTAGGCGTAGTCGCTGTGCTTGCGCTCGAAGACGAAGTAGTGGACCGCCATGATGCCGCCCCAGGTGGCGACCCAGGCCACGATGGTGCCGAGCCAGTTGTCGAGGAGCGTCGCGAAGTCCTCGGCGAAGAGGAAGAGGACGACGGCGGCCATCGAGAGGCAGCCGACCAGCACCGAGAGCTTCTTCCGGGAGATCCGGATGTCCAGCGCCTGGGTGGCCACGCCGAAGGTGTACAGGTTGATGATGTTGGTTGCGATGGGGCCGTGGATGACGAGCAGGATGACCGGGACCGCGAGGACGCCGAAGCTCTTGACCACGAGCTCGCCCGGGTCCGCTGTGCCGTTCATCGTGGCGAGGCTTGCGCCGAGGAGGCCGAGCCACACCACGGGAAGGAACTGGCCGAGCACGGAGGCGAGGTAGAGCTTCGCCTTCGGGATGCTCTTCGAGACGAAGCGGGAGTAGTCGGGGGCGTAGGTGAACCAGCCGATGCCCCAGCCGATGCCGATCACGGTCATGATGCCGGACATCGCGGCGATGCGGTCTTCGCCCGTGAGGATGTGGCCCGGCGCGCCCTGATAGCCCCAGTCGATGGGGAGCTGCGTCCATGCGATGACAGACATCGCCACGAGGACGAGGAGGGTGGGCGGCATGGTGATCCGCTCGAACTTCGCGATCGCGCCGTAGCCCCGATAGCAGATGGCCACCTGGATGCTCATGATGACGGCGGCCACGATGACACGCCAGACGAGGTTCTGCTGGGTGGGGTCCACCCAGCCGAGCTGGCCGAACAGCGCCATGACGAGGTCGAGAATGACCCACGTGTTGACGGCCGACCAGCCGACGGCGACGATCGCCTGGATCGCGGCGGGGAGGTACGCGCCGCGACGGCCGAAGGCGCCGCGGGCGAGGAGCATGCCGGTCGCGCCGGTCTTCTGTCCGAGGAGGACGAAGAAGCCGAAGCCGAGCATGCCGATCACGTTGCCGATGACGAGCACGGTCATGGTGTCGCCGAGGCCGAGGCCGAGTTGGATGCCGAGGGCCCCGAGGATCCAGTTGATCGGGGCGACGTTCGCGCCGGCCCAGATCCAGAACTGCCCCGACACCTTCGTCGTGCGGGCGGATTCCGGGATGGGCTGCAGGACATCTTCGACGCTGTGCGTTGCGCTCTCGGAGCGCTGCGGGTCGAGGCTCATGATTGCTGCTTTCTCGAGGGCGGGAGGGTGGGACATGGTGGGGAGGTCAGCCGGCTCATTCCAGAGTAGATGTGGTGCCGGGCACACCCTAGACTCGATCCGTCACCCCTCGGCCAACTGTGGGGCGACAGTCTGTCACTCGAATCAACGGAGGCTCCCATGTCCCTCCCCCTCGACGAAGTCCTCGCGAGTGAGCCGCTGAGCTTCGGCGACCCGGTCGTCGTCGCGGGTTCCGCCTCCGTGCCGGGCCGCGCCGTGCGCTGGGTCCATTCGAGCGAGGTCGTGCAGATCGCGCCGCTGCTGCGAGGCGGCGAGCTCCTGCTCTCGGGCGGCCAGGCTTTCCTCGGGCTCCGCCCGGGAGCCCAGCTCGAGTACGTGCGAAGCCTGGCGGAACGGGCGGTCGCAGGAGTGGCGATCGAGACGGCGGGGGGCCGCCTGCTCTCGGCCGAGGTCGTGGCCGCCGCGGACGAGATCGGGCTCCCGCTCGTCGAGCTGCGCAGGGTCGTGCCGTTCGTGGAGGTCGCGGAGGCCGTGAACCGCCGCATCGTGTCCCGCCAAGTCGAGGCGCTGCAGGCCGCCGACGCGCTGTCCCAACGGCTTGCCGAGCGGATGGCCATCTCGGGCTCCGCGCTGCGGCCCATCCTCGAGCTCACCGCGGAATCCTTCGGGGACGCCGTGGTCGCCGTCGCCGTCGTCGACCCAGAGCTGGGCGTCGTGGAGGCGGTGGGCGAGCCGTTGGCCGTCGACGGCGGTGCGGCCAGCGCTGCAGTGGCGAGCGTGGGCCTGAGCGTGGGCGGCATCGACGTCGCCCGCCTCGAGCTGCACGGAGCGCCCGACGCCGACGTGTCGCTGCTCGAGACGGTCGCCCAGCGAATCCGGGGCATCGTGGCGCTTGCCCTCGCGCAACGCCACAGGCCAAGCCTGACGCGGATGGCGGACGAGGCCCTCATGCGCATGGTGGTTGCCGGGGGCGGGGGCGACCAGCTGCTCGAGCTCGCGGAAGCGTCGGGCCTCACGCCCGACTCCCCGGTCGCCGTCGCCCTCTTTCGCGCCTCGGGCGCCCAGCCTCAGGCGGGCATCGAGCGCGCGCTGCGAGCTCGCGCCAGTGCCGCCGCGCCGAGGGTGCGCCTCCACACAGAGGGGGATTCCGTCGTCGCGCTCGTCGAGTTCGCCGCCGGGCGCTGCGCCGCCCAGCGGGCCGAACTTGTCGCGGCTCTCCGCGGCGACTTCGCGCGGACTGGGACGGTCGGAGCGATCGGCCCGACGGCGACGTCCATCCGCGGCGCGTCGCGCTCGCTCGCCGAGGCGCGGACCACCCTGCGCCTGGGGCGCGCCTCGAAATGGGACTACTCGGTCTACGACAGCGCCGATTTCGTGGTGGAACGGTTCGCCGAACGGGAGCTGAGCCGCGACGCGTCGGAGGCGTTCGTGCAGGAGGCGCTCGGGCCGCTCCTCGACCTCGAACAGCGTCGCGGCGGGGAACTCGTCCGAACGCTCGACGTCTGGATCACCGCCGGCTGCAACACCGCCGAGGCAGCGCGAGTGCTCTTCCTCGAGCGGCAAAGCCTCCACAAGCGGCTCGCCCGCATCTTCGACGCCCTCGGCGGCGACCCGCGCGGGACGGGGCAACTCGGCGCACTTGCCTTCGCGGTCAAACTCGCGCGGGGCAACGCGCAGCTGCAGGAAAGGACCTGACCATGGAGCCTCAGCTCATCCAGTTGCTGGCCGCCTTGGCGAACGGGCGCTCGCGGGCCCGCTTCGCCCAGATTTCACTGGGAGGGCACGACGGCGTTCCCTCCGATGAGCGGCTGGATCGCCTCCTGCTCACGGCCGGCGTGCTCAGGCAGCCCTCCGAGGGGCGCGTAGCGGTCGACGACGGCGCCATCCGCTCGCTGCTCGACGCGGTCCGCGCCGCCCGGCCGCCGAAGCCGGAGGGCAAGCTCGATCTGCTGCCCCGTCAGCGGCGGCCGCTCCTCGACGTGCTGCGGTCCCTCGGGACCGAGCTGCTCGAGCCCGGCGAGGAGGTCGCCGAGAAGGAGGTCAACGCGCGGTTGGCCGATCGGGTCGAGGATGTCCCGCGCGTCCGGCGCGCGCTGGTCGACGAGGGGATTCTCGGCCGGGAGCGGGACGGCAGCCGCTACTGGCTCGCGTGAGCTCGCGTTCCTTCCGGACCCGGGCCCGGGCCCCGGAATTGTCGGTTTTTTGCGGGTCGGTGACGCCTTCACCCGCAGAAGACCAACAATTGCGCGACGGGAGGGGCCCGGCTACAGGACCGAGCGGACCGCCTTCTCGAAGCCGGACACGTGCTCAAGGGCCAGCTGCGCGGCCTTCTCGGCATCGCCATCGGCAATCGCCTCGAGCAGCGAAGTGTGCTCGGAGATGTGGCTGACCACGGGAGGAAGCCGGTCCAGAACGAGGCACCAGATGCGGGTGGCGAGGTTGTCGTAGCGGATCAGGACGTCCTCGAGGTGGGCGTTCCCACAGGCACGGTAGATGAGCTTGTGCACGGAGAGGTCGAGGCGCATGAGCTCGGTCTGGTCGCTGGTGTCGGCGTCGAGGACGCTGATCTCCTTGGCCTTCTGGCGAATCTCGGCGCGCAGCTGAGCGCTCGCGTTCTCCGCGGCGCGGCGCGCGGCCAGCGGTTCGAGGAGCTCGCGGATCTCGGAGATCGCGGCGAGTTCGGTGATGTCGACGACGGTCGCAAACGTCCCGCGGCGCGGGTAGGAGACCACGAGATGGTCCGTCTCGAGGCGCTTGAGGGCCTCGCGGACCGGGGTGCGTCCCACGCCGAGGTCTTGGGCGAGCTGGCCGTCGTTGATGGGCTCGCCCGGTCGGATCTCGAGCATGATGAGCCGATCCTTGAGCAGCTGATAGGCCTGCTCGGCCAGCGAGACGGCTCCGCCCGGCTCCGCCGTAGCGAGTGTTCCGTTCACTGTCATCTGCCGAATCCCTTCTCCCGCCAGCACGGTTGACTTGCACTGTGGCTTCAATCATACTCGTGATCAGGCTTTGATATATCAGTCTCATACTAGTTCCCTCATCCAAACCCCTGAACGTAGAGGAGGACGGCGTGATTGACGTCCTGACCCGCTCGCTCGCCGAGACAGATCCGGCCGTGAAGGCCGCCATCGACGAGGAGCTCAAGCGCCAGCAGAGCACGCTCGAGATGATCGCGTCCGAGAACTTCGCCCCGACCGCCGTCATGGAGGCGCAGGGCTCGGTTCTCACGAACAAGTACGCGGAGGGCTACCCCGGCAAGCGCTACTACGGGGGCTGCGAGAACGTCGACGTCATCGAGCAGCTCGCGATCGATCGTGTGAAGTCGCTGTTCGGTGCCGAGTTCGCGAACGTCCAGCCCCACTCGGGCGCGCAGGCGAACGCCGCGGCGATGTTCGCGCTGCTCCAGCCTGGCGACACCATCCTCGGCCTCTCGCTCGCCCACGGCGGCCACCTGACCCACGGCATGAAGATCAACTTCTCGGGCCGGCTGTACAAGGTCGTGCCCTACGAGGTGAGCCGGGAGAGCCTGCTCATCGACATGGCCGAGGTGGAGCGCCTCGCGCTCGAGCACCAGCCGAAGCTCATCGTGGCCGGCTGGTCCGCCTACTCCCGTCAGCTCGACTTCGCCGAATTCCGCCGGATCGCGGACCTCGTGGGCGCGTACCTCATGGTGGACATGGCCCACTTCGCCGGCCTGGTCGCCGCCGGCCTCCACCCGAACCCGGTGCCGCATGCGGACATCGTGACGACGACGACGCACAAGACCCTGGGCGGTCCGCGCGGCGGGGTGATCCTCACCAACAGCCCCGAGATCGCCAAGAAGGTCAACTCCTCGGTCTTCCCTGGCCAGCAGGGCGGCCCGCTCGAGCACGTGATCGCGGGCAAGGCCGTCGCGTTCAAGCTGGCGGGCGAGCCGGCGTTCCGCGAGCGGCAGGAGCGCACGCTCCAGGGCGCGCGCATCATCGCCGAGCGGCTGCTCCAGGACGACGTCGCGGCCGGCGGCGTCTCCGTGGTCAACGGCGGGACGGACGTGCACCTCGTGCTCGTGGACCTGCGCAATTCCAATCTCGACGGCCAGCAGGGTGAGGACCGCCTCCACCGGATGGGGATCACCGTGAACCGGAACGCGGTGCCGTTCGACCCGCGCCCGCCGATGGTCTCCTCGGGCCTGCGAATCGGAACGCCGGCCCTCGCGACCCGCGGCTTCGGCGAGACCGAGTTCCGTGAGGTCGCGGACATCATCGCCA
This sequence comes from Sinomonas gamaensis, assembly GCF_005876955.1. Lineage (GTDB taxonomy): Bacteria > Actinomycetota > Actinomycetes > Actinomycetales > Micrococcaceae > Sinomonas > Sinomonas gamaensis. The sequence continues at coordinate 156,429 of NZ_SSCL01000006.1, forward strand.
CCGCGCTGAAGCCCGGCTTCGACGACGAGGTCGCCAACTCGCTCCGCGCACGGGTCCAGCTCCTGGCGGACAAGCACCCCCTGTACCCCAACCTGACACCGTCTCTTACCGACTCGAACGGAGCCCAGTGATGGCGGACCTTCTCCCCGAACACCCGGACTTCCTCTGGCGCAACCCGGACCCGAAGCCCTCCTATGACGCCGTGATCGTCGGCGGCGGCGGCCACGGCCTCGCTACTGCGTACTACCTCGCCAAGAACCACGGCATGACCAACATCGCGGTGCTCGAGCGCGGCTGGCTCGCGGGCGGCAACATGGCCCGCAACACCACCATCATTCGCTCCAATTACCTGTGGGACGAGTCGGCTGCGATCTACGAGCACTCCCTCAAGCTCTGGGAGGAGCTCCCCGAGGAGCTCGAGTACGACTTCCTGTTCAGCCAGCGCGGCGTGCTCAACCTCGCGCACACGCTCCAGGACGTGCGCGAATCTGTTCGCCGTGTGAGCGCGAACAAGCTCAACGGCGTCGACGCGGAATGGCTCGACGTGGACCAGGTCAAGGAAGTCTGCCCGATCCTGAACACGAGCGACAAGATCCGCTACCCCGTTCTCGGCGGCACGTTCCAACCGCGCGCGGGCATCGCGAAGCACGATCACGTCGCGTGGGCCTTCGCCCGCAAGGCTGACGAGCTCGGCGTGGACCTCATCCAGAACTGCGAGGTCACCGGCTTCGTCAAGGACGGCAACCGCGTGGTCGGAGTCCAGACGAACCGCGGCACCATCAATGCCGGGAAGGTCGCGCTCTGCGCGGCCGGCCACTCGAGCGTCCTTGCGAAGATGGCCGGCTTCGACCTGCCGATCCAGTCGCACCCGCTCCAGGCGCTCGTCTCCGAGCTCCACGAAATCGTCCACCCGACGGTCGTGATGTCCAATCACGTGCACGTGTACGTCTCCCAGGCGCACAAGGGCGAGCTCGTGATGGGCGCAGGCATCGACTCGTACAACGGCTATGGCCAGCGCGGCGCGTTCCACGTGATCGAGGAGCAGATGGCCGCGGCCGTGGAGCTCTTCCCGATCTTCGCCCGGGCGCACCTGCTGCGCACCTGGGGCGGCATCGTCGACGTCACCATGGACGCCTCTCCCGTGGTGGGCAAGGCGCCGGTCGAGAACATGTACGTCAACTGCGGTTGGGGCACAGGCGGGTTCAAGGGAACCCCGGGCGCCGGCTGGACGATGGCGCACACGATCGCCAACGACGAGCCGCATCCGCTCAACGCCCCCTTCGCCCTCGAGCGCTTCGTCACGGGAGCCCTCATCGACGAGCACGGCGCTGCCGCCGTCGCCCACTGAGCCTAGAGATACAGAAGGAGCCAGCGATGCTTCTCATCAGCTGCCCGAACTGCGGGCCCCGCGACGAGACCGAGTTCCACTACGGCGGGCAGGCCCACGTGGCGTACCCGGAGGACCCCAACGCCCTCACCGACGAGGAGTGGGGCCGGTACCTCTTCTACCGCGAGAACCCCAAGGGCCTCTTCGCCGAGCGGTGGGTCCACTCCGGCGGATGCCGGAAGTGGTTCAACGCCGTCCGTGACACCGCGACCTACCGCATCGCCGCCGTCTACCGGATGGGCGAGACCCAGCCATCCCTCGCCACCGGCGAGAGGGCGGCAGGCGACAAGATTTCAGGAGGAGTCAAATGAGCCGCCAACCGTTCCGGCTGCGTGAGGGCGGACGCATCGACCGCTCGAAGGAGCTCTCGTTCACCGTCGATGGACGCGCCTACACGGGTCACCCGGGCGACACGATCGCGTCAGCCCTCCTGGCCGCGGGCGTCGTCGAGACGGCCCCTTCGATCTACCTCAAGCGCCCGCGCGGCATCCTTGCCGCTGGCCTTGAGGAGCCCAACGCGCTCGTCAAGGTCCGCCGCCCCGGCCAGTCGGTGACGGAGTCCATGCTGCCGGCCACCGCCGTCGAACTCGTCGAGGGGATCGAGGCGCAGTACCTGTCCGGCCTCGGCCAACTCGACCCGGCCGAGGACACCTCGGTCTACGACAAGAAGCACGTCCACGCCGATGTCCTCGTTGTCGGCGCCGGCCCGGCCGGCCTCGCCGCGGCCCGCGAGGCGGCCTCGACCGGCGCCCGCGTGATCCTCGTCGACGACCAGCCCGAGCTCGGCGGCTCGCTGCTCTCGAACCCGCACGCGAGCATCGCCGGCGTCCCGGCCCTCGAGTGGGTGGCGGGGGTTCGCGCCGAGCTCGAAGCGGCCGACGAAGTGACCGTGCTGACCCGCGCCAACGCCTTCGGCAGCTACGACGCGAACTACATCATCGCCGTCGAGAACCGCACCGATCACCTCGGCGCGTTCGCCTCGGAGCTCCCGGGCGTCTCGCGGCAGCGCCTGTGGCACATCCGTGCGCAGCAGGTGATCCTCGCGACCGGCGCGCACGAGCGCCCGATCGTCTTCCGCAACAACGACCGCCCCGGCGTCATGCTCGCCTCCGCAATGCGGACGTACCTCAACCGGTACGGCGTCACGGCGGGTTCCCGCGTGGTCGTCTCGACCACCAACGACAGCGTCTACGACCTCGTCGCCGAACTCATCGAAGCTGGGCTTCAGGTCGCCGCCGTCGCGGACGCCCGCCCGGAGCTCTCCCCCGCCGCCAAGGCGGCGGTGGCTGCCGGCGTCGTCGTCCTTCCTGCGGCGACGGTTGTAGACACAGCCGCAGGCACCGTGGGGAGCCCTCGCGTCACCAGTGCAACGATCCGGGAGATCGACGCTGACGGCACGCCGACGGGCAGCCGCCAGGACATCGCCTGCGACCTCGTCGCCGTCTCGGGCGGCTGGAGCCCGCTGGTTCACCTGCACAGCCAGCGCCAGGGCAAGATCCGCTGGGACGACGACCTCGCGGCGTTCGTGCCATCGGGTGCGGTCGAGGGCCAGCAGGTCGTCGGGGCGGCGCGTGGCAGCTTCGTCCTCGAGGACGGCATCGCCGAGGGCACCAACGCTGGCGCGGTCGCCGCGTTCAACGCAGGCTTCGTCAACGAGGGCGGCGCCCACGCGATCGCCGTCTCCTACAACGCCCTCCATGTAGCCGGCACCACGCGCCCGCTCTGGGTGGTCCGGGGCGAGGACGGCACCCTCGACGGGCTCGACGAGCACTTCGTGGACTTCCAGCGCGACCAGACCGTCAACGATGTCCTCCGCGCCACCGGGGCGGGCATGCGCAGCGTCGAGCACGTCAAGCGCTACACCTCCATCAGCACGGCCAACGACCAGGGCAAGACCTCCGGCGTGAACGCGATCGGTGTCATCGCCGCCGCGCTCAACAACGGCCTGACGCCCGGCGAGATCGGCACGACGACGTACCGGGCCCCCTACGCGCCGGTCGCCTTCGCGGCGCTCGCCGGCCGGGAGCGCGGGGAGCTGTTCGACCCCGAGCGCCTCACCTCGATCCATCCGTGGCACGTGGCGCACGGCGCGGAGTTCGAGCTCGTGGGCCAGTGGCTGCGGCCCTGGTACTACCCGCAGCCGGGCGAGTCCATGGACGACGCGGTGTACCGCGAGTGCGCCGCCGTCCGGAACTCGGTGGGCATGATGGACGCGACGACGCTCGGCAAGATCGAGATCTGGGGCAAGGATGCGGGCGAGTTCCTCAACCGCATCTACACCAACGCCTTCAAGAAGCTCGCCCCCGGCTCGGCCCGCTATGGCGTCATGTGCACCCCGGACGGCATGATCTTCGACGACGGCGTCACCCTGCGAGTCGACGAGAACCGCTACTTCATGACGACGACGACGGGCGGCGCCGCGCGCGTCCTGGACTGGCTCGAGGAGTGGCACCAGACCGAGTGGCCCACGCTCGACGTGAACTTCACGTCGGTGACGGAGCAGTGGACGACGGTCGCAGTTGTCGGCCCCAAGTCTCGCGCGGTGATCTCCAAGGTCGCGCCGGAGCTCGATGTCAGCAACGAGGCGTTCCCGTTCATGACGTTCCGCGAGACCACGCTCGCCTCGGGCATCCCCGCCCGCGTGTGCCGGATCTCGTTCTCCGGCGAGCTCGCGTTCGAGGTCAACGTCTCAGGCTGGTACGGGCAGCAGGTCTGGGAGGACATCTTCGAGGCCGGCGCCGAGTTCGACATCACGCCGTACGGCACGGAGACCATGCACGTGCTCCGCGCCGAGAAGGGCTACCCGATCGTCGGCCAGGACACCGACGGCACGGTGACGCCGCAGGATGCTGGCATGGAGTGGATCGTCTCGAAGGCGAAGGACTTCATCGGCAAGCGCTCGTACTCGCGCGAGGACTCGGCCCGCACGGACCGCAAGCACCTCGTCTCGCTCCTGCCGGTGGACCCGACGTTCCGCCTCCCGGAGGGCGCACAGCTCGTCGAGTCCGGCATCTCGGTCAACCCGGCCTACGGCCCCGTGCCGATGCTCGGCCACGTGACTTCGAGCTACCACTCCGCCGCGCTCGGGCGCTCGTTCGCCCTGGCGCTCATCAAGAACGGCCGGAACCGCATCGGCCAGACCCTGGTGGCCCCGGTGGGCAACCAGCTCGTCGACGTCATCGTCGGCGACACCGTCCTCTACGATCCGGAAGGGAAGCGCCGCGATGGCTGAGACTCTCACCCCCACCCCGAAGCACCTCAGCACGGCCGACCTGCGCCGCAGCCCGGCGGGCCACCTCGCCGCCAGATTCAAGGCAGCCGAGGTGGCGGGCCCCTACAGCGTCGCGCTGCGCGAGGTGCTGTTCCTGACCCAGGTCGGCCTCCGCATCGTCCCGGGCACGGACGCGGCCCGCCGGGTCGAGGCCCGGCTCGGGACGCAGCTGCCGACGCGCGTCGGCGAGGTCGCCATCGGCACCGGCCTCTCGGTCCTGTGGCTGAGTCCCGACGAGTTCCTGGTCGTCTCGGCCGCGGACCCCGCCGAGCTCACCGCTCGCCTCGCCGGGGCCATCGGAACCGAGCCGGGCTCCGCCGTCGACCTCTCCGCGAACCGCACGACCTTCGAGCTCAGCGGGAAGGCCGCGCGCGAGGTCCTCGAGAAGGGGTGCCCGCTCGACCTGCACCCTCGGGTGTTCGCCGTCGGCTCGGCGTACGTGACCTCGCTCGGGCCGGTCCCCATCCTCCTCTGGAAGACGGGCAGCGAGACCTACGAGATCTACCCGCGGGCGTCATTCGCTGATTACCTCGGCCGCTGGCTGCTCGACGCCATGGCGGAGTTCAAGGCGCTGGAGCTGCTCTGATGGCGCTCAGCGCGCTGGACATGTTCTCGGTGGGCATTGGCCCTTCGTCGTCGCACACTGTCGGGCCGATGCGCGCGGCCGTCCTGTTCACGGACGGCCTGCGAGCGGCCGGGCTGCTGGGCGCCGTCGAACGGGTCCAGGCCGAGCTGTTCGGCTCGCTCGGGGCGACCGGGCACGGGCACGGCTCGGACAAGGCCGTGATCCTGGGGCTGCAGGGAGAGCGGCCCGAGACCGTGGACACGGACACGGCCGACGCTCGGGTCGCCGCGGCCGGGGCTGAGGGCAAGCTGCTGCTCGCGGGGGAGCGCTACATCGCGTTCTCCCGTGAGCGGGACGTCGTGATGCACCGCCGCCGATCGCTGCCGGCCCACCCCAACGGGATGGTCTTCAGGGCGTACGACGGCGGAGGCTCGCTTGTCCGCGAGGGCACCTTCTACTCGGTGGGGGGCGGGTTCGTCGTGGACGAGGACGCGGTCGGCGCGGACCGCATCGTGGAGGACTCCACGGAGCTGCCGTACCCGTTCACCACGGGCGCCCAGCTTCTGGAGCACTGCCGCCGCGAGGGCAAGCGGGTGAGCGACATCATGCTCGCCAACGAGCTCGCGTGGCGGAGCGAGGAGGATCTGCGGGCGGAGCTGCTTCACATCTGGGAGGTCATGAAGGAGTGCGTGCGCAACGGGTGCACGCGCACGGAGAAGCTCCTCCCGGGTGGGCTGAAGGTTCCGCGGCGGGCGCCGAAGCTGCTCGCGGACCTCGAGGCCGCCAACGACCAGACGGACCCGATCCGAGCCATGGACTGGGTGAACCTGTTCGCGCTGGCGGTGAACGAGGAGAACGCCTCGGGCGGTCGGATCGTCACGGCGCCCACGAATGGGGCGGCGGGGATTGTGCCGGCCGTGCTGCACTACTACACGACGTTCGTTCCCCGGGCCGACGACGACGGGGTCGTGCGCTTCCTCCTCACCGCCGCGGCGGTGGGGATCCTGTTCAAGGAGAACGCCTCGATCTCCGGTGCCGAGGTCGGGTGCCAGGGCGAGGTCGGCTCGGCGTGCGCGATGGCGGCCGGTGGGCTGTGCGAGGTCCTGGGCGGAACGCCGGAGCAGGTGGAGAACGCGGCCGAGATCGGCATCGAGCACAATCTGGGTCTCACGTGCGACCCGGTGGGCGGGCTCGTGCAGATCCCGTGCATCGAGCGGAACGCGGTGGCGAGCAACAAGGCCATCAACGCCGCGCGCATCGCGCTGCGCGGGGACGGCAGCCACAAGGTCTCTCTCGACAAGGCCATCAAGACCATGCGCGAGACGGGGGCCGACATGAAGGTCAAGTACAAGGAGACCTCCCGCGGCGGACTCGCCGTGAACGTCATCGAGTGCTGATACGTGGAGAACGGGTGATTGTGCATGTTGTTGCAGGCAAGCGCCATCAAGAGCCCAACGGGCCGGGGGCGTCGTGAGGACTGGTCGCAGCTCGTGGGGCGCACCGTGGAGGTGTGGCTCGGGGCCAACCTCGTGAGTACAGGCATCGTGGACCAGGCGACGTCCGACGACATGGTCGTGTGGATCGCTGCGCAGGGCATCCAGCGTCGGAAGCTCTACGACAAGCTCACCGGCTACGAAGTCTGGGCCTGAACCCCACCGCACACACAGGGGCGGCCTCCGCGAGGAGGCCGCCCTTGTTCTTTCAGTCGACTCAGTCGATCAGGGTCGCGCTGAAGCGCGATTGGGCTACATCGAACTCGACGACACGGACCCGTACCGTGGCGCCGACCGCGGCACTGCCTCCGCGGACGAGCCCGTGCACGCCGGATTCGGACTCGACGAAGAATCCGAACGGCTTGGCGGACGTGACGACGACGTCGATCTCATCACCAGGCTTCAGGAGGATTCCGGCCATATGGCTCACCCCCTTCCCATCTCGGGCGCGCCCGGGCTCTGCCGGGACCGCACGCATCACCGATTCTATGCCCACCAGATAGTACCTATGTTCGTCAAGATGTCTATTCTATGATAAATTGAGAACATACTTTCTATCTGATGTTGGGGGCATCGATGGTGGGGGCTGGGTTTTCGGAAGGGCCGGAGGGTTCGGGCGCTGTGCTGCTCGAGCCGGCGCCGGGGTCATTGCTCGTCGGCGAGCTGTGGCATCCCGACCCGTCCACGCTCACGGGGGAGCAGGCCCGGCAGGTGCTCACTGACATCGTGGCGATGCGCTCGTTCCTGGCCGCGGTCGAGGCGCTCGCGGTGGAGCGCGTGCGTCTGGCGTGTGTGGAGGAGGCCCGGCGCGCCGCCGAGCCTGGCGCCGGATCGCGGGCGCAACGGTTCGGCGGAGATGTGGGGCGGGCACTGGCGGTGTCCGAGGTCGCGGTTGCGGAAGGCATCGGAGAGCGCGCTGCGGCCAAGCTGCTCGACGCGGCAGAATCGTTGTGCGGAGTTCAGCTCATGGTCCTGGACCGGCTCGAGGCCGGGATGCTCACCGAAGCGCATGCCCGCGTGATCACCGAGGAGACCGCGACCCTGCCCGAGTCGACGGCGGGGGAGTTCGGCATCGAGTGCCTGCGCCGGCTTCACACCCGCACCGGGAGGCGACGTACCCCGGCGGAGTTCCGTGCTGCGGTGCGGTCCCTGCGCGAGCGAATGCACCCTGATTCGATCCGTGCGCGTCGTTCTCGGGCGGAGAAGGACCGGGGCGTGTGGGTGAAGCCTGAGCCGGATGGGATGTGTACCCTGACGGCGTACCTGCCGGCCGAGGTCGGGCTCGCGGCGTTCAACCGTGTCGACGCCCTCGCGAGATCCCAGCGGGAGGCCGACCCCGACGAGGCCAGGACCCTGCCGCAGTTGCGCGCCGACGCCCTCGCCGCAACCCTGCTCGGGAGCGCGCAGGACGGCTCAGAGAGAAGCTTCGAGGAGGTTCCGGCGCCGGCCGCGGAGGTCGTGGTGCACATTCCGGTGGGGACGCTGCTGGGGGCCGAGGAGGAGCCGGGCGTCCTGGAGGGTTACGGTCCGATCGAGGCGGCAACGGCCCGCGCGCTGGCGGTCGCGGCCCCTACGTGGCAGCGGCTCTTCGACTCGGATGACGGGGTGCCGCTGTCGCTGGGGCGGGTTGCATATCGACCGTCGAAGGGGCTGCGACGCTTTATCGAGTACCGCGACGGGATCTGCCAGTTCCCCTCCTGCACCCGCCCCGTGCGCCGAGCTGAGGCCGACCACATCGTGGAGTGGCAGCACGGGGGCACCACGGACGCAGCGAATCTGCAGCTTCTGTGCCGCAAGCACCACGCGCTCAAGAGTCTCGGCCTCTGGCAGGCCGAGCGCCTCGAGGCCAACCCAGACGGCAGTGCCGGGGACCTTCGCTGGACCTCGCCCCTCGGTGGCCGCGCCGTCGCCGGCCCCGCCGGCCGCGGCCCCGCCGGCCGCGGACTCGACCCCACCGCGGAATCGCCGCCATCGCAGAGCGACCCGGACCCGCCGCCCTTCTAGGCGTTGCCACGTACGCTGGGTGAATGGCCGAAGAGATCTCCAATTGGCATCAGCAGCACAAGGAGTAGCTCAGTTCTGGCCAGCGCGCCGCTGACATCATGCGAAACGGCATGGGCAGTTGGTGGTTTGTCGCCGGCTTTGTCGTCTTCATGATGCTCTGGGCTGCGCTGAATTCGGTGCTCCTCGTCAACGCTGGCTGGGATCCCTACCCGTACATTCTGCTGAACCTCTTCCTGTCGATGCTCGCTGGCCTTCAGGGCGCCATCCTGCTGATTGCCGCAAAACGGCAGGACGCGATCGCTGCTGCCATGGCGCAACACGACTATGAGACCAACGTCCGTGCCAAGGCGGAGATCGAACAGCTGATGGCGGTCAACCGCGAGCAGCTGGAGATGCTTCAGGAGCTTCGCGTCCTTCTGCATCGCGGGGACGCTCGACCCGATTCCCCCTCCAAGCCTCGACCGTATGGAGCAGCAGGAGAGCGGTCGTAACTGACCCGACGCCGCCTGGGACTGGAGAGAACGCGGAGGCGACTTCTGAGATTGAAGCCTCGTCGGCGTCCCCCGCGAGCCTGCCGTCGGGGAGGACGTGGGTGCCGACGTCGACCACAACTGCGCCGGGCGAGATGTGCTCCGAGCTCAGCAGCCGCGCTTTGCCGGCGGCCACCACCACGATGTCGGCTGGCTGAGTGAACCGTGCCAACGGAACCGACCGGGAATGGCACACGGTCACGGTTGCGTCGCGCTGCAGGAGCAGGTGGGCGAGCGGTTTGCCGACGACGGTCGAGCGCCCGACGACTGCGACGTGACGACCGCTCACGGGGATACCGTGGTGATCGAGCAGTTCGATGACTGAGCGGGCGGTTGCGGGGGCAAAGGCGCACTCGCCCACGGCAAGGCGGCCGAGGCTCACGGGATTGGCGCCGTCGACATCCTTCTCCGGCGGAATGAGCCCCACGAGCTGTGCGGGCGATACACCAGGCGGAAGCGGGGTCTGCAGGATGAGGCCATGCACGCCGGGGTCTTCGGCGAGGGACACGATTTCTGCCTCCAGCTTCGCCTGAGACGCCCCCGCCCCGAGGTCGATGACGCGGCAGTCGACCCCTGCCTTCCCGGCGGCGCTGGCGATGGAGCGGACGTACCAGTGGGTGGCGTCGTCCTCAGTCGCGACGACAACCGCGAGAGTGGGGCGGCCGCCGTCGAGACTCTGGATGTCCGCCGTGACCTGGGCCTTGATCTTCCGGGCGAGTTCCTTGCCGCCGAGCAGTTGCGCGGTCACCGGAGGATCTGCTTCCTGACCCGCTGTGAGAGCGAGTCGGCCTCCTCGATGACCACATCTGCCGTCTCGATGGCAGCGACGAGCGCGGAAAGGACGTCGCTGTCCTTGATCCCGGAGAGATTGATCTCGAGGTTCACTCGCGCGGTGGCGGCGGCGGCGCGGGCGGCCTCGGCGGCGGCCGCGACGTCACTGATGACATTCGGATTGCTGAAGTCCACGAGCCGCTGGCCGAGCTGCACGAGAGCGTCCGCAACAGTGACGAGCTCACGCGGCGGAACCGCGGCGGCGACCAGAGACGACTGGATGGCGTGGGTTCGCGCTGCCTTCTCGTCGTCGGTGCTGCGCGGCAGCCCGTAGGCGGCGATGACGGATCCGAAGGCCTCCTCGTCCGCGTCGGCAAGGGCAATGGCGATGTGCCGGAGCTCCTCGGCGCGCTCGAGGACGTCCTGCACCTCAGCCGCGTGCTCGGCAAACTTCGGACCTGTGCTGAACCTGGCCACCATGCTCAGGAGGGCCGCGGCCTGAGCCGCGTGCAGTGCGCCGGCTGCCCCGCCCCCTGGGGTCGGCTCGCCGGATGCAAGCCGGCAGAGGTAGTCCTCGATCGTCTCGGAACTGCTCACGGGATCTCCAATTGCTCTCATATGCATCTGATACGCCATTGATATATCAACGCACCTTAGGGCAGCTGTAAAGCCTCGGTCAACGCACCTTCTTCTCTTCCGCGCAATCTCTTGACATGCGCCTGTGACGTGGCCCACTGTTGTGCATAGCGAATCAAGTTGCAATTGCTGCAATTGGTGTAAGGGGAGCGTTCATGAAGACTCTTGCCATCGTGGGATCGTCCCTCGCGGGGCTTTCCGCGGCCCGGGCGGCCCGCGCCGAAGGCTTCGATGGCCGGCTGCTGATGATCGGCGACGAGGTGCATCGCCCCTATGACCGACCACCGCTCAGCAAGGATTTCCTCGCGGGAAAAGTGGGCCAGGAGACACTGAGCCTTGAAGACCCTACCGAAGATCTGTCAGCCGAGTGGATGCTCGGGGAGCGGGCCGTCGCGCTCGACGCCGGGGAGCGCGCCGTCGTCCTTGCCAACGGCCAGCGGGTGGCGGCCGACGGCGTGGTGATCGCCACCGGGTCGACCGCTCGGACGCTTCCACAGTTCGAAGGCCTTGAGAACGTCTACACCCTCCGTACGCTGGACGACGCTGTTGCACTCCGCGAGGAACTCCGGCCCGGGGCGCGGCTGCTCGTCCTCGGGGCTGGCCTCATTGGTGCCGAGGTGGCGTCGACGGCGCTGGCCGCGGGAGTCGAGGTCACGTTGCTGGGCGGTCCGAGAGTGCCGCTCACCAGGAGCGTCGGCGCCCACATGGGTGCAGTGCTCGCAGGTCTCCACGCCGCCCATGGCGTCACGTTCATCCAGAACGCAGTCCTCGAATCCGTGCGCTCAGAGGGAGCGCGCCTGCTGTCTGTGGGGCTGAGCGATGGCCGGGTCGTCGAGGCCGACGCCGTCCTGGTCGCCGTGGGCGGCGAAGCCGCCACGGCGTGGCTCGAAGGATCCGGGGTGGCGACGGCCGACGGCGTGATCTGCGACGACCATGGTCGGACGCGCGTCCCCGGCGTGGTCGCCGTGGGCGACTGCGCGGCATGGGAGGACCAGCACCTCGGGCGGCACCACCGCCACGGACATTGGAACTCCGCGTTGACGCAGCCTGCCCGTGCGATCAAGGCGCTCCTTGGAACCCCGGACCCTCAGCCTGTCGCTACCCTTCCCTACTTCTGGTCCGACCAGTACGGCATCCGGATCCAGTTCAGTGGCCATGCCGAACTCGCCGACCGGGTGGAAATCGAGGAGGGCGACCTCTCGACCCACACCTTCCTCGCGGCGTACTACCGGGGCGAGCAGCCGATTGGCCTGCTCAGCAGCGGCCAACCGCGGCTCTTCGGCAAGCGCCGCCGCCAGCTCGAGCGCTCGCTCGCCGCCCAGACCTTCACTTTTTCCTGATTTATCGCTGTTCAGAAGACTTTTCGCTACTCAGCACATTTTTGCTATTCAGAAGGAGACGAGATGACCACTGCACCGGAGAAGCTTGCCGCCCAGGGCACGCACGAGAAGATCTCGGAGAGCCTGATCTCCACGCTTCCTGGCTACACCTATGTGGACGAGGGCGTCTTCGAGGCTGAGCAGGAGCGCATCTTCGAGCAGATGTGGTTCTGCGCCGTGCGCTCGGCCGATCTTGAGAAGCCGGGCTCGTTCAAGACGGTCCAGATCGGCCGCGAGAGCGTTATCGTCAGCTGCAACCGCAAGGGCGAGATCCGCGCGTTCTTCAACATCTGCCGCCACCGTGGCGTCAAGCTGTGCATGGAGGAGTCGGGTCAGGCCGAGCGCTCCTTCCAGTGCCCGTACCACGCATGGACCTATGACCTCGACGGCAAGCTCATCGCTGCACCGAACCTGACCAAGATGCCGGACATCGACCGGCACGAGCACGGCCTCGTGAAGGTCCACATCCGCGAGTACCTCGGCTACGTCTGGCTCTGCCTCGCAGAGGAGCCGCCCTCCTTCGAAGAGGACGTCATGGGCGCCATCGAGGAGCGCCTCGGCGACGTGCATAAGATCGACGGCTACGACGTCGCGAACCTGAGCCTCGGCCGCCGGATCACGTACGACGTCAAGGCCAACTGGAAGCTCATCATCGAGAACTTCATGGAGTGCTACCACTGCGCCACGATCCACCCGGAACTCACGGAGGTCCTCCCCGAATTCGCCGACGGTCTGGCCGCGCAGTACTTCGTGGGCCACGGCGCCGAGTTCGGCGAGAACATCAAGGGCTTCACGGTCGACGGTTCCGAGGGCCTCGACGTGATCCCCGGTGTCGCCGAGGATCAGGACCGCCGGTACTACGCCATCACCATCAAGCCGACCGTGTTCGTGAACCTCGTCCCCGACCACGTGATCATCCACCGTATGTTCCCGATGGCGGCGGACCGGACCATCGTCGAGTGCGACTGGCTCTACCTTCCGTCGGTGGTCGAGAGCGGCAAGGACGTCTCGGCCTCTGTCGAGCTCTTCCACCGCGTGAACCAGCAGGACTTCGACGCGTGCGAGCGCTGCCAGCCGGCGATGTCTTCGCGGATCTACGCCAAGGGCGGTGTGCTCGTGCCGAGCGAGCACCACATCGGGGCGTTCCACGACTGGGTCATGGACCAGGTCGGAGACGTCGTGCCGGAGAGCAGCCACGGGGTGCGGAAGGAAGTTCGATGAGCAGCGAGACCGACCAGATGATGCGCGTCTGCCCCCTGTCGCAGCTCGCGCGCGGGGACGCGATGCGACTCGAGACGCGGCCCCCGATCGCCCTCTTTCATACGGAGGAAGGCGAACTGTTCGCCATCGACGACACCTGTACCCATCAGGATGCGTCCCTAGCCGATGGCTACGTCGAGGGCTGCGAGGTGGAGTGCCCGCTCCACGCCTCCAAGTTCGATCTGCGCACGGGGAAGGTCGACGCCCCGCCGGCCAAGCTGCCCGTCCGCGTTCACACCGTCGAGGTCCTCGACGGCGACATCTACCTCAAGGAGTCCGAGGAGGAGCCCAATCTGCCGCCGGGCATCACCGTCGACGGCCACGTCTGAGCCGTCGACCATGTTCAGCGAAAGGAGCTCTTCATGACAGCAAAAGGTGATGTCACCATCGGTGAGGTGGAGAGTGTTCAGCCCAACCGACGTCGGCGTCTTGCGGTCTCCGACATCAACGTCGTAGACCATCCCACGCTCAAGAAGGCCATCGGCGGCATGATCGTCGGGAACACCATGGAGTGGTACGACGTCGGCGTTTTCGGCTACCTCATCACCACGATGGGTCCGGTGTTCCTTCCGGAGGCGGACAAGACGGTCCAGACGCTCTTCCTGCTCGGGACGTTCGCGGCCACGTTCATTGCGCGCCCGCTCGGCGGCGTAGTGTTCGGCTGGCTGGGGGACAGGGTGGGTCGCCAGAAGGTCCTCGCGGCCACCTTGATCCTCATGTCGGCCAGCACGCTGGCCGTTGGCCTCCTGCCGGGCTACGCACAGATCGGCGTGTGGGCCGCCGTGCTTCTGGTGATCCTGAAGCTGGTCCAGGGCTTCTCCACGGGCGGCGAGTACGCGGGGGCAACGACGTTCGTGTGCGAGTACGCACCGGACAAGCGCCGCGGCTTTTTCGCGAGCTTCTTGGACATGGGCTCGTACCTCGGCTTCGCCCTCGGGGCCGCGCTCGTCTCTGTGCTGCAGTTGGCCCTCGGGCAGAGCGCGATGGAACAGTGGGGCTGGAGGCTTCCGTTCCTCCTAGCCGGCCCGTTGGGGATCGTGGCCATCTTCTTCCGGAACAGGATCGAGGAATCGCCCCAGTTCCAGGCAACGCTGGACGCGCAGGAGGCGGCGGCCTCTCACGCGGTTGCCGCCGACAGCGCCTTCGCCAAGGGGCCGCTCGGTGTGGTGAGGGCCTACTGGCGGCAGATCCTGCTGGCCATGATCCTCGCGGCCGCCGCGAACACCGTTGGCTACGCCCTGACGTCGTACATGCCGACTTACCTGACGGAGTCGAAGGGCTACGATCCGGTGCACGGCACGCTGCTGACGATCCCCGTGCTGGTGGTGATGTCCCTCTGCATTCCCCTCACGGGCCGGCTGTCGGATCGGATTGGCCGTCGCCCCGTGCTCTGGATCGGCGCCGGAAGCACCGTGGTGCTCGCGGTTCCCGCGTTCCTGCTCATCTCGGTCGGCGCCATCTGGTCCACGCTGATGGGGCTTGCCCTGATCGCCTTCCCCGTCACGTTCTACGTGGCCAATCTGGCCTCGGCCCTTCCGGCGCAGTTCCCCACGTCGAGCCGCTACAGCGGCATGGGGATCGCGTACAACTTCGCCGTGGCCATCTTCGGCGGGACAACGCCGTTCATTGTCCAGGGGCTGATTCAGATCACCCGCAACGACATGGCCCCGGCGTACTACCTCATGGCGACGTCGGCGATCGGCGCCATTGCCGTCTATTTCCTGCGCGAGGCTGCGCAGCGCCCGCTGCCCGGCTCAATGCCGAGCGTGGACACGCGGGCCGAGGCGGACGAGCTGGTTGCCACGCAGGACTGGAACCCCCTCATCGATCTCGATGACATGCCGTTCGACCTCATGCGGTCTCGGCACTGAGTTCGGCGCCGGGAGGCCCACAGCCTCCCGGCCCCGGCTCGCATTCTGTGAACGGTGCTTCGGCGACTGATGCCTGGGGAGGTAGGAGTCGAAGCATCGCTCTCGGGAAACGAGCGCTCAGTCCTTCTCGCTGACACCCGCGAGTTCCACCAGGGTCTCCGGGGGCCCTGGCGGAGTCACGAGCATTTCACCCTGGAGCGGTTCGGGATGATGTCGCGGCATGCGGACGAGGGCGATCACAGAGATCAAGCCCCACGCGATATTCGTCACGACCGAGGGCCACGCACCGTGGAATGCTCCATTGACGATGAATGCGCAGGAGCCGATCAAATTCGCGATCTGAAAGCGGCGAGTTGGGCGCAACCAGCCCATCGAGACCGAGAGGTACGCAACGAGGACCGCAACGGCCCCGAACCACCCGACGATTTCGAACACTACATCCACGGTTTCCCCCTCATGCCGATGCCGTTTTCCGGCCAATGTGCAAGCGCCACGGGACGGCCAGCAGCGCAATTCCTTCGTCCTCTTGGCCCTCGGGCGAGAAGATTCCCCCGATCAGGCTTCCGGAATTCGTCGCAATGACGACGTTGTTCTGATCCACCACGCATGAGCCCGTGGGCAGGGGTTCCAGGAGCGGCGCGAATTGCGCCCGGAGTGGCCCGATCAGGACGTCGGCTGCGGCAGCCCCGATCATTCTGCCATCCTTCAGGGCAGCCTCGCCGAAGAACGACGATTCGCCGAGGGATCCCACCCCGTAGAGCACAGGCGCCCCTGTGCGCAGTGTGCGCTGGGCGTCCTCGTAGACGTCGGCGAGCTCGCCCGGGGTGCGATCCTCGGCAAGGGCGGCCTGGACTGCCTCGTCGGCGCGGGCCGCGGCGGCCGTGGTCTCCTCGATCTGCATCACGAGGGCTTTGAGGTCGCGGACGATGGCGCCGTCGTCGACTGTTCGCTGGGAGGCTGGGAGGCGAGCCTCCATCGCCGTCCGCGCATGAGGGGGCGGACGAGGATCGCTGACTGAGGCCCAGGCGAATCACAAGGCCCAAGCGAATCGTGTCGCCGAACTGCTTCTCCGCAGCCTCGACGTCGCCGTGATCCTCGTGGACGTCGAGGAACGGGCCCGCTCTTCTGATATGTGGGTTTGGGAGAGTCTGATATATCAATCAGGCTAGCCATCTCTGCGCCCCCGCGTCAACGGCCAATTTCCCCGCATTTCCCGCACCTGTTTCAGGTGCGTGACATTTTTCCCTCATGGCCCCAAAGTGCTTGACACTGCCTGTGACCTGACTCACTGTTGTGTATGCCGAACCCAGTTGCATGTGACGCAATTCGCTGGTCAACACCCCCAGAAGGGCCAAGGAGCAAGCAGCATGACAGCCAAACACTATGACTACATCATCGTCGGCGGGGGCAGCGCCGGCGCCGTGCTGGCCGATCGCCTCAGCGTCGAGGGGAATCAGTCAGTTCTCGTTCTCGAGGCCGGTCGAAGCGACTACCCGTGGGACCTGTTCATCCAGATGCCCGCAGCGCTGACGTTCCCCAGCGGCAATCGCTTCTATGACTGGCGGTACGAGTCGGATCCCGAGCCCTTCATGGGCGGACGGCGCGTAGCCCACGCCCGCGGCAAGGTGCTCGGCGGGTCGAGCTCGATCAACGGCATGATCTTCCAGCGCGGCAACCCCCTCGACTATGAACGCTGGGGAGCGGACGCAGGCATGGAGTCCTGGGACTTCGCTCACTGCCTCCCATACTTCAAGCGCATGGAGAACGCCCTGGCAGCCGCGCCCGATGACCCCTACCGCGGCCACGACGGTCCCCTGATCCTTGAGCGCGGCCCGGCGACGAACCCGCTGTTCCAGGCCTTCTTCGATGCCGCCGTCGAGGCTGGCTACCCCCGGACGGACGACGTCAACGGCTACCGGCAGGAGGGCTTCGGGCCGTTCGACCGGAACGTGCACAAGGGCGAGCGCTACTCGGCGTCGCGCGGCTACCTGCGCCCCGCCCGCAAGCGGCCCAACGTCACCGTCCAGACCCTCGCGTACGTCACGGGGATCGAGTTCCAAGGCAATCGCGCGACTGGCGTGACCTATCGCCACGCGGGCCAGACCCACACGGTGGGCGGTGGAGAGGTCATCCTCTGTGGCGGTGCATTCAACACGCCCCAGCTGCTCCAGCTCGCGGGTATCGGCGACCCGAAGCACCTCCGCTCCGTGGGTGTCACCCCGCGCGTCGAGCTTCCGGGCGTGGGAGAGAACCTCCAAGACCACCTCGAGGTCTACATCCAGCACGCGTGCCTTCAGCCGGTCTCGCAGCAGCCTTCGCTCGAGCTGTGGCGCATGCCGTTCATCGGCCTCGAGTGGCTCCTTGGCCGGAAGGGCCCGGCGGCCACGAACCACTTCGAGGGCGGCGGCTTTGTCCGCTCCAACGACGACGTCGAATACCCGAACCTCATGTACCACTTCCTCCCGGTCGCCGTCCGCTACGACGGCAAGAAGGCCGACGTCGAACACGGCTACCAGGTGCACGTGGGCCCCATGTACTCCGATGCCCGCGGCCAGCTCAAGATCCGCTCGACGGATCCCACGGCCCGTCCGTCGATCCTGTTCAACTACCTCTCCACCGAGCAGGACCGCCGCGAGTGGATCGAGGCGATCCGCGTGTCCCGCGAGATCCTCCGCCAGCCGGCCATGGCACCCTTCAACGGCGGTGAGATCTCGCCTGGCGCGGCGGTTCAGACGGATCAGGAGATCCTGGACTGGGTCGCCCGGGACGCCGAGACCGCCCTCCACCCGTCCTGCACGGCCAAGATGGGGCCCGCCTCGGACCCCCTGGCGGTCGTTGACCCGCTCACCATGCAGGTCCATGGCACGGAGGGCCTGCGCGTCGCGGACGCTTCCGCGATGCCGTACGTGACCAACGGCAACATCTTCGCCCCCGTCATGATGCTCGCGGAGAAGGCCGCGGACCTCATCCTCGGCCGCCAGCTCCCCGCGGAGCCCGAGCCGTTCTACCGCCATTCCACGGTCAGCGAGCTTGAGGAGGCATCATGACCGCACCGACACTGGACCCCGAAACTAGCCGCCGCGCGGCACGCCGCGCGGACTCCATCGAACCGGCCCTGAAGGTCGAAGGGCTGTGGAAGATCTTCGGCGCCAAGGCTGACCGGATCATCGGCACTCCGGACGAGCACCTCTCCAGGAAGGAGCTCCAGAGCAGGACCGGCTGCCTCGCTGCCGTGAAGGACGTCTCGTTCGAGGTGGCCCAGGGCGAGGTGTTCGTGGTGATGGGCCTGTCCGGCTCGGGCAAGTCCACGCTCGTGCGGCTGCTGACCCGGCTGATCGAGCCGACGGCGGGAACCGTGAGGATCGACGGGGAGGACGTGACCCAGGCGGGCAAGGCCCAGCTGCGGGCCCTGCGCAGGAACCACATGGCCATGGTCTTCCAGCAGTTCGGCCTCCTGCCGCACCGGAAGGTGATCGACAACGTTGCCTACGGCCTGGAGGTCCGCGGCGAGCCGAAGGCCAAGCGGCTGGCGCGCGCCCAGGAGATGGTGGACCTGGTGGGTTTGTCGGGGTACGAGGGGTCCTTCCCCGATCAGCTCTCGGGCGGCATGCAGCAGCGCGTGGGCCTGGCCCGCGCGCTGGCGGTGGACCCGCAGGTGCTGCTGTTCGACGAGCCGTTCTCCGCGCTGGACCCGCTGATTCGCCGCGACATGCAGAACGAGGTGTGCCGGCTCCACGAGGAGGTCGGCAAGACGATGGTCTTCATCACCCATGACCTGCAGGAGGCCCTGCGGCTGGGGGACCGGATCCTGATCATGCGCGACGGCGAGATCGTCCAGATCGGCACCCCCGCCGAGGTCGTGGCGAACCCCGCCGACGACTACGTGCGGGACTTCGTCTCCGATGTGCCGCGCTCGCACGTGCTCACCCTGCGCTACGTGGTCCGCCCCGCCCACGACGGCGAGTCCCTGGACGGGCCCGTGATGCAGGCGAACCAGATCGTCCGCGACGCGGCCCGCCAGGTCCTCGCGTCCTCCCTCCCGGTCCGGGTGTACGACGACGACCGCTTCCTCGGCGTGGTCGACGACGAGGACATCCTGCGCGTCGTCGTCGCCGAGGAGGGCGCATGAGCGCGACGGCGGTGCGCGAGCGCCCCACCGGGCCTGCCGCGCGCCCGCCGGCCACTACCCGAGCCAGCAGGCCGCGCATCTCGGTCCGGCGCCACTGGCGGCCGTTCCTGCTGGGCGCCGTCGTCGTCCTCTGGCTTGTCCTGTGGGCCGTCCTGAAGGGGACCCAGACGCTCGAGCTGGGCGGGGCCGAGAAGACGGACTTCCACCTCTGGCTCAACAGTGTCCGTGACAGCTTCGATGCCGCCCGCAGCAACTCGGCGGTCTTCGAGTACGTCGTCCAGCCGCTCACCGACGGGCTCAACGGGCTCGTGGCGTTCCTGCAGAGCCTCTTCAGCCAGCCCTCGGCCCTGCGGCCGGTGCCCCAGGTCGGCTGGCTCGGCGTCGTGGTGCTGCTGGCATGGCTGGCCTTCGCGCTCGCCGGGGTCCGCTCGATGCTCCTGGTCGGGGCGTGCGTGCTGCTGTTCGGCTTCTTCGGCTACTGGCAGCAGAGCATCGACACCCTCGTCGTCACGTTCGTTGCCGTGGGCCTGTGCGCAATCCTGGGGCCCCCGCTGGGGATCTGGATGGCCCGCAGCCGCCGCGTCTCGGCGATCATCTCGCCGGTGCTGGATCTGATGCAGACCCTGCCGTCGTTCGCGTACCTGGCCCCGCTCGCTCTTGTGTTCGGCATCGGCCCGGCCGCGGCGATCGTCACCACGATCATCTACTCGCTGCCGCCGCTGGTGCGCATCACCGAGCATGGCATCCGGAACGTCTCGCCCACCACGCTCGAGGCGGTGACCTCGATGGGCGGCACCGCCTGGCAGACCCTGACCAAGGTCCAGCTGCCCATGGCCCGCCGCACGATCGTCGTCGGGATCAACCAGTGCACGATGGCGGCCCTGTCGATGGCCACCATCGCCGCCCTCATCAACGGCCCGGGCCTGGGCCAGCCCGTCCTTCAGTCGCTGCAGTCCCTGGACGTCGGCTCGGCCTTCGTCTCGGGCCTGGCCATCGTCCTCATGGCGATCATGCTCGACCGCACGACGACGGCCGCCTCCGAGCGCTCCGGGATCGAAGCGCGCGTGGCGCGCGGGACAAGCGCGGGCGGCTTCCGCGGGCCGCGCGCCCGGCGTGTCGGCGTCATCGCCGGGGCGGTGATCGCCGCCGTCGCCATCTACCTCTCGCACAACTACCTCGCCCTGGCGAAGTTCCCGGCCTCCCCGGATCTGGGCGGGCCGCTGGGCAAGGCCGTCTCGGCCGCGACCAACTGGACCGTGGGCACGTTCTCCGGCTTCACCGGCTGGCTCAAGGACACCATCACCACCCTGCTGGTGAACCCGCTCGAGTCGCTGCTGGCACAGTCCCCGTGGTGGGTCATGGCGCTCGTGCTGCTCGGGATCGCCCTGGCCCTGGGCGGGCGGCGGGCCGCCGTCGCCGCGGCTGCCTGCGAGGCGGTAATCCTGGGAACGGGGCTGTGGAACGAGAGCATGAAGACCCTCGCCACAACCCTGGTGGCGACCCTCCTGGTCGTCGTGGCGGCCGTCGTCGTCGGCGTCTGGATGGGGCGCAGCAGGCTTGCCGATGCGATCATCCGGCCGGTGCTGGACGCGTTCCAGACCATCCCGTCTTTCGTCTACCTCGTCCCGGCACTGGCACTGTTCGGGCCCACCCGCTTCACCGCCATCGTCGCAGCCCTCGCCTACGGCGTGCCGATCGCGACCAAGCTCGTCGCGGACGGCATCCGCGGAGTCTCCCCGACCACGGTCGAGGCCGCGGAGTCGATGGGCACCACCGGCTGGCAGATGGTGTCCAAGGTCCAGGTGCCCATGTCCCGCGCCGCCGTCGTGCTGGCTGCGAACCAGGGCCTGCTGTACGTGCTCTCCATGGTCGTCGTCGGCGGGCTCGTCGGCGGCGGGGGGCTCGGCTACCTCGTGGTCTCCGGCTTCTCGCAGGGCCAGCTCTTCGGCAAGGGCCTGGCCGCCGGCATCGCCATCACCGCGCTCGGCATCATGCTCGACCGCATCACCCAGCACGCCGCTGCCCGCCTGGGCAGGGCTTAGAACCTCCAGCTGAACTTCCACCGACTGAACCTCACAGAAGGAAACAGCCATGAAGAAATGGATCAAACCCGCGGCCGTCGCGGCCTCCGTCCTCTCTGCGGCCCTGGGTCTGACGGCCTGCGGCGGCGGGGACATCTCCGCCACGTCCAACGCCGCCGGCGGCGCGTCCAAGTGCGGGGCGTTCAACGTCGCCGTCAACCCGTGGGTGGGCTACGAGGCGGACGCCTACGTGGTCGGCACGGTGGCAAAGGAAAAGCTCGGCTGCACCGTGAACTACAAGACCCTCAAGGAAGAGGTCGCGTGGCAGGGCTTCGGCAGCGGCGAGGTGGACACCGTCCTGGAGAACTGGGGCCATCCCGATCTCACCGACAAGTACATCAAGCAGCAGAAGACCGCCCAGGACGCCGGGCCCACCGGCAACACCGGAGTGATCGGGTGGTACGTTCCGCCGTGGATGGCCAAGCAGTACCCGGACATCACCGACTCGAAGAACCTGAACAAGTACGCGGACATGTTCAAGACCTCCGAGTCCGGCGGCCAAGGCCAGCTTCTCGACGGCGACCCGTCCTACGTCACCAATGACGAGGCGCTCGTGAAGAACCTCGGGCTGAACTTCAAGGTGGTCTACGCAGGCTCCGAGCCAGCGCTGATCCAGGCCTTCCGGCAGGCCGAGCAGAACCACACCCCCCTCATCGGCTACTTCTACGAGCCCCAGTGGTTCCTGAACGAGGTGCCGCTGGTCAAGGTGAACCTGCCGGCCTACACCGACGGGTGCGACGCCGACCCCGCCAAGGTCGCCTGCGACTACCCCAAGTACGACCTGAACAAGATCGTCTCCACCAAGTTCGCCAACTCCGGCAGCCCGGCCTACAACCTGGTCAAGAACTTCAAGTGGACCAACCAGGACCAGAACATGGTCGCCGGCTACATCGCGAAGGACGGCATGAGCCCCGACGCGGCGGCCCAGAAGTGGATCGACGCCAACCCGGACAAGGTGGCGGCATGGCTGAAGTAGCAACGCTCAGCCCCGAGCTAGCGGCCCGGACGATCAAGGGCCTCTATGTCGGAGGTTCTTGGGAGCGGGCGGCCGACGGCGGGACCTCCACCGTGCGCTGCCCGGCGGATGGGCGGGAGGTCGCCGTCGTCGTCTCCTCGACGGCGGAGGACGCCGAGCGCGCGATCGCGAGCGCGCGTGCCGCGTTCGACGGCGGCCCTTGGCGACGGATGACAGACCTCGAGCGGGGCGCGGTCATGCTCCGGGTTGCCGAGCTCCTCGAGCGCGACAAGGCCGTGTACGCGCGGGCCGAAGCGCTCGACACGGGCAAGCGGCTCGTCGAGGCCGAGTACGACATGGACGACATCGCCGCCTGCTTCCGCTACTACGGCAAGGTTGCCGGCCTCGACGCCGGCCGGGTGATCGACACGGGACGGCCGAACGCCATCAGCCGCGTGGTCTACGAGCCGCTCGGCGTCTGCGCCCTCATCGCCCCGTGGAACTACCCGCTCCTGCAGGCGGCGTGGAAGGTCGCCCCAGCCCTCGTCGCGGGGAACTCGTTCGTGCTCAAGCCCAGCGAGCTGACGCCGTCGACCTCCATCCTGCTCATGGACACGCTCGCCGAAGCCGGCGTCCCGGCCGGCGTGGCGAACCTCGTGACGGGGACTGGGTCGAAGGTGGGCGGCCCGCTGAGCGCGGACCCGCGCGTCGACCTTGTCTCGCTCACGGGAGGCCTCTCCACGGGGCAGACCATCATGGCCGCGGCCGCCCAGACGGTGAAGCGCGTGGCGTTCGAGCTCGGCGGGAAGAACCCGAACGTGGTCTTCGCGGACGCGGACTGGGACGCGGCCGTGGACAACGCGCTCACGGCGGTATTCCTGCACTCTGGTCAGGTGTGCTCGGCGGGCGCGCGGCTCGTGGTCG
The DNA here is from genome assembly GCF_005876955.1 of Sinomonas gamaensis. Taxonomy (GTDB): domain Bacteria; phylum Actinomycetota; class Actinomycetes; order Actinomycetales; family Micrococcaceae; genus Sinomonas; species Sinomonas gamaensis. Next base: position 179,685 of record NZ_SSCL01000006.1, read on the forward strand.
AGGAGTCGATTGCGGGGCAGTTCGTGGCCGAGGTGGTCGAACGGGCCCAGAAGATCCGGATGGGCGGCCCGTTCGACCCCGACGCCCAGACTGGGCCACTCATCTCCGCCAAACACCGCGACCAGGTGCACGCGTACGTCCAGGCCGGGATCGCCGAGGGTGCCGAGCTCCTGTGCGGCGGCTACATCCCTCAGGACGGGCCACTCGCCGACGGGTTCTTCTACCCGCCCACCGTGCTGGGGAACTGCCGGTCGGGGATGAGCGTGGTGCGGGAGGAGTCCTTCGGCCCGGTCCTCACCGTCGAGACGTTCCGGGACGAGGCCGAGGCGATCTCGATCGCGAACGACACCGAGTACGGTCTGGCCGGGGCGGTATGGACCTCGGACGCGTCCAAGGCCCAACGCGTGGCCGGCGCCCTGCGGCACGGGACGGTGTGGATCAACGACTACCACCCGTACGTCCCCCAGGCGGAGTGGGGCGGGTTCGGGAAGTCCGGGATCGGCCGCGAGCTCGGGCACGCGGGGCTCGACGAATATCGCGAGGCCAAGCACATCTGGCAGAACATCGCCCCCGCGCCGAGCGGCTGGTTCGACTAGCCCCCACCCCCCGCGCCACCACGCCGACTTCGGCGGCTAGGCGTCGAGCAACCGAAAATTTAGGCGGCCCGGCCTCTCACGAGCGATCGTGAGAGGCCGGGCCGCCCATGCGTTCGGTGATCTCCTCGCCGGCCGAGACGACTGCCTTGACGACGACGTCGTCCTCGGGCTCGAAGCGGAAGGCGGGCCCGGAGAGGCTCACCGCGCCGATCACGTCGCCCATGTGCCCGAAGACCGGGGCCGCGATCGCGTTGAGCCCGTCCTCGAGCTCGCCGTGAGTCGTGGCGAAGCCCTTCTGGACGATGTCGGGCAACTCCTTCTCGAGCTGCTGCCGACTGTGCGTGTGCGGAGTCAGGGACTTGAGCTCGATCTGGTGGAACAGCTCCTCGCGGTCCGACGAATGCAGATACGCGAGGAAGACTTTGCCGCTCGAGGTGGCATACAGCGGTGTGAGGTTGCCGATCCAGTCATATGTCGCGAGGTTCGCGGAGCCCATAGCCTGGTCCACATTGACGGCGTAGACGTCCCGCCGCACGGCGAGGTTGACGGTCTCCCCGAACTGCTGCGCCAGATCCTCAAGGACGGGCCGCGCGGTGTGGACGAGGCTGAGCCTGCGGGGAATGGAGCTCGCGACGCGGAGGAGGCCGACGCCGAGCTGGTACTTGCCTCGGCGGCTGCTCTGCTGGACGAAGCCGTGGGTCTCGAGCGCGCCCAGGATGCGTGACGCCGTCGACTTGTGAACGCCCATCCATTCGGCCATATCGCCGACGGCCGCGCTGCCTTCCTTGGCGAGGATTTCGAGGGCGCGTACCACCCGCTCGACTGCTTGGACGCCGTTCCCGGAACGCGTCTCGTCGGGTTCGTTCGGGTCCTCGGACACAAAAGTGTTCCCCATGTGGTGATTCTGCCAGAGCGATGGTGTAAATGAGGGCAGGATCACACTCAGTTCGCCACAAGGGGAACGGCCCGGTCCCCTGATCGGGACCGGGCCGTTCACATTCCGGGGAAGGATCCGGAGATCAGCCGCGCAGGCGCTTCATCTCCGGGTCGTACAAGGGCTCGGGTGTGACAGTGGCCCTGATCCGATTGCCGAAGTACTCGATCTCCACGGCGTCGCCCTCGGCGACTCCGCCCGGGAGGTACGCGTACGCGATAGGCTTTCCGATCGTGTAGCCGAAGGCGGCGCTCGTCACGTAGCCCACCGGCTCGTCCTTGTAGAACACCGGCTCCTTGCCCAGCACCATTGAGCGCCCGTCGTCGACCGTCAGGCACCGCAGCCTGCGTGCCGAAGAGTCCTCGCTGAGGCCCTCGAGAGCGGCCTTGCCCACGAAGCCGCCTTCCTTGGAGAGTTTCACGGAGAAGGCGAGTCCGGCCTCGAACGGGTTGTGCTCGGTGGTCATGTCGGTGCCCCACGAGCGGTAGCCCTTCTCGAGCCGGAGCGCGCTGAATGCGGCGCGGCCGGCGGCGATGATGCCGTGCGGCTGCCCGGCCTCCCAGAGCACGTCCCACAGCCGCTGGCCGTTGTCCGCACTGGTGTAGATCTCCCAGCCGAGCTCACCCACGTAGGAGAGCCGCATGACGGTGACGGGCACGCCGCCGATCGTGGCCTTCTTCGCGCGGAAGTAGCGCAGGCCGTCGTTCGAGAAGTCGTCGCTGCTGATGGCCGAGACCACCTCGCGGGCCAGCGGGCCCCACAGGCCGATGCAGCACGTCCCGCCCGTGATGTCGCGGACCTGCGCCCACTGCGTCGGGTCCTCGGCGCGCTGGCGGCGCGCTTCGCGGGTGAAGTAGGCGAGATCGATGTTGCCGTTGGCTCCGACCTGGAACGTCTCCTCGTCGAGCCGTGCGACGGTGATGTCGCTGCGGATCCCGCCTTGCTCGTCGAGGAGCAGGCAGTAGGTCACGGCTCCGGGCTTCTTGGCGACGTCGCCTGTCGTAAGGCGCTGGAGGAGCGTGACGGCGCCTGGTCCCGAGATCTCGAGGCGCTTGAGCGGCGTCATGTCGTACATGGCGACGGCGGTGCGCGTCTTCCACGCCTCGGCTGCGGCGATAGGGGAGCTGAAGCGCGCGGACCAGTCATCGCGGGCCGGTGGCTGCCACTCGGCGGGGAGCTCGTCCAGCAGGTGAGCGTTCGCCTCGAACCAGTACGGCCGCTCCCAGCCGCCGCCCTCGAGGAAGTACGCGCCGAGTTCGCGGTGACGGGCATTGAACGGGCTCACGCGCAGGTTGCGCGGGGATTCCTTGGGCTGAAGGGGGTGCAGGACGTCGTAGATCTCAACGAAGTTCTGCTGCGACGTCTCGCTCACATAGGAGCGGGAGAGCTGGACGTCTTCAAAGCGGGCGACGTCGCATTCGCCGAGGTCGATCTCGGAGCTCCCCGCGGTGAGCAGCTGCGCGACGGCGCGGGCGACGCCGGCCGAGTGGGTCACCCAGACGGCCTCGGCCACGTAGAAGCCCTCGAGATCCCGGTGCTGGCCCACGATCGGGCCGCCATCCGGGGTGAACGAGAAGATGCCGTTGAAGCCGTCCTCGATCTCCGTGTCACGCAGGGCGGGCAGGATCTCCTTCGAGTCTTCCCAGGACGGAGCGAAGTCCTCGGGCGTGAACTCGAGCCGCGAGGGCATGCTGTGCTCGTCGACGTGCTGTGGAGTCAGGCCGAGATCGGCGGCGACGACCGGCATGGGCCGGTGCGCGTAGGAGCCGATGCCGTAGCGTTCGCCGTGCTCGCGGTAGTAGAGGTCGCGGTCCTGGTGGCGCAGGATCGGCAGGCTCGCGCCGTTGGGCTGCTCGTTGCGGCCCGCGAGAGCGGGAACGGGGCCAGTCTTGACGTACTGATGCGCGAGGGGGAGCAGCGGGATGGACATGCCGACCATTGCACCGACCTCGACGCCCCAGAAGCCCGCGCAGGAGACCACGATGTCGGCAGGGATCACGCCGTCGGGGGTCTCGACGCCGGTGACGCGGCCGCCGGACCGCTCTGTACTTTCGACGGCGATGCCGGTGACCGGCGTCGAGCCCTTGAAGACAACCCCGGCTTCGCGCGTCCGCTCGATGAGGATCTGGACGGACTTCGCGGCGAGGGCCAGGCCGTCGCTCGGGATGTGCAGACCGCCGAGGACGATCTCCTCGTTCAGGAAGGGGTAGATGCGCTTGCATTCCGCTGCGTCCACGAGCCGGGCGTCGACGCCCCAGGACTGGGCGTAGCCGAGCTTCCGCTTGAGGTCCTCGTACCGGGCTTCCGTTGTAGCGACCTCAAGGCCGCCGACTTGGTTGAAGCAGTCGATCGAGAGGAGCTTCTCCACCGTGTACTTGGCGAAGAGCGTCATCGTCTTCGAGGCATTGGTCTGGAATACCAAGCCCGGGGCGTGAGAGGTGGAGCCGCCCGGCATCTCGAGCGGGCCCTGGTCGAGGACGGTGATATCCGTCCAGCCGCGCTGGACAAGCTCGTCTGCGAGGTTCGTGCCGACGATGCCGGCGCCGATGATGACGACGCGAGGGGGAGTGGTCATTGATCTTCCTTGGCTCGTGGAGGGTCAGTGGTCAGCGGAAGACGACGGTGCTCGCGCCGTCGAGGAGGATGCGGTGCTCGCAGTGCCAGCGGACTGCGCGGGAGAGGGCGAGGCATTCGGCGTCCTGCCCCACGGTGGCGAGATCGTGGGGGTGGTACGTGTGGTCCACCCGGATGACCTCCTGCTCGATGATCGGTCCTTCGTCGAGGTCCGCCGTGACATAGTGCGCCGTTGCGCCGACGAGCTTGACGCCGCGCTCGTACGCCTGGTGGTACGGCTTCGCGCCCTTGAAGCCCGGGAGGAACGAGTGGTGGATGTTGATCGCGCGGCCCTCGAGGGACCGGCACAGGTCGTCGGAGAGGATCTGCATGTAGCGGGCCAGGACGACGAGGTCGATGCCGTGCTCGTCGACGAGCGCGAGCAGCCGGGACTCGGCTTCCTCCTTCGTGGCGGCCGTGACCGGGACGTGCACGAACGGAAGGCCTGCCGCCTCCGCCATGGGCCGGAGGTCCTCGTGGTTCGAGACGACGAGTGCGATCTCGCCGCCGAGCGTGCCGGCACGCCAGCGGAAGATGAGATCGTTGAGGCAGTGCCCGAACTTCGAGACCATGACGAGGAGCCGGAGCTTCGAGTCGTCCTGGAACGAGAAGCTCATCCCGAACTCGTCCGCGGTCGCCTGGAACTCGTCGGTGAGTTCCTGGGCGTCCACGGGAGATTCGGTCGAGAAGGCCGTCCGGAGGAAGAGGGTTCCGCGCTCGCGGTCATCGAACTGCTGGTGCTCGACGATGTCGAAGCCGTGCTGGTACAGGAAGCTCGTGACAGCCTGCACGATTCCCGGCCGTTCGGGGCACGAGAGGGTCAGCACGGAGGTGCGCCCGGGTCCCCGGCCCTTCCCTTGGAGGGTCGACGAGGCAGCGGGCTCAGCCAGCGGGGTGGCGGTCTCACTAGTGGTCATCGGATCTCCTGGTAGGAGAGTCGTATGCATCTGATACAACTCTGATATATTAGCGATGTGACTCAGGTTATACTGCTCAACGCGAGCGGGTCAATAACGAAGGAGCATGCCGTGGCTCAAGTGGTCGGCCTTGATCCCCAGGAGCGTCCATCTCTGGCGGAGGTGGCGTACCGTGTCGTGCGCGATCGCCTGCTCACCCTCGAGATTCGCCCGGGAGACCCCATCACCGACGACGCCCTCGCGAAGGAGCTCGGCTTCGGCCGCACCCCGGTCCGCGAGGCGCTCAAGCGGCTCGAGCTCGACCGCCTTGTGGTCACGTATCCGCGCCGCGGCACCTTTGCCATGCCCGTCGAAGTGACCGATCTCGCCTACATCTCCGAGATCAGGACCCAGCTTGAGCCGCTCGCCGCTGCAAGGGCGGCCCGGCTCGCCACGCCGGCCGCCCGCCGTCGTCTGCTGTCCCTGATCGAGAAAGTGAGGGCGTTCGACGTCCCGTCTGCCAGCGTCGGCGAGACCCTCGCGTGCGACGCCGAGATGCACCGCGCCATCTATGCCGCCGCCGGCAACCCCCACCTCGAGGACGCCCTGGTGCGGTACGACAACCTCGCGACCCGCATCTGGTGCCTCGTCATGGATCGCCTGCCCGGGCTCGGCGGTCACCTCCACGAGCACATCGCACTGCTGCAGGCAGTGGTCGACGGCGACGAGGAGCGCGCCGCTGAACTCTCCCGTCAGCATGTGGAAGGCTTTGAGGTCGCCGTGCGCGGCGCCCTGTTCGCCGCCTAGATTGAACTATCCCTGCTCTATGAAAGGAGTCGCCTGTGTTCGCGCAGAAGCCGCAGGTTGAGGACATCGATGAGGATGCCCTTGAGGTCCACGCCCCTAAGAAGGCCGCGGCGGGGGTGAAGGCTGTCACGGTCGCGCTCGAGCGCGGCCTGGCGCAGGCCGGAGTTGCCCGGACGGTGCGGGGGATGCTGCGGATCAACCAGCGGGGCGGGTTCGACTGCCCGGGGTGCGCGTGGCCGGAGTCGATCACGGGGGCGCGGAAGCCGGCGGAGTTCTGCGAGAACGGGGCGAAGGCGATCGCGGAGGAGTCCACGCTGCGGACGGTGACGCCGGAGTTCTGGGCGCAGCACTCGATCGCGGAGCTGGAGGGCAGGAGCGAGTTCTGGCTCGGGTCCCGGGGGCGGATCACGGAGCCGGTGGTGATCCGGCCGGGGGAGACGCACTACAGCCCGATCTCCTGGGGCGAGGCGTTCGAGCTGATCGGGGAGCACATCCGTGCCACGACCCCTGACCGGTGCGTGTTCTACACCTCGGGACGGACGGCGAACGAGACCGCGTTCCTGTACCAGCTCTTCGCCCGCTCGCTGGGGACGAACAACCTCCCGGACTGCTCGAACATGTGCCACGAGTCCTCGGGGTTCGCCCTGAACCCGACCATCGGGGTCGGGAAGGGCACGGTGTCGCTGGAGGACCTGCACCACTCCGAGCTGGTGCTGGTGGTGGGGCAGAACCCGGGGACGAACCACCCGCGCATGCTTTCGGCGCTGGTGGAGGCGAGGAAGAACGGCGGGAAGGTCGTGGCGGTGAACCCGTTGCCGGAGGCCGGGCTCATGGGCTTCAAGGACCCCCAGTCGGTCGCCGGCGTGGTCGGGGGCGGGGAGAAGGTCGCGGACGAGTTCCTGCAGATCAGGGTCGGCGGGGACCTGGCCCTGTTCCAGGCCCTCGGCCACCTGCTCCTGGCGGAGGAGGAGCGCAACCCGGGCACCGTCGTCGACCGCTCGTTCGTTCAGGCGCAGACCGAAGGGTTCGAGGCGTATCGCGAGGCGCGCCGCACCCTGGACTGGGAGGAGACCGAGGCCGCGACGGGGCTGTCCCGGGGCCAGATCGAGAAGGTCGCGCAGATGCTGATCGCGTCGAAGTCGACGATCATCTGCTGGGCGCTGGGCCTGACGCAGCAGCCGCACTCGGTGAATACGCTGAAGGAGATCGTGAACCTGCTCCTGCTGCAGGGGAACTTCGGCAAGCCCGGCGCCGGGGCGTGCCCGGTGCGCGGGCACTCCAACGTCCAGGGCGACCGGACGATGGGGATCTGGGAGAAGCCGTCCGAGAGGTTCATCGCCGCCCTGGAGGCCGAGTTCGGGCTCCCGTTCCCCCGGGAGTACGGGTACGAGTCGGTGGAGACCCAGCACGCCCTGGAGGCCGGGGAGGTGGACGTGTTCGTCTCGATGGGCGGGAACTTCCTCTCCGCTGCCTCGGACACCGAGCACACCCGGGCCGGGCTGAAGCGGACCGGGCTGACGGTTCACGTGTCCACCAAGCCGAACCTCTCCCACATCGCCCACGGGCGCACGTCCCTGATCCTGCCCACCTTGGGGCGGACGGACGTGGACGACAAGCACCCGGGCGGGCGGCAGTTCGTCTCGATCGAGGACTCGATGTCCGTGGTGCACTCCTCCCAGGGCCGGCTGCGCCCTGTCTCGGAGCACCTGCTCGCCGAGCCGGTGATCGTGGCACGCATGGCCCAGGCGGCTCTCGGGGAGGACCACCCGATCGACTGGCGGGCCATGGCCGAGGACTACGACGTGATCCGGGACCACATCTCCCGGGTGATCCCCGGCTTCGAGGACTACAACACGCGCGTGCGGACCAAGAACGGCTTCGTGCTGCCCTCCCCGCCGAGGGACACCCGCACGTTCGCCACCGCCATCGGCAAGGCCAGCTTCACGGTCTCCCCGCTGGAGTACCTCACCGCCCCAGCCGGGCACCTGATCCTGCAGACCCTGCGCTCCCACGATCAGTACAACACCACCATCTACGGCCTCGACGACCGCTACCGCGGCATCTCCAACGCCCGCCGCGTCGTGCTGGTGAACCCCGAGGACCTGGCCGAGCTGGGCTTCGAGGACCGCGAGCTCGTCGACGTCGTCTCCGTCTTCAAGGGGGAGGAGCGGCGCGCCCAGTCGTTCCGCCTCGTGGCGTACCCCACCGCGAGGGGCTGCGCCGCCGCGTACTACCCCGAGGCCAACGTCCTGGTCCACAAGGACCTCGTCGCCCGCGAATCCAACACCCCCGGCTACAAGGCCGTCACCATCAGATTCGAAAGACGCGCCGGGGGCGCAACGACTCGCGGCGCGGCTGGAGGGAAGCAGCCTCTCAGTTTCGCTGGGGTTCCGAAAGGGTAGTAGGCCGGGGTGACCCTTCACCTCGGCTGCCTGGGCGGCAGGTACCGGCTTCTGGAGAAGATCGGCCTGGGCTCGATGGCCGTCGTCTACCGGGCCATCGATGAGCTGCTTGAACGCGAAGTCGCCGTCAAAGTCATGCAGTCGGCGGCGACCAACGATGCAGAGCTCCGACGCAGCGACGCCGAGGTCAAGCTGCTCGCGCGGCTGAACCACTACGGCCTCGTCACCCTCCTGGACGCGGGGACCGAGCGCAGCGCGCTCGGGACGCCGTGCATCTTCCTCGTGATGGAGCTGGTCGAGGGGCCCGATCTGCGGAACCGGCTCATGGCCGGGCCCCTCGCGCACTCCCGAACCGTTCAGGTGGGGCATGACGTCACGCAGGCCCTCGAGTACATCCACCGCAAGGGCGTGGTGCATCGGGACATCAAGCCGGCGAACATCCTCCTGTTCGACGACGGAGCCACGAGGACGCGCGCGAAGCTCACAGATTTCGGGATCGCCCGGATGGCGGAGTCGGCGCTCACCCTCGAGGATGCCGTGTCTGGGACTCCGGCCTATCTGAGCCCCGAGCAGGTGCGGGGGGAACCGGTGGGGCCCGAGAGCGATGTGTATTCGTTCGGGCTGGTCCTCCTGCAGTGCCTGACCGGCGAGCTCGCGTTTCCGGGGCCGCCGCTCGAGAGCGCGGTCCGGCGCCTCACTCAGGCCCCGCCGATTCCCGAGGGCATTGGGGGCGCATGGCGCGAGCTCATCTCGGGGATGACGGCCATGGACCCGGCCGAGCGGCCCCCTGCCGCTGCGGCCGCGGTGGCACTCCAGCGGATGATGGCGCTCGAGGTCGTGGCCGACGTGAGCGTGGCGGCGGTCTAGGCCGCGAGCTTTCCGAGTGCGCTCTCAGAGAGGGCGTTCAGCAGCGCGCGCGGATTCTCGTAGGCCTCCGCGGCACCGGCTTCCCGCAGCTCCGCCTCGCTGGTGCCGCCGCACGTCACCGCTATGGTCGGAATGCCGAGCTTGGCGGACGCGTAGACGTCCCAGACGGAGTCACCCACGAACACGACGTCCTCTGCGTGGAGGCCCCCCGCCTCGAGCGCGGCAAGGAGGATGTCCGGCGCCGGCTTGCTTTCGTTCGCGTCGGAGGAGCTGGTCGCGGCGGTGATCGCGTCGTCGGCGTCGAGCGCCGTGCGCAGGACCTGAAGGTCGCGCTCCTTGGCTGAGGACGCCAGCACAGCCGTCAGCCCCCGGTCGGCACAGGCCCGCACAAGGTCGCGGGCGCCGTCGAACGCTATGAGCGAAGGCCAGCAGGTGGAGAAGATGGCGCCGTGCGAGGCCTTGAGCTCCGCGTCCTGCTCGGTATTGCGGTCGTCGCCGAGGAGGTGGGCCACGAGCTTGTCGCCGCCCATGCCGACCGCGCGGTGAATGGCCGACATAGGCACCGTGTGGTCGAATTGGCGGAACGCATGCCACCACGAGAGCGCGTGGAAGTAATTGGAATCGATGAGCGTACCGTCGACGTCGAAGAGCACCCCTGGCTTGCGCGAATTCATGTCACCGGAGTCTAGCCCGGCCCTGAAGCCGATGGTCCCGGAGGTGATTGCGCGGGCCATGCGGGGTAATGCACGAGTGGCCAAGCCAATTCGCGAAAAGGAGTATGTCATGGCAGACAAGCCGGGAAACCAGACTCCGAACACCCCGGACGTCAAGGAGAGCGAACTGCGCGATATGAAGGTGGACGAGCTGCGCGACATGGCGAAGTCCGCCGGCGTAGGCAGCACTTCGGACCTGCGCAAGGAGGAGTTGGTCGACGCGATCCTTGAGGCGCGCCGCGGCGCGGGGACGGCCAACGACGGCGGCGATTCTGCCGGAGACGACGGCGACGTCGGTGCGGGACCCGACGGGGGCCGTATCCGCAAGGGCAGCGGTAGCTCCGATTCCCTCAAGTACTCCCAGGAGATCACCTCTCCGGAGGACGAGCCGGAACGCGAGGGCCGAAGCCTCGTCACCACGAACCACGAGGTCATCAAGCAGTGGGCCGAGGCTCGCGACGGGGTGCCCGCGACCGTCCCCGACACAGAGCACGGTGATCATCTCGGGGTGCTCCGGATCGACTTCGGGGGCGACAGCGATCGGCTCCGGCATGTGAGCTGGGAAGAATGGTTCAAGTCCTTTGACGACCGGCGCTTGAACTTCATCTATCAGGAGCAGCGCAGCGACGGGAGCCAGTCCAATTTCTTCCAGTTGGAGAATCCCGACAGGGAGGATGCTTAGCAGAGGACGCCCAGCAGGGGCTGTTTCCCTGCGTGCCATTTCCCAAACAGATCGGGACGTCTAGCATGACGCCATGACTGCCACGGATTTGGCGTCGGCCCCGTCGCCCGGTGATGCGCGGGAGCGAATTCTCGCTGCCTCCTACAAACTGTTCGCGGAGCGGGGGATCCGGGACGCCGGGGTCGATGAGCTCATCGCCCGGTCCGGGGTGGCCAAGGCGACGTTCTACAAGTACTTCAAGTCCAAGGACGACGTGGCCTTGGCCTACCTCGAGCGGTGGTACGAGAACCGCGGCAGCGCCATCGAGGCTGCCGTGGCTCGCTACGGCACCGAGGGCGAGAGAGCGCTCCTGGTGATCTTCGATGTGTTCGACGAGTGGTTCCGCCAGGGGGCGGTCGAGGTCACGTCGTTCTTGCACGTCATGCTCGAAATGGGTCCCAACCATCCGCTCGGTCGCGCGAGCATCGAGTATCTCGGGAAGACGCGGGACCAACTGGCCGAGCTGGCGCGGCGGGCCGGATTGCGGGACGTCGACGATTTCGCATGGTCGTGCCACATCCTGATCAAGGGCGCCATCGTGGCGGCAGCCGAGGGCGACCTGCGGGCCGCAGAGCGGGCCCGCGAGATGGCCTCCATGCTCGTCGAGCGATACCGGGCTCCGGAGCCTAGCCGACCTGAATCGTGAGGTGGGCGAAGCCGCTGAGGTCGAGGATGAGGCGCCCGCCGCGCTCGTCGAGCCGCAGGAGGACCCCGCCGCACGAGGGGCAGCGGAGGATCTTGGCGGGCGCGTCCACGTACAGGTGAGCCTGGGCCAGAGCCCTCACCGCGCCGCACCCTCCGCATTTGCCCAGGGCAGCTGTGATGTCGATGGAGAAGACCTCGGACAGGGGTCCGGCGAGGGCGTTGCCGTCGAGGTAGTCGCTCATGATGCACCTCCGACGCCGCCGTAGCGCTCGGTTTTGATCCGATCGGGGGAGTGCCCCAACTCCACGAGCCACCCGGAGACGGCCTCAACGAAGCCCGTTGCTCCGCAGACGTACACCGCCGGATCCGACCCGCTGTTGAGGACGTTTGCTGCGAGGGTCGCGGCGTCGAGCCTTCCCACTGGCTCGCCGTCCGGCGCGCGCCGCGTGTAAACGTACGTCACGTCGAACGTGTCGTCCCGGGCAAGGGTCTCGAGCTCGCTGCGGAAGAAGACGGATTCGGGGGCCCTGACCGAGTAGAGCAGTCGGAAGGGCGCGGGATGCCCGGCCATCGCGTGGGCGCGCACCATCGCCATGAGCGGCACCACGCCGGACCCGCCGCCGACCAGCTGAACCGGTGATGTCTCCTCGGGGCGCCAGACGAACCATCCCCCGACCGGACCGCGGACTTCCAGCTGGTCGCCAACAGCGAGGTCGCGGACCAGGTAGGGGGAGACCTCCCCATCCGGAAGCTCGTCGACGGTGATCTCCAAGCTGTCCGGCGGCGTCGCGCCCGCCACCGAATAGGACCGCACGGCTTGGTACCCGTCGGGCGCGGTGAGCCGCACGTCCACATGCTGGCCGGCGAGGAAACGGACCGGCTCGGGGAGGCGCAGGCGGATGGTGCGCGCCGTCGTCGTCTCCTCGTGGACTCCCACCACGTCGGCGACCCTCCACATGCCGCTCACCCGTACCGTTCCTCGCGCCAAGGGTCCCCGTGCAGGTGGTAGCCTCTGCTCTCCCAGAACCCCGGACGGTCCTCCGGGATCAGCTCGAGGCCCTGGACCCATTTGGCGCTTTTCCAGAGGTACAGATGTGGCACGAGGAGGCGTGCGGGCCCGCCGTGCTCGGGCTCGAGGTCCTCGCCGTCGAACTGATGGGCGATCCAGGCCTTGCCGCCCAGGACATCGCGCAGGGGCAAGTTGGTGGTGTAGCCCCCGTAGCAATGGAAGAGCGCGAATTGGGCGTCGGTCTCGACGTGCGTGAAAAGGGCATCCACCGGGACCCCGCGCCAATGGGTCCCGAGCTTCGACCAGCTCGTGACGCAGTGCAGGTCAACGTCGATGTCCTCCTGCGGCAGGGACATGAAGCCGTTCCAGTTCCAATGGCGGCTATTCCCGTTGTCCGAGGTGAAGGTGAAGACCCACTCGTCCCGGTCGATCTTTGGTGTCGGGCCGGCCGACAGGACAGGGAAGCCCTCCGTCACATACTGTCCCGGAGGCAGCCCCGGGACCTCTCTCTTCCTGCGGCCCATGAAGCCGGACGACACGATGCCCATTGCTGCTCCTCGCTGCGGACATAGCACTCGCTGGGATGTAGCACGGACCATACGCCGAGACGGCCGGAGGAGCCAGAGGGCAGGACGCCGTAGTCCTACCCCAGGGTGGCGGGCGGCGGGCCGACGATCCGCCCTCGCAGCGGGTCTGCCTCGTCAAGGCGCGCCAGGAAGTCGCGGAGCCGGAGCGCGAAGGCGATCTCGGCACCGGGGTCGGTCGCGCTCGGGGTATCGATCGGTTCGCCGTGGAGGGCAACGATGCTGCCCATCCGCTCGGTCCGCAGCTCAATGGTGTCGATCGGCGTGATGGTGCGGGCGAGGGCCGCAGCGCGCGCGACGCGGCCGGGGATGTGCTCTGCCACGAGGGCCACGCGGTGCTCGCTCGGCATCCGGTGGCGTTCCGTGGCCCAGAAGTCGAGGGCGCGGATGACCTGGTCCTCATTGGCTTCGCCGAGCTGAACGTCGACGATGTGCCGGACCCCATCGGTCGGGTCGAAGAGGAGGACCGCAAGGCCGTCGCCTGCGTGGTCGGGGATGGCGCGTTCGAAGACGGGCATTCCCGTGGTGATGCCGAGGAGGATCGGGTTCTCCTCGATGCGCTGGGCGAGCCACGCGGCGTCGAGGCCGGACTCGCGGAGGGCCGAGCTGTGCGGCGGAGTGATGTCCACGCCGCGCATCATACGTGCCCGTAGGGCGGTAACGCTTGTCACGTCGCGTGACTGGCGCTTGACCCATTGTGTTGCGCCGTCAGCTCCGCAGGGTGCCTCTGGCCCGAGCGCAAAAGAAACCCCTCTCCGATCCGCGTTTCCGCGGGTTGGAGAGGGGTTTCAGTGGAGCCTCCTAGCAGGATCGAACTGCTGACCTTCTCATTACGAGGGAGAGGTTAAATCCTTGTAATCGCTGGGGAGTCTCGGGGTCCAGTGACGGGATAGTGACGAAGAGCTCTTCAGTGTCGCAGACATCGCCGCATCGAGGCGGGCAGCGCTGTCGTGCAGGTCGTCCGTGAAGAGGCCGGCGTATGTGTCCAGAGTGAGGGTTGCCGACGAGTGGCCGGCGATCTGCTGAACTACCTTCACGTTCGCGCCGGATCGGATCGCGAGCGACACGGCAGTATGTCTCAGATCGTGCATCGTTGGACGAGGGAAGCCAGAGGCGGCTGCCGCCGCCTCCTCGATCGCCGGTGCGTAGAAGCGCCTTGTGAACGTGCTGTTCCTCAAAACGGCACCGCGAGCGCCCGTGAACACTCGTGCGTCTGAGGGCTTGTCTCTGAGCCTCCCAGCGAGCCGCATGGCAAGCGTGCGCGGCATGGGCACCATGCGCTCCTCGCCATTCTTAGTGGACTTCTCGACCAGCCCGCCCTGGGCCCTCGGAAGCTCGCTCATGGAGCGGCGCACGAGGACGTGGGGCTGGCCGCCAAGAGTGACATCTTCCACGCGGAGGGCTGCGAGTTCCCCCCATCGAAGGCCGCACAGCCCAGCGAGCAGGATCAAGTCCTCGAACTCACCCGCCTTCGATGCGAGCAGAAGGAGCTGCGGCATGGACAGGTAGACGTGTTTCCGCTGTGGCTTCGCGGACGGCACATAGTCCGTCGCCCCCGTGGCGTCTTTGGTCGGATTCGACGGAAGGTACTTTAACTTCACGGCGTAGTTCATGAGCCGGCTGAAGGCGCCGGCGACCGCATGGCGAGTGGCTTGACCGGCAGGTCCGACGGTGCCATCTCGCTTGGGCTTCCCCTGCAACTCAGCGATCCAGCTTGCGGTGGCATCGTATGTGACACCCGCGAGAGGAGTCATGCCCCATCGAGGCTCGATGTAGCCCTCATAGTTCCGCCGGTAATTGTCGAGAGTGCGAGGGCTCGCGGGGCGGTTGCCCCGCACTCCATGCTTCTCCATGCGCTCGATGAACTCTACGTGCAGCTGAGCAACCGTCCGCTTCTGGCCCGCCCGGAGGTCCACGTGAACCCCCCGCCGCGCCTGGCGGACCATCTCCGCCTCATATTCTTGGGCTTCTTGCTTCGTCGCGAAGTCCTTCCGCCGCCGTTTCCCCTCGGCGTCAGTCCAGTCGGCGCGCCAGCGGAGACCCTTCTGCTCGGATTTGGGCAGGAGGCGCAGTACGCCGTCCTCACCCTTTGCTTTCCACTTGTCAATCACCGCCATGAAGCGATCTTATATGTCACTTTTTGAGAAGGTCTCCGAGGCTCGTGTGGCAAAGATCACTGGTTGTGGATTTGCGTTCGTCAGGAACGATCAGTAATGATCAAAGCCTCCCTCGCACAGACGGGGGGTGCTATGCGAGCAGGCATGAGTCCTCCCCTCATTACGGGAGGGCGTCCGAAGAGCGGCCAGATTCCGGTTACCGGAAGTCAGGTCGCTTTTTTTGTTGTCCATTTTTGTTGTGATGAAGGGAGAATCTTTGACCATCGAGCCCGCGTACGTCAGTCGGAAAGAGGCTGCTGTATACCTAGGGGTCACCGTCAGGTGGCTGGCTAATGAAGGCAGGCGGGTCGTCCCGGCGCACCGCTTCGGCGGCCAAATCCGCTACGCCTTGGAGGAGCTCAAGGCATGGGCGAAGCAGCAGCGAGTCTGTTTTGCCTGAGCACCATTTGAGCCGCGCGGTTTGAATCCGGCATGGCTCGGGGCCATGCCGCTACAACTGAATACGGAAGGAAGACCCTTGAATACTACGGAGCAGATCGTCCTCAACGCTCTGGCTTCTATGGCCGACGCCTCTGGAGAGATAAAGATCTCCCAACTCAAGCTGTCGGAGGTGACTGGCCGAGGCCAGTCGGCCATCAGCTGTGCTGTCCGCTCGCTTGAGGCGAAAGGCCACCTCGGGATTGCACGAGGAGCCAATCGTCTTCAGCCTGCAACCTACGCTGTCCACACGCTGTCCACAGCCAAAGCCGTTAAGACAAATGGGGGAGCGGTAGACAGCTTGTCCACAACGTCGGAGGGGCTCCCGGACTTCCTGAGGGCTCGAGACCTGACGGGTCCTGGCTGGCTCTGGATGCGGGCGCCGAAAGGGGCCGCCCTGCCCCTGCTGGACGTGGCGGAGTTTGCCGTGGTTCGGACCCTTGCCAGCGTGCGGCGCCACCTGGCCAAGCTGGAGGAGCTTGGACTTGTGTCGGTGATGCTGGACCCTAACCTGAAGTCCAGGAATCTCTATGTGTTCCGGGAGCCGAGTGACGAGGAGCAACTGTCCATAATCGCTGCCGTGAACGAGAGGGCCGACGGCTATCGGATCAAGACCAGGGCGGAGCGAGAAGAGGAGAACCAACGTCGCCGCGACGCTCTCTACCACCTGCGCACCTCGACCCAGCTCAGCTACGTTGAGCTTGTCCCGTCGCTCTGGGAGAACTGTATCCCGGACCCCGGCGGCTGTCTGATCTATGCCGGCGAACTGGATCGCGGGTATGCCGTCGTGCCCGGTGTGACGTGGAAGGGCATCAAAGGCCATCGTGTCGTCTACATCGCCACGTATGGCGCGGTACTCGACGGTTACCAAGTGCACCACGTCTGCGAGCGTAGGAACTGCCTCAACGTTCATCACTTGGTGGCCGTCACCGGCGAGCAGCACAACTGGATCACCCGGCACCAAGGCAGGCGAGGAGGATTCAGGATGGTCTGCGAGTGCGAACACGGTGTTCGAGTGCCGGTAGGGCCGGTGCCCCTGCCCCCAGATCTATTCCCACATGGGGAATGCGAGCTAGCGCTAACGTCGTACGTGCTAGCGTCCTAAGTTTGAAGACCAGCTTCTTGGAGCGGGGCCGTTTGGCCCCGCTTTGAGGTCCCGTCTGGAGATCGCTGCTTCAAACTTGGAAGAACTCGACCGAGCGGCTCAGCCCAAGATCACGTTCAATGCCTCATCGAGCGTTGTGCAGATTTCGGGGAGTACGTGTCCATTGAGATTGGCTGCAACTGCCCCAGATTCGTTCTCCGAGTAGTCAGTGATGTACCCCAGGACTTCGTCCCCATCGAGCACCGCAACATTGGTAGCGTGATTGCCCCTCAGGCAGAGGAGTCGCGCATTCCTTTGAATGTAGAGCGGCTCTTTGGCGACGCGATCCAGAAATGCCTTTCCAAGGGCGTAGCTAGTCATAGGCAGATCGTACACCACCGCTTCACGCACAACGGTTTGTGAGCAGAATGGGATGCGGTTGTTTTGAACGGCGCTTCTTTAGGGGTTCAGATAGCTCGACGGGGTTCTATCCAAGCCAAGTCCCTCAAGTATGGCGTCGCGGTATACGTCAGGGTTCGTCAACGTTACACTATTGAACGCCCTCTGCAAGCTTTCGATAATGGTATGTCGCTTGCCCGCGAGGCGAAGGGAAACCGGAACTCCGTCTTTCACGTCCTCAAGATCGTGATCATAAACGTAGAAGGAAATGGAGGCAGGCTGCAGGTTCGCGAACTCGGGCAGGGCAGCCTCCCCGCCGATCCTATTAAGGATGTTTTCGTAGACCGGTTGAGGGCAGACGAAGTACAAGCCCTTCTTGCAGAATCTTTCACGTTGAAGGAGCTGGCCCTTGTAAATGAGTTGGGGGAGAATGCGCTTGTTAACGTTCTCCCAGTTGAAACCAGCAGTGGTGGGAACGATCCTTCGTTGCGGCGAGCGCAGCGCGTCTCGTCCTTCTCCATATCTGCCGGTGGTGTCGATGCTCTGAACTTCCACGGCGACGAACTCGGCGAGGCGGCCCTGTTCGTCTAGTAGGGCGAGTATCCAGTCCATCCAGTAGAAGCCACTACCGTCCTTTTTCGGAACACGAAGTTCGCCGCCCCACTTCTTGCCAAAGACTGCCACTGTCTTCAGCCCAGTGTGCCGCGCCTTGGCGGCAGCCGCTGGTCCAGCCTCAAGCGGGTACTCTGCTCCAAAAGCGTCGATTGAGATGTCTCTCAGTATTCGGTAATCATCCGCGTAGAGCCGGATGGGACAACAAATAACAGCACGGCTACGTGCAGGTTTGATGGAGCAAACGCCGGAGATAGATCCGTCTCGTAACGTCTTTATGCACTTACTACCGAGAAAGGGGCAGCGCTCCTCGGAGGCCGCCTCGCGGGCGGCCTCGGTTGAGTCGGTTGCCCGGTATCCGAAGAGCTCCCAAATCGTCGTCGCCACTGTCGCCTACACGACTCGCTGCAGGGCTGATCGTTCGCTGCCCAACACTGCCGCGATCGACTGGCCGACTGCCGCCGCCAGTAAGGGCGGAACCGCGTTTCCAACCTGTTCATACTGGTCGGCTTTGCTACCCGTGAAGATGTAAGTGTCGGGGAACGACTGGATTCGCGCTGCTTCACGAACTGTGAACGAGCGGTCCTGGTTGTAGTGGAAATAGGCTCCCCAATGAGGATCGCACTTTGTGAGGATTGTCGAAGCCAGTCCATCGGGTGAGACGCGTCCGTACCGCTTCGTGTGGTCCGATCGCCGCGCTGCCTGCATTCCTTTCGGTAGCAACTCGAATGGGATGTCCGTCCAGTTGCCGCCCGGTCGGATGTGCTTAAGCCGTTCCATGTTTATCTTGCTCAGACGGGGGGCCTCATGGTTGAGGACACCCACGGAACCGGCGCGAAGCGCTTCTTGATATGAGTTCTGCGGAGACGTGCGGTAGGCCTTAACCTCGTCACCGGATTCTCCGTTGCAGAGTACGGGAAGGTCACTGATTGCCTCGGCAACAGTTGTGTGCGGTGGAAGTTCGACACTCCTCGGAAGCGCTACAATGGGCCGCCCGCCAAACTCCGAGGTGAAGTTAATCCTCATAGGAGCATGCCTCTTCGCATCCGGGAATGCGGACATCGGATCACCGCCATCCCTGAGCCCGATGATGATAGTCCTCCAGCGAGTCTGAGGCACACCGTGGTGAGGGGCATAAAGGATCTGAACGTCGGAGCTATATCCGAGGTTTCGCAGCGCCTGAAGGATGGCCTCAAGAGTCGCCCCATTTGAAAATGAAACCAAGCCTGGGACGTTCTCGATTAGGACAGCTCTGGGCTCGAACTCCTCCACGAATCGGAGGTACTCGCGAAACAGGTGGTTTCTTTTGTCGTCTTCCGACCGGCGAGGCGCGTTGATTGAAAAGCCTTGGCAAGGGGGACCGCCGGCGAGAAGGTCTAGGTCCCGTTTGGCGAGGCCAAGGTTCTCACGGACCTCGCGCGCGGAAACCTCCCGGATGTCCCTGCTCTCCACGATCGTGGAAGCGTGGTTCTTTGCATAGGTCGCTGCGTACGTGGGTACGACTTCGTTCGCGTAGAGACTCGTAAACCCGGCCTCCCTCAGGCCCTCCGATAGGCCCCCAGCGCCGGAGAACAGATCGATCGCAGTGAGAGCCGTGCCCATCAAACCCCTCGTCGTCAATGCTGGTTGGACCGCCGGTGCCAAGCAACCGAGCGTTTTGTTCACCTTATCGGAGGGGGAGGACAAGTCTCGGCACCGCCTCACTTGTAGACGGGGAGGCCACCTCAAAAACTCCCCAACCCGTACGTAACAGCGTCTGCTAACCACTACCGGGCAAACAGCTCGCCGTCGTGGGTACTCCCCCACCCCTCAGCGGTTGGCCCCCAGCCGGCAGCCGCACGCTCGACCGTGCATGGAGGCAGGGCACAGCGCAGCGGAGAAGCCACGGGCGCCAGCCTCCGGGCCTGCCTAGCCCGGACGCACCACGAGCCAGCTCAGTCTCGCCCCAGCCAGCGAGCGCGGCGCGCAGCGCCACGCCTGTCCGATAATCGCCCGAGGCTAACCGAGCCGCACGACGACGTGCCACTCGGCTGGCCTCCCGGCCAGCCAGACAGCAGGCCAGTCCTCTCGGAAACGGCCTATCAGAAAACATTCGGTTGACGAGAAGCGCGTCAACCTGCGGAGAGGCCTATCAGATTTGTCGCGCGGTCTCGGTTGTTGATAGGTTATCGGTAACCCAATCACCTTCCTGAGTATTTGCGAAAAAGGGGGACTGCAGATGGCAACCTACGGATACGCCCGAGTCAGCACGGCAGAGCAGGACACCGCGCTTCAGATCGACGCCCTCGCGAAGGCTGGCGTGAACGTCACGGGCAAGCGGCCCAAGCGCCTGTTCACTGACCACGGTGTGAGCGGGACCGTCCCGGCTCTCGAGCGGCCCGAGCTGTCGGCCCTGCTGGACCGCGTCGAGGCCGGGGACAAGCTCGTCGTGTGGAAGCTCGACCGGCTGGGGCGCAACACGCTGGACGTGCTCAACGTGCTCCAGGAACTCCGCGAGCGCGGCGTCGAGTTCGAGAGCGTCACGGACAAGCTCGACACCACGAGCCCCATGGGTGAGGCCATGATCACGATGCTGGCCGCGTTCGCTCAGCTTGAGCGCGACCTTATCCGCGAGCGCTCGATTGCTGGTCTTGAAGCTGCACGGGCGAACGGGAAGATGGGCGGGCGCCCGAAGATCACCGCCGATGATCCCCGCGTGAAGCGAGCCGCCGACTTCCGCGAGCGCGGCTTCACTGTCGAGGAGACGGCGCACCAGATGGGCGTCGGTGTCGCGACGATCTACCGTCTGCTGAAGATCGCTCGCGAAGCTGAGGCCGCCGCTGGCGCGGTGGCCTAGTCCCCACCCTCCGAACGCAAACTACTAGGACGCCACTGGCTCAACATGTCCGGCATCGCTGTCCGTGGTGGGACTTGGCAGAGCGCCGCAGGTGGCTGACAGAGGTGGTCCCTGCCAGAGATCCGTCGCTGCTCTCAATGTCAACTCGTGCATTAGGGGGCTCTGCAAGAGGCCCTGCATACTGGCCGAATGTATCAGCGTGTGAGCAACTGGACCGACGTGCCGTCACTCAGGCTAAGCCTGCAAATCAGTGGAGAGATCTCGTTGGGAGAGCTGCAGACATTCTGCCGGGCGGCAGAGTTGAGCGGCGTTGAACCCGACCACACGTTCATCCAGACACACGCGGGGGAGGGCGACCTGATGAGTCTGGAGGGTCTGGGCTTCTACATCGACGCCAGCCTCCTCGAGCGCGGCCTAGTGGCGGCGCGCGGCGACGAGGAGGCCGCGGGTCCCCAACCTGAGACGTCCGAGCGGTGATTAGCCCCGGCCCTCAGGGCCGGGGCTTTGTCGTCGCTGTGCCAGACGAGGCGCCGGGCGATGCTACCTCTGCTTCTTGACTTTCGTGCTCGCCGTACTAGCGCTGGGGGCCGTCTTCAGGATTCGCCCCAGGTCGCGCGGGGCCAGTGCGGCCTGTCCCTTGTCCACCACAGTCGATCCGGAGGAGCGTCGAGACGTGCCGGCAGCATCGCCAGTCGCACCTGACCGGTAGACGTTCGCACCCGGGTAGTTCTGCATGATCATATTGTCTCCAACGCTGGATTGAGCCTTGCCTGGAAGTAGTGCTTTCGTGCTACCCACTTGAATCCTTCATGCTTCGTGATCGTAGCAATCTCAATCGGCCCGCCTACCGTCGGACCGCCGGGAGAGAACCGGACGTATTGGATAGTCGCGTGCACGAGGAACTCTGCGAGATCGATGGCGTCCTGTATCGGCATTGCCGATACGACCAGTTGCGTCTGCACCTGCTGCTGGATGGCGGCGACCGCCAGCGGAGCCTGATCTGCCGGCACTCCCATATTCGTCAAGGCGGCGGCGGTGTCGAGGCTCAAACCGTTGAGGATGCGCGCGATGGCCTCAGGTTGTCCCCACCACACTGCGCCCGTGCTGCCGGCAAGCACCTCTACGGGCTTTCCAGCATATGGGCCGGTCGTGTTGATGGTGAACACGAGGATCATCGGACCTGCTTGAGTACCCCCCGACGAGGTACCCGAGATCTTGCTTGTGCTCCTCGTCTATCTCTTCATACAGCGGGACGTAATGGTCATCGTGGAAGAACGTCGCGGCCTTCGAAGCTACCTCCTCGATGTCGTACGCCGAGGGGTCCAACCTCCAAGGATCGTCGTCACCTCCATGAAACTTTGCGCGAAGATCCTTGCTCAGCGTGGAGATCGAGGCTGGACCAATGTTGCCGAGGCCCCAGGTCATGGCGCCGATGGGAAGCTTCTTGTGGAGGTTAAACACCTTGTTGGCGTTGTTGTAAATGTTCACGATGGTGGCTGAGCCGTCTGGCTGGGCGGCGGCGAACGTCGTCGCGCTGTCAGCCGCAAGAACCAGTCCGTCATGCACCTTGATGAGGAGCGCAATTGTCACGGTACAACACTTGCACGCAGAGGCGCCGAATGCGAGAGATGACCGGGCACAGGAGGGGGGAGGGGAGTGACGAAAAAGTGACGAACATACCTGTAACGATTCGGAAAATCCAGGAATGCACAGAGTGGCGCTGGCGTCAAGCGAGTGACCCCGCGGGCGCGTAACAAAGCCCCGCTTCCCAGTGCTTGCAAGGGAAGCGGGGCTTGTAATATTTGAGCCTCCTAGCAGGATCGAACTGCTGACCTTCTCATTACGAG
Source organism: Sinomonas gamaensis (assembly GCF_005876955.1). Classification (GTDB taxonomy): domain Bacteria; phylum Actinomycetota; class Actinomycetes; order Actinomycetales; family Micrococcaceae; genus Sinomonas; species Sinomonas gamaensis. The sequence continues at coordinate 201,844 of NZ_SSCL01000006.1, forward strand.
TGAGACGCTCTACCGTCTGAGCTAAGGAGGCACTCAGGCTGTCCGTTGGACGGAACCACCGAGTGAATACTCTACTGGAGGCGCCGCGGCCGGGTCAAAACGCGCTAGGCCATCCGGCCCAGGTAGCTAGGCCATCCGGCCTAGGTACTCGACTGCGCACGCCACCGCTGCGGAGAACAGCCGCCAGGAGCGGTAGTGCGCCGAGTCGACGTAGGCGCTGCCGCCGATCCCCCGGAGACAGGCCAGCGTACTCTGGCGACCGCCGGGACGCTCCGGGTAGACCACGATGTCCACAGTTCCGATCGTTCCCAGTGCAAGCCTGGCGCCGTCGCCCCGCAACGCAGCCCGAAGCTGCCTGCTGACTTGCAGTCTTTCCAGTGCGGATGTCCCCGTCACCCTCAGCTCCCCATATCGTCTGGCCGCCCCCGTGGTAGCCGCCACCCTCAGCGTGGGGGCGGCGAGGTAGGGAAACAAGCGCATTCCGCCATATGACACGAATTGCCCCAAGAGTTTTTCTCACCTTCCCGCGGAGCGCCGTTCACTCCCCGTACTCGGCGAATTCAGAGCGACGTCGGGACGCCGTGCCAGCGTGGGAATCCAGGCGCCGGAATGTCCGGTGCCTGAGAGACCCCGGGGAGTCGTCCGTGAGTGTGCCGAACCTGCCGCCCGTCGTTGCGAGCAGCGTCCGCCTTGCTGTGCTGGACATGAACGGCACCACCGTGGTCGACGGAGGGGCCGCTGAGCGGGCGGTGGCCGAGACGCTCGTCTCCTTTGGGATGGCGGGCGATCGGCTCGAAGCCGCTTTGGAGGTTTCGCGCCAGAGCGCGGGGCTGGACCGCACCCGGGTCTTCGAGCAGCTTTTCCCGGACGACGCCGTCACCGCGCGAGCTGCCTCGCGCGCCTTCGCCACGGCGTACGACCGCATGATCGCCGGCGGCTGCATAGAGCCCGTGCCTGGGGCCGAGGAAACGGTCCGCGAGTTGCGTGAGCGGGGGATTCTGGTGTGCTTGGCGACCGGCTTCGGGCGCCACACCCAGAACAGCGTCCTTGAGGCCCTCGGTTGGATGGGGCTGGCCGATCTGTCACTCTGCTCCGAGGACGCCGGCCGTGGGCGCCCGTTCCCCGACATGGTCCTGACCGCCGTGCTCGCACTGGACGTCGACGACGTCCGCCACGTTCTCGTCGCGGGTGACACTACGGTGGACATCACTTCGGCGCTCCGAGCGGGCGCCGGAAGCGCCGTCGGCGTGCTCACCGGTGCTCAGACGGCGGGTGAGCTCCGTGCGGCGGGAGCGACCGCCGTCGTGCGCTCGGTCGCGGAGCTGCCGGGCCTGCTGCCGATCTAGCAGCGCATCCCGTCCTTCGGGACCTTGCCGTCAACGAGGAAACCGTCAACGGCCCCGTCGATGCACGATGAGCCGCGCCCGTAGGCCGTGTGGCCCTCGCCGTTCCACGTCAGCAGTGAGGCGTTGCCGAGTTCGCTGCGGAGCGACTGCGCCCACGGGTACGGGGTGGCGGGGTCCCCGGTGGTCCCCACGACGAGGATCGTGCTCCCACCGGTGTAATGCGCCGGCGAGGGCGTCCGCACCGGCTTGGCCGGCCAGTCTCGGCAGTTGACCCCGCCGAACGCGAAGAAGTCACCGAAGGTGGGGGAGGCCTGCCTCAGCTGGTCGGCCTCGTTGCGCATGCTCGTCGTGTCGCTGGCAGTGTTGTAGTCGAGGCAGTTGTAGGCCATGAAGGCGTACGTGCTGTTCGACGAATAGGTGCCGTTCGAATCGCGGTCGGCGGCGAGGTCGGCGAGCCGCAGCATCGCGGTCCCGTCCCCGCGGAAGGCGCTGGTGAGGGCCTGCGTCAGCACGGGCCAGTTCGTGTTGTTGTAGAGCGGGAGGATGAAGCCGTTCACGAAATCGGTGCCGGGCAGGACTCGGCCTTGCGTGGTCGGCATCGGCTGCTCCTTGACCGACTGGAGGAGCGCCTGGATCTGGGTCACCGCGTCGTTCTCGTTGCCGCCCATGGGACAGCCAGACTTCGAGATGCAGGAACGGACGTAGGCGTGGAGTGCGTCCTCGAAGCCCTTTGCCTGGCCGATCGTGACCTGGGTGGAATCCATCGCGGGGTCAAGGGCGCCGTCCAGCGCGAACCGCCCCACGCGATCCGGGAAGAGGCCTGCGTAGGTCGAGCCGAGCAGGGTCCCATAGGAGAAGCCGGCGTAGTTGAGCTTGGACTGCCCCATGGCCACGGCTCGGATGACGTCCATGTCCTTGGCCGAGCTGATGGTGTCCGTGTGGGCGAGGATCGGGCCCGTGTTGGCTTTGCAGGCGTCGATGAGCTTCAGCTGCTCCGCGAAGGCCTGCTCGAGACCCGCATCGGTCGAATAGTCGGGGTTCTGCTGGCGTCGGGCGTCCTCTTGGGGCCCGTCGAAGCACGTGACGGGAGCGGACCGCTTGACACCGCGGGGATCCCAGCCGACCAGGTTGTACGCGCTCCGAAGCTTGTCCGAGAACATGGTGGTGCCGGCGTCACGGACAAGGTCGATCGCCGAGACGCCCGGACCGCCCGGATTCACGAGCAGGTTCGAGGAAGCGTTCTTGCCCTTGAGTCGCGCGACGGCGAGCTGGATCGTGTCGCCCCCGGGCTTCGAGTAGTCGACCGGGACGGTGACCTTGGTGCATTCGAGGTTGTTCTCGCAGGAGGACCACTCGACCTTCTGCTGGTAGAACTTCTCGAGCTCAGGGGGCGCGCCAGCGGTGGCCGACGTGTCGGTGCCCGGCGTTGGGCCTGAGCCCGGACTCAGGAACGGCGTGCAGCCCGTGAGCACTAGGGCGAGAGCGGCTAGTCCGGAGACGACGGCGACGACGGCGGCACGCAGCCGCGCGGTGCCTGCGGCAGGCAGGGGGGAGCCCTGTCTCGGGGCGGGCATCGTCAAAGGGCTCTTCTCCTCAGATCAGGCTTGCTGCCATGGCCTCGACCGCGAGGAGCGGGGCCACATTGGTCGTCGTGATGCGTTCTCTGGTCGTGTTAACCGCGTCCATCCGGGCCAAAGTTACGTCCGGCGTCGACTTCGCCGCGAAGTCGGCGATCTCGTTGGCGAGCTCGGTGTTCACGAGCTCCACGCTCCCCCCGAGCTGGATCATGAGCACGTCGCGGTAGAACGAGAGCAGATCCGTGAGGGTGCGATCGAGCGAGTCAGTCACCGAGCGCTTGGCGCGCCGCTTCTGGTCTTCCTCGAGCTGCCTGACTTGCGCGCGGAGGCTCGGCGGCAGCTTGTCGTCGGGCGAGAGGCCCAGCGTCTCGAAGAGTCGCGAGCGCTCTTCGGCGTCGCGTTCCTCGTTCGAGCTGGCCGCCTCATCGGTTGCGATCTTCACGATCTGCTCCGCGAGGTTCACGGCCTGCGAGACGGTGGACAGCGTGAGCGGGAGGCGGACGGTCGCCGAACGCCGCTCGCGGGCCGCGGCGTCGTGGACCAGTCTGCGGGCGATGCCGATATGGCTCTGCGCCGACCGCGCGGCCTGCAGCGCGAGCTCGGGATCCGCGCCATCGCGCTCCACGAGGAGCGCAGCGACGTCCGCGACCGGCGGGAGCCGCAGGCTCACCGGCCGACATCTGGAACGGATGGTCACGAGGACGTCGGCAGGCGAGGGCGCGCAGAGCATCCAGATCGTCCGGGGAGTGGGCTCCTCGATGGCCTTGAGCAGCACGTTGGTGGTGCGCTCAGCCATGCGGTCGGCATCCTCGACGACGACGATGCGCCACCGGCCGGTCGAGGGCCGGTCGCCGGACTTCGCCACGAGCTCGCGGGCCTCGTCGATGGTGATGGTGATCTTTTCCGTGCGGACGAACGTGACATCGCTGTGCGTTTCCGCGAGGACGGTGCGACACCCGCTGCACACTCCGCAGCCCCGGGCTGTCACGTCGTCGACCTCACAGTTGAGCGCCGCGGCGAACGCCTTGGCCGCCGTCGACCGCCCGGATCCGGGCGGGCCGGTGAAGAGCCAGGCGTGGGTGAGCCCCTCTCCGGCGGCGGCGCGACGCAACTGTTCGACGACAGGCGACTGCCCGACGAGCTGCTCCCAGACGCTCATCCGCGCTCGCCGGCGGTGGGAGGAACGGCGGCCCGAGGAACGGCAGCGGGAGGAACTGCGGCGGTTCGCGCCTCGAGCGCGCCGAGTACCGCGGTCAGGATCTCCTCGGCGAGCCACGCAGGATCCCGGCGGCCGTCAAGGACCAGATAGGCGTCCGGCTGCGCCGCGGCAAGATCGAGGAAGGCTTCGCGCACGTCGCGGTGGAACGCATCCGGCTCCGATTCGAGCCGATCCTCGCTCGTCTCCTGCGCCGTGCGCCGGGCGCGGCCCTCGGATTCGTCGACGTCGAGGAGGACTGTGAGATCGGGCCAGAGACCTCCTGTGGCCCATTCGTTGAGCCCACGGACCGCGTCTGGACCGAGTCCCCGCCCCACCCCCTGATAGACGATCGAGGACCCGATGTACCGGTCGGTCACCACGACCTCCCCGCGCGCGAGGGCGGGCTCGATGGCCTGAGCGACGTGGGCCGCTCGCGCCGCCGCGAAGATGAGCGCCTCGGTCCTCGCATCGATCACCCCGTGGCCATGATCGAGCACGAGCGAGCGGAGCTTCTCACCCACCGGGGTGCCGCCTGGCTCGCGCGTGAGCAGCACTTCGTGACCCGCCGAGCGCAGAGACGCCGCAAGAAGCCGCGCCTGCGTCGACTTGCCGGCGCCGTCGCCTCCTTCGAACGCGACGAAGAGACCCCGTGCCGGGGTAACGGGGGAGAAGGTCACCTACCCAGCGTACCGATACGGGGTCGATTCCCGCTCAAGAGAGCCTGCGTATGTGGATAACGGTTGGCCCGACCGCTCCGGGGTAAGCAGGACTGAGTGCGTCCGTGGTCAGGCATCGGCAGGGTCGTTTCGAATTGGCAGGGTCGTTTCGAAGAGGCAGTGACGTTTCGTGAGCAAAGATCCGGAGGAACGCGCTTGAGCACGATGCGGCAGCAGCAGCCGGTCAGGGACGCGCCGGGGTGGCGCACGTGGCTGAGGGCTCTCGGCCCTGGGGTGATCACCGGATCGGCCAACGATGACCCGTCCGCCGTCGCAACTTTCGTCCAAGCCGGGGCGCTGTACGGGTACGGCATGGTCTGGACGGCGCCGGTGGTGCTGCCGCTCATGATCACCGTCCAGGAGATGAGCGACCGCACGGCGACCGCCACCGGCGAGAGCCTTGGCGCGCTGGTCCGACGGCGCTTCGGGCCCGTGGGGCGCTTCCTGGCGGCGGTGCTCCTTGCCTGCCTCCTCGTGGCCAATGTGGTCAATGTCGCTGCGGACCTGATGGCGGTGGGTCAGGGGATGCAGCTCCTGGGGCTCGGGCTTCCGCAGGTGTGGGCTCCGATCGCGGGCATCGCCGTGGGCATCCTGCTCGTCACGGGGTCCTACCGCACGGTGGCGCGCGTCTTCACGTGGCTCTGCCTGGCACTGCTCGCCTACGTCGCCGTCGTGTTCATCGCCGGAGTCCACTGGAACGAGGTGCTCGCGGGCCTCACCTTCCAGCGGCTCGCGCCCGAGCCTCAATTCTGGGGGCTCCTCGCTGCCGTGTTCGGCACCTCAGTCTCGCCGTACCTGTTCTTCTGGGAGAGCGGACAGCGCATCGAGGAGCTCCGCATGATGCCTGAAGGCGGCGAGAACCCGCTCGCCGACCCCGATCTGCCGGACGGGCTTGCGCAGCGGCGCCGCCGCCAGCAGAAGATCGACGTCGTGGCTGGGATGACCGTCTCCACTCTCGTGATGTTCGCGGTCATCGTTGCCACCGGCGCTACCCTGGGGCAGCACCATCAGGACGTCAACACGGCGGCCGAGGCGGCGAAGGCCCTCCAACCGCTGGCCGGGCCGCTCGCGGGGGTGATCTTCGCCCTGGGGTTCATCGGAGCGGGCCTGCTCGGCGTGCCGGTGCTGGCCTCGTCTGCATGCATCGGCCTCACCGGGCTCACGGGCAGGGACTGGGGCTTCGATCGCAGCCCCCGGAAGGCGCCCCTGTTCTACGCACTGCTGATCGTTGGCCTCGTGGTCGCCACCGTCGTGTCCATGATCTCGACCGACGCGATCGGCATGCTCGTCCTGTCCGCGACGCTCAACGCCATCGCGGCGGCCCCGTTCCTCGTTGTCCTCCTGCTCATCGCGGGCAGCAAGCACATCATGGGCGAGCGCCGCAACAGCCCGCTCTCCAACGTTGTCGGCTGGCTTACCGCCGTGATCATGGCGGTCGCGGGCGCTTTCGCCATCTGGTCCCAGTTCGCGCATTAACCTAGGGGGATGACCGACCCTAGGGGAATGACCGGCGCCTCCCAGACCGACTCCTCCACGCCCGAGTTCAGCTTTCCGCACCTCGACGCGGAGGCCCTTTCGGCGCTTTCGCCAGAGACGCTCGCGGTCGCCGCGGGGCGGCCCGAGCGCGATCACGACAGTCCGGTGAACCCGAGTGTCGTCTTCTCCTCCACGTTCGTGGGTCTCGGCGCCGTGGGGGAAGGTGCCCGCGGTTACGCCCGGTACTCCAACCCCACCTGGGAGCCGTTCGAGGAGGCGGTTGCGCGTCTCGAGGGGACGGACGTCCCCGCCCTGCTCTTCTCGTCGGGCATGGGCGCCGTCGCAGCGGCGCTCAGCCTCGTCCCGGTCGGCGGCGTGCTCGTGGCCCCGGCCCATTCCTATTCCGGAACCCTCGGACTCGCGCAGAGCAAGGGGGAGCGCGGCGAGCTTGAGCTCCGCTCCGTCGACATCGCCGACACGGACGCCGTGATCGCCGCGCTCGACGGCGCCGATCTCCTGTGGGTCGAGAGCCCGACCAATCCGATGATGGAGGTCGCCGACCTGCCCGCGCTGGTGGCGGCGGCCCGAGCGGCCGGCGCCCTCGTCGTCGTCGACAATACGTTCAGCACGCCCCTCGGCCAGCGGCCGCTCGCCGTGGGGGCCGACGTGGTCGTCCATTCCGCCACGAAGTACCTCGCGGGGCACTCGGACGTCCTCCTCGGCCTCGCGGTGACGGACGACGACGAGCTGCGCGCGCTGCTCCTCGCCCACCGCACGCTTCACGGCGCCATCGCCGGGCCCATGGAGGCTTGGCTCGGCCTTCGCGGCCTCCGCACCCTTGCCCTGCGCGTCGAGCGTTCGCAGGCGACGGCCGGCGAACTCGCCCGCCGGCTCGAGGGGCACCCCGCCGTCCGCCGCACCCGCTATCCCGGCCTCGTCTCCGACCCAGGCCACGCCCGCGCGGCCGCCCAGTTCGACGGGTTCGGCTCGATCATCAGCCTCGAGCTCGACGACGCCGCAGCCGCCGACGCGTTCGTCGCCTCCCTCGCGCTGTGGCTTCCCGCGACGTCGCTCGGCGGGGTCGAGTCGACGATCGAGCGTCGACGCCGGCACACTGCCGAGCCGCTGACCGTGCCCGAGGGGCTGGTCCGGCTGAGCGTCGGGATCGAGAATGTCGAGGACCTGTGGGCCGACCTCGCGCAGGGACTCGACGCGCTTCTGTAGGCTGGAGCTGTGAGCGGCCGATTTCTCATTGCCTACATCGACATCATCGTCGGGTACATCATCTCTTTCCTGTGCCTGGCGATCTCGCTGTGGGCCTTCATCGACTGCACCACGCGCAAGGGCCCGGCGTTCGAGGCCGGCTTCAAGCGCACCAAGGGCTTCTGGCTCGGTGTGACCGGCGCAGCCGTGTTCGTCGGCCTCCTCTCCATCATCAGCCCTATTAGCCCCATGTTCGGGCCGAGCCTCTTCAACCTCGCCGCCGTGACCGCGGCGGGGGTGTACCTGGCCGACGTGCGGCCCTCCGTCTCGTCCCGCTGAGCGGGTGGTCCAGAAGGCGAGCCCCATCCGGGCCACCCGTGGCGGCCCCGTAGGGAACGTCACGCGGGGGACCACTAACCCCAACCGGATGCGCCGCGTGGACCGCTGGATCATTGGGGCGCAGGCCCGCAGGCTCCGATCATTCCCCGCCTCGCCGCTCGCCGTCGACCTCGGCTACGGCGCCTCGCCGGCCACCGCCGTCGAGCTCTTCGAGCGCCTGCGCACCGCTCGGGCTGACTTCCGCCTCGTGGGCGTCGAGATCGAGCCGGGCCGGGTCGAGGCCGCGAAGCCCCTTGAGCGCGAGGGCCTCGAGTTCCGCCTCGGCGGCTTCGAGCTGCCGGTCGACGGCGCCCCCGCCCTGGTCCGTGCGTTCAACGTCCTGCGACAGTACGAGGAGGACGACGTCCCCGCCATCTGGGACCTCGTCCGCTCCCGGCTTGCGCCGGGCGGCCTGTTCGTCGAGGGGACGTGCGATGAGATCGGCCGCCGCGCCGCTTGGGTGGCGCTCGACGGCGACGGGCCCCAGACGCTCTCCGTGGCCCTGCGCTTCGGCTCGTTCGAGCGCCCCTCGGACGTCGCCGAGCGCCTCCCGAAAGCGCTCATCCACCGGAACGTCCCGGGCGAGCCGGTTCATGAGTTCCTCCGCGCGCTCGACGCCGCGTGGCTGTCCGCGGCGCCGCTTGCCTCCTTCGGCAACCGGCAACGCTGGATCGCGATGGCGCGGACGCTTCGCAGCGACGGGTGGCCCGTCCGGCACGGCCCGGCTCGGTGGCGGCTCGGGGAGCTGACCGTGGGGTGGGAGTCGGTCGCGCCCCGCGTCATGGACTGAGTCGCGCCCGATTCCGCCCGATAGCATGAGTCCATGACTTACACCCTGATCCTGCTGCGCCATGGGCACAGCGAATGGAACGCCAAGAACCTCTTCACGGGCTGGGTCGATGTTGATCTCAACGACCAGGGGCGCGAAGAGGCTCGGCGCGGCGGCGAGCTGCTCGCCGAGAAGGGGCTGCTGCCGGACATCCTCTACACGTCCCGTCTCAAGCGCGCGATCAACACCGCGAACATCGCGCTCGACGAGGCCGACCGCGGATGGATCGACGTCAAGCGCTCCTGGCGCCTCAACGAGCGCCACTACGGCGCGCTGCAGGGCAAGGACAAGGCCCAGACCCTCGCGGAGTTCGGCGAGGAGCAGTTCATGGAGTGGCGCCGCTCGTACGACGTCCCGCCGCCCCCTCTCGCTGACGACTCCGAGTTCTCGCAGGTCGGAGACCCCCGTTACGCCGACCTCGGCGACGACATTCCGCGGACCGAGTGCCTCAAGGACGTCCTCGAGCGTCTCCTCCCGTACTGGGAGTCGGAGATCAAGGGCGATCTCACGGCGGGCAAGGTCGTTCTCGTCACCGCGCATGGCAACTCGCTCCGGGCGCTCGTGAAGCACCTCGACGGCATCAGCGACGAGGACATCGCGGGCCTCAACATCCCCACCGGCATCCCGCTCGTCTACGAGCTCGACGAGGACTTCAAGCCGACGAACCCGGGCGGCACGTACCTCGACCCGGATGCGGCAGCTGCCTCGATCGAGGCCGTCAAGAACCAAGGCAAGAAGTAGAAAACAGTTGCGCCGTCACCTCCGCAGGGTGTGCACCCTGCGGACGTGACGGCGCAACGTGAGGTTGGGGCGTCAGTTGGACGTCATATCCCCGTCCCACTCGCCCGTGACGAGATAGGACACCTTGCGGGCAACCGACACGCCGTGGTCGGCGAAACGCTCGAAGTAGCGGCTCGCGAGCGCGGCATCCACGGCAAGGGCGGGGGAGCCGGTCCACGATGGGTCCGCGATCGTGCGGAAGACGCTCGCGTGGAGGTCGTCGATGTCCGCGTTGTCGCCCTGGATCTTCGCGACAAGGGAGAGGTCGTGGGTAGCGAGCAGTTCCGCGACGTGGGCGATGATCTGCTTGTCGAGCTCCGCCATCCGCTGGAAGGTGCGCGCGAGGGGCGCGGGCACGGCGCTCTCCGGGTAGCGGAGGCGCGCGAGCTGGGCGATGTGGCGCGCAAGGTCGCCCATCCGCTCGAGGGACGCGCTCATCCGCAGGGAGCCCACTAGCGTGCGGAGGTCGCTCGCGACCGGGCCCTGCAGGGCGAGGATGTCGATCGCCCGCTCGTCGAGCGCGGTCTGACGGAAGTCGATGCGCGCGTCCTCGGCGATGACCTCCTGCGCGAGGTCGACGTCCGCGTTCTCGAAGGACTCCACGGCCTTGTCCAACGCGGCCGCGACGAGCTGTGCGATCTCGACCAGCTCGTCGTGGACAGACTTGAGTTCTTCTTGGAATACCTTGCGCACGGCGGTGTCCTCCCATTCCGTCAGGCTCTGTGGGCGCTCCGACTCGTCACACTCTCAGCGGCAGATGAATAGTTGACCGCCCTTGGGTGAACGATACGTGAACCGGCCCCTCATGGCGGCAAACTACGGCAGCTGGCCCAGTCCCGAGCCCTAAGCTAAAGGAGTGGATCCTCTCGTCGTCGGCATCGTGGCGGGTCTTCTCGGCCTGTCCTTCGGGGCATTCGGCGTCCTCGCGTTCCGGGCGAGCGAGAGGCAGCGCGCCCTCCTGGAGGGCTCCCCGGGGGAAGTCTCCTTCCCGGAGGGGGCGGCCGACGTCCTCGCGGTCCTCGGCAAGGCGTTCGTCGTCGTCGACGCGATCGACAGCGTGGTGCGCGCCAGCCCCGCAGCCTACGCGTACGGCCTCGTCCGCGGGCACACGGTTGTCCACCGCGAGCTTCTCCAGATGACGGCGAAGGTGCGGGGGAACGGAGTGGTGATCGAGCAGCAGCTCGAGCTCCCCCGCGGTCCGATCGGCCAGGGCTCCATCATCGTCCAGGTCCGGGCGGCGATGCTCGGCGAGGAATACATCCTGCTCCTCGCGGACGACCGCACGGAGATCACGCGGACAGAACGGATCCGCAACGACTTCGTGGCGAACGTCTCCCACGAGCTCAAGACGCCTGTCGGCGCAATCTCACTCCTCGCAGAGGCGCTCGAGGCGAGTCCCGACGACGAGGACGCGGTGCGCCGATTCGCCCAGCGCATGCGCAAGGAGTCGAGCCGTCTGGCAGCCCTCGTCCAGGACATCATCGAGCTCTCCCGGCTCCAAGGCGCGGACATCGTGCACCAGGGCAAGGACGTCGACGTCAACGAGGTCGTGGCGGAAGCCGTGGACCGCTCGCGGCTCGCGGCCGAGGCGAAGGGGATTTCCGTCGTCGTCGGCGGTTCGAGCCAGCACAAGGTCTTCGGCGACCCGGACTTGCTGGTGAACGCCTTCCGCAATCTCATCGACAACGCGATCCGCTACTCGCCGTCGAACACCAAGGTGGGGATCGGGATCAAGGACAAGGACGGCCTCGTCTCGGTGTCCGTCGCGGATCAGGGCGAGGGTCTCAAGCCCGAGGATCAGGATCGGGTGTTCGAGCGCTTCTACCGCGTGGACGCCGCGCGGTCCCGACAGACGGGCGGCACGGGCCTGGGCCTGAGCATCGTCAAGCACGTGGTGGAGAACCACGGCGGCGAGGTCACCGTGTGGTCGCAGCTCGGCAAGGGGTCGACTTTCACGGTGCGGCTGCCCGAGATGGAGCAGGACCAAGAACGGCAAAACGGGGCCGCGCGGCCCCCCGAGCAAGGAGCAATGGCTTGAGCAGGATCCTGATCGTGGAGGACGAAGAGTCGTTCAGCGACCCCCTCTCATTCCTCCTCGGCAAGGAGGGCTACGAGGTGGAGGTCGTGGACAACGGCACCGAGGCGCTCGTGGAGTTCGACCGGAACGGCGCGGACCTCGTGCTTCTGGACCTGCAGCTTCCCGGCACCCCGGGGACCGAGGTCTGCCGCCAGCTGCGCCAGCGCTCCAACGTCCCCGTGATCATGCTCACCGCCAAGGACTCGGAGATCGACAAGGTCGTGGGCCTCGAGCTCGGCGCCGACGACTACGTCACCAAGCCGTACTCCTCCCGCGAACTCGTGGCCCGCGTGCGCGCGGTGCTGCGGCGGCACGGCGAGCCCGAGGAGCTCATCTCCTCGACCGTCCAGGCCGGCCCAGTGCGCATGGACGTCGAACGGCACGTGGTGAGCGTCGACGGCGAGCAGGTGGCGCTCCCGCTCAAGGAATTCGAGCTCCTCGAGATGCTGCTTCGCAACTCCGGACGCGTGCTCACCCGTGGCCAGCTCATCGATCGCGTGTGGGGCTCGGACTACGTGGGCGACACCAAGACGCTCGACGTCCACGTCAAGCGGCTGCGGAGCAAGATCGAGCCTGACCCCTCGAACCCGCGCTACCTCGTGACCGTCCGCGGGCTCGGCTACAAATTCGAGCCCTGAGCCCCCATCGACTGCCAGAACGACGACGGCCGCTCGCCCCGGGAGGGGCGAGCGGCCGGCACGGTGGCGTGAACCCCAGTGGGTCGCCGAAGCAGAGGGGGTTGCCGACGCGCTCGAGGACGAAGAGGCGCTCGACGATGCCGATGCGCTGGAGGATCCCGAAGCGCTCGACGATGCAGATGCGCTCGAGGACGACGAAGCGCTGGCCGAGGACGTCGGCAGGAACTGCCGGTACTCCTCGAGCGTGCCGTCGAGGACGGGGATCTTCACGGTCTGGTTCGACGAGCCCGCCGAGACCTGGACGTCCACGAGTGAACCGGGGACGCCGCCGACGTGGGAGAAGGTGACCGGGGTGGACCCTTCGAGGTGGACGTTGCCGTTCTTGGGAACGGTCACCGTGACCGGGCTCGAGTTCGCGGTCGACAGCGAGACGGTGAGGTCCTGGGACGACGTGTTGTACAGGGAGCCGATGAGGCGGCCAGCGGCGTCAGGGCCCGGCGTCGTCGCCGAACCGCTCTTGCCGGAGGAGACGATGAGCACGTTGCGCAGCTGCAGGGAACCGACGTCGGCGCGGACGCCGTCGGAGGCCGAGTACTGGATGGACGTCTGCTGCGGGTTGATATATCCGCAGCCGGTGGCCGTCAGCAGGCCCACGCCGAGAGCGGCTGCGAGGGCAACGCGCGCGGCGGGGGTCGAAGCAGTGAAACGCACAGCTCGCTCCTGTAGATGGGTGGAAGAGGTCTGGTCGCCCCTAGCGTAGCCCGAATTTCGACAGATCGTAGATTCCGCGACACCCGTGAGGGTGACGTGAAGCACTTTCTTGATGGTTCGTCAAGCCCTGCCGAGGCCACCGAGAAACCGCTCTCCCGCGTCATTCCGCCGATCGCGGGGCCTCCCTCGGCCGGGCTGCAGCGGCAACCGTGATAGACTGATCAGCGGGAAAGGGGAATGTCCACATGGTTTTTGAGGTTGGCGAGACGGTTGTTTACCCCCACCACGGTGCAGCCAAGATCGAAGAGATCAAAATGCGCACTATCAAGGGCGAAGAGAAGATGTATCTCAAGCTCAAAGTGGCCCAGGGTGATCTGACGATTGAAGTACCAGCTGAAAACGTGGACCTCGTTGGCGTCCGTGACGTTGTGGGCAAGGAAGGCCTCGAGCATGTGTTCGATGTCCTCCGTGCCGAATTCACGGAAGAGCCCACGAACTGGTCCCGCCGCTACAAGGCCAACCTCGAGAAGCTCGCCTCCGGCGATGTGATCAAGGTTGCCGAGGTCGTCCGCGACCTGTGGCGTCGCGATCAGGACCGCGGCCTGTCCGCGGGTGAGAAGCGCATGCTGGCCAAGGCTCGGCAGATCCTCATCTCCGAGCTGGCTTTGGCGGAGAAGACGGATGAGGAGCAGGCAGCGAGCGTCCTCGACGAGGTTCTCGCGTCCTGAACCCAGGCTCTACGAAGCCCCCGCAGCGTCGCTGCGGGGGCTTTTTGGTGCCCTGCCGGGGCCCCTCGGGCGATCTCCCCAGCTTCATGACCGTCCTCCCCAGCTCTTCTGCCTCCTTCCCCGACTCCTGCCAACCGGCCTCAGTGATCTCGCGGCAAGGCAAGGAAGCTGCGACGCCGTGGCCCGTAAACGTGGGGAGGGCGGCGCAGAACCTGGGGAGGACGGCAGGAAGCCACGGAAGGACGCGCGCCTGACGTTAGGCTTGACGCCGTGACTTCCCCCAGCGAACCGGCAGCGCTGCCGCCTGAGCCGCCGGCCGCCGTCGTCATCGTCGCTGCGGGTGCAGGCACCCGCCTCGGGTACGGAATGCCGAAGGCGCTCGTGCCGGTAGGCGGCGAACCGATGCTCCTGCACGCGCTCCGCGGCGTCGTGGACGCGGGCATCGCGCGGCAGGTCTGCGTCGCGGTTCCCGCGGACGACGACGGGCTCGCAGCCGTGTGCCGCGCCTTCACCGAGGAGCGTGCGAACCTGGGGCGAGAGATTCCCGAGGTGACCGTGGTCCGCGGCGGAGCGAGCCGAGCCGATTCGGTCCGCGCGGCGCTCGAAGCCCTTCGGCCCGGCATCGCCCACGTCCTCGTCCACGATGCGGCTCGACCGTTCACACCCGCGGAGGTCTTCCTCCGGGTCGCCGGAGCCCTGCGCCGCGGAGCCGCCGCGGTGATCCCGGTTCTGCCCGTGGTGGACACCGTGAAGAGCGTCGCCCCGACGAGCGGCAACGAGGCGGCCCTCGCGGCCGAGGTGGTCACCGGAACCCCGGCCCGCGAACAGCTTCGAGCGGTCCAGACGCCCCAGGGGTTCGACGCCGAGACCCTCCTCCGGGCCCATCTTGCCGCCCAGACGTGGCCGGCGGAGCGGGCCGCGGCCATCACCGACGACGCGATGCTCGTCGAGTCCATCGGCCTGCCGGTGTACGTGGTCCCGGGGGACCCGAGGTCGCTGAAGATCACTACTCCGCTGGACCTCCACGTCGCCGAGGCGCTCGTGGATCGGGAAGAACAGGACCTTTCGATGATGATCGTGCCCCGCACCGGCGTAGGCGTGGACGTCCACGCCTACGCCCCCGACGACGCTCCTCAGCCCCTGTGGCTCGGCGGTCTCCTGTGGGAGGGAGAGCGCGGGCTCGCGGGGCACTCCGACGGCGATGCGGTGGCGCATGCCGCCGCCGACGCGCTGTTCTCAGCTGCGGGCGTGGGTGACCTCGGGACGCATTTCGGTACGTCGCGGCCCGAATATGCGGGCGCCTCGGGGGTGATGCTTCTCGCGGAGGCAGCAAGGATCGTCCGCTCCGCCGGGTTCGAGATCGGCAATATCTCCGTGCAGTTCGTCGCCCAGAGGCCGGTCTTCTCGCCCCGGCGCGAGGAGTCGGAGCGGGTCCTTTCGGAAGCCGCCGGGGCACCGGTGAGCGTCTCCGCCACCACGAGCGACCACCTCGGATTCACTGGCCGCCGGGAGGGTGTTGCTGCCGTCGCGACGGCCCTCGTGTACCCGATCCAGTAGAGTAGTTCGCCGTGAAGAAGACCCTGACCTCCACCGCCCTCGCCCTGACCCTGCTCCTCACGGCCTGCGGGGGAGACGGGCGGATGAGCATCCAGGACAGCTGCAAGTACCTCCAGAGCGACAACTTCCAGCCGACCGGGACGCAGGTCGAGCAGGCGAAGCAGAGCGCCGAGCACTTCGCGGACGTTGCCAAGAAGGTCGACCCCTCGATCGGCGTCCTCATCCAGAACATGGCGGATGTCCAGAAGAAGATGGCCGACTCCTCGGCGGGCGTCCTCAGTGGCGATCAGAAGAAGCAGCTCACCGACGCCTACAACAGCGTCGGCAAGATCTGCGGTGGCTAGACTTCTCAGGTGACCCTCCGCTTCTACGACTCCGCCGCTCAGGAAGTCCGCGACTTCGTCCCGCTCGTGCCCGGTCAGGCGACCGTGTACTACTGCGGCGCGACGGTGCAGGGTTCCCCTCACGTGGGGCACGTCCGGTCCGCGATCGTCTTCGACCAGCTGACCCGGTGGCTCCAGTACCGCGGATTCGAGACGACGGTGGTCCGGAACGTGACGGACATCGACGACAAGATCCTGGCCAAGAGCGAGGCCTCTTTCGCACCGGACTTCGTCCCTGAGGGCACCTACCGGCCGCGCGAGCAGTGGTTCGCGCTCGCCTACCGCTACGAGCAGGAGTTCGAGGACGCGTACGAGACGCTCGGGGTCCAGCGCCCCACGTACGAGCCCCGTGCGACGGGCCACATGACCGAGATGCACGAGCTCATCGCGCGGCTCATCGAGCGCGGCCACGCGTATCCCGCTCAGGACGGCTCCGGCGACGTCTACTTCGACGTCCGCTCCTGGCCCGAGTACGGGGCTCTCACTCACCAGAGCATCGACGACATGCAGGCGGCGACGGACGCCGATCCCCGGGGGAAGAGGGATCCGCGCGACTTTGCGCTCTGGAAGGGCTACAAGACCGGCGAGCCCGAGACTGCGAGCTGGCCTTCCCCGTGGGGCCGCGGGCGGCCCGGCTGGCACCTCGAGTGCTCGGCCATGGCGACGAAGTACCTCGGCCCCCGATTCGACATCCATGGCGGCGGCCTCGACCTGCGCTTCCCGCACCACGAGAACGAGCTTGCGCAATCCACGGCGGCCGGAGACGGCTTTGCGAACTTCTGGATGCACAACGGCATGGTCACCTACGAGGGCGAGAAGATGTCCAAGTCGATCGGCAACGTGATCTCGCCCGCCGAGATGCTCGCCGTCGCGAGCCCTCGTGTGGTGCGGTACTACCTCGGCCAGGCCCACTACCGCTCGGTCCTCGACTACCGGCCGACGTCCCTGCAGGAGGCCGCGGCCGCCGTCGAACGCATCGATGGCTTCATCGCGAAGGCGGGCGCCAAGACCGAGACCGTCGCGACTGGGCGCGTTCCGGCGGCTTTCGGCCTCGCGATGGACGACGACCTCAACGTCCCGCAGGCCCTCGCCGTGCTCCACGAGACGGTCCGCCGCGGGAACACGGCGCTGGCCGAGGGCGACGTCGACGTGGTCACCGAAGCGCTCGGCGAGGTCCTCGCCATGACCGAGGTGCTCGGGCTCGATGCCGCGGGCCGCGGGGCGGGAGCGGCCGACGACGGCGAGCAGCGCCTGGCGTTCGACGCGCTGGCCGCGTTGGTCGCCGACCAGCTCGAGGCCCGAGCTGCGGCCCGCGCGGCCAAGGACTGGTCTACCGCCGATTCCATCCGAGCACGCCTCTCGACGGCGGGGATCGCCGTCGAGGATTCCGCAGACGGGGCCACCTGGAGCCTCGCGCAACCCCAGATCACCACCACCGGAATGGGAGCATGATGGCCGTCAACGGGCGCCCCGGGGCGCGCAAGAGCAAGAAGGGCGCGACCGTAGGCACGGGAGGCCACGGGCGCAAGGCCCTCGAGGGCAAGGGCCCCACGCCGAAGGCAGAGGACCGCGTCTACCACAAGGCCCACCGGGCCAAGCAGCTCGCGGAGCGATCGGCTGCCAAGCGCCAGGGCAGCGCTGGCCGCCTCGCGGAAGGTCGCGGCAGCGGGCGCCCCAAGGGCATGGAGGAGATGGTCACGGGCCGCAATTCCGTGGTCGAGGCGCTCCGTGCGGGCGTGCCCGCGAAGACCCTCTACGTCGCGGTGCGGATCGAGATGGACGACCGCGTGCGCGAGTCCATGAAGCTCGCCGCCGAGGCCGGGATCCCGCTGCTCGAGGTGCAGAAGCCCGAGCTGGACCGTATGACCGGTGACGCCATCCACCAGGGACTGGCGCTGCAGATCCCGCAGTACGAGTACCCCGACGCCTTCGAGCTGATCGAGGACACGATGGAGAAGTGGCGCAAGGGGCATGTCGCTTCCACGCCCCTCTTCGTCGCGCTCGACGGGATCACCGACCCGCGCAACCTCGGCGCCATCATCCGCTCGGCGTCCGCCTTTTCCGGTCAGGGCGTGATCGTTCCGGAGCGCCGCAGCGTCGGGATGACGGCTGCGGCCTGGAAGACGAGCGCCGGGGCCGCCGTCCGCGTTCCGGTCGCGAAGGCGGCCAACCTCAACACCGTCCTGCGGCAGGCCAAGGAGACCGGGTACTTCGTCCTCGGTCTCGACGGCGGGGGAGAGGTCCAGCTCCCGGGCCTCGAGCTCGCGACCGAGCCCGTGGTCCTTGTGGTCGGCTCGGAGGGCAAGGGCCTCTCGCGCCTCACGCGCGAGCTGTGCGACCAGATCGTCTCGATCCCCATCGATTCGCACATGGAGTCCCTCAACGCCGGGATGGCGGTGGCCATCTCGCTCTACGAGATCTCCACCCGCCGCGCGGAGGCGAAGTGACCGTCATGCGAGTGGCCCTCGTCCAGCTGACGAGCGGCCGCGACCTCGACTCGAACCTCGAGCTGCTTCGTGCTCGGCTGCGGGAGGCGGCGGCGCGGCGGGCCGCCGTCGTCGTCTTCCCCGAGGCCATGATGCGCGCGTTCGGCAACTCCCTCGTGGACATCGCGGAGCCGCTGGACGGTCCGTGGGCGACGGCGGTGCGCGCCGCCGCCGATGAGGCCGGTGTGGTGGTGGTCGCCGGAATGTTCACCCCCGGGAAGCCGGGCACGGTGCGGAACACGCTGCTGGTCCACGGACGCGGGATCGACGCGCATTACGACAAGATCCACCTGTATGACGCGTTCGGCTTCAAGGAGTCGGAGACCGTCACCCCCGGGACCCAGCCGGTCCAGTTCACGCTCGACGGCGTGACCTTCGGGCTCGCCACCTGCTACGACGTGCGCTTCCCCGCGTTGTTCACGGCGAACGCGAGCGCCGGCGCCCACGTCCAGCTCGTCTGCGCCTCGTGGGGGGCGGGCCCGGGCAAGGCAGCCCAATGGGACCTTCTGGTGCGCTCACGGGCCGTCGACACCACGAGCTATGTGCTGGCCTGTGGGCAGTCGGACCCAGCAGCCGCGGGAGTCGAGGCGCGCCATGGTGCGCCAACGGGCATCGGCCGCAGCGCCGTCGTCGGGCCTTTCGGGAATCTCATCGAACGCGCCGGCGACGCGCCCGAGATCCTGTACGCGGATATCGACACCGAGGCCGTGGAAGAGGCCCGGCGGACGCTCCCAGTCCTCGCAAACCGGGTCCCGCTCTAAGTAGTCACCGCGGAGGGTCCACCCGCGCCTCAGTAGGATATGGCGTGATGAGCAGCAACATGACGATGCCGCTGGCCTTCGTGGTCACCCCATCGCAGCCGTTCCCGCTCGGGCTCACGCCCGCACGCAGCGCAGAGCAGCAGGCGACCCACACGGTGAACCTTGCCGTCTACGCACCGGGACTAGAGGCCGTGGACGTGCACTTCCTCGACGAGAGCGGCACGTGGCATCGTGAGCCCCTTCCCGAGCTCACGGACGGGGTGCACCACGGGCTCGTAGCCGGGATGCCTGAGGGCACGCGGTACGCCTTCGCGGCGCGGACCAAGCCGAACGGCAGGGTGCCCATGGTCGCGGAGGCCCAGCTGCTGCTCGACCCCTACGCCCGGGCCGTCGACGTCGTGGAACTCCCGGATGCCGACGGCGACTTCACGCGAGATCAGCTGGTGGCGGTCCGCGTCCACGACCACTTCGACTGGGGCGGCGTGGGGAAGCCTGGAATTCCGTGGCGCGATTCGATCATCTACGAGGCCCACGTCCGCGGCCAGAGCATGCGCCATCCGGACATCCCGGAGGAGCTCCGCGGCACCTACGCAGGCATGGCCCACCCGGTGATGATCGCCCACCTGCAGTCGCTCGGCATCACTGCGATCGAGCTGCTGCCCATCCACTTCCACCTCGACGAGACCCACCTCCAAGACCTCGCCCTGCCCAACTATTGGGGCTACAACACCGCCGCGTTCTTCGCGCCGCATACCGAGTACGCCACCCAGGCGGCGCAGAAGGCCGGCCCTCAGGCCGTGCTCGACGAGCTCAAGGGGATGGTGAAGCTGCTCCATGCGGCCGGCATCGAAGTGATCCTCGACGTCGTCTACAACCACACAGCGGAGGAAGGCCCGGATGGCCCGGTCATCAGCTTCCGGGGCCTCGGCGATCGCTATTACTACCGGACTGACCCCGAAGGCCGCTACATCGACACCACCGGGTGCGGCAATACCTTGGACTTCGGGAACCCGCGCGTGGTTCAGCTGGCGCTGGACTCCCTGAGGTACTGGGTCGAGGAATTCCAGATCGACGGCTTCCGGTTCGATCTGGCCGTGACGCTGTGCCGGGACTCACAGCACTCGTTCACGCCCCTGCATCCGTTCCTCGTCGCGGCCGCCGCCGACCCCGTGGTGGCGCGGACCAAGCTCATCGCCGAACCTTGGGATATCGGCGTGGGCGGATGGCAGACGGGGCGTTTCCCCCAGGGCTGGGCCGACTGGAACGATCACTACCGGGACACAGTGCGGGAATTCTGGCTTTCGGATCGCGGCGCGATCGAGGGCGGGGGCATGGGAGGGCCGACGGCGCGGCTCGCCGACGTGGTGTCCGGTTCCCACGGGCTGTTCGCGGCATCGGGGCGCACCGCGCTCGCCTCCGTCAACTTCGTCACGGCACACGACGGCTTCACGTTGGCGGATCTCTGCGCCTACCACCGCAAGCACAACGAGGCGAACGGCGAGCAGAACCGCGACGGCGCCGTCCACAACCGCAGCTTCAACCACGGGTTCGAGGGACGGACCGAGGTGGAATCGATCATCGCGAAACGGACCCAGTCGGCCAAGAACATGATGGCCACCCTCATGGTCTCGCTCGGCGTTCCCATGATCACCGCGGGGGACGAATTCGGCCGGACCCAGCAGGGCAACAACAACGCCTACTGCCAGGACAACGAGACCACGTGGCTCAACTGGAATCTCGACAGCGCGGGTCGCGAGCTGCTCGACCACACCAGGTGGCTCATCCGCATCCGGCGCGACTTCCTCGAGCGCCAGCCGGCCAGCTATCCCGCACGGGAGGAGAGCAACTACTTCCACTGGTTCGGCGCCGATGGCCTGCCCATGGACCCCGATCGGTGGCAGGATCCGCAGGAGCGGGTCCTCCAGTTCCTCCTCGGGTCACGCGAGGGCTATCTGGACGGACTCGTGGTCATCAACGGCTCACCCGACGTGACCGACCTCGTGTTCCCGGAGCCGTTCGGGAACGAGTACGCGTTCGAACTGCGGTATTCGACGGCACAGAGGGGCGAGCAACGGATCGGAACGGTGTTCGCGAGCGGTCAGGCGGACGTGGCCGAGCCCTG
This sequence comes from Sinomonas gamaensis, assembly GCF_005876955.1. GTDB lineage: Bacteria > Actinomycetota > Actinomycetes > Actinomycetales > Micrococcaceae > Sinomonas > Sinomonas gamaensis. The sequence continues at coordinate 222,810 of NZ_SSCL01000006.1, forward strand.
GTCCCTGACCATCTACCGCGCCCGAGAGGGCGGGCCGAAGGCCGGGGTCTCGCACCCCAGGGCGGTGTACGGCAAGACCCCGTGACCTCCGGACGTCAGCCCGCGTTCACCACGAGACCGAGCTCCGCCTTCGAGGCGAGTCCCTCGTGCTGCGGCATGACCCGCACTGTGTAGCCGAACGCGCCCGAGTGGTCCACGCTCACGGTTCCGTCGAAGAGATACCGGCCGTTGCCGAGGTTCTCCACAGCCTCGAGTTCGGCGATGTGCGTATCAGTGAGCTCGTCGCTCTCGTCCACGCGGCCGTAGGCCAGCTCGACCCGCACATCAGCAGGGTTGAGCACGCCCAGATTGAGGTACGCGTTGACGTGCAGCCGATCGCCGATCTGGGGGACCTCGGACAGGCCGCTCGAATCGATGTGCTCTACATGCACCTGCGACCAGTTGGTCCGCACGTGCTTGGTCCACGCTGCGAGCTCGCGGGCCTGCCGGAAGTCGTCCGTGCGGACGGCGCGGCCCGAGAGCGCGGCAGGGGTGTAGAGCTCGCGGACGTAGTCGCCGAGCATCCGGTCTGCGGACACCGCGGGGCCAAGATGCGAGAGGGTGTGCTTGATCATGGAGATCCAGTGCTTCGGCACGCCCTTCGTCCCGGCGGTCGACGACGGCCCAGCGGCTCCCGCCGAGTCTGCACCCCCCACCTTGTTGGGCGCGCCATAGAAACGCGGGGCCACCTGGTTCTCGATGAGGTCGTAGAGCGCTGCCGCCTCGACATCGTCCCGCTCGTGGGGGCTGGCCTTGTCGCTGGCGGTGGGAATTGCCCAGCCGTTGACGCCGTCGTACATCTCATCCCACCAGCCGTCCAGCACGGACAGGTTGAGGGAGCCGTTGATGGCGGCCTTCATGCCCGAGGTGCCGCAGGCTTCGAGCGGGCGGAGCGGGTTGTTGAGCCAGACGTCGCAGCCGGGGAACAGGGTCCGCGCCATGGCGATGTCATAGTTCGGCAGGAACGCGATCCGGTGGCGGACCTCCGGGTCGTCCGTGAAGCGCACGAGGTCCTGGATCATCCGCTTGCCGGCGTCGTCCGCCGGGTGGGACTTGCCCGCGATGACGATCTGGATGGGGTGCTCTGGATCGAGCAGGAGGCGCTTGAGCCGTGCGGGGTCGCGGAGCATGAGCGTGAGCCGCTTGTAGGTCGGCACGCGCCGGGCGAAGCCGATCGTGAGCACGTCCGGATCCAGCACGGAGTCAGTCCAGCCCAACTCCGCATCCGCCGCGCCGCGCTTCTTCCACGCAGCCCGCACCCGGCGTCGGACGTCCTCGATGAGCCGCCCGCGCAGCTTGCGCCGGACGGCCCAGATCTCCTCGTCGCTCACGTTGAAGACGAGGTCCCAGCGGCCGCCGGCCGCCGAGCCCGGCTCCATGATGTCCGCCATCGTGGTGACCGCGGGGTCGATCCACGTGGGCACGTGGACACCGTTCGTGATCGACGTGATCGGCACCTCCGAATGGTCGAAGCCCGGCCAGAGGCCCGAGAACATCGCCCGCGAGACCTGCCCGTGGAGCTTCGCGACGCCGTTGGCGCGCTGAGCCAGCCGGAGGCCCATCACGGCCATGTTGAAGACTGACGGATCACCGCCGTCGTAGCTCTCGCGTCCGAGCTCGAGGATCTTGGCGGTCGGCACGTCCGGCGCGAGGCCGGCGTCGAAGAAGAACTTGATCTGCGCCGCGTCGAAGCGGTCGATGCCCGCCGCTACAGGGGTATGGGTCGTGAAGACGGTGGAGGCGCGGCCAGCGACCAGGGCCTCGTCCCAGCTGAGGGGCTCCTCGCCGGACATGAGCTCCTGGATGCGCTCGATGCCGAGGAAGCCAGCGTGCCCTTCATTGGTGTGGAACACCTCTGGCGCCCGAGCGCCGGTGAGCCGCTCGAAGATCCGCAGCGCCTTGACGCCGCCCATCCCGAGGAGCAGCTCCTGCTGGAGGCGGTGGTCTCCACCGCCGCCGTAGAGGCGGTCGGTGATGGCGCGGGCGCCGTCGTCGTTCGTGGGGACGTTCGAGTCGAGCAGGAGCAGCGGAACACGCCCGACGTCGGCACGCCAGACGTGCGCGTGCAGCTTGCGGCCGTTGGGCAGGGGCAGCGTGACGACGGCGGGGGAGCCGTCCTCTTCCTTCAGGAGCGTGAGCGGCAGGGCGTCCGGGTCGAGGACCGGATACGTCTCCTGCTGCCACGCGTCCCGGGAGAGGGACTGCTTGAAGTAGCCCGACTGGTACAGGAGGCCGACCCCGATGAGCGGCACGCCGAGGTCCGACGCCGCCTTGAGGTGGTCGCCGGCGAGGATGCCAAGGCCGCCCGAGTACTGCGGGAGGACCTCCGTGATGCCGAACTCGGGCGAGAAATAGGCGATGCACCGCGGTGAATCAGCGCCGAGCGTCTGGTACCACCGCGGATCCTCAAGGTACTGCCGCAGATCTTCGCCTGCCGCGGCGATGCGCTCCACGACGTCCGGATCCTCCGCGAGGGCCGTCATCTTCTCGCGCGTCACCGACCCGAGAAAGCCAATGGGATCATGCTCGCTCTCGGCCCAGAGGTCGGGGTCGAGGCTCTCGAACAGGTCCTGAGTCGGCTGATGCCATGACCAGCGGAGGTTGGTGGCAAGGTCACCGAGCGCAGCGATGGGCGCGGGCAGCACGGTGCGAACGGTGAATCGTCGAATGGCCTTCACGAGCGCCACCCTATCCGAGGGCATGACGATGCTGAATACCTTCAGGTAACGATGGGGTGAATCACGAATGCACGGGTGCAATTTCGCGCCAGCACGCTCGTCACGTCCTTCGCATTCGGCCGCTGCCCGGGCTATGGTGGCGCTTGAATCGGCCCCCGCGAAAGGACCCTGCTGTGCCTGGACTTGAGCCCGCGATTCCCGAGGAGCTCCGTTTCGGACGGTTCCCCATCACCGATGTCTCACCCGTGGTAGAAGGGGGCCGCTTTCCCGCCAAGGCCTTGCCCGGCGAGACGATCCCCGTGACGGCAACCGCGACCCGAGAGGGACACGACGCGCTCGGCGTGTCGGCGGTCCTCTACAGCCCGGAGGGCAAGGTGGAGCAGCGGGTGAGGCTCGAGTCCCTGGGGCCCGGGCTGGACCGCTGGGGAGGGGCATTCACGCCCAGCCGGCCCGGCCTCTGGAGCTTCACCATCGAGGCGTGGCATGACCGCTACGGCACGTGGCACCACAACGCGGACATCAAGATCGCCGCGGGCGTCGACGTCGAGCTCATGCTCGCGGAGGGGGCCAAGCTCCTCGGTGAGGCCGCCGACGATGAGGAGCGCTCCGACGTCGACCGCGCCGTCTTCAAACTCGCCGCGGACGGGCTGGCCGACACCAGCCGCGCCGTTCCCGAGCGTCTGGCCGCCGGCGAGTCCGGCGAGGTGCTCGCGGCGATCGCGCGTGAACCGATCCGCGAGCTCGTGACCTCCACGGAACGGTATCCCCTCCTCGTCGAGCGCGACCGGGCTGGCCGGGGCGCCTGGTACGAGTTCTTCCCGCGGTCCGAGGGTGCGTGGCGCAACTCCGAGACGGGCGAGTGGACCTCTGGGAACTTCCGCACCGCAGCCGAGCGCCTCCCGGGCGTCGCCGCGATGGGCTTCGACGTGGTGTACCTCCCCCCGATCCACCCCATCGGCGTCGCGTTCCGCAAGGGACCGAACAACTCCCTCAACGCAGGGCCCGGCGATCCCGGATCGCCATGGGCGATCGGCTCGGCCGACGGCGGGCACGACGCCATCCACCCGGATCTTGGCTCGTTCGAGGATTTCGACGCGTTCGTGGCGCGCGCCGGCGAGCTCGGCCTCGAAGTCGCGCTCGACCTCGCGCTCCAGGCTTCGCCGGATCACCCCTGGGTCGCCCAGCATCCGGAATGGTTCACCACGCGGGTCGATGGCTCTATCGCGTATGCCGAGAATCCTCCGAAGAAGTATCAGGACATCTATCCGCTGAACTTCGACAACGATCCGGAGGGCCTGAGCCGCGAGGTGCTGCGGGTCGTGAACCTCTGGATCGACCACGGGATCAAGATCTTCCGCGTGGACAATCCGCACACCAAGCCGGTGTGGTTCTGGGAGTGGCTGATCGGGAAGGTCAACGAGGAGCACGGAGATGTCGTGTTCCTCGCGGAGGCATTCACCCGGCCCGCGATGATGAAGGCGCTCGGCCGCGCCGGGTTCCAGCAGTCCTACTCATACTTCACGTGGCGGAACACGCGTGAGGAGCTCGAAGAGTTCTTCACGATGATCTCGAAGGAATGGGCCCCGTTCTACCGCCCCAACCTCTTCGTGAACACCCCGGACATCCTCACCGAGTACCTCCAGTACGGCGGGCGCCCGGCATTCAAGATCCGCGCGGTGCTCGCGGCCATGGGCGCGCCGACCTGGGGTGTCTACGCGGGGTACGAGCTCTTCGAGCACGTGGCACGTCCGGGTGCCGAGGAGTACATCGACAACGAGAAGTATGAATACAAGCAGCGCGACTGGGCGCAGGCCGAGGCTGAGGGGCGGTCGCTCGCGCCGTACATCACCCGGCTCAACGAGATCAGGCGCGCCCACCCGGCACTGTGGGACCTGCAGAATCTGACCCTGCACTGGAGCACGGACGAGGCGATCCTGGTGTTCTCGAAGCACAAGGTCCTCGAGGACGGCACGAAGGACACGCTCATCGTCGTCGTGAACGTCGACCCGCACAGCGCCCGGGAATGCTCCGTCCATCTGGACCTCGCCGCGCTGGACCTGGACGCCGGACTGTTCGACGCCGAGGGAAAGTTCCGTGTTGACGACCTGATTTCTGGGCAAAGCTGGCAGTGGGGAGTGGACAACTACGTGCGGCTCGATTCGTATTTCGAGCCGGCTCACATCCTGCACGTGCGGCGCTGACAGTCCCATAGCCGCCGGGCAGCGGTGGCGCTAACGTAGCCTCACTGCCCGGACACGTCGGTTGAACCGTCGGAAGGAGCAACGCTAGATGAACCTAGGCCAGCAGGCGAAGCAGAATTTCAACGTGAACGCGCCCGGTCTCCAGCACGATCCGTACTGGTACCGCAAGGCGGTGTTCTACGAGGTTCTCGTCAGGGCCTTCGCGGATGCGAACGGTGATGGATCGGGAGACATCCAAGGGCTCATCGACAAGCTCGACTACCTGCAATGGCTTGGGGTCGACTGCCTCTGGCTTCCTCCGTTCTTCGAGTCCCCGCTGCGGGACGGCGGCTACGACGTCGCCGACTATGAGTCGGTCCTGCCGGAGTTCGGGTCCATCAGCGACTTCCAGCGCCTCGTGGCCGAGGCCCACGCGCGGGGCGTGCGGATCATCATCGACCTTCCCCTCAACCACACCTCGGACCAGCACCGCTGGTTCCAGGAGTCCCGGCGGAACCCGGACGGCCCCTACGGGGACTTCTACGTCTGGAGCGACACCGACCAGAAGTACACCGAGGCCCGCATCATCTTCATCGACACGGAGGAGTCGAACTGGACGTTCGATCCCATCCGGCGGCAGTTCTTCTGGCACCGCTTCTTCAGCCACCAGCCCGATCTCAACTTCGAGAATCCGGCCGTGGTCGAGGCAGTCTTCAACGTGTTCAAGTTCTGGCTCGACCAGGGTGTGGACGGCATCCGTGCGGACGCGATCCCTTATCTGTTCGAGGAGGAGGGCACGAACTGCGAGAACCTCCCCGCCACACACGAGTTCCTCGTCAAGCTCCGCGCGATGATGGACCAGAACTACCCGGGCCGCATCATCATCGCCGAGGCGAACCAGCCACCCCATGAGGTGGTCGAGTACTTCGGGACGGAAGAGGCGCCGGAGTGCCACATGGCCTTCCACTTCCCGATCATGCCGCGCCTCTACTACGCCCTCCGAGACCAGCGCGCGAAGCCCATCATCGACACGATGGCGGACACGCCGAACATCCCGGCGGGGGCCCAATGGGGCACGTTCCTCCGGAACCACGACGAGCTGACCCTCGAGATGGTCACGATCGAGGAACGCGAGGCGATGCTGGGGTGGTACGCCTCCGACCCCCGAATGCGCGCGAACATCGGCATCCGGCGGCGCCTCGCCCCGCTGCTCGACAATTCGCGGCACGAGATCGAACTCATCAACGCGCTGCTCCTCTCCCTTCCCGGGAGCCCGTTCCTGTACTACGGGGACGAAGTGGGGATGGGGGACAACATCTGGCTCCAGGACCGGGACGCGGTCCGTACGCCGATGCAGTGGAATCCCGATCGCAATGCCGGATTCTCGGTCGCCGATCCGGGCAAGCTCTACTTGCCCACCATCCAGTCGCTCGTCTACCACTATTCGATGGCCAACGTCGAGGCGGAGATGGCCCATTCGGGGTCGCTCCTGCGCTGGACGCGGAACATCTTGGGCGTGCGCCGCGGGCACCCGGTGTTCGGGCTCGGCTCGTACCGCAATATCGACGCCGATTCCGAGCAGGTGCTCGCATTCGTCCGCGAGCTGAAGCCGAACGAGATCCCGGGGGAACCGGGCGAGACCGTCCTTTGCGTCTTCAACCTCTCGGGACACCCAGTCGCCTCGTCCCTCGACCTCGTCGGGTTCGAGGGCCGGGGCCTTCGGGACCTGTTCGGCGGGGAGCCCTTCTCCCAAGTGGGGCACGATGGACGCTTCCACATCACCCTCGGCCCGCACGGCTACTACTGGCTGCGCATCCGCAGCGCCGGAAGCGTGCCGAGCAGCCCCTTCACTCAGGCCATGCCGATCATCACGTCTGAAACTCACCAGGGGGAACTGGTCGAATGACGACAACCGGAGAAGAGCATTTCCTCACGCCACCGATCGCGGAGCTGCTCGAGCGGTGGCTCCCGTCGCAGCGCTGGTACCCCGCGAAGGGCCGTCAGGCGGAGTTCGTCCGAGCCGGAGACGTCCGCCTCGAGGATCCGCGCGGCGAGGCCGAGATCGAGATCCTCCTCGTGCGCGTCAAGGCGGGCCGGCTCGAAACCATGCTCAACGTGCCGCTCACCTACCGTCGTGAACCGCTTCCCAGCGCGGAGCACGCGCTTGTGGGCAGGAGCGAGCATTCGGCGTCCGGACCTCTGTGGGTCTACGACGGCGTCCACGATCCTGCCTTCGTCCGCGGGCTCCTTGCCCTTGTCGGGTCGGGTGGCCCGGCCAAGGCGGGGACAGCGTGGGGCCGCACGAGCGGTGCCGGCCGCATCCCGGACGGCGACCTCGAGTGCAAGGTGCTCTCGAGCGAACAGTCCAACAGCTCGATTGTGGTGCGGGACGGCGAGGCCGCTGCGATGGTCAAAGTCCTGCGCCAGCCCGCTGACGGGCTCAACCCCGAGGTCGAACTCGGCGCTGCCCTCGCGCGCGCCGGCGCCGCCGATGTCCCCGCCACCCTTGGCTGGGTCGACGGGGCCTGGAGCCTCCGAGGCGAGGGAACAGCGCGAGGCCAGCTCGCCGTCGTCCACGAATTCCTGCCCGGCGGGCAGGACCTGTGGCAGCTCGCGCTCGACGCCGCCGCAGCCGGGGAGGACTTCAGCGCGCACGCGCGCGGCCTAGGACGGGCGACTGCGCGTGTCCATCAGGCGCTCGAGGCAAGCCTCGGGAGCACCAAGCTGGACGACGACGCCGCCATCGAGTTCGTCGGAACCCTCGCCGGGCGCCTTCGCTCGGCTTGGGACGAGGTCGGGGCGAGCATCGGTCTGCCGGAGGTCGCGCTCGAGCGGCTCCTCGAGACGCTCGCCGGTCAGGCTGCGGGCCTCCGCGTTCAACGGATCCATGGGGACCTTCACCTCGGCCAGATCCTGCATTTCCCCGACCACGCAGAGCGGCCCTACGCCATTCTCGACTTCGAGGGCGAGCCGCTGCGGCCGGTCTCCGAACGGAGCCTGCCGGACGTTCCGCTGCGCGACGTCGTCGGAATGCTCCGCTCGTTCGATTACGCGGCCGGTGCCGCAGAGCGCACCGTGCCCGCCGCCCGCGTTCCAGCCGGTTGGGCCGACGGCGCCGGCCGAGCCTTCTGGGAAGGCTACGCGGAGATCCTGCCGCAGGAAGATCCCTTCGGAGGCCCGCTCTTCGCCGCGCTGTGGCTCGACAAGGCGCTCTACGAGGTGGGCTACGAGGAACGCAACCGGCCTGCATGGGCGGAGATTCCGCTTCGTGCCGTGCGATCGGCGCTGGCGCCCTACGTCCGCAAGGATGAAGGCGAGCCACCCGCCCGCCCAGACGGACTTTCAGAAGAGGCGGCGGACGGCCGCCGACGAGAGGAGAACGACGTGTCAGAGCACACTGACCAGCAGGGTGCCCATGCCATGGGGTCGGCGACACCCATCCCGGTTCCCCAGGATGTGCTGAGTCGCATCGCGGCAGGATCGTTCCACGCCCCCCACGCCGTCCTGGGAGCACACCTCGGCGAGGACGGAAGCGTCACCATCCGCACGCTCAAGCATCTCGCCACGGGTGTCACAGCGATCACCCCGAACGGCTCGGTGCCGCTGCGCCACGAATTCCACGGCGTCTGGGTCGTGGCTCTGCCTCCCACCGAGGAGGGCGGGGTTCCGGACTACCGCCTCGAGGTCGAATACGGCGACGGCCACATGGTGACGTACGACGATCCCTACCGCTTCATGCCCACCCTCGGGGAACTCGACCTCTACCTCATCGGGGAAGGCCGGCACGAGCAGCTGTGGAAGGCCCTCGGGGCGCACGTCCAGCGCTTCCACTCGGTCATGGGCGACATCCACGGCACGTCCTTCTCGGTCTGGGCGCCCAACGCACTGGCGGTCCAAGTGAAGGGCGACTTCAACGGCTGGGACGGCCGCGAGCACGCCATGCGGAGCCTCGGCTCGTCCGGGGTGTGGGAGATCTTCATCCCGGGCGTTGAAGCAGGGGCGTGCTACAAGTTCGGCATTCTGACGAAGAGCGGCCACTGGGTCGAGCGTGCGGATCCGATGGCGTTCGGCACCGAGGTTCCGCCGCGCACGGCCTCCCGCGTGGTCGAGTCGCGCTACGCCTTCAAGGACGACGACTGGATGCGCAGTCGCTCGGTCCACGACCCCCACAACTCGCCGATGAGCGTGTACGAGGTGCACCTTGGCTCGTGGCGTCCGGGGCTCTCGTACCGGGACCTCGCCAAGGAACTCGTGGACTACGTCCGCGAGATGGGCTTCTCCCATGTCGAGTTCATGCCGGTCGCAGAGCACCCGTTCGGCGGTTCGTGGGGTTATCAGGTCACGTCCTATTACGCCCCGACCTCCCGTTTCGGGCACCCCGACGACTTCAAGTACCTGGTGGACCAGCTGCACCAGGCCGACATCGGCGTGATCGTGGACTGGGTTCCGGCCCACTTCCCGAAGGACGAGTGGGCGCTTGCCCGTTTCGACGGAGAGCCGCTCTACGAGCACGCTGACCCCATGCAGGGCGAGCACCCGGACTGGGGCACGTACATCTTCAACTTCGGCCGCACCGAAGTACGGAACTTCCTGGTGGCGAACGCGCTGTACTGGCTCGAGGAGTACCACGTCGATGGCCTCCGCGTGGATGCCGTCGCGTCGATGCTCTATCTGGACTACTCCCGCAAGGAGGGCCAGTGGCGGCCGAACCAGTTCGGGGGTCGGGAGAACCTCGAGGCGATCTCCTTCCTCCAAGAGGCGAACGCCACGGCGTACCGGCGCAACCCCGGCATCGTCATGATCGCCGAGGAGTCCACCGCGTTCCCCGGCGTGACCAAGCCGACCTCCATGAGCGGGCTCGGCTTCGGGCTCAAGTGGAACATGGGCTGGATGCACGACTCGCTGCAGTACATCCACGAGAACCCAATCAACCGGCGCTGGCACCACAACAAGATCACCTTCTCGATCATGTACGCGTTCAGCGAGAACTTCCTCCTGCCGATCAGCCACGACGAGGTCGTGCACGGCAAGGGATCCATGCTGCGGAAGATGCCCGGAGACCGGTGGCAGCAGCTCGCCAACCTCCGCGCGTACTACGCCTTCCAGTGGGCGCACCCCGGGAAGCAGCTCATCTTCATGGGCTGTGAGTTCGGGCAAGAGGGGGAGTGGAACCAGGAGCACGGCCTTGACTGGTGGGTCGCGGACACTGAGCCCCACAAGGGACTCCAGCGGCTGATCCGGGATCTCAACGGGATCTACCGCCGCACTCCGGCGCTCTACACCCAGGACAATGATCCCGCGGGCTTCGAATGGATCAGGGGCGACGACGGCGAGCACAACGTCGTGTCCTTCATCCGTTGGTCAACGGACGGCAAGCCGCTCGTGTGCATCGTGAACTTCGCGGGCAACCCCCACCTCGACTACACCGTAGGCATGCCCTCCGCTGGAGCTTGGCGCGAGGTAGTCAACACGGATGCGACCGAGTACGGCGGGTCCGGTGTCACCAATGGCGGGCTGGTGATGGCCGAGCAGCGTGAGTGGGGCGGCAAACCGGCCTCGGCCACGCTGACCCTTCCGCCGCTCGGCGCCGTGTACCTTGAGCCGGACGTCCAGGTCTGACGCGTCCGTTCGTACCGCTTCCGAGGGCCCGGGATCCGCGTGATTCCGGGCCCTTGGAAGCTTCCTGCGCAGGGGTTGGCGCCCCGTCCGAACGGTGGTATAGTTCTGTACCGCGCCGGGGAGACCACGGCGCGAATCCCCTTGCTCAGCATCGAAAAGGTCGTTGGCCGCTTGGCCAGTTTGACTCGGAGAAGCCGAGCGGGTAGGTTAGAGAAGTTGCTTCGGAGCGGGTCAGATGGTTCTGGCTGATGTTCCGGGGGGACCGGTTGTTTGAGAACTCAATAGTGTGCCATGTTCGATTCGATGCCATTTTTTTGATGGCTGATTTTGTCTGGTCTGCTGCACCCCGGTGCAGTTGGGCTGGGCGTTGGCCTGGATTGTTTTTCTGTTTTTTGACGGAGAGTTTGATCCTGGCTCAGGATGAACGCTGGCGGCGTGCTTAACACATGCAAGTCGGACGATGAAGCCCTTCGGGGTGGATTAGTGGCGAACGGGTGAGTAACA
>NZ_SSCL01000007.1 GCF_005876955.1 Sinomonas gamaensis
CCTCCGCGGGCGCCTTGACGAGGAGGTGGAAGACGGCGGAGGAGTCGTACTGCTGGGCCTCGGTGCGGTAGCCGGTGGCCTCGACGAAGGCGGCGAACATCTGGTTCGTCACCGTTGTGGCGTCGATCCGGAAGCCGCCGAGTTCCACCTCGTGGACCGGTGTCTCCCCGTCCGTGGCGTACCCCTCCCCGAACGCGTCCCCCATCTGGAAGACCCCCGAGGGAACCGCGACGTCTTCATGGCGCGCGGCCCCCTGCTGCGGCTTGCCGAGCTGTACCTGCACGGCGCCGCCGCTCGGGCGTTGGGGAGCGCAGCAGCTTGCGTGGCTGCCGTCGTCGGCTGCATTCATGGTTGCCTCTCGGCGTTCTAGGGCTTCCCTCGAATCTACACCGACTTGCGCTCGTAGAGCCTCCGGGCCCAGGCGTAGCCGAGCGCGATGAACCCCGTGCACCAGATCAGCGACCACCAGCCGTCGCCGGCGCTCGGCGCCCGCCCTGCCAGCAGGGCGCGGGCGGTCTCGATGAACGGCGTGAACGGTTGCGCGTCTGCGAACCATTGCAGCCAGCCCGGCATCGAGGCGGTCGGGACGAAGCCACTGCCGAGGAAGGGCAGGAGCGTGAAGATCATGGGCCAGTTGCTCGCGGCTTCGACAGTCTTGCTGCTCATCCCCATCGCGACGGCGACCCAGGATATCGAATAGCACACCAGTGCCAGGAAGGCGGCGAGCACGAGCCAAGCCAGTGGCCCGGCCGCCGGGCGGAACCCCATGAGCAGCCCGACGCCCAGGACGATCGCGAGGCAGAGGAGCCCTTGGACGGTATTGCCCAGAACGTGGCCGTTGAGGACCGCGGCCCGCGAAATCGCCATCGAGCGGAAGCGGGCCACGATCCCTTCCGTCATGTCCTGGGCGATCCCGATCGACGCACCGTTCGCAATCCCGGCCACGCCGATCAGGAGGATGCCCGGAACCACGTACGCGAGGTACTGCTGGCTCGCGCCGTTGCCGCCGCCGGGCAGTCCAGCGCCGAGCGTGCCGCCGAACACATAGACGAACAGCAGCAGGAGCAGCACCGGAATCCCGATCACGAAGACTGTGAGCCCCGGATAGCGCAGCATGTGGAGCAGATTGCGGCGGAACATCGTCGCCGAATCGGCGGCGGTCGTGGCGATGTTGGTCATGATTCCTCCCGGGTGGAGGCGGTCGCAGGGGCCGCTGCGGATTCTGAGGACGACGACGGCGGATTGCCTGTGAGCGCGAAGAAGACGTCGTCGAGGCTCGGGGTGCGCAGACTCGCGGTGGCGAGCTGATCGCCGTCGATCTCGTCCAGCACCCGACGGAGCCCGCCGACCGTCCCGTCGATGGGGATCTCGGGGCGCGCGGTCCCGTCCCTATCGGTGACGACGAGCACCTCGGTGCCGACCCGCGCCTTGAGCTCGGAGGGTGTGCCCTCGCCGACGATGCGGCCGTGGTCGAGCACGACGACGCGATCGGCCACGCGGTCGGCCTCCTCGAGGTACTGGGTCGTCAGGAAGATCGTGACGCCGTCGTCGAGCAGTTCGCGGACGATCTCCCACATCGTCTGGCGGCTCCGGGGATCGAGGCCTGTGGTGGGCTCATCGAGGAACACGATCTGGGGCGTTCCGACGAGCGTCATCGCGAGGTCGAGGCGGCGCTTCATCCCGCCCGAGTAGGTGATGAGCGGCTTGCGCGCCACGTCAGTCAGATCGAAGCGTTCGAGCAGTTCGGCGACCCGCTGCCGTCCGGCGCGGGAACCGAGATGGCGGAGGTCGGCCATGAGCCGAAGGTTCTCCTCGCCCGTGAGCAGGCCGTCGACGGCGGCGAACTGACCGGTGAGTCCAATGGCGCTCCGCACTCCCTGTGGGTCCCGGAGCAGGTCGTGGCCGGCGATCGTCGCGGTTCCCCCGTCCGGCCGGACGAGGGTCGAGAGGATGTGAACCGCCGTGGTCTTGCCCGCCCCGTTCGGGCCGAGAAGCGCGAGGACGGTCCCTGCGGCGACGGTGAGGTCTACGCCGTCGAGCACCGTCTGGCCGCGGTAGCGCTTGGTGATCCCGCGGGCTGCGATTGCAGTCGTCATGGCATTGTTTCCTTTCTCATGCGCGAGCCGGCGCGACGGACGACGACGTCGGCCCAGGTGGAGCGCAGGCGGAGTTCGACCGTGCGGCCGCTCGACGCGGCATCCGCGTCTGGAGTCAGTTCATTGCGGACAGCGCCGTGCAGAGATGAGGCGTCGAGCCAGGCGGCAAGGCCCGCGGGGACGCCAACCTCCACTTCGGCGTAGCCGTTCTCGAGCCGGATCGAGCCGCCGTTCACCTCGCGCACGCGGATGGCGCCGTGCGCGCTCTTGGCGGTGACGTCGTCGAGCGCTCGATCAATGGTGAGAGGCCCGGATGTGGTGACCTCGACCGGGCCAGCCGTGATGCCCAAGTCGATGGTGCCGTGGGATCCGCGCAAACGCGCCTCGCCGTCGACGCGGCCGATCCGCACTTGGCCGTGCCCGAGGTTCGCGTCAAGGCGCCCGGCCACGTGCTCGATGTCGACGGTTCCGTAGGGCGAGACGAGCACGAGGCCGTGGATGGTGTCCCCGGTGACGGTGCCGTATTTGGCGGTGATGCTGCACTCGCCGAGCTCGCCGCGGGTGCGGACCGAGCCGTAGGCGCTTTCGACGTCGACCCTCGAGCCGCGGGGCAGCTCGATGCGGACGTCAACGGAGTCGCTGGGACCGAACAGATTGCGCCGGCGCGGGAGGCGGACGCGGAGCCTGTCCGCCTCGAAGGTGATGGCGGCCTCCTCGGCGAGCGAGATGTCGCCGCTGCGGCCGGGGTTCGTCGGGACCACCTCGGCGAAGACTTCGTTGCGGTCGGAAGCGACCACTTCGACGTGGCCAACACCGAGGTCGATGGCGGCGTCAATGGGGCCGGCTGCTTCGTATCGGGGCATGAGGGACCTCCTTTTGGGCAGGACGGATCAGTCCCGGTGCCTGCGGGACTGCTGGTGGGGTGCCGGCCGGGGTTAGCTGACCCAGCCGGTGAAACTGTCTCCGGAGCGCGTCTCCCGCTGCGCGGAGCGGCGGCTCTTGGGCTCGAGGGCGGCCGCGATGGCGCGGACCAGCCAGGCGTTGAGGGAAAGCCCATCCTGCGCGGCGGCCCGTTCAACACGGGCCTTCAGCTGATCGGGCAGGCGCAGGGTGGTGCGGGAGGTGACGGTGTCGTCGAAGGCGTCGGCATTCGCCTGGCCGCCGTCGTTTCCCGTCTCGGCCGCCGCAGCGTGCGACGGCGTCCTGGGGGTGTCAGCGAACTCGGCCGCCGGGGGCGGTGACACCACGAACTCCGGGTCGCGACCCCGAAGACGCACGTCGACCGACCCGGGAGCCAGCTCACGCGTGATCTCGCTCGCCGCATCGCTGAGCGCTTCGAGAAGCGCGAGCCGGGCTGCTGATTCCAGCCCGAAGCTCAGCTGCTCGGCCAGACCGCGGGCTTCCTCTCCCCGTGCCTCCAAGGAGGCAGCGAGCTGGGACCGAAGGTCGGCGACGTAACGATCGAGATCCATGACGCCATCATGACACCACGGTGGTGTCATGACAAGGTGCAGTGGTGTCGCTCTTCTCGTTGCGCGGTCACGTCTGCTGGATGTGCTGGGGGCGGGTGGGGCCCGAACCTGCGGAGGTGACGGCGCAACGTGTGGGGGTACGGCGTGTCATTCGTCGGATAGCAAGGGTGTGGCGCCCTATCTTCGTCTCATGGCTGAGCTCAACGTCCTCGACGACGTGTCGATCGCGGATCAGGCACGCGAGATCCTGTCTGCGCTGCTTGTCGATCCCGTGCTGGGCGAGGACGTGAAGGACGTCCTCCGTCGCCGGATGGCGGATCGTCCTGATCAGCCGGACAAAGTTCTCTTCGAGCACCTCCTCGAGAGCCGGAAGCCCACCCAGGGGCGGTAGATCCCGCGCAGCGGCGAGGTAGGTGGTCCTTTAGCACCTCGGTGCCTTGGTCGTGGTGCAAAGCGTCCACAGACCGACGCCCCGCACCCGACCTACTCTGGAGCCTTCACCCACCGTGGAGGAAGGGGACGGATGCGTCTCGCGCTCATGCAGGCACAGTCGGCGGTGCTCGACGTCGCCAGCAATCTCGAGGTCATCGACCGTAGCGCGGCTGAGGCCAGTGCGGCAGGAGCCGAGCTTCTCCTGACCCCGGAGCTGTTCCCGGTGGGCTACGCACCGCGCCGGCTCCGAAAGGAACTCGCTCCCGAAACGCTTCCGGAAATCCACGCCTCGTTGGAGGGCCTCGCGCGCGCCCACGGAATCGCTCTCCTCTACAGCCTCCCCGAGGTCGTTGACGGGGAATGGCGCATCACGGCGACCCTCGTGGACGCGAGCGGTACGCGACGCGTGCATTACGCGAAGGTGCACCTCTTCGGCACCGAGGAGCAGGAGGTCTTCAGCCCCGGAAGTGCGCCACCCGTCGTCGTCGACTTCGGCGGCCTCCGGCTGGGCATCGCCATCTGCTACGACGTCGAGTTCCCCGAGAGCGCCCGCGCCGCAGCTCTGCAGGGCGCGCAGGCCCTGCTCGTCCCCACCGCGATGTCCACCGGATACGAGAAGGTCCAGCGCCGGCTCATTCCCACGCGGGCTCTGGAGAGCCAACTGTACGTCGCCTACGCCAATCATTGCGGGAGCGAAGACGGCCTCGAGCTGGCGGGGCTCAGTGTGATCGCCGATCCCTTCGGCGAGGTCGTCGGTCAGGCTGGAGCCGAGCAGGAACTGCTGTTCGCCGACGTGGACCCCTCGGTGGCCGTGGCCGCCCGGAGTGACGTGCCCTATCTGGACGACCGTCGCCCCGAGCTGTACCGGGAGTGGAATCTCTAGAGGAAGCGAAGGGCCATCCACAGCTCGGCGCGGACTCCCGCGTCATTGAGGTCCCTCCCGAGCAGCTCGGAGACCGCTCCGATATGCCGCCGCACGCTGTTGCGGTGCAGCCCGAGCGTCGATGCGGACGCGTCCCAGGAGCCGTTCGCCTCGAGCCACGCGCGGAGCACACGGAGGAGGAGTTCCCCGCGGGGCGCGCTGAGCTCGGTCAGTGGAGCGAGCAGCTCCCGCGCGAGGAGCTTGCCGGCTTCGGGTGGGAGGAGAGCTGCGAACGACGGCGCCACCTCCTCGGCGCTGATGCTCCGCCGCTCGTCCAAGGCTCTGGGCAGCACCGAGAGAGCTTGATCGCGCAGGTCGGAGTACGTGCCCGCTCCCGCGGCCGCGACCTGCGCCCCGGGACTGACCGCCACAACATACCCGGCCTTCTCTGCCGCCGCGAAGGACTCGGCGGACGGGTGGACCCGAGTCAGGGCCACGAGGTGGCCGCCTTCGTGGATGACGAGTTTGGTGTCCCAGAGCCGCCTCCACTGCAGCACCTCGGGAAGGATGTCGAGCCCGCCGGGGCGGGCGGCCGGCGCAGATTCGGCCTTCCAATCCGGCCGGGCTCCGACGACGACGCGCACCGGCGCCCTGCGCGGCCCTCCGACGCTCTCGGCCAGCAGCCGTTCGGCGATCTGGTCGGGCAGCCCCTCGGCCCCGAGCAACAGGGCGGCGGCGAGCTGGCTCGGCGAGAGATCGCCGGCTGTGCGCTGACGGGCGAGGACTTCCAGGAGTCCGACGGCGGTCGTGACAATGCTGTGTTCGGTGGGGGCGAGGGGACGCGGAACGACCAGGACGAGTGCGCCGAGGGTGGCCTCCGAGGTCCGCCCCGAGGCACGCCCGCTCCGGAGGGGGAAGGACACCACCTCGCCTGATTCGGTCCCGCGGTGCTCGACGCGGGCGCCGGAGCCCGCGAGCGTCGCCTCAAGCGCATCCGCGACTGCGGCAGCCTCCGATTCGGCGCCGTGGCCCTTCCATGTGCCAGCCGTGAAGCGGAGCTGGCCGCGGGCCCCGTAGAGCTCAAGCCTCGCTCCGACCCGTCGCGAGAGCGCCGTCAGCAGATCCTGTTCGGGCCTCTCGCCCAGGACCGAGCGCAGGAGCTGGCGGCTCATGTCCGCGACGTCGCGGAGCATCCTGGCGCTCTCGGATTCGAGCAGGCGCGAGAACGTCAGCCCGATCGCCGCGAACGGCAGCGTCGGCGGGATCTCCCACAGCGTGAGGCCCTGCCGTGAGCAGGCCTCGACGAGGCCTGCCGGGACTTCGCTGAAGTACGGCTCGAGGCCGAATCCGAGTGCCGAGACCTCCGCCGCCACGAGCCGGCGCACGAAGGCATCCGCGTCCACGGCCTCGGTCCCCTGGCGTCGGAGGGGGAGGCCAGAGGTCAGCAGCAGCTCGTGGTCGAGGAGATAGGGCGTGGGATCGTCGAGATCGCTTGGCTCCACCCAGCGCAAGGGCTGGTCGCCGGCGTCGTGAATGACACGGATGTCGTCGGGCAGCTGGGCCAGAAAACCCGAAACCGTGAGGCTGGGTCCCTCAGGCAACGGTGCGTTGAATCCCACAGGTCTCAATTCTAGGTCACTTTGCACCGAGCTGAGAGCTGCCTCACACGCCTAGCCTTGTGAGCGGACATCGACACCTACACAGATAGAGGCTGTCCCATGAGCACCATGACTGAGGCGCGCGAGGACTCGAAGACGAGCCTTGCCCGCCAACTCCTCCGCCGCAAGTCCATCCTCCAGATGGAGTCCGAGGCCGAAGACCACCGCGGCGGCACCCTCCGACGCAGCTTCGGGGTCCTGCAGCTGACCATGATCAGCGTCGGTGCCACGCTCGGCACCGGGATCCTGGTGATCCTCGGCGAGGCCGTGCCTGTCGCAGGGCCCGCCGTCTGGATCTCCTTCGTGGTGGCCGGCATCGCCGCCCTGCTCTCCGCCGTCAGCTACGCGGAGATGGCGGGCATGGTCCCCGTCGCGGGATCGAGCTATTCGTACTCGTACGCCACCCTGGGTGAGGGCATGGCGTGGGTGTGCGGCTGGTGCCTGGTCCTCGAGTACGCGGTTTCCGTCGCCGCGGTCGCGGTCGGAGCCGGCCAGTACGTCAACGAGACGCTGAGCGTGATCGGAGTCCAGCTCCCCGATGCGCTCTCCCAGCCACCCGGGGGAGGCGGGATGCTGAACATCCCGGCCCTCGTCGTCGTCCTCCTCGCGACTCTCCTGCTGGTGCGCGGCGCGAAGGAGAGCGCGGTGGTCAACACGGTGATCGTGGCCGTGAAGATCGTGATCCTCGTCTTCTTCTGCGCGGTGGCCTTCACCGCGTTCGACGCCGGCCACTTCGCTCCGCTTATGCCCATGGGCGCCGCAGGAGTGAGCGCTGCCGCCTCCAAGGTCTTCTTCTCCTACATCGGCTTCGACGCCGCCTCCACCGCAGGGGAGGAGGCGCGCAACCCGAAGCGCGACATGCCGCGGGCGATCCTGCTCTCCATGCTCATCGTCACGACCCTCTACGTCCTCGTGGCCGTCGCCGCGATCGGCGCCAAGGACTGGCAGTGGTTCGGCGACAGCGAGGCCGCGCTGGTCCAGATCCTGGACCAGCTCACGGGGCAGGCGTGGATCGCCGTCGTCTTCGCCGTGGGCGCGGTCCTGGCGATCTGCTCCGTGGTGCTCACCGTGCTCTATGGCCAGACGCGCATCCTCCTGACCATGTCCCGGGATGGCCTGGTCCCGGCCATCTTCGGCCGGGTTTCGCCGAAGACCGGCACTCCGGTGGCGGGGACCTGGATCGTCGGCGTCCTGGTGGCCCTGACCGCGGCGTTCGTCCCCCTCGGGGCCCTTGCCGACGCGACCAGCATCGGAACCCTCTTCGCCTTCGCCCTCGTGAACGTGGCCGTCATCATCCTCAGGGTGACCAGGCCCGGGATGGCCAGGACCTACCGCGTCCCGCTCTTCCCGATCGTCCCGGTCCTGGGCGCCCTCACTTGCGCCTTCCTCATGGCCAACCTCGACGGCGTCACGTGGCTCGTGTTCGGGGGGTGGATGGTGCTCGGCACTGCCTTCTACTTCGCCTACGGCCGTCGCAACTCCCGCGTCGGAACCCGGCCCGAATCCCAAGAGCAGGAAGCACTCGCATGACCATGGCAGCACAGCCTGCAGACTTCGGCGGGGCACACGAGTCCGGCCTCCCGGTGACCATGCTGAACCCCGACTTCCCGTTCAGCTACGACCACTACCTCGCCCATCCCGCCGGTCTGGGAAGCGTCCCCGAAGAGCTGCACGGGACGGAGGTCGCGATCATCGGGGCGGGACTCTCCGGCCTCGTCACGGCCTACGAGCTCATGAAGCTCGGCCTCAAGCCCGTGGTCTACGAGGCCGACCAGATTGGGGGCCGCCTCCGCACGGCAGCCTTCTCAAGTGCCGGGGAGGTGACCGCCGACCTCGGCGGCATGCGCTTCCCCGAGTCCGGACGAGCGCTCTACCACTACATCGACCTCCTCGGCCTCGAGACCCGCGAGTTCCCCAACCCGCTCGCTCCCGCCACCTCGAGCACCGTGATCGAGCTCGCCGGGGAGAAGTTCTACGCCGAGACCTCCGGGGACCTCCCGAAGTTCTTCCACGAGGTCGCGGCCGCCTGGAAGGCGGCGCTGCGGGACGAAGCGCACTTCGACCAGATGCAGGAGGCCATCCGCACCCGCAACACCCGGCGGGTCAAGGAACTCTGGGACTCGCTCGTCGAGGTCTTCGACGAGGAGAGCTTCTACGGCTTCATCGCGAACAGCAAGGCCTTCAAGGACGCAGGGTTCGCGCACCGCGAGGCGTTCGGCCAGGTGGGCTTCGGCACCGGCGGGTGGGACACCGACTTCCCGAACTCGATCCTGGAAATCCTCCGAGTGGTCTACACCGACGCCGACGACCGTCACCGGCTCATCGTAGGCGGAGCGCAAAGGCTGCCGCAGGCGCTGTGGAACCATGCGCCGTCGGACATCGTGCACTGGCCCGCAGGGACCTCCCTCGCCTCGCTCCACGGCGGGGCGCCGCGCGGCGCCGTCGGGCGCGTCGCCCGGTCCCACAGCCCGGCGACGCCCCCCGGGGAGAGCGCGCCGATCGTCGTCGCCGAGCGCTGGGGCATGGAGCGCAGCTATCCCGCCGTCGTCGCAACCTGCCAGTCGTGGCTCCTCTCGACCCGCCTCGACACGGAGGAGGCCCTCTTCCCAGCCGAGCACTGGACCGCCATCGAGCGCTCGCACTACATGCAGTCGTCGAAGACCTTCGTCATGGTCGACCGGCCCTTCTGGAAGGACCTGGATCCTGAGACGGGGCGCGAGACCATGTCGATGACTCTCACCGACCGGCTCAACCGGGCGACGTACCTCCTCGACAACGGCCCCGACAAGCCGGGCGTCATCCTGCTCTCGTACACGTGGAACGACGACGCCCTCAAGTGGCTCGCCCTCGACGGCGAGCAGCGGGTCGAGCTCATGCTGCACTCGCTTGAGAAGATCTACCCCGGGGTGGACATCCGCAGCCACATCATCGGCCAGCCCATCACCGTCTCCTGGGAGGCGGACCCCAACTTCATGGGCGCCTTCAAGGCAAACCTTCCCGGCCACTACCGATACCAGCAGAGGCTCTACACCCACTTCGAGCAATCGGGGCTCGATGCCGGGCACCGCGGCATCTTCCTCGCGGGCGACGACATCTCCTGGACGGCCGGATGGGCAGAAGGCGCGGTGACCACCGCGCTCAACGCCGTGTGGGGAGTGGTCAATCACCTCGGCGGGTCGTCCCACCCGGCCAACCCGGGTCCGGGGCAATTCCTTGCCGAGCTGGGCCCGGTGCAGCTGGACTAGCGCGGCGCCAGCTTCCCCGGCGGGTGCAGCACGCTTGCGGCACCCGCCGGGCGAGAGGCTAGCCGAGCAGGGAAACGTCCCGGACGGCTCCCTTGTCGGCGGAGAGGGCCATGGCCGCGTAGGCTCGCAGCGC
The DNA here is from genome assembly GCF_005876955.1 of Sinomonas gamaensis. GTDB lineage: Bacteria > Actinomycetota > Actinomycetes > Actinomycetales > Micrococcaceae > Sinomonas > Sinomonas gamaensis. The sequence continues at coordinate 9,899 of NZ_SSCL01000007.1, forward strand.
GGTTGACACGGTGCGCTCGCGGTTCTTCGGCGTGAATCCGCCGCTCGCTTCGAGCCGGGCGCGGCGCTCGGCGAGGACCTCCGGGGCGACGTCGAGGTGGATCCGGCGCTCGTGGATGTCGATCTCGATCAGGTCCCCATCCTCGACCAGGGCGATCGTCCCGCCCGCGGCCGCCTCGGGGGACACATGCCCGATGGAAAGGCCGGACGTGCCTCCGGAGAAGCGGCCGTCGGTGATGAGCGCACACTGGGCGCCCAGCCCGCGGCCCTTCAGGAACGACGTCGGGTAGAGCATCTCCTGCATCCCCGGCCCTCCGCGCGGCCCTTCATAGCGGACGACGACGACGTCCCCCGCCTTGACACGCTTGTTCAGGATGATGTCGCAGGCTTCTTCCTGGGAGTCCACCACAATGGCGGGGCCGCTGAATTTCAGGATGGATTCGTCGACTCCCGCCGTTTTCACCACACAGCCGTCCACGGCGAGATTTCCGCGCAGAATGGCGAGGCCGCCGTCGGCCGAATAGGCATGGGCGACATCCCGGATGCAGCCCGACGCGGCGTCGAGGTCGAGGCTTTCCCATCGTTCCGACTGGGAGAAGGCCGACGACGACCGCACTCCGCCCGGGGCCGCATGGAAGAGCTCGATTGCCTCGGGATCCGGCGCCTCCCCACGGATGTCCCACTGCAGGAGCCAGGCCTTGAGCGATGGCGCGTGCACTGAGTGGACGTCCTCGTTGAGGAGCCCGGCGCGGTGCAGTTCGCCGAGGATCGCGGGCATGCCGCCGGCGCGGTGCACGTCTTCCATGAGGTAGGACCCGTTGGGCGCGACCTTGCAGAGGCAGGGGACCCGCCGGGAAAGGCGGTCGATCTCCTCGAGGCCGTAATCGACTTCGGCCTCGTGGGCGGCTGCGAGCAGGTGCAGGATCGTGTTCGTCGATCCGCCCATCGCAATGTCCAGGGCCATCGCGTTCTCGAAGGCCGCCGGGGTGGCGATGGATCGCGGGAGGACGGTAGCGTCGTCGTCGTCGTAGTAGCGGTGGGCGAGCTCGACGATCGTGGAGCCGGCCTTCTCGTACAGGGCGCGCCGCGCAGTGTGGGTGGCCAGCGTCGAGCCGTTGCCGGGCAGGGAGAGCCCGAGCGCCTCGGTGAGGCAGTTCATCGAGTTTGCTGTGAACATTCCCGAGCACGAACCACAGGTGGGGCACGCGGCCTCCTCCACGGCAGCGGCGTCGGCGTCCGAGACCTGCTCGGAGACGGCGTCGGTCATTGCGTTGACGAGGTGCAGTCGCTTGCGGACAGTTCCGTCGACGAGAACTGCGGTGCCGCCCTCCATAGGGCCGCCCGAAACGAAGACCGTCGGAATGTTCAGCCGAAGGGCAGCCATGAGCATTCCGGGCGTGATCTTGTCGCAGTTCGAAATGCAGACGAGGGCGTCGGCGCGGTGCGCCTCCACCATGTATTCGACAGAGTCGGCGATCAGATCCCGGGACGGCAGGGAATAGAGCATGCCGGAATGGCCCATGGCAATGCCGTCATCGACCGCGATCGTGTTGAACTCGCGGGCAATTCCGCCGGCGGCATTGATGGCGTCGGAAACAATGCGGCCCACGGGCTGCAAATGAGTGTGACCGGGGACGAATTCGGTGAAGCTGTTGGCGACCGCGATGATCGGCTTGCCGAAATCCTCTCGGGCCACGCCGGCTGCGCGCAGCAATGCGCGGGCGCCGGCCATATTGCGGCCATGGGTCACAGTGCGGGAACGAAGTGCAGGCATAGGACGAATGCTTTCGCAGCCCGGCGAGAACCTGAAGACGGCTCTGCTCCTAGGAGGCTCTGCTCCTAGGAGGATCCGCTTCTAGTAGTACGGGTACTAGGCTTGAACACCATGACGGACGCAGCCCAGCGGCGCCGGGAACTCGGCCTCTTCCTCAAAGCCAGGCGCGCACAGGCGCTGCGTTCCGACTACGGACTGCCGCCGGTGGGGCGCACCCGCGAGAAGGGCCTGCGGCGGGAGGAGGTCGCCTTCCTCTCGGCCATCAGCGTCACCTGGTACACGTGGCTCGAACAGGGCCGGGAGATCTCCCCGTCGCGCCAGGTCCTCGAAACGCTGGCGCGCACGCTCCGGCTCTCGGAGACGGAACGCGCGTACGTCCTCTCGCTCGCGGGGTACGTCTCCGTGCCTCCCTCGGGCACCGCCGTCGCCGACGTTCCTCCGCACGTTCAACGCCTCCTCGACGCCCTGGACCCGAATCCGTCGTTCGCCCTGGCCCCGGACTGGGGCGTCGAAGGCTGGAACCGAGGCTATGCGGCGCTGTACCCCAACATCGCCACAGTTCCCTCGGCCGAGAGGAACCTGCTGTGGCTTGTCTTCACGGACCCTTACGTCCGCAGCCTGCTCCCGGACTGGGACGTCACCAGCAGCCGGTTCGCCTCCGAATTCCGCGCCGAAGCGGGCCCCCGTCTGGGCGACCCCAAGATCAGCTACCAGATCGAGAAGCTCAAGGACGCCAGCCCGGAGTTCCGCGATACGTGGGCCCGGCACGACATCCTCGGCTTCGAATCGCGGGAACGGCTCTTCCACCACCCGGCCGTGGGCGTCCTCCGCTTCGAGCACCATCAGGTCTCACCGTCGGATCGCCCGGACCTCCACATCGTCGTCTACACGCCCGCGCCGGGCAGCGACGCAGCGGAACAGATGCAGCTGCTCATGAAGCTTGCGTAGCCACCCGATCTCCCCGCGCTCGCTCGTGATTCACCCCCGCGGATCGATCATCGTCATCCCTGCGACATTCGCCGTGTCGAATTCAGGCAGCAGCCGAGCAGCCTCCTCGAGGCCAATAACCCGCTCGATGAGCCTCTGCGGCTGCAATGCCCCCGAAGCGATGAGGGCCAGCATTCCGGGGTAGTCCGCCGCTGCCATGCCGTGGCTGCCGAAGACGTCGAGCTCCCACGCGATGACCCGTGCCATCGGCACGCGAGGATGCCCGTCCACGGGCGGAAGGAGGCCGATCTGGACGTGCCGCCCCCGCCGCCGCAGGCTGAGGAGGGCGTCAGCGCAGGTCTGCTCGCTGCCGACGGCGTCGACGGACACATGCGCGCCGCCGCCCGTGAGGGAGTGGACCTGGGCGGGGAGGTCGGAACCGTCGGCGAGCAGCACATGGTCCGCCCCGAGCGACGAGGCCGCCTTGAGGGCGGCCGAATGACGGTCGATGGCGATCACCTTGCCTCCGAGTGCCTTCGCGATCATGACGGCGCTGAGCCCCACGCCGCCAGCGCCCACAACGGTGACCCACTCGCCCGCGGATAGACCGGCGCGCCCCGTCAGGGCCCGATACGCGGTCGCGAAGCGGCAGCCGAGGCTAGCCGCGGCCTCGAAGCTCACTTCCTCGGGGATCGCCACGAGATTCGTATCGGCCGCGTGGATCACCACCCGCTGGGCGAAGGAGCCCCAATGCGTGAAGCCGGGCTGCTGCTGATCGGGGCAGACTTGGGCGTTGCCCGAGAGGCACCACTCGCAGACGCCGCAGCCCTCGACGAACGGGGCGGTGACCCGGTCGCCCACGGCCCACTTCGTCACGCCAGGGCCCACCGCCGCAACAACCCCGGCGAACTCATGCCCGGGAACGTGGGGCAGCACGATCTCGTCGTGGCCCACCCACGCGTGCCAGTCGCTGCGGCACAGACCGGTAGCGACGACGTCGATCACCACCCCGCCCTCCGGCAGCTTTGGCTCGGCTACTTCGCGGACGGCAAGCGGTCCGGCGATTTCATCCATCACGATCGCGCGCACCAACCCTGCCTATCATCAAGCCACCTGCCCACGCTATTGAGGAGGCCCTCGTGGCCCGCATCTTCATCACTGGCTCCACCCAGGGCCTCGGCCTCGCTGCGGCGCGCGCGCTCATAGCGCAAGGCCATGACGTCGTCGTCCATGCCCGGAATCCCGAACGCGCGGCGGCTCTGGAGGAAGTGGCAGTCAGTGCAGCGGGGATCGTCGTCGGGGACCTGGCGAGCCACGCTGAGACGCTCGCGCTCGCGGACGAGGTGAACGAGATCGGGCGGATGGACGCTGTGATCCACAATGCTGGCGTCTACACGGAGCGGCAGCGGACGACGACGGCCGACGGCCACGCTCACGTCCTCGCCGTCAACGTCCTGGCGCCGTATCTCCTGACGGCGCGCCTCACGCGTCCGTCGCGCGTCGTCTACCTCAGCAGCGGCATGCACCGCAGCGGCTCACCGAGCCTCGACGACCTCGAATGGACGAGGCGGCGGTGGGACTCCTACGGGGCGTATTCGGACAGCAAGCTCCTGGTGACGGCACTCGCGCTCGCCGTGGCACGCCGCTGGCCCGGGGTGAGCAGCAACGCCGTCGACCCCGGCTGGGTGCCCACCCGCATGGGCGGGCCGGGCGCCCCGGACGACCTTGAACTCGGCCACGTGACCCAAGCCTGGCTCGCCGCGAGTGACGACGACGAGGCGCAGGCAACCGGGGGCTACTGGCACCATCAGCGGCTGCGGGAGCCGGCCGCCGTCGTGCTCGACCCAGCATTCCAGGACAAGGTGGTGGAGGAGCTCGCGCGGCTCACCGGCGTGCGGCTTCCGGACTAGCCGGTGCCCTCCTGGGCCTGGCCACGAGCAGCAGCCCGACCATCGCCGACGAGGCTCCGAGCACCATGAGGACGCCGAGCGGAACGGCCGTGCTGGTGCCGAGCAAGCCTGTGAGCGGGGCCGCGACAGAGGCGGCGATCGACTGGAACAGACCCATGACCGCAATGCCGGTCCCCGCATATTCCGGGACCTCGCCAGAGGCGAGTGCGCCCGAATTCGGCCCGATCATCCCCTGCGCCGTCATGAGGCAGAAGAAGCAGATGACGGCGAGCACCAGGGGAGCGCCGAACCACGCGGCGCCGATGAGCATCGACAGCCCGGAGGTGAGACTCAGGCAGATGCCCACGAGGATGACGCGCCGCGTCGGCACCCGGCCGGCGAGCCGTGCGCAGACCAGCGTCGCCAGCATCATGCCGCCGGCATTCGTCGCGAAGTCCGCCGAGTACGCAGCGGGCGAGAGGCCGTTGATGGTCTGGAGGACGAACGCCGACGTGGCCACGTACGAGAACACAGCGAACATTGACGAGGCGTTGACCATCACGTAGCCCACATAGCGCCGCTCGCCGAGCACGGTTCGGGCGGCGCGGCCCAAGGCACGCAGCCCACCGCGGTGACGCCGCTCCGGAGGCAGCGACTCGGGCACCACGAACAGCGCGCACACCGTCATCGCCAGTCCGGCCGCGGCAAGCACCCAGAACGTGACCCGCCACTGGGCGAACTGCAGGATTCCAGCGCCCACCAGAGGCGCGAGGATCGGCGCAAGGGCCCCCGCTCCCAGCAGGACGTTCATGGCCCACACGAGCTGGCTGCCGCTCGCGAGATCCACGATCACCGAGCGGGCCACGACGAGGGCCCACCCGCCGCCCAACCCCTGGACACAGCGGGCCGCCATGAGGATTCCGATGTTGGGCGCGAGCGCGCAGCCCACCGAGGCGATCAGGACCAGGACGGTTCCCGCGAGCAGCGGACGCCTGCGTCCCCGCTGGTCCGAGAAGGGGCCGCCGATCAGCTGGCCGAGTCCCATCCCCGCGAAGAACGTGGTCAGCGTGAGCTGGACTTCCGTGACGCTCGCGCCGAGGTCGGCCGCGACGTGCGGGAATGCGGGCACGTACATGTCGGTGGCGAGGGGGCCGACGGCGCTCAGGAAGACGATCGCCGCAATCAGCGAAGCACGGACCGGCCTGGGATTTCCGGTTTCCCGGCCGGTCTCCAGATCCGCCCGCGTCATGGCCGGACCACCACCAGCGGGCCGCGCCGGCCGAGCGCCCAGACGCCCAAGCCCCAGCAGCTCATGACGATGCCCGCCGCCGCGACCGCGGTCCAGCCTCCCGCAGCCCACAGCAGCGCGGCCACGCCCGAACCGATCGCGCCCCCGATGAAGTTCGAGGTCACGTACGCCGTGTTCAGGCGGCTCCGGGCTTCGTGGGAGAGCGAAAGCAGCCGTGTCTGGTTGAGAACGTTCTGGCCTTGGATCGCGACGTCGAGGAGGAATACCACCGCGACAACGAGCCACACCGATGCCCCCGCGAAGGCCGCGAGCACGAACGATGCGAGGACGAGCACCCACGCGATTCCCGTCGCCGGGAGCGAGAGGCCGCGGTCGTGCAGCCGACCCGCCCGCTGAGCCGTCACCGCACCCGCGATCCCCACGAGCCCGAACAGCCCAATGGCAGAGACGGGATAGTGGAAGGGCGGCCCCGCGAGCAGGAAGGTGAGCGACGTCCAGAACAGTGTGAACGCCGCGAATCCAGTGGTCGAGAGCGCCAGCGTCCACCGCACCGCGCGCTCCTTGACGATGACGCCGCCCACCGACGCGATGAGCTTCCCGTACGGGACCCGCGCCTTCCGCTCGAGCGGCGGCAGCGTCCGCCACAGCAGCACCCCGAGAACGACGACGACGACGGCCGCCGCCGCGTACACCGCGCGCCATCCGCCGAGGGTCGCCACGAGCCCGCTGATCGTGCGAGAGGCCAGAATGCCCGTGAGGATCCCGGCCACGACCGTCCCGAGGACGCGTCCGCGCTGCCGATCCTCGGCGAGGTCGCCCGCAAGTGGCGTCAGGATCTGCCCCGCGATCGTCGTGACGCCGAGCAGGCACAGGGCCACGAGGAGGAACACGAACGACGGCGCCAGCGCGCACGCGAGCAGTACCACGACGGACGCGAGCATCATGACGGCGATCAGCCGGCGCCGGTCGAGCACGTCGCCGAGGGGAACGATCAGCAGGATCCCGACCGCGTACCCGAGCTGCGTCGCCGTCACGAGCCAGCCCGCCTCGGCAGGCGCCGCGTGGAAATCGTGGGCGATCGCGTCGAGGAGCGGCTGCGCCCAGTAGAGATTCCCGACGGCGGCCCCGGACGCCACGGCGAACAGGAGTGTGAGGCCGCGGGTCATCGCAGGGCGCCGCGTCCCGGTTTCCGCCTGCGCGCGCACTACGTCCAGTTCCCCGTGACGGCCTCGGAACGGTCGGTGGCAGGCGGGGGAGTGGGCGACAGCCCGGATATCTGCCGGCGCAGGTCCGGCGTCATGTCGACGTCGAGCGCACTCAGCGAGCCCTCGAGCTGCTCGAGGTTCCGCGCGCCCACGATCGGGGCGGTGACGCCGGGGTGACCCATGACCCAGGCGACGGCGAGGGCGGCAGGCGAGATGCCGGCGTCGTCCGCGAATGCCGCGAAGCGCTCGGCAGTGGTGCGGTCGCTCTCCTGCCCATAGCGGTCTGCGTACCGCGCGTTCTCCACGAGGCGCCCGCCCTCGGGGCGCCGTCCGCCGCGGTACTTGCCGGTCAGGAGGCCGCCACCCAGAGGGCTGTAGGTGATGACGCCCATGCGCTCGGCTTGCGCGAGCGGGAGGATCTCGACCTCGGCCTGCCGCTTGACAAGGTTGTACATCGGCTGGATGAGCTCGAAGCGCGCAAGGCCTTCGCGCGCCGAGATGCCACGGGCCGTCGCGATCTGCCACGCGGCCCAGTTGCTCACGGCGGGGTAGAGGATCTTGCCTTGCTGCTGGAGGTCGTCGAGGGCCCGGAGGGTCTGCTCGATGGGGGTGTTGGGGTCGAAGGTATGGACGAAGTAGAAGTCGATCCGGTCGGTGCCGAGCCGGGTGAGGCTCGCCTCGACCGACTGCATGATGTGGCGCCGCGAGAGCCCCTGACCATTCGGACCTCCCTTCATGCGGAAGCCGACCTTCGACGTGATGACCACGTCGTCGCGCTCGCCGACCACGAGCTTGCCCAGGATCTCCTCCGAACGGCCGGCGGTGTAGACGTTCGCGGTGTCGAAGAAGTTGATGCCGCGCTCGCGGACGCGGCGGTACATCGCGGCCGAGGTCTCCTCGTCGGCCTCCGAACCGAATGACATTGTGCCGAAGCACAGCGGCGAGACCTCGACGCCGGTCGAGCCAACGAATCTGTAGTCCATGGGAATCCTTCTTGCTCAGGTGTCGTGGTTTACTTGCCCGCTCGGGGCTCGACGAACACCTGCTTCGTGGTCATGCTTCCATCGAACACTCGCGCTGACTCGTGAGGGAGAGCCCTGTTGATACTGGTCCTGCCAGTACCTCCCTTGGCTCCCCCTTCAGCCGTAGCGTTGGTTGTATGGACAACCGGTTGGAGGCGCGCGAGTTCCTTGCGTCGCGCCGCGCGAAGATCACCCCCGAAGACGCAGGATTGACGGTTTACGGGGGCAATCGCCGGGTTCCGGGACTCCGGCGTGAGGAAGTCGCGCTGCTCGCCGGAGTCAGCGTGGACTACTACACGCGGCTCGAGCGGGGGAATCTCGCCGGCGTCTCGGACAGCGTCCTCGAGTCCCTCGTCCGCGCACTGCAGCTTGACGAGGCCGAGCGCGATCACCTCTTCGACCTCGCCAAGGCGGCGAATGCGTCGTCGCGCTCAAGGCCTCGCGCAGTGAGGCAGCGGGTGCGGCCGAGCGTGCAGTTCATGCTCGACGCCATCACCGGGGCGCCCGCGTTCATCCGCAACGGCCGGATGGATGTCCTCGCCGCGAACGAGCTCGGGACGGCGCTCTATTCGCCCATGTACTCCGATCCCGCGCGCCCCGTGAACCACTCGCGCTTTATCTTCCTCGACCTGCGGGCCCGCGACTTCTACCCCGACTGGAATCTCGCCGCCAACAACAATGTGGCCCTCCTCAGGACCGAATCCGGGCAGCAACCCCTACGACAAAGGCCTCGCGGACCTCGTGGGAGAGCTCTCCCTCCGCAGCGACGAGTTCCGCGTCCGGTGGGCGGCACACAACGTCCGGCGGCACTATTCGGGCGACAAGCATTTCCGGCACCCCGTGGTCGGGGACATCGAGCTCAAGTTCGAGGCCATGGAGCTCGCCGAAGACCCAGGCCTCACCCTGACCGTCTACCCCGCGGAACCGGGCTCGAAGTCCGAGGAGTCACTGCGCCTTCTGGCCAGCTGGGCCGCAACCGAGCACATCGTCGACCAGGCCCGCGTCGGGGCCGGGGAGTAGCGCCACCACTGAGACCCTGGGAACGAAATTGACCTCCGTGTGCACGGAGTTGTGACAGATCGGCCACTGAGGCCTCCCTAGTGGGCCCTAGCCTCGCAGAGGAAGCGACTCCGGCTGGAGGCACCGCGACCGCATTCATCAGGGCTTCGATGATCGGATCAGGGCATGACGGCTGAACTCATGGCACGCCTCGGAGGCGTCGCGGACAACCGCTGGGGACTTGTGACAACGGCGCGCGCCGAGGAGGCCGGCATCACCCGCAAGCAGATGTCCCGCCTCGCCACGGGCGGCTTTGTGGTTCGGGTCGCCCAGGGGGTGTACCGGATTGAAGGCGCCACGCCGGCTCAGCAGGAGGAGGTCGCCGCGCGCTGGATCGTGCTGGCGACGGCGGGCGAACCCGCGGTGCCCGGCGTCCCCTCCGTCGTCGCGGCCGGGGAGAGCGCGGCTCTCCTCCATGGCATCGGCGGGTTCCGGTTCGCGGGCAGCGAGTTCATCGTTCCTGCTCGGCGGCGCACGCGCCTCTCCGGAGTGCGGCTCCGTGTCCAGAGGCTCACGCCCTACGAGGTCACCATGGTCGAGGAGGTGCCGGCCCTCACGGTGGAACGGACCATCGCGGATCTCCTTGCAACCGGTTCCAGCCTCCACGTCGTCGGGCGCGTGGTGCGCGACGCCGTCGAGCAGGAGAAGCTCTCCTCGCCCGACCGGCTCGCGCAGTACCTCGCACCGCAGGCCACCGCCCAGGGAATGCCGCTGGGGGACGGCCGAGCGCTCCGCGAGTTGCTGTTCGATATCGCCGGCGTCCCCGAACCCCGCCGCACTTCCTCGTGGAAAGCCTTCTCCCCGAACTGATCTCACCCTAGGCTGGGAGTCGGAAACCGATTCCTAGCTCATGGAGGATCCCTGTGGAATACCGCAATCTCGGCGCTAGCGGCGCCGTTGTCTCCGCTCTCTGCCTCGGAACCATGACCTTCGGCGCGGAAGCCGACGAATCGACGTCGCACGCCATCCTCGACGACTTCGTGGCCGCGGGCGGCAACTTCATCGACACCGCGGACGTGTACTCCACTGGGACCTCCGAGGAGATCATCGGGCGGTGGCTCGCGGCAGACCCGGGCCGCAGGGATCGGCTCGTCATCGCGACGAAGGGCCGTTTCCCGATGGGCCAGGGCCCGAACGACCTCGGCATCTCCCGACGCCACCTGCGCACCGCGCTCGACGCCTCGCTGCGTCGCCTTGGCGTGGACCACATCGACCTCTACCAGATGCACGCATGGGACCCGATCACGCCCATCGAGGAGACACTGCGCTTCCTCGACGACGCCGTCGCGGCCGGCAAGATCGGCTACTACGGCTTCTCCAACTTCCTCGGGTGGCAGCTCACGAAGGCGGTCTACGAGGCGAAGGCCCACGGCTGGGCGCCGCCGGTCACGCTGCAGCCGCAGTACAGCCTTCTGGTCCGCGGCATCGAGTCCGAGATTGTGCCCGCGGCGCTCGACGCCGGCATCGGCCTTCTGCCCTGGTCTCCCCTGGGCGGCGGCTGGCTGAGCGGCAAGTACCGGCGGGATACTGCGCCGACCGGTGCCACTCGGCTCGGCGAGAACCCGCAGCGCGGCATGGAGGCCTGGGAGCCTCGTAACGCGAAGGCGCGCACGTGGGAGATCATCGACGCCGTCCGGGAGATCGCCGATTCGCACGGCGTCTCGTCTGCGCAGGTGGCCCTGCGGTGGCTGGCCGACCGACCCGCCGTCACCTCCGTGATCCTCGGTGCGCGCACCCGCGAACAGCTCGCCGACAACCTCAAGGCCGACGCCCTGCAGCTCGAGCAGGAGGAGACCGAGCGGCTCACCAAGGTCAGCGAGCCCGAGCTCGAGGTGTACCCATACGGTCCGCAGGCGGTCCAGCAGCGGAGCCGGAAGATCGAGGGAGGCCGCTAGCCTCCGCCCGTTGCGCCGTCACCTTTGCAGGGTGCGCCCCCGTTGCGCCGTCACCTTTGCAGGGTGCGAGACCTCGGGCGCTCCCGTCACACCCTGCGGACGTGACGGCGCAACGCGACAGCGCACCATTCCGGACGCCTCTCGCGGGGAAGTTCACGTAACGTGAACTTCCCCGCGACAGGGGGAGAACCCCCGACGCATAGCCGCACTTCCAGGCAAGAGAAAGCCTTCGTCCGAAGCGTGGCACGAATGCCATGCGGGGTCTCGCGGCGCTGCACCTCAAGCCGCTAGTTGCGCCACTTCGCACGGGTGTACTGCCGCGGCCAGTAGTCGAGCTCAATGCCCAGCTCGTGCGCGGCGCGCAGCGCGAAATGCGGGTCGCGGAGGAACTCGCGGGCGACCATGACGGCGTCCGCCTCGCCATCCTCCACGATCTGCGCAGCCTGCTGCGCGGTGGTGATGAGGCCGACGGCGTTGACCGGCATCCCCGTGCCCCGCCGCACCGCCGTCGCGAACTCGACCTGGTACTTCGGTCGGACGGGAATGCTGGCCTTCGGCACGTTGCCGCCCGAGGAGACGTCGAACCAGTCCGCGCCTTCACGCGCGGCCCAGCCGGCCACGGTCACGGTGTCCTCGACCGTCCAGCCCTCCTCGCCCATCCAGTCAGTGGCGGAGAGGCGCACAAGGATCGGGACGCCGTCGCCCGCTTCAGCCCGCACGGCCCGGACGATCTCGAGCAGGATTCGGGCGCGGTTCTCCAAGCTGCCGCCGTAGCCGTCGGTGCGCTGGTTGGAGAGCGGGGACAGGAACTGGTGGACCAGATAGCCGTGCGCCGCGTGGATTTCGACGGCGTCGAACCCGACGTCGAGGGCGCGGCGGGCGGCGGCCGCGAAGTCGTCGACCACCCCCGCGATTTCCTCCTCCGTCAGGGCGCGCGGCGTGGCGTATGTGCCGAACGGGAGGGCGGACGGTGCGACCGGCTCCCAGCCGCCGTCCTCGATGGCCTGCGAACCGTGCCCGCTCCACTCGCGGTAGGTTGATGCCTTCCGGCCCGCGTGGGCAAGCTGCATCGCTGCCGCGGCCCCCTGCCCGTGGACAAAGTCAACGATCCCGCGCCACGCTTGTGCCTGCTCGTCGTTCCAGATGCCCGTGTCCCAATTCGTGATGCGGCCTTCGGGCGAGACGGCGGTGGCCTCGGTCATGACGAGACCGGCTCCTCCGCGGGCGAACGAGCCGAGGTGGGCGAAGTGCCAGCCCGTGGGCACTCCATCCCATTTCTCGACGGAGTATTGGCACATCGGCGAGACCCAGAGCCGGTTCCGGACAGTGAGGCCGCGCACGTCAACCGGGGTGAAGAGCATTTCGGCGCACATGTTCTTAGGCTAACCGTCAGCGCGATTGCTAAACCGGCTCAGCTGAGGACGCACGTCCTGTCGAGGAACTCCTTCGCGGCGCTCCACAGCTGGGCGCTGTAGAGGGACTTGGCGTTGTCCGGGCCGACGGCGTTCAGATCTTCCAGGGGCGACGTTGCCGCGATGGCCACGGTCCGTGTTCCATCCGCGGTGCCGAGGACGACTGACGAATAGCCCAGTGCGTCGGCTCGCTGGCCGTACAGCCAGCCGTCGAGGGAGCAGCCGTCCTGGGCCCGCCAGAGGCCCAGACCATAGGGCACCAGGCCGACCGTCTTCATGGCGTCGACTGAGCTGGGCCTCAGGAGGCGTCCGCCGAGCAGGGCAGAGAGGAACGTTGCCATGTCCTGCGCCGTGGTCGTCGCGCCGCCCGTCACAAGACGCACCAGCTCGCGGCCCGCTAAGTCCACGCGCTGGCCGTCGAGCCACGCGTAGCCGTGAAGCAGGCGGTCGCCCGGGATGCCGCCCAACGTCGTCCCGGTGAGATGGAGTGGGCGGAGGATATCGTCGTCGAGCACGTCCCTGAGCGGCTTGCCGCTCAGGCTCTGCACGAGGAGCGCGACGACGGCGGGTGCCGTGACCGTGATGGAGAACGGGGCGAGCCCGCTCGTATCCCACGGCTGTCCCGCAATCCGGCGTACCACTTCTGCCGCGGCAAGCGGGGCGTCGAGCGCTGACGCGGGCGGCCGCGGGTCGCGGGGAAGGTCTGGGATCTCCGAGGTCTGGCCGAGGAGCTCGCGGAGGGTGACGGGCCGCGGGACTGCCAGGCCGAGCGCCGCGAGCCGCTGGTCGAGGGGCTCGTCGAGGCTCAGCCTGCCCTCCTCCACGAGCCGGAGCGCAGCCACGGCGAGCCACGTGTCGAGGAGGGTCCCCGGCAGGATCACGTCCTCGGGGCGTGCCGGGGTCGACGCGTCGAGGGCCTTGAGGCCGTACCCCTGATCCCACGAACCGCGCGGCCACTGGGCATGCACCACGATCGCGGAGCCGCCCGCTGCGAGCGCGAGGTTCGCGGCGCGATCCAAGGCCTCGACGCCCGGCGGCCCCGCCGGAACGGGAGTCGGCGCCGGCTCCGGGGCGTACGCGCACGCGGAGAGGACGACGGCGGCGACGGAAGCGAGGGTCGTGAATGCGAGGTGAAGCGAGTGGAGCGGGCGGATGATGCGTCAAGCGTCGCGCTGGCGGTGGGCGGCGTCAAGGAACCCTGCCGCCTCCCGGCCTGCCCCGCCGCCGACCCCGGCTGTAGCCTGTGGTGATGGTCGATGCCTCGCTGGCCGAATGGCTCCTCGACTCCGATCCTGCTCTGCGCTGGAAGGTCGAACGCGATCTGCTCGGCGCGCCCGAGGAGGTTTGGCGCGCGACACGGGCGCAAGTCGCCAGCCAAGGGCTCGGGGCCAGGCTTCTCGCCCTGCAGGACCCCGACGGGCAGTGGGCCGGAGGGGCTTACTTCCCGGCCGACTTCGACATGCGGGGCCCCGAGGCGGCTCCCGATGCCGGCCAGCCCTGGACCGCGACCACGTGGGCGCTCAACACCCTTCGCGAATGGGGACTCGACGCCGCGGTGCTCGCCGGGACTGCCCAGAAGCTCGACGCGAACAGCCGCTGGGAGTACGACAACCTGCCCTACTGGGGAGGCGAGGTCGACTGCTGCATCAACGCCTACACGCTCGCCAACGGCGCGTGGCTCGGCGCCGACGTCTCCGCCCTCGCCGAGTGGTTCCCGCAGCACCAGCTGGACGACGGCGGGTGGAACTGCGAGTGGGTCAACGGCTCCAAGCGCTCGTCGTTCCATTCGACGCTCAACACCCTGCTCGGACTCCTCTACTACGAGACGGCGACCGGCGGCTCCGAGGCCCTGCGTACCGCTCGCAAGGCAGGGGAGGAGTACTTGCTGGAACGGCGGTTGCTGCGCTCGCTGTCGACCGGGGAGATCGTGGGTCCCTGGGCCCGCGTGTTCGCGTACCCGTTTCGCTGGCAGTACACCGCGCTGCGCGCCCTCGACTACTTCCGGGCGGCCGACCGCCGGGATCCGCGACTGGAGGAGGCCGTTGACGTGGTAAGAACGGCGCGGCGCCCCGACGGCACATGGCTTCAAGAGGAGCGCTACCCGGGCCGTGTCTGGTTCGACGTCGACGTCCCGCCCGGCGAGCCGTCCAAGTGGCTTACCTTCTACGCGACGAGGGCCCTCGATTGGTGGGACGGCAGCTAGAGGCCCGGGGGTGAGAGGCCCGGGCCCCCGACCTCAGACCGTCTCTGCCTTCCGCGCGCCCAGGATCGGCGCGAAGAACGCGGCGAGCTCCGCCGTCGCCGTCAAGGGCAGGATGTTCGCCACGTACTGATCCGGGCGCACCACAACGATCGCACCAGAACGGTCGATGGCACGGACATCGAAGATGTCCTCCTTCGGATCCACGCCGTAGACCTTCTCAAGGTACGTAAGCTTGAAAGGCCCGACCTCGGGCTTGAACACCGCGGGCACGGCGTTGATGTCGATGTTGCGGTGGTCCTGCTGGTAGATCACCTTGACGTCGAACCAGGCATCCCGGTCCGCCCCTGCCGGTGTCGCCGCGAGAGGCGACTCCGGGGAGTTCTGGAGCCATTCGGCCAGATCGGCGACGGGTGATGGCGCCCCAGCAGGGGCGGCGTCGGCGAAGACGTAGATCCGCCAGCGTCCGTCTGCCATCGCCTGATGCCCCAGGTGCAGGGGGTTCGTGTCGCACACGCGCACCACGGGCGCGGACTTGAAGCGCTTGCCGATCGGGAAGCCGGCGGCCAGGTCCTGGTGCACGGGCTCGGCGACCAGCATGGACGGCGCGTACTGCGTCATGAAGCCCGCGGGGAACTCGGCTGTGCTCACGTAGAAGTCCTCGAGCTCCGACGGGTCGTCGAACTCCTCGGGCTTCTTCGCCATGAGCGTGGACCACTCCTTGTCGAAGTCGATGAGGTTCTTCGCGACGACCTGGCGTTCGGCGGAGTACGTGGACAACAGCGTTTCGGGGCTGCGGCCCTCGAGCACGTGGCCGAGCTTCCAGCCGAGGTTGAAGCCGTCCTGCATCGAGACGTTCATGCCCTGGCCGGCCTTGGCGCTGTGCGTGTGGCAGGCGTCGCCGGTGATGAACACGCGCGGGGAGCGGGTGCCCAGCTGCTCGGGAAGGACGTCGTCGAACCGGTCGGTGAGGCGGTGGCCCACCTCGTACACGCTGTGCCACGCGACGTTCCGGACCTCGACGGTGTACGGGTGCATGATCTCGTTAGCCTTGGCGATGATCTGCTCGATGGTGGTGTTGCGCACGGCTCGGTGGTCATCCGCGCCGACTTCGCCGAGGTCCACGTACATGCGGAACAGGTGGCCGCCCTCGCGGGGGATCAGGAGGATGCTGCCGCTCTCGGCCTGGATTGCGCACTTCTCCCGGATGTCTGGGAAGTCCGTGACCGCGAGGACGTCCATGACGCCCCACGCGTGGTTGGCCTGGTCGCCCGCGAGGGTGCAGCCGATCGACTGCCGCACCTTGCTCCGCGCGCCGTCCGCACCGACAACGTACTTGGCGCGCACCGTGCGCTGCTCGCCTTCGAGCTCGCCAGAGCTGTGCACCAAGGTGACGACGACGGGGTACTCGCCTTCGCTGTCCACGGTGAGGCTCTGGAACTCGTAGCCGTAGTCGGGGCGCATCCGGGTGGGGGAGTTGGCCATGACCTCGGCGAAGTAGTCGAGCACGCGGGCCTGGTTGACGATGAGGTGCGGGAACTCGCTGATGCCCATCTCGTCGTCGACCGCGCGGCCGCCGCGAATGATCCGGGAGGGATCCTCGGGGTCCGGCTTCCAGAACGCCATCTCGGTGATGCGGTACGCCTCGGCGATGATGCGCTCGGCGAAGCCGAACGCCTGGAACGTCTCCACGCTGCGCGCCTGGATGCCGTCCGCCTGCCCGATTGCGAGGCGTCCGGGGCGACGCTCCACAATGCGCGTGGTGATGTCCGGGAATTGGGAGAGCTGGGCCGCTGTGATCATGCCCGCGGGCCCCGTCCCCACGATGAGCACGTCGACCTCGTCGGGAAGTTCGTCCGGTCGATTGATGCCGACGCCGGCGGCCGGCTGGATGCGCGGGTCACCGGAGACGTAACCGTGGTGATGGAACTGCACGGGCTTTCCTCACTTCGTTGTGGCTGAAGGCTTCGCTATTCACTGCGAGTTCGATAATGGAACAGCGAGTTCTAATATCGCTCACTCATGGTAGGGCACGTCACACTCGCGCTTCAAGCCCCCAACAAAGGAGGACGACGGCGGCACCTGAGTGCCGCCGTCGTCCTCCTTGCTGATGGGTTACCTAGCGCCGCTTGATCTCCAGCTGCGCGTTGTTGGCGGGCGTCTGGCCCTTGACCGGAATGTCGCCGAGCGCCTCGTCGATGGCAGACAGGACGTCGTCGCTCAGCTCGACGCCCGAGGCCGCGGCGTTCTTGTGGACCTGCTCGGGCCGCGAGGCGCCGATGATCGCCGAGGCCAGTTCGCTGCGGCGCAGGACCCAGGCGAGGGCCATCGTCGTGAGGTCGAGGCCGGCGCCTTCGGCGATCGGCACGAGCCGCTGAACCGCCTCGAGGATCGGATCCTGGAGGAAGCGGTCCTTGAACGCATTCATGGCGTCGTTGGCGAAGCGGCTGTCCTCGGGCACCGACTGCCCCGGCTTGTACTTGCCGGTCAGAACGCCCTGCGCGAGCGGCGACCACACGATCTGCGAGATGCCGTTCGCCGCGCACAGCGGGAAGACCTGCTCCTCGGGTGCCTGCCATAGCATCGAGTACTGCGGCTGGGACGAGACGAACAGGTCAGGCCCGGCGATGTCGATCGCGGTCTGGATCTGCTCGGGCGTCCATTCGCTGAAACCCAGATAGCGCGCCTTGCCCTGCTCGACGACCTTCTGGAAGGCTTCGATCGTGTCCTCGATGGGCACGCTCGAGTCGAAGCGGTGCGCCTGGTAGAGGTCCACGTAGTCAGTCTTGAGCCGGGTCAGCGATGCGTCGATCTGCTTCGCGATCTGCTCGGACGAGAGCCCTGAATCGGTGTCCGACATCTGGCCGAAGACCTTGGTGGCGAGGATGTAGGAATCGCGCGGGTGCTTGGAGAGGATGTCTCCCCACGCGGACTCGGCGGCGCCCCGCCCGTAGACGTTCGCGGTGTCGAAGAAGTTGATGCCGGCGTCGAACGCGGCCTCCGTGCAGGCGACGGTCTGCTCCGCCTCGACCCCGCCCGAGTACGTGAGCCACGAGCCGAGGGAGATCTCCGAGACCTCGAGGTCGGAACTGCCGAGCTTGCGGTAGCGCATGAGGGTGCCTCCATCGTCGAAAGGTTTACTCTCCATGCCTACGCTTCTCCGCCGTCGTGAGGAAGGCCCTCTCAGAACCAGTCACGCGGGCGAGTGCGATGGCCTCCGCGCGGGAGGAGACGCCGAGCTTGCGGAAGATGCTGCCCAGGTGGAACTTCACGGTGTTCTCGCTGACATGCAGCTCAGCGGCGATGGCGCGATTGCGCAACCCGCCGGTCAGCAGCTGCAGGATCTCCTCCTCACGGCGGCTGAGCTCCCATTCCGCGGCTTCGGGGGAGGGGGTCGCCGGCGGATCGAGCGGCAGCGAGACGAACGTGTCCACGCCCCAGCCCGCCATGACTTCCATCCGGAGGCGGCCGTTGAGCGCCTGGACGCGCTGTTCGATGCGCCGCAGGCCATCCTCGGCGAGGGACAACTGCCCCTTGCCGTCGTCGCGGATGTTGACGAGCAGGTTGGTCCCGTCGCAGTCCCACTGCACCCGGATGCGGGTCACGTCGTCCTGCTCGACCATGGCCAACACGAGCGAGCGCACGATCGCGCGCGCCGCATGCGCCACCTCCCCGGGCAGCGCGCGCCCGTCCGCCGGCGGCTCCACGAACTGCAGCTCGATCCCGCCGAACCGCTCGAGGGGCCGCAGGTCGCCCCGAAGCCGCTCAAACGCCGTCGCCACCGGTTCCTCGAGCAGCGCGGTGGTCCGGTCCGCGGCTGCGCGGAGCCGCACGAGGGCCGCGGCGGCGAGCTCGGTGGCCGCCGCACGGGCCATCTGGTCCGACTGGTGCGGCGAGCGCAGGGCGGACAGCAGGGTTTCGAGCGTGGTGGAGTGCTGGTCAGTGAGTTCCGCGGTCACCCGGGCGCGCTCGGCGGAAGCGGCGCGGGACTCTCGAAGGTACGACGGCGGAGCTTCCGCCACTTTGTCCCGGATCCGTACCGCGGTGAGGTGCCACAGGCGGGACACGACGGCCATCGTTCCGTCGTCATCTCGCCCAGGCGCAAGCGCGGGATCGGTGAGCACGAGCAGCGCGTTGGTGCTGGACCGGAGAGTCAGTGCCGGGCGTGGCTGACCGGCAATGATCTCCTCCTTCCACCGCGGCTCGAGCCCCGGCAGCGACGCGCGGATGCGGTCGAGCTCCTCGATCGAGACCCGGCTGATGATCTCTTCCGCCCCGGCCTTCTTCTGCGGCCGTCCCGTGCAGTCCTCCGTGAAGATCACCAGGGCGGAGCAGCGCACGTAGGGCGCGAGATGCCGGCGGAGGCGCTCGGCGATCTGCAGCAGCGGCGACTCTGCGAGCTCCGCGGCGGCGTCCAGAAGGGCCAGCGTCTCGTCCAGAAGGGCCAGATTCTCGTCCGGTCGGGCCAGCGTCTCGTCCGGTCGGGGCAGCGCAGTCATGGGCTCCAGTGTAGGGGCCGCGGCACCTACCCAAACGGGTAGGAAAGGCCGTTCGGGTTGGCAGTTACCTACCCATTGTGATGGCGAGAGGCTGGAGGAAAGCCGCTTGCATGATCGAAGGAGTGACCCATGAGCGTAGAGACCGCCACTCGTGAACTGCCTGTGACCAGCGAGGGCATCGTCGAGAACCTCGCGTTGATCCAGCAGGAGATCACCACGACGGCCGACGCCCTCAACCGCGAGGAACTCGCCGCCGTCGCCCGCCTCGTCGGGGAGTCCCGGCGGGTCTTCGTGGTCGGCGCGGGCCGCAGCGGGCTCGTTCTCCGCATGGCCGCGATGCGACTCATGCACCTCGGACTCGAAGTGCACGTCGCGGGCGACACGACGACGCCGGCAATCCGCTCCGGCGACCTCCTGGTCGCAGCGTCGGGCTCCGGCACGACGTCGGGGGTCGTCAAGGCCGCGAGCACCGCCGCCGCGGTGGGCGCGCGCATCGCCGTCTACACCACCGACTCGGAGTCGCCGCTCGCCGCGCGGGCGGACGCCGTCGTCGTCATCCCCGCCGCACGGAAGACGGATCACGGAGGGACGGTCTCGCGCCAGTACTCCGGAAGCCTCTTCGAGCAGGTGCTGTTCCTCGCCTCCGAGGCAGTGTTCCAGAGCCTGTGGGACGCGGACGGCACTCCCGCCGAGGATCTTTGGCTGCGGCACGCCAATCTCGAATAGAGCCGCCGATCTCGAATAGACCGACCTACCAGCAATCACCCCACCACGAAAGAAAGAGAAAACCCATGAAGCTCCAGGTTGCCATGGACGTGCTCACCGTCGACGAGGCGCTGACCCTCGCCGAGCAGGTGGCGGACCACGTGGACATCATCGAACTCGGGACCCCGCTCGTGAAGAACGCCGGACTCTCCGCCGTCACGGCCATCAAGGAAGCGCATCCGACGAAGATCGTCTTCGCCGACCTCAAGACGATGGACGCTGGCGAGCTCGAGGCCGAGCTCGCCTTCAAGGCCGGTGCCGACCTCGTCTCGGTGCTCGGCAGTGCCGACGACTCCACGATTGCCGGCGCCGTCAAGGCCGCCCGCGCCCACAACAAGGGCGTGGTCGTGGACCTCATCGGCGTTGAGGACAAGGTGACGCGCGCCAAGGAGGCCCGTGAGCTCGGGGCGAAGTATGTCGAGTTCCACGCGGGCCTCGACGAGCAGGCCAAGCCCGGCTACGACCTCAGCGTCCTCCTGACCGCCGGCGAGAAGGCTCGCGTTCCGTTCTCCGTCGCGGGCGGCGTCAACGCCTCGACCATCGCGTCCGTGCAGCGTGCCGGGGCCGACGTCGCCGTCGCCGGCGGCTCCATCTACGGCGCGGCCGACCCCGCGAAGGCCGCCAAGGAGCTCAAGGCCGCGATCGTCTGATCTCTTCACAGACAGCCAGCCGGGCAGGGGTGCACCCTGCCCGGCTGGCTGTGTCTACCGGTCTAACCGGGTTGACTGGTCTGACCGGCTAGCCGCAGGCACTCGTCCCACAGCCGCTTCCGGGCGGTCGGGTCCAGTCCCATTCCTGGCGTCGGCAGCGGCTTGCGCTTGGCCCAGAGCCTCCCGGTGACGGTTGCCGGCTCGTCCGAGGTCGCGAGCCAGACGGCGGTGTCGGCGCCTTCCTCAGCCGGCTTGCCGACCGTGTCCGTGATCCAGCGGAACGGGCCGCCGATGTCGTGGAGCAGCGCCGTCTGCTTCACGAGTCCGGGGTGGATCGCGTTGACCACTACCCCGGTGCCGCGCAGTCGTTCGGCGAACTCCTGCGTAAGGAGCACGCGGGCCAGCATGGTCGGCGGCGTGGAGCGGAAGTAGCTGTACTTGCCTTTGGCGGTCTGCAGGTCGTCGAAGTCGAGGGTGGTCGCAAACGGCCCGTTGCCGTAGCGGGACGTGATGTTCACGACCCTCGCACCGCCCCCGGTGGCCGCCCCTCGCTTGAGCGCCTCCTCGAGCAGGAGCGTCATGAGGAAGTACCCCATGACATTGGTCGCGAACGTCAGCTCGAGCCCGTCGGGCGTGACGTGCCGCTCCTTGCGGAACACGCCTGCGGCGTTGACCAGGATGTGGAGCTCGTTGTGGCGCGCGAGGAAGTCCTCGACCGCCGAGCGGATGGAGGTCTGCGAGGAGAGGTCGCATGCCAGCGCTTCGAGCTTGGCGCCGGGGACTGAGGCGCGGATGCCCTGCATCGCCTCTTCCGCGCGCTGTCCGGTGCGTCCGACGACGACGACCGTCGCTCCGTCGCGCGCAAGAGCCGTGGCCACTGCCTTCCCGATGCCGCCGGTTGCTCCCGTCACGAGCGCGATCCGTCCATCCAACGAGGGCATTGTCACCGCCTCCTTAGCTGACGTCTCCAACGTTAAGTCCGCTTCAGCCTGCGCGCCCGCGCTCCTGTCCGGTTGTGTTTTCCCAATCGGTCGCGCGCCCGGCGTGTTGCCGGAGGCGCAGGTTTTCGGGCCGAAGATGTGGACAGGGATGCGCGAGCCACACTTCCGATCAATGGAAGAACCTCTACCCGCTCGACTATGCCGAACCTACGCTGGGCAGAACCGCCCGCCTGCCGAAGTTGTTCGCGCTACGAACAGTTGTGCAGAATGCGAACAGCGCTGTACCCTCGAAGAGGAGACGGTGCCGCACGCGGGGCACTCAGCAAAGAAGCTAGAGGAGGAACCATGGCCGAGCCCGTCAAATCATCCGACGCGGCCGCTGACAATCAGGCGATCGTCAGCCAGGAAATCCGAGACATCGAAGAGGGCTACAAGGCTGCCGTCGCTGCGGGCCAGCCTCGGGAAACCCAGCCTCGTGTCGACTACCCGCCGTACCGCAGCTCGATCCTGCGGCACCCCACGAAGAGCCTGCACCACACCGACCCCGAGACGATCGAGCTGTACAGCCCGGCGTTCGGCCACCAGGACGTGCACGCGCTCGAGTCGAACCTGACCATCCAGCACGGCGGCGAGCCGCTGGGCGAGCGGATGATACTCCGCGGCAAGGTGCTCGACGGCGATGGTCGTCCCGTGGCGGGACAGCTCGTGGAGATCTGGCAGGCGAACTCGGCTGGCCGCTACATCCACAAGCGCGACCAGCACCCGGCCCCGATCGATCCGAACTTCACTGGGGTGGGCCGCTGCATCACGGGCCCTGACGGCTCCTACGAGTTCCTCACCGTCAAGGCCGGCGCCTACCCGTGGAAGAACCACCTCAACGCGTGGCGCCCCGCGCACATCCACTTCAGCCTCTTCGGCACAGAGTTCACGCAGCGCATCGTCACTCAGATGTACTTCCCGGGCGACCAGCTGTTCCCGCTCGACCCGATCTACCAGTCGATCGTCGATCAGGACGCGCGGGACCGCCTCGTGGCCCGCTACAACCACGACCTGACCTCGCCCGAGTGGGCGCTGGGCTACGAATGGGACATCGTCCTCACGGGCCCGAAGCGGACATGGACCGAGAACGAAGCGTATGGAGAGCAGGGCGATGATGAGCACTGAGAAACGGCCAGTCCCCACCCCCGGCCAGACGGTCGGCCCCTTCTTCGGCTACGCGCTTCCGTTCGAGAAGGGCGGCGAGCTCGTCCCGCCGGGCAGCCCGAACAGCGTCCAGCTCCACGGCACGGTCTTCGACGGCAATGGCGACCCGATTCCCGACGCCCTCGTCGAGATCTGGCAGGCCGATGCGAACGGCAACGTCCCGAACGAGACGGGCTCGCTCGTCCGTGACGGCTACACCTTCACGGGCTGGGGCCGCACTCCGGTGGGCAACACGGGCAGGTACGTCTTCTCGACGGTCAACCCCGGCCCGACGGAGCCCGGCAAGGCGCCGTTCTTCGCCGTCGCGGTCTTTGCGCGGGGCCTCATGAACCGCCTTTTCACGCGTGCCTACCTGCCGGAAGACACGGAGGCACTCGAGAACGACGCCCTCCTCAGCGCCCTCGAGCCTGCCCGCCGCAAGACGCTGATCGCCGAGCGCCTTGCTGACGGCTCGCTCCATTGGGACATCCGTCTCCAAGGCGAGGACGAGACTGTGTTTCTTGACTTCCACGCCCAAGGCTGATCCCCGTGATGGACCCCGCAGCCTCGTTCGATCCCGCAGACAGAGGCCTGCTTTCCCCGGTCTGGGCCAACCCGGCTGTGTCCGGGGCGACAGGCGACGACGCGGTCGTCGCCGCGATGCTCGAGCTTGAGGCAACGTGGGCGGAGACGCTCGAGGCGGCGGGACTCGCCGAGGCGGGGTCCGCGGACGCTGTGCGAGCCGCCGTCACGCAGGGCACGACAGCTGGAACGTACGACGGCGGCCACGTCGCCGAAGCTTCGCAGGGCGGCGGGAACCCTGTCATCCCGCTCGTCAAGGTGCTGAGGGGATCCACCGGGGAACCGGGCAAGGCGGCCGTCCACAAGGGCCTCACCAGCCAAGACGTCCTGGACTCGGCGCTCATGCTGGTGGCCAAGCGAGCGGTCGCGGGCATCCTCGCGGACCTGAGCCCGGCCGCCGAAGCGCTTGCTCAGCTCGCCGATGAGCACCGGACCACCCCGCAAGTGGCCCGCACGCTCACGCAGCACTCGCTGCCTTCGAGCTTCGGGCTCAAGGCGGCGAACTGGCTTCAAGGGGTGGCTCAGGCGGAGGCGCGCCTCGCGGCCCTGACCTTCCCGGTCCAGTGCGGCGGGGCGGCGGGGACCAACGCGTCGCTCGTTGCGCTCGGCGGGGAGCCCGCGGCGCTGTCGGCCGACTGGGCGCACCGGACAGGCCTCGACCCTGCGATCGCCCCGTGGCAGTCGTTCCGCGGACCGATCGCGGATCTGGCCCACGCGCTCGCTGCGGCGACGGCCGCAGCCGGGCACGTCGCGAACGACGTCATGCTGCTCGCCAGGCCCGAGATAGCGGAGCTCGGCGAGCCGCTCGCGGAGGGTCGCGGGGGATCGTCCGCGATGCCGCAGAAGCAGAACCCCGCACTGTCCGTCCTGATCCGCTCGGCCGCGCTGCAGGCGCCGGCGCAGGTGATGCAGATCGAGGTCGCCGCTGCGCTGAGCGAGGACGAGCGGACCGGCGGTGCGTGGCACAGCGAGTGGCTTGCTCTTCGGACGCTGCTGCGCCTCGCGGGGGGCGCCGCCGCCGCATTGCGCGAGCTCGTCGAGGGCCTCCGCGTCTTTCCGCACGCCATGCGCCGGAATCTCGACCTCAGCGGGCCGCTCCTCGTGAGCGAGAGGATCATGCTCGAGCTCGCGGGCATCGCCGAGGGCGGGCGCTCGGGGATCCAGAAAGCCGTCGATGCTGCCCTCGCGGCGGCAGCTCACGGAGCTGACTCTGCCGATCAGGCGAGGGTGCTCCGCAAGGAGCTGAGCGCCGTCGTGCGCCCTGACGCGGCGGGCGAGGATTTCGACGCGCGGCTCGACGACCTCCTCGAACCTGCCAACTATCAGGGCGACGCGGCGGGAATTGTGGACCGAATCCTGGCGGACTACGAAGAACGAGACAAGAGGAAGTGATCAGCAGGTGAGCGTGCCACAGATCCGCGCCGTGCGGCTCTCGCCCCGCGAAGAGCTCGGCCAGAAGGAACTCGTGGTCCTGGGACCGTCGCTGGGGACGTCGACCGTCATGTGGGACGCCGTCGCGCGTCTCCTCGGGGACGACTACGACCTCCTCGGCTGGGACCTCCCTGGACACGGCGTCTCTCCCGCGGCGGAGCCGGACACGGAGTTCAGCGTGGGCGAGCTGGCGGACGCGGTAGTCGGCCTTGTCGATTCCATCCTGCCGGGCACAGCGTCCTCACCTACGGCGTTCCACTACGCGGGCGACTCCGTGGGCGGGGCGACCGGTGCCGAGCTCGCGCTGCGCCACCCCGAGCGGCTGCTGACTCTGGCGATGTTCTGCTCCTCGGCGCGCTTCAACGGAGCCGAGGGCTACGCGGAGCGGGCCGAACTCGTCGCGAAGCAGGGGACGGCCGTGCGGCTGCAGGCCTCGGCAGAGATCTGGTTCGCCCCGGGCTTCCTCGCGGAGCATCCCACGGAGTCTTCGCGTCTGCTCCACACCCTCCGGGACGCCGACCGCTTCGGCTACGCCGCCGTCTGCCGCGCCATCGCCGCCTACGACGTCCGCGACCGCTTCACCGAGATCGCGGTTCCGTTCCTTGCGGTCGCTGGCGAGTTCGACTCGGTCTGCCCGTTCTCCGACGCGCAATGGATGGCCGAGCACGCGCAGCAGGGCACCGCCGTCGAGCTTCCCGGCGTCGCCCACATTGCGCCCACGGAGAACCCCGCCGCAGTCGCGGGGCTGCTGCGAAAGCACTTTGCGGGCGGCGCGTTGAAGGCGCCGGTCGACCCGCGGGCCGGCGTCGTCCAGCCCGGCGCCACCCAGCGCGAGGTGTACGACGGCGGCATGGTGGTTCGGCGCGAGGTGCTCGGCGACGCGCACGTGGACCGGGCGAATGCAAGCATCGACGAGTTCACGTCCGAGTTCCAGAACATGATCACGCGTATCGCGTGGGGCGGCATCTGGACGCGCCCCGGGCTCACCCGGCAGATGCGCTCGGTAGCGGTGCTCACGGCGATGATCGCCCACGGCCACTGGGACGAGTTCGCGATGCACGTGCGCGCGGCCCTGAGGAATGGGCTCACGCGGGACGAGATCAAGGAAGTGATCCTGCAGAGCGCGATCTATTGCGGGGTGCCGTCTGCCAACACGGCTTTCAAGGTGGCGCAGAAGACTTTGGCAGCTATCGATGAGGAACAGCAGTGACTGAAGCATTCGTGTATGACGCCGTCCGGACCCCATTCGGCAAGTTCGGGGGCGGCCTCGCCGGCGTCCGTCCCGACGATCTGGCCGCGCACATCGTGCGCGCAATCGTCGACCGAGCTCCGGGCCTCACCGCCGAGGCCCTCGAGGGTACCGACGGCAAGCACAGCGCGCTGGACGAGGTGATCTTCGGCAATGCCAACGGGGCCGGGGAGGAGAACCGCAACGTGGCGCGCATGGCCACGCTCCTTGCCGGCCTCCCCACGTCGATTCCCGGCACGACCGTGAACCGCCTCTGCGGTTCGTCGCTCGACGGGGCGATGATCGCGTCGCGCCAGATCGCGGTGGGCGACGCGGACGTGGTCCTCGTGGGTGGCGTCGAGTCGATGAGCCGGGCGCCGTGGGTGCTCCCGAAGACCGAGAAGCCGTACCCGGCGGGCGACCTGCAGCTCTCCTCGACGACCCTCGGCTGGCGGCTCGTGAACCCGAACATGCCGTCGGAGTGGACGGTGTCCTTGGGCGAGGCGACCGAGCAGCTTCGCGAGCGCCACGCGATCGGCCGCGATCGGCAGGACGAATTCGCCGCGCGCTCCCACAATCTGTCCGACAAGGCGTGGAACGAGGGCTTCTACGACGACCTCGTCGTCCCCATGCCCGGCACCGACCTCAGCCGGGACGAGGGCATCCGTCCCGGCTCGAGCGCCGAGAAGCTCGCCGGCCTGCGGACGTCGTTCCGACCCGACAACGGAGATCGTTCTGGCTCGACGAAGGGCGGCACGGTGACCGCGGGCAACGCGTCCCCGCTCTCGGACGGCGCTTCTGCTGTGCTGCTCGGCTCCGAGGCCGCGGCTGGCACGCTCGGCCTCGAGCCCATCGCGCGCATCGCCGGACGCGGCGCGGCCGCCAATGAGCCGCAGTTCTTCGGCTTCGCCCCGGTCGAGGCGGCGAACCGCGCCCTCGAGAAGGCGGGCATTGGCTGGGACCAGGTGGGCGCCGTCGAACTTAATGAAGCGTTCGCCGCGCAGTCGCTAGCGTGCCTCGACGCATGGAAGATCGACCCCGAGATCGTCAACCAGCACGGCGGTGCGATCGCGATGGGCCACCCGCTCGGCGCGTCCGGCGGCCGCATCCTCGGCACCCTCGCGCGCAGCCTGCAGCGCAGCGGCGAGCGGTGGGGTGTCGCGGCGATCTGCATCGGTGTGGGTCAGGGCCTCGCGGTGGTGCTCGAGAACGTCGCGGCTTCCAAGCAGAGTGCGAAGTAAGGGGCGAACATGCTGGAATTCAAGGACACGGTCGCCGAGGCTGTTGCGGACGTCCAGGACGGTTCGACGGTGATGATCGGCGGCTTCGGCAACGCCGGGCAGCCGTTCGAGCTCATCGATGCGCTGCTGCAGAGCGGCGCGCGTGATCTCACGGTCGTCAACAACAACGCGGGCCAGGCCGACGAGGGCCTCGCACTCCTCATCAAGGAGGGCCGCGTGCGCAAGATGATCTGCTCGTTCCCGCGGCAGAGCGACTCGTGGCACTTCGACGCGAAGTACCGGGCGGGGGAGATCGAGCTCGAGCTCGTCCCGCAGGGCAACCTCGCCGAGCGCATTCGCGCGGCGGGGGCGGGGATCGGCGGCTTCTTCACGCCCACCGGCTACGGAACGATGCTGGCCGAGGGCAAGGAGACCCGCTTCCTCGATGGCAAGTGGCAGGTCTTCGAGACGCCGATCCACGCGGACGTCGCCCTCATCAAGGCGCTCAAGGCCGACGGCAAGGGCAACCTCGTGTACCGCAAGACCGCACGGAACTTCGGTCCCATCATGGCCGCCGCGGCGAAGCAGACCATCGTCCAGGTCTCGGAAGTGGTGCCGGTCGGCGGCCTCGATCCGGAGAACGTCGTGACGCCGGGCATCTACGTCAACACGATCGTGAAGGTGGGCTGAACCATGGCTGAGACCTCGACTTCGGCTGTCCCCTCGGGCACTGCGCAGAAGACCAGCGACACTCCCCTCGGCCGCGACGACCTCGCGCGGCTCGTGGCCCGGGACATCGCGCCCGGCTCGTTCGTGAACCTCGGCATCGGCCAGCCGACGCTCGTCTCGAATTACCTCACCGAGGAGCAGAACATCACGCTCCACACGGAGAACGGGATGCTCGGCATGGGCCCCGAGGCCAAGGGCGACGAGATCGACCCGGACCTCATCAACGCTGGCAAGATCCCCGTGACCGAGCTTCCGGGCGCGAGCTACTTCCACCACGCCGACTCCTTCGCGATGATGCGCGGCGGTCACCTCGACGTGTGCGTGCTCGGCGCCTTCCAGGTCTCGGCGAAGGGCGACCTCGCGAACTGGCACACCGGCGCGCCCGACGCAATTCCCGCCGTCGGCGGTGCGATGGACCTCGCGACCGGGGCAAAGGACGTGTACGTCATGATGACCCTCCTGAGCAAGGACGGGAAGTCCAAGCTGGTCCCGCAGTGCACCTACCCGGTCACCGGAGTCGGCTGCGTCACGAGGGTCTACACGGACAAGGCCGTCTTCCTCATCACGGACGACGGCGTGCGCGTGCGGGAGACCTTCGGCGTCACCTTCGAGGAGCTCGCCGAACTCATGGACGTCCCGCTGAGATGAGCGAAAGCACAGCGCCCGGCGACCAGTTCGTGCAGTCGCTCGCGCGCGGGCTCGCCGTTGTCCGCTCGTTCGACGCCGAGCATCAGGAGATGACCCTCTCCGAGGTCGCGGCCCGCACCGGGCTCACGCGCGCGACGGCACGCCGTTTCCTGCACACGCTCGTCGAGCTGGGGTACATGCGCACGGACGGACGCACCTTCGCGCTCACGCCCCTCGTCCTCCAACTCGGGTACGCGTACCTCTCCGGCCAGCGTCTGCCCGAGCTCGCCCAGCCGTTCCTCGAGGACCTCTCGCATCGCGAGGGGGAGTCGACGTCGCTCGCGATCCTCGACGGCACGGACATCGTGTACTTGGCACGGATCCATACGCGCCGGATCATCTCGGTGGGGATTTCGCCCGGGACCCGGTTCCCTGCGCACGCCACTTCGATGGGACGGGTCCTGCTCGCGGCGCTCCCCGCCGTCGACCTCGAGGCGTACTTCGCCACGGCGCGGCTCGACGCCCTCACACCTCGGACCCTCACCTCGCGCGAGGCGATCGAGGCGGAACTCGCGAAGATCCGCGCAGGTGGTTACGCCGTCGTCGACCAGGAGCTCGAGGTGGGCCTGCGCTCGCTCGCCGTCCCGGTGCTCGCAGGGGACGGCACGACGATGGCGGCGATCAACCTCGCGCTGTCTGCCCGGCTCGACGGCGGTGAGGACCGTGAGTCCGAGGTCCAGCGGCTGGTACCCGAGCTGCAGAAGACTGCGGCGGCGATTGCCGATGCGGCTCGAGCGGCGGGCGTTTCCTGAGCGTTCGCTTCATCTCGGCGCCGCACGGACTCAGTGTCGCCGATGAGCGGTACCGTGGAACGCATGGATTCAGGAAGCGGATCCCAGCAACTCTCTGCTGCGCCCACGCCTGCGCCGGTCGCTCCCCCGGGCCCGAAGCCCGTCCCCGCTCGACGACGGATCCTCGATGCGTCCTACACCCTTTTCGCGCAGCGCGGGATTCGGGATGTCGGCGTCGACGAACTCATCGAGAACGCGGGCGTGGCGAGGGCCACGTTCTACAGTCACTTCCGCTCGAAGGACGATCTGGTGCTCGCGTATCTCGCGCGGCTCTTCGAGGCGCGGTCGGCGGCCATCGATACCGCGGTCCGTGGCGGAGGCGAGGGTCCCTCCGCGCTTCTGGGGATCTTCGACGTCTTCGCCAAGGTCTTCAGACCGGGCGTCAATGATGGCAGCTCGTTTGTGCATGTCCTCATCGAAATGGGCGCGGACCATCCCCTCGGAAAGGCGAGCATCGACTATCTGGCCCAGACACGGACTCAGATTGCGGCTCTCGCGAGCGAGGCGGGTCTCCGCGACACTCAGGAATTCGCCACCAAGTGCCATCTCCTCATCAAGGGCGCCGTCGTTTCGGCGGCTGAGGGCGACTGGGACGCGGTCGAGCACGCCCGGAGCATGGCCGGGCCGCTGATCGAGCAGTACCGGATTTCGCCGCCCCAGCTATAGCCCGACTTGGCTATAGCCCGTCTTGGCTACAGCCAACGCGGCCAAGCGCGACGTTCCGCCTCCGCCTCCAAGCGCTCCACCACCCTGTCGGCATCGGCGACTCTCGATCGGGCGAGCGCGAGCCCCTGATCAGCCCGTTGCTTCTCACTGCGCGCGAGATCGAGCAGGATCTCGATCTCCTCACGGCTGAGGTCGCTCAGTCCGGCCACGGTCGGCCTCCATCCGGCTGGGATCCCCACTTGGACCCTACCCGCGGCAGATTCTCGTAGACTCACGCCGCCGGCTTGTTTTGTCGGAGCCCCATGATTGCCTTGCGTCATGGGGGAAGACGAGGGGGATCCGTCGGTTCCGCAGGGGCCGAATGAGGAGCCGGAGCGGGAGATCGCAGACGCGCCCGCGTCGATATCGCCGGCCGCGCTCGCTCACGAAGCGCACACCGCGTATGTCGAGCAACTGCTGAAGACGGTGCAGGTGCTGGAAGCCTGCGAATCGCGGATGCATGCGCTGCGAGCGCATGTCATCTCGGCCCTGCACGAACAAGTCCGCCGGGCCGCGAGCAGTCGGATCGAGGCCGCCGAGGCGGTGTCGGTGACGGCGTCCGAGATCGCAGCAGTACTGAACGTTGGGCAGCGCAGCGCCCGCTCCTTGGTAGACGAGTGCCTGACGCTGGCGGATCCAGAATTCGTGCCGGTCCTCGACGCGCTGCGCGAGGGACGGCTTACGCGCCGGCAGGCGCGGGCTGTGCTGGAACTCGCGGTCGTGGTTTCTCCGGGAAAGAGGGTCCCGTTCTGCACCGCCGCCGTCGCCGTGGCCTGTCCGGATGACCCGTCGCTCGTGCCCAGCCCCGGCGCACTCGGCCGGCGCCTGCGGCGGCTCGTGGAGAAGTATGCGGACGAGCCTTTGGCGCAGCGGAAGGAACGGGCGGCGGCGTCCCGGCGAGTTGAGATTGAACCCGCGAAGGACGGGATGTGCTGGCTCACGGCGCACCTGCCGGTGGAGGTCGGCGCCGCGATCGATACCCGCCTTGAGGCTCTCGCCCGGTCGCTCCAGGGCCAAGAAGAGGGTCGCGGAATCGGGCAACTGCGTGCAGACGCCTTCCGAGACCTCTTGTTGGGCTCGTCGCCGGAGAGCCCTGCGGGAGGCGTGCGGACCGAGGTCGTCGTGACCGTTCCCGCGAGGACCCTCTCGGGGGAATCGGACACCGCGGCCGAGATCCTCGGGTACGGTCCGTTGGACGCCCCGACCGCGCGGCTGCTTGCAGCCCAGGCGGAGACCTGGACAACGATGTGGGTTGACGATGGCAGCGGGGCTCCTTTGGCACTCGGACGACGGCGGTACTCGCCGTCGCTGGCGATTCGCCGTTTCCTCGGTGCGAGGGACCGCGTCTGCCGGTTCCCGGGGTGCGACAAGCCAGCAGCCGCAACAGAGGCCGATCACACGATCGAGTGGCAGGACGGCGGCGAAACTGACGCCGGCAATCTGGCGCTGCTCTGCCGCGAGCACCACCGCCTCAAGTCGCTTGGCCTGTGGAGGGTGCGGCACGTTGAGCCCAGGCCGCGGGAAGAGGGGACGGCAGCGGGAGAAGATCAGGGGCGGCCTGGCGGAGTTCTCGAGTGGACGTCGCCAACGGGGCGGCGATACATCACCTACCCGGAGTCGGACACCCCTCCGCCGTTCTGACGGGCGGCGGTCCTGGGCCGCCTGTTCTACAGTGGACCAGTCCGCGGTAACGATCCCAGCGATGGATTTCGTCCGAAAACCAGTCCCGGCGAGAAAAGGAGGGTGGCATCATGGCCCGTCCCGCCTCGCAATCCGTGACGATCATCGACGTCGCGGAACGGGCGGGAGTCTCGAAGTCCACGGCTGCGCGTGCACTGGCGAACTACGGCTCGGTGAGTGAGAAGACGCGCGTCGCCGTTCAGGCGGCGGCGGAGGAGCTCGGGTATCAGGCGAACACCCTCGCGCGGAGCATGATCACCGGCCGGACGATGACCGTCGGCGTGGTTATCCCGGACATCAGCAATCCCTTCTTTGGCAACGCCGTGAGGGGGATTTCGACGGCGGCGCGCGAGGAGCACTACGACGTCCTCCTGAGCAGCACCGAGGGCGATATCGGGCTCGAACGGCGTGCCGTGTCGGTTCTCGCGGGGAAGAAGGTCGACGGGGTCATCATCGCGCCCGTCTCGACGGAGGACACCGAGCACCTTGAGTCGCTCGAGGCCAAGGGCGTCGCCGTCACCCTCCTTGACCGCCCCGCACCTAAGGTAGCTGCGGCGTCGTATGTCGCGGTCGACCATGTCGGCGCATCGAGTCTGGCGGTCAATCATCTGATCGATCTGGGCCACCGCGAGATCGGCATCGTCACGGAAGCATCCGCGATGCCGTCCGATCAGATCGATCCAACCCTCGCTTCGGTGCTTCGGCCGGCACCCGCGCGCCTTCTGGGCTACGCGATGGCCCTTCGCAGCGCCGGGATCCGCTATGACCCGGCGCTCGTGGCATCGAGCGCCTATGCCCGCGCCTCGGCGAGTGCCGCCGTCCGGCGTCTTCTCGAATCCCAGCCCCAGGTGACCGCCGTCTACTGCACGGACAGCGAGCTCAGCGCCGGCGCGTTCGC
Source organism: Sinomonas gamaensis (assembly GCF_005876955.1). Lineage (GTDB taxonomy): Bacteria > Actinomycetota > Actinomycetes > Actinomycetales > Micrococcaceae > Sinomonas > Sinomonas gamaensis. The sequence goes on from NZ_SSCL01000007.1 coordinate 42,518, forward strand.
CGCCCTGCAGGAGCTGGGCATCGACTCCCCGGGCCAGCTTTCGCTCATCGGCTTCGACGACCAGGACTGGGCGACCCTGGTCCGCCCTCGGCTGACGGTTGTCGAGCAGCCGAGCTATCAGCTCGGCCGCACGGCGTTGAAGGAGCTCATCGCCACTATGGTGAACCCTGCTGAACGGCGCCAGCACCGTACGCTCCGAGGCCGGCTCATCGTCCGGGATTCGACCGCGCGCCCTCGCAAGAGTGGCGAAGAACGGCGGACTGCCACCCTCTAGGAATCCAAGTGCTCCGAGAACTGGCTGCGTAATCGCCACGGGCTCATATCGAGTACCCCGGGTACGCGCGTCGCGGGCGGATCGAATAGACGCGTATCCACTACTCGCGACGCACCCGAGGGCGAGCGGCTTCAATGGATTTGTCTCGTGATGCGGTTCCTCCCAGCTGGGGGTGGGAGCGCAGCTACAAGCTAAATTCTTGGAGCGTGTCCGCATGGATAACTCGGTTCATCTCGCCTTGGTCGTACTCGGACCCATCATTTTCATTGGCGTAACCTTCATCGGCCTCCGCATGTTCTCCTATTGGCGGAGCTTCGTGTTCCGCTGGAGCAGGTATCGTCCTTCGCCGCCTGTCTCCAGCGCGGATCTCATCGCGATGGACGTTCCATTCGTCAAGATTCAGGTCACCACGAGGGGTTCCGCTGGAAGCACAGAGGTGATTATCCGAGGGATCAATACGGTGATGGAACTGGCCAAGGAAGCGCGGGGATTCTATTCGAGCTTCCTCTCCATCGAGGTCGTCACCGAATCGGCTGCCCAAGCGTGGCCCCTCAGGCAGGCTTTCAAGGATTCCCCCCTCGCCGTCGACGTTCTCGTGGTTCCCGACGATTATCTGCCGCCGAACGGCACGAGGCTCAAGGCGCGGGGGCTGCATTACGCCGTCGAACATCGCCGGAATTCCTGGAATCGGAAGCCTGGCCGGACCTTCATTCTCCACTACGACGAAGAAAGCGTCATGGTGCCGGCCGAACTGCGCAAGCTCATCGCCTGCCTCGCCGCAACAGACAAAAAGATACTCGAAGGCCCCATTTACTATCCGCTCGACTATATGCGCTCGTCGGCGCTCTGCCGGGCCATGGAAGCGAATCGGCCGATTGTCTGCTATGAATGCCGGCATGTCATGGAAAACGGCACCCCTTTCCACCTGCATGGATCAAACCTTGTTGTCGACGAGGAACTGGAAAACGAGATCGGCTGGGACATCGGCTGCCTCGACGGTGAGCCGTTCATCGCGGAGGACTATGTCTTCGGAATGAAGGCGTTCTCCAAATTCGGCAAGGAGGTCTTTGGCTGGCACGGCTGCGTCATGCTTGAACAGCCTCCGTTCTCCGTCCGGAGCGCCTTCAAACAGCGACACCGGTGGGTCTTCGGGGTACTGCAGGGCATGGCAGCGATGAGTTCTAATCCGCACTTCGTGATGCTGCCGTGGAAGACGAGGGCCGGCCTCCTGTGGGGCACGCGGTACCGCCTCAGCACGTTCGCCCTGGGCTCGCTGGTAGGTGTCCTGTGCATGGCGGTGATGCCGGTGTTCATTGTCCAGTCGATCCGAGCGATGCTCGAGGGCGGCCCTGCTCCCATGGCGGGCCCGGAGGGCATCTGGCTTTCCGTGGTGGGCATCATGTGGATCGGATCCATCTTCGTCGGCGCGTGGCACAACCTTGCCGACTCTGACCTGAGCCCTGCAGAACGAGCCGCGGAAATGGCCAGAGCAGTGCTGCTGGCTCCGATCGCCGGCCTGATCGAGAGTTCCGCCGCCCTTCACGCAGTCATCGACTGGGCACGTGGCAAGCGGCACGTCCACTGGGTGCCGACGCCCAAGACCAAAGAAGCTGATCTTGAAAGCACGAGGAGGAGCAACTAGCCATGGAGAATTCTGTCGTCGTCGGAGGTGACGGTACCGTCCTGATCACGGCTCCGGCCACTCTTGCCACACCCGCTCGCAAGGCGAACGTCAAGGCCCGGATCGAATGCCTCGTGCTGGCTGTCGGTGCCTTCCTGATCGCTGCGGCCTACATTGTTGTCCCTCTGGCCACCGCGCTGTACTTCATGATCCATACCTTCTTCCTGGCCGTCAGCCTGGGCGTCGCGGTCATCATCGAAGTTGCCTTGGCGATCATCGTGATCGTTCAGCGGACGGAACGCTAGGAACCGCAGCAGGGCGGGAGCTACTTCGCGACGGCGGCCGTCGCCGTCCCGTGCACGGACTTGCGGTGCTCGAGCGCCTTCGGGAGCGCGAAGACGGTCACGAGGATCGAGACGAGGCACGCGACGGTCATGTACCAGCCGAACGAGACGTTGGAACCGGTCACGGAGAACAGCCACACCGCCACGAGACCGGCAGTGGACCCCACGAGCGAGGTGCCGATGTTGAAGTTCAGCGCCGACGCCGTCGCCCGAACCTCAGGCGGGAAGCTCAGCACGTACGCCACGCTCAGCGGTGCAGCCACCAGGTTGTTGATGAGCGTGAAGACGACCACGGCCGCCGTCGCCAGGACGATGGACTTCTCGCCGATGGCGAAGAACGTGGGCACGGTCAGCACGGCGAAGAGGCCATAACCGGTGAGCAGCACGGGTCGCGCCCCGAACCTGTCGGCGAGCTGGCCGCCCCACACGCTGGTGATCGGGCCGACGACGTACGTGAGCATCGAGGCGAGCAGCGCCTGAGAGGCGGGGAACCCAGCGGTGATGAGCGCGGTGACGAAGTATGCCTGGATCGTGTATGAGCCGATGCGCTGGCCAGCGCCGAGACCGATGGCCTTGAGCATGTCCGCCCAGTGGTAGCGGAGGGCAGTCCGCAGCGGGGTCTGCTTGACCTTCTCCTGCTCGGCCTCGCGGAGGATCTCCTGGAACTCGGGCGTCTCGGTGACGTGGTTCCGCATGTAGACGCCGATGAGCGCGATCGGGATCGAGAGCAGGAAGGGGATGCGCCAGCCCCAGTCGGCGAACGCGTGACCCGGCATCGCGACGCTCATCACGTAGGCCAGGCCGGCGGCGAGGAACGAGCCAACGGAGCAGGTCGAGTTCAGGACACCGGCCACGAAGTTGGGCCGGCGGCCCTGCTCGTGCTCGAACAGGAAGTTGGCCGCTGTGGTGTATTCGACGCTCGCCCCGACGCCCTGGACGAGGCGCGAGAGCAGGAGGATCGCGGGGGCGGCGAGGCCGATCGCCGCGTACGGCGGAAGAACGCCGATGCCAGCCGTGCCGATGCTCATGAGCGCGATCGTCAGGATGAGGACGAACTTGCGTCCCTTGAGGTCGCCGAGCGGGCCGAGGATGAGGCCGCCGATCGGCCGGATGGCGTAGGAGAGGACGACGCCGATGTACACGGCGAGGAGGGCCGCCGTCGCGTCTCCGGAGGGGAAGAACTGAGCGGAGATGATCGCCGCGAGGGTGCCGTAGAGGGTGAAGTCGTAGTACTCGACGACGTTGCCGAGCATCGTGGACATGAAGATCCGGCGCCGGACGGCGGGAGGGACGGGTGCTGCCGGATCGTGCGGGAGCTGTGACATGGCTTTTTCCTAAGGAGAGGTCATTTCTGCTGAGAAGAGGTCTTTTCTTGCTGACACGAGGTCATTTCTGGGGCGAGAGCTGTGCGAACTGCTGGGGATAGACGGTGCGGGCGTAATCCTCGGAGATCTTGCCTTCGGCGAGGTCGCGGGCGACTTCGCCGGTGGGTCGGAGCTCGGGGCTGCCGTAGCCCCCCGCGCCGGCCGTTTCGATGGCCACGCAGTCGCCGGCCTGGAGCACGGTGTAGCCGTGGTCGATCGGCCGGGCCCCCTCGCTCAGGACAGCACGGGCGCTCTCGCCGGGCTGGCCGCCGTCGAGCCCCCACGGCTGTGACTTCTGGCGGCTCGTGTCGAGCCAGAAGTGGATGTCCGGGTCCTCGACACGGACCGCGCGCCGGATGCCGAGGCCGCCGCGGTGCCGCCCGCCGCCCCCGGAATCCTGGATGAGCTCGTAGGCCTCGATCACGAGGGGGTACTCCGCCTCGAGGCTTTCGACCGGGAGGTTGGACGTGTTGGTCATGTGGACCTGCACCCCGTCCAGCCCGTCCTTGGTGGCGCGTGCTCCGCAGCCGCCGCCGATCGTCTCGAGGTAGACGAACTCGCGGCCGGTGCGCGAGTTGCGGCCCGAGAAGTGGACGCCGGTGTTCGCGCCGTTGCTCGCGGCCGTGACCCGTTCGGGCACGGCCGTGGCGAGGGCGCCGTGGATGAGGTCGACGATGCGCTGGCACGTTTCGCTGCGCCCGTTGACCGCTGCCGGCTCCTGGCAGTTGATGATGGAGCCGGTCGGTGCTTCGATCCTCACGGGCCGGTAGAGGCCTGCGTTCGGGACGATATCGGCGTCGATGAGGCTCTTGAGCGAGTAGTACACCGAGGCGTAGAGGGCGGTCCAGACGACGTTCACACTGGCGCGCACCTGCGGGGGGTTCCCCGCGAAATCGAAGGCGATGGTGTCGCCGTCGACCGTGATCCGCACCTGGAGCTCGAGCTCGTCGTCCAGCTCGGGGCAATCGAACTTGTCGCGGAAGGAGTAGTCGCCGTCGGGCATTGCGGCGATCGCCGCCCGGGTGCGGCGCTCCGTGTAGTCGAGCAGTTCGTCGGCTGCCTGGACCATGACCTCGCGTCCATAGCGCTCGCAGAGGTCCTTGTACCGCTGCACGGCGAGCCGGTTCGCGGCCTGCTGGGCGCGGAGGTCTGCCTGCCGCTCATGGGGGACCTGGCAGTTGAGCAGGATGAGGTTGAGCATCTCCTGCTGTAGGACGCCCTGGCGGATGAGCCGCACAGGCGGAATCCGCAGGCCCTCCTGGAAGATGTGGGCGTGCCCGCGGTCCCCGAAGTCGGCGTGGTGGGCGAGGTTCGCAGCCCAGGCTGTGAGCTCGCCGCCGATGAAGATCGGCGTGGCGAGCACGATATCCGGAAGGTGCGAGCCGCCTCCGCTGAAGGGGTCGTTCCCGATGAACGTATCGCCTTCCTTGATCTCCTCCAGCGGGTACCGGCTCAGGATGCCGTCCACGATGCCCATGAGCGAGCCGAGGTGGAGCGGGGAGCCGCCCTCGTCCTGCGCGATGCCCTGGCCCTTCGCGTCGAAGAGCGAGGCAGTGCAGTCGCGGCGCTCCTTGATGTTGGTGGAGTAGGCGGCGCGGACGAGGGTCCCGCCCATTTCCTCGACGATCGTCGCGAGGGCGGAGCCGATGACCTCGACGAGCACGCTGTCGAGAGGCTTATTCATTGGGAGTCCTTCGGATGTCGATGACGAGGTTGCGGGTGTCGTCCACAGTGCAGACGTCGGAGGAAAGCAGCAGGGTGGTGGTGTCCATCTGCTCGATGACGGCGGGGCCCACGATGTGGTGGCCCACGTCGAGGAGGCGGCGGTCGTAGACGGGGCAGGAGACGTAGTCGCCTTCTTCGGCGAGGTAGACCTCGCGCAGGCCGACGACGGCGTCCTCCACCTTGCGTCCTTCAGCGGCGGCCCGCGAGATGGCCGCCCGCGGGACGTCGGCAATCGCCTGGACGCGGAAGGTCACAGCCTCGGCGACTTCGTCGCGGGCGCTGTAGCCGTACATCCGGTCGTGGGCGTGCTGGAAGCCCTCGATCAGCGCGGTGATGGACTCGGCCGTGATGGGGCCTTCGGGGACGTCGACGGGGAGCTCGTAGTTCTGTCCGGCGTAGCGCATCTCGAGGCGGCGCTGGATGCTGCGCCGTTCCGGCTCAATGCCCTCCTCCTCGAACCAGGCCAGGGCATGGTCGGTGAGTTCGGCGAAGACCTTGGAGAGATCTTCTGCTGAGTGAGCGGCCTCCTGAGCCGTGACGCGGGTGATCTGCGTCCGCATGAAGTCGCTGCGGATGTCGGTCATGAGCAGGCCGAGGGCAGACTGTGCACCAGGGGTCTCGGGGACGATGATCCTCGTGATGCCGAGCTCGATCGCGAGGCGCGAGGCATGCAGGGGCCCGGCACCGCCGAAGGGGACCAGGACGTAGTCGCGGGGATCGTAGCCGCGTTGGACCGAGATGACGCGGATCGCGCGGGCCATGTTGGCCGTGACCACGCGGATGATGCCCTGTGCGGCCTCCGGGACGGTCAGCCCGAGCGGATCGGCGATGGCCTTGACCGCGCGGTGGGACGCTTGGGCGTCGATCTTGAGCTGCCCGTCGAGGAGGTACTCCGGGTTGAGGACCTGCAGCACCACATTGGCGTCGGTCACGGTCGCATCCTGGCCGTTGCCGTAGCACGCCGGGCCTGGGAAGGCACCTGCGCTCGCCGGTCCGACCTTGAGGTGGTTGCCGCTGTCGATCCAGGCGATGGAGCCGCCGCCCGCGCCGACGGTGTGGATGTCGAGCATGGGGGAGCGGATGGGCCGTCCGTCGAGCTCCATGCCCGCGGTGACCTTCGGCTCGCCGTCTTGGACGAGCGAGACGTCGGAGGAGGTTCCGCCCATGTCGAACGTGATGATGTTCGGGCTGCCCGCTTCGCTCGTGATGGCGGCAGCGCCGACCACGCCCGTGCTCGGGCCGGACAGCACGAGCCTGACCGGCATGCTCTCGGCGGCCGGGAACGGGATGATTCCGCCGTTGGACTGGGTCACGTGCGGGGTGCACGTGAGGCCGTTCTCGGCCAGGCGCTGGCGGAGCCGGCTCAGGTAGTTCGCGACGACGGGGCCGATGTACGCATTCGTGACCACGGTCGAGAGCCGCTCGTACTCACGGAACTCGGGCATGACGTCGCTTGAGAGCGAGACGTAGGCCTCGGGGAACTCCTCCGCGATGATCTCGCCGATCTGGCGTTCGTGGTCGGGACGGAGGTAGCTGTAGAGGAGGCAGACGGCGATTGACTCGACCTTCTTCGCCTTGAGCTCGCGCACCGCCGAACGCACTTCCTCGTGGTCGAGCGGGGTCTCGATGCGCCCATCGTGGCGGACTCGCTCCGTGACTTCGAGGCGAAGGTCGCGGGGGACGAGGGGCTCAGGCTTGTCCGCCTGGAGGTCGTAGAGGTGGGGGCGGCGGCCTCGGCCCAGTTCGAGGAGGTCACGGAAGCCCTTGGTGGTGATGAGGCCGGTCCGCACGCCGCGTCCGGTCAGCAGGGCGTTCGTCCCGACGGTGGTGCCGTGGGCCAAGTAGGAGACCTCGCCGATCGAGCGGCCGCCCATCTGCTCGAGGAGCTCCTTGATGCCGAGCACGATGGCGCGGCCTGGGTCATCTGGAGTCGAGGAGACCTTGCGGACGTGGACCTGTCCCGTGGCCTCGTCGAAGGCACAGAGGTCGGTGAACGTACCGCCGGTGTCTACTCCGATTCTGAGGGTCATGCTCTTCCTGTCTGTGGTGGTCCCGGAGTCGGGCCAGTTGTTCTGAGGGGGTCTGAGAGGGTCTGAGGGGGAAGCCAAGGATTTGGGGAACGTTCCCAAGAACTGGATGGCTTCCACTGTAGAGATGTGGCGCGCACCACGTCAATGCCAATTTGGGATCCTTCCCAAATTCGTTCTCGAAGGCATTTCAACCTCTTGACCTCTCGTTGCCCGCCTTCGTATGCTCGAAGTCGCATTGGGAACGTTCCCTACTAGTTCGACTAGTTCCCATCGGCTCCCCCGTCATCGCCCTGCATCTGGAAAGTGAAGACCCCTCATGACTTCCGAAGCTTCGTCTCCCGCCGTCGTCGTCCTCGGCGGCGGAATCCTCGGCGTCTCGACCGCCGTCCACCTGCTCCGTGGCGGGGCCGCCGTCGTCCTCGTCACCGAATCCGCGCTGTCCAGTGAGGCGACGGGCAGATCGCTGTCGTGGCTCAACTCGGCGGGAGAGCGCTCCGAGGCGTACCACCGGCTTCGCGACCTCGGCATCGACCGCTATCGGACCCTCTACGCGGCCGACCCGAGCCGCGAGTGGCTCCAGTTCGGGGGCGGGCTGCACTGGAAGGCCGCCGGTCAGCTCGCCGAGACCGAGAAGAGGCACGCCGCCGAGGCGCGTCGTGGCTACGACTCACACCTGCTCACGCCTGACGACGTTGCCCGCTACGTGCCGGGTGTGGACCCCGAGGCCATCCCCGAGGCCGCCATCTTCAACCCGGGTGAGGGCTGGGTCAGCCTGCCTCATCTGGTCGACTTCCTCATGGAAGAGTTCCACCGTCTGGGCGGAGAGCTCGTGCTCCGGGCGGGCAAGGCGGAGGTGCGCATCGAGGGCGGACGGGCGGTCGGCGTCGTGACCGAAAGCGGAAAGCTCATCGGCGGGGACGCCGTGGTCGTCGCGTGCGGGGCTGGGACCCCGGCTGTGCTCACCCAGGTCGGCATCGACGTGCCCACTCGATCGCCGCTTGCGATGCTCGTCGAGACGAAGCCGGTGGAGCATGAGCTCAGGAGCGTCCTCAACACCCCGCGCGTTGCGATCCGCCCGAACCCCGGCGGCACGCTCGCCCTTGACCACGACTGGTACGAGGACCGGCTGGTCGACTACGGCGACGGGACGTTCGGGGTGGACGAAGAGGTCGTCGAGGCCCTTGCTGCCGAGGCCTCGCGGCTGCTGGCCGGGCATCCGGAGGTGAAGCCGGCGTCGTGGCGCGTGGGCTACAAGCCCATTCCGGGAGATGGCCAGCCCGTCCTCGGCCAGACGTCGAGGGTCTCGGGCTGCTTCGTGGCGTTCTCGCACTCCGGAGCCACCCTTGGCCTCATCGCGGGCGAGCTCCTCGCGGATGAGATCCTCTCGGGTCAGCCGCATCCGCTCCTGGCCTCCTTCAGCCCCGACCGCTTCGCGTGAACCGGCCATGAAGAGGCGTCAGCCCGCGCGTCGGACCACCCTGACGACGGGCGAACATTGTCACCAGAGCGGCTGGTGGGCGTACGACGACGACGCCACCCCACGCTTCAGCGCCGAGGGGAGCGTCATGCCGGCTATCGGTGGTCGGCCGACCCGGTGGTGGTTCGTGCTCGTGGGGCGCCAACCGATGCCCTCCTGACGAGGTGCGGCCTGAGCGGCAGCTGTTCCGCCGGGACGCGATGGCCGAGCCTTCGGAGGAGGACTCGGGCGGCCTCGCGCCCCATGTCGTAGACGGGCTGTGCAACCACGGTCAAGGGTGGCTCGACGAGCTCGGTCCAGAGGAAGTCGTCGTACGCCACGACCGAGATGTCGTCGGGGATTCGCAGGCCGCGTCGCTTGATCTGGCCCAGCACGCCGAGGGCGATGAGACTGTCCGAACACACGACGGCGGTCGCGGGCTCGGGCTGATCGAGCAGCTCGGCGCACGCAGCGGCCAGCGTGTCGTCGGACGCCGCGTTGAGCTTCACGAGACTCGCGTCCCACTCCGCGCCCGCCTCCCGGTACGCACGCTCGATGCCGCCCACGCGGTCAGCGACGGGCGAGAGCCCGAGGTCCATGCCGTGCTCGTACGGTTCCGGGATTCGGAGGCTCGAGACGTAGCCAACGCGTCGGTGACCCGCATCGAGGAGGACGCGCCCCACCTGAAGGGCGACGTCCGCGAAGTCCACGCGGACGGTGTCGAGCGCGAGCCCGTGGATCCCTCGGTCGAACAGGACGACCGCGCGGCCCCGCTCCTGCGCCGATTCGAGGTGGGCGGTCTCAGTGCTTGAGCACGGGGCCACGATGAGGCCTGCCACGCGCTGCTGAAGCAGTTCCTGGACCGCGCCCGCCTCGGCCTCCGGATCCTCGTCCGTGTTCACGAGCACCACCGTGTAGCCGGCGTCGCGGACCTCGTCGGAGATGCCGCGCAGGGCGAGGCCGAAGTGTGCGTTCTCGATGTCGCCCACGATGACGCCGATGGAGTTGGAGCGCCCCGTCGTCATGCTCTTGGCCAGCTGGTTCGGCCGATAGCCGAGCTGTTCCGCGGCGGCCACCACGAGGGACAGCACCTGCTCGCTCACGGCGCCGTAGCCGCCGAGAGCGCGGGCCGCCTGAGCCTTTGACACCCCGGCCGCCCTTGCCACATCGGCGACCGTGGCCTCCTTGGCTGTCTGCCCGCGCTTGGTCATTTCTCCATCCGATCCGAAAAAAGAGATTGACGCCACACCGTGACGTAAGTACAGTCACATCATCCCCGAAGTTGAGACCGGTCTCAACCCCAGCCATTGAGACCGGTCTCACTTACAGAACGGACGAACCCATGAAAAGCCTGAAAGCAGCAGCACTCGCGGCGGCAGCCGCCCTGGCCCTCTCCCTGTCCGCCTGCGGCGGCGCGAGCAGCGCCTCGTCGACCGCCTCCGCCAACAACCCCTACGGGCTCATCACGCCCGGGCAGTTCCGCGTCGCGAGCGTCGGCGACTCGAAGCCCTACACGTTCACGGACTCCTCCGGGAAGTTCACCGGCTTCGACGTCGAGCTCTTCACCGACGTGGCCCATCGAGCCGGAATCGACAACGTCGTCTTCACCGGCCAGGACTTCTCGGCGATCCTTCCCGCGGTCTCCAACGGCCAGTTCGACGTCGGGGTCGCCGCCATCGGCATCACGGACAAGCGCAAGCAGACGGTGGACTTCTCCGATGGCTACCTCGCCGGCTACCTCACAGTGCTCACCACCAAGACCTCGGGCGTGACCAGCGCGGACAGCGTCAAGGGCAAGCGCCTCGGGGTCGTGCAGGGCACCCTGCAGGAGACCTACGCCATGAAGAACTTCCCGAACTCGAGCCTCGTCCGCTTCCCGGACAACAACGCGGCCGTCTCGGCGCTCAACTCCGGCACCATCGACGCCCACTTCCTCGACTACGAGGCCGCCAAGGACTACGTCTCCAAGTTCGGTCTCGTCGACGCGGCGGATATCCCCTCGTTCGACGCCCCGGCCGGGTTCGCCATCGCAAAGAACAAGCCCGCTCTCAAGGATGCGCTGAACAAGGCCCTCAAGGCCGCCATGGACGACGGCACGTGGAAGCGCCTCTACCAGAAGTGGTTCCCGGGCTCGCCCATGCCGAAGCAGTACCTGCCGGCCTCGGACCAGTAGGCCCGCGATGGATCTGTTCGACAATCTCGCCAAGACGTTCTTCGACGTCCAGGCCATGGCGGACGTGCTGCCCCAACTGCTGCAGGTCGGCCTCGTCAACACCCTGGTCATCTCCATCGCGGCCACCGCGATCGGCAGCGTGCTCGGCATGGTCGTGGCCCTCATGGGCATCTCGCCGTCGGGCTGGCTCCGCTGGCCGGCCCGTGTGTACACCGACCTGTTCCGGGGCCTCCCGGCAATCCTGACCATCCTGCTCATCGGCCAGGGCTTCGCCCGGTTCAGCCAGCAGATCTTCGGGCCCAGCCCCTACCCGCTCGGCATCATTGCCCTGAGCCTCATCTCGAGCGCCTACATCGGCGAGATCTTCCGAGCAGGCATCCTCGCCGTCGACAAGGGCCAGCTCGAAGCCTGCCGCGCGCTCGGCATGGGCTACGGGCGGGCGATGCGCCTCGTCGTGGTCCCGCAGGGCGTCCGCCGGGTGCTCCCGGCGCTCGTCAACCAGTTCATCGCAATCGTCAAGGATTCGAGCCTCGTCTACTTCCTCGGCCTGCTCGTCTCGGAACGCGAGCTGTTCCGCGTGGGCCAGGACGCCGCGGTGCTCAGTGGAAACCTCTCCCCGCTCGTCCTCGCGGGCCTCTTCTACCTCATCGTCACCGTCCCGCTGACCCATCTGGTCAACTACATCGACCAGCGGTTCCGCGCGGGGCGTCGGAAGCCGGCGCCGCCTGTGTCTGGACTTCGTGAGGTCGCCGAGCTCGAGATCGTAGAAAGCGCAAGACCATGACAACCCACGCCTATTCGGGTGCCGGACTCGAACTCAAGGACCTCACCCTCGCCTACGGCGACGTCGAAGTGGTCCGCAGCATCAGCCTCCGCGTCGAACCCGGCACCACCACCTGCGTGATCGGGCCGTCCGGCTCGGGCAAGTCCACCCTGCTCCGGGGCATCAATCGCCTCCACGAACCGAAGGCAGGGGACGTGCTCCTCGACGGCGACTCGACGCTCGGGCAGCACCCCGATCAGCTCCGCCGGAAGATCGGCATGGTGTTCCAGCACTTCAACCTCTTCCCGGACCACACCGCCCTCGAGAACGTGGCCCTCTCGCCCTGGAAGGTCAAGGGCCTGCCCAAGAAGGAGGCCTTGCGGGTTGCCCAGGAGCGCCTCGACGAGGTCGGGCTGCGGGAGCGCGCAGACCACAAGCCCCGCGATCTCTCCGGCGGACAGCAGCAGCGCGTCGCGATCGCCCGGGCCCTGGCCATGGAGCCGCAGGTCATGCTGTTCGACGAGGCCACGTCCGCGCTCGATCCCGAGCTCGTGAACGGAGTCCTCAACCTCATGGCGAGCCTGAGCGGCCGCGGCATGACCATGGTCGTGGTTACCCACGAGATGGGGTTCGCCCGGCGCGCAGCGAACCAGGTGGTGTTCATGGACGAGGGCCAGGTCGTCGAGACCGGCACCCCCGAGGAGATCTTCGACCGCCCGCAGTCCGCGCGGCTTCAGCGCTTCCTCTCGGAGGTGCTGTGATGCCCCGGATCAATTCGGCAGCCCGGATCAGAACAGCGATCGTCGGCTTCGGAGTGTCCGGCGGCGTCTTCCACGGACCGCTCCTCGGGGCCAACCCGTCGTACAGCGTGGACACGATTGTGACGAGCAACCCCGCGCGCGTCGCGGCGGCCCAGAAGCGGTTCCCCGATGCCCTCATCGTGCCCGACTACGCCAGCCTCCTCGGGCGCCTCGACGACGGCGGCCTCGAACTCGACCTCGTGGTGCTCGGCACCCCGCCCGCGCTCCACCGGGATCAGGCGATCGCCGCCGTCGACCGCGGACTCCACGTCGTCGTCGACAAGCCGTTCGCGCCCTCGGTGGCCGACGCCCAGGCGATGATCGACGCCGCGGCGAGGGCCGGCGTCGTGCTCACGGTCTTCCAGAACCGCAGGTGGGATGGCGACTTCCTGACGGTGGTCGATCTGATCCGCTCGGGGCGCCTCGGCGAGGTGCGCACCTTCGAATCCCGCTTCGAGTGGTGGCGGCCCGAAGGCTTCGGCAACTGGCGTGACGCGGCGGGGGCCGACGACGGCGGGGGTCTCCTCACGGACCTCGGCAGCCACCTCATCGACCAGGCGATCCAGCTGTTCGGACCGGTCGAGGAGGCCCGTGCAGACCTCAGGCGGCACAGCGGCGGCCTCCGCGGCGGCGACGAGGACAGCTTCGCCGAACTGCGGCACGCCTCCGGCGTGCTGACCCGGCTGTGGATGAACGGGCTGGCTCCGGCTCTGGGCCCGCGGTTCCACGTCCTGGGGAGCCGGGCGGGATTCACCTCCTGGGGGCTCGACGGCCAAGAGGGCGCGCTCGCCGCCGGGGCCGACCCGGCGAAGCCCGGCTACGGCGCCGTCCCGTCTCGGGAACCCGCGCGGCTTTCGGACGGCAGCTCGGCGGTCGACATCGGCCTTCTGCCCGGCGACTACCCCGCCTTCTACCGCCTGCTCGCCGACGCCCTGCGCCGGGGCGGACCCGTTCCCGTGGATGCAGCCGAGGCCATCGAGACGCTGCGGCTCATCGAGCGCCTGCACGCGACAACCCCCATTCGGTCATCACAGAAAGAAACAGCGAATGCCTGAAAGCCAGAAATCCCCCCGTGCAGATCGCCGCCACGTCGCCGTCCTCGGCGGCGGAGTCATCGGCGTGTCCACCGCGGTGCACCTCCTGCGCGCCGGCGCCGAGGTCACCCTCGTCACGGAAGGCGAGCTCGCCTCGGGCGCCTCGGGTCGCTCGCTGTCCTGGCTCAACTCGGCCGGCGTCCGGAGCAGCGAATACCACGCCCTCCGGATGGCTGGCATCGACCGCTACCGGACACTGTTCGCCGAGGATCCCTCGCGCGAGTGGCTCCAGTTCGGCGGCGGCGTCTATTGGGACAAGGGCGACGACGCGGCGACCGTGGGACGGCACGCGTACGAACGCGCCCACGCCTACGACTCGCACCTCGTCACACCAGCAACCGTCGCGGACTTCACCCCCGGCCTCAACCCCGACGCCCTCGCCGAGACCTCCGTCTACAACCCGGGCGAGGGCTGGGTGAGCCTCCCGCACCTCATCGAGCACCTCATGGGGGAGTTCACGCGGCGCGGCGGAGTGCTCAAGGCGAACGCGGGCACGGCGCGCGTTGAGGTCGACGACGCGGGGCGCGCCGCCGCCGTCGTCACCCCTGGGTTCGGCACTCTCGCGGCGGACGCCGTCGTCGTCGCCTGCGGGGCACAGACGCCGGACGTCGTGGCGCCCCTCGGCGTGCGGATCGACAACGGCTCGCCCGTCGCCATGCTCGTGGTGACCGAGCCGCTCGAACACCGTGTCAAGGCCGTCCTCAACACGCCGCGCGCGGCCATCCGCCCCAATCCCGGCAGCACGATCGCCATCGACCACGACTGGTACGAGGAGCACATTGTGCGCGACGCCTCGGGCGAGTACTCGATTCCCGAGCCTGTCGTGGACGAGCTGCTCGAGGAGGCCTCGCGTCTGCTCGAGGGAACGCCGCGGCTCAAGGCGGACTCATGGAAGCTTGGCCTCAAGCCCATCCCCGGGGACGGCGAGCCCGTGTTCGGCGAGCTGCAGAAGGTCCCCGGGTGCTACGCGGCCTTCACCCACTCCGGCGCGACCCTGGCGCTCATCGCGGGCGAGCTCATCGCCGGGGAGATCCTCAGCGGGGCACGGCACCCCATGCTGGCCACATTCCGGCCCGAGCGCTTCGAGGCCTGACCTGCGACGGTAGGGGCTTTCCGGAGGGGGCTCTGCGCTCCTGTCCGGTTCTTGCGGGGACTCGCTGCGACACGCCGCGATTTCTGGCCACACGCCCAAGGCGAAGGCGGAGAACCGGACAGGAGCGCGCCCCTCGGCTCAACCGAGCCGCGTTCAAGCCCGCGGGGCGTCGCCATTGTCGACCCCGCGGGCGGTCTGTCCTCAGGCGAGCCCGAGGAAAGCCTCGAGGATCCCGAAGGCCCGCTCTGCGCGCCGGAGGGGGTCCGGCCTGTCCTGCAGGCGGCCGAGGACCACGCCGTTGTGCCGCAGCCGGTGCCTGGCGCGATTCAGGGCAGAGCGGGCGACGACGACATCGCCCGGGTGCCGCAGGATCGGCAGGGTCGCTCCCTGCATCGAGCGGAGTCCGACGGCAGCCGCGTTGGCTTCGTTCTGGCGGCCTGCGCGGCGATGCTCGCGCAGATCCGAGGCGAAGCCGTCCCACACCTCGAGCGCCCCAATGCGGACCACCTCGGTTCGTGCTTCCTCGTCGGTGAGGCCCTGCTGCACGAGCACAAGACGGAGGCGTTCCCAGCGGGGAATCAGCTCGTCCTCGCGCGGCTCTCCGGAGTGATCTGTCCCGGGAGCCTTAGGGGTGTGGTTCGAGGGGTGGGCCGCCATGCTTGCGCGGCGGGCAGATTCATGACGGGCCATCGGTTCAGCGGACATCTTTCCCGCTCCTTTCCCGACTGCCCTGACTCGTCGTTGGGCAGGGCAGTCTCAGGGGTAAATCGTCGAACTCTTCCGCGGAGGCTCCAGTTTCTCGAAGCGGCGGATCCAGCTCCCGCGGCCTCGCACTGTGAGGACCCGATCGGAAACCTCCAACAGGATCTCGAAACCAGGCCCGCGACCTATAGGGCTGAAAGTCCCTATCTCGTTTGCAAAGTTCTATGTGACGCACACCACTGGGGCAGAACACGGTGACCGCTGACTTTGGTCCCTATCGGAGGTTCTCCCGACCGCCCAGAATGGGAGATTGTTGCTCTGGTGGCTGGGGGGAGAAACGAGGTGCGGGAGTACATGGAAGCAGTCGGCGAGGGAATCCGGGTCTTCATCCTGGACGACCATGAACTGGTCCGGCAGGGTCTGAGGGACCTTCTCGAGCATGAGGGGATGGAGATCGTCGGGGAGAGCGAGTCGGCACACGAGGCCGCGCGCCGGATCCCGGCTCTCAAGCCCCACGTGGCCGTGCTCGACGGCCGCCTCGCCGACGGGACGGGCATCGAGGTGTGCCGTGAGGTGCGCTCGGTCGACCCGCACATCCGCTGCCTCATCCTGACAAGCTACGACGACGAGCAGGCGATGCGCGCCGCGGTGCTCGCAGGGGCCGCTGGCTATGTGCTCAAGCAGATCCGCAGCCACGATCTGGCAAACGCGATCCGCCGCGCAGCAGCCGGCGAATCGCTCTTCACGCCGGGCATCAAGGAGTCAGTCGTGAGCGGCCTGACCCATGAGGACATCTCCGATCCCCTCCTCGACACCCTGAGCCCCCAGGAACGCCGCGTCCTTCACCTCATCGGCCAGGGGCTGACGAACCGGCAGATCGGCGAGGAGCTGTTCCTGGCAGAGAAGACCGTCAAGAACTACGTCTCGTCGCTGCTCGCGAAGCTCGGGTTCGAACGCAGGACGCAGGCCGCGCTCTATCTGGCACAGGCGGGCCAGCCGCGCTGATCTCACCGGGTTCCCAACGCTCTCGGGGAGCTATCCCAGTGTCGGGAGCGGCACCTTCCACCTGACCGTAGTGCCGCGACCCGGCGCGCTCACCACTTCGCTCGTTCCGTTGAGCACGAACGCGCGGTGCTCGATGTTGGCGAGTCCGCTGGTGCGGGCAGGGGCTTCGAATCCTCGTCCGTCGTCTTCGACGACGAGCTCCACCACGCCGTCCTCGTCGCTCAGCGCGACACTCACCGTGCGTGCCCCCGAGTGCCGCACCGTGTTGCTGAGGGCCTCCGTGACGACCGCGACGAGCTGCCGGGCGATGGGCGACGGGATGTCGTCGATGCTTCCGCTCACACTGATCCGCGGCTTGATCCCCGTGCCCTGCAGACGTTCTTGAAGCGTGTTGAGGAAAGTGCGGGAGAACGACTCCTCCGCGTTCTCCTCGGTCCGCAGCGAATAGATCGTGTTCCGGAGCTCGCGGATCGTCTCGTCGAGCTCCTCGGTCACCTTGTTGATCCGCGCCTCCGCGGTGGAATCCGTGACGAAGCGGCGGAGGTTCTGGACGCTCAGCCCCGCGGCGAACAGCCGCTGGATGACGAGATCGTGCAAGTCCTGGGCAATCCGGTCGCGGTCGAACGAGAGGAGTGCCTCCTCCCGCTGCCGGTTTGCGCGGTTCAGGTCGAGGGCGAGTCCCACGTGGGAACCGAAGGCGGCGGAGGAATCAAGGTCCGACGGCGGGTACGGGCCCGTCCCTGCCGATCGGGCCAGGAGCAGGAGCCGATTGCCGACGGCGCTATGGCCGAGGGGCACGGCGAGAACGCAGCCGAGCTTGTCGGACGCCCCGCCGCCGAAGACGTCCGAGGCGTTGGGGATGATCACCGGGCCGCCCTTCTCGTCGACCTTCTGCAGTGTGGGGGAGAAGTCGATCTGGTCCCCTGCGGGGAGGGCGAGGGTGCCGACTGCGGTCCGCATCTGGAGCTGGCCGTCTTCGACGCGGGCGATGACCGCCAGCACGGAGTCGGAGGCCCGCAGGGCGTGATCGGCGACGAGGTCGAGATCCTCGGAGGCGTCAAGGTCCTCGAAGGGGACGAGGTTCGCGGACGGGAGGCTTCCGCGGGTGATGAGCTGGGTGCTGGCCTCGAGACCGGCTTCAAGCCACCGCTGGCGTCGGCGGCTCTCCTCGAACAGGCGCGCGTTCTGGATCGCGACGCCCGCGGCCGCGGCGAACGCAGCAGCCAGTTCCTCGTCCTCCACGGTGAAGTCCTCGCCGTCGTCCTTCCCCATGAGGAAGAGGTTGCCGAAGACTGCGTCGCGGACCCGGATGGGAACGCCGAGGAACGTGGTCGCCGCGGGATGGTCCTCCGGGATCCCCTCGGCGACGAGGTGCTCGTGCAGATTGTGAAGCCGGAGCGGTTTGGGGTCGCGAATCAGCTCGGCGAGGACGCCGTCCTCCATGGGGAGGGACCCGAGAAGGTGGGCATCGTCGTCGACCCCGGAAGCCACGAAATCGCTCAGGGTGGCATCCTCGCTGATCACAGCGAGAGCGCTGTACCGCGCTCCCACCAACTCGCGCGCCGATTGGACCACTCGCTCGAGCACGGATTGGAGGGTCAGGTCCTCGGCGATGGAGATGACGGCCGCGAGCAGGCCGTTCATGTGCTCCTGGAGCCGCATGAGTTCCTCGGCCCTGGAGACGAACTCTTTCAGCAGGCCATTGAGTCGGCGGGGTAGACGGTCGGGCATGGGACAACCTCCGGTGAAGGCATGGATTCCGCTGCCAGGTCCCGGCCGGAACGGACGGCGCGGGTGTGGCATCGGGATCGGCCGCGCGAACGCGGTGTGGACCTGCAACAGTTCCCTGCGGGCTGCTTCACTGGGGCGGCCCCCTAAGGGGACCTTGCTGTCAAATCTCGGGTGAACGAACGGACAGGACCAGTCTCGCCGAACAGCGCCGCAACGGAAAGAGCGTGTTGCGGGAACGCGTCATGGAAAGGCAAGGTAATTCCAAGCTTCCGTTCATCAGAATTCGAGGTCCTATGGCGAATTCCTCCTCGGGCGACTCCGTGATCGACCGCGTTGTCCGCATTCTCGAGGCGTTTCCCGAAGGTGTTGCCTCTCTTCCGTTGACCGAGCTGGCTGATCGCTCGGGGCTTCCCCTCACGAGTGCCCACCGCCTCGTTGGCCAGTTGGCCGAGCACCGGCTCCTCGAGCAGGCGCCGGGCGGGAAGGTTCAGCTTGGGCTGCGGCTGTGGGAGCTGGTCAACCGGAACTCGCCGATCCTCCTCCTGCGGCAGGCCGCCCTTCCGTTCATGGATGACATCCACCAGGTGCTCAACCAGAACGTCAACCTCGCGGTTCTCCAGGGCGACGACGTCCTCTTCGTCGAGCGGCTGTCGCGCCGTGGGTCTGTGGCCAACAGGGCGAAGGTTGCCGGAAGGATGCCTGTCCACGTCTCGTCCGCAGGCGTGGCGCTCATGTCCGGCCAGCCGCGATCGGTGCAGAACTCGTACCTCGCGCGCTTCCGGGATCCGACGGGCAAAGTCGACGCAGAGCATGTCCGACGGCTGCTCGCCACGGCGTCGGAGCGCGGTTACGCAGAGCTCGCGGGGATCGTCGACCCCGACACCTGGGGAATCGCGGTGCCCATCGAGGACCGCCAGCGTCGTACGGTTGCGGCGATCGGCGTCGTCGTTCCCCTTGCTGAGGTGCGGATCCACCAGATCGTGCCAGCGCTCCGGACGGCCGCACGGGGGATCGGCCGGCAATTGGGAAGCGCTTCCGCGACATAGGTTCCGTTGAACGGAAAGCGCATGTCGCCGTCGTCGTGATTCGGCGCACACTCAAGGCATGAGCGAACGCAAAACTCACAAGACCCAGGTGGCCATCATGGGTGCTGGCCCCGCTGGGCTCATGCTGTCCCACCTCCTCTACAAGGCCGGCATCGAGAGCACCGTCGTGGAGATCCGCAGCCGCGAGGCGATCTCCCACACGATCCGCGCGGGCATCCTCGAGGCGGGTTCGGTGGATCTCCTGGTCGACTCTGGCGTCGACAACGTTCTCCGCAACGGGCACGAGCACGAGGGCACCGAATTCCGGGTCAATGGCGAGGGCCACCGGATCGACTTCAAGGGACTCACCGGCCAGTCCGTGTGGCTGTACCCGCAGAACGATGTGTTCGACGATCTCGCCGCCCAGCGCGAGGCCGACGGCGGCGACATCCGCTACTCGTGTTCCGACACGGAAGTGTTCGACCTCCTCGATCGCCCGAAGGTGCGCTTCCGCGACGTCGACGGCCAGGACTGGGAGATCGAGGCCGAGATTCTGGTGGGCGCCGACGGCTCGCGCTCGCACTGCCGCTTCCAGATTCCCGAGGCAGAGCGCACGTGGTACTTCAACGAGTACCCGTTCGCGTGGTTCGGCATCCTGACCGACGCCCCGCGGAGCGCGCCCGAGCTGATCTACGCGAACTCCGCGCACGGCTTCGCGCTCATCAGCCAGCGCACCGACACGATGCAGCGCATGTACTTCCAGTGCGACCCGAAGACTAACCCAGCCGACTGGACCGACGAGCAGATCTGGGAGCAGCTGCGGCTGCGCGTGAACGGCAACGGCTTCGCGCTCAAAGAGGGGCCGATCACTGACAAAGTCGTCCTGCCGTTCCGCTCGTTTGTCCAGACGCCGATGCGCTACGGGAACCTCTTCCTCGCCGGCGACGCGGCACACACCGTTCCGCCCACCGGAGCCAAGGGCCTCAACCTCGCGCTGCACGACGTGAAGCTCCTGTTCGAGAGCCTCGACTCGTACTTCAAGACGGGCTCCTCCGCGCTCATCGACACGTATTCCGATCGGGCGCTCGACCGGGTGTGGAAGGCGCAGTACTTCTCCTACTGGATGACGACCCTGCTCCACACCGTTCCCGGCGAGGACAACCACGCGTTCTTCCGGGCGCGCCAGCTCGGCGAGCTCCGGTCCCTCCTCGAGTCGGAGCACGGCCGCGCGTACATCGCCGAGTGCTACACGGGGTGGCAGGGGAAGTAGGCGCACCGCTTCCCGTTGCGCCGTCAGCTTTGCTGGGTGTGGAGGGGCGACGGCGGCCGGGGCCCAGCGCTGACGTGACGGCGCAAGCTGGGGCAGTGAAAGGATGCGACTATGACCGACGCAACCAGCACCCGCACGTCCTTCTATCTCGACAAAGCCGACCCGGCCTCGTGGAAGGCGCTCAACGCCCTGGCGGCCGCCGTTCGCGAGGCGACGGCTGCGGCAGGGGTGGGGCGCGACGTCGTCGAACTCGCGAATGTCCGGATATCCCAGCTCAACGGATGCGCTTACTGTCTTGACCTCCACATTCGCCTCGCGGAGGAGGCTGGCGTCGCCCCGGTGAAGTTGAGGGTGCTGACGGCGTGGAGGGAGACGTCGATCTTCACCGAGGCTGAGGAGGCTGCGCTCACCATCGCGGAGGCGGTGACGCTCCTGCCCGACGAGGATGAGCGTGTCGCGTCGTTGGAGTCGGCGCGGTTTGTCCTCGGCGACCAGGCCTACTCGGCGCTGTGTTGGGCGGCGTCGACCATGAACACGTTCAATCGTGTCTCCATCGTGAGTCGGCACAGGGTGCGGAAGCCCTGACCTTCCTGCTTTGAGGCCCCGCATGCTCCAGCGCGCGGGGCCTCTTCTTTGCCCTTGTTCTTCGACAGTCAGCGATATATCGTTAATTACCGGTGCTCGACCGAGGCCGGTTGACTATCGATCACAGGAGGACGCCATGCATGGGCATCCAGAACATCACCATCACGAAGGCCGCGGCTTCGGGCCCGGCGGCCCGGGCGGACCCGGAGGCTTTGGGCCTGGCTTCGGAGCCGGCGGCTTCGGGCCTGGCTTCGGCCGCGGATTTGGCCGTGGCTTCGGGCCCGGCCGCGACTTCCCGCCGGGCTTCGGGCCGCGCGGGGGACGTCGGGCGAGCCGAGGGGACATCCGGGCAATGATCCTGTCCCTCTTGTCCGAGAGCCCGTCGACGGGCTACGGCATCATCCAGGCCGCCGCGGAGAAGACCAACGGCGAGTGGAGGCCAAGTCCCGGCTCGGTCTACCCCACGCTTCAGCAGCTCGTCGACGAGGAGCTCGTGGAGCAGGCCGGCGAGGGCAAGCGCACGGAGTACAGGCTGACCGAGGCGGGCCATGCCTATGTCGCCGATCACGCCGAGGAGCTTCAGCGGGCGTGGGAAGCGGCGTCGGGGCGCAGCGAGGCCTCGGACGCACTCATCGAGAGCGCCAAGAAGTTCATGGGCGTGCTGCACCAGTTCCGGGTCGCCGCTACCGACGAGCAGCGCGCAAAGGCGGCCGGCGTGCTCGACGATGCCCGCAAAGCGCTCTACCTCATCCTTGCCGAATAGGCGCACTATCAATCTGTGGCCGGATCCCTTATGTAGCAGCAACCCTTAATTAGCCACATCCCTTAAGTAGCCACATCCCCCAAAGGAGGCCCATGGCCCAGATGGCACCCGGGCGACCGCCTGTCGTCGGGCGCGGCGGTCGCATCTCCGGCGGCGACGTGGCGCTCCAGAAGAAGCTCAACGCCGAGGCGCCGCGCATCCCGCACCTGCTCCGGCGCATCGCGGAGCTCTTCAAGCCACATCGTGGCTCGCTCGTGCTCACGGTTGTCCTCGTGCTGGTCGGGGCCGCGCTCTCCGTGGCCCCGCCGCTGCTCACCCAGAGGACGTTCGACGACGGCCTCTTCCCTCGCGCTGGGCACCCTGACGTCCCGCGGTTGGTTGAGCTCGTGGGACTCATGGTGGCGGTCTACATCCTTTCCGCGCTCCTCGGCGTGTGGCAGACCTACCTGACGTCGACGGTGGGCAACTCGGTCATGGGCTCGCTCCGCGTCCGGCTGTTCAGCCATCTCCAGTCCATGGAACTGAGCTTCTTCACCCGTACGAAGACGGGCGTGATCCAGTCGCGGCTCCAGAACGATGTCGGAGGGGTGGCCAATGTGCTGTCCAATACGGTGTCGGGAGTCGTGGGGAACATCGTGACCGTCATGGCCGCCTTCGTCGCCATGGTCGCGCTCAATTGGCAGCTGACGGTCATCGCCGTCGTCCTCATGCCGTTCCTGGTGATCGCGCAGCGGAGGGTGGGCCAAGTGCGCGCGCGGATTGCCACCAAGACGCAGGAATCGCTCTCCGACATGACGGCGATTACGCAGGAGTCGCTCAGCGTGTCCGGAATCCTGCTGTCCAAGAGCTTCAACCGGCAGCCGGACGAGATTCAGAGGTACTCGGCCGAGAATCAGAATCTCGTGGGACTGCAGGTGCGGCAGGCGATGAGCGGGCAGTATTTCTTCGCATTGGTGAGCATCTTCCTGTCCTCGATCCCGGCGCTCGTGTACCTCGTGTCGGGGATCCTTCTCGCCGGCGGGACCGTCAGCATCACGGCCGGCACGATCGTCGCGTTCACCACGGTCCAGGCGCGGCTCCTGTTCCCGCTCATGGCGCTCATGCGGGTTGCCCTCGACCTTCAGACGTCGGGCGCGCTGTTCGCGCGCATCTTCGAATACCTCGACCTTCGCCCCGCAATCACCGATGCCCCAGACGCCGTGCCGCTTCCCGCTGGCTCCCCACGGCTCGGCGAGGTGGAGTTCGACGGCGTGACCTTCCGTTACCCTGATGCGCGCGGCGAGGAGCGGGCCACCCTGCAGGACGTCTCGTTCCGGGTGGAGCGCGGGCAGTTCGCCGCCTTCGTGGGGCCGAGCGGCGCCGGGAAGACGACGGTCTCCTATCTCATCCCGCGCTTCTACGAGGCAACTTCGGGGACGGTGAGGTTCGCCGGACGGGACGTGCGCGAGATCCAGCGCGAGTCCCTCATGAGCCACATCGGCGTGGTGAGCCAGGAGACCTACCTGTTCCACGCGACGATCGCGGAGAACCTCCGCTACGCGAAGGTCGATGCGACGCAGGCCGAGCTCGAAGCCGCCGCCCGGTCGGCGAACATCCACGACACGATCATGGCGTTCCCGGACGGGTATGACACGGTGGTCGGGGAGCGCGGCTACCGCCTCTCCGGTGGGGAGAAGCAGCGGATCGCGATTGCGCGGGTGCTGCTCAAGGACCCCGAGGTGCTGCTCCTCGACGAGGCGACGAGCTCGCTCGACACGATCTCCGAGCGCGTGGTCCAGAAAGCGCTCGACGCGGCATCCCACGGCCGTACCACCATCGCGATCGCGCACCGGCTCTCGACCGTGGTCGGCGCCGATGTCATCTACGTCGTGGATGGCGGTCGGATCGTCGAGCACGGGACGCACTCCGAGCTCCTGGCGCTCGGGGGAGCGTACGCGAGGCTCTACGTGGAGCAGGCCGCGCAGCCCTCCCCGGCCCCCCGCCCCTGACCGTTTCGGGTACAGATAACTCCCCGTCACGGCGTTTCGGGTACGCGAACTGGGCCGTATCTGTACCTGAGTTGCGGGTGAGGCGCAGTATCTGTACCCGAGACGGGGGCGAGAGAGCGGAATCATAGTGCCCCGATTGGGAAACACGAAAACCGGCGTGGGATGATGGACAGGATGACTTCACCCACGCGAACCCCGGACACCACCCCTGCCGATCGTGATGCGCGCCCCCAGGTACGCCCTGCAGCAGAAGGCTGGGAGCAGCAGCGCACCGCGGAGGGCCGCCCGCTGCTCCAGTTCGCGTCCCCGCGAGTCAAGCAGCCGCCGCAGCACCTCGCGGACCTCACGCTCGCGGAGCGCCAGGCGAAGCTCAAGGAGCTCGGCCACCCCGCGTTCCGGGCGAAGCAGCTGAGCACGCATTACTTCCAGCACTGGACCACCGATCCGGAGCGCATGAGCGACTTGCCGAAGGCCGGCCGCGAGGAGCTCGTCGAGGCCATGTTCCCGCCGCTGCTCACGGAAGTCCGCCGCCTCCGCACGGACGACGGCAACACCATCAAATTCCTCTGGCGCCTCTTCGACGGCGCGCTCGTCGAGTCCGTCCTCATGCGCTACCCGGGCCGCATCACGCTGTGCGTGTCGTCCCAGGCTGGGTGCGGCATGAACTGCCCCTTCTGTGCGACCGGTCAGGCCGGGCTCACGCGCAACATGTCGACGGCGGAGATCGTGGACCAGGTCGTTGCCGCGAACCGGGTCATCGCGGCGGGCGACCTTGGCGTCACCGAGCACCCTGATGAAAGGGTGACCAACATCGTCTTCATGGGCATGGGCGAGCCCCTCGCGAACTACAAGCGCGTCATGGCCGCGGTCCACCGCTTCGTGGACGCCTCGCCCGAGGGCCTTGGCATGTCGGCGCGCAACATCACCGTCTCGACGGTCGGCCTCGTCCCCGCGATCCGCAAGCTCGCCGAGGAGGACCTGCCCGTCACCTTCGCGCTGTCCCTCCACGCGCCCGACGACGAGCTCCGCGACGAGCTGATCCCCGTCAACAACCGCTGGAAGGTCGACGAGGCCATCGACGCCGCCTACGACTACTTCCGCAAGACGGGCCGGCGCGTGAGCATCGAGTACGCCCTCATCAAGGACATGAACGACCACGCGTGGCGCGCGGCGCTACTGGCCAAGAAGCTCAACCAGCGCGGCCGCGGCTGGGTTCACGTCAACCCGATCCCGCTCAACCCCACCCCCGGGTCAATCTGGACGTCGTCCGAGCCTGAGGTTCAGGACGAGTTCGTCGAGACCCTTCGCGCGGCCGGCATCCCGACGACGCTCCGCGATACGCGCGGCAAGGAAATCGACGGCGCCTGCGGCCAGCTCGCCGCAGCAGAGTAAGGGCCAAGTGACGGGTCCCAAGGTTTCGGGCACTCCGGCACGAGCGAACGACGGCGTAGCTCGCCAGCGCGGGCCGCTCGCCGTCGTCGGACGCTTTCTTCATGAGCTGCTGTTCAGCATCGGCCCCGCGAAGAACGACCACCAGGCAGCGCTGCGCGCGGCGGCGGGTCTGTTCATCCCGCTCCTGGCGCTCACGATCACCCAGCGGCTCGACCTCGCGATCTTCGCGAACTTTGCCGCGTTCACCGGGATCTACGGGCGGAACGAGCCTCATCGGGTCCGCGTCGTGGCGCAGATCCGAGCCGGCCTGCTCATGATCGGCGTCCTCCTCGCGGCAACCATCTCAGCCCGACTCAGCCCGGGCGGAGCGCTCGGCCCGTGGGGGATCGTCGTGGGCACCACGCTCGTGGCATGGGGGTGCAGCGTTGTTGTCGGGTACTGGAGGCTTCGGCCCGCGGGCTCGCTGTTCCACATCTTCGCGTTTGCTGCGATTGCCTCCCTTCCGCACCAGCCGCCGCTCTTGGACGCCGGGGTGACTGCCGTCGCGACGTCGCTCCTGTGCCTCGCCATCGGCCTCGCGTCCCGCGTTCATCCCGCGCGCCGCACCCCGCTCGGCTGGCAGCAGGTGCGGGCGGCGTGGCGGGTGCGCCTCTGCCCGACCGAGCGCCGCGTGCTGTGGCTCGAGTCCATCGGGTACTTCGTCGCGGCGGCCGTCGCCGGTGCGGCAGCCACGATCGTCGGCCAAGCGCTCGGCTTCGGGCACAACTATTGGGCCATCGTGGCCGCCGTGGTGCCGCTCGTCGGCCACTCGACCCGCCACCGCGTGAGCCGCGGCCTCCAGCGTGTGCTGGGGACCGTCGTCGGCCTCGCCCTGCTCGCGGGGATCGCGGCGCTCCGGCCTGACCCTTGGATCATGGTCGTGCTTATCGGCCTCTGCCAGTTCGTCGTGGAGATGCTCATCGCACGGCAGTACTTCCTCGCGCAGGTGTTCGTCGCGCCGCTCGCGCTGCTCTCGACCCTCCTGGTCGCGCACACCGACCCCGGCGCCTTGCTGCATGACCGGTTCATCGACACGGCCATCGGCTCCGGGGTCGGCGTGCTGGTGGTGCTCGCCCCTCTTCTCTCGTCTCGGGTACAGATGATGCGTACCCGAAACGCTGTTTGAGGGGGAGTTGGTGCACCCGAAACGGGGGTGGGGCTGGGGGTCAACAGGCCGGGCGGCTCCTGACATCTGCTGAGACGCGCTGCTCCTGGAGCGTCCCGAGCGGACCTGTCTTGAGCTCGCGGTCCTCGACCACGACCTGCCCGCGCAGCACGGTCATGGTTGCCCAGGCCGCGACCTCGTAGCCCTCCCACGGCGTGTAGTCGGCCTCGTGCAGATCGCTCGAGGTCACGACGCGCGCCTCGGTCGTGTCCAGGACGGCGAGGTCGGCGTCGCTCCCGATCGCGATCGCGCCCTTCCGGGGGTACAGCCCCAGGATCTTCGCGGCGTTCGCCGAGGTGAGGTCCACGAACCGCGTGAGGTCGAGTCCCCGCTTCGCGACGCCCTCGGTGTAGGCCACAGCCATCCGCATCTCCACTCCGGCGTGGCCTCCCGTCGCGTCGAGGATGGTCTTCCCGCGCGTCTTGACGTCGAGGTCCGTGCAGACGCCGTCGGTGGCGAGCGTGCTGAGCGCGCCCTCGAGGAGCGCGTCCCACATGGAGTCGCGGTCGTCGGCCGACTTGAGCGACGGGTAGGTGTGGTAGATCGCGCCGTTCTCCTGCCGGTAGTCGTCGGCGGTGAAGTGCGCATAATGCGGCAGCACCTCGCCGTAGACCGGCAGTCCGCGTCCGCGGGCCTCGCGGATGGCGTCGACGCCCTCCCGTGCGCTCACGTGCATGATGTAGATCGGGGCGCCCACGTGCTCGGCGAGCGTGATCGCGCGCTGGAACGAGAGCTTCTCCGACAGGTTGTTGTGCGCGTGGGACATGTACTCGAGGCCGATCTTGCCCTCGCGCTGGAGCCGCTTGTACGAGTACATGACGATGTCGTCGTCCTCAGCGTGGATCGCGAGCATCGCGCCCGCGGCCGCGGTCTGCTCCATGAGGCCCCACATGTTGCCCAGGTCGGTCTTCTGCCGGGGGCGGGTGGGGGTCGTGTTGGTCATCCAGACCTTGTAGCTCCCGTGGCCCGCGGCGACAGCGTCGGGGATCTGCTCGAGCACCTCGAACGGGATCTCGGGCTCCTTGAACGTCCCGTGGAGGGCGTAGTCCGTGTAGGTGTTGCCAGCCCACTCGGCGGACTTCCGCGCAAACGACTGGGACAGTTCGTCCCCGGGCTGCCAGTGGGCGAAGTCGACGAGGGTGGTGGTTCCGCCGTAGATCGCGCCCTCGCTGACGCGGTCCGGACCGAAGCATTTGATGCCGCTCTCGGCCGCGGTTGGCAGCACGCTGTTCGTGTGGACATGGGGGTCGACGCCGCCTGGCACCACGAGCTGGCCGCGCACGTCGATCGTGCGGCGGGCTTCCGCCGGTGCGCCGAACTCGGGGGCGGTCAACGAGACAATCGTGCCATTGGCGATGCCGACGTCGAGACGGCGGGGGCCGGACGGAGTGACGACGAGGCCGTTGGCGAGGAGAAGGTCGAGCATGGGTAACCTCCGGTTTTCTGGATTAGACGGAGAACGGGTGTCGAAGGAAGTAGCGCTCGGCGAGGCTCACCTTCACCGAGGCACGCGGGTTGACGAGCTGCGAGACCGCGACGTCGGCAGAAGAGCTGAGCAGCATGGCCGCCTTCTCCGGTGGCCACCCGCGGTCGGCGACGACGAGGCCGAGCATGTCGTCGAGCGCCGCCTTCGCCGCTTGGTCCAGATCATCGCCGTCGCCCATCGTGATCACCCGGCCGTCAGCGAGGACCACGGGCCGATGGAGGGAAACGCCGGGCAGCACGCGGCACGAGAGCGTCACGGCGCCCTCGACCTCGACGCCCGTGAGCGAGCACTCCCCGTCGCCCTGGGCGGCGTGGAGGTCGCCCGCGAACAGGAGCGCGCCCGGCACCTCGACGGGGAGGACGACGGCGGCGCCCTCCGCCACATCGTTGCAATCCATATTGCCGCCGAAGGGACCGACGGTGCTCGAGCTCGGCTCGCCGTCGGCGGGCGCCACGCCGAGCTTGCCCACCATGGGGCGCACCGGGATGGCGACGCCCTCGGCGAAGTGGACCACGCCGTCGTCGATCTCCACGACGTGGCCGAAGCGCTCAAGCGGCTCGCCGAACCCTCCTCGCCCGGGGAGCGTCACCATTGCGCCGCGATCCGCGATGCGGATGTCGTGGATCTCGACGTGGAGCGCGTCACCGGGGCGCGCTCCACGGACCAGGACGGGCCCGGTCACCGGGATGGAACACTTCTCGTACTCGCCGGCCTCGAAGAAGCCGCCGGTGAGGAGACTGCGTGCCTCGAGCGTGAACCGCTCGCCCTGGTCGACCTCGAGGACGGGTTCGGCGAGGGCGGTGAACACCGGCGAGGCATGAGTGAATCCCGCACGGGCTAAGCCGGCAGAGGCGACACCACTGTGCGCGGATGCCGAGGCAGGGAAACCGTTCATCGCGGATAGACCGGCTGCGCCCAGCTCTGGTCCGCGGCGACGCGCCCGACGACGGCGTCGAGGTACAGCCGCTGGAGCTGCCCGGTGATCTCGCCTGCCGCACCCGACCCGATGGGAGTCCGGTCCACCGACTTGACGTGGTTGACCTCGGCGGCGCTTCCGCACACGAACACCTCGTCCGCCGAGTAGAGCTCCGTGCGGTCAATCGGGCGGATGTCCACGTCGAGGCCGAGCTCGGTGCGGGCGAGGTGCAGGACGCTGTCGCGCGTGATGCCCTCGAGGATGCTGTCCGTCGTCGGCGGCGTGCAGAGCCTGCCCTTGCGCACCATGAAGACGTTGTAGCCGGCGCCCTCGGCCACATGCCCGGACTCGGTCATGAGGAGTGCGGCGTCGTAGCCGTTGCGCCGGGCCTCCAGCATCGCGAGCCGGCCGTTCTGGTAGTTGGCGATGGACTTGATGCGCGGCGGCATCGAGCGGTCGGAGAGGCGAGCCCAGCTGCTGATCTGCACGTCGAGTCCCGTGGCGCCGAAGTAGTTGCCCATCGGGATCGCGGCCATGAAGACCGTGGCCGGACCCGTGTCTTCGGGCTTGCCGTCGCTCGAGTCGACGAAAACCTGAGCGCGCATGTGGAGGTTGCTGCGCAGCCCGTTCGCACGGACGAGCCCGAGGAGCTGCTCGCTCAGCACGTTGACATCCTGCGGCCCGTCGATCTCGACGACGCGCATCGAGTCGACGAGGCGCCGCATGTGGTCGCCCACCCGGAACGCGTAGAGCTGCTGCTCGTCTTCGCTCCAGTAGGCCCGGAAGCCCTCGAAAACTCCGACGCCGTACTTGAGCGTGGTGCTCAGGACGTGCAGCCTGGCGTCGGCGTATTCGACGAGCTCGCCGTCGTGGAGGAGATACCGCACCTTTGCGGCCGCCGGTGTGGTGATCGGTACTTCTTCGCTCAGCGTGGACATCCCTCGTGGCTCCTCTTCCCAGATCTACTTCAACAACGTATGGTGTGTATCACTATATTGAAGACGCCCGGAGGACGTGTCAACGGTCGCCTTCCTGCAATAACTGAACCCCTCCCTGAAAAGACCAGAACGCACTAGAGTTGCGATTTCAATAAAGTGACGACGCTTTGATTCAGGAATAACCGAGGAGCCTCATATGTCCGTTCAAGGACTTCCCGGAACGTCGCCTGGGCTAAGAGCCGCCGGATGGGCCCAGCGGGGGCGCGCCCTTGTGCTCTCACGATCGAACAATGCACTGACGGTGGCGGCAGCGGTGGTCATCATCGGACTCCCGCTCCTCGCGCTCGTGATGCCGTACCCGCACAGCCCGCTCGCGCCCAACCCGAACGCGGTCGCCGTCGCCCCCAACGGCACCTACTGGTTCGGCACCGACGGAAACGGGATGGACATCTTCTCCCGCACCATCGAGGCCGCGAAGCTGGACCTGCCGATCTCGCTGGCAGCGACGGCCCTTGCGCTCGTGGTAGGCGTCCCGCTCGGCCTGTTCGCGACCAGCGGCCGCGTGGGGGACGTCCTGATGCGCGTCGTGGACGCGTTCGCCGCGCTCCCCACGATCGTGATCGCCGTCGTCGGCATCCAGCTCATGGGCGGCAGCGCGCTCGACGTCGTGTTCGCCATCGCGGTCGTGGCCGCCCCCCGCTTCGTGCGGCTTTCCCGGGCCGCCGCGCTGTCGCTGCGGTCGGCGCGATACGTCGAGGCCGCCGTCGCCATCGGCTGCTCCCCGCTGCGGGTCGCGTTCAACCACGTCTTCCGCAATGCGTACGGGGTGGTCTTGGTGCAGGCCACGCTGACGGCGGCGAACGCCCTCGGCACGATCGCCGCGCTGAATTTCCTCGGGGTCGGCGCCAAGCCCCCGCAGCCGAGCTGGGGCGGCATGATCTCGGAAGGGTTCAGCATGCTCATCCGCGGCGAGTGGTGGGCATCGGCCTACCCGACTCTGGCGATGCTGCTGGCCATCGGCTCGCTCAACATCCTTGCGGGCGCCCTGGAAACCCGGATCGAGCGAGTGGAGCGGGCGCGATGAGCCTCAAGGTCAATGATCTCGTCACTGAATTCGCGACGCGGAGGGGCGTGGTCGAGGCGCTCCACGGCATCTCGTTCGAGGTCGGGGAAAACGAAGTGGTCGGCATCGTCGGAGAGTCCGGATCCGGGAAGTCCACGGTGGTCCGCTCGGTGATCCGCCTCCTCGTCCCGCCGGGACGGGTCGCTTCGGGAACAGTCGAGTTTGCCGGCCGCCCCCTCCTCGAGCTCCGCGAGAGCGAGCTGCGGGCCATCCGCGGCAAGGACATCGGCTTCATCGCGCAGAATCCGTTCAGCGCGCTGAATCCGGTGCTCCGCCTCGAGAAGCAGTTCGCCAACATCGCCAAGGCGCATGGAGTGAAAGCCGACGACGGCGCTCGCCGCCGCGCCGTCGACCTCCTCGCGGCGACGGGCGTGAGCGATCCCGAGCGCGTGATCCGCGGCTACGCCCACGAGCTGAGTGGCGGCATGGCCCAGCGCGTCGTGATCGCCATGGCGCTCTACCTCAACCCACGGCTGGTCATCGCCGACGAGCCGACGACGGCGCTCGACCTCACCGTTCAACGCCAGGTCCTCGATACGTTGCGGCGGCTGACCGTGGAGAGCGGGCGATCGATGCTGATCGTCACGCACGACCTCGGGGTCGTCAACGCGTACTGCCAGCGTGTGCTGGTGATGTACAAGGGCAGCATCGTGGAGCAGGGCCGGGTCGCCGAGGTCTTCACGGCGCCCCAGCACCCGTATACCGCGTCGCTCCTGAGCTCGGCCTCACCTCCGATCGAGCCGGCCGAAGCCGAAGTGGTTCCCTCACAACCCTTGGAGGTGGCAACGTGGCCATCATCGAAGTGAACGATCTGCGCAAGACGTTCCAGACGCCGCAAGGACGGAAGGTCCTGGCCGTCGACGGCGTCTCCTTCTCGGTCGAGGCAGGAGAGTGCCTCGGGATCATCGGTGAGAGCGGCTCGGGGAAGTCGACGCTCGGCCGCCTGCTGCTGAGGCTGCACGAGGCAGATTCGGGCTCCATCCTCTTGGACGGACAGGACATCCGGGCTCTGGTGCCGCGAGCGCTCCGCAAGCAGCGTCGGCACTGGCAGATCGTCTTCCAGGAACCGTTCGCCTCGCTCAATCCGCGGCTGTCGATCCAGCAGATCGTCGAGGAGCCCCTGATCGTCGCAGGGACCTACGGCTCGCGGACTGAACGGCGCGAGCGGGTGGCGCGGACGCTTGAGGAGGTCGGCCTGTCTGCCGAGTTCCTCGACCGCCGCCCCGCCAACCTCAGCGGCGGCCAGCAGCAGCGCGTCGGCATCGCTCGCTCGCTCGTCACCGATCCGAGCATCGTGGTCCTCGACGAGCCCACGGCCTCGCTCGACCTGACGATTCGCGCCTCGATCCTGCGGATGCTCGGTGACCTCCAAAGGGCCCGTGGCCTCACGTACCTCTTCATCTCCCACGACATCGAGACCGTGCGGAACTTCTGCTCGCGCGTGGCGGTGATGCATCACGGCCGCTTCGTGGAGGTCGGGACGGCGCGGGACGTGCTCGAGGATCCGCAGCAGCCCTACACGCAGCGGCTCATGGCCGCGGCGATGCCGCCCCTGCCCTTCGCGGCATCGGTCGGAACCATGTCGACGCAAGCGGGGAACTCATGATCCGGTACATCGCCTCCCGATTGGCCATCGCCGTCGGCCTCCTCCTCGGGCTGATGACCCTCAGCTTCGGGCTCGTTTCCCTCCTGCCGGGGGATCCCGCCGTCGCCCTCCTCGGCGAGTATGCGACCCCCGCCGACATTGCGCGGATCCACGGCGAGCTGGGGCTCGACAAGCCGCTCTGGGAGCGCTACGTCGAATACATCGGCCGCACCATCAGCGGCGACCTCGGGCATTCGTTCTTCACGGGAAGCTCGGTATCCCAGGAATTGTGGACTCGCCTGCCGAATACGCTCGTCTATCTGGTCCCGGGACTCATCCTGGCGCTCCTGCTGGGGCTTGCGATGGGCACCTTCGCGGCCTACCGGAGCGGGCGGCTGCCGGACAAGACCTTCACCGCCGGCGTCTCGGTGCTCATGGCGATGCCCGAATTCGTCCTTGCGCTCCTCCTCCTGTTTGTCTTCTACCAGCAGCTGCACATTGCCCCCGCGCCGTTGGGAATGCTCTCGAGCTCGGATATCCCCCCGCCGAAAGTCACCGGCTCGGTGGTATTGGACGCAGTCATCGCCGGCAAATGGAAGGTCTTCGGCTCGATTTTCAGCCGGGCCGTGCTTCCGATTGTCACGATGGGTCTATTCTTCGCGGCGCCCTTCGGAAAAACAGTGCGCACTGGCCTGCTGCAGATTCTCCATTCGCCGCAGATCGAATTCGCGCGGGCGTGCGGGCTGCGTCCGTTCCAGGTCTACCGCTATGCCTTGAGCGACGTGCGAGCTGCGCTCATGACGTACATGGTGCTGCTGTTCGCCGCCGCTTTGAGCGGCGCTGCGATCGTCGAAAGCGTCTTCTCGTGGCCCGGCATCGGTGGCTGGTCCCTCGACGGCGTGCTGAAGGGCGATATGCCCGTGATCCAAGGCTTCGTGTTCGTCATGGGCGCTACGAGCCTCCTCGGCTACGTGGTCCTGGACACCCTCATCACGCTACTGGATCCCCGGGCGCGAGCCGTCGCCATTCGTGGCCGAAGCTCCCGCTCATCCCTCGACACCCCATCCCTTGACACCCCCATCCCTCACCAATAGATTGAAGCTATGTTCACTAAATTGAAGAACGACAAACTAGTCGTCCTGGGTGGGCTCATTCCCCTCGACGGCCGCGTGAGCTGGGTCCCCGCTGGCTCCACAGGGTTCCAGCCTTCGAACTGCTACCTGCTCTCGGAGCGCGGCGAAGGTGCCGCAGCCACCGACTCCCACCTCCTCATTGACTCGGGAGTTGCACTCCACGCGGAGCAGATCCTCGGAGATCTCGCCGCCCTGATCGGTGACGGAGGAGCCCTTTCGGTCTTCTTCACCCGGGCGGAGATGGACTGCGTCTCGAACCTTGAGCCGATCGCTCGCAGCTTCGACATCCAGCGGCTCTTCACCGGCGGCGTGATCAACCCGTTCGACGCCTTCGAGGACCTCAACCTCATGGCGCTCCGCGGCCGCCGGCACCAGATCGACGCGATGCGCTCGGGGGAGGGCGATTCCCTGGCCCGCGCTGCCTCAATCGACATCGGGGCTGGCCGCGTCCTCGAGATCGAGGCGCCGCTTCTGCGCCTCCTCATGACGTTCTGGGGCTGGGACGCCGAGACCGGCACGCTCTTCACCTCGGACACGTTCACGCACGGCACCATTCAGCACCCGCACGACTCGCGGATCATCGACTCGACCGTTGAGGACACGACGACGCCGGAACAGGTGGCGGGCCACCTGTTCGCGAAGTACGAATGGCTCCCGCGCGCCACGTGCGAGCCCCTGCGCGAATGGCTTGCGGCGAAGTTCGACGAACTCGACCCCGAGATCATCGCTCCCTCGCGAGGCTGTGTACTGCGCGGACGCGACGTGGTCCGGCGTCACCTCGACTACATGCTCGCCGCGCTCACGCCCCAGCACGCCGGCCTCGTCAGCCAAGGCGCATAGGAGAAATCATGGAACAGCTTGTTGAGACGATGAGCAGCGACCTTCCGCGCAGCGTGGCCGACGGCGTCACCTGGATGAGCTCCTGCCTCCCCTTCCACCTGGCGGACCGGGTGATCCACGGGCACAACTCGACCTTCCTCGTCCGAGGCGAGTCGTCGTCGCTGCTCGTGGACACAGGGAACCCCTCGAGCTGGCCGATCATCTCGCAGAAGCTCGACGAACTGCTCGACGGCGAGCCTCTCACCTACGTGTTTCCGACTCACCCCGAGCTCCCGCACACCGGGAACCTGCCCCGGCTCGTGCAGAAGTACCCCGAGATCCAGATCGTGGGCGACGTCCGCGACTACCACCTGTTCTATCCACAGATCGAGCCGAACCTGCACGCTCGCGTCCCGGGCGATCGCATCGATCTGGGCGGCGGGTACGAATTCGTTGTCGTCGAGGCGCTCATCCGCGACCTGCCGAACACGCAATGGGGATTCGTTCCCAAAGCCGGCGTGCTCTTCACCGCGGACGGGTTCTGCTACATGCACCGACCCGAGCTCGACGACGAGGATCCCGTCCACCTTCCCGGTGAGTGCGGTCTCGTGACGACTGAGCTCTCCGGGCCAATCGCCGTCGAGAACGCGGCCTTCTTCACGGGAAGCGCCCTCTATTGGGCGCGATTCTGCAACGACGCCGACCAGGTGTACGACCGCGTCCTCCGGCTGATTGACGACCTCGATGTCCGGACCGTCGCCCCCACCCACGGCAACGTCATCACCAACGTCCGCGACGTCGAACCCATCATCCGCACCGGGCACCAGCGCGCCTACCGGTACTGACAGCACCCGCTTTTTCACCCACCCCGCCACCCCGCCACCCCAACCACCCACCCCACCACCCGCATCCCCCTTCTGCACCATCCCTCAAAGAAAAAGGTGTTAGGACCATGAATCGCTTGCGTCTGCTCTCCGGCGGTTTGGCCGCCGCCCTCGCGCTCTCGGTCACGGGCTGTGGAGGCAGCTCCGACGCGTCCTCGACCCAGCAGCCGGACAACGTCGTCGTGGCGGTCGGGGCCCTCCCGGACAGCCTCACCCCAGCGCCCTGGGGCGGCAGCGCCTCGCACGTCGTCCTCAGCGGCCTGGGCTCCCAGCTCCTGCAGTACAAGACGACGGCGACGGCGAGCGACCCCTGTGGTCAGCCGACCACCGAAGTCTCGGGTCGCCTCGCCGAGAGTGCGACGCCGGCGCCCGACGGCAAGGGCGTCGTCGTCAAGCTCAGGAAGCTCACCAGCCAGTTCGGCCACACCCTCTCGGCCGAGGACGTGCGCTGGAGCCTGCAGATCGGCATGCAGCGCCAGCCGGTCATGAAGGGCACGCTGTCGAGCAGTGGCTTCGACGTCAACAACCTCGTCAAGGTCATCGACGACAGCACGGTCGAGCTCAACACGACCTCGCTCACCTCGTTCAGCGTCGAGTCCCTCCAGAACAACCTCTTCTACATCCACGACAGCGTGGAGGCGAAGAAGCATGTGACGCCCGATGATCCGACGGCGAACAACTGGCTCTCCAAGAACCTCGCCGACTACAGCGGCTGGGCCCTCGAGGAGTTCACGCCCGGCACGTCCCTCACCGTGACCGCCGACCCGAAGTGGGAGGGGAAGCGCGGCCCCGTCAAGCGCGTGGTCGTCAAGGCCGTCCCCAACACCTCGACGCGGAGCCAGCTCGTGCAGACGGGTGAGGCCCAGGTGGCGAACGGCTTCGAGTACGACCAGTACGCGTCGCTCGGCGATTCGCCCAACGTGAGCATCCTGAACTGCCCGAGCGCGACCCGAGACACCCTGATGTTCAGCACGAAGTCGGGACCGCTCGCGGACGCCCGCGTGCGGCACGCCATCTCTGAGGCCATCGACCGCGCCGCACTCGTCAAGGG
This sequence comes from Sinomonas gamaensis, assembly GCF_005876955.1. Classification (GTDB taxonomy): domain Bacteria; phylum Actinomycetota; class Actinomycetes; order Actinomycetales; family Micrococcaceae; genus Sinomonas; species Sinomonas gamaensis. The sequence goes on from NZ_SSCL01000007.1 coordinate 78,855, forward strand.
TGCCTACGCCGGCTACGGCAAGGCCTCGCAGGCCACCTTCCCCGGTGGGGACCCGTCGTCGTTCTACTCGTTCAACCTCGACGACGCGAAGAAGCTCATGGCGGACGCCGGGTATGCGAACGGCTTCAAGCTCGACCTGAGCTACAGCGCGACCCGCCCCGGACCCGTCGCCGCCAAGTCGGCCGTCCTCATCCAGTCGATGCTCAAGCAGATCGGGATCGACGTGCAGCTCCAGAACATCGCCAGCTCCACGGACTTCTCGAGCGCGCTGATCCAGGGCCGCTTCCAGGCGGTGCTCTACTCGGAGCCGATCGTCATCGCCGACCCGGCGTTCTACAGCTACGCGTACTACGCCGGAGACGCCCCGAGCAACACCACGGGCTGGAAGGACGCCAAGTTCGATCAGCTCCGCACGCAGCTCGCCGCCACACCGCAGGACAAGACCGCCCAGCGGAATGACCTCATCAAGCAGATGACCGCCGTCGTCGACGCCGGCGCACCGATCCTGTCCCTCGTCGAGACTCGCGGCATCATCGCGACGAAGAAGGGGCTGAGCGGGGCGACGCCGCTCTCGAACGGCCAGATCTACTTCAACGCCCTCGGCAGCTGAGCGCAGCCAGACAAGGACAGCATCATGATTGAACTCTGCGGAAAACAGGTCCGCGACACCCTCGACGAGCTGCTCGACCCCGCGACAACGGCCCTCGTGGTCATCGACATGCAGAAGGGCGCGGTGTTCCCGGGCGCTGCGATCGGCGACTCTGGCCACGACCTGAGCATGATGCCGCGAGTGCGCGAGCGGTGCCAGGCGGCGATCGAGGGAGCCCGGCGCAACAACGTCCCCGTGTTCCACATTCGCGTGGAGAACCTGCCCGACGGTGCGAGCTCGCCGGCCGCCTGGCTCCGGGCCCTCTACACGGCGGCGAACGGACGGCCGATCGACCTCGGCAAGCTGAGCCTCAAGGGTGACCCGGCCACCGATTTCTGCGACGAGTGCCTCCCGCTCGACGGCGAAGTGGTCATCACCAAGCGCCGTCCCAGCGCGTTCGTCGCGACAGAGCTCGGGCTCCTGCTCCGGAGCCAGGGGATCGAATCAGTGGCCCTCGTGGGCGTCTCGACCGGCGGCTGCGTTGAGGCGACGCTCCGCGACGCCGTGCACAACGACTTCTACGCCGTTCTGCTCGAAGACGCTGTGGGCGCCTACGACACGGCGGTCCACGACGCGGCGCTGACGGTCATGCGTGCCAGGCACGACCTCTGCACCGTTGACGAAGCCGTCGCGGTCTGGGACCGAGCACAGGGCGCGACCCGGCCATGAGCACCACGGTTCCGGCGGTCGCCCGGCCCGAGCCCTTGGCCGGAGGGAGGGTGTACCGCCTCGGCGGCGAGATCCTTCTGGACGCGCGCGTGAGCTGGTGCCCACCGGGGGTCCGCCGGAACCAGCCGGTCAACGCGTACCTCATTCGAGGCGATGGGGGATCGGTCCTCGTGGACGCCGGCGTCCGGCTCCACGAGGTGGAGATGCTCGCCCAGCTCGGGGAACTCCTCGAGCCGGGGGAGCCGCTCTCGATCCTCCTGACCCGTACGGAGATGGAGTGCTGCCTCAACATTCCTGCGATCGAGGAACGATTCACCGTCGGCTCGGTCTGGTATACCGGGGGCATCACGGTGCCGCGATCGAGTGCGCCCGTGCGCAGAGTCTCGGTGGACCCAGGCACCTCCCGGGAGGTCGAGGTCGCCGACGGCCTGGTCCTCGAACTCGTCTCACCGCTGCTGCGGCTGCTTCCCACGCTGTGGGTCTTCGAGCCATCCTCGGGCGTTCTCCTGACGTCGGACGCATTCACGCACCGCGCCAGCCCGGAGGAGGCCGATCCGGCCGACGGCCTCGTCAAGTTCGCCTGGTTCGCCAACGCGGACACGGCGCCGATCGCCGCTGACATCCGACGGATCGTCGAAAGCCGTGAAGTCACGGCGATCGGCCCAGGCTATGGGCTGCCTTTCGTGGGCCGCGACGAGTGCCTGCGGGCGGCCGAGCAGCTCGCCGCCCACCTCGAGGAGGTGGGACGGGGATGAACGACGACGTCATCACCCCCGCGCGCCGCATTGCCGAGGGCGTCTTCTGGCTGGGCGGGTGCCTCTCGGCCTACTCGGCGGGCGAGGAAGTGCACTACCACGTCTCCTCGTACTTGATCGTGGGCTCGAAGGCCACGATCCTGGTGGACACCGGCGACCCTGCCCACGCCCCGCTGGTCTTGGCCCAACTCGAACAGGCGCTCGACGGCCGCACCCTCGACTACGTCTTCCCCACCCATCCCGAAATCCCGCACGCAGGCAACCTGCCGGCCCTGCTGCAGCGCTACCCGGGGGCCGTCGTCGTCGGGGACGTGCGGGACTACGCGCTTCACTTTCCCGAGTTCGAGGGAAGGTTGGAGCCGCGCCGCCCCGGCGAGTCGATCGAGCTCGGCACGGACGCGGACAGCCGTCCCTTCCGCTTCGTCCCCGCGTACATCCGGGACCTCGAGAACACGCTCTGGGGCTACGACGGCGGGTCGGGGACCCTGTTCGTCTCCGATGGGTTCTCGTTCATCCACGACGTCCCGGCATCGGACGCCGGATCGCTGGACGACGACGAGCCCGTGCACCGCCCCGGGCAGTGCCGCCTCACCTCGGGCGAGATGCCTCTGCCGCCGACCGTCGAGCAGGCGGCCTACGGGACGGGCCGAGCCCTGTACTGGACCAAGTTCGTCGATGTCAGCGCCGCCTTCGAAGCCATCGAGCGCACGCTCGAGGAGCTGCCGACGTCGTTCATCGGCCCAGCGCACGGCAACGTGATCGACGACGTCGACGGGATGCTCAGGACCTCGCTCGCGGCACATCGCCGGGTTTACGAAGGCCCAGCCGGGTAGAAACCTAGAGATATTGAAGATCGATCAAAAAAATGAAGCTTTGCGAATTGCGAGGAGAGAGCTGATGCGAGACCTCATCGGATACGGGGAGAACCCGCCCGTCGTCGGGTGGCCAGGCGGCGCCAAAGTCGCCGTGTCCCTCGTGGTCAACTACGAAGAGGGCGCCGAGCGATCCATCGCGGCAGGCGACGAGCGGGATGAGGACATCGTCATCTTCGGCGGCTGGTCCTCCGATCCCGCCCGCCGGAATCTCATGAAGGAATCGTTCTTCGAGTACGGGAGCCGCGCCGGGATCTGGCGTTACCTCGCGATGCTCCGGGAGCGCGGTCTCAGGGCCACGTTCATGGCGTGCGGCGAGGCCCTCGAGAAGAATCCCGAGGCGGCGCGCGCGATCGCCCGCGACGGCCACGAGATCTGCGGGCACGGCTACCGCTGGCGGGGCATGGCGGGGATGACGCCTGAGGAGGAGCGGGCCGAGATCCGCGCCTGCAAGGCAGCCATCGAGGCGACGGCCGGAGTCACTCCCGTGGGCTGGTACGTGCGCGAGGACATCACCGAGAAGACCAGGGCGATCCTCGTGGAGGAGGGCTTCCTCTACGACTCGAATTCGTATGCTGACGACCTTCCATATTTCGTGTCCGCCGGCGGCGCCAAGCACCTCGTGCTCCCGTATTCCGGGGACACGAACGACGGTCGCTTCTGGGGCCCCGGCAGCCTCGGCACCGGCGAGGACTTCTTCACCGTGCTGAAGGACACCCTCGATTGCCTCGTTGCCGAGGGAGAGACCGTGCCGAAGATGATGTCCGTGGGGATTCACCTCAGGATCGGCGGCCGGCCGAGCGTTGCGAACGGGGTCCGGAAGTTCCTCGACTACGCGCAGAGTGTCGACGGCGTGTGGTTCGCAACGCGCGAGGAGATCGCCCGGTGGTGGCTCGCCCATGCGCCGGCCGAGCTCCCGGGCGAGGTTTTCGAGGAGGTCGCCTCGTGAAGACCTCGAACCTGACCCGCCTCGTCCACAACGTCCACGAACAGGGCTTCCAGGAGCTCGACCGCCTCGGCCTCAACGGGCAGCGGGACCAGGGCCTCGTCTCGACGCTCATCTCCCGTGACCTGAGCGGATCGGACGACCTCTGCGTGAGCTGGGGCCGGATCCTTCCCGGCCAGCGGCACCTGTGCCACCACCACCCCGACGCGTCGGAGTTCTACGTGGTGGTTGCGGGAAGCCCCCTGGTGTTCCTCGGCGACGAGGAGTACCGGGCGAAACCGGGGGACGGCATCTACATTCCCCGCGGCCTCAAGCACGGCGCGTGGAACGACACGGACGAGCCGGTCGAGCTCGTGGTCGGAGTCAGCAAGCCCGCGGACTGGGAGTTCGTGCACGATGAGTGACAGAGAAGCCAGCTGCGTCGGCCTCATCACCGCCGATCCCAGCCCCACCCTGCTCGCCGTCTGCGCCCAGGCCCAGGTCGGCTTCGTGGTCCTCGACGCCGAACAGACCGGTCTCACAACCCGGGACTGCGCGGACGCCGTCCAACGGCTGCGCGGGACTGTGGTCGAGGTGTCGGTCCGCGTCCCTGACCTCGCCCCGAACACGCTCGTCTCCTTCGCCAACACCGGGGTGCACGAGCTCGTGCTCCCGCACCTCCGGCGACCCGACGAGCTCGAGGAGGCAGCCGCCATCGTCCGCTACGCCCCGCAGGGGCTGCGTTCCCGCCAAGTCTCGCCAGCCTCGGCATTCGGAACGGACTATGCGGGCGGACCCCGGCTGAGCGTCCTCTTCGAGACGGTCGAGGCGGTCGAGCGCGTCGAGGAGTTCGTCGCGTCGGAGTCGTTCGCGGGCGGCTGGCTGGGGCCCACGGACCTCTCCGCGGACTTGCAGCGCCACGGCCGGCACGAGCCGGAGCAGCTCGACAAGGCGGTGCAGTCCGTTGTCGATGCCCTCCGTGCATCCGGGCACAGCGTGGGCCTGCCCGCGCCGTCGATGGCCCGGGCCGACGAGGTGTTCGCGCGCGGAGCCGACCGAGCTGCCGTCTACTGGGAACGCGAACTCGCAGCGCTGATGACTGGATTTGCCGAGATGGGACGCATGTCATGAAGAAGCTCACCACCGCCGAGGCACCCGGATATAATTCCGCGAACCCGGAAATAATGAAGGAGCCCTTGGTGGGAGACTCTCCGAACGGTGTCATCAACGGCGGGGCCGCCAACGGCGGTGCCGGCAACGGCGCTGCCGTCAATGGCAACGGCGACCGCGATTTCTGGATCTCGCGCATCGGCGCCACGATCCGCGAACAGCGCGTAGGGCGCTTCACCGTCGAGGAGCTTGCCGAGCGCGCCGGTGTCAGTGCTGGGCTCATCAGCCAGATCGAGCGCGGCATCGGCAATCCGTCGTTTGCCACGCTCCTGCGGCTGGCGAGCTCCTTGGATCTTCCGCTGGCCACCATGTTCAATGACCCCAGCGAAGGCCGGCACAACATGCTCGTGAGGCGTGCCGATCGCCGCCGGATCGAGATCCCGTCGCAGGGCGTGGTCATGGAGCTCATCGTTCCGGACACCGAGCGCAAGCTGGGCGTGGTGAGCATGACCATTCCCGCCCATTTCGACGGCGCCAACTCCTCCGATTCCCATGAGGGGGAGGAGTGCGTCATCGTGCAGTCGGGGTCCCTCGTCGCGACGGTCGGCGGCCAGGAGTTCCACCTCGAGGCGGGCGACAGCCTCACCTACGACGCCTCCCTCCCGCACTGGTGGCACAACCGCACCGACTCGGCCGCCGTCATGCTCGCCGTCTCGACCCCACCCTCGCTCGGGCGGGCGCACTGATGCCCGCCCCCGGGCCGGCGGTACGGCTCGGGGTGCTCGTGCCGTCGTCGAACTCCAACGCCGAGACCCTCACTGCCGCGCTGCTCGCCACCAGGAGCGATATCGGCGTCCACTACAGCCGCTTCCGCCTGCCGCCTGACCTCGGCGACCCGATCGACGCGTCGGTCCTGGGCGAGGCGCCGAGTCTCCTGGCCGACGTCGAGCCGGACGCCGTTGCCTTCCACGGCACCTCCGGGACCTGGGTGGGGCTCGACGGCGACCGACGCCTCTGCGCCGAGCTCGCCGAGGGCACCGGGGCCCCGGCAACGACAGCGTCCCTCGCCGTCGTCGAGGCGCTCGCCGCGCTCTCGGTGACGCGCGTCGCCGTCGTCTTCCCGGGGCCTGCGTCGATCCTGCCGCTCATCTCCGACGAGTATGCGCGCCATGGCCTCGACGTTGTCGCAACGTCGAGCCCGGAGGCGGTGCTGGCCAACCCCGAGATTGCCCGGCTGGGCGCCGACGACATCGGGGCGCTCTTGCGTCCGGCCTTCGTCCCCGACGCCGAAGCCGTGGTGTGCATCGGGACAAACCTGCGCTCGGCGTATCTCGCTGCGGCGTTCGAGCGGGAGCTCGGCCTTCCGGTCGTGGACAGCGCCGTGGCCACCCTGTGGGAGCTCCTGCGACTGGCGGGCGCCGCAAAGCCGGTGAGCGGCTGGGGCCGCCTTATGGAGACGGTGTAGCCGAACCCGGACGCTACCCCTCGAGGCCGCACTGCAGGAGGGCCGCCTCGACGTCCGCGCGCGAGGTCTCGTCGAGGCCGAGCAGGGGCCGCGGCAGGGAAGACTGTTTCACGAGGCCGAGGACCTCGGCCGCAGTCGCCACAACCCTCAGGCTCCCGTGCTTCCGGAAGAGCGCCCACATCGGTTCGAGGGCCTCCGAGAGGGCGAGGGCCTTGTCGCGGTCACCCGCTGCCGCGGCGTCCGTGATGGCCTTGGCCCTCTCGGGGAAGAGGCCTCCGAGGACCGAGTACCAGGCATCGGCACCGGACACGAGGGCCTCCGCGGCGACCCAGTCGCCGCTGATGCCGAGCGACACTCCGGACGGGAGAATACGCCGCACGGCCGCGGCGCGATTGGCGACCGTCCCCGCCGGCGGGGGCGGGATCTTCACGGAGCCGACGCGGGGCAGTTCGGCGACCCTCGCGTAGAGCGCCTCGCTGAAGGTGAAGCCGGTGGTGGTGGGGTTGTCGTACAGGACGATCGGCACGGAAGCGGCCGAGTCCAGGTCAGCGAAGAGGCGGTACACCTCCTCTTCCCCAAGGCGGTGGTACGAGACCGGTGCCACGAGCAGCCCGGCAGCGCCGGCGCTCTGGGCGTCGTCGGCATACTGCAGGACGTCACGGGTGCGCAGTGCGCCCACCCCAGCCACGACGGGGACGCCGCCTGCTGCTCCCACTGCAGCGTCCAAGGCGGCCCGCCGTTCGTCCCGGTTCAGGTACGGATACACGCCGGTCGAGCCGAGGACCCCGAGCGAATCGGCCCCGCCTGCCACTGCACGGGCAACGAGGGCGGCCAGGGCCGATTCGTCGAGGACATCATCGGCCAGCGGGGTCAGCGGAAACGCGCAGAGGGAAGTGAACACGTCAGCCATACTGGCAAGTGTCAGCCTGTCGTGGGTACTCGGCGTGAGGTGGACCTGCGTGCCGATCGAGCCACCACTCGACGATCTCGAGGCGCGTCGCAATCCAGGCGCCCCGTTCGAGCGCGTGGTTCAGGAACCGGTCCAGAGCGCCCGCATAGGCAGGCCTGCCGATGACTCGGGGATGCAGCCCCACGCTCATGACCGACGGACCGGGCCGCGGGTCGTCGAGGTGCAGGTCGAGGGAACCGACGAGATGTTCCGCGAAGGCGCGGCCCGTGGGGTAGGGGCCCATCAGGCTTGAGTCGTTCGTGTCGCCGGCATAAGGCAGGACTGGCAGATGGACTCCGTCCATGCCCCAATGCGGCAGGTCGTCGTTGAAGCTGTTCGACTCGTACAGGAACCCTTCCTCGAGGAGCGTCTTGCGCGTGTCCGGGTTGAGCCCGTCCTTCGAGTACCAGCTGGTGGGCCGCACCCCGGTTGCCTCTGTGATGGCATTGCGGGACGCCACAATGAGCGCCCGCTCCTCCTCGACGCCCAGCCCTGCGTGGGTGTCCCAGTGGTAGCCGTGGTCCGCGATCTCGTACCCGCGCTGCACGAGCGCGGCTGCGACGGGCGGATTCCGCTGCAAAGCGACAGCGCAGCAGAACGCCGTCGCCCGAACGCCGTGGCCGTCGAGGATCCTGAGGATGCGCCAGATGCCGGCTCTCGCGCCGTAATCGAAGGTGGTCTCCTGCCCCGGAGCCGCATGCGTCTCCGCGCCTTCTTCGACGTTGATCACGAGGGAGACCGCCACACGAGCGTTGCCTGGCCAGAGGTAGGCGGGCGCCTCGGCGCCGTAGCCGACGTAGTCGCGGGCGAGGGGCTGCTGGAACATCTGAGCATCCTTCAAAAGGGATTCCGGCGCGGAACGTGGAACGCTATAGTGAAGCAACTTCGATATCATGAAACTAGTGCACAGGGAGGACGATGTCCACGCTCATCCATGGCGGCACCCTCGTCACCGGCACCGGGCAGGCGCTGGACAACGGAGCGATTGTCCTGAAGAGCGGGCGCATCGCCGAGGTTCTCGAACGCTGGGATCGCCGGCTGGGGTTCGAGGGCGAGACCATCGATGCATCGGGCTCCATCGTGATGCCCGGCCTCATCAACTGCCACGCCCACGGCGTCACCTCGGGCCCGCTGTTCCCCAGCGCCGCCCCGGCACTGCCCGACGACGCATGGCTCGGCAATCTCGACCGCCACCTCCTCGCCGGGACCACGACCGTCCTGAACCTCTGCGGCTTCGCCACGATGGATCAGGTCCGCGAGGCAAACAAGCGCCATGCCGTCCGCGTCGCCGGTGCGACCACCCACCTCCCCTCCGCGCTGCTCGCGGCGCAGAGGGCCGACGGCGGAGGCCTCACCCAGCGCGAAGCCCACCTGAGCGTCGAACGGATGCTCGACGACGGCGCCGTCGCCATCGGCGAGCTCGGCGGCGGCCAGACGCTCGGCGGGGGAGGGCAGGACCTCGTCTACCTCCCCGCGACGATCGAGCGGCGGACGGGCGTGCGGATCTCCCAAGCGCAGGCGCGTCGCCTCAAGGAGGCGGTGCTCGGGCGGTTCGTCGACGCGACCCATGCCGACGTCGAAGAACTTGGCCGGGCGGCCGCGGACGCAGGTTTGACCGGCCTGATCGGGAACGCCGAACTGGCAAAGCTCGTCTTCGATACGGTCATGCCGTCCGTGGGCCCGGCGATCGAGGGGATCCGTGAGGGGGTGAGGGCAGCCCGGCGCTTCGGGGTGCCCGCCCTCGTGCACAGCGCATCGGCAACCGCCGCGGTCCTGCGCGAGCTCATGGAGGACCCAAGCGCACGCGGGGCGAGCGTCATCGCGGCCCACGTCAACCACCCCTCTCACACGCCCGACGAAGCGCTCAACCTAGCCGAGCGCGGCCGCCGTCGCGGTTGGGCCAGCGAGGCCTCGGTCTTCGATCTCCTGCACCGTCGCCACACCGTCACGACCCGTGAACACTGGGACCGCCTCCTCGCTGAGCCCGCCGTCGTCGACGTCCTCGGGACCGACTACGGCCACGGTGGCGACCACGACGAGCTCATCTCGGCCGTCCAGGACCTCGTCGCGCGCGGTCACCGCAGCCTCGGCGACGCCGTCGCGATGGTGACCTCCGCCGTCGTCCGTCTCATCCCCGGCCTCGCGCCCGAGCGCGGCGAACTGCGCAAGGGCCTCGTCGCGGATGTCGTCATCGCGGACGCCGGTGACTTCCGCAAGGTCCGCGACGTCTTCGTCGCCGGGGAGCGCGTGGTGCGCGGCGGCGAGCTGGCCGCAGGGGCGCGGCGATGATGGCGCGACTGAACGCGGAGGAACTGGCAACGCTCATAGCCCTCGTGGGCGAGGAGACCGCCCTCGAGGACGAGGCAGCCGTCGCGGTGGCCTACGCAGACTTCCGGACCGGGATGAACACGCTGAAGGAGGCCTTCCATGGGCGGAGGTGAACCCTGGGAGCTCGGTATTGCGGACGCCGCCGCACTCATCCGGGCAGGCGAGCTCTCCGCCGTCGAACTCCTGACCTCCGTCCTGGACCGCATCGAGGAGACCGAGGACTACGCGCAGGCGTGGGTCCACGTCGATGCCGAGGGCGCGATGGCGGCAGCGCGCGCCGCGGACCGCGGCGCGGGAACGGGTCCGCTCGTGGGGGTCCCCGTCGCCGTCAAGGACGTGATCGATGTCCGGGGCCTGCCTACGGAAGGCGGGTCCGCGGCGCTGCGAGGGCAGATCGCGCAGGCGGACGCGGGCGCGGTCGCCCGCCTGCGAGAGAGCGGCGCGCTGATCCTCGGGAAGCTGCGGACGCACGAATTCGCCTTCGGCCAGGGCACGCCGCCCACCCGCAACCCGTGGGACCCGGAGCGGTACGCGGGCGGATCGAGCGTCGGCTCCGGGGTGGCGGTCGCGGTGGGCAGCGTGCCAGGCGCGCTCGGCACCGACACAGGCGGCTCGGTGCGAAACCCGGCCGCGGTCAATGGCCTCGTGGGGCTCAAGCCCAGCACCGGCCTCGTGGACGGCTCGGGCGTCCTCAACGTGAGCCACTCGCTCGACCACATCGGACCCATCGCCCGCAGCGTCGCCGACTGCGCCCTGTTGTTCGAGGGAATGCTGTCCGAATCTGCGCTGACGCGGGTCGGCGGCGCCGTCGCCGAGCGCGTCGAATGGTCGACGGCGCCCGCTCGCCTTGCCGTCGACCGTGCAGCCTGGGACTCGTGCGGCGTGCACGACGACGTCCGGTCACTCGTCGAGGCGGCGCTCGCCTGCCTCGGAGGATTGGGATTCGAAATCGTCGAGCTGGCGCTCCCCGAACTCGACTTCGCCCTGCCCGCGAGCCTCGCCGTCTCGCTCTCGGAGGCCGCGGAGCACCACCGTGCGCTGCTGCGGCAGGCAGCGCGGGATTACCTTCCGGGGACCCGCGTGATGATCGAAACCGGGGCCCTCGTGACTCGGGAGGACCTGCGGCTCGCGGGGGAGGTTCGGATGTATCTCCGGGAGCTGCTCGCACGCGCCTTCGCGCGGACGGGGACGTGCGCCCTCCTCGCGCCGACCCTGCCCGCCGTCGCACCCCTCGAAGCCCGCATGTCCCACGAGCTGACCGGCTCGACCGACACCGACTCGCTCGCGTCCGCCCTCCGGATGCTCTCGCCCGCGAACCTCTTGGGGCTTCCGGCCGTGAGTGTCCCCTGCGGCTTGGCCTCGGGCCAGCCCGTGGGGCTGCACATCATGGGCCGGGAGTTCGACGATGCCCGGGTCCTCGGAATCGCCCGCGCCTACGAGGCGGCATCCCCGTGGAGCTCACTCGTCCCCGTGCTGAAGCTCCCGGCGCGGGTCCCCTGAGGTCCCTTCGCGATACCGCGTCACCCCGCGATCGCGTGAACCCTTACCGGCGCCATGATCGGCTTCGCGTAGCAGACCGAGTCCTCGACCTCCTGATACGGCCCGAAGTTCGGAACCGGCCGATAGCCGGCGGCCTCGTAGAACATCTTCCCGTCGGGCTGGGCCGACCCGGCCTCGGCCATGACGAGCGTGATCCCGGCCTCGTGCGCCTCGGCCTCGAGCGCGAGCAGGATCGAGCTCGCGACGCCGGCCCCCCGCGCATAGGGGAGGACGTAGACGCGCTTGACCTCCGCCGTCGTCCGGTCGACCCAGCGCAGGCCGCCGCAGCCGAGGGGCTGGCCGGTCGCGCGCTCGTAGGCGATGAGGAATACGGCGATGTCGGACGCGCTGGGCGGTTCGCCGGCCTCGTGGTCGCGGCGTCCGAAGCGCGCGTCGAGCTCGGCCTGCTGGGCTGCCCGGAGGTCGCGGCCCACAGGGTTCGCCCAGGACGTCCGCCGGATCGTCAGCTTCGGATGGGTCTGCATGCCGCCTCCTTGCTCGAAAGGGTATGCCTTCAAACGGTAGGCCCGTGCCGTTTCCGCCCAGTTACGGGTGTGTGAGTTTCAGGGAACGCTTACCGCGGCTCCGCGAGTGTGAGCGCGAATCTCCCGGCGGCATCCGTCCACTGGCCGACGACGGCGAACCCCGCTTCGCCGAGTTCCTCGCCGAAGCCTTCGGGCCGGAACTTCGCGGAGATCTCGGTGCGCAGGTCTTCGCCGGGTGCGAAGTCGATCTCGAGACCGACGGCGGGCAGCCGCACGTGCATGGCACGCGTGGCGCGCAGTCGCATCTCGATCCACTCCTTGCGCTCGTTCCACACTGCGACGTGCTCGAACGCGTCGACGTCGAAGTCCGCCCCGAGCTCGGCGTTGAGGACGCGCAGGACGTTGCGGTTGAAGTCGGCGGTGACGCCTTGGGCGTCGTCGTACGCGGGGACCAGGACGGACGGCGACTTCACAAGATCGGTGCCCACCAGGAACGTCCCCTCGCCGGGGCCGAGGAAGCTGCGTAGCTCGCGAAGGAAGGCGATCCGGGCGTCCGGCTCGAAGTTGCCGATGGTCCCGCCGAGGAACGCGACCATCCGGCGGCCCTCGTGCGGGAGGAGGTGCAGCTGGTGCTCGAAGTCCGCTGCGACGGCCTGAAGGTCGAGCTCGGGGTAGAGCCCCGCGAGGCCCTCGCGGGCGGAGATGAGCGCGCTGTCGCTCACGTCGACCGCGACGTACCGCCGCAGCGGCCCGGCCTCGGCGAGGGCGTCGAGGAGGAGCGGCGTCTTCCGGGACGAACCGGACCCGAGTTCCATGAGCGTCTCGGCGGGACCCGCGGCCGCGATCTCCGCGGCGTGGAGTTCGAGCGCCTCCCGTTCGGCCCGCGTGGGGTAGTACTCGGGGAGTTCGGTGATCTGCTCGAAGAGGCCGCTGCCGCGCTCGTCGTAGAACCACTTGGGCGGGAGGGTCTTCGGCGTGGACTGGAGCCCGGCCAGGACGTCGCGGCGCAGGCTCTTCGCAAGGAAGTCCGGCGGAAGGTAATGGGTGATGTCGGCGGGGGTGAACGCGGTGCTCACGGTGCTGCGGTCTCCTTCCGGGCGGGGCGAAGGGGTTCGACGTCGACGCCGTCGCGGCTTGCTATGAGCACACTCCGGTCCGGCGCCTCCCTCCACTCGGGACGCTCATCGTACGGCTCGCTCGCCACCACGGTGCCGTGTTCGCCGGCCCGCCAGAACAGCGTGTCGCCGTATGCCGTGGCCCAGATCCGGTCTCCGTTGGTGAGGAGGAAGTTGTAGCGGCCGGTTGCGGCGGCGGAGGCGTTGAGGACGACGGCGGAGAGGGCCTCCGCGGGATCGTCGCCTTCGTCGAGGCGGGCCAGGACGAGTGCCCACAGGAGCGCCGAGTCGACCGTGGACTCGCGGGCCAGAAGCCGTCCGGGCGGAAGCGTCGCGGCGAGGCGGGCAAGGCTTTCCGGCCACCCTGAGACGGCGCCGTTGTGGCTGAACAGCCACCGGCCCGAGGAGAACGGAGCGGCCGCCGACTCATCCGCCGTCATGCCGGGCGTCGCCGAGCGGACGGCGGCGAGCAGGCAGCGCGTCCTGGTGACCCGCGCGACGTCGGCGAACGAACTGTCGGCCCACATCGGGACGGCGCGCCGATAGCGGGCGGGGAGGTCGTCGTCGTCCGCGTACCAGCCGACGCCGAAGCCGTCGGCGTTGACGGTCCCGTAGCGTTGAAGCCGTGGTGCCCACGCCTGCCGGAAGAGGCTGTGCTCGGGCTCCATGACTACCGATGCGAGGGTGGCTCTCTCACCGAGGTACGCGAGGTGGCGGCACATCAGGCGACCTCCGCCGTCGTCGCATCCCGCGCGGTGCGGAACCCGGCGAAGATCTGGCGGCGAATGGGATAGTCCCAGTTGCGGAACGTGCCACGGCAGGCGACCTGGTCCGCAGCCCACGAGCCGCCGCGGAGCACCTTGTAGTCCGTGCCGAAGAAGACCTCGCTGTACTCGCGGTAGGGGAACGCGCGGAAGCCGGGGTACGGCTGGAAATCGCTCGAGGTCCACTCCCATACGTCGCCGATGAGCTGTCGAACGCCGAGCGCCGAGGCTCCCTCGGGGTACGAGCCAGCCGGTGCTGGGCGGAGCGCGCCGCCGCCGAGGTTGGCGCGAACCGGGGTGGGGTCGTCGTCGCCCCACGGGTACCGGCGGGACCTCCCGGTGGCGGGGTCGAAGCGTGCGGCCTTCTCCCACTCGGCCTCAGTCGGCAATCGGCGCCCCGCCCACCGCGCATAGGCGTCGGCCTCGTGCCAGCACACGTGCTGCACCGGCTCGTCCTGGGGCACCGGCTCAACGGCTCCGAAGCGGCGCCGGAACCAGTCGTCGCCCTCGCGGGTCCAGAACAGCGGCGCCTCGAGGCCGGCCTTCTGCCGGTACGCCCACCCCTCGGCGCTCCACCAGCGTGGGTCGTCGTACCCGCCGGCGTCGAGGAAACGCGTGAAGTCCGCGTTCGTCACCGGCACTGTGTCGATCCAGAACGGCCGGACGTCCACGGTGTGCGACGGCCGTTCGTTGTCCAGGGCCCACGGCTCGATTGACGTGCCCATCGCATACTCGCCGCCGGGGACGAGAACTTCCGAGGGCAGGCCCCTGCGGGTTCCGACGACGCCCGCGGGCAGCGGCTCCGGGAACAGGACCGGCTCGCCCTTGCGCAACTGATGGGTCGCGAGCATCGTCTCGGCGTGCTGTTGCTCGTGCTGGACGATCATGGCGAACGCGAAGCCCTGGTCGATCAGGGCCGAGCCCTCGAGCGGCGACTTCTCGAGGACGTCGAGCGCCTTGTCCCGCACTTCGGCGATGTACTTCCGCGCCTCGTCCGGGCCGAGCAGCGGCAGTGCCGGCCGCTCGGCGCGCGGGTGCTGGAACGCGTCGTAGAGTTCGTCGAGGTCGCAGCGCAGGGGGACCCGGTGGCCCACGTCCCGCACGAGCCAGATCTCCTCCTGGCTCCCCACGTGCGCAAGGTCCCACACGAGCGGGGACATGAGCGGCGAGTGCTGGGCCATGAGCTCCCGGTCGTCGCAGGAGGTCAGGGCGAGCGTGCGCCGACGGGAGCGCTCGAGGCGGTCCGCGATCGCCGTGCGGAGCTGCTCGATGGGCAGCGGGTCGTGGCTCACGGGGCCTCCCCGGAGGTGGGTTGAAGGCGTCTGTCGTCCGCCGGGCAGCGGGCGCGGAGCGGGTACGACTCGGCGAACCGCTCGACCCGTCGCCTTGCCGCGTCCTCGAGGCCGAGCCGCGGGAGGGCGGCGAGCGCTGCGCGTGCGCACTGGGCGGCCGCGCGGGCGAGGCGGGGGTCTTCGAGCCCACGGCGGGCGGCGTCGTCGATCGTTGCGGGAGTGGGGGAGAAGCGCTCGCAGGCGTCGTCCGCAGCGGCGGCTGCGCCGTCGTCGTCCATGAGGGCGGCGGTGATGACGGCGGCCGCCTCCCATTCGTCGCCCGCCTGCGCGTCGAGGGCACGGAGCTCGAGGAAGCCGCGCGGGCGGATTGGCGGGAAGAGGGTGGTGAGGTGATAGTCGACGTCGTCCAGGGTAGCGGGCCGGGGCGAGCTGGAGCGGAGCCAGCCGCGCAGCGTGAGTCCGGCGGGCGCGTCCCACCGGCCGGCCTCGGCGGGCACGCACAGAACGGGGGCGTCGAGGGCGTAGCGTGCCCAGGCCTCGGCCGGTTCGACTCCGGAAACGCGGTGGAGGACCGCCTGCGTGCGTTCGGGTTCGATCGCCGACCATACCCGTTGGCGGGCGCTCTTCCACCTGCTCTTCCGGGGAGCGCGACGGCTGTATTCGAACGGCGAGTTCGCGAACATCGCGACCAGCACGGGAAGGAGGCGGTGCGCACGCTCCCAGCGCTCGCGGGCCTCGCGCTCGCTCCCGCCGGACTGAAGGCAGACCTGGAGCGACGCCGTCGAACACATCATGGTCCTGCCGGCCTCGCCGGCGGCGTCGAAGTGCCGCTGCATCGCTGCATAGCGCGGATGGTCGAGGGTGCGTCGTGGCGTGCGGTGTGCGTCGAGGGCAGCGGGGCTGGTGGCCAGCCCCGCTGCGTCGAGGAGGCGGTCGACGGCGGTGAGGTCGGCTCGGACGCGGGGGAGAAGCTCGCCGAGATGGGGCGCACAGGCGCTGCTGATCTCGACTTGGCCGCCGGGCTCGAGGGTCAGAATGCCGCCGCCCGGCAGACGGTCCCCGAGGGGGTCCAGAACCCGGCGGAGCTCGGGGACGGTCACGGGCGCTGCGGGGTTTCCGCGCCGGTGGACGATGTGCTCGACTTCAATACCCACCGCCTTCGGTGGCCCCGTCTTGAAGCAGACAGACGCAACGTAGGCCTCGGCGTCCTCCTCCGAGACCGGTTCCACCTCCGTGAGAAGGCCCGGACCAACGTGCAGGCTCATACGCATGCTCCTTGACCGGCGGTGCGGACCGCCCGATGTCCGCCGATGCTACCAGAGCAGCTTTGACGTGGGCTGAACGGAAATGTCCCTGTGGGCGAGGTCCTTTTCGGCCGGTCCCTGGATCACCGTGCCGTCCAGAGCGAACCTCGATCCGTGGCACGGGCAGTCCCAAGTGCGGGCTCGGCCGTTGAACTCGACGGTGCAGCCGAGGTGCGTGCAGATGGCGGTGAGCGTGCGGAGCGAGCCATGGTCGTCCCTATAGACCGCCGTCGGCTCGCCCCCGATCTCAACGACGATTCCTTCGCCTGGACCAAGGGCTTTGTCCGGCTCGGGCGCTTCCGTGGGGGCGTCCGACGACGGCGCCGCGGCTTTCGCTGTCACCTCTCGGTTAGTGTCGAACAGCTCGCTCCACGGGTTGTCGCCTCCGGTGATCAGATCCGCGACGACGAGCGCACCCGCAGTGCCGTTCGTGAGCCCCCACTTCCGCAGTCCCGTGATCGCGTAGACGTGCTGGGAGTCGGGCAGCATCGGCCCGGCGAAGGGCAGCCCGTCAACCGGCATGGCGTCCTGGGTCGACCAGCGGTACGCCGGCTCCTCCGCGCCGAGGCGTTCCTTCGCGAAGCCCGCGAGGCGATCAAAGCGCGCGGAGGTGTCTCCGCCGCCCGGGACAAGGTGCCCTTCGCCGCCCACGAGAACGTAGTCCGTGCCGCCGAGGTTCACCGCAAGGAGGGAACGCATGGGCTCGTCGACGCTGATGAAGGTGGCATCTGCCGGGAACCCACGTGCCGGGCTCGCGACGATGTACGACCGATGCAGGGACAGCCGCTCGGCGAAGCGCCCGCCGTCGTCCAAGGGGACGTTCGTCGCGACGATGACATCGCGCGAGCGGACCGTCCCGCCCTCGGTCACGACCTCGGCGGGCGAGCCATCCTTGATGCGCCGCACCCGGGTGCCCTCGACGACGAAGCTGCCCTCGCCGTCGACCGCTCTCCCGAGCCCCTGAAGGTAGTTCACGGCGTGAATCTGCGCCTGGTGGTCGAAGCGGACGGCACCCTTGGCCGCAAAGGGGAGCGGGACGTCGGTGGTGAAGGTCGCGGGGAGGTCGAGCGAGGCGGTGAGCTCTGCTTCGGCGCGGACCTTGGCCAGGGTGCTGTCGGACTCGGCGTACGTATAGTTCGCGACCCGCCGGAAGCTGCACTCGATCCCTTCGGCGGCTACCGTTCGGGCGACGTGCTCGATCGCCGCCTGGTTCGCCTGTCCGTAGGCACGGGCCTTGGCGCGGCCGTGCTGGTCCGCCAGCTGGGAGTAGGCGAGGCGGTGCAGCGAGGTGACCTTCCCGGTCGTGTTGCCCGTGACGCCGGTGGCGACCCGGGCTGCCTCGAGGACCGCGACCGTCAGCCCGCGTCGCTTGAGTTCCAGCGCGGCGCTGAGGCCGGCGATGCCGGCGCCCACGACGGCGACGTCCACTTCCACGTCCTCAGTGAGGCTCGGGTAGCTGGTCGCCGGCGAGGTGGCTAGCCAGATTGATCCGGACTGAGCGGTGTGCGCCATGGCTGCCTCCGAACTCCAAAACCGTGATACGTTATTTTAGAGAGGATCGCCGAGGGAAACCAGTGTTCCCGCGTCCAGCGCAAAGGAGCCCCGCATGCCAGAGAACTCGTCGCCCCAGCCGCTGGAAGCACGAGTCCGGACGCAGGTGCAGGTCCCGCTCCGCTTCGCGGACGGCTTCACGGCCAGCGCCGACGTCTTCACGTTCCGGAATCTGGCCGACCGCAAAGAGCACCTCCTCCTCGGCCTCGGCGACTGGCAGGAAAGTCTTGCCCGCGCCCGTGAAGGCTTCGAAGCGCCGCTGGTCAGACCTCACAGCGAGTGCCTCACCGGTGACGTCCTCGGCTCCGAGCGCTGCGACTGCGGTCCCCAGCTGCGGGAAGCAGTCGAGCGCATCTCGAAGGCTGGCGGATTCCTGCTGTACCTGCGCCAGGAGGGACGCGGAATAGGCCTCTACGCAAAGCTCGACGCCTACGCGCTGCAGGACGACGGCCTCGACACCTACGCCGCGAACGTGGCGCTCGGCCGCGGGGAGGACGAGCGCGACTACTTCGTGGCGGCCCAGATGCTGCGCGCCGTGGGTGTCGGCTCGATCAGACTGTTGAGCAACAATCCCGACAAGGCCCGGCAGCTCGGTGCGTACGGCATCACGGTCACAGAGCGGGTGCCCACGGCGGCGCATGTGTCCGCCGCGAACGTCCGTTATCTGGCCGCCAAACGCGACCACACTGCGCACACGCTCGACCTCGCCTAGAGGCTAGTCGCGACTGGGGTAGTCGCGACTGGGCTAGTCGCGGCAGAGGCAGAACGGGTGGCCAGCCGGGTCGAGGAAGACTCGGAACGTCTCTCCCGGCTGATGGTCCGCCTTCGTGGCACCGAGCGACAGGACCGCTGCCTCTGCCTCGTCGAGGTCGTCGACTGACACATCGAGGTGCATCTGCTGGGGCACGTCCTGGCTCGGCCAACGGGGCGGGTTGTAGTCCTCGACCTTCTGGAACGAGATGACCTGCCCGTAGTCGGCGCGAAGGTCGATCCAGTCCTCTGACGGCTCGGCCTTCCAGTCCAGCAGGGCTCCGTAGAAGTCCGCGAGTTGCTGCGGGTCAGGGCAGTCGATGACGACACTGGGAAAACGTGCGATAGCCATGGCCCACAATCTAGCCCCCACTGCGGACAGGGTGCGTCCGCTTTTTTGCCGTCGTCCCCGGCTCCCTCGCCGACGGGCCGGCCCTTCCCGCCGACGGGGGGGGTCCGGCCCTTCCCGTTGCGCCGTCACCTTTGCAGGGTGCGTGGGCGACGACGGGGCGTTCCCACCTTCATTCGGACTGGCCGTCGGCGTGTCGGCACCGGCACGCCGTTGACAGCCCGATTGGGGCGCCGAAAGCTGGTGGGAATCCTGCGGGGATGCGACGCAGGGACCGTGCGGATCTGGCAGCGCAACGCGAGGGGCTTCGGGGGTCCGGCCCTTCCGGTTGCGCCGTCACCTTTGCAGGTGCGTGGGCGACGACGGGGCGTTCCCACCTTCATTCGGACTGGCCGTCGGCGTGTCGGGACCGACACGCCGTTGATAGCTCGATTGGGGCGCCGAAAGCTGGTGGGAATCCTGCGGGGCTGCGACGCAGGGACCCTGCGGATCTGACGGCGCAACGCGAGGGGGCTTCGGGGGTCCCGCCCTTCCGGTTGCGCCGTCACCTTTGCAGGGTGCGTGGGCGACGACGGGGCGTTCCCACCTTCATTCGGACTGGCCGTCGGCGTGTCGGGACCGACACGCCGTTGATAGCCCGATTGGGGCGCCGAAAGCTGGTGGGAATCCTGCGGGGCTGCGACGCAGGGACCCTGCGGATCTGACGGCGCAACGGGAGGGAGATTCGGAAGTCCGGCTGGAGGGGGCGCGAGGGGAGGATCAGCCGACGGCGGCGAGGGTCTCCTCGAGCGCCCCGAGGACAAGCGTCACAGAGGCGGGGCTCGCGTTGGGACCCATGAGGCCGATCCGCCAGATCTTGTCGCGATACGCGCGAACGCCCGCCCCGATCTCGATGTCGAACCGCTCGAGGAGGTGCGCCCGGACGCCGGTGGAGTTGACGCCGTCGGGCACTTTGACGGTGGTGAGGCTCGGCAACCGGTGACCGTCGGCGGCGAACAGTTCGAGGCCCATGGCCTCGAGCCCGTCGCGCAACGCTGCACCAGCGGCCTCGTGCCGAGCCCAGACGGCGTCGAGGCCTTCGGCGAGGATGCGGTCCAGACCGGCCTCGAGCCCCGCGACCATGGTCACAGGTGCAGTGTGGTGGTACGTGCGGGTGTGACCTTCGGCGGCTCCGACGTAGCCGCCGAGGAGCCCGATATCGAAGTACCACGACCGCGGATCCTTCACTCGCCGCTCGAACGCCCGCTCGGAGACCGTGAAAGGCGAGAGCCCGGGCGGCACACCTAGGCACTTCTGCGTTCCGGCGTAGCCGATGTCGATGCCCCAGTCGTCGGCGCGGAGCTCGAGTCCTCCGATAGAGGTCACGGCGTCGACGAGCAGGAGGGCGTCGCCCTTGCCGGCCCCGAGCGTCGCGATGTCGGAACGGACGCCCGTCGAGGTCTCCGCGTGGACGGCCGCGATGACCTTCGGGTTCGGGTGCGCGGACAGGACGCGGTCGACGTCGATCGGCTGCCCCCACTCATGGTCCACTTTGATAACCTCGGCCCCGCAGCGCCGGGCGACCTCGCACATGCGCTCGCCGAAGAGACCGTTGACGGCGATGACCGCGACGTCCCCGTCGGACACCATGTTCAGGAAAGCTGCCTCCATGCCGCCCGATCCCGTCGCGCTGACCGGCCACGTGCGCGGATTCCCCGTGCCCCACACCTGGCGGAGGTCCTCGGAGACTCTATCCAGCCGATCGATGAAGGCCGGGTCGAGATGGCCGATCACGGGGTGGGACAGCGCGGCCATGACCTCGGGATATGCGTTGCCCGGGCCGGGGCCGAAGAGGTAGCGGAACGGCAGGATCTCAGGCATGCTTCACTTTCCCACAAGCACGGCCGACGGCGGCACTCGCCCGCCCAAGGGGTGAGTACCGCCGTCGGCCATTAGTGTGGCGGGACTATGCGGTGACGGACTCGCCGTCGAGCTCGACCGCGTCCTCCTCCCGCATGCTCACGTTGATCGGGCGGCGGAAGCCACGCGTCATGACGAGCAGGCAAGCGATGCCGATCCCGAGCCAGATGACGCCGTAGGTCAAAGCGTCGATGTTCAGGTTCGCCCACAGGATGCCGGTGAACGCCATGCCCACAACAGGCAGCACGATATTCGTGACGACCTGGCGGGGCGTGCGGAATTCCTTGCGGCGGAACACGAACAGGACGACCACCGTGAGATTCACGAAAGTGAACGCGATGAGCGCCCCGAAGTTGATCATCGACGAAATGAATTCGAGCGTGAACGGGATGGCGAGCATGGAGACGGCTCCCACGAACACCACGGCGAACGAGGGCGTCCGGTGCTTCGGGTGGACGAACGAGAAGAAACGCGAGACTGGCCCAGCTCCATTCCGGCCCATGACGTAGATCATGCGGGAAACGGAGGCGTGTGAGGAAAGGCTCGAGGCGACCGTGGCCGCGAAGGCCGCAGAGGTGAAGAGGATCTTGAAGAATTCGCCGCCGACCTTGAGTGCCATTTCGGGCAGGGTGTCGTCGGTGTTCTCGAAACCGTCGAGTGTCGGGAAGACCGACTGGCCGAACCAGGCGGCGGCGAAGAAGATCGCGCCTCCGATGATGAGGGCCAAGACAATGGCCTTCGGCACAGTGTTCGTGTCCTTGGCCTCTTCGGTGTACATCGTGATTGCGTCGAAGCCGATGAAGGAGAAGCAGACAACAGTGGCGCCGCTGATGACCGCCGAAGCGTCCACGCCGTCGTGGAAGAGCGGGGCAGAGGTGAAGGCGGAGCCGTTCCCGTCGCCGTGGGTGAGGGCATTCCAGGCGAGCACGATGAAGACGCCGATGAGGACCACTTCGAAGACCACGAGAATGCCGTTGATCTTCGACGTCGAATTCATGCTCCACAGGTTCAGCGCCGTGATCGCGAGGACGTACCCCACCACCCAGATCCAGGCAGGAACGTCCGGGAAGAACGACTCCATGTAGATCCGGATGAGAAGCGCGTTGACGAGGGGAAGCAGAAGGTAGTCGAGGAGCGACGTCCAGCCGACCAGGAAGCCGAGACTCGGGTGGATCGTCTGGGACGTATACGTGTACGCGGAACCGGCCGAAGGGTAGATCCGGGTCATGCGGCCGTAGCTGATGGCCGTGAAGATCATCGCGACGAGCGCCACCAGATAGGCGAGCGGGACCACGCCGTTCGTCTCGTCCGAGACGATGCCGAACGTGTCGAAGACGGTCGTGGGCGTCATGTAGCCCAGGCCGAGGCCGACGATCGCCCAGAGGCCGAGCGATCGCTTGAGCACAGTGTGATTCTGGGCGCCCGAATGGGACGCGGAGGAGATCTGAGGCATTGGAAAGATTCTCTTTCGTCAGGCCCTTGCGGGGCCAGCCTTTGGCTGCTGCTGCGTGATGCAGTGGATGCCGCCGCCGCGTGCATACAGGGGGCGGGCGTCGACGGCGGTGACGTGGCGCCCGCGGTAGGCGTCGGCGAGGATACGGAGTGCCTTCTCGTCATAGGGGTCGTTGAAGGAGCAGGCGACGAGGCCGCCGTTGAGGGCCACGTGGTTGATGTAGCTCCAGTCCACCCAGTCCTCGCCGTCGTGCAGCTGCTGGGGTGCGGGGACCTCGATGATGTTCCACGGCGTGCCGTTTGCCGTGCGCGAGCTGCGCAGGATTTCCAGCAGTTCGCCGCTCACCTCGTAGTCCGGGTGCTCCGGGTTGTACTGGACGTGGACGAGCAGGGTGCCGGGTGACGGGATCGCTGCGACGAGGTCCACGTGGCCCCGTGTGCCGAATTCCTTCGAGTCCCGTGTGAGCCCCCGCGGGAGCCAGACCGCGTGGCGGGCCCCGATCGTTCTGGCGAACTCGGCCTCCACCTCGGCCCTCGTGAGGCCTGGGTTGCGGAACGGGTCAAGCTGAACGGTCTCCGTGAGGAGCACAGTGCCGAGGCCATCGGTCTGGAAGCCGCCGCCCTCATTCACGAGCTCGCTCGCCACGACGTCCGCGCGGGCCGCTTCCGCGACCGTCCGGCCGATCTTCGCGTCGTGCTCCCAGGACGCCCAGCTCTGCTGCCCCCAGCCGTTGAAGACCCAGTCGACCGCCCCCAGCCGCCCGTCGTCGTCCGTGACGAAGCTCGGGCCGATGTCGCGCATCCAGGCGTCGTCGAGCCCTGCTTCGACGACGGTGATGCGTCCGTCGAGGTAGGCCTTCGCAATGGCGCGGTCCTCGGGACGGACCACCATGGTCACCGGCTCGTAGCGGAGGGCCGCGTGGGCGACGGCGGCCCAGGCCGAGCGCGCCTCGTGGGCGTCCGCGTCGGTCGCGCCGAGCGTGTAGCCGGCGGAGGGCCACGCCATCCAGAGGCGCTCGTGCGGGTCGGTCTCTGCGGGCATGCGCCAGCTCATGCGGCTGCTCCTTCCAAGTCGAGTTGGGGAGTGGGGCGGCGGAAGCCGCGGGTGAGGACGGCGAGGTACGCGAGGCCGACGACGGCCCACGAGACGCCGAGGATGAGGGCCTGGCCGGTCAGGCTCGTCCAGAGCCACAAGGTGAGCCCGAAGCCCACACCTGGGAGGACGAGGCTGTTGAGCACCGCCGCGGCTCCGCGCTCCTTGCGGTCGACGAAGAAGTGCTTGATGACCGACAGGTTCACCACGGAGAACGCGACGAGCGCGCCGAAGCTGATGAGCGAGGAGACGGTCGCGAGGTCGAGGACCAGGGCGAGGAGCGCTACTGCTGAGGTTACGAGGATCGGGACGACCGGCGTGCCGAGCTGCGCGTGAAGCCTGCCGAAGACGCGCGTGGGGAGGACGCCGTCGCGGCCCATCGAGAAGATGATGCGGGACACCGAGGCCTGCGAGGTCAACGCCGAGCCGAGGCTTCCGGCGATGTAGCCGGCGGTGAACAGGGCGACGAACAGGTCCCCGCCCACACGGCCCACCACTTCGAGGGCCGCCGAATCGACGTTCTCGAACGTGGCGACGGGCAGCACGAGCTGGCTCACATACGCGAGGCCGAGGAAGAGCAGCCCCGCCACGAGCGTGGTGAGCATGATGGCCCGGGGAATAGTGCGTCGGGGATCCCTGGCCTCTTCGGCGAAGGTGGAGACGGCGTCGAATCCGAGGTAGGAGAGACAGAGAATTGCGGAGCCTGTGAAGATCGGCGACAGTCGGAGGTCATTGCCGACGCCCGTGAAAGGCGCGAGGAGGTCAGTCGCGGGGCCGCCGGAAATCGATGTGGCAGCGAAGACGACGAAGAGCACGATGAAAATGCCCTGAAGCCCGACGACCACGATATTCGCGCGCGCAACCGTGGTAATGCCGAGGATATTCAAAACCGTCACGACGGCGATCGACGAAACGACGAAGGCCCACGGGGGAACCGCCGGAAACGCTGCGTTGAGATAGATGCCGATCAGCAGGTAGTTGATCATCGGCAGCAGGAGGTAGTCGAGCATGAGCGACCACCCGGTGAGGAAGCCGAGGCCGGGACCGAACGACTTGGCGCCGTAGGTGTAGGCCGAGCCGGCCGCCGGGAAGACGCGGGCCATGCGGCCGTACGAGCGGGCCGTGAACAGCATCACGACGAGCGTCACTGCATAGGCGTCCGTCAGGCGGCCGCCGGTGAGCTCGACGACGATGCCGTACGTGCTGAAGATCGTGAGCGGCACCATGTAGACGAGGCCGAGCAGCACGAGCGACGGGACGCCGAGGACGCGCTTGAGGCCCTTCTCGGCCGCGTGCCCTGATTCGGTGGGAGGCCGCGCCACATTCTGGCGGGGGGAGAGCTGGATCATGGGGGGTCCTTGGAGTCGCGCGCTCAGCGGTGAGCGAGGGAAGCGGCGGGCGTGCCGAACGGGGCGGCGGGATCGACGGGCGCCGTGAGCGCTGCGTAGGTCTCCGGGCGGCGCGTGGTGAGGAACGGGAAGAGGGTGAGCCAGTCGCGCCGCTGGTCCAGATCGAGGTCGGCGACGACGACGGCGGAGCCCTCCCTGGGTGCGCGGGCGAGGATGCGGCCGTAGGGGTCGGAGATGAAGGACGAGCCGTAGAAGGTCACGAGGCCTTCGCTGCCCCAGCGGTTGGGGACGACCATGAACAGGCCGTTTGCGATGCCGTTGCCCACGATGACCTGCCGCCAGAGCGGTTCGGTGTCGAAGCCGGGGTGGCCGGGCTCGGAGCCGATCGCGGTGGGGTAGGCCAGGATTTCTGCGCCGTTGAGCGAGTAGATGCGGGCGAGCTCGGGGAACCACTCGTCCCAGCAGGTCGGGAGGCCCAGGCGGGCGCCGTCGAGTTCGGCGGGGGTGTGGATCGGGTAGCCGTTGTTCTCGGCCTGGGGCTGGCCGGTCTGCGGGCCCTGGTGGAAGAACTTGTCCTCGTAGTAGCCCTCGGTGACCGGGATGTGGAGCTTGTCGGTGGCGGCGAGGAGCGTTCCGTCCGGGGAGACGAGGATCGCGGTGTTGAAGCCGCGGTCGTCGCCGGCCTCGCCCTTGCGGTAGAGGCTCGCGTGGACGCAGATGTTGTTCTGCTGTGCTGCGCGGCGAGCGAAGGCGAGGGTGGGTCCGGTCTCTAGGTCCTCGGCGATGCTACTGGGCGTGTACTCCGGGAGAGTGTCCGCGGGGTAGCGCGAGAGCGTGAGCTCGGGGAGGAAGACCACGTTCGCGCCTCGGGCCGCGGCGCGGCGGATTCCCTCCTCGAGCTCGGCCTCGGTCTCGGCCGGATCCTCGTGCCAGCGGTGCTGGACGAGGGCCACGCGCAACGGCTCGCGGCTGTGGCCTTCGGCCGCGTCGCTCGTGCGGGCCCACGACACCGGGGGCTGCAGGGCAAGGATCTCGTGCATGGGGGTCCTTCTGGTGGGGATCTGGGACGGGCTCCGATGCGGCCCGTAAATGAATGACGTTCGTTTATTAGAGCAGTGACGCAGGCCACGGTCAAGAGCATGAAGCGAAGTCGGGCGTCAGCCGCGCGTCGCGAGGTGCGCCGCCAGGGTTGCCCGTAGCCCTGCAATGAAGGCGTTGAGTCCGAGTGCAAAGGCCTGATCTGCTGCGGGGCGCCCCCGACGCGGTCGCGCCGATACGGCGTCGGCGAACGTCGGCGCCAGATCCCGCCGGTCGCCCACGTCGAAGATCCATTCCGGCGCGGACACGTCCATGGCCGAGCCGAGGACGAATGACTCGAGCGCCACGATGGTGTCGACGATGAGATCCTCCGGCCATCCGCCCGCTCGCAGTCCTTCGGCGACGTGCTCGTACATCTCGAGCGTGTGCGGCGCTCCGGTGATGGGCAGGACGGCGATGACTGGGATCAGCGGCGAATGCTTCGCGAAGGCGTCCCGGTACGAGTACGCCCACCGCGTGAGCGCAACATCCCACGGGTCTCGGCCGAACCCGGACGTGTCGATCGTCTCGTTCACGTCGTCCTGGACCCAGTTGAGCACCTCGTCCTTCGAGGCGACGTGGTTGTAGAGCGCCGACGGCGCGGTCTTGAGTTCCCGGGCGAGGGCCGCCATGGTGAGCCCCTCGTAGCCGGCGCGGCCGATGATGGCGAGTGCCGCCGTCGTGATCTTCTCGCGGGAGAGCACGGGGCGCGACGGGCGACCGCGCCGCCGCGGCTCGGGAGAGTCCATGCAACGAAGTCTAGGTGGCGGTCTTGCGGTTCCAGATAAATGAACTATATTCATTTAGAGATCTGCACCACTTTCCAGAAGGGAACACCATGTCAGAGCAGAAGCGGCAGCTCCAGGCCGACGTCGTCGTCGTCGGGGCCGGACCCGCGGGGCTGATGGCGGCGCGCACGCTGACGAATGCGGGGGAGAAGGCCATTGTCCTCGAGGCGCGCGACCGAGTGGGCGGCCGCACCTGGAGCGACACGGTCGACGGCGCGTGGCTCGAGATCGGCGGCCAATGGATCAGCCCCGACCAGACCGAGCTTCTTGGGCTCATCGACGAGCTCGGCAAGGAAACGTACCAGCGCTACCGCGAGGGCAGCAGCGTCTTCGTGGCGGGAGACGGCGAGCGCATCGTGTACGAGGGCGGGGACTTCCCGGTTTCGCCCGGCACGCTCGCCGAGGTCGAGCGCGTCACGGCCATCCTCGACGAGCTCGCCGCAGAAATCGGGGCCGAGGAGCCGTGGGCCCACCCCAAGGCCCGCGAGCTCGACACCATCTCGTTCCACCACTGGCTCCGTGCCCAATCGCCAGATGAGGACGCCTGCGAGCTCATCGGCATGTTCATCGCCGGCGCCATGCTCACCAAGCCCGCTCACGCATTCTCCGCGCTGCAGGCCGTTCTCATGGCAGCGTCGGCGGGTTCGTTCAGCAACCTCCTCGACGAGGACTTCATCCTCGACCGTCGCGTCGTGGGCGGCATGCAGTCCGTGAGCCTCGCGATGGCCGCGGAGCTGGGGGACGCCGTCGTCCTCAACGCTGCGGTGCGCACGCTCGCGTGGGGCGAGGATGGGGTGCGCGCGGAGGCCGACGGCGTCACGGTCACCGCCCGCCGCGCGATCCTCGCGGTCCCGCCGACCCTGTACAGCCGCATCTCCTACGAGCCGCCGCTGCCGCGCCGCCAGCACCAGCTGCACCAGCACCTCTCGATGGGCCTCGTCATCAAGGTGCACGCCGTCTACGATCGCCCGTTCTGGCGCGAGGCGGGCCTGTCCGGAACGTGCTTCGGCGTGGGGCAGGTTGTCCAGGAGGTCTACGACAACACCAACTACGGCGACGAGCGCGGAACCCTGGTGGGCTTCGTCTCCGACGAATACGCCGACGCGATGTTCGAGCTCAGCGCCGAGGAGCGCAAGGCGAAGATCCTCGGTTCGATCGCGCATTACCTCGGCCCCGAGGCCCTGGATGCCGAGGTCTACTACGAGTCCGACTGGGGCTCGGAGGAATGGACTCGCGGCGCCTACGCGGCGAGCTTCGACCTCGGCGGCCTCTCGCGCTACGGCGCGGACCAGCGCACGCCCGTGGGCCCGATCCACTTCGCGTGCTCCGACATCGCGTCCGAGGGATACCAGCACGTGGACGGCGCCCTCCGGATGGGTCGGTGGGCAGCCGAGGAGATCCTCGCGGCGCGGGTGTAAAGAGAGTCCTAAAGGCGGGCAGCGCCAACCACCCGCCACAGAGGCCCGCTCCAGTGATACGCGGGTTCGAGGCCCCTGCTGCGGACGACGTCGAGCATGGCCTTCGGCGAATGGATGTAGCCCCGGAAC
This sequence comes from Sinomonas gamaensis, assembly GCF_005876955.1. Classification (GTDB taxonomy): domain Bacteria; phylum Actinomycetota; class Actinomycetes; order Actinomycetales; family Micrococcaceae; genus Sinomonas; species Sinomonas gamaensis. The sequence continues at coordinate 106,931 of NZ_SSCL01000007.1, forward strand.
GAGAGATTCGAGGCGCCGATGAGCGCGTTCATGCTCCTGATGAACACCCGCGAGAACACATTGGCCGGCGGGTAGCTGAACACCAGCGCTCGCCGGGCATGCTCGGCGGCGGCGCCCAGGAGCTTCTCGTAGTCCGGATAGCAGCACACCACTCGGTGGAGGACGACGACGTCCGCCGGCTCCACGTCGTCCGGCGCCTCGGCGAGATCCACGCCGAGGCGCCGGTCCACGCGGCTCAGCAGGCCGGCGTCGCCCAGGAGCCGTGCGGCATCGCGCTCGTATCCGGCGGAGAGCTCGAGGTTCACCGCACGCGCCGCGCCCCGCTTGAGCAGCTCGAGCTGGATCTCACCCACGCCGCCGCCGACCTCGAGGACCGAGGCGTCCTCGATTCCCATGCCCGTCAAGAAGTCGACGATGTGCTGTTCGGCCGGGCGCAGTCCTTTGCGCCCATACCTTCGGGCGATTGCTCCGGAGAAGCGTTCGTCGAAGACGGCGTCGTAGCGGTGCGGATCCTCGGGCCCGCAGCAGGAGTCCATGGCACGAGTATCGCCCCTTCGTTGACGCATTTGTCCCGGTCCGACAGGCTGGCCACATGCAGGCTGACGTCATGGTGGTCGGGGCGGGGCTCGCGGGACTGGTTGCCGCGACGGAGGCCGCGGACGCGGGCCGCAACGTGGTCATCGTGGACCAGGAGGCGGTGCAGTGCCTCGGCGGTCAGGCCTTCTGGTCGCTCGGTGGCCTGTTCCTGGTCGATTCGCCCGAGCAGCGGCGCATGGGAGTTCGGGATTCGCGGGAGCTGGCGGCGCAGGACTGGTTCGGGAGTGCCCAATTCGACCGGCCCGAAGACTACTGGCCGAGGAAATGGGCGGAGGCGTATCTCGCCTTCGCTGCCGGCGAGAAGCGCTCGTGGCTCCACGGGCTCGGAGTGCGGTTCTTTCCCGTGGTCGGCTGGGCCGAACGCGGGGACGGCCGTGCCAACGGGCATGGCAACTCTGTGCCGCGGTTCCATATCGCGTGGGGTACGGGGCCCGGTGTGCTCGAGCCGTTCATTCGCCGGGCACGCGAGCACGCCGCCGCCGGCCGGCTCCGATTCCTGTTCCGTCATAGAGTTGATGAGCTGCTGACGCAGGGCGGCGCGGTGGTGGGCGTGCGCTGCTCGGTGCTCGAACCGTCGTCCGCCCCGCGCGGCTCGGCGAGTTCACGGGTTGTCATGCACGACGTCGAACTCCGGGCTTCCGCCGTCGTCGTCGCCTCTGGCGGGATCGGCGGAAATCATGACCTCGTGCGGTCCCTGTGGCCCGCACGGCTGGGCAGACCGCCGTCGACCATGGTGGCCGGCGTGCCCGCCCACGTGGACGGCCGCTTGCTCGGAATCGCGGAAGCGGCAGGCGGACGGATCATCAACGGCGACCGGATGTGGCATTACGTGGAAGGCCTGCGGAACTGGGAGCCCGTGTGGGAGAACCACGGGATCCGGATCCTTCCCGGCCCCTCCTCGGTCTGGCTCGATGCCGTGGGACGCCGCCTGCCTCCGCCCTTCTTCCCAGGGTTCGACACCCTCGGCACACTCCGCCACCTACGCGGCACGGGGTACGACTATTCGTGGTTCGTGCTCACCCAGAAGATCATCGAGAAGGAATTCGCGCTCTCCGGATCCGAGCAGAACCCCGATCTGACAGGGAAGGACCTCCGCCTGCTCCTCGGGCGGGTGCGTGGAGGGGCGCCAGGACCGGTCGACGCGTTCATGCGGCACGGGGCCGACTTCGTCGTGGCCTCGACTCTGGGGGAATTGGCCGAGGGGATGAACCGCGTAGGGGAGCCCGGCCTCATTTCCGAGGCGGAGCTGCAGGAAGTGCTCGAAGCGCGGGATCGCGAGATCGAGAACCCTTTCGGCAAGGACGCCCAAGTGACGTTCATCCGGGGACATCGCCAGTACCGCGGTGATCGGTTCATCCGTGTGGCGCCGCCCCACCGCATCCTCGACCCTTCGAACGGACCGCTCATCGCCGTTCGGCTCAACATCCTCACCCGCAAGACCTTGGGCGGCCTCGAGACCGACCTCTCCGGCCGATGCCTCTCACCCTCGGGGCGCGAGGTGTCCGGCTTGTTCGCGGCGGGGGAGGCGTCCGGCTTCGGGGGCGGGGGAATGATGGGCTACAACGCCCTCGAAGGGACGTTCCTGGGTGGCTGCCTCTTCTCGGGGCGGGTGGCCGGTCGGGCGGCGGCAGGTTGAGCGCCGCTGTCGCGCTCCTGTCCGTTTCTTCGGCGCCCTGCACCGTGTCGGGCCGCGCCACGCCGTAAATCGAGTGATTGGAAAATCACAACCGGACTGGAACGCAGGCGGGTCCTGCGCTCGGACATGAAAAAGCCCCGGATCCATTGGATCCGGGGCCTCATCTGGTTGCGGGGACAGGATTTGAACCTGCGACCTCTGGGTTATGAGCCCAGCGAGCTACCGAACTGCTCCACCCCGCGGCGCTTGATCAACTATACACGGTTACGTATGCCGGCACGAATCGGGGGTGTTCTGTCCTGCCCGCAGTCCTGCGGCTCAGCCGAGGTGATCGACGAGCTGGTCCGCGATGCCGTTGTACGTGGACGGAGTGAGAGCGAGCAGACGTGCCTCGGCGTCGGCTGAGAGCCCGAGGCCGGAGACGAACTCCTTCATGCGGGCCCGATCAACCCGGTGGCCGCGCGTGAGTTCCTTGAGCCGCTCGTAGGGGTTGTCCATGCCTGGCACCCCAGCGATGGCCTCGGCCCGCATGGCCATCTGGATCGCCTCGGCGAGGACTTCCCAGTTTTCGTCGAGATCGGCAGCGAGGACAGATTCCGCGACATCAAGCCGCTCAAGGCCCTTCGCGACGTTGCTGATGGCCAGCAGCGAGTGGCCGAACGCGACCCCGATGTTGCGCTGGCTCGAGGAGTCGGTGAGGTCGCGCTGCCAGCGGCTCGTGACGAGGGTCGCGCCGAGGGTGTCCAGAAGTGCGGACGAGATCTCGAGGTTTGCCTCGGCGTTCTCGAAGCGAATGGGGTTGACCTTGTGGGGCATGGTCGATGAACCGGTCGCGCCGGCGACGGGGATCTGGGCGAAGTAGCCGATGGAGATGTAGCTCCACACGTCCGTGCAGACGTTGTGCAGGATCCGGTTGAACCTCGCCATGTCCGCATAGAGCTCGGCCTGCCAGTCGTGGCTCTCGATCTGGGTGGTGAGGGGATTCCACGTCAGGCCGAGGCTTTCGACGAATGACTTCGAGACCTGCTGCCAATCGGCGCTGGGGACTGAGGCCACGTGCGCGGCGAAGTCCCCGGTGGCGCCATTGATCTTGCCCAGGAACTCGGTCCGCTCGATCCGCGCGAGCTGACGGCCGAGGCGATGGGCCATCACGGCCAACTCCTTGCCCAGCGTGGTGGGGGTCGCCGGCTGCCCGTGGGTGCGGGAGAGCATCGGGACAGCCCGGTTCTCCTGAGCCATGGTGGTGATCTGGCGAACGAGGTCGCGGGCGGCAGGCAGCCAGACGTCCTCGACGGCGCCCTTGACGCCGAGCGCGTAGGAGAGGTTGTTGATGTCCTCCGACGTGCAGCCGAAGTGGACCAGCGCGGTCAGGTGCGCGAGTCCCAGTGCCTCCAGCCGGCGGCCGATGTAATACTCGACGGCCTTCACATCGTGGACCGTCACGGCCTCGATCTCCGCGAGCTCCTTCACTGCGTCGGCATCGAATTCCGTCACGATGGCACGGAGGCCGGCCTCCTGCTCGGCGGTGAGCGGTTCGGTGCCCGGGAGCACGGAATTCCGGGTCAGGTGAATGAACCATTCGACCTCCACAGCCACGCGGTCCCGGTTGAGCGCTGCCTCGGAAAGGTAGTCCACTAGCGGTGCGATCGCGGGCCGGTAGCGGCCGTCGAGAGGACCGAGCGCGATCTGCTCGGGCGAGTTCGCGAGGGACAGCCTGCCGGAAGGCGTACGTGCGGGGGTGTGAGCCATGGCCTCCATTCTTCCAGATCAGAGAGATCCGCCGAGATCAGCGAGCCTCGCCGGCGGAGTTATCCACATACGACGTCGGTGAGCCTCCGGTCGGGGAGTTTCCCGCGTAGCGTCGACGACGGGAAGCGCGAGAGGCGCGCAGACCTCGGGACGGGGGGACCGATGCGGGGGGAGGATCTGCAGCCGTGGGGTACGCCAGCGGGGTGCGGCCACGATGAGGCACTGCTCAGGAATGCGGGTGTGTGCCTTGAGAGGGCCCAGTCCGAGGTGAACGTAGGGCAGGGTGCATCTGATCGTGCCCGCCAGGCCGAGTGGTCAGGGGCTGCCGGGGACTCCTATCGAGCCAGGACCGCTTACATCGCGGCTGAGCTCGCGGCCATCGCAGCAGGCCTCGTCGCACTCGGGGCCCTGCTGAGTTCCGTCGAGGGCGAAGCCCGGGAGTGCGAGGCAGCGCGGTCGGTGGCATCCGCAGCGTCCCCTTCCTCGGACCCTCCCCGCTTCCCGATCACGCCGTACCAGGGTCCGGCCATCCCGCACCCTCCGGCCGAGCCCGTTCTTCCCTATGAATCCCGGCCGAAACTGCTCCCGTACCAGATCAGTCAGGAGGCCTGCCGATGATCCCGGGAAGCGATGACTTCGTCGTCACCGGCGGACGCGGATTCGAGGTTCGGCTTGACTCGCTCGAGCAGGCGGCCGCCGCGCTTTCCGTCTCGTCTGCCTCTCTGAGCAATGCTGAATACGCTCTGTACAGCATGAGACTGTCCGCCGAGGCCGGGTCATGCGGCGCATCGAGCACGGCAGTCCAGCTCGACCAGGAATCATTGCGGCTCGAGGCCAGGGCGCGGCGAGCCGTTGACGAATGCCTCGGCGCCGCCGCCTCCGTCCGGCAGGCTGCAACGGCTTACGCGAACGAGGAGTCACGCCGCGCGTCGGCCGCGGACGGCCTTCAGAACCTCCTCATCGGGTCGAGCGCGGTCCCGGCCTTTCTTCGTCTGCTCGGAGCGAAAGGGATCGGGCGGGATCTGGACCTCTCTCCCGAGAGCGACGGGCGGACCCTCGCGCGCGCCCTCCGTGCCCGGGAGCAGGGGCATATCGAGGGCTCTCCCAAGGATCTCCTCGTGGGCCCGAGGGTTCAGGTCGCTGCTGGAAACGGCGACCCATCCACCTACTCCTACGCCCTGAGGAGCCTGCGTCAGGCTCAAGGCCACGAGGAGCTCGACGACGGCACCACCGTTCCGCCGTCGTCGATCCTCGTCGAGCGGTTTACGCGAGCCGACGGTTCTGTGGCCGTGATGGTCACGGTTCCTGGCACTCAGACCTGGGCTCTGGACTCCGCGGACGGCAACCTGTTCGACACGGAAGGGATTCTCGATGGCCTGGCCTCACGGGAAAGCCAGACGCGTGCGCTGATTCAGCAGGCGCTCGCAGACCAGAACCTTGGCGAGAACGCCGAGGTGGTCTTCAACTGCTACAGCCAAGGAGGGATTCAGGTCTTCGGCCTCCTTGAAGACGAGGAGTTTCGCGCGCGGCACCGGGTGGCCGCCGTGACGGCCGTCGGCAGCCCGGTTTCGGCGTTCGACCTTCCGGCCGAGGTCCCGGTTCTGAGCCTGACGAACGCTGATGACATCGTGCCGGCTGCGTCAGGGCGTCAGGTTGAGCCGAGCGGCGCGCTCGTCAATGTCCGCTCGCCGAGCCGGTTCGATCCGATCGCGAAGGCCCAATACCCGCAGGTCGTCGTCGCACAAGCCCACGATCTCGGCAACTACGCGCGCGACGCCGCGACTCTCGACAGCTCGGGGAGCCCTGCGGTGCTCGAGCATTCCGGCAGCATCGGGGCGGCACTGGGGGCTGGTTCAGCGGCGTCGCGGGAGCGCTTTGTCTACACGGGGACCGATACGCGCACCAATCCCGGGCCCAAGCCGTGAGGGCAACTTCAGCGCCTCTTGCGGTTCGCGCCCAGGAGTCCGCCCATCACCGCGGAAACGATGGAAATGATGATGGCCCCGAGGATAGCGGTCCAGAAGAAGGAGTCGATCGTCAGATGAACGGGAGTATACGTACTGAGCCACGCCGTCAGCGCGAGCATTCCCGCGTTGATGACGAGCGCGAAGAGCCCAAGGGTCAGGCACGTGACCGGCAGGGCGAGCATTTCGATGATCGGGCGGACCAGGGCGTTGACCAGTCCAAAGATGAGGCCGATGAAGAGATAGGCCAGCACGATCCCCACAGTGTCGCTGCCCTTGCCTGCACCCGCATTGGCCGCGGCGTCGGCGACCGCGGTCGAGTTGATCCGGATTCCCGGAAGGAACCAGCTCGCAACCCAGAGGGCAAACGCATTGACGACTACGCGGATCAGGAATCGCACCATGCGCCTATCGTTCCAGCCAGACGCCGCTCGTTCCATACCGGGCGCCCTCGCAGTGCTGGGCTTGGCCTGTGGCCTCCCCCGGCTACGCTTGAAGCCATGACTTCAGCACTCAATAGTCACGACGGCGTCGAAGCAGCCGCCGTCGTCAACGGTCCCGAGAGCACCACCCCTCGCCTCGAGACCGTCGACCCCCGACCCATCATCGGCCGTCTCCCCAAGTACGCTGCGGGCAAACCCCCAGCTCCGGTACCGGGACTCGAGAGCTTCAAGCTCGCCTCCAACGAGAATCCGCTCCCTCCCATCCCGGCAGTTCTCGAGGCCATCGCTGCGCAGACCGCTGTGAACCGTTACCCGGACCCGGTGGCCACTGCGCTCCGGAACCGGCTGGCCCAGTTCCTCGACGTGCCCGCCGAGGACATCGTGACGGGGGGCGGAAGCCTTGGGGCTCTCAACCAAGTGCTGGCCGCGTTCGCTGGCCAGCAGGACGACGGCACGCAGGACGAGGTCGTCTACGCGTGGCGCTCCTTTGAGGCCTACCCGATCTCCGTGGGCCTCGCCGGCGCAAGAAGCGTCCAGGTTCCGGTGGCCGCCGATGGTCGCCATGATCTGGACGCGATGGCTGCAGCCGTGACCGACCGTACGCGCGTGGTGCTCCTCTGCACGCCGAACAACCCCACAGGCCCTGCGCTCCGCCGCGAAGAGACGGAGCGGTTCATCGAGTCAGTTCCGCGCAGCGTCGTGGTGGTCATAGACGAGGCGTATCAGGAATTCGTCCGGGACGAGGCGGCCGTCGACGGGCTCGCGATGTACAGGAAGCATCCGAATGTCGTGGTTCTGAGGACCTTTTCAAAGGCGCATGGCCTCGCCGGACTGCGCGTAGGGTATTCCATTTCGCATCCCGAGATCACCCAGCACTTGCGGGTTGCCGCCGTGCCTTTCGCGGTTTCTTCTGTTGCCGAACGGGCGGCAATTGCATCCCTCGACCACTTCGACGCGGTTGTAGAAAGGGTACAAAGCCTCGTGGACGAGAGGGACCGCGTGGTGGCGGGGCTGCGTGAGCTGGGCTGGTCTGTGCCGGACGCCCAAGGCAACTTTGTGTGGCTCGAACTGGGCGAAGCCACCCCGGAGTTCGCCGCACTCGCTGCGTCCCAGGCGCTCTCTGTGAGGGCCTTCGGGACGGAAGGGGTGCGGGTCAGCATCGGCGAAGTCGAGGCCAACACCCGCTTCCTCGACCTCTGTAGGACCTTTACAAAAGCCCCCGCCGCTTCCTAGCGGATTGGCTGAACTCTGCGGCCCAGCCGAACTCTGTAGAGTTGCAGCTGGGCCGCAGGCCTATATTCCGAAAGAGGAATACATTCCGAATTTGGAATATGAATGACCCGAGCTTGAGCAGGAACAACGACCACGGCAGGAGGCGGTATGGCAGGAGAGCTGCCCACCACCGAGTTCGACGAGATCCCTGATGAACTGCTCGACGAGCTCGAGGCAATCGCCCACAACCGCACCGAGGGCCATGTCCAGATGGTGCAGCTCGTTGACGAGGAGGGGCATTTCCACAACGGGACCCGCTTCTCCGAGCGCGCGAGACGCCTCTCCCGCGACGAGTTGCGCGGCCTGTACCGCGACATGGCCATCATCCGTCGATTCGATGTCGAGGCGACGGCGCTCCAGCGTCAGGGACAGCTGGCCCTGTGGCCGCCCGGACGGGGCCAAGAGGCAGCCCAGATCGGGTCTGGGCGCGCTACGCGCCCGCAGGACTACATCTTCCCGACGTATCGCGAGCACGGCGTCGCACTGACCCGCGGCGTGGAACTCGGGGAGCTACTTCGCCTCTTCCGCGGAGTCTCGAACGGTGGATGGGACCCGACGGAGACGAACTTCCACCTCTACACCCTCGTGCTTGCAGCTCAAGTTCCGCATGCCGTCGGCTACGCCATGGGCATCCAGCGCGATGCGGCCCGCGCGAAGGCGACGGGCCAGGAACCAGGCGACCCTGCCGCCGTCGTCGCCTATTTCGGCGACGGCGCAAGCTCCGAAGGCGACATCCACGAGTCCATGGTGTTTGCGGCGAGCTTCAAAGCCCCGGTGGTCTTCTTCTGCCAGAACAACCAGTGGGCCATCTCGATCCCCACTCAGGTGCAGTCACGCATTCCACTTCACAACCGGGCCAAGGGTTATGGCTTCCCGGGCCTGCGGGTGGACGGGAACGATGTTCTCGCGGTCAAGGCCGTGACCGAGTGGGCGCTCGAACGGGCGCGCAGCGGCAAGGGTCCAGTGCTGATCGAGGCCTACACGTACCGTCAGGGCGCCCACACCACTGCTGACGATCCCACCAAGTACCGTCTCACCGAGGACGAGCAGGCGTGGCTCGAGAAGGACCCGATCGCGCGCTTCGAGAAGTTCCTGCGGGCTGAGGGCCACGCGGACGATGAGTTCTTCGCCTCGGTCGTCGACGAGGGGGACGCCCTCGCTGCCAAGTCCCGCAAAGAGGTGCTCGCGTTCGAGCCGCCCACGCTGGCCGGGGAAATGGCGAACGTGTACGCCGAGGCCCACCCGCTCGTCGAAGAAGAGCGTGCGTGGCATCTTCAGTACGAGGCCGGCTTCGCCGACGCCGAGACGCAGGAAGGCGGCCACTGATGCCCACGATGACCCTGGCCAAGGCCATCAACTCCGGCCTGCGCGACGCCCTCGCCGCCGACGAGACCGTCATGCTCATGGGCGAGGACATCGGTTCGCTAGGCGGCGTCTACCGTGTGACCGAGGGGCTCAAGGCGGAGTTCGGCGGGGATCGCGTCATCGACAGCCCGCTCGCCGAATCCGGGATCGTCGGAACGAGCATCGGCCTGTCGCTGCGCGGCTATCGGCCCGTGGGGGAGATCCAGTTCGACGGCTTCGTCTTCCCGGCCTTCAACCAGATCACCACCCAGCTCGCCAAGATGCATTCCCGAAGCGCTGGTCGGCTCACTGTGCCCGTGACGATCCGCATCCCGTACGGCGGCGGCATCGGCTCGATCGAGCACCACTCGGAGTCGCCCGAGGCGCTCTTCGTCCACACGGCGGGACTGCGCGTCATCACGCCGTCGAACCCGCATGACGCGTACTGGATGACCCGTCACGCGATCGAGTGCGAGGATCCCGTCATCGTGTTCGAGCCGAAGCGTCGCTATTGGCTCAAGGGCGAGGTCGACACGGAGAATCCCGGAGCCTCCGCAGATCCCTTCCGCGCGCACATCGTGCGCGAGGGTACGGACGCAACCGTTGTGGCCTATGGGCCGCTCGTGCCAGTCGCGCTGGCGGCCGCCCAATCGGCGAGCGAGGACGGGCGGACTGTCGAGGTTGTGGATCTGCGCTCTCTGTCGCCGATCGACTTCGACACGGTGATTGCGTCTGTCGAGAAGACCGGCCGGCTCATCGTCGCCCACGAGGCGCCCACGTTCGGTGGCCTCGGCGGTGAGATCGCTGCGCGAGTCTCCGAACGCGCCTTCCTTTCCCTTGAGGCGCCGGTGATCCGCGTGGGCGGATTCCACATGCCCTATCCCGTGGCAAAGGTTGAGGGGCAGTATCTCCCGGACATCGACCGCATCCTCGAGGCCCTCGACCGGGCCTTTGCGTACTAGGAGCCCCATGAGCAAGCAGATCTTCAATCTTCCGGACGTCGGCGAGGGGCTCACCGAGGCGGACATCGTCTCGTGGAAGGTCAAGCCGGGCGACACGGTGGCCATCAACGATGTGCTCTGCGAGATCGAGACCGCCAAGAGCCTCGTTGAGCTTCCGAGCCCCTACGAGGGCACCGTCCTCGAACTGCTTGCGCCCGAGCACGAGACGATCGAGGTCGGCTCCCCGATCATCGCCATCGGTGCTGGGACGCCTAACCCTGCTGGAACCACGGACGACGGAGGTGCCACGCCCAGCGCTCCAGCGGCGGCGGACGCCGTGGCCGAGGCGGTCAACGCCCCCGTGCCGCAGCTCCAGGAGCCCGGTGTGGAGATTGCCCCCCTCGTGGGTTCCGGTCCCAAGGCCGACGCCGTCAAGCGGCGGCCCAGGAAGCAGCAAGCCGCCCCTGCAGCTTCGGCCCCGGCAGCTTCGGCCCCCCCGAAGGCGGCCCCGGCGAAGGCGGCCCCAGCTCCGGCGAGCGAAGAGACCGTGCCCGCGCCCGCCGTCGCCCGTCTTCTCACGCGGGTCCTCGCAAAGCCGCCTGTCCGGCGCATCGCGAAGGAGCTGGGGATCAACCTCGCCGAGGTTCCCGCCACCGGCCTGCGCGGCGAGGTGACGCGTGCGGATCTCGTGTCCTATCAGGCGCAGCGCGAGCAGGAGATCGCGGCGGCCCCGACGTTCTGGGAGGGCGCGAAGAAGCCGCAGGACGAGCGGATCGAGGTCATCCCTGTGCGCGGAGTCCGCAAGGCTACGGCGAAGGCCATGGTCGACTCTGCGTTCTCGGCGCCGCACGTGAGCATCTTCGTGGACGTGGACGCCTCGCGCACGATGGAGTTCGTGCAGCGGCTCAAGAAGTCCCGCGACTTCGAGGGGATCAAGGTCTCCCCGCTCCTGATCCTCGCCAAGGCCGTGATCTGGGCGGCGGCCCGAAACCCCAGCGTGAATTCGGAATGGGTCAGCCAAACGACGGGCGACGAGATCCACGTCAAGCACTTCATGAATCTCGGCATCGCGGCCGCCACCCCGCGTGGCCTGCTCGTGCCGAACATCAAGAACGCCCAGGACCTCTCCCTCAAGGAACTGGCCGTAGCCCTCAACGATCTCGCCACGACGGCGCGTGCGGGCAAGACCAAGCCAGCCGACATGCAGGGCGGAACGCTCACGATCACCAACATCGGGGCGCTCGGCATCGACATCGGCACGCCGATCATCAACCCAGGCGAGGTGGCGATCGTTGCCTTCGGGACGATCAAGCAGAAGCCGTGGGTCGTGTCCGGGGAAGTCATCCCTCGGTGGATCACGACGCTCGGCGGTTCCTTCGACCACCGCGTGGTCGACGGCGACCTCTCGGCGCGTTTCATGGCGGACGTCGCCGCGATCATGGAGGAGCCCGCGCTCCTGCTGGACTGAATGTGTACCGCGCCTTGTACCGTGCACGGTGCGGGCGCACAATGTGCGCATGGACACGGGTTCTGTAGGTGTCCCGACAGGTCAGCAGGTCATCGCCCGGCTCGAGCGCCTCGAGGTGTGGAGCCTCTCCTACCTCTTCATCGGCATCATCGGCCTCGGCTTCCTGTTCACCTTCTACGACATCTTCGACATCAACGTCTCATTCATCCAGACGTGCATTCAGCTCAACAAGGGGTGCACCCCTGAGAGCGCCCTGGAGGCCTTGCCGCTTCCGGTGCTGCTGAATCTCGTGGGCTACGTGGTGGGAACGCTCGTGCTGAGCCCGATCGCCGACAGGATCGGTCGGCGGAACATGCTCATGATCACGATGCTCATCACTGGTCTCGGGTCCCTCTACAACGCCTTCGTCGGCGACTACCTGAACTTCAACATCGCTCGGACGATCACCGGCATCGGCATCGGCGCGGATCTCGCGATCGTGAACACCTACATCAACGAGGTCGCGCCCCGGAAGGCGCGCGCCAAGTTCACCACGATCATCTTCATCATGTCTGCGCTCGGCGCGTTCGTGGGCATTTGGCTGGGGCTCATCCTGACCACACCCGCGACGCCATGGCCTCTCGGGCTGCCCTTCGCAGTGGCGGGTCCGTCCTTCGAGACGGGCTGGCGGTGGATGTACGGGGTTGGCGCGATCCTTGCCGTGATCGCGATCCTGCTGCGCTTCGAGCTTCCGGAATCGCCCCGCTGGCTCATCGGCCAGGGACGCTTCGCCGAGGCCGACGCCGTGGTCCGCTCGATGGAGGAGCGCGCCGCGAAGCACGGACCCCTCGCCGAGCCGCTGATGGCCGACGTCTATGGCGCCGCCACGCCGCCGTCGCCCCTCCCATACCGCGACCTCTTCGGGCATGCGCTGTACGTCCGGCGGATCATCCTGCTCTTCGTGGTGTGGTTCGTCGGCTACATCACGGTCTATTCCTTCGCCTCGGGCTTTACCGCGGTACTGTCCGCTCTGCGCTACCCGCCGCCAGAGGCTGGAGTCATCGCCGCCGTCGGAACGCTCGGCTTCGTGGCCGAGGCGGCCGTGATGAGCGTGATCGTGGAGAAGCTCGAGCGGCGCTACTGGCTGCCGATCGGGGCCGGAGTGACGATCCTCGGTTCCATCGTGGTGGCGATCGCGGGGACGAACATCTGGCTTTCGTTCCTCGGGGCGATCCTCATCTTCGCCGGCTTCAACCTGTGGGTCTCGCCGACGTACGCACTGACGGCCGAATGCTTCCCGACGCGTGCGCGTTCCACGGGCTTTGCCCTGGTCGACGGCGTCGGCCACATCGGCGGGGGAATCGGCGTCATGATCATCGCGCCGATCCTCCCGCAGCTACCCGTCTTCTGGGCGCTGGGACTGATCTCGGTGTTCCTGGTGGTCGCGGCGATCCTCGTGCAGTTCGCGCCGCACACGAGGAATCGCCACTTGGATCACATTTCGCCGTGACGGGCGTCAGCCCAGGATCGCGAGAAGCGGCATCGCTGCGGCAACGAGGATGACCACCGCTTTGCGGCGCCCGGGCAGCCTGAACCAGTGGCTTCGGAAGGCGAACAAGAGGGCGGCCACGACGACGGGGAAGTAGACGTAGAAACCGGGAAGGGTCCTCGCGTCGGCGACCTGCGCGACGACCGCCGCGAGGTGCACCGGGACCGTGCTCGCGAGCGCGATGGTGAAATACAGGCCGACCTTCAGCCCGCCCACCGACGCCTTCGTCCTCAGCATTCGCTTGTCAAGGAACGCGACGAGCCACAGGTACAGGGCCATGACCACGGCGTAGGTGCCGACGAACGCGATTCCGGCGACGGTCGTCGCCATGTCCAGGGCGTTGGCGCTCAGTTCGCGCTTGACGTCTTCGGGCATGTGAGCCGCCGCTTCGCGGATGACCAGCGGGACTCTGGCTGCGACAAGGCCCATGGTGGCGAAGTAGGCGGCGAACCAGAGCCAGGGGGTGGTCCTCGGAGGCCGGTCGTCCTCGACGGCCGGCGCAGGCGGGGGCGGGGGCGTGAGTGTGCTCATGGTTCCTTCCTAGCCCCACGCGCACCGCCCTCCGTGGTCGCCCTCTCAGTGGCGCAGCCCCTTTCAGTGGCGCAGCTTCAGTGGTCCAGCGCCTCACGGATCCGGGCCTCGACGACGTGCGGCAGCCCGGTCCCGTCGATGTGGAACACGAGCCCGCGGGCGTCGTACGCCGAGATGAGCTGCGCCGTTGCCTGGGCGTAGACCTCGAGGCGCCGGGCAACGACCTCGGGGGTGTCGTCCGAGCGCCCCTGTTCGGCGGCACGCAGGAGGATCCGCTCCTGGAGCTCTCCGTGGTCGGCTTCGAGCACGACGACGGCATCCAGTTGCGCTGACAGCTCGGCAAGGATGTGGTCGAGCGCGCGGACTTGATCAACGGTTCGCGGGTAGCCGTCGAGGATGAAGCCGTCACGCGCGTCGGCCCACGCGAGGCGCTCGGCCACGAGCTCGTTCGTCACCTCGTCGGGGACGTAGGCGCCCGAGGCGACGATCTCCTTGATCCGAACCCCGAGCGGCGTCTCGTTCCGGACCTCTTCGCGGAAGAGGTCTCCCGTCGAGATCGTCGGAATGCCCAGATGCTGCGCGAGCCGCTCGGCTTGGGTGCCTTTCCCCACGCCGGGCGGCCCCATGATCAGGATCCGGTTCACCTGAACGCCCCCTCTCCTGTCAGACGTTGCCCCAGGATCAGGGTATGGACCTCGTCCGTGCCTTCATAGGTCCGGACAGACTCGAGGTTGTTGGCGTGCCGCAGAGGCGAGTAATCCAGCGTGATGCCGTTGCCGCCGAGGATGGTGCGCGCCTCGCGGCAGATCGCGATGGCCTCGCGGCAGTTGTTGAGCTTGCCGACGCTGATCTGATGCGGCTCAAGGCCCCCGGCATCCTTGAGGCGACCGAGGTGCAGGGCCAGGAGGAACCCCTTGTTGATCTCCAGCGCCATGTCCACGAGCTTCTCCTGCGTGAGCTGGTAGCCCGCGAGGGGTCTGCCGAACTGCAATCTCTCCCGCGAATACTCAAGGGCGTCCTCGAACGCGTCGCGCGCGGCGCCCATCGCGCCCCAGACGATCCCGTACCGGGCCTCGTTGAGGCACGTGAACGGGCCGCGTAGGCCGACCGCGCCCGGGAGTACCGCGTCTTCGGGCACGCGCACGTCATCGAGGCCGAGGTCGCACTGGATGGAAGCTCGCATGGAGAGCTTCGGTTCGATCGGTGCCGCCGTGAAACCGTGGACGGAGGTAGGGACCACAAAGCCGCGGACGGCGTCGTCCGTCTGCGCCCAGATGACGGCGACGTCCGCCACCGAGGCAAGCCCGATCCAGCGCTTGGTCCCCGAGATGATCCAGTCGGTGCCGTCGCGCCGGGCGAAGGTGCGCATGGAGGATGGGTCCGAGCCCGCCGTCGGCTCCGTGAGGCCGAAGCACCCGATCGCCTCCCCTACCGCCATCCGGGGTAGCCACTCCTGCTTCTGCGCCTCGGAGCCGTGCCGCGAGATCGCGGTCATCGCGAGCGAGCCCTGGACCGAGACGAAGGTCCGGATGCCCGAGTCGCCCGCCTCGAGTTCCGCCGCGGCGAGGCCGTACTCCACCGCCGACCTCCCCGCGCAGCCGTACCCCTGAAGGTGCATGCCCAGAAGCCCGAGGCGGGCAAGCTCCGGCACCAGCTCGAGCGGAAAGTACGCGTCTTCGTACCAGCGGGCGACGTTCGGGCGGATCGCGCTGCGGACGAACGAGCGGACGCGGTCGCGGAGGTCGAGTTCCTCGGCGCTGAGGAGCGAATCGAACGAGACGAGGTCGGACGGGTCCATGTGCGCAAGGGTAGCGAGTGGGACGATGGGGCAATGAGCGACGAGGCAGAAATGGTCCAGCGTGGCATCGGAGTCCTCACGGCGACCCTGTCATGGCAGCCGGACGACCCGGCGTCGGCACAGATGTTCAAGGAATCGCTGCGGGCCCTGGTGAGGCTCGACGATCCGGTGTCGATTTCCTTCTCGGGCGGCACGCCGGAGCAGACGGAGGTCCTCCGGGAGCTCCTGCCGAAGGTCGTCGAATCCGTGATCGGGGCACTGGCGCCGGACTACACGCGCCTGGTCCTGGGGATGGCCACGGGCTTCAAGGCGGTCGCGGACGCCTATCAGCGGGATGTCCCCGAATCGGACATCGAGGGGATCCTCCAGGCAGCGGCCCTGCACTTGGCCGAGGACGAGTGACATGCACGCACCCGCTATCCCCGCCCACCTCCGTCTGGCGACCGCCCCGCGGGCCCAACCGGCCGCCGTCGTCCAAGGCCCCCACTATCGGTTCACGGTCCTGACCTCCCAACTCCTGCGCCTCGAATACAGCGCGGACGGCGAGTTCGAGGACCGGGCGTCCCAGGTGGTCCTCAACCGCGACCTCCCGGTGCCCGAGTTCCGCGTCTTCGACAAGCCCGAGGTGCTCGAGATCATCACGGAGCGCGTCCACCTGGTCTACGACAAGCGGGAATTCACGCCGCATGGGCTCTCCGTCAAGGTCCTCGGAAACGTCAGCAACTACCACAGCGTGTGGCACTTCGGCGAGGCCGACGATCAGAACCTCGGCGGCACGGCGCGGACGCTCGACATGGTTGACGGCGCGTGCGATCTGGAGCCGGGCCTCATGTCCCGCTATGGGTTCGCGGTGCTCGATGACAGCGACACGCTCGTGTTCGACGACGACGGCTGGCTCGACACCCGGCGCCCCGGCGCGGGCGTGGACGTCTACTTCTTCGGGTACGGCCGCGACTACCGGGCGTGTCTCCGCGACTTCTACAGGGTCTCGGGGCCCACTCCGCTCGTGCCGCGCTTCACCCTCGGCAACTGGTGGAGCCGCTACCACCGCTACACCGAGGACGAGTACCGCGGCGTGATCGAGCGCTTCGCAGCGGAGCGGATCCCGCTCTCCGTCGCGGTCTTGGACATGGACTGGCACCTCACCGAGATCGACCCCGTCCATGGGAGCGGCTGGACCGGCTACACCTGGAATCGCGAGCTGTTCCCGGATCCCGAGGGCTTCGCCCGCTGGCTCCACGACCGCGGCCTCGCGCTCACGCTCAACGTGCACCCGGCCGACGGCATCGCGGCTCATGAGGAGGTGTACGAGAGAACCGCGCTGGCGCTGGGCCTCGACCCCGAGGCCGGCGACGCGATCGCGTTCGACCCCACGGATCCGGAGTTCCTCCGCGCCTACCTCGAGGAGGTCCACCACCCGCTCGAGGAGGCAGGGGTCGACTTCTGGTGGCTGGACTGGCAGTCCGGCCCCTACTCCCGCATGGAGGGCCTGGATCCGCTTTGGGTGCTGAACCACGTCCACTTCCTCGACTCGGCACGCGGCGGGCGGCTCCCGCTGACGTTCTCCCGCTACGCCGGGCCCGGGAGCCACCGGTATCCGATCGGCTTCTCGGGCGACACGATCGTGACGTGGGAGTCGCTCGCCTTCCAGCCGTACTTCACGGCTACCGCATCCAACATCGGGTACGGCTGGTGGAGCCACGATGTCGGCGGTCACATGTTCGGCTACAAGGACGACGACCTTGCGACCCGCTGGGTGCAGCTCGGCGTGTTCTCCCCGGTCAACCGGCTGCACAGCTCGTCACTGCCCTTCACGGGCAAAGAGCCCTGGAGATTCCGGTCCGAAGCGCAGGCCGCGATGACGGAGTTCCTCCGGCTCCGCCACCGCCTCGTCCCGTACCTGCACACGATGAACCACCGGGCGTCTGCCGAGGGGCGGCCGATTGTCGAGCCGATGTACTACGAGTACCCGGAGGCGGGCGACGCGTACGAGGTCCCGAACCAGTACTTCTTCGGCAGCGAGCTCATGGTCGCGCCGATCGTTTCTCCTCGGACCCGGGCCCTGAACCGGGCCGCGGCCGACGCGTGGCTCCCGCCTGGGCAGTGGTTCGACTTCTTCACGGGCACCCGCTACCAGGGCGGTCGCCGGGCGCGGCTCTACCGGACGCTCGACTCGATCCCGGTGCTGGCACGGGCTGGCGCGATCATCCCGCTCGTGCACCCGGATGAGCTCGGCAATGGGGTCGCCGCGCCGGAACGGATCGAGCTACTGGTGTTCGGCGGCGCCTCGGGCGAGTTCACGCTCATCGAGGACGACGGGACCGCCGCGGCGGGCGAACCCGCGCACCAAGTGCGGACCCGCATCGAGTTCGACTGGGGCACGGGCACGCTCCGGGTGCACCCTGCGGAGGGAGCGGTCGACGGCGTTCCCCGCGTGCGCTCGTGGGAGGTTGCCTTCGTGGGCGTCGCCGATGGCGCGGGAACCTCGCCGCTGCGCGTGCGAATGGACGACGTCGATGCCTCCGAGGGCTTCTCGCTCACCCCCAGTGGTGGGCTGGCCTTGGCACCCAACCCGACGGTGGCCGCCGTCGAACGGCTCCTCGAGGACGTGCACGAGAAGTTCACGGTCAAGGGCGAGGTCTTCGCCCGCGTTGCATCGGGCGAGTCGCCCGCGGCGGTGGTCGCCGCGCTCGCGGGTCTGGGCCTCGATCCAGACCTGTTCGGCGCCCTCGTGGAGCTCATCCTCGCCGACGCGGGGTAGCTCATGATGACGCGGGGTTGCCCATGATGCAGGCATCGGCACCGAGGGTCGCAGTGGCCCGCGTGATCACGGAGGTCTTCCAGCCTCCGGTGGTCGTGGCGGTCCAGATGATCGTGAGTCCGGCCGCCAGCCCCGGCTTCCCGGGCACGCTCTGGTACGGAGCGATCGCCGCGGCCCTCACCTGCCTGCTTCCCTTCGTCATGCTGCTCGCGCTCGTCCGCGCCGGCCGCGTCACCGACCACCACGTGAGCGAGCGGCGCCAGCGGGGCCCGGTTCTCGCGGCGTCCCTCGCCTGCGTGCTCGTGGGGCTCGGCGTGCTCGCCGTGATCGGCGCGCCGCCCAGCGTCATCGCGATGGTCCTTGCCCTCGTCGGGGGCATTCTGCTGCTCGGGCTCGTAAGCCTCGTGTGGAAGATCAGCGGCCACGCTGCTGCGATTACCTCGGCCGCCGTCTCGTTCGTCATCCTCTTCGGGCCCGCGTGGTGGGCCGCGCTCCTCCTCGTGCCCGCGGTCGTGTGGTCCCGCCTCGTGCTGGGCGCCCACACCCTCGCCCAACTCGTGGCGGGCGCGCTGTTCGGAGGTGCCGTCGTCGTCGGCCTCTGGCGCCTCCTCCTGCTCTGGCTGGGATAGTCGCTGGGCCGCGCCGATTACCACATCCTTTCGCTCACCACATCCTGTGGTTCGTGGCGCCGGAGAGCCGCCAGGCGGCGTCCCGCATCTCGTCGACGGTCCGTGACATCTCGCCCCCACGGCGCCACGTTGTCCGCAGGGCCTCGACCAGATGCGGAATCCTGCGTCGGCCGGGAGCTTGGCGTGGCCGGATGATTGCGGTGTGCTGGAACGTGCGGTGCCCGCTGATGGTGCTCATGACGATTCCCTTCTCGGCTGATCCCTGTCCCTTTTCCAGTGTCCTCGGGGATCAGGACAGTTTCGGTCCGCATCCCGCGGCATGATGGAGCCATGGGAGACACAACCCAGCGGGTCCTGAGCCTGCTCAACCTCCTGCAGCAGCGACCGGTCTGGACGGGGACCGAGCTCGCTGAGCGCCTCGGCGTCACCACCCGCAGTGTGCGGCGCGATGTCGAGCGCCTGCGCGCGCTCGGCTACCCGGTCCGGGCCGAGCACGGCACCGGCGGCGGGTATCAGCTCGGCGCGGGCAAGGCTCTTCCGCCGCTCCTGCTCGACGACGAGGAAGCCGTGGCGGTCGCCGTGAGCCTCCGTCTCGCCGCAGGCGGGACGGTCGCGGGCCTCGGGGAAGCCGCCGTGCGCTCCCTCGCGAAGCTCGATCAGGTGCTCCCGGCCAGGCTCCGGGCCGAGGTCAAGGGCGTCATCGACGCGACCGTGAGCCTCGACAGCCCCGTGACGCCCGTGGACGCCGACGTCCTCGTGGCGCTCGCCCGCGCCATCCGCACGCCCGAGCGGGCGACGTTCGACTACACGAAGGCCGACGGCGATCGCAGCGAGCGGCGCGTGGAGCCGTATCGCCTCGTAGCCGCCGGGCGGCGGTGGTACCTCATGGCGTGGGACCTCGACCGCGACGATTGGCGCACCTTCCGCCTCGACAGGATGGCCGCCGCGCGGGGGACCGGCTGGCGGTTCAAACCACGGGAAGCGCCCGATGCTGTCGAGTTCGTTCGCGCGTCCATCACGCAGGCGCCCTATCGCTTCGTCGCGAAGGTCAGGATCGCGGCCTCCGCCAATGAAGTCGCGCAATTCGTGCCCTCGACGATGGCCGTCGTGGAGCCGGACGGCGACGGCCACTCGATTCTCACCGCCGGTGCCGACGACCTCGACTACATTGCGTACCACGTGGTCCGTCTCGGATGGCCGGTGACGGTGATCGAACCTCCCGAGCTGCGCGACGCCATGCGGAGGCTCGGGGAGCGGCTGGCGGCTGCGAGCAGCTGAGGTTGCGTGCGGGGCCTTGCCCTGACAACGTTCAACCGCTGCAATAAAGCCATGTTCACGAGCCCGTATCCCACCGTTGAGATTCCCGAGGCCACGCTCTACGACTACCTGTTCGGCTCTCTCGGCGAGGACGAGCTCGCCCGAGTCGCCATCGTCGACGGCACCAGCGGCGCGGAAATGACGTACCGCGACCTCGTGTCCCGGATCGATTCGCTCGCCGGCTGGCTCGCGGGCAAAGGCGCCGGACCCGGAACCACCATCGGATTGTTCTGCCCGAATGTGCCGGCGTTCGCCGTCGTCTTCCACGGGATCCTCCGGGCCGGCGCCGCCGTCACCACGGTGAACGCCCTCTACACGGCGGAAGAAGTCGGTGGGCAGCTCAAGGACGCAGGGGCCGAGTGGCTCTTCACGATCTCGCCCTTCCTCGACCGCGCACAGGCAGCGGCGGAGCAGGCGGGAATCCCGTCGGACCGGCTCGTGGTGATTGACTCCCGCGCCGAGCTGTTCAGCTCGGGCCTCGCCGCGCCCGAGGTCTCAGTCGATCCGCACGCCGCCGCCGTCATTCCCTACTCATCCGGCACGAGCGGGACGCCCAAGGGGGTGATGCTGAGCCAGCACAACCTCGTGGCCAACGTGGCCCAGGCCCGCGCGCTTCTGGGCGTCACGCCCGACGACGTGCTCCTCGCCGTGCTGCCGTTCTTCCACATCTACGGCATGACGGTGCTGCTGAACCTCGCTCTGGGGGAGCGGGCCCGGCTCGTCACGATGCCGAAGTTCGACCTCGCCGAGTTCCTCCGGATCATTCAGGATCACCATTGCACGTACTTGTTCATCGCCCCGCCGATCGCGGTCGCGCTGGCGAAGCATCCGCTCGTCGACCAGTACGACCTCTCATCCGTCAGGGCCGCGCTCTCCGGGGCAGCACCGCTCGACGGCGAGCTGGGCGCCGCCGTCGCCCGGCGACTCGGCTGCACGATGCTGCAGGGCTACGGGATGACCGAGCTCAGCCCCGTCTCGCACCTCATTCCGCTCGAGGCAGCAGGGAAGGTGCCCCTCAGCTCGGTTGGCTTCACGGTGCCCAACACCGAGTGCAAGCTGCTCGATCCGGCGACCGACGAGGAGATCGAGATTCCGGCGGAGGGCGAAAGCGAGCGCGGCCAGCTCCTTGTGCGCGGGCCGCAGGTCATGCTCGGCTACCTCAACCGTCCCGACGCAACGGCAGCCACGATCGACCCCGACGGCTTCCTCCGCACCGGTGACATCGCGACCGTCACGGCCGACGGGGTTGTGACGATCGTCGACCGGCTCAAGGAGCTCATCAAGTACAAGGGCTACCAGATCGCGCCCGCCGAACTCGAGGCGCTCCTGCTCAGCCATCCCCAGATCGCCGACGCGGCGGTGATCGGCGTCCACGCGGACGACGGCGAGGAGGTGCCGAAGGCGTTTGTCGTCCGGCAGGCGGGGGCCGAGCTGGGGGACGAGGACGTCGTGGCCTTCGTCGCCGAGCACGCCGCCCCGTTCAAGCGCGTGCGGTTCGTCGAATTCGTCGACGCGATCCCCAAGTCCTCGTCGGGGAAGATCCTGCGGCGGCAACTCAGGGTCCGCGCCTAGCTTGCGCCGTCAGATCCTCAGAATTCGCCCTCCTCAAGCAGCCCTGCGAGGTAGGCCGGGAAGCGCCAGCCTGCGAAGAATCCGAGGGCCTCGACCCAGCTCGCCTCGGTTTCGGCGTCGGCGGAGGCGCCGGCAGCTGTCATCGATGTCGTGAGACTGCCGAGGCGATTGGCGAGGACGGTCAGGTGGGCGGCGGTGGCGGCCAGGTCGCCGTCGTCCGCTGTGCCGCCGCGCACGGCATCGGCGAGGTGCACGCGGCACAGCCCGCCCTCGCTCCCCGGCAGGCACGCGGGGCACGCGCGGGGAGCCCACTCGTCAATAGTCGCGGAACACCAGCGGCGTGTGTGGTGGAGGAGGTTCGCCTCTGCGGCCAGTTCGTCGCTGTTGGAGTTGGCGTACCCCAGAGCGAAGCCGTCGCGCGAGGGGAGGTCGAGCTGGGTGCAGAGGTAGCAGCGGCGGGCAGGAAGGAGCACCGCCTCCGGGCGGCGGCCCCAGCCTCGAGGCAGCACGAGCTTGCGGGCGAGCTGTCGGCACAGGTCCTCGTAGAGGACACTCACGTCGAACGGCTGGTGGCCCCCGCGGCCCCCGACCCCGGCCTCCCACAGCTCGATCTCCACGACGGCGTAGGCCCACGTGTGCCTTGGGCAGAATCCGAGAGAGGCCCATAGCCAGGCGCGCATGGCCGCGTTCATGATGTCGCCGTGGACGAAGGCCCACAGGAGGCGCACCTCCTCGCTCGAGAGCCGGAGGGGCGCGGCCGGCAGCAGCCCGGGAGACTCGGGGAGGGCCATGGCAGCGACTCTACCCCGGCAGCCTCGCGTACTCGCGTGGCGTCAGGCCAAGCACCGCGCGGAAGTCGCGCGTGAGGTGCGATTGGTCCGCGTACCCGAGTTCCTGGGCGATCTCTGCGAGAGGCGCGTCGGGGTCGAGGCGCAGCCACTCGGCGGCCAGCTGGATCCGACGGCGGCGCATGAGCGCGGCGGGCGTCAGCCCGAGGTAGTCGGCGGCGAGTCGTTCGAGCGTGCGCTGGGAGGCGCCCATCGCGCGGGCGAGATCCGGTACCCGGAGCAGGCTGGCGTCGCTGTCCGCGAGGTCGGCCATGCGGTTGGCCTCGAGGGCCCGGGGATCCGCTTCCGGCACCCGGTCAGTGACCCAGCGGGCAACGACGTCAATCGCCTCCCTGAATCGCTTCTCTGCGGGTGCATGGCTGGCTATAGCGCGGGCGACGGCGGCGTGCAGCTCGGGCTCGTCGAGGTCCCGGGCGCCGTTAACGAAACGAGTCGGGCAATCCGTGATGAGCGGCGTCGCCGCGGGGCGCAACAGGGCTCCGACGGCCCACCCAGAGCCTTCGAGGACACGCGTCCCCGACGCGGTCGATGGACCGTAGGCCGCAGCCCGGTCGGGCTCCACCACGAGGTTGATGACCGGATACCCGAGCACCAGCTGGCGCGACTGCTCGCCGTCCGGCAGCGACCACTCCACGATCCAGAAGTGCTTGATCGCATGCTCCGACCCCGCCGGAGGCGGGATGCGGACTATCGGCGCGCGCGGATCCGGGGTGAGCTGTCCCCGGGACTTCGACTCCTCCACGCGAACGATCCTAGTGTCGCGTTTCTTCAAGAGCTGCCGTCTCCGGGTTGGCTAGCGTGGGGCCATGAGCGAAGAGATCCAGGCTGCACACGGTGAGCACACCATCAACGGGACCCCACGCGGATCCACGTCCCTCACGCCCTTCATCGTGGTGGACGGAGCCGATGCCGCGATCCGCTTCTACGAGTCGGTCTTCCGGGCGAGGCTGCTGAGCCGCACCGACTTCCCCGGCCAGGATGGGTCGCCGATCGTGGCCCACGCCGTCCTCGACTTCGGCAACGGCCGCCTCGAGCTAGGTGATCCCAATCCCGCCTACCACCTCGTCCTGCCGCCCGCGGGCGACGACGACTGCCTGTCGCTCGGCGTCTACCTCCCCGACGTCGACGCCGCCGTCGAACGTGCGGTCGCAGCCGGTGCGGTTCTGCGTGAACCAGCCACGACGTTCGTCACCGGCGACCGTTACGCGAGCATCCGGGACCCGTTCGGCATCCGCTGGTCCGTGATGACCAGGGTCGAGGACGTCTCCGACGAGGAAGCGGCGCGCCGGGTGGCCGAGTGGGCCGAGTCGATGCAGGTCGGCGACCGCTCCTGACGCTCCTGACGCTCAGGAGTCGAAGCCGGTCCCCGCGCTGACCGTCTCCCACGCGTCGACCTCGCTTGCCTGGGCCGCGGCCGTCGCGCGGTACGCGGCGAGGGCATCCTGGCCCAGCAGGAGGAACTGCGGGGTCTTCTCGGCCTCGACGGCGGCGATGATCGCCGCTGCGGCCTTCGCGGGATCGCCGGGCTGGGTGCCGTGCACCGTGTCGTGCTCCTTGCGGCGCTTGCCCGCGGTCTCCGCGTAATCCCCGATCGCCTCGTCGGACTGAGTCAGCGAGCGACCGGCGAAGTCCGTGCGGAAACCGCCGGGTTCGACGACCGTCACGGTGATGCCGAGGGGCTCGAGTTCCTTGTGGGCGGACCCTGAGATTCCCTCGAGGGCGGCCTTGCTCGCGGCGTAGTAGCCGGAGCCCGGAGGGCAGATGCGCGCCCCGATCGAGGAGATGTTCACGATCGCCCCCTCACGCCGTTCGCGCATGCCAGGCAGCACGGCCTTCATCATGGCGACCGGGCCGAAGACGTTGGTCGCGAAGAGCCGCTGGATGTCGCCGTCGTCGCCCTCTTCCACGGCCGCGCGGTAGCCGTACCCGGCGTTGTTCACCAGCACGTCGACTCCTCCGAAACGCTGCTCCGCCTGCTGGACAGCTGCGGCGACCTGGGCGGGATCGGTGACGTCGAGGCGCAGGGGGAGCGCAGTCTCCGGGTGTTCGGCGGCCAAGTCTTGGACGCTGGCGACATCGCGGGCAGTGACGACGGCGTTGTCTCCCTTCGCGAGGACGGCTTCGGCGAGCGCGCGACCGAGGCCAGTGGAGCATCCGGTGATGAGCCAAGTAGTAGACATGCCCTTCACGCTACGGGCCGCCGACCATCCGAGGGAGGCCCTGTCAGTACATGGTTCGGGGGTACCCCCGGGAGCCTAGAATCGGCTAGCGGCTGTTCGATCCGGAGGTGGGTCATGCTCGGTCTTGAGCTCGTCGTTGCCCTGGGGGCCGCGGTCGTCTTGGGGAGCGTCGCGGCCGAGAGGATGCGCGTCGCTCAACCGGTCCTGCTCCTCGTGAGCGGGCTCCTGCTCAGCTTCATCCCAGCCTTCCGGCACGTGGGCCTGCCGCCCCAGGTCGTTCTCCTCCTGTTCCTCCCCGCGCTCCTCTACTGGGAGAGCCTGACGACCTCGCTGCGCGAGATCCGACGCTTCATCCGCGGCATCATGCTGAGCAGCACGCTCCTCGTCGTCGTCACCGCCGCGACCGTCGCCGCCGTCGCGCATTCCCTCGGGCTCGACTGGGGACCAGCCTGGATCGTCGGTGCCGCCGTCGCGCCCACGGACGCCACCGCCGTCGCCGCCCTCGGCCGCACGCTCGCACGACGGCAGATCACTGTCCTCCGAGCCGAGAGCCTCATCAACGACGGCACCGCGCTCGTCATCTACGGCGTCGCGCTGTCGTCCGCGACGGGCGGCGGCGGTTTCGAACCGCTCCTCGTCACAGCCGAATTCGTGTATTCGTTCGTGGGCGGGGCGGCCGTAGGCCTGGCAGTCGGCTGGGTAATGCTCGCTCTGCGCCGGCGAATCGGCAATCCACTGTATGGGAATGCGTTCACGCTGCTCACCCCTTTTGTGGCGTTCCTCTGCGCGGAGCTCGCGCACGCCTCGGCGGTTCTCGCCGTCGTCGCCTGCGGGCTGTATCTCTCGCAGGCGGCACCGCTCGCCATCTCCGCCTATACACGCCAGCAGACGGGAGCGGTGTGGACGCTCGCGAGCTTCCTGCTGAACGGCGCGCTGTTCGTGCTCGTGGGAATCCAGCTCCCGGCCGCCGTCGAGGGTCTGACGAGCGCCGCCCTCACGAGCGCCCTTCTGGTCGGGGCTGCCGTGTACGTGACGATTCTGGTGACGCGCCTCGGTGTGCTGATCCTGTCCGCCTACATCATCCGTGCCATCGACCGCCGCCCGTACCAACGTCAGCTCCGGACCACGAACCGTGCGCGGGTCGTGAGCACCTTTGCGGGCTTCCGCGGGGCCGTTTCGCTCGCGGTCGCGCTGTCGATTCCCGACGGCGGCGGTGTCCCGGCCCGCGATGCCATTGTCTTCATCACGGCGTTCGTGGTGGTCGCCTCGCTGGTGATGCAGGGCTTCGCGCTGCCGAAGGTCATCCGGTGGGCGCACATCCCCGTGGACACATCAGTCAAGGAGGAGCTTGTGCTCGCGCAACGGACGATGGCCGAGGAGGCCTTCTCTGCCATGCCTCGTCTGGCGCGCGAACTCGGCATCGCGGACGACGTCGTGGAACGCATCCGCGTCGAGTACGCCGACCACCTTTCCGAGATGAGTGCGCAGTACGGCGCGAACGACGACGATCCAGCCGTGCTCCGTTCACGCCAGTACTCGCAGCTTCGCCTCGCCTTGATAACGCACAAGCGCGCGACCGTTGTGCGGCTTCGGGACACGCGCGTCATCGACGACACGGTTCTGCGTCAGATCCAGTCCCTGCTCGATGTCGAGGAAGTCCGTCTCGTCCGTCCGCAGCAGAGCGAGTAGAGGTCCGGTTCGTCAGCACGACTCCGGCGAGGACGACGACGCCGCCGACCAGTTTCGCCACCGTGAATGCCCCACCCGTGATCAGCGTGAACACCGCGGTGAAGACGGTGATGAGGTTGAGGAACACGCCGGCGCGACCCGCCGGAATCACAGTGAGGGCGCGGTTCCACAGTAGGTACGAGAGCACGGACGGGAAGATCGCGATGAAGGCGAGGGCCGCAGCCGACTCCGCGGTCGTAGGCAACTGCAGACTACGGGTCGCGGCGGCGAGAGGGCCGAGGACGACGACGGCCACGGTCGCCTGGGCAGCTGTCGACGTGATCGGTGGGAGAGGCGGAGCAAGGCGTCCCGTGACGGTGTAGGCCGTCCACGCGCAGATGGCGGCCACCATGAGCAGGTTGCCCGCGGTGGGACCCAGGGTGGCGAGGGCGAGGAGATTCCCGTTGCTGATGACGAGCAGCACTCCGACAAGAGCCACGACGATGCCGAGGGAACCCGCAGCCGTGAGGCGCTCCCGGAGGAAGGCGACGGCCGCGAGCGTGATGAGTGCTGGGTTGAACGCGTTGATGAGGGCAGCCGAAAGGGCATCGGTGTGCTCGAGGGCGGCGTACAGGAGCAGGTTGTAGCCCGCGAGGCCGAACGCGCTGAGGGCCAGCAGCCACGGCCAGGCTCGAAGGACGCGTCGCCAATCCGGTCGTTCGAGGACCTGGGCGAGGACCACAAGCGGGATCACCGCGATAGCCCAGCGAAGGAACACGAGGCTGAGGGGATTGAGCGCGTGGACGGCGGCCGCGCCCACGACGTAGTTGCCCGCCCAGAACAGGGTGGCGGCGAGCAGGGACACGATGGCAGTGGTTCGAGGGTGACGACTCACCGATGTGGAACTCACTGAATCGATTTTAGAAGACTCGCCACCGCTACCACTTGGGGGCGTCCTGGTCCGGGGCCCGGTTCCATGTCGACGAGCGCGACCTGGGCCAAGCGGATCTGTGCGCCCTCCTCAGCGGCGCCGCGCGTCGTCGTCGTGATGTGGGGCCGGAAGCCGTCGCCGGCGTAGCGGGGCGAATCGAAGGCAACGCCCAACGGCGCAAGCGCGTCGGAGAGGGCGTCGTGGAGCGCGCGGACGGCGGAGGACTCGACGAGCGCGGCCGGGGTATCGTGCCGGAGCCCGAACAGTTCCGGCGGACCGACGACGACGTTGATCGCCGTGTGCGCGGAGGCAACCTCTCCGAGGCGGTCGGCGAGCATCGCCGTCGTCGCCTCGGTGGAGAATACCGGGGTGACGGTGATGTGAAGTGGCCAGTTCCGCACCGCGTAGCGTTCGCCGACGTCCATTGGGTCGAGCGGGAGGACGACGGCGAAGCGGTGCACCTCCCGATCTTAGGTGCATCTCCCGATCTTCAGGGCCCGCTGGTTAGGCTGGGCACCATGACCACCACACCCCGGATTGCGATCCACGGCGACGTCCTCCCGTTCCTCACCGACGCCATCGCGGCGGGTGGTGGCGCCGTCGTCGGACTTGACGGCCAGCCGGAGGGCCTCGTGCTGGACCACGGCAACGACAAGCACGTGCTTCACGCCATCCTCGATTCGACGCCGTCGATCCGCTGGGTGCAGCTCCCTTCGGCGGGGATCGAGTCGTACGCGAATGCCCTCGCCGCGCACCCGGACAAGATCTGGACGAGCGCAAAGGGTGCCTACGCGAAGCCCGTCGCAGAGCACGCGCTTGCGCTCACCCTCGCGCTGTATCGCCACCTCCCGGAGCGGGTCGTGGCGCGGAGCTGGGGCGAGGCGGCGGGGACCTCACTCCACGGCCTGACAGCAGTGGTCATCGGCGCGGGCGGAATCGGCCTTGAGCTCCTCCGGCTCTTCGCGGCGTTCGATATGGAGGTGGACATCGTGCGGCGCACCGAGACGCCCGTCCCCGGCGCGCGGCGGACGACGACGGCGGACCATCTCGCCGAGCTGCTCCCCGAGGCCGACGTCGTCGTGGTCGCCGCCGCGCTCACGCCCGGAACGTCGAAGCTCATCGGCGAGGCCGAGCTCGCGGTGATGAAGCCAGGTTCAGTGCTCGTCAACATCGCCCGCGGGGGCCTCGTGGACACCGACGCCCTTGTGGCTGCCCTTGCCGAGGGCCGCATCCTCGGCGCTGGCCTCGACGTGACCGACCCAGAGCCGCTGCCCGACGGCCATCCGCTGTGGGACGAGCCGCGCGCCCTCATCACGCCGCACACGGCAGACACCCTCGAGATGATCCGCCCGCTCCTCGGCGAACGCGTGGAGATCAACGTGCGGCACCTCTCCATGGGCCTGCCGCTCGAGGGGCTCGTGGACGCCCGCGCGGGGTACTGACTCCACGAGCACCGAGCCCAAGGGGTACTGAGTCCTAGAAGTCCTGCCCGTCCACCTCGGCCTGACCGTGCTCGACGAGCCAGCGCAGTGCTTCCTTGAGCGCCTCGAGCGACGAGTACCGCGGGGAATAGCCGAGCACGTCGCGGGCCCGGGCGATGCTCGCCGCGATGCTGCGCTCGACGTGCGCGCGGGTCGTGGCCGCGTGGTCGGTGCCGTAGCGGCGCTCGAGCTCCGCGTCGTCCACGAAGTCGAGCCGCGGCTCGCGGCCGAACCACCCGGCCACCCCGTCGGCGAGCCCCCGCAAGGTCATCGCCTGCTCGGAGACGACGTGGAAGCTCGAGCCGATGGCGGCAGGGCGGCTGAGGGCGAGTTCGAAGGCCCGCGCGACGTCGTCCGCGTGGACGTGGTGGAGCACGCCGAGGCCGCGGTCGGGGAGGGCGAGCGGCTCGCCGAGCGCGAGGGCGCGCCACACGCGGGGGTCGAGGTTGCCCGCCGGAGTGATGACGTGCCAGCCGGGCCCGGTGATGTGGCCCGGATGCAGGACCACGGACGGTACGCCGCCCGTCCTGGTCTCACGGTGGAGCAGGCGTTCGATCGCCGCCTTGCCTGTCCCATAGTCGCCATAGGGGGTGCGCGGTTCGTCCTCGGTGAGAGGCACGCGCTTGGCCGGCCCGTGCACCCAGATGGTCCCGCAGTGCACGAGCAGCGGCCGCTGCGGCCGGAGGGCCTCGACGAGGTGCTGGGCGGACTCCGGGGTGAAGCACACGAGGTCGATCACCGCATCCGCCTCCAGCGAGGCGATGCGCTGACCGAAGCTGCCGTTCGCCTCTTCCTCTGACCGGTCGGCCGCCACACGTTCGACGGAGGCCCATTCGGCCGCCTGGTGGTACGGCTCGCGATGCCCTCGGCTCACGGCAACCACCTGGTGGCCAGCGCGGACAAGCCGGGGGACCAGATAGGAACCGATGTGACCAGTGGCGCCGATGACGACTATCCGAGACATGGACGGCCCTTTCCGATAGGGGGCGTAGTTGGCCATGCTACGCGGAGGGCGGGGAACGGTGGCGGATCGTCGCCGTCCACCAGTAGTCTGAGCACCTACTCAGTGGCTGCTCGGGGAGGAACGGTCATGATTGCGGTCTCCGTGGAGGAGCGCGAGGGCTTCGCCGAGGTCATTGTGAGGGGTCGGCTGACGATGTCCGGCGTGGGGCATCTGACGAGCGCTGTGTCGGACGCGATCAGGCAGGGACACCGGCTGCTCGTGCTCAACATGCGCGAGACCGAGTTCATGGATTCCTCCGGTCTCGGCGCGATGGTGGGCTGCCTCAAGGCGGCGCGCGAGGCTGGGGGAGACCTCCGGCTCGGCAAGGTCAGCGACCAGGTCGGCGCGGTGCTGGTCCGGACGAACGTGGACCGGGTCTTCGCACCGCACCTGAGCGGCGCGTAAGTGGCGGCCGGGCGTGCGCGGGTCACAGGTAACCCGGCGTTCGTCGTGGGCCCGGTGCGCCGGGAGACTTTCGGGGCCTTCGTGGAGCATCTGGGCCGCTGCGTCTACACCGGCATCTATGAGCCCGGGCACCCCACTGCGGACGACTCCGGCTGGAGGCGCGACGTGCTTGACCTCGTGCGCGAGCTCGGCGTGGGCCTGGTCCGCTATCCAGGCGGGAACTTCGTCTCGGGCTACCGCTGGGAGGACGGGATCGGGCCGAAGCAGGACCGCCCGACACGCTTGGACCTCGCGTGGCATTCCACCGAGACGAATCAGGTGGGTCTCGATGACTTCATGGACTGGTGTGCCAAGGCGGGCGTCGAGCCGATGCTCGCCGTCAACCTCGGCACCCGGGGCGTCCAGGAGGCTCTGGACATCCTCGAATACTGCAACCATCCGGGAGGCACCGCGCTCTCGGACCTGAGGCGGAAGAACGGCATTGACGCGCCGCACGGGGTCCGCTTCTGGTGCCTTGGGAACGAGATGGACGGCGAGTGGCAGATCGGCCACAAGCCCGCCGCCGAATACGCGCGGCTGGCCGCGACTACCGCTCGCGCCATGCGGATGGCCGACGACGGCCTGAGGCTCGTCGCGTGCGGCAGCTCCAACTCTGCCATGGCCACCTTCGGGGAGTGGGAGCGCGAGGTGCTCTCCGAGGCGTATGAGGTGGTCGACTTTGTGTCTGCCCACCACTATTTCGAGAACGCAGGGGTCCTCGAAGACCACCTCGCGGCGGGCCTTGTCATGGATCGGTTCATCCGGGACATCGTGGCACACGTCGACCATGTGAAGAGCGTCCGGAAGTCGTCGAAGGTCGTGAACATCTCCTTCGACGAGTGGAACGTCTGGCACATGAACAGTCCGCGGACGCCGCTGCCGTCCGGCGACGACTGGCCGGAGGCCCCCGAGCTCCTCGAGGACCTCTACACAGTCGCTGACGCAGTCGTCGTCGGGGATCTCCTCATCACGCTCCTGAACCACACCGATCGCGTCCACGCGGCGTGCCTAGCGCAGCTCGTCAACGTCATCGCCCCGATCATGACCTGCCCCGGCGGCGCGGCCTGGAAGCAGACCATCTTCCACCCGTTCGCGCTCACGTCCGCCCACGCGCGAGGCACGGTGCTCAGGCTCGCCGTCGTGTCGCCGTCGTTCGCCTCGCCCAGGCACGGCGAGATTCCCGCGCTCTCAGCGGCGGCAACCCACGACCCTGCAAGCGGCGAGGTCGCCGTGTTCGCCGTCAACCGCTCGACGACGGACCCGCTCCACCTCGACGTCGATCTCGGCGGCTTCGGCGGCCTCCAGCTCACCGGGGCGCTCACGTTCACAAGCGACGATCCCCTCTGGCGCGCGAGCGAGCAGGACAGCACGTCCGTGCTGCCGCGTTCCCTGGAAGGGGCAGTGCTCGACGGCGGTCGGCTCGCCGCAGAGCTTGCGCCCATCAGCTGGTCGGTGTTCCGGCTGGTCAGGGGCGCACGCCGCGCCTGAGGGTCCGTCGTCGTCCCCGGCGGGGGACGTGCTGCTTCTCGAGGATCCGCGGAGGCACCTCGAAGGGGAGGTCCCGCGTGAGGATTCCCGAGACGAGGAGGTCTCGGATGAGGGGGCACGGCCAAGGCGCCCCGCAGCCGGCGCAGGGGTCACCGAGGCGCGGTCCGACGGGACGATGGTTCCTCGCGGCCGGTCCCCAGACCTCTGCCTCCACGGCACGGCGCAGAGAGCCGCTCTCTCGCATCCTGCGGAGGCGGCTCAGGATTTCGTCGTAGACATGCTCTGCCAGCAGCGTGCCCATGCCGAGCCCTTACCCCATCGCCCCGAGCAGTCACAGATCCGGGCGGTCACCGAATCCGAGCGGTCAACGACGGGCGCTACTCGTCCTCATCCGACGTGTCGTCCTCGGATTCTTCATCGAACCGGACCGCGTCCCAGCCGAGGATGCGGGGCGTCGCGAGGCCCTCCGTCACGAAAGGGTCGTCTGCGGCGAAACGCTCGGCGTCCTCCCGGTTGGTGAAGAGGCCCATGGAGCCGTTGAGGCTCGGATTTTCGAAGGTCCCGAGGGCTACGAGGCCGCCCCCTGCCGCGCGGAACGCCTCGTAGTAGGCCTTGTGCTGCGGGAACACCTCGCGGAGGCGGGAGACGTCGGCGCCGTCGGGCACGTCGTAGAGAACCACGAATTCCATGTGACGGATCCTAGTGCTGCATGCCCTCCATCGTGAGGCTGGATGGCCCAGTGCCGCTTTCGGTGACCAAGTACTGGCCCATCATGCCCTGGTCCTCATGCGTGAGGATGTGGCAGTGGTACATGTAGGGATGCTGCTCGTCGGCGAACGCAGGCATCTGCATCGCGATCCGCATGCGGTCCCGCGGGAGCACCGGGATCGTGTCCTTCCAGCCGCGCAGGGCCGCAGGCGGCTTGGCGCCATTGACGTCGAGCAGCTGGAACTGCACGCCGTGCACGTGGAAGTTGTGCTGGTAGGCGCTCGTGTTGTCCACGTACCAGACCTCCGTGGCACCCTTGGCCACGACTTCGTCGATCCGGTTCATGTCCATGGTGTGGTTGTTGATGTTCCGGCCGTTGAGCGTGAAGCTCCGGATATGGGCCCCGTGGACATCGATCGCGGGGACCGTCGCGAGCGACGAGGGAGGCGCGGGCGACGGCGTGAGGCTCGCCGATGCGTCGAGCCGCAGGACATCGAAGTCCTTGCCCCCGCCGAACGCGTCGGGCGGGTTCACGGAGCCGAGCTCGGGTGCGAAGGAACGGAGCATGATCTGCTCGCCGGGCTTGAGACTGACGACGATTTCCGCGCGTTCCGCCGGGGAGAGCTGCACCCGGGTGACGGGCGCAGGCGCGGCGAGCAGGCCGCCGTCGGACGCCACGACCTCGAAGAGGCGATTGTCCGCCAAGCCGAAATTGAACCAGCGCCCGTCGCTTGCGTTGAGCAAGCGCAGCCGGACGCGCTCGGCGCTCACCTTGAGGGTCGCGCCGAGGACCCCGTTCGCGGCGATGGAGTTGCCAAGAGTCCCGAGGGAATTCCCCGAGGAGTCGAACGTGAGCTGTCCGTTCGAGTCCAGACGTCGGTCCTGAACGATGACCGGGATGTCGTCGACGCCGTAGGTGTGGGGGAGCCGAGGGGCGTCGGGCTCGTCGATGAGGAACAGGCCCGTGAGGCCGAGGGACACCTGCCGTTCGGTGCTCCCGTGCGGGTGCGGGTGGTACCAGAGCGTTGCCGCAGGCTGGTCGATCGTCCACGCCGGGGATGCGGAGGAGCCGGCGTCGATCATCTGGTGGGGTCCGCCGTCGTCGGCCGCGGGGAGGCGCATGCCGTGGAAGTGGACGGTCGTCGCGTCGCCGAGCTGGTTGTGGAGGTCGACGCGGACCTTTTCACCGCGCGCGGCGCGCAGGGTCGGGCCCAGATAGGAACCGTTGTAGCCCATCGAATCCGCGGGCTTGCCGGGGACGAATTCGTGCTTGCCGCTCTGAGCGTTCAGCGCGAAGACGCGCGTGCCGTCCCGGACCGTCGATTCCGCGAGCGGCGGGATGGGCAGAGCCGCGCCGAATTGGACCTTCGGGACGTCCTCGGGCGCCGCGCAGGAGGTGAGGACTGAGGACAGGGTGGGGGCGAGCACACCGACCGCCGCGCTGGCACGGAGGAACTGGCGGCGGGAAAGAAGCACGCCTTCTAGCGTACGGCGCGTCGAGGCGGGCCATACTGAGTCCATGCCTGAGCCACGGATCCAAGGGGACGCAGCCACGGTGGTCATCCTCCGCGACGGTGCGGCGGGCGTCGAGGTTCTCCTTCTTGAACGGCCGGCGCATGGGTCGTTTGCCGGCGCGTGGGCCTTCCCCGGCGGCCGGGTGGACCCGGAGGACGCGCTTGCGGAGGACGACTTCCCCGACGCCTCCGCGGAGCCCCAGCGCGCTCCGCTCGCCGTCCGCCGGGCGGCAGTCCGGGAAACGCTCGAGGAGACCAACCTCGCCCTCTGGGCCGACTCACTCGTGGATCTCTCCGTCTGGGTCCCGCCTCAGCGCGCGGAGAAGCGCCTCAGAACGTGGTTCTTCCTCGCGAAGGATCCCGGCACGGAGATCCGGCTCAATGATGGCGAGCACGTGGCGTTCGCGTGGGTGGCGCCCGCCGTCGCGCTCGAGCGCCACGCGCGCGGCGAGATGACCCTCTTCCCGCCCACGTGGGTCACCCTTCACGGTCTCCTCGGCTCGGAGACGACGGCCCTCGTGCTCGCCGAAGCGGCGTCGAGGGAACCCGAGCTCTACGCGAGCCTGCAGCTCCTGGCCGACGACGGGCGGGTCGAGGCCGTCCTCTGGTCCGGCGATGCCCAGTACGGCAATCCGGCATCCACGGGGCCGGCCAGGCATCGGCTGCACATGGAGTCGCTGCCGTGGGTATACGAGCGGAAGGCCTAGGCCACCGGCTGCTGGGCGTTGGCCTCGACGGCCGCGGCGATGACCGGCGCGAGGCGCCGGACGCCCTCGTGGATCTGCTCCGGGGAGACTCCACTGAAGGCGAGTCGGAGCTTGCTGCTCGTCTCGTTGCCGGGCGTGAACGCGGCACCCGGGATGAAGACGACTCCGGCGTCGATCGCCTGATACAGGAGGGGATACGTGTCGATCCCCTCGGGAAGGGTGACCCACACGAAGAAGCCGCCGTCCGGCGTCGTCCATTGCGCCTCGGCGGGAAAGTACTCGCCGAGGGCCTGGAGCATTGCCGCGCAGCGCTCGGCGTAGATCGCCCGGGATTCGGCGAGGTAGCTGCGCCAGTCGAACTGGCGGAAGAACTCGGTGACGAGCAGCTGCGTGAGCGTCGACGGGCAGAGCACTACGG
Organism: Sinomonas gamaensis; assembly: GCF_005876955.1. Classification (GTDB taxonomy): domain Bacteria; phylum Actinomycetota; class Actinomycetes; order Actinomycetales; family Micrococcaceae; genus Sinomonas; species Sinomonas gamaensis. Next base: position 141,871 of record NZ_SSCL01000007.1, read on the forward strand.
CCTCGGCAGCGAGGTAGAAGCGCCGGTAGAGGTGACGGGGCACGAGCGCCCAGCCGAGGCGCACTCCAGGGGAGAAGATCTTGGAGAACGAGCCGCAGTAGATGACGTCATCTGGGTTGTCGGCCCGCAGGGGCGTGATGGGGTGGCCGTCGAAGCGCAGCATGCCGTAGGGGTTGTCCTCGAGGATGAGGATGTTGTGGTCGCGGCAGATGTCGACGATGCGCTGACGCCGCTCCGCAGCGAGCGTGATGCCCGAGGGGTTGTTGAAGCTCGGGATCGTGTAGAGGAGCTTGATGCGCTTGCCCTGGCCCTCGAGTTCGGCGATGCGCGCCTCGAGCTCCTCGGGGATGAGCCCGTCGTCGTCCATGAAGACGGGTTCTACCTGGACCTGGTATGCCTCGAAGGTATTGAGCGCTCCCACGTAGGTGGGGTCCTCGACCAGCACCACATCGCCCGGGTTGCAGAAGACCTTCGCCGCGATGTCCTGGGCGGACTGGGAGCCGGTGGTGACGACGACGTCATCCGGCGACGCTCCAAGGATGCCCTCCTCTGCCATGATCTCGCAGATGAGCTGGCGCAGCTCCTCGGTACCCTTGCCGCCGCCGTAGTGCAGCGCCGTCATGCCGTGCTCCTCGATGACACGCTTCGCGGTGTCGCCCACGAGGTCAAGAGGAAGCTTGCTGAGGCTGGGGGAGCCGCCGGCCAGAGAGACGAGGCCCGGGCGGATGGAGATGTCGAAGACGTCGCGGACAGCCGACTGCTTGATGTTGTGGGCGCGGTCGGAGAAGAGCGCCTCGTGGCGGTGGCTGGCCTCGGCGCGCTCAAGGGCGGTCTGCGTTTCGGCGGTCAGTTCAACCGTGGTGTCCTGTGAAGTCACTCACACAGCCTAGCTGGAAGTTTCCGAATATGCACCCTTTGTTGTTCGGCCTATTGGGCGGATCCGAATACCATGCTCCTATGTCTGCCTATACCGTCACGCGCAGCGCCTTCATCCCTGCCCCGCCCGAGCAGATCTTCCCGTATGTGAACAACCTCCATAACTGGACCCAGTGGTCGCCCTGGGAGGGGACTGACCCCTCGATGGAGAAGACCTATGCCGGCCCGGAGTCCGGGCCGGGCGCGCAGTATGCGTGGCAGGGCAACCGCAAGGTCGGGTCTGGGCGGATGGAGATCGTCGAGTCGAACGAGCCGAGCAGCGTCCGCATCCGCCTCGAATTCCTGAAGCCATGGAAGGCCGTGAACCCGACCGGCTTCACGTTCGAGCCGCAAGCCGGAGGCACCCGCGTGACGTGGTCCCTCGCCGGTGAGACGCGAGGGCTCTCCACGCTGTTCGTGCGCTTCATGAACATGGACAAGATGGTGGGCAAGGACTTCGAGAAGGGGCTCGCCCAGCTCTCGCGGGTCGCGGCGCCGAAGGCGTAGTCCCTACTCCTCGTCGATCCCCTCGGCTGGGTCCTCCGAATGGACGCGGATCTCGGTCGTGTCCGCTTCCTCATCGCCTTCGGCGGGGGCTTCGCTGTGGATGCGGTCCTCGTCGCCGTTGATGCGTGACATCTCGGTATCGCCTCGATTCTGTTTCCGGGTCATTGCTCCGTTCCCCCGCTTCCAGCCTAGGCTCCTGTTCCGGTTCCGGCCACGGTTGGCCGGGCAGTCGGCTGGGCAAAAGGAAAGCCGCCGCCTCGCATGAGGCGGCGGCTTTGCCATCTGTGGTTAGCGGTCGTCGTCGTTCTTCGTGAACGAATCCTTGACGTGCTCGCCGGCCTGCTTGAGCCCGGCCTTGGCTTGGTCTGCGTGACCCTCAGCCTCGAGGCTGTGATCGTCGGTGACCTTTCCGGCCCCCTCCTTGACCTTGCCCTTGAGTTCTTCAGCCTTGTTCTCGATCTTGTCGTCGGCTCCCATGCTGCTCCTTTCGTTGGGCTCGTCGGTCAGGTGCTTGGAGCACTCCACCGTGCCCCTTCGTTGCCCGCTCTCGGGGAGGTCAAACATGAGGCTGGCCATGGCCTGATTTTGAGACGATTTTGTCCGGCCCCGCAGGCTTGCCTAGTCTGACAGCAGTCGAGCAGCGGCAGCCCTTCTTCCCCACGGAGCTGTACCGCCATGCCGATCGACCGAGCCGCCAGCGGCCCGGAGTGCCCCGATGTGCCAAGCTTGAGCGATGCCGCGCGCGCCGAGCTGGTCATCCGGCACCTGGGACTCGCGGATTCCCTGGCAAGACGGCACGCGGTGCGTGGCCACGACGTGGCCGACCTGACGCAGGTGGCGCGTCTCGGTCTGCTGAGCGCCGCCGCGCGGTATGTGGAGGGCCAGGGCGAATTCGTGAGCTTCGCCGTACCCACGATTCTGGGGGAGATTCGGCATTATCTGCGCGACAACTCGTGGGTGGTTCGGCCTCCGCGCGGGGTGCAGGAGCTGCGCATGCGCGTCAACGGGGCACGATCTGACCTCGAGCAGTCGCTGGGGCGCGAGCCGACGCTCAAGGAGCTCGCGGAGGCCCTCGAGCTCACGCCCAGCGAGGTCGCGGAGGCAGCTGCCGCCGAGGCGGCGCTGGTCCCACACCCGCTGGGCGGAACAGACGAGGACGACGGCGGCCCCGAGGTTGGCATGGACGACCCCGGCTTCGTTGAGGCTGAGCTGCGCGCGATGCTGGACTCGCTGCTCCGCGGAGCCACCGCCCGCGAGCGTCGCCTGCTGCACTTGCGGTTCGTGCGGGAGATGAGCCAGAAGCAGATCGCGGGGGAGCTCGGCGTGAGCCAGATGCAGGTTTCCCGGCTTCTCCGGAAGCTGCTCGTCAGGCTCAGGGCAGGACTCGACGACGGACAGCCCGGCGGACCGGACGAGGAGCCGTCCTCGCAGGGGGAATAGGCGCAAGCGTAGGGTGGGCCGATGACCTACTACATCGAGTACACCGTTCCGTCCGAGGGAGGCGACGCGGACCTGCCCGTGAACGAGCAGGAATCCGGCGCGACGATCCCGCTCACGGAGGTGCCCGCGGAACACGTGCACACGAGCGAGCTGCCGGCCCGCAGCGCTGTTCTTGCCGCGAGCCTGGACGAGGCCAAGGAGGCCGCCGAAGAGGTCATCTCCCACAGCAAGGCCACCCGCGCGGAGCTCTTCGACGACGACGCCGACAGCCTTGAGGCTGGAAGCGGCCGGCTGGTGGCCAGATACGCCGAGGGCGAGGGCTGGACGAACCAGTAGACCCTCGCCCCTCGGGGATGGATTGCGCTGTAGAGACTACGCCGAGACGAGCCCGTGCCAGTCGCTCTCGAGCGGGAGGCCGTGGGCCTCGGAGACGGAACGGTTCGTGACCCGTCCGGCCGCCACGTTGAGGCCCGCCGCGAGGGCAGGGTTCTTCTCGAAGGCCTTCTCCACGCCGAGATCGGCGAGCAGGGCGGCGTACCGGAGGGTGACGTTCGTCAGCGCGTACGTCGAGGTGTTCGGGACCGCGCCGGGCATGTTGGCCACGCAGTAGAAGATCGAGTTGTGGACCCGGAAGGTGGGGTCCTGGTGCGTGGTCGGGTGCGAGTCCTCGAAGCAGCCGCCCTGGTCGATGGCGATGTCCACGAGGACCGAGCCGGGCTTCATCCGCGAGACGAGCTCATTCGTGACGAGCTTGGGGGCCTTCGCACCCGGGACCAGGACCGAGCCGATCACGAGGTCAGCCTCGACGAGGGACTTCTCGATCTCGTACTTGTTGGAGGCCACGGTCTTGATCCGGCTCCCGTAGAGCGCGTCGAGCTCCTGGAGGCGGGCGATGTTGATGTCCAGGATGGTCACATCCGCGCCCAGGCCGATGGCGACGACGGCCGCATTGGTCCCGGCGACCCCCGCCCCGAGCACGACGACCTTCGCCGGACGGACGCCCGGGACGCCGCCGAGCAGGATGCCCTTGCCGCCGTTGGGGGTCAGGAGCGCCTGTGCTCCGACCTGCACCGACAGACGGCCGGCCACCTCCGACATCGGGGCGAGCAGGGGCAGCGCGCGGCCCTCCTGGACCGTCTCGTAGGCGATCGCTGTGACGCCCGAGTCGATGAGGGCCCGCGTGAGCTCTGCCTCGGCTGCGAGGTGGAGGTACGTGAAGAGAATGAGGCCCTTGCGGAAGTAGCGGTACTCGGACGCGATGGGCTCCTTCACCTTCATGACCATGTCCGCCCGAGCCCACACATCTGCGGCGGCGGCGACGACCTCGGCGCCTGCGACCCGGTATTCGTCGTCGGCGATGCCCGAACCAAGTCCGGCCCCGCCCTCGACGAGCACGGTGTGCCCGTGTGCCACGAACTCGTGCACTCCGGCGGCCGTGATGGCCACGCGGAACTCGTTGTTCTTGATTTCCTTGGGGACTCCGATGATCACTTTCGTCTCCGTCATTCTCGCGGTGTTGACGCGGGGTTCCTGCGTGCTTCCAGCGTAGGATCGCTGTGAGCTGCACAACATGCGAGGGGACCACCGCCGAAGGGCGGCTTCCGCGGAATTCCGCGGTTTTCGCCATCGTTCGTTGAACTCTTGTCGCACACTGGGGCGGCAATTGTCGCCTGCTGTGGGGACGAAAGCCCTATGCTGGGAGGCATGCGAGAAGGGGTCGAGGACCTAGTTGAGAAAGCCGCCCAGAAGCTGGGACGGGGGCTGTCCGTCGAGGACCTCGACGGGCTCCTCGTTGCCTACTCTTCCAACCAGGCCCACGCCGATCCCGTCCGGGTGAATTTCCTGCTCTCCAAGCGGGTCCCGGCCGACGTCAGCGCGTGGCAGCTCTCGCACGGGATCGCGACGGCGGTACGCCCGGTAGCCGTGCCGCCCAACGCCGAGTTGGGGATGTACGGGCGGGTCTGCGTCCCGCTCCTGGTCCGCGGCTTCCGCGTCGGATACCTCTGGGTCCAGCAGGAGCCGGAGGAGGAAAGCGCCACGGCGATCCTCGCCGCGCTGCCGGGCGTGCGGCTCGAGATCGAGCTCATCGCGGGGCTCCTCCTGGACTCGAATACGGCCGCTTCCGCGCACCGGCGGCAGCGCGAGACGACGTTCCTGTCCGCGGCGTGCGGCGACAAGCCAGCGCTGGCCGAGATCGCCGGGTGGCGGGAAGTCCACGGACGGGCGCCCTGGCAGATGGTCACGCTGCTCGACCCCGACGGCGCGGACCCCGCCGACCCTCAGGCCGCCGTCGTCGCCACGAGCACTGCTGCGATGCTCGCCACTGCCGGGATCGACCCGGCGCTGTTTACAGCCGGGGCCGAGACCCATGCTGTGGCCCTCTTCGCCCACTCGACCGGACGCGCCAACCACGCGGCCGTCCTCACGCACTACGAGCGGGAGCTGGCCAAGCGCTCGGGGCGCCCGCCGGGGCGCGTGCTCGTGGGCATCAGCGAGCCGTTCTCATCCCTGCGCGCCCTCCCGGACGCCTACGCACAGTCGAAGGTCGCTGCCCAGGCGGCCGCCGTCGACCCGGCGCTCGGCGAGCTCGTGGACGTCCGCTCGGTGGGGGTGTACCAGCTCATGGGATCGGTCGGCATGGAACCGTCCAGCGTGTTCGCCGACCTGCTCGTCGAGGAGGACCGCGCAGGCGAGCTCCTGCCCGTGCTTGAGGAGCTCTACGACAACGACGGCGCCGTGCAGACCGTCGCGGACCGCTTGCACATCCATCGCTCGACCGTGTACCACCGCGTCGCGCGGGTGCGGAAGCTCCTCGGCGCGGATCCCCTTGCGGGCCGCGTGCGCCAGGAGCTGCATCTTGCGCTCAAGGCGCGCCGCTGGGCCGCGCGCCCGCGGATCTAGCCGCTGGTCTTCTGCTTCCCCACCCAGGCGAGCACGTCCTCGCGCCGGATACGCCGATGCGTCCCCCGGTATTCGACCGGCCACACGCCGAGGTCCGTGAGCTTGCGGACGTAGCTATGGCTGATTCCCGCGAGCTCGGCGGCCTGCGCGACCGTGAGGACATCCTCGGCGCTGCTGACGGTCACCGACTCGCCGCGGCCGAGCCTAGCCAGGAGATCCAGGACGGCGTCCCTGGCCGTGTCTGGGAGGCGGTAGGCCGTGCCGTCGGCAAAGACGGTCACGTCCCCGGCATCGAGCGCGCGGGCAAGGGTTGCGGCGTCGTCCGGCTCGAGGCTCGGTGTGGTGCGGGGCGCGAAGCGGCTCATGCGCCCCAGCGTAAAGCTTGCGCCGTCAGCTCCGCAGGGTGCACACCCTGCGGAGCTGACGGCGCAACGGGGGGGCGCAGCTAGGCGACCCGCTCCTCCTCGCGGACGGCATCGGCGTGGGCCGCGATGCGCGCCTGGTGCAGGGGCGAGCGCCGGAGCACGAGCCATGCGGCGAAGAGGATTGCGAACCAGATCGGCGTCACGAGGAGCGCGATGAGCGTGTCCGTCTGCGTCGTGAGCGCCCACACGAGGAACGCGAAGAACGCGTACGTCACCCAGACCATCGCCGGTCCGCCGGGCATCTTGTAGGTCGAGGCGGCGTGCAGCTCCGGGCGGCGCTTCCGGAAGACCAGATAGCTGGCGAGGATGATCGACCACACGAACATGAAGCACACGGCGGAGACCGTGGTCACCATGTCGAACGCGGTGCCGATGTCCTTGCCTGCATAGAGGAGCACGACGCCGGAGAGCAGAAGGATGCACGAGAGGAACAGTGCGTTCTGGGGAACTTTGCGCGAGGACAGCCGGCCGAAGATCGACGGCGCATCGCCCTCTTGGGCGAGGCCGAACACCATGCGGGATGTCGAGTAGATGCCGGAGTTCGCGCTGGACATCGCAGACGTGAGGACCACGAGGTTGACGATCGTCGCGGCGGCGCCGAGGCCTGCGAGCGAGAACATCCCGATGAACGGCGAGTGCCCCGCCTGGAACTGGGTCCACGGCGTGACCGACATGAGGATGATGAGCGCGCCGACGTAGAACAGGCCCACGCGGACCGGGATGGCGTTGATGGCCTTGGGCAGGTTCTTCTCCGGGCTCTTGGTCTCGGCGGCGGCGGTGCCGACGAGTTCGATGCCCACGAAGGCGAACACGGCGATCTGGAAGCCCGCCACGAAGCCCATGAACTCCTTGGGGAAGAAACCGCCGAACTGCCACAGGTTGGCGAATGAGGCGGTGCCCGCGGAGGAGCTGAAGCCCGAGAAGATCATGATGAGGCCGGTCACGATGAGCGTGAGGATGGCCACGATCTTGATGAGCGCGAACCAGAACTCCACCTCCCCGAACGCCTTGACGGTCGGCAGGTTGAGGGCGAGGAGGATGAGGATGGTGGCGAGACCGGGGATCCACAGCGGAATGCCTGGCCAGAGGGTCTGGGCATAGCCCGCGATCGCCACGACGTCGGCGACTCCGGTGACGACCCAGCAGAACCAGTACGTCCAGCCGGTGAAGAAGGCGGCCCACGGCCCGAGGAGGTCTCCGGCGAAGTCGCTGAAGGTCTTGTAGTCCAAATTGCTGAGCAGGAGTTCGCCCATGGCCCGCATGACGAAGAACAGCATGAAGCCGATGATCATGTAGACGAAGATCACCGACGGTCCGGCGACGGAGATGGTCTTGCCAGAGCCCATGAAGAGGCCCGTGCCAATGGCGCCGCCGATCGCCAGGAGCTGGATATGCCGGTTGGAGAGGCCTCGGCTGAGGTGCGGCTCGCCCTGTTTCTGCCCAGACGGGCTGGTGAGCTTAGTCATAGTGCTAGTGCCTTCGCGTAGTTGGCAAAAATGTGATGCCCCTAACAGGGCGAGTCCTAGATTACCGCTACTCCGTAGTCCGTTTGACCATGCAGGATGCGCAGTGCATGGAAACACGTCCATATACCCTAGACTGGACGGTCTAAAACAACATTTGATTCGGAAGGAGCGTGCGCATGACCCCCAGTGTGCACAACCACCGGAGCCTGAGAATCGTCGTCGACCATGCGCATGAGCTCGACGCCGCACTTGGCTCGGCCATCGAGACGCTGCAGCAGACCGCTGTGGCGCACCCCTGCTGCGGCATCCTCGTCACCCGAGAGGCAGCAGGGCAGTACACGGTCGCTCACGACGCGAGCGTCCCCTTCGGCGACACCCACCAGCGCATCGCCTGATTCCCTCACCGGCAACGCACGGCGCCCGACGACTTCCCTTGGGAAGCCGCCGGGCGCTGACGTTTTCCGGGTGCTCCGGGTGCTCCGGGTGCTCCGGGTGCTAGGCCGCGGCCGGCTCCTTGAGCGCGGCCTTCGGGTCGCGCAGCTTGACGTTCGGCAGCGCGAGCGTGATGAGGAACGCGACGACCATGAGGCCCGCCGCGGTCAGCATCACCGCGTCGACGGACTGCGAGAAGCCGTCCTTGATCGGGTGGGTGAGGATCGAGTTGGCCTTCGAGAGCCAGCTCGTGTCGTTGAGGTTGTCCGTTCCGAGGCCGCCGGACGTGCCGCCCTTGAACAGGTCGAAGAGCGGCTTGTTCACGGGGTCTGCGGCGACGGCAGGATCCCGCATCGTCTTGATGAAGTCGGCCTGATTGACGGCGTCCTTCATGGCGGAGCTGATTTTGTCCGCCGCGAGGCTGAAGAGCATCGAGATGAAGACGGCAGTGCCGACCGCTCCGCCCATCGAGCGGAAGAAGGCGGCCGTCGAGGTCCCGACCCCCATGTCCTTCGGCGGGACTGAGGTCTGCATCGCGAGCACGAGCGGCTGCATGCAGCAGCCGAGCCCCATGCCGAAGAACACCGCGACGACGGCCGGCACCCAGAGCGGAGTGTCGACCGTGAGGACGAAGCCCATGGTCGTCGCGGCGCCGGCGAGCAGGAGCGTGCCGATCATCGGGAAGATCTTGAAGGTTCCGGTCGCCGAAATTGTGCGGCCAGCGGTGATCGAGGCGGACATGATGCCCACCGTGAAGGTGATCATGAGCAGCCCGGCCTGGGTGGGCGTGAGGCCCTTCACCAGCTGCAGATACATGGGCAGCATGGCGATGGCGCCGAACATGCCGATGCCGATGATGAAGTTCAGCAGCGCCGAGAGGCTGAACTGGGCGCTCTTGAAGAGCCGCAGGGGGATGAGTGCGTAATCGCCGGCGAACTTCTCGATGACCACGAACGCCGCGAGGCCCACGGCGCCGATGGCGTAGCAGACGATCGAGTTCGCCGACGCCCAGCCCCAGCCGCGGCCCTGCTCGGCGACGAGGAGGAGCGGCACGAGGCCGACTGTGATCGCTGCTGCGCCGAAGTAGTCGATCCGCTGGCGCGTGTGGTGCGCCGGCAAGTGAAGGAAGAGGAACACGGTCACCAGGGCCGCGATGGCCACGGGCACGTTGACGTAGAACACCCAGCGCCAGCCCGTGATCCACAGGATCTGGTCTGCGCCTGCGAAGGCACCGCCCACCACGGGCCCGAGGACCGAGGAGACGCCGAACACCGACATGAAATAGCCCTGGTACTTTGCGCGGTCCGAGAGCGGCACGATGTCGCCGATGATGGCGAGCGCGAGCGCCATGAGGCCGCCGGCACCGAGCCCCTGAATGCCGCGGGCCACGGCGAGCTCGCTCATCGCGTGGACGGAGCCAGCGAAGATCGAGCCGGCGAGGAAGATCGCGATTGCCGCGATGTACAGGGGGCGGCGGCCGAAGATGTCCGAGAGCTTGCCATAGAGCGGCGTGCTCACGGTCGAGGTGATGAGGTAGGCAGTGGTGGCCCAGGCCTGAAGGCTCAAGCCGTCGAGGTCGTTGGCGACCGTGTAGATGGCGGTCGAGACGATCGTCTGGTCAAGGGAGGCAAGGAACATGCCGAGCATGAGCCCGACCATGACGCCCCTGATCTGACGCTGCGTGATGGCTCCCGCTGGAGCGGCGGAGGGTTCGGATTGAGACACGGGAGGCTCCCTGGAGCTAGAGAGACGGAGGAACTGAATTCGTTGCTTTCCGTAACTATCCTACGGCCGGTTTTCTTCCCGGGATCCCCGCGAGGCCCGCACGAAAAGCGTCTCCGCCTGCTCGAGGGACATGCCGTTCGTCTCCGGGACCTTGGCGAGGACGAACACGAACGAGAGGGCAGCGAACGCGGCGTAGAGGCCGTACGTGAGTGGGAGCGACCACGCCGCCATGGGCGGGAACGAGACGGTGACAAGGAAGTTCGCGACCCACTGCGCCGCGGCCGCGATGCCGAGGCCGCGGGCCCTGATCGCCGGCGGGAAGATCTCGCCGAGGAGCACCCACACGAGCGGCCCCCACGAGGCGCCGAAGCACACCACGAAGACGTTGGCGGCGACCAGTGCTACAGGTCCCCACGCACCGCTCAGGGTGGGTTCGCCGTCGCGGATCGCCGCCGTCGAGAAGGCGAGGGCCATGAGCGCGAGGGACACCGCCATCCCCACCGAGCCGGCCAGGAGGATCGGCCGCCGCCCGATCCTGTCGACGAGCGCGATCGCCACGAGCGTGACGAGGATGTTGGTCACAGAAGTGACCACCGAGATGGTGAGCGAGTCCTCCTCGCGGAAGCCGACGGACTTCCACAGCGTCGTCGAGTAGTAGAAGATCACGTTGATCCCGACGAACTGCTGGAACACCGAGAGCGCGATGCCCACCCACAGGACGGGCTTGAGGCCGAACGCGGAGCCGCGGAGCGCCCCGCGCCTCTCAGACAGGCGGTCCTCCTCGATCGCCTGCCGAATGTCGCGGATCTCGCGTTCGACGTCGCTTCCGGGCGCGATGTCCTCGAAGACCGCGCGCGCCTTCTGCTCGTCGCCCCGGAGCACGAGGAAGCGTGGGGACTCGGGGAGCACGAAGGCGATCCAGCCGTACACGAGAGCAGGCACGGCCCCGGCGACGAACATCCAGCGCCATGCCTCGGCGCCGAACCACAGGGCGTGGCCCGCGCCGCCGGCCCCGTTGGCGAGCAGGGCGTCGCTGAGCAGCGCCGCGAAGATTCCTGTGGTGATGGCGAGCTGCTGGAGCGAGGCGAGCCGCCCGCGGAGGTGCCGGGGCGAGATTTCGGAGATGTACGCGGGAGCGATGACCGAGGCGAGGCCGATTCCGAGGCCGCCCACGAGCCGCCACGCGATGAGATCCCAGAGGCCCGCGGAGAGGCCGGTGCCAATGGCACTCGCGAGGAACAGGAGGGCGCCGAGCTTCATGGCAGGGATGCGGCCGAAGCGATCCGCGATGGCACCCGCGAGCCAGGAGCCCCCCGCGCACCCCAAGAGGGCGATGGCGACGGCGAAGCCGGTCACCGCGTGCGAAAGCGCGAATCCGCTCTGGATCGCGTCGACGGCACCGTTGACCACCGACGAGTCGAAGCCGAAGAGGAAGCCTCCGACGGCTCCTGCGACCGCGAGGCCGATCACTTTCCGCGCGACTGGTTCCTTGGAATGGACACTCTGGGGTTCTACAGGCACAGGGCCACAGTCTGCCCACTTTCGGGCGACAGGCATAATCAGGTGGGTGGAGGGGCGAGAATTCGACGAGCTGGACCGGCGCATCGTCGCGGCGCTGCAGGTCAACGGCCGGGCATCGTGGCGGCACATCGCGGACGTCCTCGGGGAGCCCTTCCGCACGGTCACCCGACGCGGCCTCGCGCTCCTCGACTCCGGTGCCGTCCGGGTGGCGGGCCTCGCGGCCCTCGGCCCCACCCACCTGATCGAGCTGGACTGCGAGCCCGGGCGCCTCGAGGAGGTCGCCGCGGAGCTCTCCGCGAACCCGGACGTCATCTTCGTCTACGCGCTCTCGAGCCCCATGCGGCTCATCGTGGAGGTCCATGCAAGGCCGGGACAGCTCGCGTCCCTGGTGCTGGACGAGTTCCCGCACCTCGACGGCGTGGTGCAGGTGAGCGCCGCCCCGGTGATGGAGTACTTCCGGACAGTGGCGGACTGGCATCCGGGGCCGATCACGGAGGCAGAAGCCGCCAGACTGCGGGACGTCCCGCCGCCACAGGCGCGCCCCGTCGCCGCGGCTGACCTCGACGGGATCGACCACCAGATCGTCCAGCTCCTCGTCGCAGACGGCCGCGTTCCGGTCGCCGAGCTCTGCGCCGCCGTGGGCCTGACCGCGCCCGCGGTGCGGCGGCGGCTCACAGGCATGCTCGAGCGCGGCGCGCTCTCCGTGCGCGCGATCGTCGACCCCGCAGACATCGGATTCCCCGTGGAGGCCGTCCTCTGGGCGCGGGTCGCGCCGTCGGACGTGCGCGAGGTGGGGCGGCTCGCCGCCGAGGCACCCGGAGTCCGCTACGCCGTCATGGCCGTCGGGGAGTTCCAGCTCATGGTCAACGTGACCGTCGCCGGCCTCGAGGAGCTGCGCTCGTTCCTCACCGAGAGCCACTGGACGGCGCGCGTCCAGGCGATCCGCACCTCGCTCGTGGTCCGGGCCTACAAGCGCGGGGGCGTGGTCATGGACGGTCGGTCCCGAGCGCCTCGCGCATCGTCCTCGTCAGCGAGCTGAAGCGGGGGTTGCTCGCAAGGTCGTCGAGGAGCACAGCGGCGCCATCCGCATCCGCGAGCGGGATGCACCAGTTCCGGTACTGCTCATGCGTGGTGCCGGGCTGATTCTGGGTGCGCTTCTCGCCGACCGCGTCCACGAGGGCGACGCCGAGCAACGACGACGGCGTCAGCGCGGTGAACGCGTAGAGCGCCTCCACCGTGGGCTGAGTGTCCGCGACGGCGCCCTCTGCGAACGGCTCGGTCGAGACATCGCCGTCCACAACGGGAAGGAGCCCCTTCTCTCGCACCAGCTCGAGCACGGCCTCCTGCTCCGCTGCGGCGGCCGCGCGTTCCTCCTCGACGGGCCGGGCCAGCAGGCCCAGGGCTTCCCGGAGGGCCACGTGCTCGCCGGCGAGGTAGCCGGCGGTCGGCGGCAGGTCGTGGGTGTTGACGCTCGTGAGGCACCGCTCGCGATACCGTTCGGGCGCAAGGGGGCGGTCGCCGTCGTACTCGAACCAGAGGATCGAGGTGCCGTAGATCGCGCGCTCGGCGAGGTAGTCCCGCACCCAGGGCTCGAAGACGCCGAGGTCCTCGCCGACCACGATTGCGCCGGCGCGCTGCGCCTCGAGGGCGAGGATGCCTACGAGGGCCTCGTGGTCGTAGTACACGTACGTGCCGTTCTCGGGGCCCTCGCCCTCGGGGATCCACCAGAGGCGGAACAGCCCGAGGATGTGGTCTATGCGGAGGCCCCCCGCATGGCGGAGGATTGTGCGGAGCATGTCCCGGTAGGCCGCGTACCCCGAGGCCTCGAGCCGGCGCGGATGCCACGGCGGCTGGCTCCAGTTCTGGCCCTGCTGGTTGAACACGTCCGGCGGCGCGCCGACCGTGACGCCGTGGGCGAGGACGTCAGAGAGCGTCCAGGCGTCCGCACCCGTGGCGCTGACTCCTACGGCGAGGTCATGGATGATCCCGAGATCGACGCCGGAGTCCTTCGCCGTGCGCTGTGCCGCTTCGAGCTGTTGGTCGCAGATCCACTGCAGCCAGCGGAAGAACTCGATGCGCTCGCCGAGCCGTCCGTGAGCCTGCTCGAGATCAGCCCAGCCCGGGTCCCCTGGCGGGAGTTCCTCGGCAAGGGCGCACCAGAGGGCGAAGTCGTCGAGGCCCTGGCCCTGCTCCGACGTGAACTGCCGGTACTCGGCTTCCCGCTCCGGCGTTCTCGGCGCGGCGGCGATGAGCTCGAGGGCCTCCAGCTTCGCCGCGAAGCTGTCGTTGCGGTTCAGCAAATCGGCGGAGCGGTTCGCACGGCGCAGTGGCTCCGCGAGGGCCTCGATCCTGCCGCGGGCCTCGGCGTCGAGGCCGCCGTACTCGGGGATGTCCTCGACGCGGATGTAGAGGGGGTTCACGAACCGGCGCGTGACCGGCAGGTACGGCGAGTCCTCGAGGGGCGGCCGCGGCTCGGCGGCGTGCAGCGGGTTGACGAGCACGAAGCTCGCCCCCTCGGCCCCGGACAGGGCGGCGAGGTCTGCAAGGTCTCCGAAATCGCCGATTCCCCAGGAGCGCGAGGACCGTACCGAGTAGAGCTGCGCCATGATGCCCCAGCGGCGACGGTCCGTGAGGCGCCCGTTCGTTGCGAGCTGCGCGGGCGTGATGACCAAGACGCACTCGGCACTCGTGTTCTCCGCCTCCGCGTGCAGGGTGTGCCATCCGAGCGGAAGGCTGCTGGGCACGGCGAACGTCGCGCGGCCCGTGAGGACGCCGTCGATCTCGCGGGGTGCCTCGCCGTCGGCCACCTGCCGTACCTCGACGCGGGTGCCGTCCTCCGCACTGATCCAGACCTGGACTGACGTCCCGTGGGGCACGTGAACGTGCACCTCGGTCTCCCGACCCTCCCGGCCCACGACCACCGGCGGCAGGAGCCGGCGCCACGGCTCGAGCTCCGCATCGTGCAGTGCCGCGCGGGCGGCGTCGTCAGTCTCGGCATCGATCCCGAGGGCGCCGAGGACGGTCCGCAGGGTCTCGCGGGAGACGGGGCGTTCCGCGCCGTCCCAACCCCAGTACGAGGTGGCCACCCGGTGGGCAGCGGCCAGCTCGCGGAGGAGAGCGTCGTTGTGGTCGTGCTGGTTCTGCTCAGTTCCGGCCATGGGCCCACTGTAGGCGGGGGATCCTTCCCGGAACCAGCGAGGAGTACCGTGGGCAGCTGTGACATCCGTGAACCGTTCCATGATCGAGATTCCTACCCGTGACGGCGTCGCTGACGCATACTTCGCTCACCCGGAGGACGGCGTACGCCACCCAGGCGTGCTCTTCTACATGGATGCGTTCGGGGTCCGGCCGCACCTCAAGGCGATGGCGGATCGGACCGGCTACTGCATGGGTGCGCGCCTCTCGCTGCGCACCGCGGGCGCCTACCCCGAGCGGGTGGCCGCTGCCGCGGGCTTCCACGGCGGCGGGCTCGCCACCGACGCCCCCGACAGTCCTCATCTCGTGGCCGACCGGGTGGCGGCCGAGCTCTGCTTCGGCCATGCCGATCAGGACCACTCCCTCCCGCCCGAGCAGATCGAGCGGCTCAACGCGGCGCTCACCGAGGCGCGCGTGCGGTTCCAGGCCGAGGTGTACGAGGGTGCGCGACACGGCTACACCCAGGCTGATACGTCGTCGTACAACGCCGACGCCGCGGAGCGGCACTGGAATGAGCTCCTCGCGCTGTTCGAGCGGACGCTCCCGCAGGCATAGACGGCGCGCCGCAGACGCTCGGGACGGGTCCCACAACGCTTGGTTGTGGGGCCCCGTCCTTTTTCGGTGGGGTCTGGTCAAATGTGAGTCAGAGCACTACCTTGGTTCATTGTACCCATCAGATGAGGTCTTGATGGCTCAATACGAAAGAGGCCAAGAAGAAAATGACTCGCAATGAATGAACTGGTGTACCGGGATGCTGTGGAACTCGCGGCGATGGTCCGCTCGCGGGAGGTTTCCGCCGTCGAGCTGCTCGAGGCGCATCTTGACCAGATCCACACCCTGAACCCAACGATCAACGCCGTCGTCACCCTCGACGAAGAGGGGGCGCGGGCGGCCGCCGACGCGGACCGCGCGCTCGCCGCGGGAGCCAGCGCCGGCCCCCTTCATGGGCTGCCCATCGCCTTCAAGGACACGGCCCGGACCCGGGGCCTGCGCACGACGTTCGGACACCCGCGCTTCGGCGACCACATCCCGGACGACGACGACCCCCACGTCCGCTCGATCCTCGCCGCTGGCGCGATCCGGCTCGGCAAGACGAATGTCCCGGAGCACGCGGCCGGCTCGCACACCGTCAACCGCGTCTTCGGCGCCACCCGCAACCCCTACGACCTCACGCGGTCGGTCGGCGGGAGCAGCGGCGGGGCGGCGGCGTCCCTCGCGGCCGGCTTCCAGCCGATCGCCGACGGGAGCGACATGGGCGGCTCGCTGCGCAACCCGGCCTCGTTCTGCAACGTCGTGGGACTCCGGCCAACCCCCGGCGTCGTGCCCGACGACGGTCCCAACGACTTCTTCACCCTCGGCGTGGTGGGCCCTATGGGCAGGACGGCCAGGGACACGGCGTTGCTTCTCGGCGTCATGTCCTCCTCGGCGACAGACGACGGCGCTGCGGTCGCCTCCCGCTCGGCGCGTTTCGTCGCCGAAGTGGAGTCGGCAGGGCACGACGGCGAAGACTTCCGAGGTTTGCGCGTCGCCTTCGCTCCGACCCTCGGCGGGCGCGTGCCGGTCGAGCGGGAGGTGCTTGACGTCGTCGAACGCCAGGCACAGCATCTCGAGGAACTCGGGGCCGACGTCGAGCTCGCGTGCCCCGACCTCGACGGCTCGGACGAGGCATTCCGCACGCTGCGGGCTGCCGCGTTCGACTCCCTGTGGGGCGACGAGCTCATCGCGGATCCGGACCTCTTCATTTCCTTCCTCGCGGGCAACATCCGCGAGGGAGCGAAGCTCACCGGGCGCGATGTGGTGCGGGCGGAGGAGGCCGTGACCCGGCTCGCCCGCCGCGCCGACGAGTTCTTCAGCCGCTACGACCTCGTGATCGCCCCGGCGGCCCAAGTCGCGCCGTTCCCCGTCGAACTCGACTACCCGACCGTCGTCGACGGCCAGCGGCTCGAGACGTATCTGGACTGGATGCGCGCCGCCTACCTCTTCACGCCGCTCGGAATCCCGGGCCTGTCCGTCCCCGCCGGCTTCACGCCGTCGGGCCTCCCCGTGGGCCTTCAGATGCTCACGCGCCGCGGAACCGACGTCCGCCTGCTCCGGCTCGCGGCCGCACTCGAACATGCCTCCCCGCTTGCATCCAGACACCCTGAAGGAGTTGCAGTCCTGTGAACACCCTCGCCGCCCTGAGAAGGATCGCCATCCCGGCGATTCCGTCCCTCGGCATGCTCATCACCCCATTCCTTCCGTTCACCACATCGCCGACGCTCTGGTTCGGCGTTCCCGCGCCGGTCGTGTGGGTCGTCGCGATGATCGTCCTGCTCGTCGTCGCACTGCGGATCGTCGAGGCGTCATATCGCCGGGCCGCCGCCCCACAGGGAGAGGTGGCGCGCTGATGCTCACTCCAGCGATCATCGTCGGAATCCTCTTCATCGGCGCCCTCGGCATCCTCGGCCGGAAGCGCCAGCGCGAGATGGCGCACTGGACGGTCGGCGGGCGCGACCTTCCGAAGTGGACCTCGTGGTTCCTCCAGGCCGGCGAGTCCCTCACCACGTTCAGCTTCCTGGGCCTCGCCGGCATCGCGTACGGTGGCGGCGTGAGCGCCCTCTTCGCGCTCGTCTACCTTTCCATCAGCTCGGCCATGCTCTACTTTGTGGCCCCCAGGCTGCGCGAGCTCGGCGCGAACCGCGGCTACCTCACGATGGCCGACTTCTTCCACGACCGCTTCGGCAGCAAGGCGCTCTCCGTGGTCGTCGCGCTGGTGGGCGCGGTCTTCCTCATCCCGTACCTCCAACTGCAGATCACAGGACTGGGACTCATCGTCCAGCTCGCCACGGGAAGCAGCTCGGCGAGCGGGCTCAGCATGGTCGTCGCGTCCGCCCTCGTGGTGGTGTTCGTGATCTGGGCCGGCATTCGCGGCATCGCGCGGGTGGCCGTGTTCAAGGACTTCGCCATGCTCGTGGCGCTCCTCGTGGTCCTGGCCGGGGTCCTCGCGGGCGTGGGCACCATCCCGGACGTCTTCGCGCGGGTCGGCGAAGCGGCTCCGCGGCTCCTGACCGTCTCGACTCCGGGGCTCGACACCACGTTCTTCGTCACCTCCGCGGTCGTGACGAGCATCGGCGCCGGCCTCAACACGTTCCCCCACCTCTGGCCCCCCATCCTCGCGGCCAAGAGCGGGGCAGTGCTCCGAAGCAACTACAGCTGGCTCCCGGTCTACCAGCTGCTCCTCGTCGTCCCCATCCTCGCGGGCATGGCGGGATTCCTGGTCCTCAAGCCCAAGACGCCGGGCAACAACGTCCTGCTCACCGTCGCCCAGCAGACTCTTCCCGATTGGCTCGTGGCGGTGATCGCGGTCGCCGGCGCAGCCGCAGCGATGGTTCCTGCCGCGGCGATCGCCATGGGCATCTCCTCGCTCATCTCGAACAACGTGCTCCGCGTGAAGAACCCGGCGCTGCGCTTCCGACTCAACCACGCCGTCGTGGTGGTGGCCGTGGGGCTCGCGCTCCTGTTTGGCCTCGCGAAGTCGGACATCGCCTCGCTCCTCCTGCTGACCTACGGCGGCCTCACGCAGCTCGCCCCTGCCGTCGCGCTCGCGCTGCCGAAGAAGGTCGGCGCCGGTGCCGTGCCCGTGCTGCTCGGCATCGTGGTCGGAACGGTCTGCGTCGCGGCGCTTGCGTTCGCGAAGGTCCCGCTCGGCGGCTGGGACTCCGGTCTCGTCTCCCTGGCCCCCAATCTCCTGGTGCTCGCTCTCGCGGAAGCCGTGCGCCGCCGTCGTCCTCGATCCGAGGGCGATGCGGGCCGCGATCTCGCCGCAGCAGCGGAGGGGGTCGCGTGAGCCGGGCAGCGGAAGGACCCCTCGCCGGAATCCTCGTAGTGGACCTCAGCCGGGCGCTCGCCGGCCCGCACGCGGGCATGATGCTCGGAGACCTCGGTGCGCGCGTCATCAAGGTCGAAAGGCCCGACGGCGGCGACGACACCCGCGGATGGGGCCCGCCGTTCATCGACGCCGCCGAGGGTCGCGAGTCCACGTACTTCCTCTCGTGCAACCGCAACAAGGAATCGCTGCGGCTCGATCTCAAGACGGACGAGGGACGCTCGACCCTGCGCGAGCTGGTGGGCCGCGCCGACGTGCTGGTGGAGAACTTCCGGCCAGGCACCCTGGACAGGCTCGGCTTCGACCCCGAGGCGCTCGAGGCGCTCAACCCGCGGCTGGTGGTCCTCTCGATCAGCGGATTCGGCCACGACGGCCCCGAGGGGCAGCGCGCGGGCTACGACCAGATCGCGCAGGGCGAGGCCGGCCTCATGTCGCTGACGGGTTCCGGACCCGACGACCCGCAGCGCGTCGGCGTCCCGATCGGGGATCTCCTCGCGGGAATCCACGGCGCCTACGGCGTGCTCGCCGCGCTGTTCGAGCGCGAGCGGACGGGGCGGGGGAGCGTGGTGCGGACGTCGCTCCTTGCCTCGATCGTGAGTGTGCTCGCGTTCCAAGGCACCCGCTGGACGGTGGGTGGCGAGGTGCCGGCGGCGCAGGGGAACCACCACCCCTCGATCGCGCCGTACGGCCTCTTCCGCTGCCGAGGCGGCGCGGTGCAGATCGCGGTCGGTTCGGAGGGCCTGTGGGCCAGGTTCGCCCACGCGTTCGGGCTCGACGTCGACGACCCGCACTGGTGCGACAACGCCTCGCGCGTCGCCCATCGCCCCGAGTTGACGACGGCGATCGAGGCCGCCTTCTCGGCGTGGGAGCCCGAGGCGCTGTTGGAGCGGCTCGCCGCTGCCGGGATTCCCGCCGGCCGGGTCCGGACCGTCGACGAGGTGTTCGACTGGGAGCAGACGCGCAGCCAAGGGCTCGCGCTCGGGCTCGACCACCCGACGCTCGGTCGGATCGAGGTCCCCGGGCCACCGCTGCGCTTCTTCAGGCCGGACGGAACCGAGACGACGCCCCGAGCGCACGTGGCCCCGCCCCGGCTCGGCGAGCACGACCCCGACGTGCTCGCCTGGCTCGGCGCGGTCGAGGCGGTGGCCCGATGACGGCTCCTGCCCTCGCACAGCGGGCTGGCGCTGCCGTGTTCCTCGACGAGCTCCTGGACCCGTGCACTTTCCGCTCATGGGATGTCACACCCGAGGAGCCGGACGCGGATCCCGCCTATGCGGCTGAGCTGGCGCGGGCCCGCGAGCGCAGCGGCACGGATGAGTCCGTGCTGACGGGGGAGGGTCGCGTCGGCGGGCACGCGGTGGCGGTTGTTGTCAGCGAGTTCCGGTTCCTCGGCGGGTCGATCGGCCGTGCCGCCGCGGACCGCATCGTGGCGGCCGTCGGTGAGGCTGCGCGCCGCGGCCTCCCGCTCATCGCCGCGCCGGCCTCGGGAGGGACTCGCATGCAGGAGGGGACGCCTGCGTTCCTCCAGATGCTCCGCATCACCGCGGCCGTCGAGGCCTTCAAAGCGCGACGGCTTCCCTATCTCGCGTACCTGCGCCATCCGACGACCGGCGGCGTCTTCGCCTCGTGGGCCTCCCGCGCCCACCTGACGGCGGCCGAACCAGGTGCGCTCGTCGGCTTCCTGGGCCCCAAGGTGTACGCGGGGGTGACCGGCAAGGAGTTCCCACCGGGCGTGCAGACCGCCGAACGCCTTCTCGCCTGCGGAACGGTCGATGCCGTCCTCGACGCGGCGGGGTTCCGTCGCCTCGTGCTCGAGGTGCTCGGGATCCTCGAGGACGACGGCGGCGAGGCGGCTTCCAGCTCCGTCGCGCCTGCCGTGGTGGCTCGCCCAGGGCCATGGGAGGCGGTCACGGCGAGCCGCGCTCCTGATCGCGTCGGGCTCTCTGAGCTGCTTCGGTCCGGGTTCGACACCGCGGTTCGGCTCCACGGCACGGGCCGCGGGCGCGCCTCGGCGAGCACCGTCGTCGTCCTCGCGTCCCTCGCGGGGCGGCCCGTGGTCGTCGTCGGCCAGGACCGCGCGGCCCAGCGTGCCGGTCATGCACTCGACGCCGCTGCACTCGCCCAGGCCCGACGCGGCATGCGGCTGGCCACGGAGCTCGACCTTCCGCTGGT
This sequence comes from Sinomonas gamaensis, assembly GCF_005876955.1. GTDB lineage: Bacteria > Actinomycetota > Actinomycetes > Actinomycetales > Micrococcaceae > Sinomonas > Sinomonas gamaensis. The sequence continues at coordinate 162,435 of NZ_SSCL01000007.1, forward strand.
CACGGTCATCGACACACCTGGGGCCGAGCTCTCAGCGCGGGCAGAGGAGGACGCGATCGCGGGAGGGATTGCGGACTGTATCGCAGACATGCTCGCGCTGCCGGTCCCGAGCGTCGCGGTGCTGCTCGGCGAGGGGACCGGCGGCGGCGCGCTCGCGCTCGCGGCCGGGAGACGCATGGTTGCCGCCCAGAATGCGTGGCTCGCGCCGCTGCCACCGGAGGGTGCGAGCGTGATCGTGCACGGCGACACGTCGCACGCTCGGGCCGTCGCGGAGCGCCAGAGGATTACGGCTGCCGAGCTCTTCGACGCAGGAGCAGTCCACGAGGTAGTCGCCGAGGTGGCGGATCAGGAGACGTTCTGCAGGAGGATCGCGGAAGCAGTGGTTCGCCAGCTGGATCGGGCTTAGATTCTATTGAATATCTGATATAGGATTTAGGGGCTTTGGGCTGGATCGCTCATACCGCGTTGGCGCGGGTAAGAGCCCAGCAGCTAAGGAAGGAGCCCCAAGTGGATTCAAGGCCTCTCGTGGTTGTCACGGATCTGGATCAGCCATCCCTCGCCGAGGAGGAGGCGGTCAGCGCCGCCGAAGGCTTCGAGCTTGTGCGGGCGGAGTGCCGCACTGAGGAGGAGGTCATCAGCGCGGCCTCGGGGGCGGACGCACTGATCGTGCAGTACGCCCCCATCACTCGTGCGGTCTTCGAGGCGCTTCCCAAGCTCAAGGTCGTGGCCCGCTACGGCGTGGGCGTGGACACGGTCGACGTCGATGCAGCCACCGAGCACGGCGTCGCCGTGTGCAACGTCCCCGACTATGGAACGGAGGACGTCAGCGACCACGCGATTGCGCTCGCGCTGAGCCTCGCGCGCGGCGTCGTCGGCCTGGATCGCGAACTGCGCACGGGCAACTACTCTCTCGCCCCGGTCCAGCCGCTGCACCGGATTGCGGGGCGGGTCTTCGGCGTGGTGGGCCTCGGCCTGATCGGCGCCGCGACCGCGCGCAAGGCCCGCGGCGTCGGCTACCAGACCATCGGCTTCGATCCGCTCTACGAGGCGGGCACGACGACGGCCGACGGCACCGAGGTGGTGACCTTCGACGAGCTCATCCGGCGCGCGGACGTCGTCTCGCTCCACGTGCCGCTCAACGCGCACACCCGTCATCTCATCAACGCCGACGTTCTCGAGGCGATGAAGCCGGGCGCCGTGCTGGTCAATACATGCCGCGGCGGCGTGGTGGACACCGAAGCGCTTGTTGACGCGCTGCGTTCCGGTGGAATCCGTGCTGCCGGGCTCGACGTCTTCGAGCAGGAGCCGCTTCCCAAGGACAGCGCTCTGTTCGAGCTCCCCAACACCGTCCTGACTCCTCATGCCGCGTGGTACAGCGAGGAATCCCAGGTCGAACTCAAGCGCCGCACGGCGCAGAACACTGCAGACGTGCTGGCGGGGCGCAAGCCACGGAACATCGTGAACCCGGAGGTATTGGCATGACGACCACCCAAGAAACCCACAAGCCGGGCAGCGCGCCGGCAGTGGCGGCGCCCGACGCGCGCGTTCCCGCGCGGCGGCCGCTGCAGAAGCGCCAGCTGCCCAAGATCTCGGAGGTGCGCGAGCTCCTGCAGTTCCGGGCCCCCGTCCTCGACCCGGTCCGCCGGCGCCTCGAGGGGGCGCTCACCATCGAGGATCTCCGCAAGATCAGCCGCCGCACCACGCCCCGGGCAGTGTTCGACTACGTTGACGGCGCCGCCGAATTCGAAGTCACGGCCCAGCGCAACCTTGCCGCCTTCCGCGATGTCGAGTTCGTCCCCGAGACGCTCAACTCGGTGGCCGACCCCGATCTTTCGACCGAGCTGTTCGGCGAGCGCATCGCCTTCCCCCTCGTGTTCGCGCCGACGGGGTACACCCGGATGATGCACCACGAGGGCGAGTCCGCCGTGGCCAGGGTCGCCGAGCGCAACAACCTTCCGTACTCGCTCTCGACCGTGGGCACTACCACGATCGAGGAGGTCCGGGAAGCCGCCCCGAACGGGCAGAACTGGTTCCAGCTCTACCTGACCAACAATGTGGCGCTGAACGAGGAGATGGTGGGCCGCGCGCTCGACTCGGGCTGCAAGACGGTCGTCCTCACGGTCGACACGGCGGTGGGAGGCGGGCGTCACAAGGACACCCGCAATGGCCTGACGATCCCGCCGTCGCTCACGGTGAAGACCTTCCTCGACATGTCCCGCTTCCCGTACTGGTGGTTCAACAAGCTCACCACCGCGCCGATCAACTTCGCGTTGCTCCGCGACTACCCGGGGACGTCGGCGGATGTCGCCGCGATGCTGTTCGACCCCGGGCTCGAATACGACGACCTCGCGTGGCTGCGCAAGGCGTGGCCGCACAACCTCCTGGTCAAGGGCATCACCAATCCCGAGGACGCGGGGCGCGTCGTGAAGGACTTCGGTGCCGACGGCGTCGTCGTGTCGAACCATGGCGGCCGGCAGCTCGATCGCACGCCTGCCACGCTCGACGTCCTGCCGGCGGTTCGCGAGGCGGTGGGCAGCGAGGCAACGCTGCTCCTCGACAGCGGGGTGCGCAACGGGCAGGACATCGTCGCGGCCGTCGCCCGTGGGGCGAACGCCGTGATGATTGGACGTGCGTACCTGTACGGCCTGATGGCCGGCGGGGAGCGCGGCGTTGAGCGGGCCGTGGAGATCCTGCGGACCGAGTACCGGCGCAGCCTCCAGCTGCTCGGGCTTCGCGAGACCCGGCAGATCTCCTCGCGCCACGTGCGCACGAGGGACTAGAGGCCGCCAGCAGGCGCCGCCCTCCCGCGAAACCCCCCGGATTCCGGCCAAACCCATGGCTGGAGCCGGGGGTTTGGGAGCGTCGCCGGGGTTTCGCGATCAGGGTCGTGCAGGAGCGCTAGGCCACCGCGAAGAGGTGCACCACCACTCGGTCCGGGTATCGCTCCCCGGATCCCACGAACAGGGTGCGGTTCATCCACTCCCACTCGGCAGCAGAGGTGCGCAGGCGCACGGCGCAGCGGAAGTAGATCTCTGCAAGGTCTACCGGTTCGCCCGCGAGCAGGCGCGCCATGGCGTCCGTGCTCCCCGAGCGGAGGGCGGCGTTGTCCACTGAGATGACAGCGCCGTCCTCCGTCTCGATCGCATAGCGCGCCTCGAGCTGCGTGAGCTCGGGGGAGTGGAGGGTCTGGAAGTCCGCCCCGCCGGCAAGCACGCGGCCCGTGAACCGCGGACCCGTGACCGTGCCGCCCGTGATCGGGATGATCCGCCGATGCCCTTCGGGGGTCGGACCCACGTCGATCGGCTCCGCGATGAGCACGGAGAGCGTCCCCGCGTAGTCGAGGGCAGGCGGCAACGGAGTCGAGTCTGGAGCCATGGCTAGGACAGTACTCCGAGTGTGATCCGGCTCGGCGCGCTCGCGCCGAAGTGCACTTCCTGGTGCGCCGCCACGGTGTCCGACGAGTCGAGGGCCTTGGCGCCCGTATTGAGGTTGCGGTCCCATCGGGGGTGGCAGCTCGACGTCACCTGGACACGGAGACGGTCGCCCGGCTGGAACGTGCACGCCGTCGCCCAGAGGCTCACGGCGAATTCCTCTGCCTTGCCGGGCGTGAGCGGGCGCCGCGGCATTCCGGCGCGGAAGACGCCGTCGCCCGCGCACGCATCTCGCCATGAGGCCCGGACAATCCCGTCCGCGAGCCCCACCGAGCGGCCGTCGGGCGTCACCCGGCAGAGCCGCACCACGAAGTCGGTGTCGACGGCGGACGACGACGCAAACAGGTGCGCTGTCACCTCGCCGAAGACGGTGAGCGGCTCGGCGAGGGGGTTGCTGGTGAAGGTGAGCACGTCGCTGCGGGCCTCGACCCGCCATTGCTCGGCCGGTCCGGCGAAGTCGGCCCCGAGGTGCATGGTCGCGCCACCGGTCGTGGGGACGGGGTCGAGGGGGTCGTAGTCGTACTCAACTGTGCCGTCCTCGCGCGCTTCCTCGGCGAGCGTTCCGTTCGCGCCGAGGAAGAACTCGATCGTCGCGCCCGGCTCGCGCAGCTCGTCGAATCCGCGCCACCGGTTCTCGCCCATGAAGTACACGAGGGCCGGGGGCAGCTCGGGCGCGCTCTGTCCGCGCCCGCCGTCGAGCACTCGCCGGAACCACTCGGCATGGATCGACGAGAGATCCCCGAAGGAGCCGACGGCGGCGGCCGAGCCGCCGGGGAACGCCACGTCGGGGAATACCCCGGTGTAATTGGTGTGGCTCCACGGCCCGAGGATCAGGTTCGGCCTCGGAATTGAGGGGTCCTTCCGCGACGCCTCGAGCTGGAGTCGGTACTGGGCCAGCGTGTTCGGCAGGAAGATGTCGAACCAGCCCCCGATGTTGAGGGTCGGCAGGGCAAAGGGCTCGGAAGCGGGCCAGTTCCAGGCCTCGGAGATCTCGCCGCCCGGATCCTCGCCCGTGGACGGGATGATGTACGACTGCAGGAACGTGCTTGCCCTGGACTTGAGGTCGTTGAGCGGGAGCGTCCCGTACGCTGACCCGTCGGCGAAGGAGACGTCGAGCTCTCGCCAGGCGTCGAGTTCTCGGCGCAGACGAGCCGGGTCGCCTGCGAACTCACGGCGAATCGTCTCCAGCGAGATCGAGCCGTGGCCCCAGCTCAGCCGGGAACCGAGCTCGAATGCCCCTCCCCGGAAGAGCGCCCCGTTGTCCGCGCTGCCCGCCGCACATACCCCTGGAGCCAGGGCGCCGAGACCGCGGGGATGGCGTCGTGCGGCGCGGAGCTGGGACTCGGCGAAGTACGAACGACCCCACATCCCCACCCGACCCGAGGAGTACGGGAGGCTCGCCGCCCACTCGACCGCCTCAGCGCCGTCGTCCGCTTCCTGCGCGCTGGGCGAGAAGTCGCCCTCCGAGCCGAAGCGACCCCGCACGTCCTGGAGGATGACCACGAAGCCGGCCGCGGCGACTGTCGCGGGGTTGAAGTAGGCCGAGTTGACCGAGAGGTCGCGCCCGTACGGGGTGCGGGTCATGAGGACGGGGAAGCGCTCGCCGTCCGCCGCGGGCCGGTAGACGGTCGACCGCAGGATCGTTCCGTCGCTCAGCGGGGTTTCGATGTCGTTTTCAAGGAGGACGTCGAAGCGTTCAATGAGGACGTCGGACATCACGCGGCCTTCTTGCCGAGGTCATCGGTGTCCACACGGTAGGTCTCGCGGACCCAGAAGAGGGTCACGAGGGCCGAGATGCCGCAGCAGACGGCGGTGAAGACGGCGACCGGCACCCAGCCGTCGGGGCCGGGGCGGACGACGGCGGCCGCGATCGTGGGCGCGAAGCCCGTCACGATGAGTCCGAGCTGGGAGGAGATCGCGGCGCCGGAGTAGCGGATGCGGGTGGGGAACATCTCGGCCACGATCGCAGGGCCGAGCGGGTTGACCATGCCGTAGCCGACCACCATCACGATGATCGAGGTGGCAAAGACGAGCGGGACGTTCTTCTCCGAGATGGACCAGAAGTAGGCGAAGATCGAGACCGCGCAGATGACGTTGCCCGCAATGAAGACGGGCTTGCGGCCGATCCGGTCGGCGAGGATGCCGAACAGCGGCTGGGCGACGATGCCGAGGGCGGCCGTGACGATGGTGGTGGTGAGCATGACGCTGCTCGAGACGAGGTGGCCGTTCGTCGCGTAGGAGAGGCTGAAGGCCGAGACGATCGTGGAGACCACGGCCCACACCCCGAAGATGATGACCTTGATGATGGTGGGCCAGTAGTCGCGGAAGACCACCTTGAGGGGGAGTTCCAGTTTGGTCTCCCCGGTTTCCCGCACGTGCTCGAATACCTCGGCCTCGGGGACACGCCGGCGGATCACGAAACCGGCGGCCGCGACGACGAAGCTCGCCAGGAACGGGATTCGCCAGCCCCAGGCGACCAGATCGCCCTGCGGCATGAACGAGACCAGCAGGAACGCGATCGAGGCCAGCATGATCCCGGCGGCAGCGCCGGTGTTGACCCAGCTCGCGAAGAACGCGCGGCGGCCCGACGGTGCATGTTCGAGGGAGAGCGTGACGGCGCCGACGGACTCGCCGGCGGCCGAGATGCCCTGCAGCACCCGCAGGAGCACGAGGATCACGGGGGCGGCTGCTCCGATCATGGCCGTTGGCGGCAAGCAGCCGATGAGGAACGTGGCCAGGCCCATCGAGACGAGCGTGAAGACGAGCATCTGCTTGCGTCCGATGCGGTCGCCGAAGTGGCCGATGAATCCCGCCGCGAGCGGGCGGACCACGTAACCGATGCCGAGCGTCGCCATTGACAGGAACTGTCCGAGGAACGGGTCGATTCCGGGGAAGAAGATCTTGTTGAAGATCAGCGCGGAAGCCGATCCGTAGATGAAGAAGTCGTAGTACTCGAGGGTGCTTCCGACGAAGCTAGCCGCGGCGGCTTTGCGCGCGTGGCGTCCGGGCGGCGCGGCGACAGCGGAAGCTGCCGTTTCGGGACCAGCGGTCATTGCGGATCTCCTGAATTCGGGGGGGTGGTGAATGGGGGCTCATGTGGAGCGTGTGGGCTGCATCACTCGTGAATCTATAGTTGCGTTAAAACAAGCGATCGTCAATCAATCTGCAAAGATTCTTCTGCTGGCAAGATGTGAACGTGCGCTATGACGGACAAGGGCGGGCGAGCGCGGCCGCCGTCGACTTCCCACGCCCCCAGCGAGGGGGCACGAGCCAGCATCTGCTGGTGACGCTGCTCGGCGAGTTCTGGCGGAAGACCGACCTGTGGCTCCCTGCGCGGGCAATCGTCCGCCTCGCCGAGGATGTGGGGCTGAGTCGTTCGGCAGTGACGACGGCGCTCAGCCGCCTCGCAGCGCGGGGGGTCCTCGAGAACGACGGCGGAGGGCGGGCTTCGCGTTACCGCTTCACTGCCGCGGCGCGCGCCCGGCTGGTCATCGGCGCAGCCCAGGTTGCAGAGTTCGGCGACCCGAAGGTCCGCTGGGATCACCGGTGGACCGCCGTCGCCTTTTCCGTGCCGGAGTCGGAACGGGAGATTCGCGAGGCGTTCCGTGCCCGGCTCAAGTGGCTCGGCTTCGCCCCGGTCTACGGGGCCCTGTGGTTCTCGCCGCGTGATCGGATGGCTCAGGTGCAGGAGGTCGCCGAAGGATACGGAGTGGACGACTTCATGGCGTTCCGCGTCGAGGACGACGGCTTCGAGGGCCGGCGCCCTGTCATCGTCGATACTGCGGCGCCGCCCCGTCGTTACGCGCAGTTCGCGGCCGCGAATGAGGTTCGGCTCGAGCGGTTGCGCTCCGGAGTCCTCGATCCCCGGGAGGGGTTCCGTGCGCGCGTGGAAGTGATGGACGAGTGGCGCTCGTTCCCCTGGGACGATCCCGGGATGCCGTACGAACTCCTCCCGGCCGACTGGCCGCTCCTCCGGGCGCGTGAGACGTTCGTCGAGGTGTACAAGGCGACTGCCCCGCTCGTCGAACGGCATGTCCAGGCCGTGCTGGGCGAACTTGCTCCGGACGCGCGAGCCGGAGTCGTGGTGCCCGCCACGCTCTAGGCTTGCCGAATATACCCCCTAGGGGTATATTCAAGGTGCTGTCAGCGATGAACACGGTCCGGGGAAAAACGCCCCGCAACCGCCGATCGACCACAGCCGAACTCTCCGCTTCAAGGAAGGACGGCGCAGGCGATGGATGACCACAGCCACCACCACACTCAAGGCTCGACGACTCAGCGCGAGCATGAGCACCAGCCAGACGGGCACCGGCACACCACTCACGCCGTGCACACTCACGCCGTGCACACTCAAGCCGTGCACACTCACGGCGAGCATGCGGGCCATAGCGTGGCGATGTTCCGCGACAGGTTCTGGCTCACGCTCGCGCTCTCCGCCGTCGTCGTTCTTTTCAGCCCTATGTTCTGGGGACTCTTCGGGGCTGCTCCGCCGGAATTCCCGGGCAGCGCAGGGATTCCGCCTGTGCTCGGCACCGTGGTCTTCGTCTATGGCGGCGCCCCGTTCCTCAAGGGCGGCCTGCGCGAACTGCGAGAGCGACAGCCAGGCATGATGCTCCTCATCGCGATGGCGATCTCGGTGGCCTTCCTGGCCTCGTGGGCGACGAGCCTGCACCTCGGGGGATTCGACCTCGACTTCTGGTGGGAGCTCGCGCTCCTCGTCACCATCATGCTGCTGGGCCACTGGCTCGAGATGCGCGCCCTCGGCGCTTCTCAAGGCGCCCTCGCCGCTCTCGCGGCACTGCTTCCGGACGAGGCCGAGCGCGTCACGCCGGTGGGCACCGAGGTAGTCCCGGCGTCCGAGCTCGCACCGGGCGACCTTGTCCTCGTCCGCCCCGGGGGCCGTCTGCCGGCCGACGGCCGTATCGAGGCTGGGACAGCGGAGCTGGACGAGTCGATGATCACCGGCGAGTCCAAGACCGTGAGCCGTGGGTTGGGCGAGGCGGTCGTCGCGGGGACGGTCGCCACGGACAACAGCCTGCGGATCCGCGTCGAAGCGGTCGGGGAGTCGACGGCGTTGGCCGGGATCCAGCGAATGGTCGCCGCCGCGCAGGCCTCCTCAAGCCGCGCCCAGGCCCTCGCTGATCGCGCCGCGGCGTTCCTCTTCTACTTCGCCTCGGTCGCCGGGATTCTCACGTTCGTCGCATGGGCGCTCCTGGGAAGCATCGACGACGCCGTCACCCGCACAGTCACCGTGCTGGTGATCGCGTGCCCGCACGCTCTCGGCCTTGCGATCCCGCTGGTCATCGCGATCTCCACCGAGCGCGCGGCCCGCGCGGGCGTGCTCGTCAAGGACCGTCTGTCACTGGAGCGCATGCGGACCGTTGACGTTGTCCTCTTCGACAAGACGGGAACCCTCACGAGAGGCGAGCCGGAGGTTCTTGGGCTCGCATCCGCCAACGGTGTCTCGGAGGGCGAGCTACTTGCCCTCGCCGCGGCGGTCGAGTCGGACAGCGAGCATCCGCTCGCCCGGGCTATTGCGCGCGCTGCAGCCGCGCACGCAGTCGCGGTGCCCGCCGCGCGTGATTTCGTCGCCCGGTCCGGACTTGGCGTCGAGGCGACGGTCGACGGCGAACAGCTCCAGGTGGGCGGGCCCGCCCTGCTCGCCGAAGCGGGAGTGGCGGCTGGCGCTGAGCTGAGCGCCGCCGTCGGCCCTTGGAAGGCCCGGGGCGCGACTGTCCTCCATGTGATCGCAGGAGGCCGCGTGATCGGCGCGCTCGCGCTCGAGGACGCGGTGCGTGAGGAGTCGCGGACGGCGGTGCGCGCGCTTCAGCGGCGCGGGGTGCGGGTCGCGATGATCACCGGCGATGCCCAGCAGGTCGCGGACGCCGTCGCGGCGGACCTCGGCATCGATGAGGTCTTCGCCCAGGTCCTGCCGCAGGACAAGGACCAGAAGGTCGCCGAGCTCCAGCGCCGGGGTTTGCGGGTGGCCATGGTGGGCGACGGCGTCAACGATGCGCCTGCCTTGGCCCGCGCGGACGTGGGCATCGCGATTGGGGCGGGGACCGACGTTGCGATCGAGTCGGCTGGCGTGGTCCTCGCAGGCAACGACCCCCGGTCGGTGGTGTCCGTCGTCGAACTCTCGCGGGCGAGCTACCGGAAGATGTGGCAGAACCTCGTCTGGGCGACGGGCTACAACGTGGTCGCAGTTCCGCTCGCGGCGGGCGTCCTTGCGTTCGCCGGGGTCGTGCTCGCGCCGGCGGCCGCCGCGGTGCTCATGTCCCTCTCGACCATCGTGGTGGCGCTCAACGCGCAGCTCCTCCGTGGTCTTGATCTCAGTGCCTCGCGGGTCCATTAGGTTGATCCTCAATGACCTTTCTGAAGCACACACATGCCCGCCGTGCCGTCACGTCTGCACTCATCGCCGTTTCCCTCGCGCTCGCCGGATGCAGCGCCTCGACGACGTCCTCGGCCAGCGCGAACGGCGCCGACGCGATGTTCGCCCAGATGATGATCCCGCACCACGAGCAGGCGGTGGAGCTGAGCGAGATCGTGATCGGGAAGCCCGGCGTGGACGCGCGGGTGGGCGACCTCGCCCAGCAGATCAAGGCCGCGCAGGCGCCGGAGGTCGCGGCGCTCAAGGGCTGGCTGGGCGAGTGGGGCCAGCCGGCCAGCATGCCCGCGGGCCACGATGGCCACGGTATGGACGGCATGGTCAGCTCCGAGGGAGTTGCCCAGCTGCGTTCGGCGGACGGCGCAGCGGCATCGAAGCTGTTCCTGACCCAGATGATCGCGCATCACGAGGGCGCTGTGCAGATGGCGAGGACCGAGAGGGCCTCTGGGAAGCATCACGGCGCCGTTGAGATGGCTGCCTCGATCATCGATGCGCAGACCAAGGAGATCGAGGCGATGAAGGGGCTGCTCGGGCAGCTCTAGCCCTCGGCGTGGACGTCCCGTTCGGGGATCAGCGGGATGGCGGCGAGGGGTGCGGCGGCGACCATGAGGTACGCGAGCGGGTAGCCCAGCAGCCCCACGAGCGCTCCGACGCCGGGCCCGACGCCCGCGGCGGCGAGGAACTGGCCGGTATTCTGCGTGCCGAGGGCCTTGCCCGACCACCGTGGGCCTGCGGCCTCGGCGACCGAGGTGAACGCGAGACCGTTGTCGGCGACGCTCACAACTGTCGCTGCCACAAAGGCGACGGTGGCAACGACCTGAAGTGACATCGCATCGGCGACCGTGATGAGTGGCATCGTCACGAGCCCGGCGACGGCCACCCAGCGCAGGAGCCGCACGCGGCTTCCGAGCCGGTCGCTCCAGACGCCGACGGCGATGCGGCCCAATGCGCCGACGAGTTGCGCACCGCCCACGATCGCTCCCGCGAGCACGCTGTCCAATCGGACGTCGGCGATCAGCCAGACCAGCCCGAAGATCGTCAGGGTGAGCTGTGGCACGACGAGCAGGACCGAGACGGCGTGGATGCGCCACAGGAACGAGCTCGCCCGGTAGGGGTTCGCGGTACTGCCCTCAGGGTGCGCGGACGTGGTGGCGCGAGGCGGGTCCGAGATCCAGAGGCCGCAGCTGACGGCAGCTGCCGCTGTGAGCACGAGGGGCACCATCAGCGCGGGGCCGATCCCGGAGGCGTCAGCCACCGTCGGCACGGTCAACGCAGCGATCGCGGTTCCGAGGGGCACCGCCATCTGGCGGATTCCCATGGCCAGGCCGCGCTGATGGCGCGGGAACCAGCCCACGACGAGTCGGCCGCTCGCCGCATTGCAGCTTGCCGACGCCATTCCGCCGGCGAGGCCGAAGAGGCCCAGCGGGATGTAGCCCGGGACGAGGACGGCGCCCAGCGCGGCGAGCGCGGTGAGCGCGAGACCGGCGGTGATCACCCAGCGCTCGCCGTACCGGTCGGCGAGCGCTCCCCAGGCGATGAGGGTGAGGGCCGTGCCGACCGTGGGCGCTGAGGCGAGCAGTCCTGCCTGCGCAAGGGGAAGGCCGTCCTGTTGGTGGAGCAGCGGGATGAGGAACGCCGGGGCGTTGACGAACACGGTCCCCACGGTCTGCGCCGAGAGGCCGAGCGCGAGCATGAGCCAGGCTTTGGGTCTCGTCTTCGCCATCTGCTGCATGGTCGTATCCTGCTCCGACGTCCATTTGGTGAGCATTTTTGTCTCACCAAATGGACTGTTAGTTGCCGCGTCTCCTGCGGCTCGCCGCGCTCCAAGCAAGGTAGCCGCTCAACCCGCCAAGCGCCGTCAGCCCAACCCGCATGAAGGGAGCACGCCATCCGGACCGCTCCCGGTCGAGGGAGACGAGCTCGCCGACGCCCCGAATGAACGCGGCGGCGATGACGCCCGCGACGACTCGGTCGCCGATCTTCTCCGCCCGGGCAAGGAGCGGCTCGAGCTCCGAGGCCCGGAGCCGCACCTCCACCCCGCCCGAGTCCACGATCCGGACGAGCCCGTCCACGAGACGGGGAAGGTCCTCGACGAGGTCCATCGCGCCGAGGCCGGCTTCGCGCAGAGTCTCCATGAGGGCCTGAGGGGAGTGGCGTTCGAGGAACATCTCCATGACATACGGGCGCAGCGCGGCGTTGAGCCGGAACTCCGGGTCGAGGACTCGCCCCAGACCTTCGGCCATGACGATCATCTTCGAGATCACTGCCACCTCGCCCGGCATCTGAAGGCGATGCGTGCGCACCACCGCGAGGAGCTGCTGCACGAGGCGGGCCATGTCGATGTCCTGAAGGTTCGCCCGGTCGTAGAGCGCGATGAAATCGGCGACGTCATCTGCCAAGGCCGGCAGGTCGACGTCGTGCCTTGCCTCCGACATGTCGGCGAGGGTGCGCGCCAGCCGCCGCGAATCCTTCCGGCCGAGGGCGATGAGCAGGCGGCTCAGTTGGTCATGCAGCCGGTCGTCCACCTCCCCGACCATCCCGAAGTCGATGAGCGCAATCGCGCCATCGGACTGGACGAACATGTTGCCGGGATGCGGGTCGGCGTGGAAGAAGCCGTCCTTGAAGACCATCTGCGCGAGGGCACTCGCCGCGTTGACCGCGAGCGTGCGGCGATCGAAGCCAGCCTCGTCGAGCGCCTCGACGTCGTTGATCTTGAGCCCTTCGACTCGTTCGAGCGTCAGGACGCGCGACGTCGTCGTCTCCCAGAAGACCCGAGGGATGCGGATCCGTTGGTCGTCCACGAAGTTCGCGGCAAAGCGTTCGGCGTTGCGCCCCTCCTGCAGGTAGTCGAGCTCGGCGAGGATCGTGCGGCCGAACTGCTCCACGAGCCCCTCCACGTTGTACTCCTCAGCCGGACCCCAGTGCCGCACCGCGTGCGAGGCGAGGTTACGGAGGATCTCCAGATCCTCGCGGACCCGGTCGACCGCCCCCGGCTTGCGGATCTTCACCACCACCCGCGTTCCGTCCCGGAGGCGTGCGCCGTGGACCTGGCCGATCGACGCGCTCGCGATCGGGTCGTCGTCGAACGCCGCGAAGACGTCGTCGGCGTCGCCGAGCTCTTCCCGGATCACCGCGCGGACCTCATCCGCCGGCACCGGAAGCGCGGCGTCCTGGAGCTTCGCGAGCTCCGCCTGATAGGCCTCGGGGACGAGGTCGGGACGCGTGGAGAGGATCTGGCCGAGCTTCATGAACGTCGGCCCGAGCTCCTCGAGGGCGCGGCGCACGTGCTCGGGGCCGGCCGCCTCGGCGGCGACCGAATCCGGCAGGAGAGCCGACGGCGTCCAGCGCCCGAGGCCGGTCGCGTTGAGGACGTGCCCGAGGCCGTGCCGGGCCAGGACTTCTGCGATCTGCGCGTAGCGGGCCGTGCGCCCGTTTCCGGTTCCGAGGGCCATGGGTTACTCCGGCAGCGTTCCGGCGAGGCCATCGAGGACGGGCTGGCGGCCCAGCTCGATATGAGCCGCGGCAAGCGACTCGGCGAGCTGGGCGCGCCCCGCGAGGATTGCGTCCTTGATCTCCTCGTGCTCGATCGTGTTGAGCTCCATCGGGCGGCTGACGCCCAGACCGAAGATCCAGCGCGTGAGCCCCTGGAGCGGGCGGAGCGACCGCGCCAGAAGCCGATGCCCGGAGACCGCGACGATCTCAGCGTGGAATTCGGTGTTGAGGTCCGACGCCCGCTCGTCGTCACCGGCCGCGCTCGCGTCCTGGGAGAGCTTCAGGAGCTCGGTCAGACGCCCGCCGTCGCCTCCGGCCCCCACGCGCTCAGCCGCCCGGCGTGCCGCGAACGACTCGAGCAGCACCCGCAGGTCGAAGAGCTCCTCGACGTCGGTGAGGGTGAGGCTCCGGACAACCGCGCCTCGGCGCGGAGCCGTGACGATGAAGCCGTCCTGCTCGAGGCGGTGCAGGGCCTCTCGGACGGGGATCCTCGAGACGTTGTGCTGGTCCGAGAGCTCGCGCTCGCGCAGGCGCTGCCCAGGCGCGAGTCGACCCGCGACGATGTCCTCGAGGATGAGCTGATAGACGTGGCTCGCGAAGGCTTCCTCGGGGGCAGCCGGAGGCACGGGGCCTCCATTCGGCGCAGGGGTGTCCATGACGGAGAGAATACCGCCCGAGGGCTCTCCCGTCGGGGAGCTGGTATACCGCCGAGGTCGGGGGGTGTGGCGCCGAGGTAGGGGGGTGTGGCGCCGAGGTCGGGCCATTCCTCATGAAGTACGACGACGGGAGGTGGCTTCCGAATGCAGGCACCCTCCGTCGTCGTGAGCTGGGGGACCCGATGTCGGCGGTGGGGGACCCGACTTCGGCGAGGTATCTCCGCGGCGCCGCTCCCGGGGCTAATCTGAGAGCCACAGCACCACCTCGGCCGGGAGGTCGGGGGGACCACACGAGCCGGGGAGCCGTGAATGACCGCAGAGGCCTCGCATCAGGAACACGTTCCCGAGTCGGCGCTCGCCGAACCGGTCCGGAGGGTCGGGCCGTTGTGGATCACGGGCCTCGTGCTCGTGAACGTCGGCATCAATGCCGCGTTCTTCGGTCCGATCCAAGTGCTCATCGGGCAGCAGGCTCAGGCGTTCGACGCGGGCCACAAGGAAGCCATCCTCGCACTCGTCACGGGCGCGGGTGCCGCCGTCGCCCTCGTGGCGAACCCCCTTTTCGGCGCGTTCTCGGACCGCACGTGGAGCCGCTTCGGCCGTCGTCGTCCGTGGGTGCTCATCGGTGCCCTGCTCGGCACGGTCGCCCTCGTCGCGCTCGCGGGCGCGCCGAATGTCGCGGCGGCAACGGTGCTCTGGTGCTTCGTGCAGTTGGGCTGCAATGGCGCCTACGCCGCGATCACCGCGGCGATTCCGGATCGGACGCCCGTGCCGCAGCGCGGCACGGTGGGCGGCCTCGCTGCGATGGGCCAGACGGTGGGGATCCTCCTCGGTGCCGTCATTGCCGCCGTCGTCTCGGGGAATTTCGCGCTGGGGTACATCATCTGCGGGGCAGCCTTGGTTCTCGGCTCGGTCCTCTACCTTGCGACGGCCGACGACGATCCGCTCCCGCGCGTCGCGATCCGGCCTTTCTCGCTGGGCGGCTTCCTTGCCTCGTTCTGGGTCAGCCCGAGGCGATATCCGGACTTCGCCTGGGCGTGGATCACTCGTTTGCTCGTCAATGTGGGCAACCACATGGTGACGTTGTACCTCCTCTTCTTCCTGACCGACGCGGTGCGGCTGAAGGAAACCGAGGGAATTGATCCAGCCACCGGGGTGCTGATCCTCACCGGCCTGTACGCCGTCTTCGTGATCATCACAAGTGTCATCGGCGGGCGCCTCTCCGACAGGGCTGGGCGACGAAAGCCGCTCGTCATCACCTCCTCGATCATCATCGCCGTGGCGTCCCTGACGATCGGCTTCTTCCCTGTGTGGCCGGGGGCGATCGTCGGTGCGTGCATCCTCGGCATCGGCTTCGGTACGTATCTCGCCGTCGACTTCGCACTCATCACCCAGGTGCTCCCCAAAGCTGCGGACCGAGGCAAGGACCTCGGCGTCATCAACATCGCAAACTCCCTCCCGCAGGTTCTCGCACCAGGCATCGCCTATCCGTTCGTGGCGTTCTGGGGCGGCTACATCTCCCTCTACGTCGCGGCGGCGGTCATCGGCCTGCTGGGCGCTGTCTTCGTGACCCGGATCCGCTCGGTGTCCTGAGTGCGGCGACGCTGCTCGCCGACACTGAGGCCCCGGCGGCCGGCGGTATAGTTGGTGGGACCCACTGCGCATTGGCCGGGGCGCAGCCATGGGTCGGACCGTTGCCGGACGATTGCCGGAAAGAGGTTGCTGCGCGTGCTGGAACTGCCCAAGGACTTGGTGTCGATGGAGGCTCCACCGACCACACCTCGTCTCGCGGAGCGCTACCGCCGGCTGCTTGACGCCGCTGCCGAATTCGCCCGGCTCGAGTATCCGGAGGTCGAGGTTTCGGCGGTCGCGACCCGCGCCGGAGTCTCCCTCAGCACCGCGTACCGGTACTTCCCCTCCACCGCCCACCTGCTTCTCGCGCTCCACCGCAGGCAGCTCCTCGAGCTGCGGCAGCGGGTGGAGAGCCGTGCCCGGAACGCCCGGGGCCTCGAGGAGCGCTCGCGGCAGCTCGCGGGGGCCGCGATCGAGCTGCTCCAGATGCGACTGACGCAGCCCGCCGTGAACAGCTGCCTCGACGAGCTCGTCGTCCCCGCAGACCATGAGCTCGCCCGCATGATCGGGGAGGTCGATGAACTCTCGTGGTCGGTTCTCGGCCGGATCGGCGGCGGAGCGGCGCGCGGCAAGAGCATCGTGCTGATGGTCTCCGGCCTGGTCTCGGGCATCCGCACCGGCCGCCTGCTCCCGTACGAGGCGGAGCAGCAGCTCAAGGAGGCCTGCGCACTCCTCGGCCCGAGGACGGCTGCCGCGCGTCTCGCATGACGTTCCGCGTTGCGGAAACTTGAGGTCGTCCCGATATGATGGTGGCACCTCCCTCCCCGAGGTCCAGCACGCGCGGACATCCTCGCGCGAGCGGATCTCCCGGAAAGCGCCCCATCTGGCGCATGACCCCCGGACCCCTTGACGCCTGTGCGACGGACCCATCGCCTCTGCCCGACGAAGTGCAGACGATGCCCGACCGCGGAGGCGACGCCGCTGGCCGTCGTGCCGCGGATCGATCCAGGAGACCAGTGCCGTGTCCCCTTCTGCTCAGACGCAATCCCAATCCCAGCCCATCACCGATGAGGAGATCTTCGCCGCGCATGAGGGCGGGAAGCTCTCGGTCGTGGTCGACCGCCCGCTTGCGAGCAAGCGCGACCTCTCGATCGCCTACACGCCCGGGGTCGCGCAGGTGAGCCGCGCGATTGCCTCGGACCCGGGGGTGGCCCGGACTCACACGTGGGCTTCGCGGCTGGTCGCCGTCGTCTCGGACGGCACGGCGGTGCTGGGCCTGGGCGACATCGGCCCGGCCGCGTCGCTGCCGGTGATGGAGGGCAAGAGCGCCCTGTTCAAGACCTTCGGCGGCCTCGACTCGATCCCGATCGTGCTGAACACCACGGACGTGGACGAGATCATCGAGACCCTCGTGCGCATCTCCCCGTCCTTCGGGGCGGTGAACCTGGAGGACATCTCGGCGCCGCGCTGCTTCGAGCTCGAGCGGCGCCTGATCGAGGCGCTGGAGATGCCGGTGATGCACGACGACCAGCACGGGACCGCCGTCGTGGCCCTGGCCGCGCTGGAGAACGCGGTCAAGGTCGTGGGCAAGGACCTCGCGTCCCTCAAGGTGGTGATCGCCGGGGCCGGGGCCGCGGGCATCGCCGTGGCGGAGATCCTGCTCACCGCCGGGGTGAGCGACGTGATCCTGCTCGACTCCAAGGGCGCCCTGCACACCGGCCGCGAGGACCTGGCCGGGATGAAGGCCGAGTACGCCGCCCGGACCAACCCGCGCAGGGTCGCCGGCGGCACCGCCGAGGCCCTGGCCGGCGCGGACGTGTTCATCGGCGTCTCCTCCTCCACCGTCCCCGAGGAGCACATCGCGTCCATGGCCCAGGGCTCGATCGTGTTCGCGCTCTCGAACCCGGACCCGGAGGTGGCCCCCGAGGCCGCCCGCCGGCACGCCGCCGTCGTCGCCACCGGGCGCAGCGACTTCCCGAACCAGATCAACAACGTCCTGGCGTTCCCGGGCATCTTCCGCGGCGCGCTGGACGCCGGCGCCCGCCGGATCACCCCCGCGATGAAGCTCGCCGCCGCCCGGGCCATCGCCGCCCTCGCCGAGGACAAGCTCTCCGCCGACTACATCGTCCCCAGCCCCCTCGACCCGCGCGTCGCCCCCGCCGTCACCGCCGCCGTGGCCGCCGCCGTCGTGCCAGGAGAGTAGCCCGGGGTAAGCCGGAGCGGACGACGGCGGGTGCCCGGCCGCCGTCGTCCGCCCTGACTTCGGCGGCAGGGGACCCGGCTTCGGCGCTAGGGGGCCCGACTTCGGCGGGAGGATACCCGACGTCGGCGGGAGGGCGGCCCGTAGGATAAGGCGAGTGGACGGACCCGCTCTCGCTGCCCTCATCACCGGTCTTGCGCTCGCCATCGCGGTTGCCGGCACGATCGTGCCGGTTCTGCCTGGAAGCATCCTCGGGATCCTCGCGCTTCTCGAATGGGCGCTGTTCGGGGGATCAGGGGCGAACGGCTGGGTGGTGTTCGCCGTCGGTACGGTGCTCTTCGCGGCCGGCATGGGCTCGTCATACGTGCTGACCGGGCGACGCCTCTCGGCGCGGAACGTGCCCAACAGCTCGATCGTCGTCGGTGCCGTCGCCGCAATCGTGGGCATGTTCGTGATCCCGGTCGTGGGCCTGTTCGTCGGCTTTGCCCTGGGCCTGCTAGGGAGCGAATGGGTGCGGACACGCGATGTGAGGGTGGCCGCGTCGTCATCGGTCGCTGCGCTGAAGGCCCTCGGCCTCGGGATGCTCATCGAATTCGGCTTTGCGGCGACCGCAGCCACCGTCTGGGTCATCGGGGCTTGGATCTACTTTGCGAACCGGTGACATAACGGCCTTGATTAGCATGGAGGCCATGGCTTCCAGCGACGTGGACCGCCAGCACTCGTTCCGCGACCCCCGCGACCTCACGCCGTTCCGCGGCGTGCGGGTGTTCTCGCCTGTCCGCGGCCTGCTCAGCCGTGGGGGTCAGCGTTGCGGCTCACCGAGGCTGCGGCGGTTCCCGTCGAAGCCGGAGAGGGCGGTGTTCGATGCCGTTTTCCGCGACAAGGAGCCCGAGCGCCTCGTGCTCCTGGCCCGCTCGTACCCGGGCTGGTCGGGGCTCTGCTACGTCATGGCCGGGCTGCTCGCGTATCGGGGCCATCAGCACGCGCAGGCCGCGGAGCTGATCCAGCGGGGCTTCGCCGGGGAGAACGAGCAGGCGGCCGCCCTCTTCGCGGCCGACTACCTCGAGGCCTGGTCGCTCTGGATCGAGCTCTCGGAGGGGATCAGCGTCGAGGCGCTGTTCAGCGAAGAGGCGGTGTGCCTCGCGCTCGCGCACAGCCTGCGCGAGATCGGCCACCCACTCGAGGCGCTGTCCGCTCTCGCCCAGCTGCCCCCATCGCTGCCCACGTCCCTCGCCGCGAGCCGCCTCGCCGAGATCCTCGGCCGTCCCGGGGACGTGGTGCTCTGGACCGAGGGCCTCACGAACCGGGACGACCTCGCCGCAGCGCTCCTCCTGCTCCGCGCCCGCTCGCTGCGGTCCTTGGGGCGCCGGAGCGACGCGCACGACGCGATCCGCGAGGTGACCCGCCGACGTCGCACCTCGCTTCCGCTGCGCCACGCCGCAATGACCGAGCGAGCGCTGCTGCTCATGGGCGTCGGCCGGCGGCCGGCGCTGCGCCGCGGGCACGACGGCGGCCCGAAGCCGGGTGCCAAGCGCGCCAAGGACGCGGAGGTCCGGGAGGTCTGGCTCCGTGACTTCGAGAGGCTCACGGGCGAGCACCCCGACTAGCACTCTCGACCAGCCAGCCGTCAGTGGATGTGGCTGCCGCCGTTGATGTCCACCGTGGTGCCCGTGAGGTACGACGCGCCGTCGGAGGCGAGCCACGTGATGACGGAGGCGATCTCGTCGGTCGTGGCGGTGCGGCCGAGGGGAATGTCGCGAGCGATGGCCGCCTCCTGCTCGTCGGTGCTGCCCACACGGATGTTCGTGTCCACGGCGCCTGGCGCAATGGCGTTGACCGTGACGCCCGTGGGGGCGATCTCTCGGGCAAGGGCCTTCGTGAAGCCGAGGATCGCGGCCTTCGCTGCGGAGTAGGGCACTCGGCCGAACACGCCGCCGCCGCGCTGGGCGGACACCGACGACATGTTCACGATGCGGCCCCATCCGGCCTCGATCATGGCGGGCAGGAACGACTTCGTGACCAGATACGTCCCCGTGGCGTTGACAGCCATGACCTTGTTCCAGAGGGCGAGGTCGGTCTCGAGGAACGGAACCGGGGAGGTGATGCCCGCGATGTTGGCGAGCGCCCCGATCACGGGAAGGCGCCCGCTGGCGACCTCGGCGGCGACGGCGGACTCGGCGGCGGCGACGGAGGCCTCGTCCGCGACGTCGATTGCGTGCCCGAAGGCTGGGACGCCGAACTCGTTCGCGATGTCCTGGGCGGTCTTGGCGGACTTCTCGCCATCCAGGTCGAGGACGACGACGCCCCAGCCTTCGCGGGCGAAGCGGCGGGCGGTCGCGAGGCCGATGCCCTTCTCGGACGTGGCTCCAGTGAGGACGGCGGTGCGCTGGATGGTGCTCATGGTGTTCCTTCTCTTGAGAATCTGTGGTGAATCGGTGAATCGGTGAATCGGTGAATCCGTAAGTCAGATGAGGTCGCTGATGAAGCTGCCAGCCTTGGCGGCGGCTGCTGGTCGCTCCTCGTGGGTGAGGTCGTGGGCCTCGAGCTCGAGCGAGAAGTGCCCGTCGAAGTCGGCGTCGCGCAGGGCCGCGAGGGCGCCGGCGAAGTCCACAGAGCCGTTTCCGATGCTGAGGTTGATGTTCCCCGGCACGGCGTCACGCAGATGGACGTGGGCGATGCGGCCCGCGAGTGCAGCGATTGCCTCCTCGGGCTGGCTGCCGGAGGCGACCACATGGGAGAGGTCGACGACGTGCCGCACCTTTGTGCCTTCGAGCCGGCTTGCGAGGGCGAGGGCTCGGTCCAGGGTCCCGCAGAGGCGGTAGAAGTGCAGGGACTCCGTCCAGAGCCCCACTCCGACCCCGGCCGCGCGCTCGGCGGCAACGGCCAGCTGCTCGGCCACGAGGTCGAGGTCCTGATCCAGGCTCCGGACCGGATCAGGACTCAGGGCACCGCACGGGAGCACGAGGGCTTTGGCGCCCACTCTCTCCGTGAGGGTGAGCAGCCGTTCGAGGTGAGCCTCCCGCACTGCCACCCCGTCGCCGTCGAGCACTGCGTTGAGATCTCCGATGTCCCCGTTCACCGAGCGGACGCGCAGGCCTGAGTCCGTCACGCGTGACGCCACACCCTCGATATCTGCATCGGTGAGTTCGAAGGGGACGTGATCGCAGACGCCCGGAAGGGCACCGAGGTCTATTTCCTCGAAGCCGAGTCCGACCATCGCGGCCAAGGCATCGCCGAGCGACAGGTGGCGGAAGCTGATCGACGAGCAGCCGAGACGGTCGTGGAACATCCTTGTCCTCCGAGTGGGAGCTGACGGTGTGGCACTGACCACGCTACGGTGTTCGACTGTTAACAGTCAACCTAAGCAACCGGTTGTTGACATTGCGAAGTGATGCCGGGCACACTGAGGGAGCGATGTCGACTGTCAACACATCGACTCCCACATCTGATCCGGAAGGAAACGCCCATGAGCAACGAGGCTCTCGCCATGCGCGGCCCGGTCCACGGCACCAAGGACGCCAAGCGCGTCGCCGTCGGTTCGGCCGTCGGGGCAGTCATCGAGACGTATGACTTCATCGGCTTCGGCACCGCCGCGGCCCTCTATTTCGGCACGGCCTTCTTCCCGGGCGCGGACCCCGTCACCGGCACGCTGGCCTCGTTCGCCACCCTCGGCGTCGGCTTCGCCGCCCGCCCGCTCGGCGGCATCATCGGCGGACACCTCGGTGACCGCCTCGGGCGCAAGCCAGTCCTCGTGGCCTCCCTCATCGTCATGGGCATCGCAACGTTCGCAATCGGCCTGCTCCCCACGTACGCCGCGGTGGGGGTCCTCGCTCCCGCCCTGCTTGTCGCTGTGCGCATCATCCAGGGCCTGGCGTTCGGAGCCGAGTGGGGCGGCGCAATCCTCATGAGCTACGAGCACGCGCCGTGGCGGCGCAAGGGCGCCGTGACCGGCATCGTGCAGGCGGGCTTCCCCGTGGGCCTGCTCCTGGCCAATCTCGTGTTCCTCTTCAGCGTCCACCTCGGCAGCGAGTGGGCGTGGCGCATCCCGTTCCTCGCGAGCCTCGCCCTCGTGATCGTCGGCCTCATCATCCGCTCCAAGGTGCCTGAATCGCCCGTCTTCGAGGACGTCAAGGAAAGCGGAAACCTCGCCAAGTCGCCCATCACCGAGGTGATCCGCAACGACTGGCGGAACATCCTGCGGGGCATCGGCCTCCGCATCGCAGAGACGGCAGGCTACGCGGTCTCCGTGACGTACATGATCTCCTACCTCAACTCCGCCAAACTCGCGGATAAGAACCAGACCCTCATCGCCCTGTGCATCGCCTCGGCCATTGGCATCTTCGCCACGTGGACCTGGGGTGCCCTCACGGACAAGGTGGGCCGCCGACCTGTCTACATCTGGTCCTGTGCCTTCGCCGTCCTGTTCGGCGTGCCGATGTTCCTGCTCGTCAACACAGGCCTCTTCCTGTTCATCATCGCGACCATCGTCCTCGCGTACGCCGTGTGCCAGAACTCCCTCGCCGGAGCCCAGGGCGCGTGGTTCCCGGAGCTGTTCCAGGCCAAGACCCGGTCCTCCGGTGCGTCGCTCGCCTATCAGATCTCGGCGATGGTCTCCGGCTTCACGCCGTTCATCACCACGCTGCTCTTCGTGAGCTTCGGCTGGATCGGCCCCGCCCTGCTCTTCAGCGCCTACGGGGCGATCGGCCTCTGGGCCGCCATCGCTACCCGCGAGACGTGGGGGCGCCGGGAGCGCGAGGCGGCCGAGCGGATCTCCGCCGAGACGCCCGCCCCGGCCAACAGCCACTAGGCCAACAGCCACTAGGCCAACAGCCACTAAACAGAGGAATCCCGCTCCAATGACATCCCCGATTCTCGACTCCCGCCCTCGGGCAGCCTCGGCCGCGCGCCGCGCCGCCGTCGAGGCGGCTGCCCACAGAATCCGCCGCAACGCCCTGTTCATGGGCGAGGTCCAAGGCCAGGGCTACGTGGGCCAGGCGCTCGGCGCGGCGGACATCCTCGCGTGCCTGTACGCGGACCAGCTTCGCTTCCGACCGGAGGATCCACAGTGGGAGGGCCGCGACCGGTTCCTCCTCTCCACCGGGCACTACGCGATCGGCCTGTACGCCGCCCTCGCTGAGGCCGGGATCATCCCGATCGAGGAGCTGGAGACCTACGGCTCGGACAACTCGCGCCTCCCCATGTCGGGCATGTCGACCTACACGCCCGGCATGGAGATCTCGGGCGGGTCCCTGGGGCACGGGCTGACGATCGCCGTCGGCCTGGCCCTCGGGCTGCGGCACCGCGGCAACCCCGCGCGGATCGTGAACTTCCTCTCCGACGGCGAGCTCGACGAGGGCTCGACCTGGGAAGCCGCGATGGGCGCCGCCCACCATCGGCTCGGCCGGCTCACCGCCGTCGTCGACATCAACGCGCTCCAAGCGGACGGCGCTACCGCAGGCGTCCTGCGCACCGAGCCGGTGGGGGACAAGTGGGCAGCGTGCGGCTGGCGAGTGTTCCGCGTGGACGGGAACGACGTCGGGGCGCTGCTCGAGGCGTTCGACGCCGCCTTCTCCGAGGCGGGCGACGACGGCGGAGCGGGCGAGGGGGCGCCGGCCGTGATCCTGTGCGACACCAAGGTGGGACGGGGAGTCCCGCTGCTGGAGCAGCGCGAGAAGGCGCACTTCATGCGCATCGAAGAGCACGAGTGGTCGATCTGCGTCGAACAGCTCGAGGAGGGCCGAGCAGCCCGCGAGGGACAGAAGCATCAGGAGGAGCAGGCATGAGCACGGCAGCGGTGAATACTCCGAGGCTCAAGACTTCGGCCATGATCGCCTCGTTCGCGGATCCGGGGCAGAAGACAGAACCCGCCCCGTTCGGCCACGCCCTCGCCGCCGCCGCCGAAGCCGACCCGCGGATCGTGGGCCTCACCGCGGACCTGGGCAAGTACACCGACATGCACATCTTCGCCAAGGCCCACCCCGATCGGTTCTTCCAGATGGGCATGGCCGAGCAGCTGCTTTTCGGAGCCGCGGCGGGCATGGCCGAAGCCGGCCTCGTGCCGTTCGCGTCGACCTACTCGGTCTTCGCCGCGCGGCGCGCGTATGACTTCATCTGCCTCGATATCGCCGAGCCGAACTTGAACGTGAACATCGTCGGCGGGCTGCCCGGCCTCACCACCGGGTACGGGCCGTCGCATCAGGCCACCGAGGACATGGCCATCTTCCGCGGCATGCCGAACCTGACGATCGTGGATCCGTGCGACTCGGTGGACATCGCCCAAGCCGTCCCGCAGCTCGCAGCCTCGGACGGGCCCACCTACCTGCGCCTCCTGCGCGGCAAGGTCCCGACGGTCCTGGACGAGTATGACTACGAGTTCGAGCTCGGCAAGGCCAAAGTCCTGCGCGGCGGCAACGACGTCGTCTTCGTCTCCTCCGGGCTCATGACCATGCGGGCGCTCCAAGCGGCCGCCGCCCTTGAGAAGCACAAGGTGGACGTCGCCGTCGTCCATGCCCCCACCATCAAGCCCTTCGACGAGGCCACAGTCCTCGCCGAGCTGGCGGGAGACAGACTCGCGGTGACCCTCGAGAACCACACGGTGGTGGGCGGCCTGTTCGAAACCGTCGCATCGGCCCTGGTGCGAGCGGGGGTGACGCGGCGCGTGGTCCCGGTTGGGCTCCCGGACGAGTTCCTCGACGCGGGCGCCTTGCCCACCCTGCACTCGAAGTACGGGCTGAGCGTGGAGCGGATCGTCGCGAAGGTTCTGGCCGAACTCGGCTGAGCCAGCGCGCATATCATGAGTGTCAACGATTGTCGGATGACAGTTGACACTGCAGCGGGAGGACCCCATGGCCATCGGAGCATCCCTGCCCGGCCTCGAGAAGAAGAGCCTGCGGGAACAGGCGCTCGCCGCCCTGCGCCGCGCCATCACCTCCGGCGAACTGCGCCAGGGCCAGCACCTTGTCGAGACGGAGCTGTCCGAGATGCTCGGAATCAGCCGAGGGACGCTGCGCGAGGCCCTTCGCCAACTCGAGCAGGAGGGCCTCGCCTCGGCCGGCCCTCGCGGCCGGCTGAGCGTGCGACACCTCGATCCCAAGGAGATTCGGGATATCTTCGCGGTGCGCGGAGTGCTTGAGTCCCTCGCTGCGCGCACCCTCATCGAGCAGCCGCGGCGGGCAAAGGCTGTGGGCGAACTGAGGGACGCCCTCGAGAACATGGACGAGGCTTCTGGGCGTTCCCTCGAGGACCGGATCGAAGCCGACTTGGACTTCCACCGGCTCCTGTGCAGGCTCTCCGGGAACGAGACGCTCCTTCACCAGTGGCAGTCCCTCGAGGGCTCGATCCGGATGTCCATCATGTTCGCGGGCCTTGAGCGAGCCACGAGCAATATGAGCGTGGACCGGCACCGGGACATTGTCGACGCGATCGAGTCCGGCGACGCGGTGACCGCTCGCGAGACCATCCTTGCCCACATGGAGTCGGCCTCGAACAACCTCGTGAGCGAGGACTGAGGCGGGTCAGCCCGCCTTGACCAGCGGCTGGGTACCCGTGAACGGTCCTGTGCGGTCGGAGTAGGCGAGGGTCAGAGGGGCGCGCTCGGCGGGGGCCTTGGCTCGGGCGGGCACCTCGGTGCGCGCGGCGGCAAGGATCGCGTCCGCCTTTGCGACGACGGCACTGCGGACGTGGTCTGTGGCGGTGGCCTCGGCGGTCGAGTGCACGGGCCGGTAGACGAAGACCTTCGCGCCGAGCTTGGCGATCGAGACCATGGTCTGTGCAACCCCCGCCAGAAGCAGCGTGATGACCAGCGAGACGGACAGGATCAGCAGCATGACGCCGCCGATCATGAGGGTGCCGCCGTACACGAGATTCGCGACCACAGTTCCGTCGTCCACGTTGTCTCCCATCCCCAGAGAACGCTGAGTGGAAAATCCAGGGGCCCACCTGCCTCACCGGACAACACCATTCTCACCTATCACATGAGGGGGTATTCAACCCGCTGACCGTGATGTTGTGGAAAAGCAATGGAGACGTTATCGAACGTGACAAACGTAGTCTTTCATCCGTGAACAGGGCCACATCTGCGCCCTGAAGGGAACAAGGCGGACGCGGGTGAGGTTGCCGACCATGTGACTGCCCTCTCCGTCCTTGACCTCGCCCCCATCGTCC
Source organism: Sinomonas gamaensis (assembly GCF_005876955.1). Classification (GTDB taxonomy): domain Bacteria; phylum Actinomycetota; class Actinomycetes; order Actinomycetales; family Micrococcaceae; genus Sinomonas; species Sinomonas gamaensis. Next base: position 188,337 of record NZ_SSCL01000007.1, read on the forward strand.
AGGGATCCACCGTCGCCGACGCCCTCGCGAGCGCCACAAGCTTCGCCCGTGCCGTGGAGGAGGCAGGGTACCGGCGCCTGTGGTACGCGGAGCATCACAACACCGAGGCGCTCGCCTCGAACTCCACCGCCCTCCTCATTGCGAATGCCGCCGCCGCGACGAGCACGCTCCGCGTCGGCTCGGGCGGCATCATGCTCCCGAACCACTCGCCCCTCGCCGTCGCGGAAGCGTTCGGCACCCTGGCCAACCTCTACGGTCCGCGCATCGACCTCGGGCTCGGGCGCGCCCCGGGCACGGACCCCCGGACCGCTGCGATCCTCCGCCGGGGCGCGAGGGACGACGACGAGCAGAACTTCGCCAACAACATCCGCCTTCTCGCCTGGTACTTCGGCGAACAGGTGGACGATTCGGATTCTGTTCTCCTCAACGACTCCGTCCAGCTCTCCCACGGCGTCCACGCCGAGGTCGCGCGGAACACGCACGTCCCGCTGTGGGTCCTGGGAAGTTCGACGGCGGGCGCGGCCATCGCCGGCCAGCTCGGCCTTCCGTACGCAGCAGCGAGCCACTTCGCACCGTTCCAGCTGAGCGAAGCGATCTGGACCTACCGCCAGATGTTCAACCCGTCGGCTCCAACTGCTCAGATCGCCGAGCCCTACGTCATGGCCGGAGCCAACCTCATGGTTGCGCCGACCCACGAGGAGGCCGAGTACCTCTTCACGTCCCACCAGCAGATGTTCCTCGGCATCCGCCGCGGCGAGCGCGGTCCCATCAGGCCTCCGGTCCGCGAGCTGGACTGGGCCCCGCACGAGGAGCAGATGGCCGCGTCGGCGCTGCGAGTTTCGGCGGTGGGCACTCCCGCCGAGGCCGCCGAGTTCCTTCGGGCCTTCGCGGCGTCGTACGGCGTAGACGAGGTCATCCTCACCGGCTACGCCCACGACCCCGCCTTGCGGGAGCGGAGCTTCAGCCTCCTCGCCGAGGAGTGGGAACGGGTCGCCGCGGCCTAGCGCCTTCGGACGAAGCCGATCGTCATGGTGAAGCCGAACTCCCGCCAGATCTGACCGTCGTCCCATTCGGCGGGAACGGACTCCGCCCGCAGTTCGAGGATGGATCCGATGCGCTGAAGCGTCAGGACGGTCCGGCGGCCCTCGCCGAGCGAGCCTGCGATGGCGGCAGCAGCGCCGTCGAACGTCTGAACGGTGAGGGGTCCCGCGCCGGCGATGAAGAGGGCGCGCCGCAGCTGCCTCATGTGGCGCAGGACCACAACGGCGTCCCGATTCACATACCCCACGAGCGGGCGGCCGCCCGGGGTCTGCACGACCGTCCCGATCTGCTCGCGGTGCACGCTCTGGGCCCCCGTGATCCGGCTCGGGTCCTCCCACGCGGTGCCCCGCGTGCCCGTCACGAAGAGCGAGCCGATCGCCGACTGCCGCGGGTTGAGACGGACGACGGCGTCCCGCGCCGAGAGCTCCGGACGCGTGCCGAAGGCGGGGGCCGGGTAGAGACGCGACTCGGGCGGGACGGGCGCGGGCACGTGGGCGCGGCCGGGCCGCGGGAGGGTGAGGCCGTCGTCGTGCATCAGACGTCCAGCCCGAACTCGATGCCGACGCCCGCCAAGCCGTTCCGGTAGCCGCGGCCCACGGCGCGGAACGCCCAGCCGTCGCCGTCGCGGAACAGCTCGCCGATGAGGGCGGCCTGGATCTTCTCGGCGTCGTTGAGGGGCGCGTCGAAGCGCACAATCTCGGATCCGTCCGGCCGGGAGACCGTGAGGGTGAGGGACCGGACCGGGGCGAAGTTCCCGGCGCCCCGCACCTCGGGGTCGATGTAGGTGACGAAGGCGATCTTGCCGACATCGTCGGGAACGCGCCGGAAGTCGACCTCGATCTGCTCGGCTCCTTCCTCGGCACGCGCCGGCGGGTCATAGGGGCCTGCCGTGGTGGGAGACAAGGCGATGCCGGGGGACGCCGTCGTCGGCTGGTTGAAGAAGATCAGATCGTCGGGTGTCAGGGCCCGCCCGTTGTCGCCGCACACCACGGCGAGCGAGACGGGCTCCGGCAGCGGACCGGCCGCGGGCTCGATGGCCCACTCGGTGGTGACCACCACGCCGACGAGCCCGGGGTCGCCCGCGCTGAGGGCCACGGCGTTGTCCGGGGCGAGCGACGCCATCAGCGGGACCCGCCCTCGGAGCCGCGCTGGGGCCCGTCCGGATGGATGCGCACCCCGTCGACGTCGAACTTGTCGCGCAGGAACCGTCCGTGGGCGCTCAGCTCGGCGATGGCCCCGGTCCGCACCTGATGGTCGAGGTCGAGGGCCGTCGCGTGGAGAATGTCCAGCTGCTCGAGCAGCTTCTCCGTCTCGGGGCTCTCGTCCGTCTGCGTCTCCGGGGGCAGCGCGCGGTACACGCGCAGCGAGGTGGGGAGGTAGTCCGCGGCGATCGAGTGCAGCAGAACCCGCTGCTCGGTCGAGGCGCCGTGCTCGGTCACGTAGTCGAGGAGGAGGCGCAGGATGTCCTCGATCTGGCGCATGTGCGACGACGCGAGCGTGGGCAGGAGCGAGCCCGCGCGGCGGATCGAACTGCGCAGCTCGGACAGGGCGGCACGGGTCTCCTCGAGCTCCTCGGCGAGCGTGGGCCCTGGGTCGTCGTCGAGGATTCGCTCGGGTTCCCGTCCGCTGCCGAACAGCGAGTCGAAGAACTTCCCCATGGATTCACCTTAGCGGGTTGCCCTGACAGTTCCGCCGGGCAGTGTATGAAGGCAAACTGTGAAGATTCCTTCATATGCGGTTAGATGGTTTCTGTGTCCGATCAGCCTGCTGCCGTGGCCGCAGACCTGCGGGCCCTCCTGCGCCAGATGAACCGCCGCCTGCGCCAGCAGGCGGACTTCGGCGACCTCACACGCTCGCAGCTCAATGTCCTCTCGCTGCTCGAGCGCGAAGGCCCCGCCACCGTGAGCGATCTCGCCCGAGCAGAGGGAATGCGCCCCCAGTCGATGGGCGCCACGGTAGCCGCCCTCGAAGAGGCGGGGCTCGTCCGCCGCGAGCCTCACCCGGCGGACCGCCGGAAGTCGTCGATCTCCCTGAGCGAGGCAGCGCGGGAGCAGATCGCCGCGAAGCGCCTCATCCGCCAGGACTGGCTCCAACGGGCGCTGAGCCGCGAGCTCAGCCCCGAGGAGCTCGAGCGGGTGAGCGAAGCACTCGTCCTGCTGTCCCGGATCGTCTAGAAAGGACCTCTCCATGACTGTCTCGTCCCTCGACCCCCACACCGCGCTCGTCGTCGTCGATCTCCAGAACGGGATCGTCAACCGGCCGCAGCAGTCCCGCACCGAAGACGTGCCGCTCATCGCGGAGGTGGTGTCCCGCAGCAAAGCCCTCGCCGACGCGTTCCGCGAGCGTGGCCTGCCGGTGGTCCTGGTCAACGTGGCCGGCGCGCCCTCAGGGCGAAACGAGACCCCACGCCGGCTCCCCGCTGACGTTCCCGCCGAGTACTTCGCGCTGGTCGATGGCCTCAACACTTCCGAGGAGGACATCCTCGTGACGAAGCGGAGCATCGGTGCGTTCGCGACCACGGACCTCGACGCGATCCTCCGCGACCGCGGGGTGACGCAGCTCGTCCTCACGGGCATCGCCACGAGCATCGGCGTCGAGTCCACCGCGCGGAACGCGTACGACCTCGGCTACAACGTCGCCTTCGCCGTCGACGCCATGACCGACCTCAATGACGGCGCCCATGCCCACGCCGTCTCGGCCGTCTTCCCGCGGATCGGCGAATCAGGCACGACCGAGGAGATCCTCGCCCTCCTTGCGGGGAGGGAATGACGACGGCGCCCACCGCCAGCGCTGGCCGAGGGCCCTTCGGCGTCCGGTACCTCGGGCCGCTGCTGCTCGGCTCGACGCTGAACCCGATCAACAGCTCGATGATCGCCACAGGCCTCATCGCGATCGGCGGCGAGTTCCGGCTCGGGCCGGGCCAGACGGCGTCGCTCATCTCGGTGCTGTACCTGTTCAGTTCCGTCATGCAGCCCACCATGGGCAAGCTCGCAACCCTCTTCGGCCCTCGCCGGGTGTTCCTCTCGGGGACCCTCATCCTGCTCGTGGCGGGCTTTATTGGCGCGTTGGCGCCGTCGTTCGGGTTCCTGCTCGTCTCCCGCGCCCTGATCGGGATCGGCACCTCCGCCGCCTACCCGACCGCGATGGCGCTGGTCCGCGCACGCGCCGACGCGCACGGCGTCGGGGTGCCGAGCCGGGTGCTCGGGGCCTTCTCCATCGCCGCCCAGGTGACGATCGTCGTCGGCCTCCCGCTCGGCGGGATCCTTGTGAGCACGCTCGGATGGCGAGCCCTGTTCAGCGTGAATATCCCGCTCGCGCTCGTCACGCTCGCGGCGGCGCTCACCGGCGTCGAAAGTGATACGGCTCGGGCCCGCGCGTCGTGGCGCGGGCTGGCCAAGGCCCTCGACCTGCCGGGCATCGCGCTCTTCGCGGACGCCGTCGTCGCCCTCCTGACGTTCCTCGCCCGGCTCGACAACCCGCCCTGGTGGGTCGCCATCGCCGCGCTCGCGGTCTCCGTCGTGTTCGTCTGGTGGGAGCGGCGCACGGCGAGCCCCCTCATCGACGTCCGTGCGCTCGCGGCCAACGGCCCGCTCCAGCGGACGTATTCGCGGCAGCTCCTCGTGGGGCTCGGGATGTACGCGTGCATGTACGGCATGAGCCAGTGGATGGAGCAGGGCCGCGGGCTCGACCCCGCCGCGGTGGGGGCCATCATGGTGCCGCTCTCGCTCGTGAGCGTGGTGGTCGCGCGGCTCGTGTCGCTCCGCGGCTGGGTGCGCGTGCCCCTCATCCTCGCTGGCGTCGCCCTGGTGGGGACCGCGCTCGTCATGGCCGCGGCGGACGCCGGCACTCCGCTCGCGCTGCTCCTCGTCATGACGAGCCTCCTGGGCCTCACGAACGGCTTCGCGGGATTCGCGAACCAGACGGCGCTGTATGTGCAGTCGCCGGCCGACGGGATCGCGGTGGCCGCGGGCCTGTACCGGACCTTCGCCTATATGGGCGCGATCTTCTCCTCGAGCCTCATCGGGCTCGTGTTCGGCGGGCGGGCGACGGATTCCGGATTCCACGCCCTCGCGTGGGTGCTCGCGGGGATCGGCGGGGCCGTGCTCATCATGACGCTCGCGGACCGCAGGATCCCGAGCATCGCCGGCTGAATCCGCGACTCGTCGGCGCCCGCTGGCGTACGCTCGTGCCATGCCGAAGAGCCGCACGCGCAAGCCCAAGAGCCAATCCACGAGCCCCGCCGACCGGCGGCAGCGCCGGGTCGACGCACTCATCGACGGGCTGGCCGACGACTACGCCGCCTGGGCCCTCGGAACCCCGGAGGCGGACGAGGTCGGCGAAGCCGGCCACGCGGACCTTGAGGCCTTCGCCCGCGCGCAGCTCGAGTCGGTGAAGACGTTCTACCTGCTGCTCGGGGCCGGGGAGAAGCCCTCGCCGGGGCTCCGCATTGAACCGACTCTGGTGCAGGACGCGCTCGACGCGATGCTCGACACCGACGACCTCGACGATCTCCGCTACTACATCGGCACGCTCGTCGACTGGCTCTCGTTCCTCGAGGAGACGCAGCGCTGGGAGGGGAGCGCGGAGGACCTCGAGGCCGTGAGCGAGTTCCTCGACGCCGAGGCGGAAGCCGCGGGCGGCATCGTGGATATCGGAGGCGGCCCCGGGGACTCGGTGCCACGCCGGGAGCCCACCGAGGAGGAGGCACTCGAGTTCGCCACGTCGTCGCCCCTCGTGCGGCACGCGCGAGCCCTGCTCGACTGGGTCGGCGAAGGCCGCGCGGTCGCTGCGGACGGCGCCCTCACGCCTGCGGAGGCCACCGAGGCCGCTGCCTTGGTGGGAAACGGTGCCGCGGACCCGGCCCGCCGCCTCGCGCGTCTCTGGACAAGCCTGCGCAACGCCGAACTGATTGAGGTCGACGACGTTGCCGCCGACGACGACAGCGGCAGCACCGCGCGGCTCGGCGAGGACGCCGCACGCCTCGGCACCGGCGACGCCTTCGGGCGGCTCGAGGCGCAATTCCTCGCGACGGAATTCATCATCACGACCTGCGACGCGGCCGGCCACGGGCCGGACTCACAGCGCGTGGCGGTGGTCGAGGCCCTCGCGACCCTGCTCAGCCGAGCCGTCCTGGAGGACCCGGTGCCGCTCTCCGCCGTCGAGAATCTGGCCGTGGAGGCGCCCGAGGGGGCGGACGCCGCAAAGCTTCAGACCGTCGCCGTGCTGCTCACCGACGAACTGCGCGAGCTCGCCGCCCTCGGCCTCGTCGATCTCCACCAGGGCCTGGTCGACGTGCCGACCGCGGCGCTCGACGCCGTCTACGACGCCTTCGAGGCCCCGGAAGGCGACGAGGACTGGGAGGACGAGGTCTAGCCGGCGTTCCCCTCCTGGCGCCGCACCCGCTCGATGTGCGGGCGAGCCCTCTCGAGGCCATGCTCGAGCGCCTCGACCGTGCTCTCCATGCTCTTGGCCGCCTGCGAGCGGAACGTGTCGATGGCATCCATCGTCTGGTAGAGGTTCGAGAACGCCCGCTCGAGGGTCTCGACCGAGACCCCGGAGCTCGTGGCCTGCTGATGGATGCGGGCGGTCTGCTCCTTGAGCATCTCCGACGTGCGCAGGATCATCGCGTTGGTCGTGGTGTTGATCGCGTCGATCTGGTCGAGGACGAGCTTCTGGTTCGAGAGGGCCTGGGCCGTGATGACGGCCGTCCGCAGGGCCGAGACCGTCGTTGCGCGGGCCCTGTCGACTCCCTTGATGAGCTCGGTGTTGTTCTTCCGGATCACGTCGATAGCGAGGTACCCCTGCACCGACACGGCGAGCTGCGTCAGGATGTCCTGACGGCGCTGCCGCACGGGGAACAGGACGTCCGCCTCGAGCTGCTGCGCGTGCTCGGCCTGGCCCTTGGCCCGGACCTCGCCGATCTTCTGCACTGTGGCTCGGTCGAGTTCCTCCGCGAAGACCGCGTACTCGGAGAGCTGCTGCATGACCTCCCACAGGTTCTGCTTCTCCTGGGCCAGGGCCGCGTTGTCGCGGAGCAGCTCGTCCTGGCCGGCCATGAGGGCCTTGATGATCTTGTCCAGCTGGGTCTGCGCCGACTCGTAGCGCTGGAAGTACTTGGCCACCTTCTTGCTCCCCGGGACAAAGCCCAGGATCTTGCGGCCGGTGCTCAGATCGGCACGGTTCGGCGTGAGGCTCTCAACCGTGCCCCGCAGCTCGCCGAGGGTCGACGCGACGTACGTCTGAGCCGTGTCGCCGGACTTCTTGGCTCCTCTGATGGACGTCGACGCTCGATCCAACAGGCGCCCCGACGCGTCCGACGACGCGATCATCTCGCGCCCACCGACTTTGTTGATGCCCTCGACTTTGCGCGCGAACTCGGGACTGCGCGAGTCCAGGGACGCCACCTCAGCCACCCAGGCCTTTGCCTGCCCGGCGATCTGGGCCTGCCGGTCGGGGGCCACGGGGACCATCCCGGGCGCCTCCTCCTCCTTCACCACGGGCGCTGCCTCAGGGGCCTGCAGCACGAGGGCTTCCTCGCTCGGATCAGGAGGGGTCAGAGGGGTGCTCATGTGCGTTCTCCTTGTCGCTGCCTGACGGTCGCTGCCCGACTGGCTCAGGCTATCTCGCCAAACGGGGGAGCGTGAGGGGAGGTTCCCGAGGCGCGTTTTCGCGAAACCCCGGAGTACCGCCGAGACCCCCCACTGCAACCGTGGGTCTCGGTGGGTTCCGTGGGTTTCGCGAAAATGCTGCAAGGTACTTGTCCACATACGGCTGACCTCGACGGAGCTGAGGCGCCCGGAGCTGGCAGATTCAGGTCATGGAGCTCCCGCTGCCTCACCCTGGACCGTGGCTGGCCTCGCAGTTGACCGACCGGTTCGGCGCAGCGAACCCGCCCGACCGGTTGGCCGTGAAAGGTCAGCTCGTCCGAATTCGACGCGGTGCCTACTTCGACGCTCGCGTCTGGGCGGAGCTCTCCGCTGAAGAGCGGCATCTGGCGGTCTTGGCTGCTCATTACGAGGAGATGACGCGACGCGGGGAACCCCAGTACACGTACAGCCACCTCAGCGCCGCCCGCCTCCATGGACTTCACCTCTGGAACGTGGACGGAAGTATTCATCTCACGATGCAAAAATGCCCAGGACGGAGCGGCCGTGCGAGTGACGTCCGCGTGCACAGCGGAGTTGTGCTGCCTTCCGAGCAGCACACCCTTCGCGGGCTGCCGACGACGTCCCTTGAGCGCACCCTCGTTGATTCCACCCGCCTGATGCGCCGGGGTCAGGCCCAGATTCTGATGGACCACGGGCTGAGGCTAGGGGCAGACCCGTCGGCGGTCGCCAATATTCTGTCGCATGCCCAGGGACAGCGCGGTATACGCATTGCGCGTGCTGCGTGGGAGATGGCCTCTGGTCTCTGCGAATCGCCGGGTGAGAGTCTCCTCCGCCTCTTGCTCACCCGCATGCCGTTCACGATGCCAGAGCAGCAGGTCGAGGTCTCCACTCGGCTCGGCCGGTATCGCCTTGATTTCGCCTGGGTGAAGCTGAAGATCGGGCTAGAGTTCGACGGCGACGTCAAGTACTTCGCGTTCGGCCCCACGGCTGAAGCGCTCGTCCGCGAGCGGAAACGTGAGCGTGCCCTCATGGAGGAAGGATGGATCCTCCTGAGGATCGAGTGGCGCGACTTGTTCGACGAGGCTGCCCTTCGCGGACGCATCGCAGCTGCGATCAGGTCCGCAGCCTGACGAAACCCCTGGGGCGCACCGAAACCCCCGACGCGGGCCGGGGGTTTGGGTGGATTCCTGGGGTTTCGCGGGAGGCGGGGGGCCCGGGCGGGTGGGGCGGAGCGGGGCCCCGGTAGACTGGGCTGCCGTGCCAGAACCAGCCCCGACCCGTCCCCGCCCTGCCCTTGCGGCCTCGGCGGCGATGCTCGGGAAGCTCGCCGAGCTCGAGGCCCTGACGAAGGGGCCGGCCTGGGCACTCACTCGTTCAGCCCCGTGGGTCATCGCGGCTCTCCAGACGGCCTTCACCCGCAACCGGCCGCACGTCGAGCTCGAGACCTTCCACGACGAGCTGGACGACTTCCTTGCCGAGCTCCGTGCCCGGGACGCGGCCACCGGAACGTCGAGCACGGCCGGGACGCTGAGCGGCCGCCTCGTCGCCGACGACTGGACCCGCCGCCGCTTCCTCGCCCGCAGGGCCCAGGGAGGGAGGATCGTGTACGAGCTCACGGAGGCCGCGGCCCGCGTGCTCGCCTTCCTCGATTCGCTCTCGTCGGATCGTTCGACCCTCACCGGCTCGCGCCTCGGCACGCTCCTCGCCGACGTCGAGAAGCTGGCGCAGGAGACGAACCCGGACACGAGCGCGCGTGTCGAGGCGCTCGAGACCGAGATCGGTGAGCGACGTGACATGATCCGGGGCCTCGAGTCCGGGGAACTGGACGCTGCGCTCGACCCGGACAACGCCGTGGAGGCGGCAGAGAACATCCTCGACCTCGCGGCCGGGCTGCCTGCCGACTTCAAGCGCATGCGCGACCGCATCGAGGAGTCCGTGGGCCAGCTCCGCAACCAGATCATCGAGGAGTCGCTCAGCAAGGGCGCGACCATGGCCCAGGTGCTCGAGGCGGACCGGCGACTGCGCGAATCGAGTGAGGGGCGCACGTTCCGGTCCTTCACGGCGTTCCTCGAGAACCCCGAGCAGCAGCTCCGCTTCCGCTCCGCCATCGCCGAGGTGCTGTCGCGGGACTTCGCGGATCGGCTCGATGCCGAAGAGCGGCAGACGCTGCGCAACCTCGTCGCCGAGCTCCGCGACCAGCACTCGGAGATCCAGGGCATCTACGGCAAGCTGTCCGAGAGCCTCAACACCTACGTCCAGAGCGATGACTACCGGCAGTCGGTGCGCCTCCGCGACGCGATCCGACAGGCCGAACGGGCAGTCCGCCAGCTGCCCTACCAGCGCGAACAGCCCGCCTTCGCGCCCGCGCCCGAGCTGTATGGCGCGGAATTCGACTCCCTCGCGATGGTCAAGCTCTTCGACCCGGACGAGTACGTGGCGCCACCGCGTCTCGCCGAGCCGATCAGGTTCGGAGAGGAGGACCGCGTCCGCTCGGCCCGCACCGGCAAGGCGAACGCGGCGGTACTGAGGCAGGCGTTCGACGTCGCCCTCGCCGCCGACGGCGGTCGCCTCACCGCCGGTGGCGTGTGGCGGGAGCTTCCCCCCGAGGAACGGCACATCAACACGATCCGCGCACTGCTCGGCGAGCTGCTGCATCGGGGCGCGACCTTCGGCGCCGAGGCCGGAGACGGCAGCGCGGCGTGGGAGGCGCTCGACTTCGAGCAGGTCGACGGTTCAGCGCGCCGCGCATACGTCCCTGTGGTGGATCTCAAGGAAAGGGAAACTCGATGAGCGAGCCGGCCGCGGTGAATGCCGCTGCATTGTTCGACGGCGATACCGGCATCCTTCCTCTGCGCGTCCGCCAGGCACTTGTGCGCCTCCTCAAGGGGCCGTACCTCGACGGTGCCCGCGACGAACGCCTGTGGACAACGCTGGTCGACAGCCAGGACGTGCTGCGCTCGCGCCTGTCCGAGCTGTTCCTGAGCCTGTCGATCGACCATGAGCGGAAGATCGCCGTCGTCCGCCCTGTCGACCCCGAGCTCCTCGGGACGGCCTCGCGCGCAACCATCCTCCGGCAGCAGCGTGCCCTCAGCCGCGTCGAGACGATCCTCCTCCTGCGGCTCCGGCTCCTGCTCGATCGGCACACGACAGCCCAGACGGAGCCGACGGTCACGCTCGAGGAGCTGGCCGACGTCGTCGCGCACTACCAGCCCGCCGACCAGCGGGACGCGCTCCGCGACGCGGACACCGTGGCCCGCGCCGTGCAGAAGCTGCAGGCGCGGCGCCTGCTCCTGCCGACCGCGCTCGACGACGTGTACCTGATCTCGAATGCCCTGCCGCTCGCGCTGCCGTTCGAGAGCGTCGGGGACATCGCACGCCACCTGGAGGCGCTGGCCGAGCGGCCCGACTTCGGCGACACGGGGCCCGACCTCGGCGACACGGGGCCCGACCTCGGCGAGGACGAGGGCGACGACGACGGCACCGAGGAGCTGCCCCTATGAGCATCGCGACCATGCTCCCGATCGACGACCAGATCAATCCCGGCCAGTTCCGGCTGAGCCAGGTCCAGATCGTCAACTGGGGCACGTTCCACGGCGCCCACACGATGCACGTGGACCGGGCGGGAACCCTGCTGACGGGCAATTCGGGCGTCGGGAAGTCGACGCTGTTCGACGCGATCGCCCGCGTCTTCGATGCCCGCCCGCGCTCCAACGAGGCGGCGGCCGCCAGGACGGGCCAGAGTGAGGACCGCCGCACCACCTTCACGTACATGCGCGGCAAGGTCGGCGACGTCGCGGTGGGGGAGACCCAAGCGAGCGCGTTCCAGCGGCCGGGGGCGACGTGGAGCGCCGTGGCCCTCACGTTCGACAACGCGGCCGGAACCCGCTGCACGCTCACCGCGCTGTTCGATCTTCCGAAGAACGGCACAGAGTCAAGCCTCGGACGGTTCTACATCATCGACTCCGTCCCGCTCGACGTCCGGGCCCTCGAGGGCATCGCGGACCGGCGCTTCACGCGCGGCGCCCTCGAGGGACTGTTCCCGGGCGCGCAGGTCTTCGACGTGCACAAGAACTTCGCGGAGCGCTTCCGTCGGCTCCTCGGCATCTCATCGGACCAGGCCCTTCCCCTGTTGAGGGTCATCCAGGCGGGCAAGGGGCTCGGCGGGAGCGTCAACAGCTTCTTCCGGGACCAGGTCCTCGACCCGCCGCAGACCCTTGCGGCTGCCGATCAGGTGGTCGAGGAGTTCAGCAATCTCATGTCGATCCGGCAGCGGCTCGAGGATGTCCGGCAGCAGCGCGACCAGCTCGCGCCCGTTCCGGGCCTCAACCAGCAGTACGCGCAGGCGCTCCTCGAGGCGAACCGCCTCCGCGACCTTTCGGGCTCCGCGTTCGAGCGCGTCCGCCAGCAGCATGCGGTGTCGATCCAGGAACGGATCTCGGCGCGCGCCGCTGATGCCGCGCAGTCGAAGGCCGCCGAGCTTGCCGCCGAGCGCAAGACCCGCGACGCGCTCGCGAAGCACCTGCGGGAACTCGAGGCCGAGTACAGCAACGCGGGCGGCAACCAGATCAGCGCTCTCGAGCAGCAGGTAGAGAACGCGCGCGTGGGCCTTCGGCTGCGGCGCGAGGTCGAGGCCGCGGCGCGCCAGGGGATGGACGAGGCCGGCCTGCAGCTTCCTTGGTCGGCCGAGGGGTGGGCGGCTGCCCACCAGGAGGCTGCGGCGGCGGGCGAGTTGCTCGAGGGGGATTCTGCTGCGCTGCGAGAGGCCCGCTTCGAGGCCTTCGACGCGCATGCGGCCGCCAAGCGGGATCTCGCCCAAGCCCGCCGCGAGCTCGAGTCGATGGCCGCGCGCAAGAGCCTGCTGCCGCCGTCGTCCGTGGAAAACCGGTCCGCGATCGCGGAGGCGACCGGAATTCCCGAAGAGGCGATGCCGTTCGCAGGCGAGCTGATGGACCTTGCGGAGGGCGAGGAGCGGTGGCGGCCTGCCGCGGAGCGGGCGCTGCGGTCGCTTGCGACGACGATGCTCGTCCCAGGCGAGCACTTCGCCGTCGTCGTGCGGTTCCTCGACGAACATGCGATCCGGGGCGCGCTGCGCGTGGTCGACCTCTCGGTGCCCGTGCCGGGCGCGGCGGCGGCGCTCGGCGACGTCCGCGGTGACGACCTGCTCACGAAACTCCAGATCCTTGAAGGGGAGGCCGGGACCTACGTCCGCGAGCGCATTGCCGTGGACTTCGCGTACCCGTGTGTGGAGGATCCCGACGAGCTCGCGCGGCTCGACCGCGGGCTGAGCCTCGGGGGAGTCGTGAAGCGCCATCGCGGGACGGTCGAGAAGGATGACCGCTTCGCGTCCCGCCAGGACTGGGTGCTCGGCTTCGACAACGCGGCGAAGGTCGCTGACCTGACAGCCCGCATCTCCGACCTCGAGGCCACCCTCGAACAGGCGGCTGAGGCGGCCCAGGCGAGTGAGGACTCGCACCAGGGCATGGCCCGCCGCCTTGAGGCACTGCGGCGCGTCGCCTCCGACCAGCGGGCGTGGGAGGAGGTCTCGGCCGCAGTGGCCGAGGACGAGCTCCGGCGCGCCGAGCGGCGGCTCGAGGACGCCCGCGCGGCGCAGGCAGACCTCGAGCCCCTTCGGGCGAAGGTCGAGGAAGCGCGGGCCGACCACCAGGCCTCCACCGAGGCGGCGGCCGTCCTGCAGAGCGAGCACCGGCACCTCGACGCGGCTGCGACCGCCGCGAGCCGCCTCCTCGAGGCGGCGCGGGCGCGGCTCGAGGAGGCTCCGCCGTCGGAGAACGAGGTGGAATCCCTCGCGTCCTACTTTGAGCCAGCGGCCGAGCTCACTGAACTGCACGCGCTGGACGCGCTTGCTTCCGACGTCCGCGCGCGGCTCCTCGAGGAGCTGCATGTGGCAGAGAGCCGGGGGCAGGCTGCGGCCGAGCGGCTCACGCGCATCTTCGAGGGGTTCGAGCGCGAATGGGGGCCTGGCGTGTCAGCGGACCACGGCGTCTCGGTGGCCGCCGCCGGGGCGTTCGAGGCGCGGTACCACGAGATCGTCTCGGACGGGCTTCCGGCTCAGGAGGCTGAATTCCGCCGGTTCTTCCAGCAGCGCACCCATGAGTCGTTCAGCACGCTCCTGCACCTCCTCGACGAGGAGCGCCGGGCCATTTCGGCCCGCATCCTGCCGCTCAACGGCATCCTCGGAGGAGTCGGCTTCCACGAAGGCAGCTACCTCGAACTCGACATCAAGCAGACCGTCCCTGCCTCCGCGCGCCAGTTCAAGGACGCGATTGTCTCGGCCCTCAAGGCGCGGCACGCGGGCGACGGCGGGGGCTCACCCGGCGAGGATGTGCTTGCCACCCGCTACAAGACCCTCGAGACGCTGGTGAAGCGCCTCGGTTCACACACCCCGGAGGACCGGCGCTGGCGGGCCGAAGTGCTGGACGTGCGGACGCACGTGTTCATCTCGTGCAAGGAGCACCGCGCCGTTTCGACTCCCGAAGGGACGCGCGACGAGGTCTTCGTGCACTCCGACACCGGGAGCATGTCCGGCGGCGAGCGGCAGCGCTTCACCGCGTTCATCATGGCCGCCGCGCTCAGCTACCAGCTGGGGATCGCGGAGCAGGGCTTCACCACGTACGGAACCGTGATGATGGACGAGGCGTTCGTCCTCGCGTCCGAGGAGTTCGCGGGGGCCGGCATCTCGGCGCTGCACGAGTTCGGCTTCCAGCTCCTGCTCGCTGCCCCGGAGAACGTCATCGACCTCTCACGCCACCTGGGCTCCGTCACCGAGATCCTCCGCGACAAGCGCACCAACCGCTCGGGCCTCCTCGAGTCGGCGTCGGCGGACGGTGCGCCGGTCTCGCAGGCCAACCCGGTGGACATCGTCCTCCGCACGCCAGTCGGCTGACAGGACCAATGACCGGGGAAGCTCGTTAACCTGTACGTCGCCCGGGCGTTGTCCGAGCGTGGCCGAGGCTGCCTACAGTGCCCGAGTGGGTGGACGCGTTCGACGGCGGTTTGTTGCCCTTGGCGACTCCTTCACCGAGGGCGTGGGCGATCGGAATCCGAACCTGCCCAATGGCGTCCGCGGCTGGGCGGACAGGGTCGCGGAGAAGCTCGCGAAGCACGAGAAGGGCTGGGAATACGCCAACCTCGCGATCCGCTCGAAGCGGCTCCGCCACATCATCGACGAACAGCTCGAGCCAGCGCTCGCGCTCGAGCCCACGCTCATCACCCTGTATGCGGGCGGCAACGACCTCCTCGACGTCGGCACGGACATGGACCGGCTTCTCGAGGACTACACCGGCCTCGTGGACCGGCTGGCCGGCACCGGCGCGACGCTCGTGCTGTTCACGGGCTACGACGTCAAGGTCAACCCGCTGCTCGAGCCCCTGCGCCGGCGCAACTGGCAGTACAACGCACGGGTGCGCGAGCTCGCCCGCGAACACGGCGCAGTCCTCGTGGACTACTGGTGCTTCGACGAGTACAACGACAAGCGCATGTGGGATTCCGACCGGCTGCACATGTCCACGACAGGCCACAAATTCCTCGCGCGGCAGGTTCTGGCGCATCTCGGGGTGCCCACGTCGTTCAAGCCCAAGGCCTGGGAGCCGCTCGAGCCGCGGAATGCGCGCGAGTGGCTCGCCGCGCAGCGGGAGTGGATGAACGATTGGGTCGTCCCGCTCATCGGACGGAAGCTGCGCGGGGTCACCCTCGGCGACTCCCTCCTCCCGCGGTGGCCCGAGCCGGTGAAGGTGCCACGGAAGGGCGGCCTCCGCCGCTACGTGGTCGAGCATCCGGAGGTATTGGAGGGGCGTAGGCTGGCCTAATGCCGTTGCCTGCCCTGAATCGTTCCGGCAATCTGAGCACGGCATGGCTGCTCGTCCTCGCTTTCCTCGCGATGACGGCCCCCTTTGCCACCGACCTGTATCTTCCGGGGTTCCCCCGCGTCCAGCAGGACTTCGCCGCGACGGCCTCGGGCGTCCAGCTCACACTGACGGGGTTCCTGATCGGCATGGCGTTCGGGCAGCTCGGATTCGGCGCCCTCTCGGATCGGCACGGCCGGATCGTCCCGCTTCTGTGCGGCAACGTGCTCGCGCTGGCGTCGTCGGCCCTCGCGGCCGCGGCGCCGTCAATCGAGGTGCTCGTCGCGGCGAGGCTCGGGCAGGGGCTCGGCGGGGCGGCCGGGGTGGTGATCGCCCGGGCCATCATCGTGGACCTCACGCACGATTCCGAGACGGCCCGGACCATGAGCCTCATGATGACGGTCGGTGGGATCGCCCCGATCCTCGCCCCCTCCATCGGCGCGTTCCTTCAGGGGCCTTTCGGGTGGCGTGGGGTGATGTGGACGCTCGCCGGGCTGTTCGCGCTCATGATGTGCGCCGTCGCCCTCGTGTTCGGCGAGACGCGACCCCCTGAAGAGCGCCACGGCGCGAGCCTCCTCGGGGGCCTCGCGCAGGTCGTCCGCGTGCGGCGCTACCTCCTGTTCGCGGCCCTGTTCGCCACGACGTTCGCGGTCATGATGACCTACATCTCCGCGTCGAGCTTTGTGTACCAGAACGTGATGGGGTTCAGCGCGGTCGGCTACGGCCTCGCGTTCGGCCTCAACGCCGCGGGCCTCATCACGTCCGGCTACATCTCCTCCCGGCTGGCGCGCACCGTGGGGCCGCTGCGGACGGTTCGGGTCGCGGTCCCCACGCTGTTCGCGTTCTGCGTCCTGACGCTCGTCGTCGCTCTCCTCCCCGGTCCGCGCTGGCTGCTCGCCGTGCCGATCTGGCTCGCCGTGACCACGGTCGGGTTCATCATGGGCAACTCGACCGCCCTCGCGCTGGGCGCCGTGCGGCACGTCTCCGGCAGTGGCTCCGCGGGCCTCGGCTTTGCCCAGTTCGTCTTCGGTGCGCTGGTGTCGCCGCTTTCCGGGATCGGTGGCGCGGACACGGCGCTCCCGATGGCGGTGCTGATGACGATGGCGGGCGGCGTCGCGACACTGCTTCTCGCCATGGCATCTCGGCGGGCACGCGTCCTAGCCGGCCAGCAGGAACGCGACGAGTCCGACGAGCGGCAGTGACGCCTGGCCGATCGCACTGCGCCATAGCCGCGGCTCAGTCACGCTGAGCCAGGGGCCAAGGAGCAGGTGCGCCCCCAGGGCGAAGAGCACGATGCCCACTCCCGCGGACCGCGCCGAGGGGCCATCTGCATTCACGAGCCAGAGGCCGATCGCGAGGCCGAGGGCAGTCACGATGTTGTACGCGCCCACGTTCATGGCCCACATGCGAACGGCGGATTCCTCGCCGGGCTCGATGTAGAACATCGAGTGGAAGCGCTGGTCGCGGTGGAAGAAGATCTCGAGGATCCCGACGGAGACGAGCGTGAGCGCGAAGAGTCCGGCGGCGAGCTGGGTGACGGGGTTCATGGCGGCCTCCTGGGCCGAGTGCCGATAAACTAGTCAGAAAGACTGACTAATTATGGGCTCGTCCCGAGCCGGAAGACAAGGGAGGGGATGGACTCGGAAGAGCTGAATATCGGCCTCCTGCTTCGCTTCCCATACCGTGCGCTCGAGGACCGGATCTTCGCTGCACTCGCGAGGGCCGGCTTCGACATCACTCCGGCGCAGGCAAGGCTCTTTCGGCGCGTGGCCCCGGAAGGCTCGCGAGTGACCGATCTTGCAGAGCGGGCGCGGGTCACCAAGCAGACGGCGAGCGTGCTTGTCCAGGGTCTCGTGGATGCCGGCTACGCCGAGCGGTTCCCCGACCCCAAGGACGCCCGGGCGTCGCTGGTCCGGGCGTCTGCACTCGGACTGCAGGCCGCGGCGGTCGTGGACGCCGAGATCGCCCGAGTCGAGGCCGAATGGAGCAGGGCGATCGGTCCGACCCGGTACGCCCGCCTGCGGCGCGACCTCGGGGAGCTCGTCCGGCACCTGCAGGGTTGAGCGCGCTACGCAAACGCAACCCGACCGTCGTCATCCGCCGCTAGACTCACCTCGACCGCCTCACGCCGCGCGAAGGAGCACGACCATGACTACTTGGCGGATCCGGGACTTCCACCCCTCCGACCTGGACGGCATCCTCCACCTGTGGAGCGCGATGACCGAGTCCGGGATCGAGCCCGTGTACTCGCTCTCCGAGGTGCTCGCGAGCTGCCAGGCGGACTATGCGGTCATCGCGGTCCAGGGCGAAGACATCGTGGGAGCCGCCGTCGGCCGCGCGGCGCATGAGCAGGGGTGGATTGTCTTCCTCGCGACCCTTCCCGAGTGGCGAAGCCGGGGGATCGGGACGGCGCTGCTCGCGGCGCTCGAGCACCGCATGGCGCCCCTCGGGCTCACCAAGCTGTCCGCTCTCATGCCGGACACAGAGAAGCGGATCAACGCGTTCCTCAACCGCGGCTTCAAGGACGTCAAGAACCTGCGCTTCTTCGAGCGCCAGATCCCGGTCCAGCGCGCGGAGCTGGAGCCGCTGGCCCAACTGGGCGGCCGGGTGCTGCCGCGCGACCTCTGGGAGAACGTGGCCGGGATGCAGCGTGAGAAGCAGCTGCTCGAGCGGCGACTCGTGCTCCCGCTCGCGCAGGCCGAGCTCGCGGACGAATTCGGCGTGGTGCCGCCGCGCGCCGTCGTCCTCTTCGGCCCTCCCGGCACCGGCAAGACGACGTTCGCCAAGGCGATCGCGTCCCGGCTCGAGTGGCCGTTCGTCGAGGTGTTCCCGTCCCGCCTCGCCGCCGACTCGGAGGGCCTCGCCGGCGCCCTGCGGCGCACGTTCCTCGAGATCTCCGAGCTCGAGCACGCGGTGGTGTTCCTCGACGAGGTCGAGGAGATCGCCTCCCACCGAGCGGGCGACCCGCCGAGCCCCAACCAGGGCGTCACCAACGAGCTCCTCAAGATCATCCCCGCGTTCCGCGAGCAGCCCGGCCGGCTCCTGGTCTGCGCGACCAACTTCATCCGCGCGCTCGACTCCGCGTTCCTCCGGCATGGGCGGTTCGACTACGTCATCCCCATCGGCCTTCCGGATGCCGAGGCGCGCCGGGCCATGTGGCAGAGGTTCATCCCCACGGCGGTCGTCGGGGACGTGGACGTCGAACTGCTCGTCGAGCGCACGGAGGGCTTCTCGCCCGCCGACATCGAGTTTGCGGCCCGCTCGGCGTCACAACGCGCCCTCGAGAAGGCGGTGTATGCGCCCGCCGGGGAGGTCAAGACCACGGGCCGCCGCGGCCCCACGACCGAGGATTACCTCGAGGCCGTCGCCGAGACGAAGACGACGGTGAGCGAGGAGGTTGCTGCGGACTTCCTCGAGGACATCGAGCAGCTGGCACGCGTGTGACGTCGGTTCTGTCCCGCGGGTCAACCGTGGCAGAGTGTTCCGCATGACTGGAGCCCTCTTGAAGGCCGCCCACCGCGTCGGGGACCGGGTGCATGCCGCTCAGACGGCAGCGGCGCGCAGACTCGGCTTCATCCCGCAGATCGTCGCCTTCCGCGGCTACGGCACCACCTCCCGTGTCCGGATCCTCGCTCGCGTCCTCTACGGCCCGCCCGGGCTGCATGAGCTCGGGGCGAATACGACGACGGCGCCCTCCCGAGGGCGCGACCGGTCCCGCGACGTCGGGTGGGCCGAGCCGCCCACACCGAGCGGCTGGACGGGGACCGAAGACATCCGTGGCTGGCGCGCCTTCACGAGTGTGCCCATCGAGTACGCGGCGGTGACGATCGAGCTCGACGGCCAGACGGCGACGGTGCGCGCGGATTTCGGCGGGGTGATCGACGCGATGGTCTCCGCGTCCCTCGAGCCGGGGTGGCACCCTGTGAAGCTGACGGCGGAAGGCATGGAGCCCGCCGTCGGGCAGGTCTTGATCGTGGACCCGGCGGCGACCTTCGGCATTGTGTCCGACATCGACGACACCGTCATGGTCACCGCGCTCCCGCGGCCGTTCCTCGCCCTGTGGAACACCTTTGTGCTGAGCGAGCGGGCGCGCACACCCACCCCCGGGATGTCCGTGCTCCTCGACCGGCTTGCCGCCCGCCACCCGGCGGCCCCCATCGTGTACCTCTCGACCGGCCCGTGGAACGCGGCGCCCACGCTCTCGCGCTTCCTCGGCCGAAACCTGTACCCGGCGGGCCCTCTCCTGCTCACTGACTGGGGGATGACGGCGGACAGCTGGTTCCGCAGCGGCCGCGAGCACAAGGCCAGGAACCTTGCGCGCCTCGCGGCCGAGTTCCCGGACCTCAAGTGGCTCCTCATCGGCGACAACGGCCAGCACGACGAGTCCATCTACGCGGAATTCGCGCGGCGTCATCCGGAAAGTGTCGCGGCCGTGGCGATCCGCGAGCTCTCCGCCGGCGAGGCCGTGTTCTCCGGCGGCACGACGCACGACGGGCGGCCGACACCGGTCCCCGGTACCCCATGGGCGTCCGCACCCGATGGTGCCGGGCTCGCGGAGCAGCTGGAGAAGTTCGGGCTCCTCTGAGCGCTACACGCGCACGACTTCCGGGCCGCCGAGCGGTTCGAGGACGTCGAAGTCGCCGTCCTGAGTGACAACCGGTAGTCCGTTGGCCAAGGCCACGGCTGCGATCCACAGGTCATTCACGTTGGCGCGCAGGCCTTCCTCTGCAAGTCGGACCCGGAGACGGGCCCACTCGCCGGCCGCCGCCGAATCGATGGGCAGCGGAAGTAGACTCTGGGCGACCTGGAGGGTGCTGAGGCGACGTGCGCGGGTGGCGGTGTCGTGAGCGGCGAGTACCCCCGTGTTGAGCTCGGCGAGGGTCACAACGCTGACGCTGAGCTCATCGGGAAGGCGTTCGACGTCGAGTGGCCGCCCCGACTCTTTCGCGATGAAGAGGCTCGTGTCTGCCAAGCCCACGCGATGTCGAGTCACGTCAGGGGGCCAAGATCGTCGGTCGTATCCCCGGCCAGACGATCCAGGTCGTCGCGAAGGGATGGATCTGCCTGAGCCGTCAGCAGCCGTTCGGAGAACTCATGGCGGGGAATCGTCCTGCGAAGCCGGGACCGAAGGGGAACGATCTCGGCAACGGGTTCGCCGTTGACCGTCACCGTCACGCTGTTCCCCTGGGAGACGTCGTGCAGCACCCGAGCCGTGTGATTGCGTAGGTCACGGGACGCCACTGTGCTCATGGGGCCCACTGTAGCACTTTTGCCACACCCTGAGTTTGAGGGCCCAACCCTTGCCCTCCCGGCACCTCCCGTAGTGAGAATGGCCCATGACGGTCCTCATGCGGTCCCTTGAAACTGCTGTTCCTTCGACGGTGCTGAAGCAGGCGGAGGCCCGCGACGTCTTCGCCGCGCAGGAGGGCCTCACGAGGCTGGGCACACGCTTGGTGACCACGTGCTTCGATGCCGCGGCCATCGACACCCGCCACTCCGCCGTCGCCGAATTCTCGTGGGACCTGCCCGAGACCCAGCCCGACTTCTTCGACTCCTCGACCGGGCGCATCCTCAACCCCAGCACCAAGACCCGCAACGACCTGTTCGTCCGCGAGGCCACGCCGCTCTTCGTCGACACGGCGCGGCGAGCGCTCGAATCGGCAGACGGCGTCGCGCCCGAGGATGTCACCCACGTCATCACGGTCTCCTGCACGGGCTTCTTCAATCCCGGCCCCGACTACCGGATCGTCCGCGAACTCGGCCTGCGCCCCTCCGTGCAGAGGTACCACCTCGGGTTCATGGGCTGCTATGCCGCCTTCCCAGCCCTGCGCGCAGCCAAGCTCTTCTGCGAGGCCGACCCGACCGCCGTCGTCCTCGTCGCCATCGTGGAGCTGTGCACGCTCCACGTCCGCAGCTCGAACAACCCCGACACCATCTTGGGTGCGTCGCTCTTCGCGGACGGGGCGGCGGCCGCCGTCGTCACCGCGCGCGACCTGCCGCTCACGCGCCCAGCCCTCAGCCTCGACGCGTTCGAGACCACGCTCACGCCGGTCGGCGAGGAGACGATGGCGTGGAACATCGGGGATCAGGGCTTCGAGATGGTGTTGGGCTCGTACGTGCCGCACATCATCGACGACCACATCACCGGCGCCCTCGCACCGCTGCTGGCCGGCGACCCCATGCTCGCCGGGCGCCCGTACCACGGCATCGAGCACTGGGCCATCCATCCGGGCGGCCGCAGCATCGTGGACAAGGTGGTCACGCGCCTCGGCCTGAGCGAGGCCCAGGCCGTTCCGGCACGCGAGACGCTGCGGGAGTTCGGGAACATGAGCAGCGCGACGATCATGTTCGTCCTCGAGCGCATCCTCGGCCTTCCGCGGGCGACCGGCGGAGCGGACGACGACGGCGGCCCCGGTGCCGAGCGGGTGTGCGCCATGGCCTTCGGGCCGGGCCTGACGGTCGAGACGGCCCTCCTGACCCGCGTGCACCCGTGACGCATGGGGACGAACAGCATGACGTAGTCATCGTCGGTGGCGGCCCCATCGGGCTCTGCCTCGGCGTGCTCCTCGCGCAGGGCGGCAGCGACGTGGTGGTCCTCGAAGGCCGCGCCGAGCGCACGAACCACTCGCGCGCGATCGGCATCCACCCACCCGGGCTGCGCGTGCTCGCTGCCGCGGGCGTGGCCGACGCGCTGGCGGCGCAGGGGGTGGCCATTTCCCGTGGGGCGGCCCGGTCTCGGGGCCGTCCTGTGGCCGAGCTGGCGTTCGACCCCCCGGTCCTCGCCGTCCCCCAGTGGCGCACCGAAGAGACCCTCGAGGCTCGGCTGGCCGCGCTGGCACCGACTGCGCTGCGCCGGGGCGTGCGGGTGCTGGGCTTAGCTGGGGTCGGCGGTGGCGGCGCGACCGTGCGGGCAGCGGGTGCCGACGGGGAACCGAGGCTCTTCCGCGGCCGGTGGGTCGTGGCGGCCGACGGCGCCCGCTCGCCCCTGCGCGCCGCGCTCGGCATCCCGGTCCGAGAGCGGGCCTATCCGGACGCGTACGTGATGGGGGACTTCACGGACCAGACAGCCGACCGATCGGCCGCCGTACTGTACCTCGAGCCCGGGGGCATCATCGAGTCGTTTCCGCTTCCCGGTGGGGTGCGACGTTGGGTCGTCCACACGGACACGCTTGTGACAGACCCGACCCCGAAGGCCCTCGCGGCTCTCATCGCGCAGCGGACGGGAGCCGTCGTGGATCCCGCCTCGAGCACCATGCTGAGCTCCTTCACTGTCCGCGAGCGGCTCGCCGCGTCGATGCGCCGTCACCGCGTGGTGCTCGTCGGAGACGCGGCGCACGAGGTCAGCCCCATCGGCGGGCAGGGCATGACTCTCGGCTGGCTAGACGCCGAGGCCTTCGCCCCGCTGCTCGCGGACCCCGCGCACGACGGCTGGCCTGAGCTGTGGGACGCGGCCGAACGCGAACGACGGCAGGCCGCGGCCGAGGCCGCCCGTCACGCCGCGCTCAACATGGCGCTCGGCCGCTCGCTGCCGCCGAAGGCCATGACTGCGAGGAACCAGGTCTTCCGGGGTCTGTACCGCTTCCCGCCGTTGCGCTCATGGACGGCGCGGCGCTTCACCATGCAGACGTGACGGCGCAACGGGGTCCAGGATCCAGGGCGTCCTCGGCAGGGCCGACGGCGAGAACACCGCAAGCGCTTCCGGCAGCGTGCCGGGCAGCCCGACCGACTCGAGGAGGAGCGCCGTCACCTGCTCGGCGGAGACCCCCTCGGCGGCGAGAGCGGCGAGCGTGACGGCCCCGTCCCGCTTCGCGAGCCGCCGTCCAGCGGCGTTGAGCACCAGCGGGACGTGCGCGTACTCGGGCACCCGGTACCCGAGGAGTCCCGCGAGGTACGCCTGCCGCGGAGTCGAGGGGAGGAGGTCGTCGCCGCGCACCACCTGGTCCACGCCTTGGGCGGCATCGTCCACGACGACGGCGAGGTTGTACGCGACCACGCCGTCGTTGCGCCGCAGCACGAAGTCGTCCACGACACCGACGTACCGTCCGTGCAGCACATCTGTGACGGCCCACTCGGTGACCGCGGCGCGAAGGCGGATGGCCGCGGGACGCTCGGCCCGCCGTCGTACGCGCTGCGCCTCGGTGAGGTCGCGGCAGGTTCCCGGGTACGCGCCCTGCGGCGCGTGGGGTGCGCTCGGAGCCTCCTGGATCTCCCGGCGGGTGCAGTAGCACTCGTAGGTGAGGCCGGCGGCGGCGAGCCGGCCGAGGGCCTCCTCGTAGACCGGGGTGCGCTCGGTCTGCCGCACCACGTCGTCGTCCCAGTCGAGCCCGACTGCCGCGAGGTCCCGCAGCTGCACCGCCTCCGCGCCAGCGCGCGCCCGGTCCAGATCCTCGACGCGCACCAGGAAGCGACGCCCGCTCGACCGTGCGAAGAGCCACGCGAGGAGCGCTGTCCTGAGGTTGCCGAGGTGGAGCTCGCCCGAGGGGCTGGGAGCGAAGCGGCCGGCGGCAGTCATGCCCTTAGGGTAGCCACCCCCCAAGCTCCGCCTATGCTTGGTATCCGTGACGGAACCACGCTGGCTCTCGGCCGAGGAGCGCCGGGCGTGGCTGGCCCTCCTGAGCGTGACCACGCTCCTGCCGGCAGCCCTCGACGCCCACCTGACCTCCCTCGGCAAGCTCTCGCTCTTCGACTACGACGTCCTCGCCATGCTGAGCGAGGCCGACGGCCGTGCCCTGCCCATGAAGGAGCTCGCGGCGCGGACTTCGGCCTCGCTCTCGCGGCTCTCGCACGTCGTCTCCAAACTCGAGAGCCGCGGCTGGATCGATCGTCGGCCTCATCCCGACGACGCCCGCGTCACCACGGCGCACCTCACCGACCTCGGGTGGGAGACCATCGTGGATCTCGCGCCGGAGCACGTGGAGCGCGTGCGGGAAATCGTGTTCGACGGGCTCGACGACGACGACGCCAGCCGCCTCGCGGACATCGCCGAGAAGATCGTGGCGCAGCTCGACGACGCCTCGTGGATCTTCCGGGATACCGTGCGCGATCCGCAGCTGCCATGCCCGAAGCATCGGGACGCGCCGCTCGCCCAGCAGGCCGACGACGGCGGGAGCGCGGCATGAGCGAGACGTTCACCAGGCGCTGGGTCGCACTGGGGGATTCCTTCACCGAAGGTGTGGGCGATCCGGATGCCTCGCGTCCGAACGGAGTCCGCGGTTGGGCCGACCGGGCTGCTGAGCAGCTGCAGGCCGCAGACCCCGGTTTCGGGTACGCGAACCTCGCGATCAGGGGAAAGAAGCTCCGGCAGGTGCTGGCCGAGCAGCTTGAACCGGCCCTCGCCCTCGAGCCCACGATCGTGACCGTATACGCGGGAGCGAACGACATCCTGCGGCCGAAGGTGGACATCGACGGCCTGCTCGAGGAGTACGACGCCGCGATCGCCCGCCTGCAGCAGTCGGGCGCACAGGTGCTCCTGTTCACGGGCTTCGACGCCGGATCGTCGAAGGTGTTCGGCGCCATGCGCGGCCGGACGGCCATCTACAACGAACAGGTCCGCTGGATCGCGGACCGGCGCGGCGCCACGCTCGTGGACTACTGGCGTTTCCACGAGTTCCAGGACTGGCGCATGTGGGCCGAGGATCGCATGCACATGTCCGCGCTCGGCCATGCGACCATGGCCAACCGGGTGCTGGGCGTGCTCGAGCACGAGGGCCTCGTGGACCTTCCGGACGTCCCCGAGCTTCCGGTCCTCAGCGTCCGCGAGCGGTTCAGGGCCAATGCGGCGTGGGCACGGGAGTTCGCGGGGCCGTGGATCATGCGCCGCGTGACCGGACGGTCCTCGGGGGACGGCATGAGGCCGAAGTATCCGGAGCTCACCAGGCTCTGACCTCTGCGCTCCTGCTTGGGCTCAGGACTTCGAAGCAACGCCTGCGATGATTTCGGGGCATGAGCTGAGGAGTCGCATGGAGCGTAGGGAGCTGACCCCTGAGGATCGGCTGATGATCCAGGCCGGGATCGGGAAGCGGAT
>NZ_SSCL01000008.1 GCF_005876955.1 Sinomonas gamaensis
ATCCGCTTCCCGATCCCGGCCTGGATCATCAGCCGATCCTCAGGGGTCAGCTCCCTACGCTCCATGCGACTCCTCAGCTCATGCCCCGAAATCATCGCAGGCGTTGCTTCGAAGTCCTGAGCCCAAGTGACAACCGGACAGGAACGCAGCGGGAATCAGCTGAGCGTCGCGCGGTCCTCAGCGTGGAAGGGCCGGATCTCGTCGAAGCGGCCGTCCCGGACCTTCGCCACCCAAGCCGGATCGCTCAGGAGCACGCGGCCGACGGCAATGAGGTCGAACTCCCCTCGGCCGAACTGCTCGAGAAGGGGCTCGAAGCCGGTGGTCTCGGCCCGGCCTCCCTCTTGGAACGCAACCTGGAAGGCCTGGTTGAGGCCCACGGAGCCAACGGCGATCGAGGGCAGACCAGTCACCTTCTTCGACCAGCCCGCGAGGCCCAGCTGCCCGTCGGGGCCCTCGACCTCCGGGAACGCGGGCTCCCAGTGGCGGCGCGTCGAGGCGTGGAAGGCTGACACGCCGGCCTCGGCGAGCGCACCGAGGAGGGCCTCGAGCTCGGCAGGGGTCTTCGCGATGCGGGCCGTGTAGTCGCCGGACTTCCACTGGGAGAAGCGGAAGATCACGGGGAGGTCGGGGCCCACGGCGTCCCGGACGGCCGCGGCGACCTCGGCGGGGAAGCGGGTACGCGCCTCGAGGGAACCGCCGTATCGGTCCTCTCGGCGGTTGGTCCCTTCCCACAGGAACTGGTCGAGGAGGTAGCCGTGCGCCCCGTGGAGCTCGACGGCGTCGAAGCCCGCTTCCTTGGCGGCCACGGCGGCCTTCGCGAAGTCGTCCCGAATGCGCTCGAGCTCGGCTGCCGTCGCGGCCCGCCCACGTGCCTTGCCCGAGGTCGAGAGGCCGGAGGGGCTGAGGGTGGGGAGCTGCGGGTTGAGGTCAGGGTGGTCCCCTCGCTCGGCCCCGAGGTGCCACAGCTGCGGGACGATCAGGCCACCCTGCGCGTGGACGGCGTCGACGAGCCGCTTCCACCCCGCGAGCTGCGCCTCTCCGAACAGGCGTGGGACGCGGGTGCTCGGCCCGGAGTCCTCGGACACGTAGACGCCCTCGGTGATGAGGAGTCCCACCCCTGCCGCGGCGCGGCGGGCGTAGTAGGAGATGACCTCGTCGGTGACCGTTCCCTCAGGGGAGAATTCGCGCGTCATCGGGGCCATCGCGAAGCGGTTCGGGACGCGCAGCGAGCCCAGCTGGACGGGCGTGAAGAGATCGGCGAGGGCCTTCTTCTGGGCGTCTGGCGTGATGGGCTGTTCTGTGTGCTCAAGGGTCATGATGGCGGCAACGGCGAGCGCACGCGGTGCATTTCCGCCTGATCCGTTCTCGGACTGTGACCTTCACCACGCGCTGCGCCTCTAGAATTGAAGGCAGGCTTTCCACAGCCGCGGCGCGGACCGACTCGGCGGGGTCCGCGCCGCCACCCGTTTCGGGTACAGATAACTCCCTCCAACGGGCTTTCGGGTACAGCTAATGCGTACCCGAAACGGCTGAGGGGCGAATTAGCCGTACCCGAGACGGCAAGGGGCGAAGCCCGGCGTTAACCAACCCTTCCCCTCGTCGTCACGCCGTCTCCGCCCACGCGTCAGGCGCGCGGCGGACGGTGGAAACCGTGAGGATCGCGATAGTCGCCGAATCATTCCTGCCCCAGATGAACGGAGTGGTCCACTCGATCCTGCGGATCCTGGACCATCTGCAGGAACGCGGGGACGACGTCCTCGTGATCGCCCCCGCGGGGGACTCGGCAGTGGGCCCGGAATATGTGTCAGGGGCCCTGGTGCACCGCCTGCCGTCGATGCCGATGGCCGGCTATTCGAACGTCCGCGTCGCGTTCGGCGCGGTCCCCAAGGTGCGGCGGATCCTCAAGCGGTTCGCGCCCGACGTCGTCCATCTCGCCTCGCCCTTCGAACTCGGGTGGCGCGCGGTCCGAGCGGCCCACGGCCTCGGCATCCCGACAGTCGCGGTGTATCAGACTGAGGTCCCCAGCTACGCCGCCCGCTACGGCGTGCCGTTCCTCGAGAACTGGGCGTGGGAGCGCGTCGAGAAGATCCACCTTCTCGCGAACCGCACGCTCGCGCCGTCGACCTTCGCCGTCAATCAGCTGCGGGGCCACGGGGTCTTCGACGTCGAGCTGTGGCGCCGCGGCGTGGACACCTCGCGGTTCACCCCCACGAAGCGCGACGACGGGTGGCGGGCTTCCGTGGCGGGGGGCGCCACCCCGCAGAGGAAGATCATCGGCTACGTGGGCCGGCTCGCTGCCGAGAAGCAGGTCGAGGACCTCCGTGTGCTCGCCGACCTGCCCAACACGCAGCTGGTGATCGTGGGCGACGGCCCGCTGCGCCCCACGCTCGAGGCCCAGCTTCCCTCCGCCCACTTCACCGGCTTCCGGGGCGGCGAGGACCTGGCGCGCATCATGGCCAGCTTCGATCTGTTCGTCCACCCGGGCGAATTCGAGACGTTCTGCCAGACCATCCAGGAAGCCATGGCCTCGGGCGTTCCGGTCGTCGCGACGGGGCGCGGCGGCCCGCTCGACCTCGTAGAGAACTCGAAGACCGGCTGGCTCTACACCCCGGGCAGCCTCAACGAGCTGCGCTCCTACGTGCAGGACCTCATCGGCGACGACGCGAAGAGAGCCGCGTTCGCCGAGGCCGCGCTGCAGAGCGTGCAGGGACGGACGTGGTCCTCGATCTGCGCGGAGCTCGTAGGCCATTACGACGACGTCATCGCCGCACGCGCTCCCCTTGCGGTGCGCTGAACCGACCCTCCCGGAAAGGAACTCCATGAAGATCTCGGTCATCGGCTGCGGCTATCTTGGTGCCGTCCACGCCGCGACGCTCGCGTCGATGGGCCACGAAGTGGTGGGCGTCGACACCGATGCGGACAAGGTGGCGCATCTCGCCCGCGGCTTCGCGCCGTTCTTCGAGCCTGGGCTGGAGGAGCTCCTCGCCGAGGGGCGCGTCACCGGCCGGCTCAGGTTCACGACCGACATGGACCTCGTCGCCGCCTGCGAGGTGCACTTCCTGTGCGTCGGCACCCCGCAGTCGAAGACGAGCGAGATCGCCGACCTGACGTACCTTGAGGCCGCCACGCGCTCGCTCGCGGTCCGTGCGAAGGCGGGCTCCGTCGTCGTTGGCAAGTCCACCGTGCCCGTGGGCACGGTCCAGCGGGTGCGGGGCTGGCTCGCCGGCTCGGGCGCCGAGCTCGGGTGGAACCCCGAGTTCCTGCGGCAGGGCACGGCGGTCAAGGACTCCCTGGTGCCGGATCGCCTCGTGTATGGGTTGGACGACGGCGATGCTGCCGCCGCCATCGTGCTCCGCGTGCTCGACGAGGTCTACGCGCCGCTGCTGCATGCCGGGGTGCCGAGGATCGTGTGCAACTTCGCGACGGCGGAACTGATCAAGTCGGCCGCGAACGCCTACCTCGCCACGAAGCTCTCCTACATCAATGCCATGGCCCAGCTGTGCGATGCCGCCGGCGCGGATGTCACGCAGCTCTCGACCGCGATGGGCCTGGACCCCAGGATCGGGCAGCGCTACCTCGCCGCCGGCCTCGGCTTCGGCGGCGGGTGCCTGCCCAAGGACATCCGCTCGTTCCGGGCGCAGGCCCGGGAGCTGTCGGTCGATTCAGTGGACGCGTGGATGGGCCTCGTGGACCGGATCAACGTGGATCAGCGCGCGCGGGTCGTCGCGATCGCCGCGGAGCTGTGCGGCGGATCCCTGGCCGGCCGGCGCGTGACGGTGCTCGGCGCGGCCTTCAAGCCCGAGACCGACGACATCCGCGACTCCCCTGCGCTCGACGTCGCGCTCCGCCTCGCCCAAGCGGGCGCCCACGTGGTGGTCACCGACCCCAAGGCGATCAACAACGCGTGGATGCGCTATCCGCAGCTGCAGTTCGATCCCTCGGTGAGCTCGGCCTGCAGCGGCGCGGAGCTCGTGCTGCTCCTGACCGAATGGGCCGAGTACCGGGCGCTGAACCCGGAGGAGTTGGGCGGGATCGTGGCACGGCCAGTCATGGTCGATGCACGGAACGTCCTCGAAGCCGAGGCGTGGCGCGCTTCAGGCTGGACCGTGCGCGGGCTCGGGACGGCGTCGGGCGCGGCGATCCCTGTCCCCTAGCGCTGGGCCTGCCGCGTCGCTGTCGGAGGGGCGTGGGAGGATGGCCTCGTGCCCCTCTCCCCCAGCAACGAGCCTTCGGCCAACGGTTCCGGGCCGCGCCCCGCGGACCTGCCGATGGTCGATGTGCAGGGGCTCGTGAAGGCCGTGGGCCCGACGACGCTCGCCCGCGCCACGGCCTACGCCCGCGGGGGCCACGTCCTGAACTTCGACTGGAACCCACTGGCCAGCGAACTGACCGCCGAGGTCGAGGGCGGCGAACCCGAGCCCTACGAGTGCCTCGTCCGCATTCGACAGGCCCCTGGACGCGACCTGTACGAGGGCGGGTGGTGCACGTGCCCGGTGGGGAGCGACTGCAAGCACATGCTCGCGGCGGTCCTCGCGGCCAACGAGCAGACCATCCGGGCGCGGATGGGCATCGCTAGCCCTGCGGCACAGAAGGCCCAGCAGCCCGCGTGGCGCATGGCTCTTGCAGAGATCCTCGCCCCCGCGGGCTCCACGCCCGGTTCCACGCGGCGCACCCGCCTGGCCCTCCAGTTCGAGCTGCGGGACCTCGATGCGCACAAGCGGAAGAAGTACGGGCTCGTGTACGCCCGGCAGCATCAGGAGGGCATCAAGCTGGGCGTCCGTCCGGTGAGCGAGGATCCCAGCACGGGGCGTTGGAATCGCGGTAGCCTCTCCTGGTCCACCTTCGGCCGGCGCGACTACGCGGGCAGCTTCGATCCCGCACAATTTCGCGTCCTGCAGCAGGTCCAGCCCCTCCAGCTTGCCGATGGCGGCAACTACTGGCGCCCGAACGACCCCTGGATCTACGTCGACGACTTCAACAGCTCCCTCTGGTGGACCGTTCTGCAGGAGGCGAGGACCGCTGGCATCGAGCTCGTGGGGTCCAAGAGCAGCGTGCAGATCCACCTCGCGGACGGAGTAGAGGTGGGTCTGGACGTGCGCGCGGCGGACGACGGCGGCCTGACCGTCGCGCCGTCCCTCGCCTTCGACGGTGAGGAGGTGCCGGCATCGTCTGCGGGACCTATTGGCGACCACGGAGCGTACGCCGCGCTTCGCCACGGCAAGGACGAGCTGATCGTTCTCGCGCCGTCCTCCCGCACCCTGACCGACCGGGAGCGCGCCCTTCTGCGTCGCCACGAGCCCATCCACGTCCCCGACTCCGATCGGGACCTTTTCTTCGGTGAGCTCTATCCTGACCTCGCACGCAGCCTTGACGTGCTCAGCAGCGACGGGAGCGTGCAGCTTCCTCCCATCGAGCCGCCGGTTCTGGTGCTCACCGCCACCTTCGCGCCCCAGGATCGGCTTCGGCTCGCCTGGCACTGGGAATACAGAACGGGCGACGACGTGCGGCAGCTTCCGCTCTACGCGGGCCGGGGCGAGCACGAGGTGCGGGACGAGGCGGCGGAGGCAGCCGTCGTCGGCCGCGCGGTCTCGGCGCTCGAGGACAGCGCGGTCGCGGGCCGCTCGCTCGGGGACGCCACGCTCGCCGACCTCGACACGGCGGACTTCGTCGAGCGGACGCTCCCGGAACTGGCGAAAGTCGAGGGGCTCGAGGTGGTGCTGGTCGGCGAGAAGCCGGACTACCGGCGGCTCGACGGGGCCCCGGAGCTCGTGCTCAGCGCGGTGGAAAGCGAGAAGCGCGATTGGTTCGATCTCGGCCTCATGGTGACGGTCGAGGGCCGGAAGGTCGCGTTCCAGGACATCTTTGTGGCGCTCGCGCGGGGGCGGACCAAGATCATGCTGCCGGACAAGTCGTGGTTCCGGATCGACACCCCGGAGATCCTGCGGCTCAAGGAACTCATCGACGAGTCGCACGAACTGCGCGAATGGCAGGCGCCGGGTGGGGCGCCCAAGCCCCCGCAGCTGAGTCTGTTTCAGGCGGGACTGTGGGACGAGATCGCGGAGCTCGCGGGCGAGACGGTCGAGCCTCCCCGGTGGCGGCAGACCGTGCAGGCGCTCCTCGACCCGAAGGCTCTCGACCCCGTCGCTGCGCCCCGCGGCCTCGAGGCCGAGCTTCGCCCGTACCAGCTTGAGGGCTTCCAGTGGCTCGCGTTCCTCTGGCGCCACGGGCTCGGCGGCGTTCTCGCCGACGACATGGGGCTCGGCAAGACCCTGCAGACCCTCGCCTTGTTCCTGCACGCGCGCCGCGCCAGCGAAGATTCGGCTGCTGGGACTGCCGCGCCCTTCCTCGTCGTTGCGCCGACGTCAGTGGTGCCGAACTGGGCCTCCGAGGCGGCCCGCTTTGCGCCGTCGCTGCAGACGGTCGCGGTCTCGGACACGCAGGCTGCCGCAGGCGTTCCGCTCGCCGACAGCGTCAAGGGCGCGGACGTCGTCGTCACCAGCTATGCGCTCTTCCGCCTCGACGCCGAGGCGTATTCCGGGCTTCCGTGGGCTGGGCTCGTCATGGACGAGGCGCAGTTCCTCAAGAACCGCGCAACCAAGGCGCATCAGCACGCGCGCGACCTCGACGCGCCCTTCAAACTCGCGCTCACGGGAACGCCGCTCGAGAACAACCTGATGGAGCTCTGGTCGCTGTTCGCGATCGTCGCCCCGGGGCTGTTCCCCACCGCCCACGTGTTCTCCCAGGACTTCGCGCGGCCCATCGAGAAGAACGGCGACGAGCGCAAGCTCGCCCGGCTGCGACGGCGCATCCGGCCCCTCATGCTCCGCCGGACCAAGGAAGCGGTGGCGTCCGAGCTCCCCGAGAAGGTCGAGCAGCGCCTCGAGGTCGAGCTGTCTCCCCGGCACCGGCGCCTCTACGACCAGTACCTCCAGCGCGAGCGGGAGAAGGTCCTCGGCCTGGTCGAGGACCTTGACCGGAACCGGTTCATCGTCTTCCGCTCGCTCACGCTCCTGCGCCTCATGGCGCTCGACCCGGCGCTCGTCGACCCCGCGCTCGATCGCGTGCCGCCCGCGAAGCTCGACGTGCTGCTCGAGCAGCTCGCGGACGTCATTGCGGAAGGGCACCGTGCCCTCGTGTTCAGCCAGTTCACGTCCTTCCTCAAAAAGGCGGCCGCTCGCATGGACGCCGAGGGCATCGCGTATGTGTACTTGGACGGGTCCACGAAGCGCCGCGGACAGGTGGTCCAGGCCTTCAAGGAAGGCGACGCACCGGTCTTCCTCATCTCGCTCAAAGCCGGCGGGTTCGGCCTCAACCTCACCGAGGCCGACTACTGCTTCCTTCTCGATCCCTGGTGGAACCCCGCGGCCGAGGCTCAGGCCGTGGACCGCGCGCACCGCATCGGCCAGCAGCGGGCGGTGATGACGTACCGCCTGGTGGCACGGGGGACGATCGAGGAGAAGGTCATGGAACTCAAGGAGAAGAAGGCCGCCCTGTTCTCCTCGGTGATGGACGACGATGCCATGTTCTCGTCAGCGCTTACCGCCGACGATGTGAGAAGTCTCATAGAGTAGGTTTGGTCACGATTTGGCAACAGCGGATTTCTACCCTAGGGTAGGTCAAGGTTCGATAACGGACTGACTCCTCGAGAGGGTACAACGCCGACGCCAGCGCGCGCCGTCGGCTGCATATGCCGGGTGCTGCCATCCACCGTTCGCCGCCGTCTGCGCAGTCACCAACGTCCTGACCTCAATCAGTCAGGGGCCGGCGGCGCACGAAGACTTCCTTGGACGGGAATGAGTGCCGGTGGAGTCCCGAGCATCTGAGAAACCATGAAGAAGAACACCTTCAGCACTGCCGCACGCCGTTCTCTCGCCCTTGCCGCCATCTCCGGTGCCGCCCTCGGCGGCGCCGCACTGGCTGCGCCCGCCGCCAACGCGGCCAGCACCTCGACCTGGGACGCCATCGCCCAGTGCGAGTCCGGCGGAAACTGGGCCATCAACACGGGCAACGGCTACTACGGCGGCCTCCAGTTCACCCTGAGCACCTGGCAGGCCTACGGTGGCACCGGGATGCCGAACCAGGCCTCCAAGGACACCCAGATCGCCGTCGCCGAGCGAGTCCTCGCGAGCCAAGGGTGGGGCGCATGGCCCGCCTGCTCCGCGAAGCTCGGCCTCTCCGGCAAGGCTGGCGCCAGCCCGACTCCGGTCCAGGTTGCGCCCGCCCAGGCCGCACCCGTCCAGAAGGCGCCGGCCCCCAAGGCCGCTCCTGTCCAGCAGGCCCCGGTCCAGCAGGCTGCCCCGCGCCACGCCTCGCAGGTGCCCGTCACCGGCCAGACCTACACGATCAAGTCCGGCGACACCCTGAGCGCCATTGCCCAGCAGCTTGGCATCAAGGGCGGCTGGCAGCTCTTGGCCGACGCCAACGCGAGCACCATCGCCAACCCGAACCTCATCTTCCCCGGTCAGGTCCTTCAGATCCCCGCGGAGTAAGGTTTCCCATCCCCCACGCGGTGCCCCCGGTCGTCCTTGACCGGGGGCACCGCTGTCTGCCCCGCCGCCTTCCCCGCCGAGGTCGGGCCTGGTAGCGCCGACGTCGGGCCTGGCAACGCCGAAGTCAGGCCTGCTGACGCCGAGGTCGGGCCCTCTCACGCCAAGGTCGGGCCCGGCCGACGCCGAGATCGGCCCTAGTGACGCAGTGGCGCCCCGCCGACGTCGGACTTCTCACCGGAGCAAGGGCCGACGGCGGCCCTCGCCGAAATGATTACCGTGCCTCAGACTGGCCCGACCTCGGCGCCACACCACCCGACCTCGGCGGCAGGGCACCTGCACCCGACCTCGGCGCCACACCACCCGACCTCCGCGCCACACCACCCGACCTCGGCGCCACCAGGCCCTACTTCGGCGCCACACCACCCGACCTCGGCGCCACACCACCCGATTTCGGCGGCAGGGCACCCGACCTCGGCCAACGACGCCGGTATCCCAAAGGCGCTGTTTCAGCTTCCCAAACTTTCTTCACCGGAACTCTTGTCAGATTTGGTATCCCAGAGCTATCTTGTATACCAAGCGATGAGAGGCCGGTCACACCCAACCGAGACCCTCCGCACATCGGCGCCAAAGCCGAAAGCTGAGCCTCACAGCCCCAACAGGCCAGCGGATCCCACGAGCGGCCACGCCGCCACCACTGATCCGAAAAGAGAACCATGAACAGCAATCAGGACACCGTCGTCCAGCCGCTGAACGCCCAAGCCCACTCCGGGCGCGACGCATCACCCGCGTCCCCCACCTCGCAGATCCCGATCGCCATCAGCCCCCGCCTCTACAACCGCGACCTTGCCCCGACTGAGCGCAAGGGCCGCAGCTGGAGCGCGTACAGCATCTTCACCCTCTGGGCGAACGACGTTCACAGCCTCGGCAATTACGCCTTCGCTATCGGCCTTTTCGCTCTGGGACTCGGCGGTTGGCAGGTGCTCGGCGCGCTCGGCATCGGTGCCGTGCTGCTCTTCGCCCTGCTCAACCTGTCCGGTTTCATGGGCCAGAAGACGGGCGTTCCGTTCCCGGTCATGAGCCGCATCGCCTTCGGCATCCATGGGGCGCAGATCCCGGCGCTCATCCGTGGCGGCGTTGCCATCGCGTGGTTCGGCATCCAGACGTACTTGGCGTCCGTCGTCCTCCGTGTCCTCCTGATCGCGCTCGCTCCGGGCCTCAAGCCGCTCGACGACGGCAGCATCCTCGGGCTCTCCCCGCTCGGCTGGATTGCCTTCGTGGGTCTCTGGATCGTGCAGGTCGTGATCGTGAGCTACGGGATGGAGATGATCCGCAAGTACGAGGCTTTCGCGGGCCCAATCATCCTGGTGACCATGCTCGCCCTCGCCATCTGGATGTTCGCCCGCGCCGGCTTCTCCATCGCGTGGCACACCGACAACAGCCTCGAGGGCCCGGCGATGTGGGGCCACATTCTGGGCGGCGGCGCGCTCTGGGTGTCGATCTACGGCACGTTCGTCCTCAACTTCTGCGACTTCACGCGCGCGGCGAAGTCCAAGGGCTCGATCGTCAAGGGCAACTTCTGGGGGATCCCCGTCAACATGCTCCTCTTCGGCGCGATCAGCGTGGTCCTGGCCGGCGCCCAGTTCAAGATCGACGGGAGGATCATCACGTCCCCGTCGGACGTGGTCGAGGCCATTCCGAACACGTTCCTCCTCGCTGGCGCCTCGCTCGCGCTCCTCGTCCTGACGATCGCCGTGAACCTCATGGCCAACTTCGTCGCCCCGACCTACGCCCTCACCAACCTGTTCCCGAAGCGCCTCAACTTCCGCAAGGCCGCGATCGTGTCAGCCGTCATCGGCCTCGTGATCCTCCCCTGGAACCTCTACAACAACCCCGCCGTGATCGTGTACTTCCTCGGCGGCCTCGGGGCGCTGCTCGGTCCGCTGTTCGGCGTCATCATGGCCGACTACTGGCTCATCCGCCGCGGCCGGGTCAACGTCCGCGAGCTCTACACCGAGGAGCCCGACGGCGAGTACCACTATCGCCGCGGCTTCAACCCTCGGGCGATCGCCGCGCTCCTCCCGGCGGCCGCCGTCGCCCTCGCCATCGCCTTCGTCCCCGCACTCGCGGTGCTCTCCGAATTCGCCTGGTTCTTCGGGGCTGGCCTCGGCGCGGCAGCGTATTGGCTCGTCGCGGACCGCAAGCGCGAGTTCCACGACGCCGACGGCGAGGCGATCGCCGTCCCGGTCGTCCACTGAAGCCGACCCGAAGAATTGAGCAGAGAGAATCCCATGCGCATCCTCGTCGCCAACGTCAACACCACCCAGTCCATGACGGACGCCATCGCGGCTCAAGCCCGCCGTGCCGCGCTCCCAGACACCGAGATCGTGGGCATCACCCCGCGCTTCGGCGCCGACTCGTGCGAGGGGAGCTTCGAGAGCTATCTGGCGGCTATCGCTGTCATGGATGCGGTGACGACGTACGACGGCGATTTCGACGCCGTGATCCAGGCCGGCTATGGGGAGCATGGCAGGGAGGGGCTGCAGGAACTGCTCGACGTGCCGGTCGTCGACATCACCGAGGCTGCGGCGGCGACCGCGATGTACCTCGGCCACAGGTATTCCGTGGTCACCACCCTTGACCGCACGGTGCCGCTCATCGAGGACCGTCTCAAACTCGCGGGGCTCGACGCGCGCTGCGCCTCGGTCCGCGCCTCCGGGATGGCGGTCCTCGAGCTCGAGGCGGATCCCGAGCGCGCCATCGAGGCCATTGTGGCCGAGGCGGAGTGGGCGGTGCGGGAAGACCGGGCCGAGGTGATTGTGCTGGGCTGCGGTGGCATGGCGGAGCTCGAGGACCGGATCGGCGAGCGCTGCGGGGTGCCAGTGGTCGACGGCGTTGCTGCCGCGGTCGCCGTGGCGGAGTCGCTCGTGAGGCTCGGGCTGACGACGTCGAAGGTCCGCACGTTCGCCAAGCCGCGCCCCAAGACGGTGGTGGGCTGGCCGCTCTCGGTCCAGCCCGCCGTCGAAAGCGTCGCGTAGGGCGAAAAGGGGCGGGCTCGGAATCGAGCCCGCCCCTTCTCGCGCATGGTTTAGTCCAATCGTTGGCGGTAGAATTCGTCTGGCTATGTGTGAACTGCCCCAGCGGCACCTCCGCGACATCCTCAAGCCGGGACGCGTCGTCACGGCGCTCTTGGGAGTGGTTCTGGCCGCGGGGGCATGGCTCATCCCGCGCTCCTTCAGTTCGCTGCCCATCGGGGTGGGCGGGCTCCTGGTCCTCGGCGCGGCGATTCCCGCTCTCCGGGACTGGGAAGTCCAGTTGCCCGGCATCAAGCTGAGCGGCTCTTTCGAGGAACGCCGGGGTGACATCTTCGACGTTTTCGAGCACCAGCGAGGGGAGCTCCAGCTGTGCGCCCAGATGCTGTGCCGCGATCCCGAGCAGGCACGGAGCCTCCTCGAGGCCGCGCTTGCCCAGAGCGCTGAGGCGTGGCGGGGACCGGTCACCCCGCAACTGCGGATTTACACGCTCTGCCTGTTCGTCAAGCTCGTCGAGGCCAACGAGAAGTGGGCTCCCCCTGCGCCCAGGCATCCCAAGACGCCGCTCGACCCACTTCACGCCCTGCCGCTTCAGGAGCGCGTCGCGGTGGTCCTGCACGACTTCGGCCATCTCAGCATCGCAGAGATCGCGGGTCTCACCGATTCCACTTTGCCCGCAGTGACAGAGCGGCTCGGCCTCGCGAACCAGATGGCGCTGGACGGCGGCCAGCAATGAACCACAATCTTCGCGACCGCATGGCAGCTGAAGCGGCGTCGCTCGCCGACCGCTACCCCGCCGACATCGAGCAGGCAACTGCTTCAGGGACGCGCCGGCTTCGGAGGCGGTACATCACGCTGAGCGTCACGGCCATTCTCGTCGTGGCCGTGCTGTCGGTGTGCGTGCTCCTGTGGCGTTCGGCGTCGGGAGCCCCTGCCTGGGGCCCGTTCGCTCCGGCGGCCTCGGCCTCAGCAGAACCCACGACCCAGGGTGACACCGCGCCCGTCGCGGTTGGCCTTCGCATCGAGCCTGCCGAGGCCTCGCTCGCGGTCAGATCTTCGGGGCGTCTCGCGGCCTTCCTGATCCTTGACAACGGCGCTTCCGTCTCGACTGATCAGGTGCAAGTGCGCTGGAGGGTGGAGTGGGTGTCGTCTGACCCG
Source organism: Sinomonas gamaensis (assembly GCF_005876955.1). Lineage (GTDB taxonomy): Bacteria > Actinomycetota > Actinomycetes > Actinomycetales > Micrococcaceae > Sinomonas > Sinomonas gamaensis. The sequence goes on from NZ_SSCL01000008.1 coordinate 12,677, forward strand.
TCCATCGCCACTGTGGACCAGGACGGCGTGGTCCACGCCCTCAGGCCGGGGAGCATCACGGTCCGAGCGGTAGCGGCGGAACCGGGCGGAATCGCCTTCACCGGGACCTCCCGACTGACGGTGGGCCGCGTACCCTGATCGCATGGCCGCGAACGAGCGCACGCGCGTCGCCATCGCCGGAGGGGGCCCGGCCGGCATGTTCCTTGGGCTCCTGCTCGCTCGGGGCGGCATCGACGTGACTGTCCTCGAGAAGCATGCCGATTTCCTGCGCGACTTCCGCGGCGATACCGTGCATCCCTCGACCCTCACGCTCCTCGACGAGCTGGGCCTCGGCCCGGCCTTCGCGGCGCTCCCCCAGCGCAAGATCACCTGGGTCGGGGCCGACCTCGACTCCGGTCCTGCCCAACTCGGCGACCTCTCGCTGCTGCACGGCCCGCACAACTACATCGCCTTGGTCCCGCAGTGGGACCTCCTCGAACTGCTCGCCGACGCTGCGAGCCGCGAGCCGACCTTCACGCTGCTCCGCCAGGCGGAGGTCACCGGGCTGCTGAGGGCGGACGACGGCGGAACGGGCGACGGCGGCCGCGTCACCGGGGTCGTGTGGCGGGAGCGGTCCGAGGGCGGGGAGCTCGAAGCCGAGCACCGCCTCGAGGCCGACCTGGTCGTCGCGTGCGACGGCCGCGGCTCGGCAGTCCGTGTCGCCGCCGGCCTCGAGCCGGTGGCCTTCGGCGTGCCGATGGACGTCTGGTGGTTCCGCATCCCGAGAGAGCCCTCGGACCCAGAAGGCGCCTTGGGTCGGATCCACCGCGGCCAGTTCCTCATCATGATCGATCGGGGCGACTACTGGCAGTGCGGCTACCTCATCCGCAAGGGCGCCGACGCATCGCTGAGGTCAGAGGGTATCGAAGCGTTCCGGGCCCGCCTTGCCGAGCTGCTGCCGTGGCTCGCCGACCGCACGGCGGACGCACCGTCGTCGTTCGACGACGTCAAGCTGCTGGACGTGAGGCTCGATCGCCTCCCTCGATGGCACCTTCCCGGCCTCCTCATCTTGGGTGATGCCGCGCATGCCATGAGCCCCGTCGGCGGCGTAGGGATCAATCTGGCCGTGCAGGACGCGGTCGCGGCCGCGCGGATCCTCCGTCCCGCGCTGCTCCGCGGAGGACCGGTCCCGGAGACCGTCCTGCAGAGCGTCCAACGGCGACGCTGGTGGCCCACCGTGCTGATCCAGGGGTTCCAGCAGCTCGCTCACCGCGGAGCTGTGGGGCGGATCCTCGACGAGAATGCCGCTCATCAGAGGAACTGGACCAGCTCCGAGCGACCGCCGCTTCCGCTCCGGGTGCTGGACCGCCTGCCGGCGCTGCGGGTGCTCCCCGCCAAGCTCGTGGGCATCGGCCCGCTCCCCGAGCACGCTCCGAGCTGGTCCCGGCGCTGACTCAAGCCGCTGAAATCTTTATGAGCAGAACCCCTTGTCATGCAAACGTTTGCAGAGAACCATCGAATCAAGCCGTTGTGCTACAAAGACGGCGCATTCGATCAAGGAGGCTCGAGAAATGCATATTGGCGACTGGCTCGTTCTGAGCGCCTATTTCGTCGTCATGATCGGCATCGGCTGGTGGGCGAAAAAGCGCGTGAAGAACGCCGCGGACTTCTTCACGGCTGGCGGACGAATGCCGTGGTGGCTGTCCGGCATTTCCCACCACATGTCCGGCTATTCCGCGGCGGTATTCGTGGCCTATGCCGCTATCGCCTACACGACAGGCTTTGCCCTCTACGTCTGGTGGGCCATCACCATCACCATTGCCTGTGTGATCGGCTCCGTTCTGTTCGCCCCGCGGTGGCCTCGGCTCCGCCAGCGGCTCGGCATCATCTCCCCGCTCGAGTACCTCAGTACGAGGTACAACCTGCCCGCGCAGCAAGTGCTCGCGTGGTCGGGCGCGGCCCTCAAGGTGTTCGACGTGGCGGCCAAGTGGGCGGCCAGCGCGCTGCTGCTCAATGTGTTCGCCGGCGTCCCCATCGCGGTGGGCGTCTTGATCGTCGGCGGGGTCACGCTGATCTACTCGACCATCGGCGGCCTCTGGGCAGACGCCCTGACGGATTTCGGCCAGTTCGTGATCCAGTTCGTGGCGGGCATCGCCATGCTGGTGTTCTCCCTGATCAAGCTCGGCGGTGTGTCTGCCATCGGGGATATCTGGACGAAGCTGCCAGCTTCGCATTCCCTGCCGTTCGCTGGCGACTACACTCTTCCCTTCTTCCTCGCGTACATCCTGATCAGCACCATTTCCTACAACGGCGGCACCTGGAACCTCGCGCAGCGCTTCATCGCATCGCCTACCGGCTCTGCGGCTCGCAAGTCCCTGATCCTCTCGGGTGCGCTCTACCTGATCTGGCCGCTCGTGCTGTTCTTCCCGATGTGGGCGGCGCCGCTGATCCTGCCGAATCTGGCGCATCCTGACCAGTCGTACGCCCTGCTCACGCAGCAGCTGCTCCCGGTGGGCCTCATCGGACTCGTCGTGGCGGGCATGTTCTCGCACACCATGGCCATGACGTCGTCGGACGCCAACGCAATTTCCGCCGTCGTGGTCCGCGACATCATTCCCGCGCTCCGCGGGTCGCGGCAGCCGCTCTCGTCCAGGCTCGAACTGGCTGCCGGCCGCATTTCGACGTTCCTGTTCATCGGCCTCTCGATGATCATCGCGCTCACCGCGGACTCCTTCGGAGGCGTCCTCGGCCTGATCATCCTGTGGTTCGGCGCCCTCGTGGGGCCGATCGCCGTGCCGATGCTGCTGGGGATGCTCAAGCCGTTCCGCCGCTGCGGCCCTTCCGCGGCATTGTTCTCCTGGGCAGCGGGGCTCATCGTGTTCGCGATCACGAAGTACGCGCTGGCCGCGCCCATCGCGAGCCTCGGCTCCGCGAGCGCCCAGAGCATCTCGGTGGCTGCGCCCATCCTCGCCTCCATCGTGGTGTACATCGTCCTGGGCTGGATTCGCCCTTGGCACAGCGAGGCCTCGGACGCGCTCGTCGATTCCCTCGACCACGACCTGCCGGCGGACACTCCGGTCGCCGTGGCGGCTGATGCCTCGTGATCGTCGGAACGGATCGGGTGCGGAGCGAACTGGTCGAGAACGTCCTGCCGTGGTGGCTTGAGCACGGGGTCGACCGGGAGCACGGAGGCGTCTTCACGTGCTTCTCGAACGACGGACGCCTCCTGTCACGCGAGAAGTACACGTGGTCCCAAGGCCGGTGGGCCTGGCTCTGCGCCAGGCTCGCCGAGGCCGCCGCAGCCGGAGTGATCACTGCCGAGGCGGAGCAATGGGAGCGACTCGGAGTCGAGACCGCGCGCTTCCTGCAGGAACACGTACTCCTCCCGGGACCCGTCGTCGCGTATCGGACCACCGCCGAGGGCGCGCCCCTGCCGAGCGGACCCGATGGAGAGCTGGCCGTGAGCGTGTTCGCGGACCTCTTCGCGGCGCTGGGCCTCGCGGGAGCGGCGCGAGTGCCGAGTGCGAGCTCCGAGGAGCGCGCGCTCTGGCTCGAGACGGCGCACGCTCTCCTCGCCCACGCCAGAGAACGCATCCGCTCGCGGACTGCGCCGTCGGAGCCCTACCCGGTCAGGCAGGGCTTCACCGACGGAGCGGGCCTCATGCTGCTGCTCAACGTCGGGGCCGAGCTCCACCGGTCCTCTCGCTCGGCAGAGAGCGCGGAAACCGCTGGGTGGGCGCTGGGCAAGCTGCTCGGCGACGATGACGATGGCGGCATGTGGACTCCCGCTTCATGGTGGGAGTACCGCCCGGATGACGACGGCGACCGAGACACGCTGCTCGCACGTCACCGCACGCCGGGGCACCTTCTCGAAATGGCCTGGATGGTGCTCGATGCCGCCGACGCCGTCCCGGCACTTCGTGCTCGGATCCCGTCCTGGCTTCCCGATCTTGCGGTCTGCGCCCTCGAGTTGGGGTGGGACGCGGAGTTCGGTGGGATGTTCCGCTACGTCGACGCAGACGGAGGACGGCCTCGGGGCCGCGAATTCGGCGACGACCGCTACGAGGAACTCGTCCGAAAGACCTGGGACACCAAACTGTGGTGGGTCCACGTCGAAGCCCTCTATGCGGCCCGGCTCCTCGCCGAGCGCTTCGAGCGGGCCGACCTCGCCGATTGGGGCGATCGGCTGGCCCGGTACACCTTGGACACGTTCCCTCAGCCGGGAGGCGGCGAGTGGATCCAGATCCGTGACCGCCGCGGTGCACCGTTGGACGAAGTCGTCGCCCTGCCCGTCAAAGACCCCTTCCACATTTCCCGAGCCCTGCTGCTCATGACCGAACTGGATTCCCGGAGGAGCCACCTGTGACCGTGACTGCGACCTACCCTCTTGTCGTCTCTTCGCACCCCACCCGAGAGGAGATGGGCCAGCACGCCGGGCGCCGTGCCGCCGTCGCCCTTCGCCGCGCTCTCGCGGACAAGGGCGAGGCAAGGATGATGCTCGCCGCGGCGCCGAGCCAAGAGGCCACGCTGCAGGCGCTCGCCGCCGAGGAAGGAATCGACTGGAGCCGCGTGACGTGCTTCCACATGGACGACTACATCGGGCTGCCGCAAGACGCTCCACAGGGCTTCGGCAATTGGCTGCGCCGTCACTTCTTCTCCCGTGTTGCCGGGGCGACGTTCCACTCGATCGACACGACCAGGGCGGCGGACGAGGAGGCCGCACGCTATGCCGGCCTCATGGGCGAGGAGCCGTTCGACGTCGTCCTGCTCGGCCTCGGCGTCAACGGGCATCTTGCGTTCAACGACCCGCCCGCGAATCTCGAGGACCCGGAATCCGCCAAGGTGATCACGCTTGACCGGGTGAGCCGCCAGCAGCAGGTCGACGAAGGCCTCTTCGACCGGTTCGACGACGTCCCCGAACAGGCCATCACCGTCACCATCCCCCGGCTGCTCAACGCCGTCGAGATCGTCGGCTCCGTCGCTGGGAAGGCCAAGCGGAACGCCGTGGCGGACACGCTCAATCAGCCGGTGAGCGGCGAGTACCCCGGCACGGCGCTCAGGACCCATCCGAACGCTGCCCTGTACCTCGACGCCGAGGCGGACCCGCGATGAGCACGGCAGCGCTGGCTGAGCAGTACTTCGGCAAGATCACGGAGCTGCTGCAGCGCATCCAGACGGAAGAGGCTCCAGCGGTGGACGCCGTCGCCGGGCTCCTTGCCGAGCACATCGCCCAGGACCGGCTCGTCCACATCTACGGCCCGGGCGGCCACTCGAACTTGGCGAGCCAAGAGGTGTTCTTCCGCGCTGGCGGACTCATGCACGTCTCTGCGGTCCTCGACGAGGGGACCCTGCTCTCCAATGGGGCGCTCCGCTCCATGGCCATCGAGCGGACTCCGGGCTACGGTCGGATCGTCATCGAGGATGCGGGTCTCGGTGCCGGAGACGTCCTCATCCTGGTCAACGCCTACGGGATCAACAGCGCGCTCATCGACGCCGCCCTGACGGCGAAGGCGAAGTCCGTGACGACCATTGGCATCTCTTCACGGTCACACGCCGAACAGACCAGCCCCGACCACCCTGCGAGGCACCCTCGCAAGCTCAACCTTCATGACGTCGTCGACCATCACCTCGACACGAAGGTGCCGATCGGGGACGCGGTGATGGAGATCCCCGGAGTCTCGGAGAAGACCGCGGCGGTTTCGACCTTCGCGAATGCCTTCACGCTGAATTGGCTCATGACCGCGACGATCGAGAAGCTCAGCGAGATGGGCGTCGATCCCCCGCTCTGGCGCTCGGGGAATGCCCCGGGCGGGGACGAGGCCAACCAGAAGTTCATCGACCGCTTCAAGGAACGGGTACGGAAACTGTGATCTCTCATCGGACGGCGCGAGGCAGAGACCCGCTGAGCGGCTCCACCGTGGAAATCGCCTGGGACGGGGCGAAGATCGTGTCCGTCACCGACCTCGGAGTCCAGGCGGACGGGGACCTGCCCCTGATCGCCCCCGGCTTCATCGATGGGCAGGTCAACGGCTATGGCGGTCTGGACATCAATGCCGCCGAGGTCAACGCCGAGGTGGTCATGGAGATGACCGAGCAGCTCGCGGGGATCGGGGTCACCAGCTGGGTTCCGACGATCGTGACTGCTCCAGAGGAGTCGATCCTCAACGCGCTCCGCGCCATCGAGACGGCCCGCGAGAAGGACGCGATCACCCGTGCCGCGATTCCGTGTGTCCACATCGAGGGCCCCTTCATCTCGGATCAGGACGGCCCGCGGGGCGTCCACGACGCGCGGTGGATCCGGCCGCTCGACGCCGCGGAGGTGGAGCGCTGGCGGCGGGCGAGCCAGCTCGTGGGCATCGTCACCGTCTCGCCGCACACTCCGGACGCAGTCCGTCAGATCGCGCGAATTCGCGCCCTCGGCGTGACCGTGGCCGTAGGCCACACCCACGCCACGCCCGAGCAGATATCGGCGGCGGTGGACGCCGGCGCAACGCTGTCAACGCACTTGGGCAACGGGATCGGCACGACCATTCCACGCCATCCGAACGTGCTCTGGACTCAGCTCGCCGACGACCGGCTCACCGCAGGCCTCATCGCGGACGGGCACCACCTGCCCGCGGAGACCCTCAAGGTAATGCTGCGCGCGAAGGGGCCCGAGAGGGCCTACCTCGTCTCCGACACCACCGCCCTGGCCGGAAGCCATCCGGGCCGGTACGAGACCGCGGTCGGTGGGACAGTCGACCTGTCCCCGGACGGCCGCCTCTCCTACGTCGGAACGCAGCTCCTTGCCGGCGCCGCCGCAGACCTGGCGCGCGGATTCCGCTACGTGATCAATGAAGTGGGGCTGAGCGTGGGCGATGCGTTGAAGCTCGTCACCTCGACCCCTGCTCGCGTCATCCCCGGGACGCGGCCGGGACTCGGCCATCTCCTCCCGGGGGCGCCGGCCGACCTTGTCCTCCTGGAGCCACATGAGGCGGAGTTCGGCGCTGTTCAGGCCGTCCTGCAGTCCGGGCGATGGGTCAAGGGCGGTCCCCAGTGACCCAGTCGCCGGAACCCGGACACTGGTTCAGCGTCGGCGCCGGGGTCGTCGACGTCTATCCGCCGCCGGGCACGCGGATGGCCGGCTTCGCCGCTCGCACTGAGCCGAGCACGGGTGTCCACGACCCCGTGAGCGTGCGGGCCTTGGTGGTGGACGAAACGTGCTGGATCACGGTGGACGTGTGCGGGCTGCACGAGCAGACGTGCCGGGAGATTGCGGGCGCGCTTCCGCTTCCGGCCGCGAGCGTCGCCGTGACGGCGACCCACACCCACGCAGGGCCGTGCGTCATGCCGGGGCGGCTTGGTGGCCACGACGACGCCGTCCTCGATCAGATAAGAAGCGCCGCGATCACAGCTGCTGAGAAGGCGATGGCAGGGCGGAGGCCTGCTGAGCTCTTCTACCGCGAGGCAACCGGGATCGGCGTCGCCTCCAATCGTCGACACGGCGAGCGGAAAATCGACCCTCCCGCCCAGCTCGCGTCATTCCACGGGGTCGACGGAACGCCTGTCGCCTGGGTGCTCCTCTACCCGTGCCACCCTGTTGTGGTGGGGCCCGCGAATCGGCTCATCAGCGGAGACTACCCGGCCTTCGCCCGAAAGGCTCTCGAGGCTGTGGCCCCCGGATCCATCGCCCTCTTCCTTCCAGGCGCAGCCGGAGACGTCAACACTGGGCACTCCGCCGAGGCTTCCTACAGCCTCTCTCAGGCAACGCCCCGAACTCTGGCCGAAGCCGAACGAATCGGAATCCTCATCGCCGAGAAGGCCCTCGTCGCAACCCCACGCCATCTCGCCACCGACCAGCCGGCGACTGCGCGGCAGCTCACGGTCGACCTTCGTCTGGAATCGCTCGACGATCATGTCCCCGCGGATCTGGCCGCAGAATGGAGGAGCGAGGCTCAAGTAAGCGACGCCGGCCGGGCAGCGCTCCTTGACGCCTGGATTCAGTGGGCGGAGCAGCGCCGCGAGGACGAGGAACGCGCATGGCAGGCCCCGGTCACAGCCTTCCGATGGGGCCCGCTCACCCTGGTCGGACTCCCGGGCGAGCCATTTCTCACGACTGCGGATGAAATTGCGGCCGGAGCCGGCGGAATCACCATGGTCACTGGATACACGAATGGGTGCCCGGGATATCTTCCGGCGAAGGACGAGTATAAATTCGGAGGATATGAGGTCCTCGACGCGCACCGCTATTACGGAATGCCCGCTCCGTTCGCGGCCGGAAGCGCGGAACAACTCGTGCAGGCAGCCGTGGACCTAGTGCCGAAGTGATTTCCAGGCCCACCATCACCCAATTGGCGTCACAGCTCGGTGTGGCGCCATCGACGGTTTCGCGCGCCTTCACCCGCCCTGATCTGCTCCGGCCGGACACTGTGGACCGCGTGCTGGCGGCCGCCAAGGCGGTGGGCTACGTACCGAACAACAACGCGAGGGCTCTCTCGACCGGAAGGGCCGGAGCCATCGGGCTGATCGTCCCCGACATCGCCAACCCCTTCTTCCCGCCGCTCATCCGCGCGGCGCAGAATCACGCGAGCGCAGCGGGACTCTCCGTCTTCCTCGCGGACAGCGACGAGGACGCCGAGCGGGAAGAGCGGCTCATCATCGCGATGGCTCCTCAAGTCGAGGGGCTCCTCGTGGTCTCCTCGAGGCTGCCTTCCACCCGCCTCCGCGAACTTGCCGGGAGATACCGCCTCGCCTTGATCAACCGCGACGTCGCCGGGACCTTCCGCGTGCTGCTCGACGCGACGAGCGCAATCCGCGCGGCCTTGAATCATCTGAAGGAATTGGGCCACACCCGCATCGCGTACGTGGGAGGCCCCGAGCGATCGTGGTCCAACAGGCAGCGGCGGGGCGCCGTCGAGGTCACGGCCCGCCAGCTCGGACTCCACTTCACGTCCTACGGTGTCCCTCCCGGAACGTACGAGGCGGCCAAGGCGCTCAGCCGGACCGTCGTGGGAAAGGGAGCGACGGGGGTTATTGCCTTCGACGACGTCCTGGCCCACGGGCTCATGGGAGGCTTCGCCGAGGAGCGCATCGACGTGCCAGGCGACGTCAGTATCATCGGGTGCGATGACGCCCTCGCAACGCAGACCTTCCCCGCCCTCTCGACAATCTCCTTCAACGTCGCCGACGCGACCAGCGCCGCCATCCATGGCTTGACCGAGCACCCCAGCGACGCGACACTTCCCACAGCCAGAATCACCTTCGACGGGACGCTCGTCCTGAGGGGAACCACGGGACCGGCGAGGGAGTATTCGGCCTTCCGCAAGTGACTTACAGCGCTCCCAGCGCCTGCGCCACGACGACGGCCGACGCCGCCGACCACGCCTGAGGCCGGCACGCCGACGGATACGGGAGCGCCTGGCCCACGTCGGCGAACGAGTCGCCTGAGTGCAGCTCCGGCATCCGGTACTCGAAGGATTCGGCGGCCTTCAGCAGCCCCTCGGCCAGTCGGGACGCGGCCTCGCCGTGTCCCGAGGCGAGGAGTCCCCTGATGGCGATCGCGGTATCGTGGGCCCACACCGATCCGCAGTGGTACGAGAGCGGCCAGAAGCCCGCGCTCGAGGTTGCCAGGGTTCGCAGCCCGAAGCCGGAGTCGAGCTCCGGGTGCGCGAGCCGGGCAGCAACGATGCCTTCTTCCTCCGGGCTCAGCAGCCCCGTGCCCAGAAGGTGACCCATGTTCGAGGTGACAGTGTCCACGGGCTTGCCATCGCCGTCGATCGCTATCGCGACGTAGGCTCCCAGCGCATCCTCGAGCCAGAAATCGGCGCGGAAGCGGTCGGCGAGCGCGGCGGCGGTGTCGCGCAGCTGGGCGGGCGACGTCCCCAGGGCGACGTCCCCTCGGCGCCCGAACGCCTCGAGCAGCTGGGCCCCGTCGACGAGCGCCTCGTGCGCGTACCCCTGCACCTCGCACAGCGAGATGGGAGCCTTCGCAAGCTGCCCGTCGCGGAACTGCACGGCGTCGGCCGAATCCTTCCAGCCCTGATTGGCGAGCCCGTGGCCCGAAGTGTCGAGGTAGTTGAGGTATCCGTCCTTCACGCCGTCGGCAACCCATGCGAGCGCGCGCTCCGCATGCGGGAGGAGCCGTTCGACCGCGTCGGCGGGCATGCCGGCCCGCCATGCGTCGTGCAGGAGGCACACCCAGAGTGGGGTCGCGTCCACCGTGCCGTAGTAGAGGGGTGGGAGGCTGAGCTGCTCGCCGTGGAGCGTCAGGGTGCCGCGCCGCAGCTCATGCATGATCTTCCCCGCATCCTCTTGGGACTCGGGATCGCTCTTCGTGCCTTGGAACGAGGCGAGGACGGACAGCGTGCCGGCCGCGAGCTCGGGGCCAAGCGGCAGGAGGAGGCGCGCGGCCCAGAGCGAGTCGCGTCCGAACAGCGTGAAGAACCACGGCGCGCCCGCAGCCAGGAACTCGGCGTCAGGGAGGGCCGGGAGCGAGAGCCGCAGGCCGTCGAGGTCACGGAGCGACTGCTCGAGGAACCGAGCGAGGCGTGTCTCCTCTGGGCGTCGTACGCCTCGCCAGCCGTGCGGCGCGGCGCGGCGGGCCCCGATGACGACGGCGATCCTGTCCTCCGCCGCAACTCGCCACCTCACGCGGGCGGGCTTCCCCGCCGAGGCGGTCACAGACCAGCGGAGCACTGGGCCCGCGGGGTCCGAGAGGTCGACGACGGCGCCCGGCGCCTCGAGCGTCGCGCGCACCTCGCCTGAGGCCCAGACGAGGCCTTGCTCGGCCTCCTCGGCCGCGAGCGGTGGCGTCGTGATGCCGGACTTCACGGCTTCCATCGGCGCAAGGTCGGCGGCGAGCCGCACGGTGATCTCGGTGGCGACCGGCTCCGCCGTCGAACTCGTCAGCTCGATCTCCTCGTGCATGCTGCCGGCCTCGACGCGGCGCGCACGGGTCAGACGCAGGGTCGGGTCGCCCCACGTGGTTCCCAGATGCCGCGGGAGGCCGACGACGACGAGCCCGCCGTCGTCGTCGTGCCATGAGCCGGCCGGTTCGGCCTCCCGCCCCCCAATCTCGAGGACCGCCTCGCTCAGGACGCGCACATCGGAGTGCATGAGGCCATGGACGGTGGCGGTGCCAGGCGCGGCCGGCCTGATCTGGCCATCACGGCCGGACCAGGCCTGCGTCGGCGCGCGGAGGACGATCTCGAGGTCATGGAGGAACGGCTGCAGCTGTTCGGGCATTTGATCAGTCTGCTGGATGCCGCCGTGCCGAGCAATGTTCAGTCGGCGCGCGCCTCAGCTCACCATGCGGACGGTCCAGAAATCGCTCGAGAGCCCGCTCGAGAGGAAGTACTGGTACGGCAGGGTGAAGTAGCCGCCCTGCCCCCAGCCGGTCCCCCACGAGTTGCGGACGCGGAAGCGCTGGCTCGCGTTGTCGTAGCCCACCGCCAAGACTGCGTGGCCGCCGAGGACCTGCTCGTTCGGCTCGGGCATCGGGGCGACGCCGGTCTGCGCGACCTCTTGGCTCTCGAACGACTCGTACACCGTGAAGCCGAACACGAACGGGAAGCCCGCGGCGAGGCAGCCCTGCATCTGCTGAAGACTCCGGGCCACCCTCTGGTAGGCGAGCGCGCGGTGCTTCTGGGCGTCTTCGTAGCACTGCTCCGGGGGTTGCTGGGCGAATTTCTGGATGTCGTACGGCCAGTCGGTTTCCGGGCACGCTCCCTGCTTCCCGACCGACTTGATGCCGTCACGGATCTGCGCGCCCGAATCACTCTCGACCGTGTGCTCCATCACCCTTTCGTTGTAGTAGATGAAGAGCCGCGAGGGCGTCTTGTAGTCGCCGATGGATTGCTTTCCGGCGTCGAATTCGAGGGCGCCTGCGATCGCGTTCGCGGTGCAGGAGCCGAGTTGGCCCTGGTCGTAGACGGGCGGACATTGACTGGTGAGATCGGTCGACGACGGCAGCGCGCCGAGGATGGTCGGTGGCGCTGCGAAGAGGTGGTCGCGTTGGTCGGGGACGTCCGGCACCCAGCCGTAGCCGTGGGTGCTGGAGGTTGCTTCAGTGCTCATGGGTGGTTCTTTCACGCGGGCGGCCTTTGAGCGGCCCAAACTGCTGCGCATCCGCCCGCTGCATTTGGGGGCGGGCGGGGAAGGCGTCTCCAGCCGGGGCGCGGGTAGCGAGGCCCGGCTGGCACGTCTCGACTCGGACGCTGGGAATCCGAGGCGATCATTAATTTGTCCTTCGATTTTATTAACTGCGCGATGCTCCTGTCAAGAGCTCGACCCTGACAGTCTCGGTCCTAGCCCTCGTCGTCGTCCGTCCCACCCTGCAAACGTGATGGCGCAACGAGAGCGCACCCCCCAAACGTGACGGCGCAACGAGAGCGCACCCCGCAAACGTGACGGCGCAACGAGAGCGCACCCCGCAAACGTGACGGCGCAACGGGAGGGGTCAGGGCGTGAGGCGGGCGTCCCGGATCGTCGCCGCGAGCTCGGGCGCGGTGTCGGGGAACGGCGCCCGGCCCCAGACGGCCAGATACAGCTGCTCCGCGGAGCCCGTTACGGTCCCGAGATGCGTCTCCCCCGGGCCGCGTTCGGTGTACCGCGCCCCGAGGGCCTCGATTGCGGCCAGCGGAGCCCCGTCCGAGATCACTTCGAAGCGCACGGTCCCGGGAAGGCCCTCCGTCCGGCCGAGGCGGACCTGCCGCGGGTAGAAGCCGTCGACGACCTCGCGAAGCCCGTCCAGAGCGAGGCCCTCCGGAATGGGCCACGACTCGGGCACCGGCTCCCCCGACGTGGCCAGCGTGGCGGCAAGGTCCACCCCGTGGACCGCAGTCTCGTGCACCTGCCGCCGGGCCCAGAACGAGGCGACGGCAGGCCCCCACAGCGTCCAGGCCGGAGCGTCGGGCGCGCTCTCCCGGAGGGCGGACACGAGGGCCGAGGCACGGTCCCGATACCAGAGCGGCAGCGCTTCGCCGTGGTCCACGAACCGCGGCACCTCCGGCTCGCTCTCCGCGCCCAGGCACGCGAGGGCCCAGGCGTGGATGCTTCCGAGGTGGATGACGAGCTTGCGGGCGGTCCAGCGGGGGCAGGCGGGGACGAGGGCATCCCAGTGCCGAACGCGATCCGCGGCCGCGGCGAAGCGCGTGGTCAGGTCGTCGAGCTGGTCGACGGCCTTGGCGTAGTCGTTGAGGACGGTTGGCTGGCCGAGGTCAGTCACGGCCACCACGATATCCATCCGGCAACAGGGGCACTACCACCCCACCAAAAGTTCATCTCGCGCTTGGAGATACGCCATGGTCGGAAGGTAATTCCCGTGCGTTGCGACGCGTGCCATGTACGAATCCGGCTCCATCTCAAGGGCCACCCGGTCCAGATTGTTCGGCATGGCCGAGTAGGAATAGCCCGGGAAGCCCAGGTAATCGGTGCGTCGCCAGAGGTTGATCCACACGGGTTGCGGGCGCGACGGGAGCGCGAACGCGCCGTTCGGAATGTGGAGCAGCTCGGTCAGTGGCGTGCCGGCGACGGAGGGCGCCGGGTTCGCCACAGGATGATCCCCGAGGTCCTTGCCCTTCCAGGGGTCGGCGGTCCAGAACGAAGGTGCGGCGATTCCGGGCGTGCCGAGCACCTCGGGCCCGAACAGCTCGGGGAAGAACCGCCCGAAGTACGGACGCAGCTGCATCCCGAACGTGAGCAGCCGCACGCGCCCGAGCAGGTCGGATTTGCCCAGCGCCGCGAGGTGGAACAGGGCGGCAACGCCGAGGACTGTGCCGAGGCTGTGGGTCGCGAGGAGGACTCGGCGCTGGGGAGCCGGCTTCCCGTCGGGCTCGAGCCAGCGCATCATCCGGTCCGCGAGCTCGGGCACGGCCCGCTCGGAGAAGCACGCGGGTCCGAACGGGTGCGCGGCCCGCGGCAGCCAGGCCATGAGGTCCCACAGGAGGCCGAGAGGACGCCCGCGGCCGGCGGTCGCGGCATTGGCGACGGCGGCGCTCACCACGGCGAGCGCACCGAGCACCACGCTGCTGAGTACCGCCCACTGGGCGAACGCGGAGAAGGCGGCAACGCCGTCGTCCCCTCCGAAGACCGCTCTGAGTGCGCCGCGAATCCACGTCCACCGATCGGTGACGTCGCGCGCCTGCCGCATCACGGTGAACGCGAGGGAGACCGTGACGGTCACGCCGATCACCCAGCTCAGCGTGTAGAGCAGCGGCTCCGCCCGCTGCAGGAACGCGCTCGAGCGGCGCACGGCGTCGATCTCGCGTGCGAACACGGCCTCGGCCGGGTCGACGGGCGGGCTGTCGATGATCGCCTTGCGCAGCCCAAGCCATGCGAGCACGCACAGGAGGGCCCCGACGAACACCACGATCAGCACGAGCACGCCGCCGAACGCCCAGAAGACGGTGGGGACGGCGATATCGTGCGCACCGGCGGGGATGGTGAGGTCCCGGAACAGCGGATCCGCGCGGTCCGAGCTCGACTGCAGCCGCCCGGCCCGGAGGTAGGAGCCGATGCCGAGGGCGACGGCGCTCGCCAGGAACGCCGCGATCACGAGCCCGAGGTACATGAACACCCCCGGTCCCGCCCCATGCCACGCGTGCTCCTTCCGATGCGGGTCGCGGCGGCGGAGGACGAGGTACGGCAGCACGAACCCGAGCCCGCAGAGGACGACGACGGCAATCGCCAGGGCGTTGGCGCCCGCCCCGAGCGGATCGAGCCATCCGCCGACCACCACGACGAGCGCGGCGACGCCGACGGTGAGCACCGCCGTCGCGATCCACTCGTTGTAGCCCGAGCGGACCACGCAGCCGACGGTAGCGAGGATCGTCAGGCACACGAGGATGACCGTGGGCGTGAGCTGCCCGGCGGTGAACGGCGAGGACGGATTCTCGTCCGACAGGCTTGCCTCGGTGATGAGGCAGCCGATGTACGTCGCGGTGGCCGCTGCGAGGAGGAGGAACGCCCACACGTGGCGGCTCGTCCAGAAGTCCGCGACGAGCGGCGGGTGGATCGAGCGCGCCCAGACCGCCACGACGAGCGCAACGACGCCCAGCTGCACCGAGGCGAGGATCAGGAGCGACGAGGCGGCGGCACCGTCGCGGCTGAGGGCGTCCGACATGAGGAGGATGACCACGAGGTGGATGCTCGCCGCGATGTGCAGCATGCCGGTGGGCGAATTGATGCGGCGCCGCACCCAGAGGCTCGGGACGGCGAGCGCGAACGCGTCGCTCTCGGTCTGGTTGTCGAGGGCGCGGGCGGCGTCGCCCGCACGCGTGCGGAAGCGGACGTCGCTCACGAGCCCCAAGAGGGAGACGAGGACGACGGCGAGGATCGGCGCGAGCGAGAGTGCCGCCAGACGCTGTCCGCGGGTGAGTTCGCGGAGCCCGTCGAACTGCGACGGGAGGGCGCTGCAGACCTTCCAGCTGTTGGGCTGGCCTGTCGGCTGGAAGCACTGGACGGCCACAAGGTCGAAGGCCACAGTGGAGACCGCGGAGACCAGGAGGAGGGTCAGGAGCAGGCCGAACAGCCGCACCACTCCCCCGCCGCTGCCTGTGCGGATCCCGCCTTCGCGGCTCGGATCGGGGCGGAACGAGCGCGCCCAGTAGGCCGCGTTCGCGAAGCCGAACGGGGCGATGAGGAACCAGCCGAGGTTGTAGACCACGCGCCCGACCTTGCCGAAGAAGCTGTTGCCCTTCGAGAACCTGTCCAGATTGCCCCAGCTATAGGCCTCGAGCCTGGTCTTCTGGCCGGGGAGCGGGGATTTCGGGGTGTAGAAGCCCGCAAGGTTGTCCCCGAGGGTGACGGCGCCCTCGTGAACCATCTGCAGGTTGTCCGTGGTGGTCCCGAGCATTTCCTGCGGCGGGGTGTTCCGGACGCCGTGGACGCGCAGCTCGAGGACTTCGAGCGAGGGACCGGTTCCATTCGGTGCTGTGGACATGATGCGTCTCCGTTGGAGATTCCCAGCACTTGCGACGATGGTACTCCTGCGCGGTCCAGGAATTAATCCCCGGCTGCCTTCACCAGCGGGGCCTTTCCGAGCGCCGTCCGCTGGATTTCGTGCACCGGGATGATGTTCACCGGGGTCCCCACGACTCCCGCTCCCGCGAGGCCCAGCATGACGCGGTCGCGCAGGGCCCGTAGGTCGGTGCCGAGAGGGAGCCCGGCGAGGAGCACATCGAGGCCTTCCGGACGCTGCACCACCTGCCAGCCCGTCACGGGCGCGTCCTCGAGCGCGGCGTGGAATACATTCGGGTGGACGGGCACCTCGGTCTCGCCCACCCGCAGATGCAGGACCTCCTCCGCACGCCCCTCCACCTTGGAGAGCAGCTCGAAGGATCTGCCGCACGGGCAGCCGCGACCATCAAGCCGAACTTCGTCCGACATCTCGTAGCGGATGAGCGGAAGCGTGCGGGAGAACAGGACCGTCACAAGGATGCGGTCCCCGGTGACGCCATGGGGCACCGGCCGGTAGTCCGCGTCGACCGGCTCGACGATCACCAGGTCCTCGTAGACGTGCTTCCGCCTCGCCGAGCACATGGAGGCAATGCCGGCGGTCTCGGTGGTGCCGTAGACGTCGAACGGCTCGCTGCCCCAGGCGGCCGCCATCTCCCGCGCGGCGCGCGAGCCGAGGACCTCGGACGCCGAGAGGACGGCCCGCGGCGCGATCTGCAGCCGACCGCTGAGCTGCTCGGCCGCCAACGGCCAGAGCGCAGAGGGGTACCCGATGAGGAGGTCGGGGCGGAAGGCGTTGAGGCGGCCGACCGTCCGATCCGGAGGGTCCCCGGCATCGAGGCGGAGCGTCGGGAACAGCAACGAGTTGAACGTCGCCGACAGCACGGCTGACTGGTGGGTAGGCCAACGGGAAGTGACAATCGCCACGCGTGCCGGTCGGCGGATGAGCCCGGGCAGACCGGCCCAGCTCGGGATGCGCGTGTAGGAGGCGATGACCGAGGCCCACTCGCGGTGGTCCCACACGAACACGCCGCGACGCCCCGTGGTGCCCGCGCTCGCCGCGACCCACCAGCGGCCGCGCCACGGGACGGAGGGATCGCCGTCGTTCTCCACCAACTCGCGGAGGTGGGCCTCGACATCTGCCAGCCGCAGGCTCGGGGCGGTGACGGCCTCGTCGAAGTGCTCCATGAGCTCGGCCTTCGTCACGGGCGGCAGAGCGGAGAGCGGCGCATGCTCCAGGCCGGCGTACCGGCGGCGGTAGAAAGCAGAATGGCCGACGGCGTACGCCCGCAGCCGCTCGAACGCCTCGGTTTGGTGGGCGGCAATCCGCGCGGGACTCCAGCGCTCGTGGAGTCGCCAGGCGGCCCGGAGCGCGAGGAGTCGAGCGAGAAGCTCGGCGTCCAGACCGCTCATGCACAAAGGCTAGAGATCTCCGACTCTGTCAGCTAGAGTTCGCGGACCCGGAAACGCCCTCTCGGGAGTACCCTTCGGCCATGACGTTGGAGCGGTGGCGGAGCCTGTCCGAGTGGCCGATGATCGGCGCGGCGGTGGTGTTCCTCGTGGCGTATTCCGTCCAGGTGATCGCGAACCTCCGGGAAGAGGAAGGGGTCTGGGCCGAGGCCCTTGTCTTTGCCTCGTGGGCCGTCTTCCTCGTGGACTACAGTGTGCAGCTCTACCTTGCCCCGGACCGCCGCCGTTGGTTCGTCCGCAACCTGCATGAGCTCGCCATCCTCCTCCTCCCGGCCCTCCGCCCGCTGCGCCTTCTGCGGCTCATCACGTTCCTGCGGGTCGTGCACAACAGGGCCGGCGACGTGCTCCGCGGACGGCTGCTCCTCTATGTGGTGGCTTCCGCGGTCATGCTGGTCTATTGCGGGGCCCTCGCGGCCGAGGACGTCGAGCAGAACGTGCCGGGCTCGAACATCCGCTCATTCGGCTCCGCCATCTGGTGGGCCCTCGAGACGATCACCACCGTGGGCTACGGTGATCATTATCCGGTCACCGTCGTGGGGCGCTTCGTCGCTGCGGCTCTCATGATCGCGGGCATCGCCGTCCTCGGTGTGGTGACCGCGTCGATCGCCACCTGGCTCGTCACCAGCATCACCGCGGCCGCCGCGGAGGAGGTCGAAAACGAGGTGGAGGAGGTCGAGGCCGAGGTCGAAGCGCTCGACGAGTCGATCGAGGCGAAGATCGATGCCCTGAGCAGGCAGGTCGCACAGTTGACCGCCGCGTTCGAGGCACTCCGCGATCAGAAACCCCAAGAATCCGGGGTTGAGTGAAGAAATTCAGAATACTTATGCAAAACCCTTGATTCGCTAAAGATCTTCACTATAGTTGTGTGAGTCAGGTCACCGAACGGAGCTGAACACATGACTACCGAGAGCGTCACGCAGACTCCCGCCGCAACAGGGGCCCTCTTGGCCTCGGTCGGCGCGAAGGTCCGCGCGCGCCGCAAGGACCTCGGGATGACGCTGGCCCAGCTCTCGGACGCCACGGGCCTCAGCCAGGCAATCGTCAGCCAGATCGAGCGAGGATTGGCCAACCCCTCGTTCACCACTCTGGCCCAGCTTGCCCATGGCCTCGACATCCCGGTCGGCCGCTTCTTCGCGGGCCAGCCGGACAGCGCCTCCCCCGTGGTGAGGCGCCACGAACGGCGGAACCTCCGCGGGGTGACCCGGGAGTCCGTGGGCGAAGCCGTCCACGAGCTCCTCACGCCGAGCACCAACGGCGCCCTCGAGGTCCAATGGATCGTGACGCCGCCCGGACACGACACCAGCGCCACGCCCTTCCACCACAGCGGCGAGGAATTCTGCCTCGTCATCTCTGGCAAGAAGGACGTGTATCTCGATGGAGTCCGCTACAGCCTCAGCGAAGGCGACTCCATTACGTATTCCTCCGAAATCCCCCACTGGTACGCGAACAGCTACGAAGAGGTCTGCGTAGCGATCTGGGTCAGCGCCCCCCACGCGTGGTAATTCCCGCCACTCGCCAATTCCCGCTTCATCGGAGCTGACCCTTACCCTCTTACCCCTTTCGCACCGCCCTGCGATGCGTCATACCCTCGCGCGCCCTTCCGGCGCAGCAAAGGACCTCTCATGATCGAGAACGTGGTCAAAGTTGACCCTTCTACCTCTCGGCGCTTCTCGCCCGAAGTCCGTCGAGGCCTCCTCGGCCTCGGCCTCGGAAATGCCCTCGAATGGTACGACTGGATGGTCTTCGGGCTCCTCTCGGCCTTCATCGGCCCCAATTTCTTCCCTGACCGGGATCCGCTCTCGGCAACGCTCAATACGCTCGCGGTCTTCGCCGTCGGCTTCGCCTTCCGCCCGCTGGGCGGGGTACTCCTCGGCCTCTTCGCCGACCGCATCGGCCGCCGGCGCGTCATGCTCACCTCGATCCTCCTCATGGCGAGCACCACCCTCCTCATCGCCGTCACGCCGAGCTATTCGGTGATCGGCGTGTGGTCCGGCGTGATCCTCGTGGTCTCCCGCATCATCCAGGGCATCTCCACCGGCATCGAAGCGCCGCTGTCCACTTCCCACGCCGTGGAACTCGCCCCCGAAGGGCGCGAGGGCATGGTGGCCGGGATGATGAGCCTCTACGTGAACATCGGCATCCTCATGGCCTCGCTCGTGAGCTTCCTGTGCAGCCTCACGCTCGGCGGCGCCGCGATGGGCTCGTGGGGATGGCGGGTGCCGTTCATCATCGGCGCGGTGTTCGGCGTCGTCGTCCTCTACCTGCGGCGGGCGCTGCCCGAGACGCTGCGGGCAGAGGAACTCGCCGAAGCATCCGGCACTACCGTCTGGTCCGGCATCCGCAAGCACTGGCTCGGCGTCCTCGCGATCATCTTCGTGGTCGGCGCAGCCCAGGCCTACAACTACGCGTGGAACACCGGCCTGCCCACCGCGGCCCGGAGCAACTTCAAGGAAGACCCCACGATCGTGTTCGCGCTCACCACGGCCCTCGCCGTCGTCCTCGTGGTCGGCAGCTGGGTGGTGGGCAAGCTCACGGACGGCAAGGCGATGTCCCGGTGGTTCATCGTGACCCGGCTCCTCGCGATCCCCTCGGTGTTCCTCATGCTGCTCTACGTGCGGCCCGGGATCGGCGGCTTCGCGGCGGTGCTGCTCGGCGGCTCGATCGTCCTGGTCCTCAACATGACCATCTACAACGTGGTGAGCACCTCGCTCATGCCGAAGAACATCCGCGGCACCGGGGTGGCCCTCGGCTACGGAATCGGCGTCGCGCTCTTCGGCGGCACCGCGTCCTACCTCCTCGTGTGGTTCCAGTCCCTCCACGCCGACTGGATCTTCCCCACCTACGTGGCCGTGCTCTCGGCCCTGAGCGTCATCTTCTACGTCCTCGCCCGTCGCTCGTCCGGCATCTTCGTCGGCAAGTGAGCCTGCAAGTAAGGAATCACCCCATGCAATCCCTCGATCTCCGTGTGCGCTCGGAAGAGCTCGCGGCACCCATCGTCAACCGATCGCAGGTCCTCGTGGTCGGCGGCGGCCCGGCGGGCGTCGCCGCCGCGGTCAGCGCGGCCCGGTCCGGCGCGAGCGTCACGCTCCTCGAGCGCTACTCCTACCTCGGCGGCCTCGCCTCGGGCGGCATGGTGCTCGTGCTCGACGACATGGTCAACGGTCCCGAGATCACCGTCACCGGGATCGTCTCGGAGTACGTCGAGCGGCTTCAGGCCGCGGGCCTGGCCGTCGTCCCGCCGAAGGAGGACCGCCGCACGTCGCAGGAGCTCTGGAACAAGTGGGGCCGCTACGGCACCTTCGACTTCCACTCGCACTCCACGCCAAAGCCCATCTGCTACGCCGCCGCCTTCGATCCGGACGGGTGGAAGCGCGTCTCGAACGACCTGGTCCGCGAGGCCGGGGTCACGCTGCGGCTGCACTCGTGGTTCTCGCGGCCGATCGTCGATGAGGGTCCGGACGGCAACGGCGTGATGAAGGGCGTCGTCGTCGAGACGAAGGCAGGTCCGCAGGCGTACCTCGCCGACGTCGTCATCGACACCACGGGCGACATCGACGTCGCCTCCCGTGCGGGCGCCAAGTACGCCCACGATTCCTACATCACCACCCTCGTCTTCCGCCTCGGGGGCGTGGACACCGCCGAGGCCGAGCGCTTCGAGCAGGAGAATCCGAAGGAGGCCCGCGCCATCAACCGCCGCATCAAGCGGCTGCTCGGCGGCGCCTGGGAGCTGTGGTGGCTCAAGACCCCGCTCGAGGGCGTGGTGTGGTGCAACGCGCCGCACATGTCGGGGTACGACGGCGTGGACCCCGGCGATCTGACGGCCGCCGAGTTCGCGGCGCGGGACCGGATCACCGAGGCCGTCGCGTACGTCAAGGAGAACCTGCCCGGCTTCGCGAACGCCTACCTCCTCGACGCCGCACCCCAGCTGGGCGTGCGCCAGACGCGGCTTCTTGAGGGCGAGTACGTCATGACGAAGGACGACGTCGTCACTCGCCGCCACTTCGCCGATACCGTGGCGCGTGGCCGGGACTACTACTACCCCTACCGCTCGCTCCTTCCGCGCGAGGTCGACCAGCTCCTGGTCGCCGGCCGCCACTACTCGGCGACGCCGGAAGCGCAGAAGATGAGCCGCGAGATCCCGCCGTGCATGGCCATGGGCCAGGCCGTCGGCGTCGCTGCAGGGCTCGCCGTCTCGAACGGCGCGCTCGTCCGCCATGTGGATCCCCGCGAGATCCAGGTGGGGATGCGGCAGCAGGGCGCGGATCCCGGCGACGTCCCCTCGGCGAACGCGACGATCGACGCACTCGTGGGGGTGGGGGCATGAGCGTCGTCACGGCCGAGCATCCCCGCGTCTCCCCAGACTCCGACCCGACGGCGGCTCTCCCCCTGGACGGCATCAAGATCGTCGACTTCACCCAGGTCTTCATGGGCCCGAGCTGCACGCAGCTGCTCGGCGACTTCGGGGCCGACGTCATCAAGATCGAGCGCCCGGGCAGCGGGGACATCTCCCGCAACTCGTTCCCTGACCCCGACGGCCAGGACAACCCGATCTTCCTGTCGATCAACCGGAACAAGCGGAGCATCAGCGTCGACACCCGCACGGACGAGGGCCGGGAGGTGATCGCTCGCCTCATCGCCGATGCCGACGTCGTCGTCAGCAATTTCCGCGCGGGCGTCATGGAGCGCATGGGGTTCGGCTACGACGACGTCCGCCGCACCAACCCCGGCATCATCTGGGCCTCGGGCACGGGCTTCGGTCCCGAAGGCCCGTATTCCCACAAGGGCGGGCAGGACGCGATCGCGCAGGCCTACTCGGGCGTCATGTGGCGCAGGGACCGCGAGGACCTGCCGCCGTCGATCTACCCGACCACCCTGTGCGACTACATCACGGGCATGCACCTGCTCCAGGGCATCCTGCTGGCGCTGCGCACCCGCGAGTCGTCTGGGACAGGCCAGAAGGTCGAGGTCACCATGTACGACTCGATGCTGCACCTGCAGATGCAGGAGGCGTGCATGCAGCTCAACCGCGGCTACGAGGTCAACTGGGGCGCCATGCCGCTCAGCGGGGTGTTCGAGACGACCGACGGCGCGGTGTGCATGGTCGGCGGCTTCACGCAGGACCCGCTCCGGCACATTTCGCAGGCACTCGGCCTCAACGAGGACCTCACACAGCGTCCGGAGTTCGCGAACCTCGAGAAGCAGTTCGAGAACAAGCCGGCGCTCCAGGCGATCTTCCGCGAGCGCTTCGCGACGAACAGCACCGCGTACTGGACGGACAGGCTCGAGCGCGAAGGGCTGCTCAACGCTCCCGTGCACACCCTGGAGCAGACGCTCGCCGATGAGCAGACGCGCGTCAACGGCATGATCGTCGAGGCCGAGCATCCGAGCGTCGGAACGGTCCGCATGCTCAACGCGCCGATCCGGCTCTCGGAGACCCCCGCGTCCGTGCGCCGCGTGGCGCCGCGACTCGGCGAGCACAACGCCGAGGTCCTGCGGGAGAACGGCTTCGACGAGGAGACGATCGCGCGTCTGCAGGAGCTGGGGGTGCTGCGATGAACGGGGTGAGCTTCGAAGTCCGCAATGGGGTTGCGTGGGTGGTCATCGACCGCCCGCACGTCCTCAATGCCGTGGACGGGCCGACGACGGCGCGGCTCAACGAGATCTGGGAGCAGATCGAAGCAGACGCGAGCCTCCGGGCCGTCGTCGTCACCGGCGCCGGCGAGCGGGCCTTCTGCGTGGGCGCGGACATGTCCGCCGCCGGAGTGGACAAGACCGGCCTCGAATACTGGGCAGACCTCGACCCGAACGGCTTCGGCGGCCTGAGCCTCCGCCAGACGCTCGACATCCCCGTCATCGCCCGCGTCAACGGCTACGCGCTGGGCGGCGGCATGGAGATGGTCCTCGGAGCGGACATCGTGGTAGCCGCAGAGCATGCGAAGTTCGGCCTCACCGAGCCGCGCGTCGGACGGCTGGCGCTCGACGGCGGCATCCACCAGCTCGTGCGTCGGGTCCCCTACACGCAGGCCATGTCCATGCTGCTCACCGGCCGGAAGGCCTCCGCCGAGGAGATGGCGGCGATGGGACTGGTCAACGAGGTGGTGCCCGCGGAGGAACTCGACGCCGCGGTCGAGCGCTGGCTCGAGCAGATCCGGGCCTGCGCGCCGACGTCGGTCCGAGCCGTGAAGCAGATGGTCACCCGCACGGCGCACCTCACGCCCACCGAGGCCCGAGCCATGCGCCTGCCCGCGCTCATGGCGGCGCTGGACAGCAAGGATTCGGCCGAGGGCGTGCTCGCGTTCCAGGAGAAGCGCGCGCCGATATGGCCTGGAGAGTAGGAGGATTCGTGAGCATCACCCTTGAATCCGGTGTCTGGGGAGTCGTCCCGACGCCGTTCGCCGGCAGCGCCCTAGACGTCGACGCCGACAGCCTCGCCGGTCTCGTCGAGCACTACGAGAGCGTCGGCGCGGTCGGGCTCACAGTCCTGGGCGTCTTCGGCGAGGCCGCCGCGCTCAGCATTGCGGAAAAGGCCCTCGTTCTCGAGACCGCCGCCGACGCGAGCTCCCTGCCGATCGTCGCCGGCGTCGGCGCCCTCGCCACCCGACCGGCGATCGACGAGGTCGCCGCCGCGCAGGAAGCCCTCGGCGAGCGGCTCAAGGCCGTCATGGTCCAGGCAAGCTCGGCCGACCCGCAGGTGCTCGCCGACCACCTGACCGCGATCCATCGCACGACCGGCGCCGCCGTCGTCGTCCAGGACTACCCCGCCGCGAGCGGTGTGGCCGTCCCCGCCACGGTGCTGGCCGCCGTCGTCCGCCGCTGCCCGTTCGTGGCCGCGGTGAAGGGTGAGGCCCCGCCCACCGCGCTGAACATCGCTCGGCTGACCGCCGAAGTGAACGTTCCCGTGTTCGGCGGGCTCGGCGGGCAGGGGCTCCTCGACGAGCTCGCCGCCGGGGCGGCCGGCGCGATGACCGGGTTCTCGTGCCCCGAGGCCCTCGTCGCGACCGTGCGCGCCTTCACCGAGGGCGGCATCGACGCGGCCCGCGAGGCGTTCGCGCCGTTCCTTCCGCTCGTGAACTTCGAGCAGCAGCCGCGCGTGGCCCTCGCGCTGCGCAAGGCGCTCTTCCGCGAGCGCGGCCTCATCGCGGATGCCGCGGTGCGCCCTCCGTCGGCTCCCCTGCCCGAGGAGCTGCTGCCGATCCTGCGCGAGCAGCTCGCGGCCGCGCTCGCTCCCCTGCAGGCGGGGGTGCGCTGATGGACCTCGGTATCACCGGAAAGGTCGCATTTGTCGCCGCGTCGACCGGCGGGCTCGGGCTCGCAGTGGCACAGGCGCTCGCGGCCGAAGGAGCGAAAGTCGCGATCACCGGACGACGGCGGGAGCGCGCCGAGCAGGTCGCGGCCTCGCTCCCCGGGGCCGTCGCCGTGGCGGCCGACCTCCAGGCGCCGGGAGGCGTGGCCGAGGCGGTGGACCGGACCGAGGAACTCCTGGGACCCATCGACATCGCTGTCCTCAACGGCCCCGGCCCCAAGCCCGGCGCCGCGGCAGCGCTCGGCTCCGACGAGCTCGCGAGCGCGTTCGACCTCCTCCTGCGCCCGCACCACGAACTCGTCTCCAAGGTCCTGCCCGGCATGCGGGTACGGCGCTGGGGGCGGATCCTCGCGGTCGGCTCGAGCGGGGTCACCGCCCCGCTGCCGAACCTCGCCGTCTCCAACACCGGCCGCGCCGCCCTCGCCGGCTACCTCAAGACGCTCGCCGCCGAGGTCGCGCTCGACGCCGTCACCGTCAACCTCCTCCTCCCCGGGCGGATCTCGACCGACCGCGTCGCCGAGCTCGACGCCGCCGCAGCAAAGCGCCGCGGAATCTCCGTGGACGAGGTGCAGCTCGAATCCCGCAAGACCATCCCCGCCCGCCGCTACGGCACTCCTGAAGAGTTCGGCGCCGCCGCAGCCTTCCTGTGCAGCGCGGCCGCCTCGTACGTCACCGGCGTCGCCCTGCGCTGCGACGGCGGCCTCATCCGAAGCCTCTGATCTCATCCAACGCCTTTGACCTCAATAGGACTGACATGACTTCCCTTGCCACCGAACCCAATGCCCCCTGGGCAAAAAACAGCGACGGCGTCCGCCCACCCGCCGTCGCACTCCACCTCATCGATGGCGCATGGGAGGGTGAGCCCGCGGTCGAGCGCCGCAACCCCGCGCGGCCTGCCGAGCTCGCCGCGGTCTCCCCGGCTGGTACCGCCGAGGACGTCGACGCCGCCCTCGCCGCGGCCGTCCGCGCCCAACCGGAGTGGGCCGCCCTCCCTGCCCCGTCGCGTGGAGCCGTTCTGATCCGCGCGGCAGGCCTCCTCGAGGAGCGCGCGGAGCAGATCGCCGAGGATCTCGTGCGCGAAGAGGGCAAGACCTTGGCCGAGGCCTCCGGTGAGGTCAAGCGCGCCACTGACGTCCTCCGCTTCTTCAGCTCCCTCGGCTGGGCGCCCTCGGGCGAGGTCCTGCCGAGTTCGCTCCCCGGGACGACCGTCACCACCCGGCGCGAGCCCCTCGGCGTCTTCGCGCTCATCACGCCATGGAATTTCCCACTCGCGATCCCAGCGTGGAAGGCGGCACCCGCGCTCGTCTCGGGGAACGCCGTCGTCCTCAAGCCCGCCGAGCTCACGCCGCTCTCGGCAACCCATCTGGCCCGCGCCCTGCACGACGCCGGTCTGCCGGCCGGCGTGTTCAACCTCGTGCACGGCAAGGGCCGCGTGGTCGGCGAGGCGCTCGCGCGGGACGAGCGCGTGGCGGGCCTCTCGTTCACCGGCTCCACCGCCGTCGGCCTCCACCTGAAGGACATCCTTGACGCGCGCCGCGCCCGCGTGCAGCTCGAGATGGGCGGGAAGAACGCGGTCCTGGTCCTTGACGACGCCGCGCCTCAGGCGGCCGCGGCCGTCGTCGCCGCCGGGGCGTTCGGCCTCACCGGCCAGGCGTGCACCGCCACCTCCCGCGTCTACGTCACCCCGGGCATCCGCGAGGCGTTCGTCGACGCGCTTGTGCAGCAGGCCGCCGCCTACGTCCCAGGCGACGGGCTCGACGGCGCGCGTATGGGCGCCGTCGTGAGCGAGGCCCAGCTCACGCAGGACGCGGCCGCCGTGCGGGGCGCCGTCGACCGCGGCGCGCGCCTCCTCATCGGGTCGGACGACGCCGCCCCCTCCGGCGGCCTCTTCTTCCCGCCCACGGTGCTCACCGAGCTCCCCGACGATGACCCCGCGGTGACGGACGAGATCTTCGGGCCGGTCGTCGTCGTCCTCGAGGTGCCGGACTACGAGGCCGGGCTCGCCGCAGTCAACTCGTCCCAGTACGGACTCACGGCGGGAATCTGCACGGACTCGCTTGCGCTCGCTTCGGACTTCGCGGCCCGTGCGCAGGCAGGCGTCGTGAAGATCAACCGGCCCACCTCGGGCCTTGACCTCAATGTGCCGTTCGGCGGAATCAAGGATTCGTCCACGAATACCTTCCGCGAACAGGGCCGGACCGCCGTGGAGTTCTACACCTGGGGAAAGACCGTCTATCTCGGGGTGTGATTTATCCGAGCGTGTAAATCAGCGCCCGAATTGTGCACACTGGGCCTATGGGTGTTGACCTCGACGAATTGAAGCGGCTGCGCCGAGCCCGCGACCGGATGGATCGCGAGTACGCGCAGCCGCTCGACGTTGCCTCCCTCGCCCGCACTGCGCTCATGTCAACGGCGCATTTCAGCAGGCGCTTCAAGGACGTCTATTCCGAGACGCCGTACGCGTACCTCATGACGCGGCGGATCGAACGGGCGAAAGCCCTGCTGCGCTACGGAGAGCTGAGCGTGACGGAGATCTGCTTCGCGGTCGGCTGTACGAGTCTGGGATCGTTCTCCTCGCGTTTCACGGAACTCGTGGGCGAATCGCCGTCGGCGTATCGGGCCCGGGACCACGAGGATTGGCGCGTGCTGCCGAGCTGCCATGCGATGGTCGTGACGCGGCCGCGGAAAACGGGGGCTGCGAGCGCGGAAGCGGTGCGTGAGGAATTGAGCAGTTTCCAAGAAGCGCTCAGTTCGACCCCCGCCTAGCATCATTTTCATGACCGTCTCAATCAGCACCGTCCACGTCCTCGTCAATGATCCCGACGCAGCCGTCTCCTTCTACCGGGACACCCTCGGCCTGACCGTCCAGAACGAGGTGGCCCGCGAGGGCTTCCGCTGGATCGTCCTCAGCACGCCCAACCAGCCCGAGATCCAGATCGTCCTCTCCCAGCCCCAGGCCGGGCGTTCGAAGGAGGACGGCGAGGCCATCGCGGCCCTCCTCGCGAAGGGCGAGCTCGGCGGCATCAACTTCAGCACGGAGGATCTCGACGCAACGTTCGAGAAGGCCGCCGCCGCCCCGGGTGTCGAAGTCCTGCAGGAGCCGGTGAGCCAGCCGTGGGGCGTCCGCGACGCCGCCCTCCGCGACCCCGCCGGCAACACGGTCCGCATCCAGCAGGCCTAACCCGCTCCCCCACCCCACCCCCCATCGACTGCTCCATAACTGTCGTTTTCAGGCCCCAAAACGACAGTTATGGAGCAGTCGTTTCAGCGTGAGGCCCCGAGCCTCGCCCACAACCCCTCGATGAGCACGTCGAGCCCGAACTCGAAGGCCTCTTCCGCGCGCTGCGCGGGGGCCGGCGCGTGGCTCAAGGCCCGCGACAGCGTCGGGTAGCCCTCCCCCGGCGGCGCCCACACGACGTCGGGCGCAGCCAGGTCGAGTGCGGCGCCGATCGCGAACGAGTCGATGGTCGAAATCGCGGCGAGAACCTCGGCGCCGCGGAATCCTGCGCGCTCGAGCGTGAGCGCGATGTCTTCGTAGAGCCCAAGGACCAGATCGTCCTGGACGGTCTGCTGCACGAGCAGCGGGGCGAGGCGCGGGTGCCGCGCGAAGCCGTCGCGATAGGCCCGCACCAGCGTGCGGAGGGCGTCGTCCCAGGAGAGACCGTCGACGGCGGTGCGCGGCGTCGTCTCGATGATCCGCCGACGCATCCGCTCGACGATCTCGTCGCGCCCCTTCACGTGGTGGTAGATCGACGACTGCGTCACCCCGATCCGCTTTGCGACGCGCGGCAGGCTGAAATCGCCGCTCTCGTCCACGAGCTCGAGCGCCGCGTCAGTGACGGCCTCGACCGTGATGAGCGGTTCAGACGGGCGTGCCAACCTCTCTCCAATCTCCTCTTGTGCTCTCGGTCACGGTACCTCATACTAAACCGAAAGGCTTTCGTTTTAGCCTCAGAAAGATCTCGCCTTCCCCCCACTGAGCGACCCCATCAAGGAACCCCCATGACCCAGACCGACACGAGCCAGGGAACTCCTCCGGCTCCCGACGCCCCTCGCGGCGACGGCCTCAAGCGGAACGCGATCGGCACCTTCGGCATCGCGTTCCTCGTCATCTCCGCCGCCGCGCCCCTCACCGTGATGGCCGGCGTGGCGCCCGTCGCGATCGACCGCGGAGGCATCGGCGCCCCCGTCGGCTACCTCGCGGCAGGCATCGCCCTGGCCCTCTTCGCGATCGGCTTCATGGCCATGACCCGCCACGCTAAGGCGGCGGGTGGCTTCTACACCTACATCACCATCGCCCTCGGGAAGACCGTGGGCCTGGCCGCCGCGATTGTCGCCGTCGTTTCCTACAACTGCCTCCAGATCGGCGTGTATGGGCTGTTCGCCGTGCAGACACAGGCGATGCTCTCGTTCGTGTTCGGGCTGGACGTGCCCTGGCCCGTCGTCGCGTTCGTGGCCATCGCGGCCGTGTGGTTCCTCGGCTACCGCGGGATCGACGTCGGAGCGAAGGTGCTGGCCGTCCTGCTCACCGCCGAAACCGCGATCCTCGCCGTGATGGGCGTCGGCATCCTGGTTCACGGGGGCGCGAAGGGCATCACGGCCGGCTCGTTCGCCCCTGAGGCCATGTTCAGCCCCGGCGTCCTGGCAATCCTCGGCATCTGCTTCGCCGCGTTCATGGGCTTCGAGTCGACCGTGCTCTACCGGCGCGAGGCCAAAGACCCGGATCGGGCGGTCCCCCGCGCGACGTTCATCGCGGTCGGCTTCATGGCCGTGTTCTACGCCTTCATTGTCTGGACCGTCGTCCAGGCCTACGGGGACGCTGACGCCGTCGCGGCCGCCGACAGCCAGCAGCAGGGCATGTTCTTCGCGACCATCGCGCAGTATGTGGGGCCCTGGGCCGAAACCGCGATGTACATCCTCATCGTCACGAGCGTCTACGCGTCGCAGCTCGCGTTCCATAATGCGATCAACCGCTACGTCTACATGCTCGCGCAGGATGGCGTACTGCCCGCCTTCCTCGGTCACACCCACCGCAAGCACAAGTCGCCCCACAGGGCGGGCCAAGTGCAGACGCTGCTGGCCGCCGTCGTCATCGGCCTCTGCGCGGTCCTCGGCGCGGATCCCTACCAGCAGCTCCTCATCTGGGTCAACACGCCCGGCATCTTCGGGATTGTCGGGCTCCAAGGGCTCGTCGGAGTTGCAGCGCTCGTCTACTTCCGCCGCCACCCCGAGGCCGTCCGCAACCGGCTCACGGTTCCCCTCACCGCAGCGAGCGCCGTGCTGCTGTTCGCCGCCGTCGTGCTCATCGGCATCAACATCGAGCTGCTGACCTTCGCCGACGCGGTGACCAACGCGATCCTCATGGCGATCACGCCGGCGGTGTTCGTCGTCGGCCTCCTCCTCGCACGGTGGCTGCGCCGCGTCCGCCCGTCCGCCTATGCACGCATTGGAAGCACTGAAGCCGAGAGCACTGAGATTCATGACCGCGCCTGACCGCATCATTCTCGCCGACACCGTCCACACCCTCGACCCCGCCCACGGCCCCGCCCAAGCCATCGCCATCAGCGGAAGTCGGATCGCCGCTGTCGGAACGCGCGACGACGCCGCCTCCTGGGGCGGCCCCGGCACCGACATCGTCGACCTCGGACGTGCAACGGTTGTCCCAGGACTCGTCGACGGCCACTCCCACCCGGTCTTCGGGCTGGACATCACCGCCGGCGTCGACCTGAGCGGGCTTCAGGATCTCGGCGAAGTCCGACGGCGGCTGGCCGCCGAGGCGTCGCGGCTCGGCCCGGGCGAGTGGGTCCGGGCCTGGGGCCTCGACCCGAACGCGTTCGACGGCGCACCCGTCGCCTCAGCGGCGATCGACGACGTCCTCGGCGGCCGACCGGGCTTCGTCCGGCTGTTCGACGGGCACTCGGCGCTCGCGAGTTCGCGGGCGCTCGAGCTCGCCGGGGTCGACGGGCCACGGGAGTTCGACGGAGCGGCGTCGGTTGTGTGCGACGCCGACGCCCGCCCGAGCGGGCTGCTCCTCGAGTTCCACGCGGTGGACCTCGTGGCCCGGTGCCTGCCCGAGGAATCGTTCGAGCAGCGGCGGGATCGCCTGGCCGAGGTGCTCGACGGCTTCGCTGCTGCCGGTCTCACCGGAGCACACGTCATGGACCACTCGGACGAATCGGCGGCCCTCTACCGGGCGCTCGAGGAACGGGGTGAGCTCCCCGTCCGCCTGCGCTGCGCCCCGTGGTGCCAGCCCGGCACCGGGCCGGAGGACTGGGCCGAGCTCGCGGCGTCGGTTGGCGCCGGCGGCCGGCGCTGGGGCGTCGCCGGGATCAAGCTCTTCATCGACGGCACGGTCGACAACGGCACGGCCTGGCTCTACGAACCGGACGCCCTCGGCGAGTCGTTGCACCCGTTCTGGCCGGATCCGGCCGAGTACTCCCGCGCCGTCACGTTCTTCGCCGAGCGCGGCATCCCGACCGCGACCCATGCGATCGGCGACGCCGGGGTCGGCTACGTGCTGGACGCCCTCCTCGCGCTCGAACCCGCGGTCCGGTCCCGGGCCGTGCACCGGATCGAGCACCTCGAGACGGTTCCGGACGAACTCGTGGCACGCTTCGCGGACTCCGGCCTCGTCGCGTCGATGCAGCCCACCCATTGCACGCACTATTCCCGAGCCGATCAGAGCGACAACTGGAGCGTTCGCCTCGGCCCCGTGCGCGCCGGACGGGCCTGGCGCTGCCGAGATCTTCTCGAGCAGGGTCGGACGCTCGTGCTCGGTTCGGACTGGCCCATCGCCCCCTACCCGCCGCTGCCGATCATCGCCGATGCCCAGCTTCGGCGTCGTGCGGGGGTTTCAGAGGAGCCGATCGTTCCCTCGCAGGCGCTCACCGCCCGTCAGGCGCTTGAGGGGTACACGTCCCACGCCGCGCATGCCGCGGGTGCGTGGGCCGACTCGGGCTCCATCACGGTGGGCAAGCGCGCCGACCTCACGTTCCTCGAGCTCGACCCGCTCACCGCAGACCCCGACGAGCTCGCCGAGTCGGCGGTCCTGGGGACAGCGATCGACGGCGAAGTGCGGCTCGGCGTGCGCGTATAGGGCGTTGTGACTCCTCCTGTCACAGAATTGACCTATCGGGGGTTGATTTTGGGGCAGGAGGGGCACGTGGAGAAGCTGCTGGACGTCCTATTGCTGGGGAGGATGCGCTTCCACGATCTCAGCATGCGTGGGCGCGTGGTGCTGAGCCAGCTTCCGCTCAACCTGACGATGCTGCTCGTGTGCCTCATCGCCGTCATCGCGGATCCGGAGATCTTCGGCAATCCCGGGTTCCTCATTGCACAGGCCTGGGCGCTCGCGCTGCTCGTCGTCGCCGTAGCGGTGCCGTGGGATCGCCTGCCATACGGGTGGTTCCTCGTCATGCCGGTCCTCGACTTCTATCCGGTGGGGCTCCTGCGCTATTCGAGCGAGCCGACCCTTCCCGGGCTCGGTCTGCTGGCCGTCTTCCCCATCATGTGGCTCGCCGGCTCGGGGTATCGGCCGCGGATCATGGTGCCGTTCGGCGGTGTGGCAGCGCTGCTCATGGTCTGGGTGCCGCTGTTCATGGAGGGCAGGGCGACGCCGCATGAGCTTGCCGCCAATCTCGTGGTGCCGTTCATGCTGCTCGCCATCGGGGTGGGCACATCGGTTATGACGTTGAGCGGCATGGCCCAGCAGGAGCGGGTCCAGGAGCTCCTCGAGCGCGCCGAGACGCGCGAGAGGCTCCTGGACACCGTGCTCGACACGGTCGACGTCGGAGTGCTCGTGCTCGACGACCACGGAGAGAACACGTACCTGAACGCCAAGGAGCGCCAGCTCTATGTGGCCGCCCTGCCGGCGGGCTCCTCAACGACCAACGAGGCCGAGCTTCTCATCTATTGGGAGGGCAGGGACGAGCCTGTTCCGCCCGAGCAGCGGCCGCTCGAGCGGGTCCTCAACGGGGAGACCATCGAGCATGAGGTCTACCAGTTGGGTCGCGGCCCCGAGGCGAGGACTGTCTCGATCTCAGGGCGACAGTTTGTGGACGCGGCTGGGAACAAGGCCGGCACGGTGCTGGCCTCGACGGACGTGACCGAGGTCGTGGCCGCTGTGCGTGCGCGTGACAAGTTCCTCGCCGCTATGTCCCACGAGTTCCGAACGCCCCTGACCAACATCCTCGGCTACGCCGAGCTGCTCTACGATGATCCGTCCCTCAGCCCCGCTGCCAGATCCGATCTGCAGATCATGGCCCGCAACGCTCGGCACCTGAACCACATGGTGGACGACATCCTCCTGAGTTCGGTCACCGGCTCAGATGCGCCCCTCCTGCGCAGGCCGCTCGACCTGTCCGAGCTGGCGCGGGAAGCCGTGGCCTCAGCGCGGGCCGAGGCGACGAGCCGTGGCATCGAGGTCGAGGTGAACGCTGAGCGGGCGCTTCCGGTCATGGGCGATCGGACTGGATTGGTCCGAATCCTCGACAACCTGCTCTCCAACGCTCTCAAGTACTCCTACGCCGGCACAAAGGTCACACTTGAGACGTGCAAGGACGACGACTGGGCCGTCTGCTCCGTCACCGACGAGGGCCTCGGGATTGCCCCCGAGGATCTGAATCGCGTCTTCACGCGCTTCCAACGCAGCGACGCCGCCGTCCGGTCGGGGATCCCTGGCACCGGCCTGGGCCTTGCCCTCGCCAAGGAAGTCGCTGAACTGCACGACGGGCAGCTCGACGTCACGAGCGTCGTCGGCGTCGGGAGCGTCTTCACGCTGCGCCTCCCCCTGCGCAAGACCCACGCCGACCTACCTCGCGCCTAGACCATCACTCGGCGACGTAGGAATCGACAGCCTGCTCGACGAGCGACTCCCCGGGGTTTCCTGACTGAATCGGAGTGGCGACGACCAGAACACTTCCACCGTGGGTGCCTTCGACGTAGCACGCGATTTCGCGGTACCGGTGAATACCGTCTCGGGCGGTGTAGGTGTCCGACACGCAGGAGCCCGTTCCGCCCGCGAACCTCATTCCCGTCCGGCTGAATTCCTTCACGGCTGCCTGTCCGTTTTCCTCCGCCAAATGATCGAGGCGGAATTCCGGCCAGGCGGCGAGCGACTCGTTGCCTTCCTCGGTGTGGCGTTGAGATACAGCTCGAGGTCACCGCTGCCGGACGTCATTTCGGCGGAGACGCTTCCGGGGTCGCTGTCCTGCGGTATCGCCTCCGGCGGAATGGACATTCTCGCGCTTCGATCGGGGAGCTCGAGAGTTTTCCAGGCCGATGGCGCTGGACCTGCCTGAAACCACGCGAAAGCTGACGTCTCAGGCTGGACGCCGCACCCTGACGCCAGAATCACGACGACGGCGCCCATCCCGAGAATTGCGCGCGCCCTACTTGTTGCCGTCGCCATCGTCCGGACCGCCGCGGTCGTCGCCGTCGCGGTCTCCGCCGCCCGGGTGAAGAGGCTGCGGCGCCGGGGCTGGGGGCGGGACGACGGGTGCCGGGGCCGGCGGTGGGACGACGGGCGGCGCCGGGGCCACCGTCTCCGTGGGCATCGAGGACGACGGCGGCGACGTCACCGTTGGTGTCGGTGTCGGTGTCGCCGTCGGCGATGGAGTTGGGGACGGGATCGAGGTTGGCGCGGAGACCGACCGACTGGGTGTGGGAGCCGCAGGCTGTGAGTTCGCGCAGCCCACGAGCACGATGGTGGCTCCAAAAGCTGCGGCAGCAACTGCGGGGCGGAAAGTCTTCATGGTGCCCTCCGAAAGCTCCTGACAGGGAACGTCTGGAGCATCACCGAGAGGACGACACCGGCGCCCGGCCGGTTCATCCGCCACGGAGACCTCTTGATCCCCACCACGGAACCTGCCCATCGGAGCACTAAATCCACCTTGACGAGATCAATCTCGGCAGTGCCCGCGGACGCGTCAGGCGCCGGCTGCTGAGCGGAGGTGAGCAGCAGCGAGTAGCGGGAGGCGGGGCTGTCGTCGTCGCCACCCATGATCCCCGCCTCATGGATGTCTGCGATGCGCTGTATCGGCTCACGGAGAGCACGCTCGAACACCGAAGAGCAGTGACGGGTCGTTGACCAAACCGTTCCCCAAGGCAACAATTGCTCCGTTGGGGGATCTTGTCCGCTGGTCTCGGACTCATGATCGGATCCAGCTATGACGATGAAAAGGCTCTTGGCAACGGCGGCAGCAACCGCTGCACTGCTCCTCGTCGGAACTGCCGCCAACGCGGATGATTGCGTGAACCTCTCCCGCGCCCCGGCGCCGTGCGGCTGGTCCTGTCCGGGCCCCGTCACTGACGGAAACTGGGTATGGCTTCCGAGCATCGGCGTTCCCGAATATGCCTGGGGCTTCGGCACTCCGGGATCCATCCCCTCGCAGCAGGTCGGGCTCCCGGGCGCCAATGGGAATTACCTGAACGACCGCGGCGGCGTCTCATGGCTCCACGAGAACAGCCTCTGCGTGAACGGCAATACCGCGCGAACAACAGCGAACAGCACCCACGGCATCCAGACCGGCTGCGGCGAATAGTCATCCAAAAGCGTTACGCCCTAACCGGCGGTTAGGGCGTAACGCTTTTTCCTTGAGGGCGATCAGAACCCGGCGACGCCGTTCGGGGTGCCGAGGCCGGTCGGCCCGTCCCAACCGGTACGCGCCGTGCACCACTGGATGGTCGTGCAGGAGCCATTGGAACCCGAGCTCACGTCGAACAGCGAGCCCGCGTGGGCGTACGGGATGCTGTTCGCATAGACGCCGTTGGCGGAGGAGCCCGTGTTGCCCGAGAGGGCGTAGACCGAGGCGATGATCGGGGACGCCTCGCTGGTCCCGCCGAACTGTCCCCACGTGGAGCTCTTGCTCGACGTCGGGTAGACCACTGCGAGTCCGCCGTTGGATGGGTCGGAGGCAGCTGCGACGTCGTTCATCGCCCGCTTCGAGCAGCCCGTGCTGAACCCGGCCGCCGCCGTCAGGGGCGCGTTGTAGGAGGAGCAGCCCGATCCCGTGCCGGACCAGACCGATTCAGCCCAACCGCGGGTCGTGCCCGGGGCCAGATTGAGACTCGTGCCTCCGACGGCCGTCACGTACGACGATGACGCCGGGTAGGAACCGCCCTGGTAGCCCGAGTCGCCGGCGCTCGCGGTGACGGCGATCCCCGGGAAGCTGTAGTACTTCCCGTAGGTGGCGTCGGAGGCGTCCGACCCGCCGTAGCTGTTCGAGATGGCGACGACGCCGGGCAGCTTGGCGGCAGTCTGGACGGCGGTGCCGAGGTTGGCAAAGGACGGCGTTGCCGCTTGGACGACCACGATCTTGCAGTCCGGGCACGTTGCTGAAACGGCGTCGACGTCGAGCGCCTGCTCCTGCGCCCAGCCGAGATCGAACCTCGGCAGGCGACTGCCGCCGTTCTGGTCAACGATCGTGAGGCACCCATTGGCAGTGGTGCAGGCAGGGAGGCCGAACTGGCTGCGGTAGGTGCCGAGGTCGCGCTCGAGGTTCGGGTACCCGTAGGCGTCGACGATCGCGACCGTTCGCCCGCCCGAGGCGGTGCCGCCGAGGTTGTACGCGGAGCGCAGCTGGGCCGGGGTGAGGGCACTTCCCGGCGGCGTCGCGGTGTTGGTGATGACCTTCCCGGCCGCGTCGGTGGCCTGCCGCGCAGCGCAGGCCGCTTCACCGGGCGCCGGGGTCGAGCACACCTTGATCGAGTGGTCGGCGCCCTTGGTGACCGGAGGCGCCGCACTCGCGGAGGTGGCGCCGGTGACCAGCGCCGCTGCCATGAGCAGGCCCGCCGCGGTGGCAGACAGTAGCTTCCTGATGAGGAACGCCCCCTTCGGGTCTTGGCTTCCGCTGGCAGACCGCCAGCTCCACAAAGAGGCTAAGGGCGCGGATCCCTGAGATCGTGGATTCGCGGAGAAACTTAGGCGAATCCTTGCTTTTGCCGGAGCCTGAAGCCTGAACCCCTAGCCCAGGACCGCGTTCAGTGTGACGAAGCCATAGCCAGCAGAGCGGAGCTGGGAGATGACCTCGGGGAGGGCATCGGCGTCGAGCGTGGAACCGTCGTCGGGATTCGAGCCGAGGTGCATGAGCACGATCTCGCCGGGCTGCGCCGAAGCCATGACCCGCTGGACCACGAAGCTCGGGCCGCGTGTGCCATTCATGGTGCCCTGCCAGCCCAAGGTGTCTACCGTCCAACGGATGGCCGCGTAGCCGGCGGCATTGACGTCGGCGATGGTGCGGGAGTCGCGGGCGCCGAAGGGGAAGCGGAAGAACGGGAGCGGGTCGGCGCCCGCCGCTTCGATCGTCCTCTGCGCGTTGCTGATCTCGGCGGCGATCTGCGCATCGCTCAGGGTGGTGAAATCGGGGTGAGTCATCGAATGGTTGCCGATCCGATGCCCGGCGTTGTAGATCAGTGCGGGGTCGGAGGGGAACTGGTTGACCCAGTCTCCCGTGAGAAAGAATGTGCCCGGCACGCCGTTCGATGCGAGGGTGTTGAGGATCGACCGGAGGGCGGCGTCGTTGGCGCCGGCGTCGAAGGTTAGCGCGACGATCTTCTGGGTCGTCGGAATACGCTCGAGATCAACGCCCAAGAGCGAGGACGGGATCGTGGTGTAGATGACTTCGGTTCTCCCGCTGGCCGCGTGCCACAGGATCGAACCGTGCTGGA
Organism: Sinomonas gamaensis; assembly: GCF_005876955.1. Classification (GTDB taxonomy): domain Bacteria; phylum Actinomycetota; class Actinomycetes; order Actinomycetales; family Micrococcaceae; genus Sinomonas; species Sinomonas gamaensis. Next base: position 50,028 of record NZ_SSCL01000008.1, read on the forward strand.
AGTCGCTGCGGCGGCCGCCGGTGATGCCGTACTCGTCGCTGACCGGATAGCCGAGCCGGCCGGTCTCCCAGCCGAGGGAGGCCCACGTCGCGCGGATCCCGCCGACCACGGCGTGAGCGCCCGTTGCTGGACTCCAGTAGATCGACGAACCGCCGCTCGTGCCGCTGAAGTGGTTGTATCGTCCTATCCCGTCGGCGGTTGGATTCTCATCGGTGACGGGGAAGGCGAGAACCCCCGCGGCCCCGCCGAGCGCCAGGTAGTCGCCCCGGATCGCCCCGTGCACCTCGTGCGCTCCCGTTCCGGGGCTCCAGTAGACCGAGCCGTTGGCGAAGTCATTGACACGGCCCGCCCCACCAGCCGCGGCCATCTCATCGGTCAACGGGAACCCAAAGAAACCGCCCGGCCCGCCGAGCTCCAGATAATGGCCCCGGATCGCCCCGTGCACCTCATGGGCCCCCGTGCCCGGGCTCCAGTAGACCGAGCCGTTGGCGAAGTCGTTGGAACGCCCCGCCCCACCAGCCGCGGCCATCTCATCCGTCAAGGGGAACCCGAAGAAACCGCCCGGCCCGCCAAGGTCCAGATAATGGCCCCGGATCGCCCCGTGCACCTCGTGGGCCCCGGTGACAGGGCTCCAATAGATCGAGCCGTTGGCGAAGTCGTTGGAACGCCCCGCCCCACCAGCCGCGGCCATCTCATCCGTCAAGGGGAACCCGAAGAAACCGCCCGGCCCGCCGAGCTCTAAATAGTGGCCCCGGATCGCCCCGTGCACCTCATGGGCCCCGGTGGCACTGGACCAGTAGATCGAGCCCCCCCTGAAAGTCCTGACCGCGGCCGCCCGCGATCGCGTATTCAGAGCCGATCGGCGCGCCCAAGAAGGAGTTGGTGCCGCCCAGTTGTTGGTAGTGCTCGTCGATCGGGTCTGCGGTCTGCATCGGAACCAGATTGGCGACGGTCGCGGAGACTCCGACCGGGGCTGCTGCGAGAGCCTTGCCCCCGACGCCACCTGTGAGCGCCAGAATCAGGACCAACCCGAGGACAGGGAGTGGAGACCGTCGCATGGTGACCCCTTGGAGCGGCCCAGACTGATCCGGGCTTTGGCATCGACAGTAAGGTCTGCGAGCCCCGACCGCGTGAGGCTTTGGTCCCGCCGCTCCTTCCATTTTCACCGTACCCCGCGCCCGGGGGCTTGCGGCAAGGCCCCGAGGGTGCCGGAGAATCGGCGGCGTGAATGCGGACATGGCGGGGCATCAGGTGGTCGTTGTCGGGGCGGGCCCAACGGGGCTCATGCTGGCGGGGGAATTGGCGCTGGCCGGGATCGACGTCGCGATCCTTGAGCGGCGCGAGAATCAGGACCTCGTCGGCCAGCGGGCTCTCGGCTTCCTATCGCGCACGATCGAGGTCTTCGATCAGCGCGGGATCGCGGACCGGTTCCTGGAGCAGGGAAAAATCGGGCAGGTCGGTGGCTTCGCCTGGACCCCTCTGGACATCAGCGACTTCCCGACGCGGCACAACTACGGGCTCGGGCTCGCGCAGCAGCACATCGAGCGGATTCTCGCCGGCTGGGTGGACGAACTCGGCGTCCCGGTCTACCGGGGGCGCGAGGTGACGGGCTTCGCGGAGGACGCGACCGGCGTCGTCGTCAATCTTGCGGACGGCGCGACGGTAAGCGCGCAGTACCTTGTGGCGTGCGACGGCGGGCGCAGCCGCATCCGAAAAGCCGCCGGCATTGAGTTCGCGGGCTGGGATGCGACGACGAGCAGCCTGATCGCCGAGGTCGAGATGGACGAGGAGCCCGAGTGGGGCCTGCGCCGTCAGGGCTTCGGCCTGCACGGCCTGTCGAAGGTGGAGGGCACTGAGTCAGTCCGCTGCATGGTCACGGAGGAGCACCCCGGGCGGACGGACGAGCCGACCCTGGAGGACCTGAGCAAGGCCCTCATCGCGGTGTACGGCACTGACTTCGGGCTGCGCAGCGCGGCGTGGATCTCGAGGTTCTCGGACACCACCCGTCAGGCCGCCTCGTACCGCAAGGGACGCGTGCTCCTCGCCGGCGACGCCGCGCATATCCACTCCCCCATGGGCGGCCAGGGCTTGGGCGTCGGCGTGCAGGACGCGGTGAACCTCGGCTGGAAGCTCGCCCAGGTGGTGAAGGGGACGTCGCCCGACAGCCTGCTGGACAGCTATCACGCCGAGCGACATCCGGTCGGGGCGCGGGTGCTGCACAACACCATGGCGCAAGTGGCCCTCAGCCGCACGGACGAGCGCACGGACGCCCTGCGGGACATCGTGACCGAGCTGCTCGGCATGGACGAGCCACGCAAGCGGATTGCCGGAATGATGTCCGGCCTCGACATCCATTACGACCTCGGCGAGGGCCACCCTTTGCTCGGGCGTCGCATGCCCGACCTCGACCTTGCGACCGTAGATGGCCCGATGCGGGTGTTCTCGCTCCTCCACGGGGCACGGCCGGTGCTCCTCAATCTCAGTAAGCCCGGCCGGTTCGATATACGCCCGTGGGCCAGCCGGGTCCAACTCGTGGATGCCGAGGTCGAAGGCCGGTGGGAGCTTCCGGTTCTCGGCCGGGTTCCCGCTCCGGACGCGGTGCTGATCCGGCCAGACGGTTACGTCGCGTGGGTAGGAGAAGCGTCCCAGAGCGGGTTGCGCGAGGCGCTCACCACCTGGTTCGGCCAAGCCTTGAATTAGGTACCAATCCGGTACAATTGATCCATGGCGCTCAACATCCGCATCCCTGAGGCTCTCGACCGCAAGCTCGAAGCCGTCGCAGCAGCCGAACATGTTTCCAAGAGCGCGCTCCTGCTGCAAGGCGCCCAACTCGTTGTTGAACGGCACGAGCACCGAAGCCAGGTCGAGGAGGGACTCGCGTTCGTTCTGTCGCACGACGCGGAACTCCTCGAGCGCCTCGCCGACGCGTGACCTCGTTCGTTGACCTTGACGATGCTCTGCTGATCATCGAGCGCCTCGGATTCCACGTCCGGGACGTCGGTCTCCTTGCATCTGCTCTTGCCAGACCGGCGACTACGGTCGGTGGCCGCGACGCTTATCCGAAACTGACATTTAAAGCCGCAGCATTGCTTGAATCCCTCACGAAAAATCATGCACTCCCCGATGGCAACAAGAGAACCGCGTGGACGGTAATGGCGGTGTTCCTCTGGCTCAATGGATACAAGCATGACTTCACCACCGATGTTGGGTTCAATCTCGTTCTCGGCGTTGCGGATGGAAGCATTCCTCTGAACGAGAGCGAACAGATCATCGCAGCTCACCTCAAGCCGCGCGTCTGAGCCTCCGATTCCTTCAAGGTGACCGGCGCCTCACCTCATCGGTCGGCGGGCCAGCGGGGGCGTAGCGACTAATCCTTCCGAGAATGTCCCGCTCTAGATCTCTGTTTGAGCGGGACATTCCCGAAAGCAGCTTGGGGCGCTAACGGCCCAGCGCCGCCCGCACGGACGGCCACGACTTGAGGACCCGCAGCACGTCCTCGTTGGTCTCGTGCGCGAGGGCGGTCTCGTAGGACGTGTTGAGGACGTCGTCGAGCGCCACGCGCCGGCCGAGCGACGCGCTCTGCACGGCGGCTTCGACCATGGCGAGGCTCATGACGTTGGCGTGCACCTCGCCCATGGGCGTTGCGCCGGTCCGAACCGCGGCGACGAATTCCCGCAGCGATCCCGCGATCGTCTCGCCGGGATCATCGAACGAGCGGACGACGGCGGCCTCGGCTTGGTTGGGCAGATCCGCCGTCGGCTCGTGGTCACCGTCCCACAGAACGGTCCCCCTCTCCCCTGAGACCCGCCACGACCCATTCCACGACGTCTCTGCGCCCGGGCTGCACCAGCTCCCGTTGAACACGAACCGCGCGCCGCCGGCCATCTCGAACGTCGCCGTCGCGGCCGCGTTACCCGCGTACCAGCTCCAGGCAGGGTTGAACTCCTCGCACAGCACCGAGACGGGGTCCGCGTCCAGCAGGAAGCGGGCCATGTCGAACTGGTGGATGGCCATGTCGAGCAGCAGGGGGCTCGCCATCTCCTCGCGGAACCCGCCGAAGTGCGGCGCCTTGAAGAAGTCCACGGACAGGACGCCGACGCGCCCCAGCGCCGACGCCTGCGCCTTCGCCGCGAACAGGTGCTTGTTGTACCGGCGGGACTGGCTCACCATGAACAGCTTCCCGGTCAGCTCGGCGCACGCCGCAAGCGAGAGCCCCTCCGCAACCGTCGACGCGACCGGCTTCTCCCCGAGCACCGGGAATCCGGCGAGGAGCGCCGCCGTCGTCACCGGGTGGTGGGCGGCGGGGATGGTGACGTTGACGATCGCCTCAGCGCCGACAGCGCGCGCGAGGTCGACGGCGTCGGGGCCCACGGGCAGGTCAGACCGCCCGAGCTCCGCGGCGGCTGCCTCGGCGGCAGGGACGGCGAGGTCGGCAATCCCGGCGAGTTCGACGTCGTCGTTCGCTTCAACGTTGCGCAGCCACGCGCGGCCCATCGAGCCGGCCCCGACAACAACCACCCGCAGCGCGCTCATCGGCGAGCCTCGGCGATCTCGGGAGCGGCGTGCGAATAGTCGACGCCCTTGAAGAACTCGCCCGTCTCGTACCGGAGCAGAGTGGGGTACGCGCGCTCCGGAAGGTCGGAGACCGCCCACTCGACGCCGTTCGCGATGACGCGCCGGACGTCAGGGTGGTGGTAGACGGGGTAGTCCTGGTCGCCGGGGCTGAAGAAGAAGATCTTGCCGTGGCCGCGGCGGAAGGTGCAGCCCGAACGGAACACCTCTCCCCCGGTGAAGGAGCTGATGAAGACGAGTTCGTCGGGTGCGGGAATGTCGAAGAATTCGCCGTACATTTCCTGCGCGGGGATCTCGATGGGGTGCGGGATGCCCTGAGCGATCGGGTGCGTCGGGTTCACGGTCCACACGAGTTCGCGGTCCTGCTCGCTGCGCCACCGCAGGGTGCACGTTGTGCCCATGAGCTTCTGGAAGATCTTCGACCAGTGGCCCGAGTGCAGCACGATCAACCCCATGCCGGAGAGGACGTGGCGGTGGACGCGCTCGACGACGTCGTCGCTCACCTCGCGGTGGGCCATGTGGCCCCACCAGGTCAGGACGTCGGTCTCGGCGAGGACTTCCTCGGTGAGGCCGTGCTCGGGCTCGTCGAGGGTCGCGGTCCGGATGACGGCCCGCTCGCCGAGGTTCTCGCGGATTCCGTCCGCGATCGTGTTGTGCATTCCGTCGGGGTAGATCGCGGCGACGTTTTCATCCCGCAATTCGTGGCGGTATTCGCCCCAGACGGTGACGCGAATGGGTTGAGTCATGGATTTTCTCCTTATTTGACGGCGCCGGTCGCAGTGCCGGCGGCGACGAATTTCTGGGCCACCAGCAAGAGGACGACGGCGGGCAGCGAGGCGAGCACGGCCGTCGCCATCACGGCGCTCCAGTCGGTGACGTACGAGCCGATGTATTGGTAGAGGCCCAGGGTGACGGGCCGGACTGCGTCGGTGGTGGTGAGGGTGAGGGCGAACAGGAAGTCGCTCCACGCGAAGAGGAACGTGAACAGGCCCGCCGTGATGAGCGCGTTGCGGCTCACGGGGAGCACGATCGACCAGAACACCCGCGGATGCCCCGCCCCGTCCACCCGAGCGGCCTCGATGATCGAGGTGGGCATCGAGCTCATGAACGCCCGGATGATCAGGATCGCGAATGGAATCCCGTGGGAAGAATCCGCGAGGATGAGCCCGCCGATCGAATTGAGCAGACCCAGATCGTTGTAGGCGGTGTAGAGCGCATTCGCGACGACAATCCCCGGAATCATCTGGCTGATCAGGATCCCGAACAGCACGATATTCGTGCCTCGGACCTTGAAGTGGCTCAGCGCGTAGGCCGCAGGGGCCGCGATCGCGAGGCTGAACACGACGCTCCCGATGGCCACCACGAGCGAGGTGCCGAGGTTCCGGCCCTGCTGCGCTAGAGCGGTGCCGTACCCGGAGAAGTCGGGCTTGAGGGGGAACCAGGTGGCCTCGATGGTGGTGCCGTTGGGTTGGAGCGACGCGTTCACCATCCAGTAGACGGGGAACAGCATGATCGCGAGGAACAGAATTCCCAGGGCGGAATTGTGGATTCCCGTTTTGGTGAGATTCATGACGCGCTTCCTCTCAATCTTCCACGCCCCGCCGGCTCGCCCGCAGATACACGACGGCGAACACGAGCGAAATGAGCACGAGGATATTGCCGAGCGCCGAGCCCTCCCCGAAGCGGAATTCCGCAAAGGACAGCGCGTATGATTCGGTCGCGATGGTCTGGCTCGAGTTGGCCGGCCCTCCCCCGGTGAGGGCGAGGATGATGTCGAGGACCTTGAGCGTGTAGACCACGCCGAGGACCAGTACCACGCTCACGACCGGTCGCAGCATCGGCCACGTGACGTGGCGGAAGGCGCGCCAGCCGGTCGCGCCGTCGAGCGCCGCCGCCTCGTAGAGCTCGTCCGGGATGTCCTGGAGGCCGCCGTACAGGATGGTGACGTTGAACGGGATGCCCACCCAGATGTTCACGCCGACCACCGCGACGAGCGCGAGCGACGTGCTCGTCAGCCACGGCACCCCGGTCGGGACGACGTGCAGTGCGACGAGGAACTGGTTCAGGGCCCCGGAATCCTTGTCGAGGATCCACTTCCACACGGCACCGGACGCGATGAGCGGCAGGAGCCACGGGAGCAGGAGCAGCGAGCGCAGCACCCCGCTGAGCGGGAACCGCTTCCGGAAGAACACCGCGAGCGCCAGCCCGATCACGAACTGCCCCGCGATCGAGCCCGCCGTGAACAACGCGGTGTTGGTCAGCGCCGTCGAGAAGATCGAGGAGCGGAGGACCTTCGCGTAGTTCTCGAACCCGACCCACGGCGCCTCGCCCGTGTAGAAGGTCGCGGTGCCGTAGTCCTGGAAGCTCATCACGAGGTTCTTCACCACGGGGTAGCCGAAGAACAGCGCGAGGTACACGGCCGCGGGGAGCAGGAAGCCCCACTGGTACAGGGTCTCCCGGCGTAGCTTCCGCCGGCGTCGCGGAGCAGGCTCAGCCGACGCGGGAGGCCGCGTCCGCACCCGGCTGGTTGTCGCCGTCGTCATCTCATTGGCCGTTCTGCGCCTGCTGCAGCGCGTCGGACGGCGAGGCCTTGCCAGTCAGCGCGGTCTGGATGGCGGTGTAGATCTTGGTCGCGGCCTTGGGCCAGTCGGCGCCGAGCTCGCCGGTGCGGGCGCGGGCGGACTTGATCAGGTTGGTGAAGACGGCGAGCTTGGGGTTCTCGGCGGAGAACTGGGCGGCGAGGGTCGTCTTGGAGGGGACGGTGTTGCGCTGCTTGGCCAGGGAGAGCTGCGTCTGGTCGGTGTTCATGCACGAGACGATCTCGGCGGCCTTGGCCTGCTTCGCCTTGTTGCCGGTCTGCGGGACGGTCCACGTCTCGCCGCCGAGCGGCGCAACTTCGGTCTGCCCGGCCGTCTTCACCGGGAGTTGCACGATGCCGTAGTTGAGGCCCTGGACCTTGTCCAGGGGCGGGATCTGCCATGGGCCGTTGACCATCATCGCGGCCTTGCCGGCCACAAACTGGTCCTTGACGTCGGCCTGCTTCCAGTTCAGGACGCCTGAGGACGCCGAGCCCGACTTCACGAGGTCGGTCCAGAGCTGGAGGGCCTCGGCCGTCTGAGGGGTGGCGATGTTCTTCTCGTCGCCGCCGTTGCTCCACATGAACGGCAGGAACTGCCACGAGCCCTCGTAGGTGGCGTTGGCGTCGAACGCGATGCCGTACTGGCCGCCCGAGGTGAGCTTCGCCGCGGCGGCCTTGAGCTCGTCCCACGTGGTGGGCGGCTGGACGCCGGCCTTGGCGAGGAGGTCCTTGTTGTAGAAGAGGGCGATCGTGTTGACCGTCGGGGCCAAGCCGTAAACCTTGCCGTTGTACGTGCCGGCTTGGAGCACGCCGTCCGCGAAGCCGTCGGTGGGGATCTTGAAATCGCTCAGCGGGGCGAGGGCACCGGTCGACGCGATCTGCTGGAGGTCGGGGTTGTCGAGCATGAGGACGTCCGGGAGGGTCTTCGACGACGCCTGCTGGAGGACCTTCTGGATGAGGGAAGCGCCGGTGATGGTCTGGCGGTCGATCGTGACGCCCGCCTTCTGGGCGCACTGGTTCAGGGCGTCGCCGATCACCGTCTTGTCCGGCTCGTTCGTGTAGTAGTCGAGCACGGAGAGGGTCTTCACGTCCCCATTCGACGACGCGCTCGTGCTGTTGCCGCAGCCGGTCAGGACCGCCGGGAGCGCGATCGCCGCAAGCGCGAGGCCAGCGCGGACGGTAAGGGAGTTTCGCTTCATTGGGGCTCCTTGTCGATTTGTCGATACGTATCGACGATGCGCATCGATTGGTGCTGTTTCCTTGGTTGTGGTGGGTGGCTGTCAGCGCTTGGGGCGCGGACGAATAGTGCTCTTCCGGTGCTTGAAGACGGGACGGATGAGCTCCAGGGCCTCGGGAGGCCTGGACGCGGGATCGGTGAGGTCACGGACGATCATGTGAACGGCCCGGCGCGAGACCTCGTCGGGCTCGAAGCCGATGGTGGTCAGCGGGATCCGCTGCCGCTCGGCGAGGCCGTCCGAGCAATTGGCGACGACGGAAACATCGCGCCCCGGGACGAGGCCCAGGTTGGCGAGGGCTTCGACGAGGAGATCCGCATTGGCGGCTTCGGGGGCGATGAAGGCCGGAATGCCCTTCGTCCGTTCGAGTGCCTTGGCCACCGCTTTCTCCATCCCGGCGATGGTCACCCGTCCCGGGGCGTGGAGGACCTTGACGCCGACGGCGGCGCTCGCCTTGTCGACGCCGCGGTGGAACCGCTTGACGTAGTTCACGTGCCGCCGGATGACCTCGTCCTGCCAGTCCACGAGCGTCACCGTCTCGTGGCCGAGCTTCGCGAGCTCCTCGACGCACATCTGGCCGGCGAGCTCGAAGTCTGCGTCGATGCACTCGAGGCCCTCGTGCTTCTCGGGGATGCCGATGAGCACGCTCGGGACGGGGAGGTTGCGGATGACTGGGACGCGGGCGTCGTCGCCCTCGACCTGCATGATGATGAGTCCGTCGACCAACTGCTGGCCGACCACACGCTCGAGGCCCTGGGGGCCTTCGTCGTCGGTGACGAGGAGGATGTCATAGTCGCTCTGCCTCGCTGTGGCTGCGATGACGGAGATGAACTCCATGATCGAGCCCCTGTGAAGGTCGAAAACGAACGGGATCGCGAGCCCGATGACCTGGCTCCGCCGGCTGGCAAGGGCCCTCGCACCGGCGTTCGGCTGGAACGCGAGCTGCGCCATGGCGTCCTCGACGCGCTTGCGGGTCTTCTCGGAGATCGGCCGACGGCCGCTCATCACGTAGGAGACGGTGCTCTGGGAGACGCCCGCGAGACGGGCCACGTCTTTGCTGGTCGGCATCGGTCACCTCCTCGTGCTCGTCGAACCGCATCGTCGATGCGTATCGAGGATGAGTATGGCATAGGTCACAGCGGAGGGCAAGGGTGAGCTTCAAACCAGCAAATGCACAATCGTTCGCCCTAGTCACAAGTTGGAATTTCCATACGGCCGACAGCACGACGAGTTGCCCCTAGTTGCTGCCGTCGACAAGATAAGAGATCAAGGGCGAAGGACAGAATTATGCCGTCATCCCCCTTAACGCCTCTGCTCAAAGAAGTCACGAAGAGGCGCTTGTCCGGCCTCAGCGAATCGCGAAGAGCCATGGGTGGCCTCGGGCGCATGCCGTTCACCTAAAGGGGTTTAGGCCGGGGCGGTTGACGGGCAGCGGTGCCACCGTCGCAGAGGGCGATGGAGCTGGTCAACGCTAGCCCGAGCTATTGAGCAGGCTGATCCACTACCACCTCATCTGGTTTGGCAGAGTTGATTACGGTCCACTGGATGAGGTTGCTCCGGGGTACCGCCTTTGCAGGCACGGCAATGGAGATGAGTCCAGCGAGTTCCCCGCGATCGACCGGCTTCGTCGCGTCGTCTGGATCTCGGTCGGGAACCACGGAGATAAGGACAACGCCACGCGTCGACGATTCGCCGAGCGGAGCGACTGGCTGGCCGAGAGCGATGGGCCTTGCGGCAGCCCGGTGTTTGCGGTCGGACCCGACGAAGTCGATGCGCCCTGCCCGCCGCTTCCTTTTGACGATTGAGATCTCGCCACCGAGCTCCGCAAGGTAGAACTGGCGTCCTTCCATGTTCGGCCAGGTCCACACAACGGCCCAGTCCGTAATCTTCTTGTCATCCGTCGCCTTCTTAATGAACCCTCGGAACGCCTTGATGTTGGCCTCATACTCGGGATGCCAGGCGAGCTTGCCAAACAGCTGAAGAAATTCGTCGGCGCCGATAAGGCCGACCCGTGCTCGCTGCTGCAACCCCGACTTGCCGTCGAGCTCGTAGGGAAGCATGACCTCAGTTTTGGCATGCGTGAGGAGTGGCACGACAACATCGTCGAAGTTCTTGCGGTTCTTCTCGCTGCCGCGTTCTGGCAGCCCGTAGAGGTCTTGGATGTCCGTCGGGGCCTTATTGGCAATGACGGCATTCCACATCTTGTTGCGAGCCGTTGGCTTGAGCCACGGGAGGTGCTGGCTGACGAGGGGCGGAATCTGCCGCGGCTCGAGCAAGGGCATGCCGTTCTCGTCGAAGCCAGCGTACTGACTGAGCTCATCACGGAAGGCCTCCTCGTCCATGAGCAACGCCTCGAAGGCCTCAAAAAGATCGACTTGGGCATCGCGCCGAATGTAGAGCCGAACGAGGTCCTGGTACCCCGGCCTGAAGCCGAACCAGCGGCCAGCCTGCATCAGCGTGTCGGCTTGGCCAGCCTTCCGCCGGAAGTAGGAAATTGTGAGCCCCTCGACGGTGAACCCTCGGCTCAACTGCGTTCCGCCGATCAGAATGCGCCAGACCTTGTCCGCCTCGAAGTCGAGCTTCTTCTGCTGGGCCTGGATCTCCTTGTCGGAGTTCACGATGAGTAGCGGGTCCCCGTCGATTGTGATCTCTGCGAGTGCTACTCCGATGAATGGCTTGAGCTCGTCGAACGAAGTTGGGATTGGAGCACCGCTGGCGGCCCGCGCTTTCATGACCGGCAGAAAATCATTGTCATAGAGCTTCTGAAGACGAGCAAAGCCTTCGGACGAGGTGAACTGCGTCTTGCTCCAGAGGGAGCGGACATCGGCGGCGGTGTCCGCGTGCTCGTCCTTCTTAACCGACTCATGCACCAGCATGGTGTGATGCCGGTAGGTGATGTCCGAGTTAGCCTCGCGGTACTTTTTGATGGCACCTGACAGGACCCATGCGTCGAGTGCTTCCCGGAGCTCTTCGATTCGACGATCCGGATCATTGCCCACATCGCCGACGAGGGGCCGGATGTGGGCCAGCTCGTTCGAGTTGGCGACAGTCTTCTCCTCGTCATCCCAGCGCTTGCCGACGTCGTGGAACTCCTGGACCCCCATGTAGCCTGGCGGTCGGTGCAGCGAGAGGACGAAGTCCGCCGGGAATAGATCGCGCTCATCGTCGGGATCGACGAATACGTTTGCGAACGGCGTCGCCGTGTACCCGACGTACTGGGCCCGTGGGCAGATCTCGAGGATCTCGGTGATGAGCTGGTTAATCGTCGTCCGCTTGCGATTCTCGGTTGAGCCCTTCTTCCACTTCGCGGGGTTGGTGGTGTCCACCGAGGCCTGATCGGACTCGTCGTCGATGATCAGGACGGGCAACTCGGCGAGATCGTTCTTGAGCGGCTTCAAGTCCTGGATCAGCTTCTTCAGCGGCGCGGGATTCTTCTTGATGACCGCGACGTATGCGCCCGAGTGGAAGAGATTCTCTTCGTCATTGAGCGGCTTTTGCTTGTTCTTTCGCGCAAACTTGAGTTTGGTCATTGCCTGGGGAAGACGCTTATAGTCGCTGCGGTGGCTTGTCACGCGAGCGATCTCGACTACACCAGGCAGCGTGAGCGCGTCACCGTGCTTGACGAAGCGCTCTGCCTTCCATTCCTCGTCTTGCTGATAGTCGAGTTCCTTGGCCACCGCGGGATCGGTCGGATCCTGGCCCGCCAAGATGTTCTCGACACCCATGAGCTCCATGTCCATTCGACGCTGAGTCTGGGCGCGTAGGATCTCGATCGTCCCTGTAAGGACGATGATCAGTCGGTAGCCAGCGTCGATTGCCTTCGCTATGACGCCCGTGAAGTTTGCAGTCTTCCCGCTCTGCACGTAGCCCACGACTAAGCCCTTGGTCTGCTTGGCTTCAGGTCGTGTTGGGCGACTCAGACGCTCGATGACCTCCGTCGTCGTCCCATCGAGCGACGAGATAGACGAGGCTGGCCACTTCTTGACGTCGCGGAGGTAGGCCTCATAGTCGTCCCAGTAAACGCTGGTGCGTAAGTTCCGCTCGGCCGGATACCACGGTTCGAACACCTTCGAGATGACGACGGCGGGGATCTCGAAGACTTCAACCCGTGCCGTAAACGCGGCGGCCACTTCTGTGGAGAGGCTGAGGCCAGCATAGATTGCTGCGCGACGCTCCTTGGTTCGCGGCGCCGTGGCGAGGCCTTCGAGATCCTCGTCTTGGTTGTCCCACTTCGCCAGCGCCATCCGGGCTTGAGTCAAAGCCGGCTCGTTCTCGTCCGCCTCCCGGATGAACGCAGCGAGATCTTCTTCACTGACGTCCGTCCCCGCCAGCGCCGCAAGCAGGGGCCCCAGCGGCGTGGGTTGCTGGTTCTTCAGGGCGACGAAGACGTTGGTCAGGGCGTCTGCCCAGGCGGGGCGTTGTTCGGTCACGTTCGTTCAACTCTCTTTCGACTCTACGAATCCGGAGATGGGTTCGGGAAGTGGGTCAGGGTGCAGGTCCGTCAGGTCCACTCTGTAAGAGACTTCCGACACGAGTGCGAAGTTAGGGACGACTGGAGCCACAAGATCGGTGGTCATCGCAGGAAAGCCGTTCTTCACGTCGTAGGCGCGTGGCTGAGAACGAAGCGCCCAGAACGTCGGATACAGGTCCGCATCGTCGTCCTGCCAGCCGAAGCTCGCTAGCATCGCATCGGTCGCGACCCGATGTCCACCGGCGATCTTCCGGACGTGAGCGATAACCTGCGGAAGGGTTCGTCCCCCCTCTGGGGCAGTTCGAGTGAGCTGAATCGACAACACGCTGAGCGAAACACCCCGCAACGGCACGAGCTGGTTGAGCCCATGGATGATGTGGTGGCGACGCTCGCTGCTGGTCGTCTTCACCTCGATGTGAATCGAATCGAAAGTGAAGTCGTGCTCTTCTGACAACGGCCCCTGCCAAGCGACAGTCGCCGGTCCCGCGCCGATCTGATGCATGAGGAACTCCAGGAAAAGCAACTCCCCGATGAGCCCGACTTCCTTTTCAGGGGTCATCGCTCCACGGTTCGCAAACACGTTCCTGTGGCGAGCTATGCCCGCCGCAACAGCGGCCGCCAAGGGCATCTTCTCGATCTGGAGCTCATCGGCGATGGTGGCGAGCAATCCGTAGGCACCGTGCGCGCTGCCCTCAACTCTAACCGCGAGCTCGGCGAGTTCGTCATCGCCGGACGAAACCGCGCTGAAGCGGACGTTCCTAAGCTTGGCAACGTCAGGTTCAGGCGTTTCATACGGCGTCACGAGGGTGATAACGCTGTTCTTGGGGTCGAGTTGCAGACGGCAGGCCGGCTTACCCTTGATCGGAAGCACCATGGGTGCGCCGTTGTCCCACAACTCGTCGAGGGTGCTGAATGTCAGATGGCGCGCATCATCAGGGGAAATGGTCATTGCTTCGTTCCTTGCCCGCCACGCATATGGTCCTCGGCGGCCGCAGCCGTACCAAGGACACTTTTCCAAAGGGCGATTTCATCCTTGTCTCGCGACCCGAGGTGCTGACCTTCGAAGACGTGGTGGGTCAGCAGATAGATCAACGCCTTGAGCACCGGGGCGTCGTTCAAACTCCCGCCATCGGGCGCAAACAACCCGCGGTAGCGACTGTTGAGCCACAGGGTCTTGGCCGGGTAGTCGACGTCGAGGAACTCGCTAGCCAGCATGCGCTTCCACTTGACGTTGACTGGGTCCCCGTCAATGAAGGACAGCTCGGTGCCGATGCGCTTGCGGACAGCAGGGGCGATGCCCTTATCCGGTCGGATGACCGGTTTGCGCTCACGCTTCCGCCTGTTGGCGTCGGTGTAAATTGACTCTGCATCTTGAAGAAAGGTCAGAAAGGTCGTGCCGTCGATTGCCTCAGCCTTGTTGAGGGCATCGTGGAAGACCGGTTCGAACTTCAGGCCGCTCTTCTCGGGGTTCATCGTCACGAAGGGGCCGATTGCGCCGTTGTCCTCCAGCACCACTCTAGCGAGCTGACGCGCAGTGCTCGGCGTGGCCGTGTCGGACCAGCCGCCGATCTGAAGTAGGCGATCGTTCCGGTAGATGTAGAACCCTTGGAACTGATCGCCGCTCTTGGCTCCAATGCGGAATCCTGTGACGTCCGACTTCGCCGGCCAAATGTGGCACGTCAGCTTCACTCGAGTCTCGCCAACCTTCGCAACCAAGTCCTTGGGGTACTCGGGATGGCCCGATGTCTTGTATCCGAAGGGATCAATCGGCAAGATCGGAATACCAAGACCAGCCAGGGCGTCCCCGAGTTCGTCAATTAGTACGTCGATCTGGAGACGCTTGGCGGCGATAAGCCTGTGGAACGTGACGCCAAGATGCGATCTAAGCGCTTCGTTGCGCTTAGAGAGCCAACTTCGTGCCTCAGCTTGGTTGCGGCCTCGATACGCGTTGCGGACTTCCGTCCAGACGATTGATGTCCCCTCGGGCGAGCCCAGAACGACCTGCCGGTCGGCGGCATGCTCGGCGGCAACATCGGACGACAGCACTTCACACGTGAAGTCCTTCGAGAAGTCCGCGCGACGAATGCGGCGTCCGACCGGAGTTGCACCGTAGCGCGCGGACCACACGGTCAGGACATCGCTGTGGCCGAACGATGCCGCCTTCAAACCCATGCCGAAGTGGCCCAAGTCCTCTTCGGCGTATGTGCGCTGATGTCCGATAGTCATGGCTGCATTCGCGGCGCTGGCGTCCATGCCTCTGCCGTTGTCGAGTACCTCCACCTGGGCAAGACGGTCGTTCCGAGTCAGAAGCCTGATCGACACGCGCGATGCGCCAGCGTCAACACTGTTGTCCACCACATCGGCTATCGCTGACTCCAATGTATGGTTAGCACCGAGGCTCTTGACGAGACCCGCATCTGGAGCCAGTTTGATCCGGTCGACAACGTCGCTCGAACTCGCAATCATTCGACGCCTCTAAACTCGCTTGCCTTCAGCGGTAGCGACACCTCGATGAGCTTGCGCTTCAATCTGTTCCCTCGGCTCAGTCCGAATATGGAAACCCATCGGGCTCCACCAAATACGTATCACAGATACGTGGTAAAAGCTGCTAGGGCTAGCCTCCTGATCGAACCATCGCCTTAAGGCGATCGACGTAATCTGGCATCCGCACGAGTGATTCGGATCCTCAGACTCAAAGAACAGAGGCACCTCGACCTGAGCAGCGGTTCCGGGCCATCTCGGGGATGCCCCCACCTGACTGCGCGACATCGTTCGCTGGAGGCAACCCCAGCTCGGATGATTTCGATTAGTAGCCCGCGCAAGGGGGCTCTCCCCTGTGTTCGGCTGTGGCTGCATCCGTCCGTGCAGTCTCAAGCTGGTCTACTCAGCGTACGGGTCGCCACTACGTGGGTCTTAAATGGCACAATCTTGATGCGAGTTTCGAGCCGTAACGGCTGCTCGCAATACCCAGGCCTTATGGTTGAGGCACCATGAGCAAGACCCTAGGGCATCGAGCCCCCTACGAACGCACGCCCGCCTCGGACTCCATCCGCGTCCTCGACCTCTTCGCGGGCGCGGGCGGGCTAACGCAGGGACTCTATGCAGCATCGCCGCGTTTCGTGACCGAACAAGCAGTTGAGATCGATCTGGCGGCCGCTGCCAGCTTCGCGGCTACTTTCGGCCGGAAGAAGATCTTCGCAGGCTCTATCGAGCAGTGGCTTGAGCTAGGAGCGGTGCCGAAAGCCGACGTCGTAGTCGGCGGCCCACCCTGCCAGGGTTTCTCTCTGCTGGGGAAACGAGACCCCAGGGACCTGCGGAACCAGCTGTGGCAGGCGTACGCGGAGACAATTGTTCAGGCAAAGCCCACCTACTTCGTAGTGGAGAACGTCCCGGCCTTCAGCAAGTCCGAACAGCTTGCCGATTTCAAAGCAGCCACTGGACGCTATGGAATGTTGAGCGACTATGCCTTCGACTGGCATGTGCTCAACGCCGCCGATTACGGTGCTCCCCAGGCTCGCAAGCGAGCGATCTTGATTGGCCATCATCGCTCGGTCCCCTCCCCTGGGTTTCCCGCTCCTACTCATGTAGGTAGACACGTTTCAGTAAGAAGGGCGCTCGCCGCGGTCTCAAAAGATCCTACGGGGACCGTCCTCGCAGACCGCATGACGGAATTCAACGGGACGAGGTTGCGGGGCCCATACACCACTGCCGAATTGCATGTCGACCGTGAGTACCGCGAGATCTCTCTGCAACGCTTTCAAGCTATTCCTCCGGGCGGCAACCGATTTGATCTTCCCGAGGATCTCCTGGCTCCTTGCTGGGTCAGCCATAAGTCCGGATCGGGAGACGTGATGGGCCGTCTCCGCTGGGATAGCCCGTCTGTCACGATACGCACCGAATTCTTCAAGCCGGAAAAGGGACGGTACCTGCACCCCGAAGAGCACCGGGCGATCACGCCCCTCGAGGCGGCGCTCCTACAAGGTTTTCCTTTGGACCGGCTGTGGCTCGGCTCTAAGACGTCCATCGCTCGTCAAATCGGAAACGCTGTGCCTATCGAACTCGGCGCTGCCATCGGACGGCTTTTGGCAAAAAACCTCGCGTAGTCCGACCAACCTGATCCTCGGCCCAAGACGACGGGGACCACTGATACAACCGAATAACGATGAAAGTTGGCCACGGCGATCATCATCGCCGAGGCTATGAGGGGAGCTTCAATGTTGAACGCGGCGAAGTGGCAAGGACCAGAGGGAAACCTGGGCCGATGGCTCGTTGCAGATGGACGAGCCGCGTTGGAGGCCTACAGGGTCAGGCCGGAACTCGTCAAGGAGCACGACGCTCTCGAACGCAGCACTGTGGAAAGCGGCTACGGGCGAAAGCAGCTCAACGAGCTGGCTCAGAACGCTGCCGACGCCATGAGGGGCATGTCCGGCCGGCTGGCCTTCGTGCTGACCGAAAGCTCGCTCTACTGCGCCAATGAGGGCGATCCGCTGACGCAGGGAGGCCTTGAAGCTCTGCTCATGTCCCACTCGTCCCAGAAGCGTGACGACGAGATCGGCCGATTCGGACTCGGCTTCAAATCAGTGTTGCAGTTGACGGACGCCCCGCAGATCATCAGTCGCACTGTCTCCGTCAAATGGGATCGGGCTCGCTCGGCTGCAGTGATCTCCGGAGTCGTCGGGGGCAGAGAACGGTATCCGGCCCTGCGGCTCGCTGAGCCTTTCGACCCGGTCGTCGCTGCCGCCACCGACCAGGTGCTCTCCGAACTCATGGACTGGGCTACTACCATCGTCCGAATTCCGCTCAAGGACCGAACTCCATGGCTTGACGAAGAGCTCGAGCGGTTCCCCCACGAATTCATCCTGTTCGCAGACCATATCGACACCCTCGATCTCGACAATCGCCGCACCGGCAAGCGCAAGACGTGGACGGCAGATCGCAGGCCCTATCCCCATGGGCTGGGGGAACGCGTCGTGCTGCAGGCCGATGGCCAAGCTGAGTCTTGGGACGTCTTCCGGGTGCCCCACCAACCCTCCCCCGAGGCCGCCAAGGACGCCGGCAGCGTTGCTGCCCGCTCCGAGCTGAAGCTCACCTGGGCCGTTCCGCTCAAGAGCCGCGGCCGCGGGCTAGGCAGGGTCTGGAATTACTTCCCGACGCAGTCGTACACGACCCTCAGCGGCATCATCAATGCTGCCTTCAAGCTCAACGAAGACCGCGAGAACATGCTGGCCGGGCTGTACAACGAGGAGATCCTCACCAAGAGCCTGCCCCGGGTTGTCGCATTCGCCCTGCCCGACCTGGTCGACCCTCAGGATCCCGGCAGCATCCTGGACATCCTCCCTGCCCGTGGCCGTGAAGCTCGATCCTGGGCAGACGAGGTCCTCAACAAGCCCGTCATGGCGACAGTCGCCGCCATGACGTTCGTCCCCGACCGGATGGGAGTCCTGCGCGCGGCGAACGAGCTGCAGATCGAACCCGAACTCGACCAGGCCGAGCGACTCGAATCCATGTGGGATGCCGCCGTCGGACGTGAAAGGCCGTGGGCGCATCGAAGCCTGACCAGCAACGCAGCCCGGAATCACACCCTCAATCGCCTTCTCTCGATGGCCAACAAAGAGCGAGCCGGGGTCAGAGCGTGGCTTGAAGAAGTGGTGCATCCGCGGACGGCCGAGAGCTTCCTTGCCGCATTGGAGATCGCGGTTGAGATCAACCAGCGCTTCTCAGAACTTGCAAGCGAAATGCGCTCCGCCCGGATCGTTCCAGCGGGTGACGGATCCCTCCAAGCACCCATCGGCAGCGCACTGTTCGTACCCATCGACGACGACGACAACGCCCCGAACCTCGTGTCCCTCGAATTCGTTCGGCACCGGAATGCGCGTGAGCTTCTCCGGAAGCTCGACATCGGACTCCTCGACGCGCAGGGACGCCTCAAGAAGGCGATTGCCGCAATCAGATCGAACCCGGCAGACCGCGCATCACTGGAGGCGTTCTGGGCTCTGTCGCGGTCAGTCGATCTCCCCTCCGTCCTGCAGCTCCTCCAAGGGCTCGCCAACACTTCCCTGCCTGTCCGCTGCGAGGACGGCCAGTGGCGGCCCATCGGCGAGGTCTGGCTTCGCGGCGACCTGTTCCCCCAGGGAAGCATGGACGATGCATCCCTTGTCGTCGACAGTTCGTTTCATGCTCAAGACATGCGCGTCCTCAAAGCGCTCAAGGTGCACTCCGATCTCGGCGACCCTGTGCAGATCAGCTCGGGGAGATTGCACCAGCTATGGAAGGATGCCATCTCGGAGACGATCGAAGCGCACTTCCGAAACAGTCCCACCCCCGTATCGGGAATCCATCTCGCATTCGGGCAGCCCTTCGCCACCCCAGGACTCGAACTGCTGTCGGACGCGAGCGCCGAAGTCAGACGGCGCGCGACCGAGCGCATCCTCGATCAGCCGCACTATGAAGTGCGAGTCAAGATCAACAACCAATACGTGAGCGACCGTAAAGTATTCGACCCCGACATCTGGTGGGCCCGGAATCACGGAACGCTCAAGACGCCCCTCGGTCTCGTTGAAGCGCGCAACGCCGTCGCTGGATCTCCTGACATCCCCGACGGATTCTTGCCTGTCGCCCTGGATCAGCGCGCCGCCGATCTCCTCGCGCTTCCCGCCGATCCCGCCACCTACAGCTGGCCCTACATCTACACCTTGGCCAATCGGTCCCTGGGACTTTCAGAACTCCACCAGCTCTACGGCATCGCCGCACTGCACGGGTTCCGGAAGCCAGAGCATGTGTCGGTGATGACGAAGCATGGACGTGCCGAGCTTCCTTTCGAAGACGCACAGGTGGCGACCGACCGCCGAACCTACGAGCACTTCGCCCAGAACCGCGAAGCCGCAGTGCTGTTCGTCGAATCAGACGAGCTCCGCCTGGCCTTGGTAGATCAATGGAACCTCCCAGCGCTGGAAGTCAGGTTCGAATCCAAGCTCGTGGCCGAAGGGCAGGGAGACCCCCTGCCGTTGATGAAGCGGATTCCGTTCATCCACAAGGCCGTATCAGGGATTTCGAAACTCATCACCGTTCCGTGCGAGAACATTCGAATCGAAACCACGAACGATGCCGGCGACCCGCCCGCTGTCGTAACGAGACAGGCATATCTCGAGGGAGACACCTTCTACTACCTCGAAACCATGACTCCCCGAATTTGGCTGCAGGCACTGCTGGACAGCACGGGCAAGAAGGTCGACTCAAGAATAGCCCTCGACAACGCCCAACAGGCCAAGAAGGAGCACGATCAGGCCGAAAGGCTGCGGAAGATCCAGGCAAAGCAGACTGATGAAGAGAAGCTGCTGGAGCTGGTAGGCGAATCCACCATACGGTCGCTGATTCCCAACCACGTCTTTGCACTGCTGAACAGCAGAAGTGACGAGGAGATCTCGGGCACAGCTCTCGTGCGGCTCGCAAGCACACTCCATGGGGCAAGCCTTCTCCAGAAGATTCGACCCTTCTTGGAAGAACAGGGGATCGAGACCCCCAGCCAGTTCAAGGGCAGCTCCGCCGCCCGCAGTTTCGTGCGCAAGCTGGGGATCTCGGAGGACTTTGCCGGTTCCAGCGAGATCCGCAAGCCTGTCCGTGAAGAAGTGATGGGCCCCGTACGTCTCAGCGCCATGCACGACTACCAGGTGGATGTCAGCAAGCAGATTCTGGCCGTCCTCGAACGCGAAACCGAGAACCGGGCTATCGTCCAGCTTCCGACGGGGGCAGGCAAGACCCGAGTCGCCGTCGAATCGGTCATTCAGCACGTCGGCCGTTCAGAGGGTCAGAAGCTTGTCGTCTGGGTGGCCCAGACCGAAGAGCTCTGCGAACAGGCGGTGGAAGCATGGCTCTACGTGTGGCAAGGGGCCGGGGTCCCGGAGCAGCGGATGGCTGTAGGCCGCCTCTGGGACGGAAGACGACCCAAGCCCGAAGAGACCCGGCTGCACGTCGTCGTTGCCACCATCCAAACCCTGAGCAGTATCGTGCAGGACGCGGGTGAGCGCGAAGAATACGCCTGGCTCTTCGGCGCCGACATACTCATCGTCGATGAGGCGCACGGAGCCATCGCCCCTACCTACACAGACGTATTCCGGGCCTTCGGCAGAGGCAACTCCCAGAGGGGCAAACCTCTCATCGGCCTCTCAGCAACTCCTTACAAGGGAACCAACGAAGCCGAGACAACACGTCTTGTGAGGCGCTTCGATGGGCATCTCCTGATGCCATCGCTTTTCACGACCGACAATGCCCATGCATATCTTCAGTCCATGGGAGTGCTGGCCCGGGTGCGGCACGAGGCGCTGGACGGGATCGAGCTCCAACTGACCAAGGGCGTCCAGCGCCCGGACCGCGGAGACAGTGCCATGCTGGAAACCCGGATCGATCTGGATGTCGTGGCCAAGAGCAAGACGCGGAACGATACCATCCTGGACCATCTGCATTCTGTCGCGCCCAAAGAGACGGCGCTGGTTTTCGCGGCATCAGTCGACCACGCAGAGGCGCTGGCCGCGACGCTCACCGCGGAGGGCATCCGAGCAGCCGCGATCTCGTCGAAGACTAACCCCTCCGACAGGAGGCGCGAGATCGAGGACTTCCGTTCGGGCAAGATCCGGGTCCTGACCAACTTCGATGTGCTCTCGCAGGGTTTCGATGCACCAAAGGTGGGTGCTGTCTATGTCTGCAGGCCGACATTCACCCCGAACAAGTACCTGCAGATGATCGGGCGCGGGCTGCGGGGTCCGAAGAACGGCGGCAGCGAGGAAGTCCTGATCGTCAACGTCAAGGACAACATCGACCAATTCGGACAGCGGCTCGCGTTCAATCACTTCGAGTATCTCTGGAACCGCGAATCGTGAACGCCTTCGAACTCGACCGCAGCCAGACCGAAGTGGCCACGGCCCCTGCCGAGGACCGGCAGTACGTGATTGCCGGAGCGGGCCAGGGAAAGACCGAGGTGCTCGTATCCCGGATCCTCCACCTCGCAGAGGCGGAAGGCCTGAACCCTGCCGATGAGATCCTTGTGCTCAGCTTCTCTCGCGCTGCCGTCGAAGCCGCGCGGAAACGGGCTCTCTCCGCTGATGTCGATCAAGTCATGATCCGAACCTTCGACTCGCTGGCCAGCGCAATCATCCTCGATCTCCTCGGGCCGGACGGCGGTGCCGAAGGCGGATCCTTCGAACAGCGGATACGCCAGGCCACAGCCTTGGTCGAGGAGCACGGGCTGCCGAGCTTCCTCTTGGGTCTCCGGCACCTGTGCGTCGACGAAGCCCAGGACCTGGTCGGCGACCGCGCCCGCCTGGCGACTGTCATCCTCGAGAACGCGCCAGAGGAGCTCGGGTTCACTTTCCTCGGCGACCCGCTCCAAGGCGTCTACGACTTCCAGCTCCAGGCATCCGCCGCAGAGACGACTGCGCAGCAGCTCTTCGACACTCTCGTCAGCGACTATGGCGCCAAACCCCGAGCCCTCGAGCGCAACTACAGGGCCCAGAGCGAGCGCGCAAGGCAGCTGATCGAGGTCGGGAAGGCCCTCCGCGACACCGACCTCGGGGATCCGCGGGCCGCCGCTGGCGCATACGAGGCCCTCGAGGCCTACCGAGCCGAAGACGCGACAAGCACCTCGTTCCTCGACGTCGGGGCGGTCCTGCGCCCCGACCCCGAAACAGCCGCGATCCTCTGTGCGACGAACTACGAGGTGCTGCTGATCAGCGAGGCACTCGACCAGCAGAGAATAGAACACGGCGTACGTCGAAGAGCTCAGGACATGGGCGCCGCGAAGTGGATATGGCAAGCGCTCCACGAGCTGGCCCCCACAAAGCACCCAGAAGCGACCGTGCTTGAAGGGCTCGACTCTGCAGGGCGGCGGGACCCAGCCGGGGACTGGTTCCTGCTGAAGCAATGCGAAGCCAACTGGCGCGATCCCTGGTCCCTCGACCTGGCCGAACTCGCCCGAAAGATCGCGCGAGGCTCCCTGCCCCTGCCGCTGACAGCCAGCGACTCGCTCCCGCTGACCGTCTCGACCATCTACAGGGCCAAGGGACTCGAGTACGACCATGTGCTCTACATCGAGCCGGACGAGCGCAGCGACTCCCAGCCCGACTTCGCCAGCCTAGTCCGCCGCACCTATGTGGCCCTCAGCCGCGCACGCGAATCCATCTTCTCAGCTCGCCTCGAACGGCCCGGAGGAACCTTCGCACAGAAGCACGCGGCCACAGGACGGTGGACCGAACGCCGGTTCGGGAAGCCCAGGGACTACGCCTCCAGGATGGCCGTCGAATCCTCGGATGTCCGCTCGACGTTCCCATACGCCAGCCGATCGCGCGATGCCCTGCCGGTCCAGTTGGCGATACTCGACTCGTCGATCGGCACCCAGGCGCAGGCCATCCGGATCGTCGACGCCGATGAGGCCAATCCGGCATTCTACGAGTTCCAGACCCTGGAGGGCCGAGCACTCGGCATTTCCAGCGAGAAATTCGGCCGCGATGTCCGAAGGGTCTTCTACAGAGGTGGAGACTTCAAGTGGCCCGTGAGCTTTACATGTCTACGTCTCTCCTCGGTCGAAAGTGCAGCAGGCAGTCCCGAGCAGACAGACGAAGTTGGACTCGGGAGATCAGGGCTCTGGCTCGTCCCGAGGTTCTCAGGCCTGGCCCGCGCGAGTTGGAAGTGAGTTGACCTTAGCCATGAGTCTTGCATCGAAATACGCCTTCCGATCCGAAATGGTGGACCGTCTCGTCACGGACCTCTACGGCCCCGGCGGAATCGACGAGGTCCTCGACGAACGGCCCCTCGACCGCTATCTGACAGGCGTCCTCTGGCCATTGTCCGGCGAATCCCTCGACGCCGTCGCCGACGACCCCGACGCGGGAACCGCCTCAGACGACGAGGTCCAAGACAGCCCAGTCGCGGCTTCCCGCATGACCTACCCCTCGAGCATCGGCATGACATTCACGATCGACACCCGCGTCACCCCTCTGTTCACTGTCCGCCCACAGGCGGCGCGATACGTCCCAGCTGCCCCTGACGGCCAGACCCAGAACGGGTCGCCGTCCGGACGTTGGGCACGTCATGCCCAGGACCTGCCGCCCTTGACGGTCGACGTCTCGAACACCGCTGGGGAAGTCGCGCATCCCGTCCACGGCGAACTGGAGCTGTACGTCCTTGCACGCCCGCCTCAGGCCGACCTGGTCACTGTCACCGTTGCTCTGCGGAACCGTCTGCCCAAGCCAGCCGAAGGTGATAGGGACCTCAACTGCTGGTTCCAAGTGGGACTGACCGTGGAAACACCATTGCCCGCTCTCGTGGACCGCCAGTCCCTCCACACAGAAGCCTCGGCGGAAGAAGACCTGGCCAGCGCGCAGCTCCTCTACAGGAACGCCCGCATATTCGCGGCCGGACACGGCTGTGCCACCACGTGGGGGGACGACGATGTCCAGGGGGCTCTCTGCCAGCGCGTCGCCACGACGTTCGTTCCCCGCCAGGAAGTTCCCCGAGCCATGACCGGTGAAGTGTCGGCGGACCTCCGCCTCGGCTTCCTCAGTCAGGCAGACGCCGCACGAATCGCCGAAGAGCTCGCCCTCCTGGTCAACGAATACCGAAGCTGGATAGCCAGCAAACGCGAGAGCCTCATCGCAGGGAACTCCGGCGAGGACATCCCAGAGCACCTGCGGGCAACCGCAGAACGCCATCTCGAATCCGCATCCGTGGCCGCCGACCGCATCCAAGCCGGCATCGACTTGATCGCCGCAGACCCCCAGGCGTTCAAAGCCTTCCAGCTGGCCAACCGGGCGATGCACCTTCAGAGATCGCGTCAGGATTGGGTGCGTTCGAAGTCAACCGCGGCCTTCACCCTTGACCAGGACCAGGAGTGGCGGCCTTTCCAGATCGCCTTCATCCTGCTCAATCTCCCTTCGTTGACACAGCCAGACCACTCCGAACGCGACATCGCGGACCTCCTCTGGTTCCCGACCGGTGGCGGCAAGACGGAGGCGTACCTCGGCCTGATCGCCTACACCATCCTTCTGCGCAGGCTCCGAGACAACAGCGCCAAGGGCGTTGCCGTGATCATGCGATACACCCTCCGCCTCCTGACGATCCAGCAGTTCGAGCGCGCCGCCATGCTCATCTGCTCCCTCGAGCACCTTCGGAGGGCAGATGCCGACCTGGGAGGGGAGGCCTTCGGCATCGGCTTGTGGGTAGGAGCCGGAGCCACACCGAACGATGCCAAGACCGCAAAGAGGAACCTCGGCAGACTCTCCCGGGGCGAGGACGTGATGGAAGGCAATCCGGTGCAGCTCAAAGCCTGCCCCTGGTGCGGACGTGTCCTCAGCGAGGCGAACTACGACGTCCGCAGACTGCCCTACGAACGGATGGTCATCGAGTGCCCGAGCTCGTCCTGCGACTATCATTCAGGCTTGCCGGTCCATCTGGTCGACTCCGACATCTACCGGGAGCGCCCCGAGCTCGTCATCGCGACAGTCGATAAATTCGCCCAAATGGCGTGGAACGGCGCCATCGCCAATATCTTCGGACGCGCCAATTCTGGCGATCACGGCCCCGACCTGATCATCCAGGACGAATTGCATCTCATCTCCGGACCACTCGGGTCGACCGTCGGACTATACGAATCCGCGTTCGACATGGCAGCCAGCGACGCCTTCCGATCCCCGGAGGAAGCTGCCCGCAAGCCCAAAGTCATCGCCTCGACCGCGACAATCCGCCGCGCTGCGGCACAAATTTCCGCAGTCTTCGACCGCAAATCGCGCCTCTTCCCGCCCCCCGGGCTACTCCCCGACGATTCGTTCTTCGCCGAAAAGGCCCCGCGAGAAAAATTCGGCACCCGCGAGTACGTGGGCGTTATGGCCTCCGGCACAAGCCACGCCACCCTGATGGTCCGCGTCTACGCCTCCCTGCTGAATTCCAGCCTGCGGATTGAGGGCAGCGACGAGGACCGCGATCCCTACTGGACGCTCATAGGCTACTTCAACAGCCTTCGCGTGCTTGGCAGCGCGTACCTACAGGTCAGCGACGATGTCCGAGTCCGGCTCGGGCTCCTCGCAGCCCGGGACGGCCAGCGCAACCAGGTGCGCGACGTGAACCCGAGCGAGCTGACCAGCCGGGTCGCCAACAACCTCATCCCGGTCCGTCTGAAGAATCTCGAGACCTGGTTCGGAGAACCTGGAGTCGACAGCGTGGTCCTGGCCACGAACATGATCTCCGTCGGGCTCGACGTCGACCGCCTCGGGCTCATGGCCGTCATGGGCCAGCCCCAGTCCAGCGCCGAATACATCCAGGCAACCAGCCGCGTCGGGCGCCGCTGGCCGGGGCTCGTGGTCACCATCTTCAACGCGGCCAAGTCCAGGGACCGCTCGCACTTCGAAGGATTCGTCCCGTTCCATCAGGCCATGTACCGCGCCGTCGAAGCCACAAGCGCCACCCCCTTTGCCGCACGGTCCCGGGATCGCGCCCTGCACGGAGCCCTCGTCTCCGCCGTGCGAATGCTCTCCCCCGCAATGGCAGTGGACGGCGCGGCAGCAACACTCGAGGACCACGCGGCAATTGTTGAGGAAATCAAGAGTCACCTGGTGGAACGCGTGTCCCGCGTCGCCCCTCCCGAGGCGGAGGCTACAGACGCCCAGCTCGAGGCGCTGCTGTCGGTATGGGCCATCGAAGCGGCAGGAAAGTCATCCTTGCGGTACAAGGACGAGAAGAACTCTGCCAATTCCCTCCTGATTCGGTACAGCCAGGCTTTGGAAAAGGAGGACTTCGAGTTCTCTCTCGACCACGCGCCCTGGGCAACCCCGGAGAGCATGCGCGACGTCGATGCGGAGACGCCCCTTAAACAGATCTTCTTACGGAAGGACGCCTGACATGGCAGAACTGAAGGTCCGCAGGTCCCAGTTGCTCTCAACCTACGGCGTGGGCGGCCTGCTGCCGGACGAGAACGCCAGCTTCATGGTCGCCAGTCTCGACCAGTGGGACCAGGGACACCTGACCCCCGTCCCGGAGCCCCGACTGGCCCGGGCCCTGAACGTCGCAGCGCTCTACCTGCCGTCCGCCAGCAAAAAGACCGGGTCTGTATCCGTCATCCGTTTCCCCTTCATCCAGTCATGCAGCAAATGCGGACGTCTCGGAGACCTCGCGCGACTCAAATCGGCGTGGAACGAACCGAAGTGCGGGTTCTGCAAGTCTCCTACACTCACTCCCTCCCGCCTGATCGTCATCTGCCAAGACGGACACATAGATGACTTTCCCTATCATTACTGGGTTCATTCGGAGTACTACTCCCCAGATCCCGGAGCCCACCTTCTGGAGCTCAAAGCCCAGGGTCGCACCTCCTCACTCGGTGACATGGTCGTCTCCTGCTCCTGCGGACGGAAACGCAGTCTCGCGGATGCCTTCTTCCCCAACGCCTTCGGCCCAATGCGCTGCAACGGCCGGCGGCCCTGGCTCGGGGGGGCGGCGTTCACGGAGAAGAGCTGCGACAAGAAGCCGCGCGCCACACAACGCGGTGCTTCCAACGTATGGTTCCCTTCAATCGCCTCCGTCATCTCCATTCCTCCCTATTCAGAGGCGCTGTCCAAGGCCGTTGCTGCCGACGCTGGCTTTCTGGCCGATCCCGAGGCCCTCACTCCTGAAGGGCGAGTCCTCATCACGACAGCAGCCAAGAAGTACGGGGGCAAGTACTCGGAGGAGGAGATCATCGCCGAGATCAAACGCCTCTTCCACAACGACGACTCGGGGACGGCCAACACAGCCCAACTCAAGAAGCAGGAGTTCGCAGCACTTGTAGAAGGGCGTGAGGACGGCCCCGGCCGTGACTTCGTCTGCCTGCCGGTCGACGTCGATCCGAGCCTCTACCCTCTGGTGACCGGCGTCCGACGAGTCACCCGACTCCGGGAGGTCAGGGCGCTATTCGGCTTCAGCCGGCTAACCGCCCCCTCAGAGGACAACCCTGATGTCAAGACGTGCACCCTCAGCCCCGAGGACCACAAAGTTCCCTGGCTTCCTGCCGTTGAGAACATCGGAGAGGGAATCTTCATCGCACTCGACCGAGACCGCCTGGAGGAATGGTCCCGCCGAGAATTCGTCCAGCGACGCCTCGCGCAGCTCACAGCAAACGCGAAGACGGCGGCCGCCCAGCGAAAGCAGCAGCCGGCACCCGTCGACATCATCAAGGTCGCGGTGCACACCCTCGCCCACGTTCTGATCGACCAGCTCTCCATGGATGCCGGCTACCCCACATCATCGATTCGAGAGCGACTGTATGTCGACGACGACTCCGCCGGAATCCTGCTCTTCACAGCCTCAGCCGATTCGGCAGGAAGCCTCGGCGGCCTGGCTGCGCAGGCGGACACCGCCGCTCTGGCCAGCGTCTTCCGCGAAGGCCTCCGGCGCCTTTCCTGGTGCTCGGCCGACCCCGTCTGCATCGAATCCACCGGCACGGGCACCGACGGACGCAATCTAGCAGCTTGTCACAACTGCGTCTACCTGCCCGAGACCAGCTGTGAAGGCTTCAACGGCGGGCTGGACAGGGGGCTCCTCTTCGGAACCCCGGGCAGCCGCGACAATGGGCTGTTCGGCGCCTTCGCATCGGTTCTCTCTGGTTTGACTCCCTCGATTGAGCGCTGACATCTCGAGACCGGCGTTCAGCGGAAGGTGGGCACCGAGATGTCTCTGGGCCCTCCGAGATGGCAAGCTCGGTGGACCACGACAGAATTGATTGAACCTCGTCGGAGGGGGTGCACCGCTGGGAGATATGACAACTAGGAGAACCAAGGGGACATTCAACTGCGAAGGATGAGAACGAAGTCACCTCGCCTGGGACTGAAGTTGGGACCCAATCCTCCGCTACTGACGTCGCGACCATCGGAGGATGTAGGAGGCGGTTGATACCGTGCAACACATGACTGCGGATCGAACCGGCCACACATTGAAGGCCCTCAGAGAGCTTGTTCAAGAGAGGAACTGGGGACAATTCCACTCGCCTGAGAACCTAGCGAAGAGCATTTCGATCGAAGCTGCTGAACTGCTCGAATGCTTTCAGTGGGGACCGCCAGAAGACAACTCTGCCGTACGCCACGAGCTCGCTGATGTAATCACCTACTGCCTTCTCCTCGCCGACAAACTGGGGCTCGATCCCCACGACATCGTGCTTGAGAAGCTAGACATCACCCGGGCCAAGTACCCGATCGAGCTCTCACACGGTCGGAGTACTAAGCATGACCAGTTTTAGGATCGAACGCCTGACGCTTGATAGCGAGTCGGTCAAGGTGTGGGCCGCGGGAGATGTCCGGCACCGCAATTGGCCCGTGGTCTACACCCTCAACAACGAGCGCAGCATCTATGTTGGAGAGTCCTTGAACGCGGCAACGCGGATGCACCAGCACATCTCAAGTGGCCGCGAGAACCTGCACGCGGTTCGAGTTATCGTGGATGAACGGTTCAATAAGTCGGTATGCCTCGACCTCGAGTCGTACCTGATTCGGTTCTTCGCAGGCGATGGTAGGTTCACGGTCGAGAACCGCAATGAGGGCATCACAGACGCTGACTACTTCGATAGACCTCACTATCAGAAGGCGTTCGATGCCGTCTTCGAGGCCCTCCGCAAGGAAGGGATGTTCACTCAGACGATCCCTCAGATCGTCAATAGCGATCTCTTCAAGCTCTCGCCGTTCAAGGCCCTCACGCAAGACCAAGCAGCCGCAGTCAATGACATTCTGGAAGGCTTCTTCGATGATCTCGAACACGGGAGTTCGAGCACAATCGTCATCCAAGGAGATCCCGGAACCGGGAAGACAATTGTCGCCATCTATCTCATGAAGCTTCTCAGCGATATTCGGTCCCACCATAACGAGGATATCGTTGAGAGCGATTCAATCTTCGCCGAGTACTTCCTGGAAGGCTACCCCGAGATGCTTCGAAACTTCCGAGTAGCGCTCGTGGTTCCTCAGCAATCTCTTCGCCAGTCCATTCAGAATGTCTTCGCGAAAACGCCTGGACTCACGAGGGACATGGTGGTGACTCAATTCGATGTCGGCTTCGCCGAAGAACCGTACGATCTGCTGATCGTCGACGAAGCCCATAGACTCTCGCAGCGCGCGAATCAATCGTCGGGTATCCGGAACAAGCATTTTGAAGAGATCAACAGGCGCCTTTTCGGGAAAGACGACGATTCCCGGACCCAGCTCGATTGGATCAAGAAACAGAGCAGACATCAGATCTTCCTTATCGATGCTGCTCAAAGTGTTCGCCCGGCCGATCTACCCCGGGAGGTAGTGACATCGCTAGTCTCGGAAGCAAAGGATGACCACCGGCTGTACCGGCTGATGACCCAGATGCGGCTCGCCTCCGGCGAAGACTATGTCGGCTACACCAGGGCGATGCTCAGCTCCTCGCCACCAGAACGGCGAACCTTCGGAGACTACGACTTCACGCTCTACGATAATCTCAAGGACCTGCTGGCGGCAATCCGCAAGAGAGAGCGCGAGTCTGGGCTCGCAAGAATTGTCGCAGGCTACGCCTGGCCTTGGGTTAGCAAAAAGAACTCCAAGGTTTACGACATCGAACTCGACGGCTGCAAGCTCCGATGGAACTCGACAGACCGCGACTGGATCAACTCGCCGAAGTCAATTGACGAAGTCGGATCGATCCACACGGTTCAAGGCTATGACCTTAACTACGCGGGCGTCATTATCGGACCTGAGCTGAAATACGACCCTGACCTGCAGCGTATCGTAGTCGACCGCGAACGCTACCACGACAAGAAGGGCAAAGAGAACAACTCGCGCCTGGGCATCAGCTATTCAGATGAGCAGCTCCTCGAATACATCATCAACATCTATGGGGTGCTTCTCACTCGCGGAATGCTCGGGACTTACGTGTACGTCTGCGACCCGGCTCTGCGCACATATCTAGGTCGGTTCATACAAAATGCTCAGCCTTCCTCTTCAAGGTCAACGATTTCAGGTCCACGAACGCCCTGACTCCCGTACATCCACAGCACTACATCGAGGATGCGCAAGAGCGAAATATCGTGTAGGCCCGTCGCGGACTGCAGCGAACGAATTCTTTCGACGAACGCCGAGTCCAAGGCGAACGCTTCGTGCCAGGCGCGCCAGATGCCCAGGCTGTCCCTGAACCCAGTTACTCTCCCGACCACAGAGTCATAGATTGGGAAGAGCGCCGGCCGCTTCCGCGCCATCAGCTTGCTCGTGGCCGTGGGACCGACGCCCCAACGTTCGCGTCCATGGGCACGCAACAGCCGCCAAAGGCGAATGGCCGCGCTGGCGTCGCCGAAGTACTTCTCGTGGTCGTCCAGGGGGAGTTCTTCCAGAGCAAGGTCGACGGGAATCTCCGAGAGCAGCTCGGTGATCTCGGCTGCATGCTCACCGAGGATGCCTAAAGCTCCTTTAGCCGGTATGTGAATGGACAGGCACGAGACGGCCACGATGTCATCGGCAGTCAGCTCGTCCGGAACCCGTCGTCCCAACCGCTCGAAGTGGGCGCCCTCGTACTCCTTGCCCTCCCACGCCCCGAGCCCGAAATACTTCTCGAGGTGCTCCCGCGCGTCGTCATCGGAGATACTCCCGAAAGCAGCGGTGACCTGTGCTCCCGAACCAAGAGACGTCGTCGTCATAATTCCTCCCCTTGATAGAAATTCGCACTGTTCGCCAACCTACCCCGCACATCCGACAAAACCGTGCAACCTTCGTGGTAGAACTGCGCTGAACCACGCATGCAAAAGGGGACAGCAATGGCGAGATCGCTTCCGGAAGATCCCGATTTCGGACCAGGCCACGAAGCCGAAAGAGTCGTTTGGGAAGTCCTCGTCGCAGCGCTGCCGGACGACGTCGTCGTCTGTCACTCCGTTCAAGTACGCCACGGCACCGCAGAGCACGAAATTGACCTGCTCGTCCTATGGCCCGGAATCGGTATTGCTTGTGTCGAGGTCAAGGGTGGGCTCGTCAGCGTCGACGGGGCCCAGTGGTACCAGTCGGATAAGGGTGGGCGGCACAAGATCAAGAGCCCAGTCGCGCAGGCCCAGTCCGCGATGCACGGCTTCATCGAGATGACCGGAGACCAGCTCGGAACTCCCCTGACGAGCCGCACGATCTACATCGCAGCACTCCCCTACACCAGCGTCCCGAAGGACTGGGCTATGGCGGGCATCCCGCGCAGCCTGATCCTGGACAAGGACGACGTCGCCGCCAGCCTCCAGCTGGTTGAGCGCCTGCGCGCCGCGATCCTGATGGAAGCCCGAGGGGTGAGCAATTTGAGCCCCGAGTACGCCGCGCGGATCGAACGGTTCGTGGCAGCCAAGCTCGAGGTGGATAACAGAGATGCATCCGCTAGCCTCGAAGTCGAGGACGCGCAGGACACTCTGACCGAGAAGCAAGCGGTGCTCCTCGGTGCGACCCGCTCACTGAAGCACGTACGTTTCATCGGAGGTGCGGGGAGCGGCAAGACATGGCTCGCCGTCGAGAAGGCCAAACGGCTCTGCCGCGAAGGCAAGCGGGTTGGCCTGTTCTGCTACAACAAGGGCCTTGGAATGCACCTCAAACGCCGCGTAGATAAGTGGCGGCAGCGCAAGCCCGAATTCACGGGCGAGTTTCACGAATACGCACTCGCCATGGGCGTGCCTGCCGGGGAGGGGCAGGACTACTACGACCGGGAGATGCCACGGCAGCTCGCCGGCATCGGGAAGCAGCTTCCGCCCGAAGAGAAGTTCGATGCCATCGTCGTAGACGAGGCACAAGACTTCGCTCCGGAATGGTGGGACGCTCTTCTCGCCTGCGTGAACAATCCCAGCGAGGCCGTCGTGTACGCATTCATGGACGGTCAACAAGACGTCTATCGACGCTGGGACGGACAGGGAACGGTCGGGGCGAACGGTAGCGGTATCCAGCTCGAGCCGATTCATGTGGATGACAATCTGCGGAACACGCGGAAGATCGCCGAGACGTTTCGCTGCTTCGCCGGCGAACACTTCACGCCGCGCACCTCCACTGGGCTGCCCGTGCGGATTGTTCCCTGCACAACAGAGGAGGCGCTGGACTACGCCTCAGACTGCGTCGACGCCCTCATTGCCGAGGGCTGGGCGAACAACCAGATCGCGCTCCTCACCACCAAGAGCCGGCACCCAGTGCATCAGGAAGCGTTCGACGCCGGCCCCGACGCAACCGCTGACTATTGGCGCGAATTCCACGACGACGTCAGCGAGTTCTATGGTCACGTCCTCGGATTCAAGGGCCTTGAGCGATCAGTCGTGATTCTCTGCGTCAACGGGTTCAAGGAAATGACCCGGGCCGCGGAACAGCTGTACGTGGGTCTGTCGAGGGCACGGAGCCTGCTGGTTGTTGTGGGTGACCCTGAGCTCATCGCCGAAGCAGGTGGCCCCGAACTCGCGAGGGCGCTGGCGAAGGCTGAGCGTTGGTGACGATGTCCCGCCCCTCAGTCAGCCCTCCTCGACGCGTTCCTCCTCCTTGATGGCCTGACGGAACGCTGCGACCCCGTTGGAGAACCTGTCCTTCGTCGACCTCATGCGGCCCAGGCCCTCGTTGCCGAGATTCCTCGCGGCGTCGACGCCCTCTGCTCCCGTCACGAGCACCTTGTCCTTCACCTCCACAACCGCGTCCACCCACCGTTGCGCCTCGAGCGACTGCCTCCCAGACTCGATCCCGAGCCTCCCCTGGAAGTCGATGACGCCCGTCGCCACGTGATTGCTGGAATCCACGACGCTGCGGGATGAAGTGGGGTGTAGGAGCACCTTCGTGTTGGCCCACTTGGCGGCCGCATCGATGCGGGACAACAAATGCTCAGTGCTCCGCGCAATCAGCTCGCGCCGGTTCTGCCGGGCGGCCCGGAGTGCGAGGCGATGCTGGTCCAGGTCCTCGGGAGACGCGTCCAGAACGCGGTCGAGTTCCAGCACAGAAATCGCATCTTGCAGTTGGAAGCAACGAGCCAACACGGCGAGCCACTCCTGAACTTTGGACTCGGCTTCCTTGGAAGCCTTGGCGAGATCACCGATCTTGGCCTTGTGCTCGAGCTTCTCCGCAAGAGCGTCGAGCTGACGCAACGCGTACCCCTGCGTTCTTGCGATCGTCGCAGTCGTGCCCTGCACCTTCGACCAGGTGACCTCGGAAACCCGCCCAACCTGTTCTCGGATGGTCATGGCCTCCTCGATGACGAAGTCCACCCCGATCATGTCTGCGAGCACGGCGTCCTTCTGGGCGCGCAGCACGTCGTCGACCTTCTCATCGATTGTGGCGAGATAGTCGAGGATCTCATCCATGGTCTGCTCCATGGCTACCTGCGCCATGATTCCGGCGGCACCAGCAAGAATCGCCGGATTGGTCGCCAGCGAGGCCGGTCCCTTCACGAATTCGACAAATCCCCTGATCTGGCCGTCGCTCCCCTTTAGCACTCCGGTACTGAGGCCCGACTTCGAGCTTTCCCTCAATCCGAACGCTTTGACCCGCTCCGCCGACTCCTTGGTCAGTTTCACCCACCGACCTGAGTTGGCTGCAATCTCGGAATGTGCCTGTACGGCGCCAGCAGCGGTATTGAGGGCGGGTCCGAGCCGTTGCAGCCCGAGAGCCCTCGACGGCAGCCCCTCGGAGGCGAGAAAGCGATCGACGGCGGCGGCGTCTCCAATGACCGCCAGTCCATCGCCGTCACTGATCAGCTGAATCTTGTTATCCATCGACGGCTCCTAAAGGGTTGGCAGAGAAGAGGTTCTTCTGAGTGGGGAGTGTAGTCGGCACGTGCGACGGCCACCGCGGGGGTTGAGGTGTTTGAGGACTGCGTCGCCAAACCGACCGGGCGCCGCCCCTCACACCGTACGGTGCCGGATCTCTTTGACGAGCGAACGAATTCACTCGATGAGCGCTGCGAGTATGTAATCGCGATGTCTGAACCATGCTGCCCGCCCGTCACCGTCGAAAATCGGGATGCGGATCAACGGTGGGTGGCCCATAGCCGGAACGGCTAAGTCGCG
Source organism: Sinomonas gamaensis (assembly GCF_005876955.1). GTDB lineage: Bacteria > Actinomycetota > Actinomycetes > Actinomycetales > Micrococcaceae > Sinomonas > Sinomonas gamaensis. The sequence goes on from NZ_SSCL01000008.1 coordinate 84,893, forward strand.
AAGGGCGTCATAATAGGCGCGCTGCCGCTGTCGTCCACCGCGGCCGAAGCCAGAGGCCTCCTTCGTCGCACGGTACTTGTCGGCCTGGGACGCCAATTCTTGGCAGTGAACTGAGTATGCCCCTAGATCGAAGGCAAGGGGAATCCCGTCGGGATAGAGCTCAAGAGTCTTCAAACGAAACGAGGTGAAGTGCTGCATTTCATCCGTCTCGATGAACGTTCCAGTTGGCCTATGAATGAAGTCCCCCGGAAGCGGCGTTAACTTCTTCGCCGCCTGAACGCTCGGATCTCCTCCGAGCTCCCGAAAGATGACATCGAGTGCGTCCCAGGCGTCAGCGGCTTCAGGGGGCAGCCCGAAGTGGCCTCGCTGATTGATCCAAGGCACCTTTGCCTGATCTAGCAAGACGCCATCCCGAGCGGCAGCCGCTTGAAATGAGGCTTGCGCCTCGCCAACAGGCATATTTGCACCATCCTCGAGCTGTAGTGGTCTTATCAATCAATGACTGCGGATAGCGGCACAGCAGCCCAGTCTGGAGGAGGAGAACATCCCAGTTTTGGCCGAGACTGATGGTCCGAACGATCTTCTCACCGTAGCATCGAGAACTCACCGACCACGGCAGTGACGCTGGATGCTCCATTAGGAGATCTCAGCGCGACTGCTACACCCGGTGTGACGAGACCTACCTGTGCGACGCTCGTTCACCCCGATCACTACCCTCCGGAGAAGACCAATGAACCTTTCCTCCCAAGTGACGGCACCGCCGGCAATCCTCGTCGCGATGCCTACTGTCTTCCAGCTCAGCGCCCCCGCCGAACTGTGCGCCGAGTCCGCCATCGTCGAGGCAGACTCAACACGAGCAGGGCGAATTCCCTGTGAAGCCTCGCAAATACGTTTGGGAGAAGTGGAGCGGATCTCAGCAGATCACGATACGGTCGAGAAGTGCGCTACATCCGCTTAGTCAGTAGGAGGGGACAATGCCTGTGGAGGTAGGACTCTGGCGCATTGACGAACGCGCCGAGCGCGTGCACCAGCGACAGATGCCATTCGAATCCAAACTTGAACAGCTGATCCTCGACGATCCGGAAATCCTGGAAGCGAAGCTACTCCTTCTGGGCAGCCAAGTGCCGACAAGATATGGCAAGTTCATTGACATCCTTGGACTTGATGCCGAAGGAAGCCTCCACGTCCTAGAACTCAAGCGAGATCGAACCCCGCGTGACGTCGTTGGGCAGATCCTCGACTATGCCTCGTGGATCCAAGAGCTAGGCAACGCTGATGTCCGTGACATTTTCGACGCAAATCATCCCGGCGCGAGCCTAGACGAAAGGTTCGCTGAACGGTTCGACGGTGCACCCGTCCCGGACGAACTCAACTCGGCCCATCGACTCACGATCGTCGCGAGTGACCCTGACCCTGCGACTGAACGCATAGTCACCTACCTCAACAAGTTCCACGGCGTTCCGATCAACGTCATGAAGTTCCAGTACTTTCAAGACAATGGTCACGAGTATCTGGCCCGAACATGGGTCGTGGACGAGGCCCTTCCGACTGCATCGACAGTAACCGGCCGATCGGCTTCGACAAGGGCAGTCTGGAATGGTCGAGACTGGTACGCAGCCTTTGGGCATGTTCCGGCTGGAGGCCGCAACTGGGACGACGCCCGAAAATATGGCTTCATCTCGGCTGGGGGCGGTGAGTGGTACTCCAGGTCCCTGAAGAGCCTTCCCGAAGGGGCTCGCGTATTCGTTCATGTCCCCAAGCACGGTTATGTAGGAGTTGGGATCGCGGCAGGACCAGCGCGCCCAACTGATGAGGCTGTGTTGACTCATGACGGCGTCGCCCAGCCCTTCCGGTCTCTGGAACTTGCTGGAAGGTACTTCGACCCATCGAGCGAGGAACGAGACGACACAGCCGAATACGTCGTTCCGGTGGTTTGGATCAAAACTGTGTCGCTGGAGGACGCGTTTTGGCGTCAAGGATTGTTTGCTAATCAGAACAGCGCGTGCAAACTCAGAAATCAATTCACTATCGACGAGGTCTCGAAGGCATTCGGACTGGGCGACGAGGAAACTTCGCTCCCTAGCTGACCGCATCTGCCGGGTCTAAATGTCGTTCGCGAGGCCTACGACACCGCACCCCACCTAGAGCCCCGCTCGAGGGGGAGCGCGGCGTCATCGTAGGCCTCATGGGGCCCGTGCCCTCGTGCTCGAGCTGTTCGGCACCCCGCTCCCCACTTGTTCGGCCCCACCGCCCGACAGGCGACTCGCGACTTCGCCGCCGCGCTCGCCACCGACCCGCGCCGGCTCGCCGCGGGGCCGACCCGCTCCCATGGCAACGTCGCCAGCACTCCTGTGCGCGCCGCCGTCCGCCGCTTCGCCTACAGCGGCCTCGCCGTCCAGCGGCCGGGTGCCGAACCGCAGTTCGCCCACATGAGCGTCTGGGACGCTGCGCACCCGCTGGCCACCGTCTGACTCCCATCCCGTCCACCCTTCCATCCGCCACCAAAGGAGTCCCCATGAGGCTTTCCCCGCTCCAGAACGACCGCGCCGCAGGCACCCTCGTCACGATGGCCGCCGGCGACGCCCTCGGCGCCGGCTACGAGTTCGGCGCTCCCCTGCCGGACGGCACGCCCGTCGCCATGGTTGGTGGCGGTCCCTTCGGCTTCGCCCCCGCTGAATGGACCGACGACACCTCCATGGCCATCCCCCTCGCCGAATGCCTCCTCGCCCAAGCCGGCGCCATCGACGCGGGCAAGTCCGTCGACTGGAGGATCGCCGCTCGTGCTTGGGCTTCTTGGGCGCGTGAGGCGAAGGACGTCGGCTCCCAGACGCGCGCGGTCATCTCGGCTGCGCGGGGCCTCGCCCGAGGAACGGACGACGGCGAACTCACCGCTGCCCACTTCGTCGCCGCTTCTGCGGCTCACCTCGAGCGGACCGGCCGGGGCGCCGGAAATGGCTCACTCATGCGCACCGCGTCAGTGGCGCTCGCATTCCTCTCGCGGCCCGAGACTGAACTCGCCCGCGCCGCCGCCGAAGCCTCGGCGCTCACGCACGCCGACCCCGATGCCGTTGACGCCTGCGCCCTCTGGCGCCTCGCCATTCGCCACGCGGTCCTGACCGGTCGGCTAGATGTTCGTATTGGGCTTGGTCTTGTCGATGCCGATCGCGTGGGGCTCTGGGAGGAGCGGATTGCCGCGGCGGAGGCGTCGCGGCCCAAGGACTTCACGAACAACGGCTGGGTGGTCGAAGCCCTCCAGGGAGCGTGGAGCGCAATCGTCTCGACCGCGTCGGGGAACAAGGGACCGGCCCAGCTGCGGGCGGCGCTTGAAGACGCGGTGCGCGGCGGACATGACACCGACACCGTAGCCGCCATCGCCGGCGGCCTCCTAGGCGCTGCCTACGGCATCTCGGCGGTGCCGTTTGAATGGCGGCGGCGCCTGCACGGCTGGCCCGGGCTGACGGCCCTCGACCTTCAGCGGCTTGGCATGGAGCTCGGCCGCGGTGATGGGCCGCGGGTTGGCGAGTGGCCCTCGGTGGAGAAGTTCGACCACTCGGATATGTGTCTGCTTCCGCCGGGGAGGCGGTTGCTCACCCGGCCGACTCCGGCGTGCTCCTCGGCGCCGCACCGGCCACGTCGCACGACGACTACGACGCCGTCGTCAGCCTCTGCCGGATGGGCACCGCCGACGCCAACGTGCCCTCCGAAGACCACGCGCGCTTCTGGCTCATCGACTCGGCGCTCGCGGCAGACAATGCCCACCTCGAGTTCGTCCTCCACGACGCAGCCGACGCCATCGCCACCTTCCGCGCCGAAGGCAAGCGCGTGCTCCTGCACTGCGTGCGCATGGAAAGCCGGACGCCGACAGTGGCTGCCCTGTATGGGGCGAAGGTCCGCGGGGTTTCGGGAGCCGAGGCGCTCGACGAGATGCGGGAGGTGCTCCCCGCGGCCCGGCCGAATCAGGCCTTCATGGAGGTTCTGCGGAAGATGTCGGCATAAACCGCGCGACGGCAAGCGCCTGCGTTGGGGGCAGGCGCTCGCCGCCGCTTCCTCCTAAGGCGAGGAGCCGCAAGCAAGATGCCGCGAGTCGGACTGGATCGACCGGAGCCTGAGACTTGAAGGGCGTATCTGCGTGGAACACGAAGATGGTGCTGCGTGGTCGCAGCGCAATACGTAGATGAGGCGGAATATCGACATCATTTCCACGGAGTTAGGCCCAAGGGCACCACTGAATTTTCAACCGACTCGCAGCCCATCGGGACTAAGTATATTGACCTGCGGGCCCGTCAAGGGAAGAGTTTGCTCGTCGGAGCCAATTGAGGCGATGCCCAGTCCCGTGGGGTGCGTGCTGATGAAGATGTGATGCGCCCTCACGTGCAATGTGTGGGGGGAGATCAAGAATGAAATGCTTTCGCGTGTTTTCAATCACCGTTTCAGCCGTTGCCCTGATTTTGGTTGGGCTATCCGTACCGGCCCAAGCTTCGTCGGGGACGAAAATCTCTTCGAGCGATCGCCAGCATGTCCTCGAGTTCTTCCGAGAATATTCCGTGCCACCATCCCGGTGGGGACCCCTCATCAAGGAGTGGGAACGCGGAAAGCCATGGGATTCGGTAAAGGGAGGGCAGCCCGCGAGCATCGAAATGCAAGACCGGGCGGACGCGACAGTCAGTATCAGCAGGTATCCCGACGGTTCGGTGAAGGTGAGCAGTCTCGAAAAGCCAATCCAAGCAGTCGGCGGAGGCGGCGGAGACGGCACTACTCCTTACGCCAGTGTCTCGGGTTGCCGAGTCTTCACCGGCAGCGGTTACGCCGTGTATCGCGGCTGCAGGGTGGAGAACCAGTGGGGCAACATCTACCTGGGCTTCAATGCAGACTACGAAGTGTGGCCAGGTTACGGTCAGATCGATGGGGTCGGGAACCAGACGGCTGGGTGTTGGGGCTGGGGATGGAGCTGCGACCAGCCCTGGTTCGAGCCGATCAAGTCCGGCTCGGACGGTTGGGGGCCGGGTACGGCCAGAGCGCACAGCTGGATACACTCGCCGTGGGGATCGTGGGACGTTTGGGTGCAGTTGAACGTGAGTGGGAGCGGTGCATGGGCCACGAGTTCGTAGCGGGCTTCCCCGTTCAGGAGGCCGCGCTGGAGCCGAACTACTGGCTCATGGGACTCGCCGCGGCGCCCACCTTTCTAGTGGTGGTTTTGGAGCTCGCGGTCGTGGTCCTGGCGCTGACGGACCGTGGGCAGGCGATGTGGGCTCGCTATTCTTGGGCGCTCATCGTGGTTATTGCTCCATTGATCGGCGCCCTCGCATTCCTCATAGTGCGGGGGAAGGAGCGCCTGCGCCAACTGCGGCGCAGATCCGAGCGTTCACGAGCGGTGTAGTAACTTAAGCGATCGAACGTGTGACTTGAGCCTAAGAGAAACTTCTTTGCCCCGCCCCGTCGTGCTCTCCGAGCAGGACCTACCGCACCAGATCCTCGTCGTCGATCTCGCCCAGCGGCTCGAAGGAGTTCGCGATGTGCATGACGCTGCGGAGAAGTTCGACCACTCGGAACACGTGGCGGAGTCCGAGGTGCGTGTGGTGTCTCACCCGGCCGACCCGGGCGTGCTCCTCGGCGCCGCACCCGCGGCCTTGCGCGACGACTATGACGCCGTCGTCAGCCTCGGCCGCATGGGCACCGCCTGCCCATGTCCCCACCGGAAGACCACGCTCTCTTCTGGCTGATCGACTCCGCGCTGTCACAGGACAACGCGCACCTCGAGTTCGTCCTCCAGGACGGGGCCGACGCCGTCGCCGCCTTCCGCCGAAGGCAAGCGTGTGCTCCTGCACTGCGTGCGGATGGAAAGTCGGACCCCGACCGTCGCCGCTTTGTACGGGGCTAAGGTCCGCGCCGTCTCGGGAGTCGAGGCGCTCGACAAGGTGCGGGCCGTGCCACCTGTGGCACGGCCCAATCGGGCCTTCATGGACGTGCTGCGGGGAGTGACGGCATAAGCCGCACGGCGACCAGCGTCCGCGTTGGCGTGCGCTGGCCGCTTGCCAGAAGAATGTCAGATCCACTTGTTAGTGCCATGACGATCAGAACCGAGCTCACTGCTCAGGAGTGCAACGAGCAGATGATGGAACGATAGGCGTCCGGCGAGACGCTTGAAACAATTGGCTCAAGCTACGGCGTGACCAGGGAAGGGCGGCAGATTGTCGCAAAGCTTGGCGGGGCGATCTGCGGAAGAGTTTCCTGCGCCCGCGCATCGCCGCCCGTGAAAATGCCGCGGCCACTGCGAGTACATAGTTTCTCGCGGCACATGGTGGACGGCTCAGGCTCACCACAACTGTATTGTGCTTGAAGCACAAGCCGGACGAACTAGACCTTCGGTCTCATCGATCCGGAATGTCCTTTTGAACCTGGGGCGAGGCGCTGCGGGTGGGACTGGACGTTCATCGCCCGCCTAGTTCCCATTGAACTGCGCGACGAGCGTCACAAGGGATGCCACATCGTCAGGAGTCAGGTCATTGAGGAACAGGTTGGGTCGCCTATGCCCGATGCCCTTCTGCTGGATCTCCGCAATAGCTCCGGTGAAACTCGGTAAGAGACTGATCCGCTCCAAGAGGCCCGCGACCCTCGTTGTGACTGAATCGTCACGGAACTTTGCAGACGGGATGAAGTTCAACTCGAGTTTCGTGGTCGCTGGCGGGTAAAAGATAACGGTAAGTTCGCCTACTTTCCCGACTTCCGGATCTTTGATAATCACACCCCCAGCAGGGTCGAGCGCCGACTTCCCCTCAAATTCCAACCCTGACTTCGCAATCGTTCGAACAAAGGCGTCAAATACGGGGACCGATCCTGCATCTCTCGCCTCAAGATCAGACCTGATGACATCTGACGTCCACAGTTTCCGCTCGCGTCCGTCGACCGACGCCCTGATGGATTCCTTCGCCGTGGCGAGTTCCTCACCGTACACCGTCGGGAGGAGCAACTCGACTGATCCGTGACGGAGCCGGGAATACTCCACGGCGATCACCGACGCGTTCCCGCTGATGCTGTTCAAGTACTCCATCATCCGCTGGAGAGCTGGATTGATTGCGTCGACAGCGATTACGAGTCTAAAGGAACCAGCATCAAGAGTTTGCTGGAGCGCTTGACGGTACCCTGGCGTCTGAGATTCAAAGTCGGCGATGGCCGATCGGCCCACGCGACGAGCCCAAAGTTCATCAAACCTGCCAACCTGCATTCGCCACAATGCCGAGGCGTAATCAAAGAGTTGGCCTACGATCTCGCGCCGAACTTGAGGGTTTCTCGCCAGCTTGCACTCGACGATCGCGATCGCGGCGTCGGAACCGAGGACCACGAGATCGGCTGGCCCCGGGTCAAGCTGAAGTTCGCGGCACGCCGCCGAACCGTCGCCGACGCCCGGCACGAGCTGGGGGTGCTCGAGGAGCAGATCCTGAAGCTCCTGTTCGAGCAGATACGCCTCAGCCGACGGCTCTTGCCAGGAACCGTCGCTACTCCGAACGAGAATCCTCTGCCCCATCTGCCCTCCAAGACTGGTTTGTAGAGCTGAAAGCGAGAATATGCCCCACAGATACCGATGGAAAGAGGTGCGTCAGATGGTGACCACTTGCGGAGAACGAGAAGCTCCGGTGGCAGAATTCGAGTACAGGCAAGTGTGGTTACAAGCATCCGCACTCTGCGATGCTGTCTGAACGGTCGGCATCCCCAGTGACCATTCTCGTCAGCTGTTCATTTGTCGATCTTTGTCCGCACGCCCATCAAGGGAGCGAAGGCATTTCCCTGACACTACAGGAGGTCAACATGGCCGACGGATACGAGGTCTTCGATACCGGCCACGACAAAATGGCAACCTATTCGGAGGCATCTCACTCCCCAAGGCTGCCAGCAAGTGCTCGACGCTCTGCAAGCTCTAAATCTGGCTGGCGAGGAAGAAAGGATGCTGGAGCTCAAACACGCCACAAAACGCAGAATCATCGCAATCCACGACCTCTACGACGTCGAATTGCACCCCGTCCTCGAGTACCTTCGAAACGCACGCCCCGAATCAGAGAATTGAGCGGCTCGGGCTTCCCGACTCTCAAATCCGGCTGACCGGCTATGCTCCCTATAGCATTTCGACGCACTCAATAAGGCACCGATGGAGCCAGCCGATTGCCCAACTGTCGAGGTCATTACGCGATCGGCCGGACCGGGGTGAGGTTATCGGCGGCATTTCGCGCCAAAGCCACAGTCGAGGAGACACCCATCCATCCTGCTCGGGCAGGCTCGATCCCCTTAAGATGGCCGATCAAGCGAAGGCCGCGGGCACGAGGTCGCTCATGTTCTACGACCACACGCTCGGCATCAGCGCGGGCACCGCCGCCCAGACGAAGAGTCGTCCGGGCCCCCGGGATCGAGATCTATGGCGGGATCATTCTGACAAGCGTCCTCGGTAGTGGGCCTTGAAGACCGCTCTGCACTACCCACCCGAGGCAAAGTTTGTGCACTTCGGCGCCCATTGCAGGCATTACATGATGAGCCACGGAGACGCTTCGTGGATGGTTGCCCGTCCGCGTCGTCGACCAGTATCCAAAGTTCGCCCGACCGAGCCGCCTCGCGCCATTCAGGTTCCACTGAACGGACCGGTCCCTGAGAATCTCGGAGCAGATTCTCAAACTCATCGCCGACGTCCCGACGCCCACCTGAACATTGGCCACGTCCCAGTCGAGGGAGGCTAGCCGTCAAGTTGACCTGGCCATCCATTTTCGGAATCAAGAAGATCGTCGTTGCCCACGCGTTCCGGCCTGCTCAAGGAAGCGGCCGTCTCCGACCTGGACGTTCCATCCGTTTGAGCGAAGCAAATCGGGGAGATCGGCATCGAGCACTTCATGCCCGGCACTGACTGGGGATCCGGTCCGTCCTGGCCCACAGGCTCGAGGGCGTTGCGCACGCACATCAGCACCCTGCCCGACCTCGGGTTCGATCCGAGACTAGGAGCCGTCTATAGGCCGCTCGTCAACAAGGCGCTGAATCTGGCGTTCACAGACCAGCTCCTGCAGTACTGATGCGGCGCCACGAACAGCGGCTAAGTGGTGCGAACGAAGAGATAGCATCTGAAAGCGTTCGCCGGGGCGCACAACGGACGCCCGCGGCACGTTCATGGGTAACGAAATCACTTGGGGGCCTAATGGGGCTAGGCGTTAAGACACGTCTGATCGAAATCGCCGAACATGCAGCGTTTTCTCCGCTGATAGCGATGACGATCCGCTGGCGATTACTCCGTGCTTTAGGTTGGAGCGAACTTGGGCACGCTCACATCAAGCCCGGATGCTTCATAAACGGGCACAAGCTGAAGACCGGGGAAGGCTGCTACTTCAATCGAGGCGTTTTTATCGATGCCAGCGCCCAAGTGACAATGGGTTCCCATGTCCAGATCGGCCCGCCTGCAATGGTTCTTACCGCGACGCACCGGATTGGGACCGCGCAGGTTCGTGGCGGCGACCCGTGGAACAAGGCGGTCACGATCGGCGACGGCTGCTGGATCGGAGCTGGCGCCATCATCATGCCCGGCGTGGATGTGGCTTCCGGCTGCATCGTCGCGAGTGGAGCCGTTGTCACGAAAGACACGGAGCCGAACGGCATATACGCTGGCGTTCCGGCGCAAAGAATACGAGAACTTGATGTTGCCTAGGGAGAATATCATTCATCTTATGCCGCTCAGCTCGAATTAAACACAAGTACTCGAGATTCTCCAACGACGCGGAGCATCAGCGGTCTCCGGAAAGAAAGCGATGCAATGAACAATGTCGACATCCTTTTCACGCATCCGGGTGGCCGGGGTTGGGCGCCAGTAGCAAGGCTGGCCCGCTTAGCATCCCGGGTCTTGGAGGGGCGACTCCTTGAGTACAAGGACACTGGATATTCAGCGGCACTGGTAGGCCGCGGCCTGCTGCCTCGGCTTCGCGGGGGCGCCCGTCGCGCGGTCGTCATTGCGCCGTCTCCTGCACACCTCAACGTGATCCTCGAGGCCATGCCCCTCAGGTCACGCTACGAAGCTGTTTCTGCTTGGGTGATCGACTCATTTTGGTGGGAGCGCATTCCAAGAATCGCAAAGAAACGCGGCCGTTTCGACTACGTGTACGTAACCGACGATGGCGATCAAGGTCACTGGTCTGGGGTGGCAGGCGACATAGTCAAAGTGCTGCCTTGGGGAACGGACACTCTGTCTGTGAGGCCCCGGCCTAAGACCGTCGATCTACAGAGACTCGGACGCCAGCCCGAAGATTGGGAGGATGATCTTGCCACGAAGTCAGAAAGCCTCGTGCGCGGTCTTGTGTTCGAAGGTCGGCCACCATTTGAGGCCACGGATTTGGAATCGCAGATCCATGTTGATCTTGCTCTTGCCCGTGCGAAATTCGTCCTGGCCTTCAGCAATCGAGTACATGACACCGGGTACACGCATCCTGAGCGCGAGTACCTGACCGCACGATGGGTTGACAGTTTGGCTCATGGGGCGGTCGTCGCCGGGGTTGCTCCGCGAAGCGCCGCTGCCAAGAGCCTACTTTGGGATGCGGCAACGCTGGATCTGGGCGGGACAAACCGCACTGAAGGACTTGCCCGACTGGCAGAAGCTGTGGCCGTTTGGACGCCCTCAATCGCTGAGCGGAATCGGATCGAGGCCCAAAAGCGGCTGGATTGGCGGCATCGCCTCAAGGTGATTTCACACGATCTCGGGCTTGAGGCTCCCACCCTCGAACGGGAGCTGGCTGAACTCGATGACGAGTCGGAGTCAGCCTCTCTGCAGTAATAGTGAATGGCTCCTCACCCTTTGAATGAAAGGTCGGAAGCTGGAAGCTACGTCTGTGAAGTCCAAGGAGTTCCCTGCCAAGGCCGCAGCCAGAAGTCCGGGATCGGTCGGCCCCAGTCTACGGGTGCCCATTCAGTCAGGTGCCAGGGGAAATCATCGACTTCAATAGCTCGCGTGACGGGATGGCCGTACTGCTGGACGAGGATTCCATCCGACTTGCCCGTGCCGTCAGTCGCGTCGCGATACCAAGGATCCTTGCCGTAGAGCTGTTTCCAAGTCCGGCCGTTCTCGCCATTGAAGGCATGACACCAGAGATTCTTGTCCGAAGCGAATCCTCCGTACCGCTGGACCGCCTCGATGATCACCTGGGTAAGCGGGTTGTAGGGCTTCCCGGTTCTTGGGTTTTTCTTGATATCCACGCTCGCTGGCAACCTGAACCACTGGCCTTCTAATGGGGCATTGGCATCCGTAGATAGGCCATCAGCAGCGCGGGCTGGCCACGACTGACCAATGCCCATGTTGGAGCATGTGAAGGCGACCGCATGGTTCACATGGCCGGCAATGAGTTCGGCGATCCCCAGGAACCCAAGGGCATTGTGCATGCCTACGGCGGCGTTGGTGCCTGTACGTAGCTGAACCCCGGGATTCGTCTCAGAAAGGTCCATGAGGCTTGGCTTCGCCACGGAGTAGCCGCCTGTCTTAGCCGTCCAGTGACCGGGATTGCCCACCACGGGCTGAAACAAGAAATATTCTCGCATGATCCCGGTCCCGAGGTCATACAGCGCGAGCCCTTTGTCGCCTTGGGGCGGTGGCGTAACCCAAATCGGGAGGGGGATCGGACCTTTGCAGAAAAGGTCAATTTCTGCTTGGTTGTGGCCCGCGCCTGCTGCAACGGAATCAACATATTGCCAATCACAGGCTGGGGCGGTCGAATCCACCACATACACCGCAATGGGCTCTGTCCCAAATACCGATGTATTCAGGGAGGTCTTAGCACCCCACGCCCCGCCTGCAATATGCAGCGCGTTGGCGTCCATCCATCTCGCGCAATCGGCGCTGTTGGATGCCAGCGGCATCGCGGATCCACGTACATCGCGCGTCAGAACCGTTCCCTCCGCGACATATTTCGGCCAGAAGAGAGAGCCGCGGAACGCACTCGCGGACGCGGGGAGCTGATTGCTTGCCCATCGGCCCCTGCTTTCGTGAAAGCTGTATGTCTCAGTCCAGCGCCATCTCTGGCTGCCGGAACCAGGAGCGAAAACGGGCATCTAAACGCCTCCGATGCTGTAGATCTTGAAGTTGTCGATCGTCCAGGCCCTCGTGTCTGACGACATGGTGTTCCAGAGGTAGACCTGGCTTCCGCGCTTGCCCGGGGGAACCCCTGTGGACTTGTCCACGTAAGAAATGTCGAAGTAGCGCGTGCCCGGCTCGTCCGGAATCCCGAGCCCCACCTGGTTCTCGAAGATCTCAAGTCGATATGTTCCGAGAGGCGTCCTCTCCGGCCGAGGAACATGACAAGACTCTGGGAGCCTCCACTTTCATTGCTGCAAATCAGGCGTAGCCGGTTCTGCCCGAGCAGTAGGCCTACGGAACTGCCTACCATGACGCTCAAGGGCGCGTCTTGGTCTGATCCTGACCACCCAAAGCCAACCATGTCGAATTCGATCCGGTGATTGCGCGCTCCCGTGTCGAGGTCGTAGCGAACGGGGCTGAGCGTAAGATTCTTGGCTTGATTACCTACGACATGGATAGCATCGCCACCGGTACCGTACCTGACCCATTTGAGTGGGCTGGTGCCTCCGAGCGCGTTGTCCACGTTTCGCCCGTTCAGACCAGAACCGTCAGGACCCGTAAACCCGTCGGATGCAATGAGCGTAGACAGCGCTGGGTTCGGGAACCAGTGCTTCCAGCTAAATGGCGCGGAGGCGGTGTAACCGGGTTGAGCGATGGCTACTACATCGACGGCGGCAGGAAGCGTCGTCGGAGCGGGGACGACAGTCCCTTGGGTGAGGACCTGGCCGGTAGCCGAATTCTTATAGACAACGCCAACAACTCCAGCCGGGATGGTGAACTCTCGCTTGGTGTTGTCCCAGAGGGGCTGGGGTGGGATCTGAGGAATGTCGGTGAGCAAGCCGCTGGGCTTGAACCAGAGCACAGGCATCCCATACATCGTCGTGTTTGAGGGCGGCGTCTCTGAGTATATGGGCCAAAAACCCTGTCCCCGTGCCTGAAACTCTGAACTCCAAACTCCTGGTTCCCCCTTGTCACCCTTGGCACCTGCCTCCCCCTTAGGGATCATGAAGCTGAATTGCCCTGCTGAATCGATAGAGACTACAGCCTCGGAACCAGCAGGACCCGTCAGCGTTTCCTTGACGCCAATGCCCTCAACGAACTCCTTCGCGGCGCGCGCTTCGTCCAGAATCGCGTCATAAGAGGCCTGAACGACGGCGAGAGTTCCCGCCACTAACTTGACGTGTGACGAGGTGGTGCTGAAAGCCGGGATGATGGCTTCGTCGTTCGACGAGAGAGGGTTTGGCAGGGGATCTCCGTTGACGTCCTTGAGCCCGAGTGGACTCGCATTGGCGGTATCGGTGATGGCATAGACGGTGACCGTCGCATTCGACGCACGTTGATGGGTTACCGGGTCAATGACGAGGATTGGGTCAAACTGATAGTCGGTCATTTGGGGCTCCTGGATTTCAAGAATTTGATCTGGTGGAGTCCGAACCCTGCGACTCCTCATCCCAGTCAAGGAGACCCCCGAGCCGCCTCAGTGGTTTCGAGACGCGGAATGGGTGATCCGTGCGTGCTCGTTTGGAAATCTCCGTACCGGGTGCGGGCATCTCTCAGTGTTGGCGGGACCAGAACTCAGTGCCGGCTCTATCGCCAGCCATCAAGCCAGGACTGCACTCGCCCTCGCCACAGAGAATGAGATTCTCCGCCTCGAATTAAGGCGCCGATTTGCTCTCGGAGGGGCCAAGAATAGGCAGAGCACTGGCATCATTGCGGCCTGTTCAAAAGGCCGCGGCCGAACGCTCGGGCGATTGCCGCCGTCGTTCGCTTCGCAGAGTTCAACGTAGCCGAGACCTTCCCCTCAGAACCGCGGGACGGGCTCACTGTCGGTGCAGTTGCTCAGGCGGGTTTGAACCGGGAGGCCGCCTTGGCTCGCACTTCGGCGACGTCGATTTCACCAACTGGCTCCTCAGCGAGCCGCTTAACCTGCCGTCTTGGTGGGGGCACCTGAACCCCAAGCGTCGAGAAGAAGGCACCGATCAAGGGCGAATCCGCCTCTACGAAGCAGAGCGCCCCCCGTGACCGACACATCCGGTACAAGGTTGCGGACGACCTCGACCAGCTTCAGCACGTCATCAACGGGCTTCGTGCAGCCTCGCCGACCGACGAGGAGCTTTTCTACGCTCGGCCGCGGGAGGCCTTCCTCGATCTTCAACTCGGGCCAGCCCTTGTACCGGTCTCCGCGGGGAACGTCATCCCGCATTCCCGGCACTTCCCGGCACTTCCAGGTGTGCCAAAGCTTCATCTTCCTCACGACTATAGGCATTCCTCCCACAACCCACCGCCTGCTCATTCCCCGCATACGGTACGAATTTGTTGGCCGATGGTTGCGTGGAGGGCCGCAGGCGGACAAGGATCCGGGCATGACGCCATCAGCGGTGGGAATCGACGTTGGCCTCCTCGAGCGCAGAGGTCTCGACGTCGTGGCCCTCGACTCCTCACGTCAAATCCTCGAGTACGCTCGACGCATTCGCAGCCTCCAGACCCTTATTCGGATCGTGGAAGCTCTGGCCCCCGACGTCGTCTGCATCGATTCGCCGTCACAGTGGGCCTATCCAGGCACGCGTCGCCCGGCCGAGGTGGAACTCACACGTCGCGGAATCAACCTGTACACCACACCCTCAGAAGACCGGGCGGGCCCGTTCCACCGGTGGATGCAGGACGGATTCCGCGTCTTCGACGCTCTCGCTCCCGCCTACCCGCGGTACACGGGAGGCGACGTCCGTGGAACAGCGGCGGAGTACTACCCGCACGCCTCTGCTGTCGCCCTGAGGGGGCAGATCGGAGACTTCGACGACAAGTTACAGTTCCGTCGGCAGCTCTTGGAAGAGCAAGGCATCGACGCGTCAAAACTCGTGGACGGCGATCAGGTCGATGCCGCGCTGGGTGCACTCACAGGACTGATCGCATTGGAAGGACAGCATTCGTGGGTGGGCCAGGGAAAGGACGCGATGCTCCTCCCTGTTACTGAGTTGCCCGCCAAGTTCGAACGCGTCCCTGCCCTCGCTGCACCTGCGGGTGTGAAAAGCACACCAGCACTACCCACCCTGTCCAAGGAACGTATGCCCTGCCTGTGCGGCTGCGGAGGAATTCCGGCAGGGCGAAACTCGCGTTTTCTGCCCGGTCATGACAATCGCTTGAATCCCACGACGGGTCGAAGATGGAACGGACTCGCCGGACCGCATTCGGGAGTCACGCGGAAGACGTGAGCAAGGCGAGCTTTCTGGTGGCTTACTTCTTTCCGTTCCTGATGTACCTCAGACAGCAATAGAAGAAGAAGCACACGGCGAACATCCACAAGGCGGAGGCTCCCCATCGTTGCTCGTTAGTCCAGATTGTCAGGAACACCATCGCGAACCCGGCGAGTCCCGACCCGACGACGAGGCCCCACACTACGTCCTGTGGGTCCCGGTCCTTCCACCGCAGGTCCAGCAGCGCCATCGCTCCTCCTCGGTCCCGGGGCGTCTACTCCGCCCTTACTTCTCGATTCCCAAAGGATCCATCCCAGAGTTGGACGCGTTCAAGATGCAGCTCGAACTTACCCGGCATCAGTTTGGCGGCAATTCCGATTCAGGTGTCCTGAAGGTCGCCGATAGACTAGGAAGGCACTCGGGAACAATCGGGACGGAAGGTCACGAAGCATGGCTGCGTCCCTGTCATGGCGCGGAATTCTCTACGCCGGCGGCCTCTCGGCCACCGCTGGCTACGTCGACGCCGTCGCCTACATCCACCTCGGTGGCTATTTCGTATCGTTCATGAGCGGCAATACCACGCGAGCGAGCTCGGACGTTGTTCACGGCTCCCTTATCGGAGCGGGACTTGCCCTCGGCTTGGTGGCCTTCTTCGTCCTCGGGGTTATAACCAGCACGCTGGCGTTCCGACGACTGGAGACGTTTAGGCTCCCCCTCGTGTTGGCCCTTGCAAGCTTCCTCCTCGCCGCAGGGGCTCTGCTGCCCGACTTGGGCGCCGAGCGTGTGGTGCCTCCCCTGCTGGCGATGGCAATGGGGGTCGTGAACACCTCGTATACGAAGAACGGCGAGGTCAGTATCGGGCTCACGTACATGACCGGAACCTTGGTCAAGATAGGGCAGAACTTCGCCGCCGCGCTCACGGGCGGGAGCCACACAAGGTGGCTGAAATACCTGAGTTTGTGGACCATGATCAGCGTTGGCGCTCTGGTCGGGGCGACTGCCTACCAGTATTCAGGGCTGCTCAGTCTCTGGGTCGCGACAGCGGCGTTGGCCGTGTGGGCGGTTCTGGGAGTCGTGCAGGCACGCGGGAATCGGATTGGCGGGGCAGCCGAACCGGTCCCTGGCGACTAGTTGTCCATCATCGCCTTCGCCCTAGCGACACTTGTCAATCGCTCGAAGCAGCAGCACGCAGCTCACGGCGCCAAGAACACGTAGATGGGCTCGATCCACCACTGAGTTCCCCTCGACAGACACTGAACCCCAGCGTTTGACGGTCCTCCGAATGTCGACCCGCCATAGGCTCTGACGGTCAGCCACGCCAGTGGCGTTCCGGGGACGACTCCCCCGTCGTATCTCTTCAGGGAGGAAGGCAAATGCTACAGACGAAGAAGCGCCTCATCACTGCGGGCATCCTCATTTGCTTGGGGGGGATCCTTTTTGAGGCTCTGAGCTCTTGGGCTCTGGATATGATCATGGGCACGTTTGACCCCAATGCCGTACGAATTGCGTGGATCGCACAGCCTGTCGTCGGCGCTATACGATACGGCGCCGCTGCGCTCGGAGCGTCCTTGATCGCCATCGGCATCGCAATCCACTGGCTCAGCGACCACCTGGCCATGGCCCCTTCGCTGCCTCTCGCCGATAAAGATCGCCCGCCTCGCTGACCTCTCATCCCGCTTTGAGGCTGCTTGGGAAACAGATAAAGGACCTGAACTATGGAGGAGACGTCGATCGTAATGCGGACCCTCCTACAGACGCTCGCCGCCTGGCCGTGATGTCTTGATCCACGAAGTGTGGGCAGACTCCCACACAAGTGCTTGTGTCGTGTTTGAACGCGCAGGCGAGGATCTGGGGCCAATAGGGTATCGAGTGTCGTACCCGCCTCATGCAGTCGGGAACGATCCGACATCCACGGGCGAATCGTGGGCGCTTGGGCTGATCGAACCGCTGGGAGCACTCACCAAGGGAATCCGGCGAGATGCTCTTGGAATTGGCTGGGCGGCCGGCCTCGATCGCAACAGTTCGTTCCCTGTGCCGCCGACGTGGCGACCAAACGAATATCTTGGCCACGTCTGAGTGTCAGACGTCATTGCTAAGAATCTCGCCGGTGAGGATCTCGCGATCCGGCTGCCAACGCTGAGTCGAGAGCACGTCTGATGCGTTCAGGTTCGCCGCTGCCAGTAGTTGAGAGCCGGAGCAACGGCAAGGCCAGTATCTCTAGAACGTCGTCCTTGAGCCTGTCACGAGCGAGCTGAGTGGGGTTGTTCTCGTGATACTTGAATCCGTCAACCTCGATCGCAAGAACTGGGGCTCGGGTGATCCGGTTGTACACCACGATATCGAGTGATGAGCGGCGCTGGACGAACACGGCGTGCGGCCCCGGCAGGGTGGAGAGATTTGGGACGAGGCTCCGCAGCAGCACTTGTGGAACGGCACTCAGGCCGTTGTAAGCCTCCTCGCTAAGCAAGTCTTGAAGGACGGTCCAGACGATGTCCTCCGACTTCTGGGAAAGTCTGCCGTGCAACTTCGAAGCCAGCGGACGAAGGCGATCCGAGTAATTTCGATAGAGCAGATCGAACACCGAAACGATAGAGCTTTCGAAGATCTCGCGATCAGGGTCCTGATAGCGGATGTACCCCATGAGGTCTCGAAGGTTCCTGCTGGTGGGCAGCATTCGGTGGTCGGTGACGAGGATGAATCGCTTTGTGGCTCGAGACACAGCAACATTCACGAGTCGTGGATCATCGGCAAAGCGTATTCCTCGACGACCACCCACAGTGTCGTCGAGGACAGTGCTCATGATGACGATTTGCTTCTCACGCCCCTGATAGCGGTGGACGGTATCGGACTCCAGACCAGTCAGTCTGGAACCAGCGGCGAGCCTCTCTCCAACCCTTTGAACCTGCTTCCGATATGGAGTCGTGATGCCGATCTGATCTGCAGGAATGCCTGAGCAGTATCGCGGTATCACCTCGTTGACGATGACGTCGACCTCGCGGCGGTTGGTGCGGCCCCCATCCCCGTGTTGACGCATGTGGTTTCCCTCTGCCGTGCGCACGATCGTCATTGGCTCCGATCCCGGGGTGCTTTTCGTTAGCGGGATTAGTTGCCCTCTGTAGTACTTGTCGTTGCAGAACCCGATGATTGCCGGATCGCACCGATAGTGCTCCCGCAGCAGCGTGGCAGGAAGGCCTTCCCCGTACAGCTGCCGCAGCGAAGTCAGAATACTGTGTGCGCGATAGTCGTACTCTGCTGCTGGCGGCACCGCTCCTCGAGCCGCGGACTCATCAACGATGTGCGGAAGTTGGCGCTGATCGCCCACCACAACGACTCGTCGGCAGGACGCCAACGCAAGCGCCGCTGTAAGGAGGTCCACCTGGGAAGCCTCGTCGATGATGACATAGTCCAGCAATTGGTCCTCGCCGATGCTGCTGCGTAGTGAGTGACAGGTGCTGAGGATTACCGGATAGTCACGGCTGAAGGTACCGAACTGCTGGCGGGAACTTCGCGAATCGTACTCGGTGCGGTGCTGCCCTGCGTAACGTTGGCGAAGGGCCACGCGCAACATCTCCTCGGAGAGGCGCCTATGTTGTTTCAGGAGCGTTGGAAGATCGTCCTTCCTGAGACGCATCTCGCAGTCCGCGATAGTCCGGTCAAGTTCAACGATGCGCCGGTCGTAGTAGGCACGCTGAACGTTGAGGATGAGGTCGGTGTCGTTGAGGTCGAAACCTCGTAGAGGACCGTACTTGAAAAGACGGCGAAGAGTTCGCACCCACCTCATGGCCGGAGTTCTGCGGTTCTCCAGTTCCGCGTCAGCGAGAAACTCTAGAAGCTTGTGCGAGGATCTTCGCAGCAGCGGCAGGCCTTCGAGATGGGGGACCTCCTGGGCCCTGAGAAAATGCCTGAAGTGTTCCCGCTCGAGACGGTACGCATCGGCCTCACGGGTGAGCTGCGCTAGTTCCAGCTCTGTACTTTGAACGGCGTCCAATCGGGCCGCGAGGGCAGTGAGTTCTCCGCGGTCTGCGTCCCTCATTTCTGATACGGCCATCATTCTTTCAACGGCGGAGTTCCGGGCAGCCTGGCCGCGAAAGAACTCTTCTCTTTTTATCGCGGTTTCCCAGGTTCGCCACAACGTGCCCGAATCCCTGTGCGGTGAGCTTCTCTAACACGTTGTCCACGGCGGCATTGTTGAACGAGACCACTCCGACGTTCACGCGGGGGGTGGCAATCAACGTTGCAATCAAGTTCAGGATGGTCTGTGTCTTCCCCGTTCCTGGCGGACCTTCAATCACCGAGATGGGGAACCGCAACGCGTTCTTCACTGCCGCGCGTTGGCTCACGTTTGAAGAAAAGGGGAAGATCGGAACAACATCGAGGCCTTCGCCCTCTCCGATCGGCCGCCCGTTGAGGTAGCGTCCCAAGACGCTGTCGGGATGCACGTGTGTGAGTTGCTCGTACGCTCGCTTCAGCGGATTCGGGCCATCCCGCCCTGCGGGCATCGCCCCGACTATCTGCCGCCAGTACGCCAGCACCTGTGCCGCCCGTGGCGAGCTCGTAGCGCCGCGGACAATACGCACGTCGCATTCGGGATGCAGTTCGTGGCGCACCCCAGCTCCGCCCGCGGAGAAGACTCGAATCCGTGCTCCGGCAGGCCCACTGAACCGGCAAGCGGCAACCGCGCCGCTAGAACGTCGGCCACGAATTTCTACCCAGACGTCGTCCGTCAGCTGGATCATCTCTGGGCGACGCAGCGTCTGGATTCTTCCCGTTCTGTACCTGTATGTCTTGCTACCCCGGATGAATCTCACCAAGGTCGCGTCTGCATCGACACGGTAGGACGCGATCTCGGACGTCTTGTCCTCCCAATACCCCTGTTCCGACGACTTTATGAGGACGGCTTCGGCTTTGGGATCAAGCATCGCTCGTCTCCCGAGCGCCCTGGTTGGTCGGCACCCCTGATAAGTGATCTGGGAGCCCACGGATAGTGCGCGGATTAACCTGCATGCTCCCCCCAAAATCTCTGCAATCCGACCGCATGTACATGCCTAACAACAGCTTGGCACAGCCGGGCAACCCTCTTTGACCGGCAGCACCCAAGGTCTAGACATCGTCGCTCAACCAGTGGGGCGACGCGGCCGAGGACGTCGTGAGCACCGGTTCAGCACCCGCCCGCAAAGCCTTTGAGGTGCGGCGTGCCGCCGCAGCGGATGGCTAGCCACAGTTGGTAGCGTCACGCCGGTCTGAATCGTGGGGCCACCACCGCTTGCACTTCTGCAACGCTGATATCTCCGGCGGTCTCCCCTGCAAGCTTCTTCGCCAGCCGTCGCGGCGAAAGCACGTGAACTCCTCGGGTCGAGAAGAAGGCTCCGATGAGGGGCCAGTCAGCCTCGACAAAGCAGAGCACTCCGGTGACCGGCACATCCGGCACGAGGTTACGGACGACCTGGACCTGCTTCAGCACGCCATCGACGAGCTTGGAGCAGTCTCGACGACCCACGAGGAGCTTCTCGACCCGCGGCCGAAAGAGGCCGCCCTCGACCTTCAGTTCGGGCTGGCCCTTGTACCGTTTGGCGTCAACTACCCAGATCCTGTCAGGGGTGATGACGATGTGGTCGATGTTCGCTTTCGAGCCAGGAATTCTTCGGTCGTGGAGCACGGCGATTCCGTGTTCGACGAGGGAATCGAGCCGTGCTCCGAGCCGTTCCTCACCTACCGCCCCTCGCTCCCACGCCTTGGTGCTTTGACGCTCCTCTGAAAGAGCTACTGCGAGGTTGCCGAATCGACCCCATCGTTCGCGGAGCCGCTCCTCATCCTTGGCCTTGCGGCGCTCATATTCCCTGCGTGCGGAGGCGCCGGCACTGCCGGATTCATTGAGTGGTAGTCCGTTCGATGACTCGACCTCCGGGACCGCAAGTTCCCCCAGGCGATCTCCGCAGTCGAGGCAGCGAACGGCCTTCGTTTCGCTCTCGTAATCCGCTTCCGTCCCGGCGGGCAGAGAAGCCCCGCATTCGCGGCAACTCCCTGCGTACCGGAGTTTCATCTTTTTCATCGGAAAGCGTCCCTTCGTAGGCCGGGAACTTCAGTCTGACCGAAGCGCTGGAAAGCAGCATGCCGAGAGATGTCCGGCGCAGCTCCGATGGGTCGATGTTGAAATGACACAGTGCAGTTAGCCGGCAAGAAGTTCATCTTCGCTTTCGGCCGCGCGGAGGGACCGCAGGTGCTCGACAAACGCTGCCTCTGGACGGTCGACGTGTTCAGCAATAAGTCGACGAAGCCGATCCCTCGACTCCTCTGACAGACCCGGCCCTTCGAGGGCCTCGCGCAGGATGCCGCGCAACTGATCGCGAAGAGTCTTTTCCTCTGGACGCTGCTTTGGAAGAGAATGAGGTTCTCCGATCGTCGCCACCGCTCTCCCTGCTTCTTGGACGTCTTCGTCTCGGTTCTTGGTAGCACGGGCGCGTCGGGCGCACATCAACCGGGACATCACCACGCTAAGACCGCGTGACACCGGCAGTCGCTGTTCTTGCGGATTCTTATGCGAAGCCTTGCAATCCCTACTTCTCCGTGCAGACTGGCGGACCTCCGCAGCGCAGCCGTCAGCGAATCCCGGTGTCGCAGGAGATGTCAGCACGAGTCGTTACGCCCGCCATAAGCGAAACCGGCGTCTCGGGGCAGCGCGGCCAAGTAGCCGAGCCACCAACCACAATCACATAGCTCCCCGGCGCGAGATGGAACTCGTATCGACCGCTCCCGTCGCTCTGGGTTGAGGCCACCGCTCCGCCAACACCACGAGCTTCAATAACGGTCGGCACCGGCCGTGGCGGGCACGGCTGATCCAGCCTCTCCACGGGACACGTCGGTCCGGCCGTGACGAAGCCATACACGCCCGAGGTGATGGACGACGAGGGCGACGGGCTCGCCGAACCGCTTGCCGCCGTCGTCGTCCGTTGGTCGGAGGCGACTCCGCTGCCGCAGCCAGCCAAAAGCAGACAGGCCGCGGCCATCTCAAAGATGACCGCGGCCTTGGCGCGTTTCATGACGATGCCCCGACGGCTATCGATCTACCAGGTCGTCGGCCACGCGGCGAAGATCCTGAGCCCAGCCCGCTGAGCGGCTTGTCCCGGCTGATCCAGCCTCGAAGTTGACCAGCGCGTCCGCAATAGAGTCCAAGGCCATGGAAAGGTTCCCCTTCACCGCGGCGTACCCTTCCTCGGAACGCGGATCTGCAGATTCCATTGAGAGCAGTTCGGCCCCGGCCCTAATGATCAGCGAAGCTTCGAATTCATTCATCGCCAGCCTCCTCGAAACTCAGACTACGCCCGAGCGCTCCGCCGGGCGGCAATGATGTTCAGCACCGCGATGAAGTGCGGGCTGCCGAACATTACGCTCGCCCATATCGGGCGGCAATGGGGCACTCGAAGGGGTCACGGGCCGCCAGCCCGACGCTGTTGAGGTAGGCGATAACGATGCCGTAAGACCGCCAAAGACTGGTTTCGGTGTAGGGAACGGCGAGGCGTGTGCATTGCTCGCGCACAATCCTCCTGGCCTTGGCCAGATGAGGGCGCGGCATGCTCGGGAAGAGGTGATGCTCAACCTGGTAATTCAAACCGCCCATGAGCCACGTGGCCCACCAACCCCCGGAGATGTTGCGCGACGTGCGAACCTGCTTCGAGAAGAAGTCGAGCTTCGCATCCTGAGCGATCACCGGCATTCCTTTATGGTTGGGGGCAAATGTCGCCCCCATATAAAGGCCGAAGACTGCCAGTTGGACGCCGAGAAACGCGAACGCAATTCCTGGCGGGAGCAGCAGGAAGAGCGGGAGAAGTACAACGACAAAGCGCACCGCGAGCAGGCCGAGCTCGGCCCAGCGGCCCTTGACGGGGCCGCGTGAAAACAGGTGGCGGAAGCTGAGGTAGTGCAGGTTGAGGCCCTCGAGCGTGAGCAGCGGGAAGAACAACCATCCTTGGCGACGCGCGATCAGACGGCGCATGCCAGTGGCCTTCGCTGCGTCTTCTTGGAGGAAGGACACCGTATCGACCTCGATGTCGGGGTCGCGGCCTACCCTGTTCGGGTTCGCGTGATGGCGAGAGTGCTTGGAGTCCCACCACGAGTAGCTCATGCCGACGGCGGCACCCAGAATTCTGCCAAGAACATCATTCGCTCGTCCCCCAGACAGGATCTGGCGGTGCGCCGCCTCGTGAGCCAGGAAGGCGACCTGAGTGAACAGGATGCCGAGCGCGGCGGCGATCAGGAGCTGGAACCAGCTGTGGCCAATGAGCAGTGATCCGGTGATGCAGCCGGCGAGCGCGACCACGAGGATTCCGCCGATGAGCGCATAGAACCATGGAGTGCGACGCAGCAGGCCGCCCTCTCGCACTGTCTGGGATAGCTGGAGGTAGGCCTTGGTCAGCGGAGGGAACGACTCCGTGCCCGCGTAGGCCTGACGGCCGGGAGTGAGATTGAGAGCGGGGCTGGAGACCGTAGTGATCAGAGTGCCTTCTTCAGGGTGAGTGTCGCAGTCGGGGGGATGTGGGCCCATGGGGGTGGATCGCTGGCCGCGATCCACCCCCACGGTTGTGAATCAGAGCGGGCGGATGTTCGCCGCTTGAGGACCCTTCGGGCCGCGCTCGGAGTCGAACTCGACCTTCTGGCCCTCGTCGAGCGAGCGGAAGCCCTGGGCAGCAATCGCGCTGTAGTGAGCGAAGACGTCCGGAGCGCCGTCGTCGGGCTCGATGAAGCCGAAGCCCTTTTCGGAGTTGAACCATTTGACAGTGCCAGTGGCCATTGTCGTTTTTCCTTCTGTTGAGTTGGCCGTTGAAGACCATGGATTCCGCGCCCAACGTTCGGGTGCGGGAGCTAGTTGGATGAGGAGGCTCAGGGTGCCGACGTGTGGGCGTCGGCAGGGGCGAAAGTCGGGAGGTGATCAGCGCACGCCGCTCTGTGACAACGACAGGAGATCTGTGAGATAGACGGCGGCGGGAATGCAGGAGGCCTTCGACGGTGAGCCTCGGCCGGACAGCGATTGGGCTGACGGCGTTCCAACCAGTCTACACGGTGCAGAAACGGATTGAGACAGAGCCTAGGTGGACGGCGGTACCGTTGAGAGATGGACTACAGGAGCTCGCCTCATGCCCCTTGGGACGAGGGGCCTGCACGTCCCATCACAGAGCTCGCGGCAGACCTCGGCGAGGAGGCCTACGAACACCCGGAAGAGCACGGGTACGGAGAGTGTGATGCTGAGA
Source organism: Sinomonas gamaensis (assembly GCF_005876955.1). GTDB lineage: Bacteria > Actinomycetota > Actinomycetes > Actinomycetales > Micrococcaceae > Sinomonas > Sinomonas gamaensis. The sequence continues at coordinate 109,408 of NZ_SSCL01000008.1, forward strand.
CGATGCGACAGCTTCGTCAGGTCCGCGAGTTCCCGGATGCGCTCGTGCGGATCTATCGCGCGCTGCCGCCTGGCCTCGGCCAGATCAACACCGGCGACTGGATCACGCTCTCAAAGGACTACGCGCGGCAGCACGCGATGCGTGACGACGCGGCCGCGAACGACTGGCCGATCGTGCACGCCGATGTCCCGGCACGCACCGTCTTCAGTGACGGCAAGGACCTGGACGAGTACGGCTACGGCGGCCCCTCCCTGACCGGCCTCAAGGATCATCTGGTGGGCGAAGGCAAGGGTCATCAGGTGAAGCCGGCATCCAAGAGCAGCCTCAAGGGCGACCTCATCAGCTAGCCCAGAATCCGTGGAAGGCCCTGCGTGGTCAGGGCAGGCAATTAGCCTTTCGCAAGTGACCCGAATTCCCGATGGCACCGCCGCGGCCCACGACCGATCCGTCGACGTATCCATCATCGTGCCCTGCTACAACCGCGGAGACACGCTCCGGGAAGCGGTCGAGTCCGCGGTGACCCAACGCGGGGCCTCGGTTGAAGTGTTTGTCGTGGACGATGGTTCCGGGCGACGCACACGCGCAGTGATCGACAGCATCTCCCATGAGCGGGTTCGAGTGCTGCGCCAAGCCAATGCCGGACCTTCGGCCGCAAGGAATGCCGGCATCAGGAGTGCGAGGGGCCGGTACGTCTTGCCTCTGGACGCCGACGACACCCTGAGCGCAGGCATCGCGAAGCTCGGAGCGGAGGTGCTTGATGCCCAGCCGAACGTGGGCATCGTCGCTGGTGCAACACGCGTCATGGGCAAGCCCGAGGTCATCCCGTGCGCCTTTGACGGAATGCAATCCATGCTTCCGAAGAACTCCATTCTCAACACCGCGATGTTCCGCCGTGAAGACTGGGAAACGGTCGGCGGCTACCCAGAGAGCCTTCGCATGGGGGAAGACTGGGCATTCTGGATGCGCGTGCTCTCGCTGGGGCGCGAGGTGGTCGTACGTCCTGAGGTCTTCTTCGACTATCGCTCGTCGCCCCAGCAGGCCACCCACAGCCCCAATCCGGTCCGGGTTGTGGAGGCGCAGAACCTCATTCTCCGCGAGCACACGGAACTGTATCGGCAGAACTTCGATCTGCTCGTCGATCAGCTCACCACGACCAGGTCGGCCCTTGCCGCCTACCGACGGGCCTATCGGGGCACTGACCGCGCAAAGGCCGCCATCAAGACCCTCCTCCGCCTCTCCTAAGACGAGGTTCCTAGGACGAGGGCCGCGCCTATCAGGGATAGGCGCGGCCCCTTGCCTGTGACCTCAGGCGAGGTCGAATCGATCCAGGTTCATCACCTTGTCCCACGCCTTGACGAAGTCGCGGACGAACTTCTCCTTCGCGTCGTCGCACGCATAGACCTCGGCGATCGCCCGCAGCTGCGAGTTGGCGCCGAAGACTAGGTCGACCGCGGTGGCCGTCCACTTGAGTTCTCCCGAAGCCCGGTCGTGCCCCTCGTAGACGTTATCCTCGGACTCGGATGCCTTCCATTCAGTGCCCATGTCCAGCAGGTTCACGAAGAAGTCGTTGGTCAGGGTCTCGGTCCGATCGGTCAACACCCCCAGCCGCGACTGCCCGAAGTTCCCGCCCAGCGCCCGCATCCCGCCGACCAAGACTGTCATCTCGGGCGCGGTCAGGTTCAGCATGTAGGCCCGGTCCACCAGCAGCGTTTCGGGCGGCAGCTTCTGACCTGCCCGCAGGTAGTTGCGGAAGCCGTCCGCCTTCGGCTCGAGCACGGAGAACGACTCCACATCAGTCTGCTCCTGCAAAGCGTCCGTGCGACCTGGGGCAAACGGGACCTTCACGTCGACCCCGGCGTTCTGCGCCGCCTTCTCGACGGCGGCGCACCCGCCGAGGACGATCACGTCCGCGAGCGAGACTTTCTTCCCATCGGAGAGCGATCCGTTGAAGTCCTGCTGGACCTGTTCGAGAGTCCGGAGCACCGTGGCCAGCTCAGCGGGCTGGTTGACCTCCCAGTCCTTCTGCGGCGCGAGCCGGATCCGGGCCCCGTTCGCCCCGCCCCGCTTGTCGGTCCCCCGGAAGCTGGAGGCTGACGCCCACGCTGTTGAGACCAGCTGCGACATCGACAATCCCGAATCGAGGAGTCTCGCCTTGAGCTCGGCAATGTCCTGCTCACCGATCAGCTCATGGTCGACGGCGGGAACAGGATCCTGCCAGATCTGGGGCTCCGGAACCCAAGGCCCGAGGTAGCGGGTGACGGGTCCCATGTCGCGATGCAGGAGCTTGTACCAAGCTTTGGCAAACGCCTCGGCAAGTTCTTCCGGATGCTCGTAATAGCGCCGAGAAATCGGGCCATAGATCGGATCCTGCCGCAGGGCCAGATCCGTGGTGAGCATCATCGGCGCGTGCCGCTTCGACGGATCGTGGGCGTCGGGCACGGTGTTCTGGGCCTCGGGGTTCGTCGGCTTGTACTGCTTGGCGCCGGCTGGGCTCTCCGTGAGCTCCCATTCGTACTCGAACAGGTTCTCGTAGAAGCCGTTGTCCCATTTGGTCGGCTCCTTGGTCCACGCGCCCTCGAGACCGCTCGTGAGCGTGTACTCGCCGTTGCCCGTGCCGGCGAAGTTCTTCCAACCGAGGCCCATCTGCTCGATGGGTGCCGCCTCCGGCTCGGGGCCCAGGTTCTCGGCTTTCACAGCGCCGTGGGTCTTGCCGAAGGTGTGCCCGCCGGCAATGAGCGCGACCGTCTCCTCGTCGTTCATCGCCATCCGTCGGAAGGTTTCGCGGATGTCGTGGGCGGCGGCCAGCGGATCCGGATTGCCTTGCGGCCCCTCCGGATTCACGTAGATGAGTCCCATCTGCACCGACGCGAGTGGACTTTCGAAATCCCCGGGCGCGGTGTACCGCTCGTCGCCCAACCACGTGTCCTCGGGACCCCAGAAGATCTCCTCGGGCTCCCAGATGTCCTCGCGACCAAAGCCGAAGCCGAACGTCTTGAAGCCCATCGACTCCATGGCCACGTTGCCCGCGTAGACGATGAGATCCGCCATCGAGATCTTCCGCCCGTACTTCTGCTTGATCGGCCATAGCAGGCGCCGTGCCTTGTCGAGACTCGCGTTGTCCGGCCAGCTGTTGAGCGGCGCGAAGCGTTGTGCGCCGCTGCCGCCGCCGCCCCGGCCGTCCTCGATCCGATAGGTCCCGGCGGCGTGCCACGACATGCGAATGAACAGCGGTCCGTAGTGGCCGTAGTCGGCGGGCCACCACGGCTGCGACGTCGTCATCACCTCGATGAGGTCCCGCTTGAGTGCCTCGAGATCGAGGGTCTTGAATTCTTCGGCGTAGTTGTAGTCCTCCCCCATCGGGTTGGCCTTCGGCGAGGGCTGGTTCAGAACCCTCAGGTTGAGCTGGTTGGGCCACCAGTCCTGGTTGGTCCTCGGCCTACTCGCCTTCACCGTCGGCGGCGGGATGACCGGGTTCTCGCTTTCACTGCCGTGCTCAGACATCTCCGTGTTCTCCTATCCCGAGTTCGAGTTCCGATGTGGGGAGGCTTCGGCTGTTCGGCTGTGCTGGTCTTTGGTTGGAGGGCAGACGGACGACGACGGTCCTCGCCTGGGGCGGGCTCCATAGGTGCCGCTGGGGCTGGCGCACCCTTCGGAGTATTGACCAGTCGGAGGTGCGAGTAAAGGCCCTTCGGCAGCATCGGACAGAGGTTACTGCTCCTCCGCTGCCTGACGTGCGAGATCTCGGGTCATCCATCGGCGCACCAGGGCTGTATCAAGAACGAGGTCTGCGAGCAGAACCGTCCAGAAGAGCCACAGGGGCACGCCAGCGAGCGAGGTCAAGGCAAGGAGGCCGAGGAGGCAGAGCGCCGAGGCATAGCCGTAGACCCTGCGCGGGAGCGTCGCGTTTCGTGCGTCCCGCCACTCGCGCAGGAGGTGGAGGAGTTTCATGGTTTCGGCTTCCTGCTGCAAACACCCGGGATGAGCGACCAAAGCCAGAGGACTTCGAAGACTCCGATTCCTCCCCAGACGACCCAAGACCAGCTCGGAAGGTCGGGTCTGAGAATCAATGACGCAGCCACTAGCACCATCGAGCACTGCTGCAGGATGAGCATGCTCAAAGGCTCCGTTCGGGTATTGCCGTCCATCCTTCACCTCTCAGAAGCCGGACCGTACTCACGCCAGACTTCCAGCCTTCGGTCCCACGGAGACAGCTGTGGCGTGGGCTTCTCAGTGGTTTGCAGGGTCCGACCGGAAAACACTGAGCGGGGGCCGAATGGACTCGTAGAAACGCGATCTACATTCGCAGGGGCAGGGGCAAGTCGCTAACGTTCATACATCCCCGACAGCAGTGGAGCGAAGGGCTGAAGCATGGACGGGATGGAGATCACTCATCGTTTGGACTGGGATCTTCGCGAAGGTGACGACGCACATCGTTGCCACAAACAACGACCACGCATTCAATGCCGAATGGGTAGTCCTCCACTCGGACGGATGGGAAGGGCGACGCGATGAGCAAGGTAGACGTTATTTTCACGCACTCGGGCGGGCGGGGATGGGCACCTGTTGCGAGGCTTGCCCGACTGGCCTCTCAAGTCTTCGATGCACGGCTCCTCGAATACACCGACACCGGCTACACGAGACCCCTAATGGCTCGGGGGCTGCTGCCACGGATCAAGAGAACCGGACGGCACGCTCTCGTCATCGCCCCCTCCCCCGCGCACCTCAACGCGATGCTCGAGATCACGCCGTTGCTCTCGCAGTATGAGGCGGTGGCTGCTTGGGTGATCGACTCGTTCTGGTGGGAGCGAGTGCCACGAATTGCAAGGAATCACGGACGCTTCGACTTCCTCTACGTCACGGATGAAGGCGACCGCGACCACTGGTCCGAGGTGACAGGGATCGATGTTGGAGTCTTGCCCTGGGGAACGGACACCTTGCGCCTGAGGCCACAGTCCAAGACTGTGGATCTCCAGCGCCTCGGACGCCAGCCAGAGGACTGGGATGACGATGAAATCACTGCCGTAGATGCTGCCAGGCGGGGCTTGGTGTTCGAAGGACGTCCGCCATTCGAAGCAACGGACTTGGAATCGCAGATTCATGTTGATCTTGCGCTTTCGCAGGCAAAATTCGTCCTGGCCTTCTCAAACCGTGTGCACAACACTGGATATACACACCCCGAACGCGAATACCTCACCGCGCGCTGGATCGACAGCCTGGCACACGGGGCCGTGGTCGCCGGAATAGCGCCTCGATCCCCGTCCGCAGATGTTCTGCTTTGGCCTGGCGCGACCCTCGATCTGTCCGGAACGACGCGTGCTGAGGGGCTTTCTCGCGTGGAAGATGCGGTAGCTGCGTGGACCCCCGAGTCAGCCGAATTGAATCGCGCCGAAGCCCGAAGACTCTTGGACTGGAGGCATCGGCTCAAAGTGATCGCAGATGATCTGGGAATCGCGGCTCCCGCCCTCCTTCGGGGACTCTCTGCACTCAAGGAGAGTGCAACGCCCACCTTGCTGCAGTAGAACAGAGGTGTCCGGCCGTGCGTGCGGCCCGTCTAAGTAGCCGCGGCCTCTGGTTACGATCCCCGGGTGAATCGCACTTTGGGGGACGCACTCAATGGGCGCGACAATGCGCTGAACTCCATTCGCCTTCTGTTGGCGGTGGCTGTCATCTTCTGGCACACCTACCCAATTAGTGGGACGAACCCTTCTTGGCCGGCCTCGACGGTCGGATCCTGGGCCGTAAATTCATTCTTTGCCATTAGTGGATTCCTAGTCGCAGGCTCGCGGCTCCGCCTCAACTTTTCGCATTACCTCATTCGTAGGGCTGCCCGAGTATTTCCCGCCTTCTGGGTCGTGTTAGTCGTCACAGCTTTTGTGCTTGCACCATTTTCGACGCTCTTCACTGGTAGCCCCTATTCTTTCTTCGAGGGCGTGAATTACGTCAGCCAGAACTTCCTCCTTTGGTTGGGAGAACTTGCCGTCGGCAGCACCCTGTCGGGGGTACCGCATGCTAACTCGTGGAATGGATCCCTTTGGACCCTCTTCCACGAGTTCGGCGCATACCTTGTCGCGGGCGGGGTGCTCTCACTCGCGTTGGTCCGGAAACACATTGCTTTTGCAGCCCTCACTGCCGTCGTGCTCCTCTCGGCGGCTGTGGCAAGCGGGTTCGGGCACACGCTCCCCGGATTCCTCAGCCAAGCCGGCCCGGCTTCCCGCCTCTGGTCCTTCTTCGCCGCAGGAGTGCTCGTCTACGCCCTCCGTGATCGTCTCTCCACTCGGCCTCCCATCGTGATCGCTTCAGCAGGCCTTCTCTGCCTTACTTTCACCCTTGGGATCGCCGAATGGCTGGGTCAGATTTTCCTCGCGGTCACGCTTCTGTGGCTTGGAGCGCGTCTCCCTTTGAGAATGGGAAGCCGCAATGACCTCTCATATGGCGTGTACATCTATGCGTTCCCCGTTCAGCAGCTCTTGGTCGTGTCAGGGATCACGCCGATTGCCGGCCCAGAGCTCAGTGCTGTCCTTGCGGCCGTCCTGACCCTACCGCTCGCTTGGGCATCGTGGACCTTGGTGGAGAAGCCCTGCAACCGACTCGCATCCCGTTTCACCCGATACACTCCGGGCGCCGAGCGGGAAGATCGCCTTCGGTCATGAGCCAATCTCCGTGTCGAGAGCAGTGAGCACGCCACTTCGCGAGCGCCGCCAGGTTGCAGAGGAGCTGTCCCGGAAGGTCAGCTCCGCGCAATAGTCGAGATTCTTGAAAATCGGCTCTAAATCGACCCGCGGCAGCGCACGCGGCATTTCGCCTGGCTTGGAATTCGCCTTCAAGAAATACAGCCCAGGGGGAACCACTTTCAGATTCGCCCGGATCGCGGCGATGTCCGAGCCGCCTTGGGCGATGCCAGGCCGCCGAGCGACCGTGACGTCGTAGATCGGATCATCGGAAGCGTTGGCGATGACGATGCCCCATTCCTGCTGCCCTCGGCCGAGGTGCCTGATGGCCGGCCACGTGGATATCTGATGGGCCTGCGCTCGGGCCCGCTCTCGGCACCTCTCGTCGTCCCGGGCTCTTTCGACGCTCAACTGCTGTTCCGCGGCGATAGCAGCCTTCTTTGCATGCGCCGTGGAGGCGGCAATGAAGAACAGGGCACCCGCCGTCGCCGCGCTCCCTGCAGCCTCGAAGACATCAAGCCAGATCAAGCGGTCCCCTCCTTGAGCGATGAGCCGCCCCCGACGGCTCGCCCCCTCAAGTCAACCGGGGGGGGGAAGCTCGCCTCAGTGCTGCCGAGGCAGGAATCTCAGTGGTGAGCGGACCCGCGAGTCAGTGGTGCGCCGTCGTCAGCCTCCCACGAGAGTCATGCCACAAGTGCCATTGACCGAGCATTCCACTTGTGTCATCCTATTCGTGATGCACCTCACAGCAGCGACTGAAGCGAGAGAGCGATGAAGCTGGAACACCTTCTCTTGGGCGTCCTGTCGGCCCACCCGAGCACGGGTTACGACCTCAAGAAGTACCTCGACACCCACGGCCGCTTCCTGCGGTCCAACACGCAGATGAGCCAGGTCTACCGATCGCTCGCGACCATGGAGAAGCAGGGCTGGATCACCCACACTGTCGACCCGCGGCCGGGTGCACAGGACGCGAAGACCTATCGGGTCACCGAAGAAGGCGCCACGGTCTTCCTCGACTGGCTCACGGGGCCGTACCAACCGCCGTCGCGCTTTCAGGACCCGGAACTCGGGGCTCGCTTGAGCTTCGCCGGGTTCATGAGCGCCGAGCAGGTGCTGCGCCTCCTCGACGTCGAGATCGAGACGCGTCAGGCAGAGATCGCCCGGTACCGCTACCGCGACCGTCGCGAGAATTGGGCGCCGACCATCCCGTTCGACGTCGAACTCGCGGAATCGATTGGCGAGCGGCTGCACTTCATGGGTGCCGCTGCGATCGACGCGCACGTCGCCGCGCTCATCGAACTCCGCAAAGACCTCCTGGACGGCAAGCTTTCCTCCCGCTCGCTGACAGCCCTCCCCGACAGTCTCGTCACAGACGAGACCCACTGACCCCACTCCCCCGGAAGGACCCTCATGCGGGCCATCATCCTGATGTTCGACAGCCTGAACCGTCACATGCTGTCGCCCTACGCGGACACGCTTGTGAACGCGCCGAACTTCGCACGGCTCGCGTCCAAAGCCGTGACGTTCGAGAACTTCTACGCGGGCTCGATGCCGTGCATGCCCGCCCGGCGCGAGATGCACACCGGCCGCTACAACTTCCTCCACCGCTCCTGGGGCCCGCTGGAGCCGTTCGACGACTCGATGCCGGAGATGCTCAAGCAGGCCGGTATCCACACGCACTTGGTCTCCGACCACCCGCACTACTGGGAGGACGGCGGCGCAACCTATCACCCGCGCTACACGACCTGGGAGTTCTTCCGCGGCCAGGAGGGCGATCCATGGAAGGGCGTCGTCCAACCCCAGGTCGAGGGCGGCGGCGACTGGCGCGCGGGCATGAAACGCCAGGACCTCGTCAACCGCTCCTACATGCCGACCGAGGCCGAGCACTCACAGACCCTCACCGTCGACGCCGGAATCCACTTCATCGACACCAACCAGGCCGCCGACCAGTGGATGCTGCAGATCGAGCTCTTCGACCCGCACGAGCCGTTCTTCACCCACGACAGCTACAAGGCGCTGTACCCGCACGAGTACAGCGGTCCCGAGTTCGACTGGCCCGGCTACCAGCGTGTGACCGAGCCCGAGGAGCAGGTCGAGCACGCCCGCTATGAGTACGCCGCGCTGGTCTCGATGTGCGACAAGTCCCTCGGCCGCGTCCTCGACGCCATGGACGAGCACGACATGTGGAAGGACACCCTCCTCCTCGTCAACACCGACCACGGCTTCCTCCTCGGCGAGCACGGCTGGTGGGCCAAGTCCGTCCAGCCGTGGTTCAACGAGCTCGTCCACCTGCCGATGTTCCTCTGGGACCCCCGCACCGGGGGCCGGGACACCCGCCGCGGCGCCCTCGCCCAGACGATCGACATCGCCCCGACGATGCTCAAGTACTTCGGGCTCGAGCCGACGCCCGACATGCAGGGCCGGGATCTCGCCGTCGTCCTCGAAGACGACACCAAAGTCAGGGAAGCCGCCCTCTTCGGTATCCACGGCGGGCACGTGAACGTCACCGACGGACGCTACGTGTACATGCGCGCGGCCGCCGACGCCTCGAACACCCCGCTCGAGGACTTCACCCTCATGCCCACCCACATGCGCTCCCGCTTCACCGTCAAGGAGCTCGAGGCCTGGGAGCCCGCCGAACCGTTCACGTTCACCAAGGGCCTCCGCACCATGAAGGTGCACACCAAGTCGCTCATGAACCCGTGGTCCCACGGCACCTTGCTTTTCGACCTCGAGACAGACCCGCAGCAGGAGCACCCCTTGGAGGACGACGACGTCGAACTCCGCATGGTGCGCCTGCTCGCCGAGCTGATGCACACCTCGGATGCCCCGGCCAGCCAGTTCGCGCGACTGGGACTCCCCTTCGACACGCCGCCCACCGAAGACCACCTTCTGGTGCGCCGTCAGGCCGAGCGCGCCTCGGCAGCCCTCGAGCTGCTGCCGCCGCTGGCCCACTTCCACGCCGACGGCTCGGTCCTGGAGATCCCGATCCTCGAACTCCTCCAGGACCCCGACCGCCGCACCGTCCTCGAGCGGCACCTCCCGCACCTCGTGGCCACCGAGCTGGTCAACATCCCCGCCCAGCTCACGCTCTACCAAATGGCCCGCGTCACCCCGATCCCGCTCGTGACGCTCCGCGCCCTCGCTGAAGAACTCGCCCCCGTTCCGACCCCCGCTGCTCTCTGACCCACCCCGCGAAACCTCACATCCCTGCCAACGCAGACAGGACCACACCATGGACCTTCAGACCAACGTGCCGCCAGCCGCTCCCGCCGAAGGCGAGGCGAAAGCCCGCCACGTGCCCCACCGCTGGCGGAACCTCGCGGTGCTCACCGGCGTGAGCATCGTCGACAACACCGAGGCCGGCCTCACCTCCACGATCTTCCCCTCGATCGCCGCGGCCCTGAAGCTGCAGAGCAGCCATCTCGGCCTGCTCGCCGCGCTCGGCAAGATCATCGGCGTGCCCGCAGGACCGGCCTGGACCTGGCTAGCAGGGAAGATCGGCCGGCGCAACACCCTCATCGCGATCACACTGACCGGCGGCCTGTTCGGTGCGGCAGCCGGCTTCGCCCAGGACTTCACACAGCTCCTGATTTTCAACGGGCTCATGTCCGCGGCGATGGTGGGCGGCGGCCCGATCGCCAACGCGATCCTCGCCGACTCGTTCGACGACGCCAATCGCGGCAAGGCCGTGGGCTACTTCTACGGGTTCATCAGCCTGGTGAGCTCGTTTGTCGGACCCGTGCTGGCACTGTTCACCGGTCTCTCGAATGGCTGGCGCTACGGCATGTGGACAATCGGCGGGATCTGCGTCCTCGCTGGCTTCCTCGTCGCGGCCCTGTACCGGGACCCGGGCATCGGTGCCGCGGAACGGCAGCTCGCCGACCTCTCGGAGAGCAAGCGCCACCTCTCACGCGTCACGGTCAAGTCCGTGCTCTCGATCATGAAGGTGCCCACGTTCGCGATCATGATGCTCTCCCGCCTCCTCTCAGGCCACCTGCTCATCGCGATCTTCGGCATCCAGTTCCTGGTCACCGAGCGGCACTTCACCAACGCCGTCGCAGCGACCGTCCTCATCCCGTTCGGTCTCGCCTACTTCGCCGGAACCGTGGGCGGCGGGTGGTTCCTCGCCCTCTTGGACCGCGCCGTGCCGCACCACGGACGAGTTGCCTACATTCAGGGCGCGCAGCTCTTCTTCGCGGCCGTCGCCTTCTTCGGGACGCAGTTCCACTATGACGGGATCGGCATCTACGCGATCTTCTGGGGCCTCATGGGCTTCGGCCAAGGGCTCAACCCGTCCGTGAACCGGTCCATTGTCGCGGCCGTCATCCTTCCCGAGCTTCGGGGTCAGGCGTTCGCGATCTTCCTCGCGATCTTCGAGACCATCGGCTGGGCCATCTTCTCGCTCGGTGCCGGCGCGCTCGCTGCGAGCCTCGGCATCCAGGCCGTGTTCCTGGGGACGCTCGTGATCCTCATGGTCATCAACGCCGTAGTGCTCACCGGCCTGTACGTGACGTACCCCCGCGACGTCGCGCGTGTCACCGACACCCTCGAGGCCCGGCGCCAGGAAGCCCTCGGGCTCTAACAACTTCTGTTCCTCCCCCATCGCTTGCGCCGTCAGGTTTACAGGGTGGGCGCACCCTGCAAACATGACGGCGCAAGCAGAGAATTCCTCGCTAAGGACGGCCCATGAATGCTTCGCCCGACTCCCATGCCGATAAGCTCGCTTCCCTGTCGTTGGAGGAGAAGGCGTCCCTGACTTCGGGGGCCGACTTCTGGAACACGAAGGCGGTCCCGGGGGCCGGGGTGCCGGGGATGCTGCTCACGGACGGGCCGCACGGGGTGCGCCGCCAGGCCGAGGGCGATGACCATGTGGGCCTGAACGCGAGCGTGCCGGCCACGTGCTTCCCGCCCGCGGTGGCCCTGGGCTCGACCTGGGACCCGGAGCTGCTCCAGCGGATCGGGGCCGCGCTCGGGGAGGAGGCCCGTGCGGGCGGGGTGTCGGTGCTGCTGGGGCCCGGGATCAACATCAAGCGCTCACCGCTGGGCGGGCGGAACTTCGAGTACCTCTCCGAGGACCCCGTCCTGACCGGGGAGCTCGGGACCGCCCTCGTGGCCGGCATCCAGTCGAAGGGCGTGGGGGCGTCGCTGAAGCACTTCGCGGTGAACAACCAGGAGGCCGACCGGGTGCGGGTCAGCGCCGACGTGGACCCCCGGCCCCTGCGGGAGATCTACCTGCGGGGGTTCCAGAAGGTCGTCACCAAGGCCCAGCCCTGGACGGTGATGTGCTCCTACAACAGGATCAACGGCGTCTACGCCTCCGAGGACCCCTGGCTGCTCACCGACGTCCTGCGCGCCGAGTGGAGCCACACCGGCCTGGTGGTCTCGGACTGGGGCGCGGTCAACGACCGGGTGAAGGGCCTGGCCGCGGGGCTGGACCTGGAGATGCCCTCCAGCGGCGGCGCCACGGACGCCCAGATCGTCGAGGCCGTCAAGAACGGCGCCCTCGACGAGGCGGTGCTGGACACCGCGGCCCGGCGGGTGCTGGAGCTGGCTGACCGCACCGAGGCCGCCCGGCGGGCCGGCGGGTCGTATGGCGCCGACGCGCACCATGCCCTGGCGCTGGAGGCGGCCCGGCGCAGCATCGTGCTGCTGAAGAACGAGAACAGCTTCCTGCCCCTCGACCCGCAGGCCGCGGGCCGGGTCGCGGTCATCGGCGAATACGCCCGCACCCCCCGCTATCAGGGCGGGGGCAGCTCTCTGGTGAACCCCACCAGGCTGGAGAACGCCCTCGACGCCATCACCGAGATCGCGTCCGGGGAGGTGGTCTTCGCCCCCGGCTACACCGCCGCCCAAGACGCCCCCGACAACGCGCTCATCGCCGAGGCCGTCGACGCCGCCCGCGCCGCCGACACCGTCATCCTGTTCATCGGCTCCGAGCTGGAGTCCGAGGGCTACGACCGCACCGGCATCGACCTGCCCGCCGCGCACCGGGCCCTCCTGGACGCGGTGCTGGAGGCGAACCCGTCCACCGCCGTCGTCCTCTCCAACGGCGGCGTGGTCCAGACCGCCGGCTGGGACCACAGGGTCCCGGCCATCCTGGAGGGCTGGCTGCTGGGGCAGGCCGGCGGCCCCGCCACCGCCGAAGTCCTCTTCGGGCTCGCCAACCCCTCCGGCCGGCTCGCCGAGACCATCCCGGCACGCCTGCAGGACACCCCCTCGTATCTGGACTTCCCCGGCGAGTTCTCCCACGTCCGCTACGGCGAGGGCCTCTACGTCGGGTACCGGCACTACGACGCCCGCGACATCGAGCCCGCCTACCCCTTCGGCCACGGCCTCTCCTACACCGCCTTCTCCTATGCGAACCTCCTGGCGACGGCGGACGACGGCGGCGGCATCACCCTCCGCGTCGAGGTGACCAACACCGGGGACCGGGCCGGGCACGAGATCGTCCAGGCCTACACCTCCCTCCCCGGGTCGGCGTTCGTGCGGCCCCTTCGGGAGCTCAAGGGCTTCGCCGCCGTCCACCTCGACCCGGGCGAAACCGAGACCGTCGAGATCCGGATCCCCCGCGAGGACCTGGCCGTCTGGCACCCCGTCCTCGAGAAATGGGTCCTGGAGGGCGGGGAGTACACCGTTGAGGTCGGGGCCTCCTCCCGCGACCTCCGCCAGACCGCCGTCGTCGGCCTCGACGGAGACGACCTCACCCTCCCCCTCGGCCCCGGCTCCACCCTCGAAGAATGGCTCGCCCACCCCACCGGCGGCCCAGCACTCAGTGCCATCCTCGAGGACGCCGCGGCCTCAGGGAACCAGCTCGCAGCCATGCTCACCGACCCCGAAGGCCGCGCCCTCATCGGAAACTTCCCCCTCAAACGCCTCGCCGCCTTCCCCGGCAGCCCCCTCACCCAGGACGCCCTCGGACGCCTCCTCAACGACGCGTCGGGAGATGTGCAATAAGGCGCGGGCACATCCCCAGGAGAGGTGCCGGGGCCTCCGATCCTCCACAATTGCGGGATGGGTGACCATCTGCGCAGCGGAGAGGAGCTGGACCGGAAGGCGACGCTGAAGCGGCTCTCGGTCGCACTGGCGGTGCGCGGCGTCTTCGCGGGGGTCGGGTTGCTCGAGGGCGAAGCCGGCTTTGGCGATTTCGCCGCAAGCCCCTCCGCCGGAGAATTGCAGGAACACCGCTATTCGGTGCACGTCGAAGCAGTGATCACCAAGCTCGAGCAGGCCAATGGCCCGTACCAAATTCAGGCTTGCTTCACACTTTCGCGCGCCCTGGCCCTCGTCGCTGACCCGGAGAGCGCCATCGTCGAGTTCTACAAGCTCATCGAGCTGTACATCAAGCACCTCGCATGGACGGGCGCCCTCGACCCCGGGGCCGCGAAGAATGTCCTCGTCGACAAGATCATCTTCTCGAAGCGGGTCAAGGACAGCCTCAGGGTGCACAAGGTCCTCGACGAGGAGACGCTGGACTTGGCGTACCGAATGAAGGAAGTCCGGAACAAATTCATCGGCCACGGAGGAATGCGTCCTCCGCTCGGAGAGCTATTCGGGGATCCCGAGGGCTACGGGCAGCTCTTGGAAGGGTCGGCATTCAAATACGACGCGGACCTGAAATTCGGCTCGGACTTCTTCGAGCGCGTGCGGAATGACGTCATGCTGATGGCGACCTTCCTGTTCACCAAAATGCAGGGCATCGAGCCCTACGTCTGCGTCACGTCCGAACGGCTCGCCCACAGCAGCAAGCGTGTCATCGACGTCCTCACCCGCGCCGGGCGGTCTGGATCGAACCCGATCCAGACCTCTTCACCGCTTAGCTGACCGGGGCAGGAACGACATAGGCGAGGTAATCGCCGTCGGCCACTTCGAAACCGAATTCCAAGCCGTACTTTGTCAGGGCGGTCTTCGCCGCTTCGTATTCAGGGCTGCCGGGAGCCGGCTCGCCGTCGACTTGGAGGGGCTTGGCCTGCTGGATCACCAGCCCAACGGAACGGCCGATCGCTCCGAGGACGGCACGCAGCACGTCGTGCCCAATGTGTTCCCCACGGAATTCGGGAGCAATATCCAGAGTGGAAACGAACATCACGTCACGGCCGGCACTCTGTTCGAGCGCCTGGAGAAGATCAGGGCGCCTCTGCACGAGCATCTCGGCCACGTCCTGCAGCTCTTTGCTGAACGCCTCGAGCAGGTCGACGCGGCCAGGTTCCGGCAGGATGTAGGCGACCACCTGCCCTACTTGCGCATCGACATCGCCGTCAGCCAGATCGCCGTCGACCATCGCCGTGGTGACGTTGACCTCCCACAGCTGAGGGTAATCCTCGGGGGCTTCGTCAGGGACACCCGCGGAGACCATACGGCACTCAAGAATCAGGTCCTGCGGATCGAGCTTCTGCACTGAGACCACCTGTTCGAAACGTCGGCAACGGCTTCGATCCTATGCCGTCCCGCTGTGCTCGGCTACGGAGCAGCCGTCTCAGTTCGCCCCGCCACCGAACCTGACGACCTGCCGGATCACCTGCCCCGAGGCCAGCGCATCCATCCCCTCGTTGATCTCCTCGAGCACGATCTCGCGGGAGACGAGCCGCTCGAGCGGCAGCCGGCCGTCCCGCCAGAGTTGCTCGAACACGGGGATGTCTCGCTTGGGCAGGGCCGAACCGAGGTAGCTGCCCACGATGGTCTGTGCCCGGGACGTCAGCTGGAGGGGCTCGATGGCGGCGGTGGCACCCGGTGCGGGCAGCCCCACGGTCACCAGGGTGCCGCCGAGACCCACGAGTGCGAACGCCGTCTCGAAGGCCCGCGGGTGCCCGACCGCCTCGAGCACCACGTCGGCCTCAACCCCATGCTGCGCTGCCTCCTCCGGAGTCCATGCCTCGTCCACGCCCCACTCGCGTGCCGTCGCCAGCTTGGACTCCTGCGCATCCACCGCCACGACGCGACTTCCCACCGCGAGCGCCGTCAGCAGTCCCGCCATGCCCACTCCCCCGAGGCCGACGACGGCGACCGTCGACTCTGGCGTGATCCTCCCGGCGTTGAGGAGCGCGCCGCCCCCGGTGAGCACAGCGCAGCCGAGCAGCGCGGCGATAGCAGGCGGGACGTCGTCGCCCACGGGTACGACGGACCGCTCGTCGACGACGGCGTAGGTGGCAAAGCCGGACACGCCGAGGTGATGGGCGACGTCGTCCGTGGCTCGCCTGAGGTGACGCGACCCGGTGAGGAGGGTCCCCGCCGCATTCGAAGCGCTGCCCGCCGAACACGGCAGGCGCCCATCCGTCTGGCATGCGGGGCACTCGCCGCAGCGCGGCAAGAAGGTCATGACCACCCTCTGCCCCGTGCCCACCGACTCGACGTCCGGCCCCACCTCCTCGACGATCCCGGCAGCCTCGTGACCCAGCAGCATGGGCAGGGGGCGCGGGCGCGAGCCGTTGACCACCGAGAGGTCCGAGTGGCAGAGCCCCGCGGCCTCGATGCGGACGAGGAGTTCGCCCGGGCCCGGGCCGGCGAGCTCGAGCTCGTCGATCGTAATCGGACGGCTCGTGGCGTACGGCGGCTCGGCTCCCGAGACGTTCAGGACGGCGCCGCGGATAGTTCGGGTCGAGTCCGGCAAGGATCCTCCTTAGACGCACCTATCGTTCCCTCGCGCAGTCTCGCATGGAAGACTCGCAAGCGTGACGCATCCGACCGACCTCTTCGGACAGCTGTTCGCCGCCGCCTTCGACGTCCTCAAGACCTTCCGGCCCCGCCGGCCCATCCACACCCAAGGCGTCCTGCTGTCGGGGACCCTCGAACGGCTGGGAAGCGGTGAGCCCTCTGCGATCGCGTTCCTCGACACGCCGGGCACCACCCCCGTATCGGCGCGGCTCTCGCGCTCGCTCGGGCTGCCGATTTCCTGGCCGGACATCATCGGCCTCGCCTTGCGCCTGCGAACGGACGACGGCGACGCGGACGTCCTGCTGGCATCCACCGGCTGGCGCGTCCCGGCCAGGTTTGCCCTGACGGCGCACGCGACGGCCGGGGTCGCTCGGTTCACCTCCCTCATGCCGTACCGCAGCCCCCGCGGCCCGGTGATCCTCGGCGCCCGGACGACGAGCGCGGATCCCGGGGCTCCGGGCCGCTTCCGGCCTGACACGGTTTGGCAGCTCGACCTCTATTGGGCGCGGCCGCTCGGGCCCTGGAGAAAGTTCGGATCCCTCCGGCTTGTCCCGGAGCTCGACGCCGAAGGCCGAGTCGAGGACACGCGGGCGCGCTTCGACCCGCTGCTCAACATTCTCCCGACCGCCGGCACCTACCCGTGGACTCGCCGGCTCCGCGAGCACTCGTATCGGCTCGCGCGCCGCTAGATCCTTACGGGAGGAAAGCCCGGACGACGGCGGCCAAGTCCTCGGTGCCGTGGTCGCCGTCGACCGCCTCTTGATAACGGCCGACCAAAGCCTCCATGATCTCCGGCCGCGCCCCCGCGTGTTCCATCGCCTCGAGGATGAGATGGCCGTCCTTCGTTGCGCCCGCTAGCGGGAAGGCCGGCGGGAACTCGCCGGCCACCATCGATTTGCCCTTCAGCTGCACGTAGGGCACGTCGAGCGCGCCGCCCTTGATGGTGTCGAGGAAGAGCTGCGGGTCAAGGCCGAGCCGCTGGGTCAAATCGATCGCTTGGGCTGTGGCGCCGACGAGCGAGAGCACGAAGGAATTCGCCACGAGCTTGAGCCGCTGGCCGTCGCCAGGCATGTCGCTCACCCAGATGGTCCTCGAGCCGACGGCGTCGAACACGGGGGTCACTCTGTCGCGCAGCTCGTCAGGGCCAGCCGCGAGCACCGTCAAGGCGCCCTGCTCCGCGGGCTGCCTTGTCCCCAGCACGGGCGCGTCCACCAGTGCGATGCCGTGCTTTCCCGCCCGCTCTGTAAGGCGAGCGCCTGCCGCCAAGCCGACGGTGCTGCTCTGAATCCACACGGCGTCGCTGCGCATCGCTGGCAATGCTTCCTCCATGACCGCCTCGACGGCATCGCCGTCGAAGAGCATGGTGAGGACCACGTCCGACGACGACACCGCCGAGGTGACATCGTCCGCTACCGTCGCGCCCGCCTCAGCGAGGGGCTCGGCCTTCTCGTGGTGGCGATTCCAAACCGTCACGTCAAAGCCGGCCTTGATGAGATTCCGGGCCATCCCGCTGCCCATGATCCCGGTTCCGAGGACGGTGATGGTGCTGCTCATTTCGTACCTCCGAATCTCTGATACGACCCACGGAAGCTCCTCCCCTCGCCAGCCGCGCCCAAACTTCCCACGCCAAGAAGCCAGTGCCCATGCAACGATGTGGACCATGGCCTTCGATGAAGAACTCGCCTCCAGAATTCGCGACATCCTGACCGGGAAGACAGATTTCACCGAGAAGAAGATGTTCGGCGGCCTCGCCTTCCTGGTCGGCGGGAACATGGCCGTGAGTGCGAGCGGCCACGGAGGGATGCTGCTGCGCGCCGACCCCGAGCAGAGCGACGAGCTGTGCTCGCATGCCGGGGTGGAACGCGCAGTGATGCGGGGCCGCGAAATGGACGGCTGGCTGCGCGTAGCCGACGACGCCATCGCCTCCGAGGAGGAACTCGAGCGGTGGGTCCAGGTCGGCGTCGACTACGCGAGCTCGCTGCCGCCGAAATAGCTCAGGAGTGAACCGCCGTTAGCGTTCGCACGCAACGCCGTCGTGGTCGGCGTCAAGGCCTGAGCGGTAACCGGGCTGCCCTGCGTACAGGGGCGCAGCACCGGCGGCCCGAGCCGCGGTGCAGTTGGCGTAGTACACGCTCGCCGGCGCCTGCTGTTGCGGCGCTTGTTGCTGCGCTTGCTGCTGGGCTGCCTGCTGTTGCGCCGCCTGCTGCTGTGCCTGCTGCTGGGCGACGCGGGCCGCCTCGGCCTGTCGCGCCGCTTCCGCTTGTTGCGCTGCGGCGTCGGCCTGGCGCTTTGCCTCCGCCGCTGCCGCGTCACGCTGGGCCTGCAGCTGGTCGGCGGCGGCCTTCGTCATCCAGACGCGTTTGCCGTCCGAATTGTCGATGCACGTCAGATCAACGCTGCCGAAGGTGTAGCGACCTCCCACCGCAGTGCACGAGTCGCCGTCGGCATACAGCGCCACGACAACCGTTTTCGTGGTCGTGGGGCACGGAGTCGATGACGTGCTCGCTGGCGCCGTGGACCCAGCCTTAGCGGCATCGGCGGAGGCGGATGCCTTGACCGTCGCCGTGACCGTTGGAGCCGGCGACGGACAGCTCAGCGTGGGAGTCGGCGAAGCCGTTGCAGCCACAGCGGCAGGAGCCTTGCTCGAAGATGCAGGAACAGCGCAGCCCGCTGCTCCCACGACGGCGCCAGCAATCAGAAGCGAAAGCGCGGCGCGAAAAATGACAGCATTATCCCCGATTGTCATGAACTTTCCTCCCCCATCAAGCCTCTTCACGGAGGCCGAAAAGTAGCAATGTCAGGAACATAACTTGTCTCTGCGCTTGTGAATACATGTCTGACACTCTCGGTTCAATGACGGTTTTGTCGAAAGCTGTCCACAACTCCCCTGCGGTCGCTCTGCAACGGTCTTCGGAACCTTCACAAATTTCTGAAACAAGCGCACACTGATCGCTATGGGTACCGTCATCCAGACGACCGATCTGCACAAGAGCTTCGGTCAGGTCAAAGCACTCGACGGCCTCGATCTCGAGGTCCGTCAAGGCGAGATCCACGGCTTCCTCGGCCCGAACGGCGCGGGAAAGTCCACGACGCTGCGCATCCTCCTCGGACTCGCGCGCGCGTCCTCCGGCGGCGCAAGCGTCCTCGGGAAGGACCCCTGGGCGGACGCCGTCGAACTCCATCGCCGTGTGGCGAGCGTCCCCGGCGATGTCAGCATTTGGCCCAATCTCTCCGGCGGCGAAGCGATAGACCTCATTTCGCGGCTCCGCGGCGGCGACGTCAACGGGGCATATCGCCAACGCAAGCAGCACCTGTGCGAACTCTTCGATTTCGACCCGACGAAAAAGGGCCGGGCCTATTCAAAGGGCAACCGCCAGAAGGTTGCGCTCATCGCTGCCCTCGTCACGCCCGCCGAGCTGTACCTCCTGGACGAGCCGACGAGCGGCCTCGACCCTTTGATGGAGGCGGTATTCACCCGCGAAATTCACCGCCTCTCACGGGAGGATGGCGCCACGGTGCTCCTCTCGAGCCACATCCTCTCCGAGGTCGAGCAGCTTGCCGACCGCGTGAGCATCATCCGGTCGGGCAGGATCGTCGACGGCGGCACGCTCGACTCCCTGCGCCACCTCACCCGCACGGAGATCTCGTTTGCCCAAGACAGCGTGGACACGAGCGCCCTCGCCGCTCTGGACCAGGTCCACGACCTCACCGTCACCGAAGGCAGGATCAAGTTCGGCGCAGACTCCGACCGCGTGCACGAGGTCCTCCCCCTCCTCGGCAGCCTCGGCGTCAAAGGCCTCCTGGTCGCGCCGCCGTCGCTCGAGGAACTGTTCCTGCGGCACTATGGCGATCAAGTCGCCCCAGCGCCCGGTGAGCCGACGCACGACGGCGCCCCGCACCGCCGTCGTCATCGCACCGTGGCCAAGACGGGAGCCTGAGATGACCACGGTCTGGATCTTGTACCGCCAGCGGCTGCGGCGGGATCGCTGGCAGCTGCTCAGCTGGGTCCTCTCGATAGCCGTGCTCGCGTGGTTCGCTGTGGAGGCCATCACGAAGACGTTCGGCGACGAGGCCTCGCGCGCGCAGGTTCTGCAGCTCGCAACGGCCACGCCCGCGATCCTCGTGCTGCGCGGCCTAGCCCGCGGGCCCGCGCAGGACGCCTTCACGTTCTTCGAGATCTACGCATTCCTCGCGCTGCTCGCAGGGTTCATGAACACGTTCATGGCGGTGCGGCACACCAGGGCGGAGGAGGAGTCGGGCCGGGCGGAGCTCGTGACCGCCACCGCAGCCGGCCGGTGGGCACCCCTCAGCGCGACAGTGCTGCACGGTCTGGTCGCCAACATCGTCCTCTCGGCTGCTGTGGCGCTCGGGTTCATGGGCGGCGGCCTCAACCCGGCGGGCTCGGTCGTGGCAGGCCTGGCGACGGGCGCCGTTGGCCTGGCGTTCCTCGGTGTCGGACTCCTTGCCTCGGAATTCTTCAGCACGTCGCGGGCTGCGAACGGCATCTCCTCTGCACTGCTGATGGTGGCCTACCTCCTGCGCGGCTTCGGCGACGCCACCGGGCACGTGAGTCCTGACGGCATGACCATGACCGCCGCGTGGCCCAGCTGGTTCTCGCCTATTGGCTGGGGGCAGCAGACCTTCGCCTTCACCGGCGACCGCCTCTGGCCGCTCCTGCTCGCGATGGGGCTCGCGGCGGCGTGCGTGGCCGTCGTCGTCCTCATCATGGCGCGTCGGGACGTCGGCGCCAGCGTACTCGCTGGGCGCTCGGGGCGCGCAGACGCCCGGTCGTGGCTCCGCGGTCCGTTCGCCCTCGCGCTCCGGCTTCAGGAAGGGGCGATCATCGGCTGGTGCGCGGGCGGGTTCGCGACGGGCCTCATCACAGGCTCACTCGGCTCGGCAATCCAGTCCACGTTCACGAACAATGCCTCAGTCACCGCCGCCCTCCGCCAGATGGTCCAGGCGCAGGGCACCTCGATGACGCAGCTCCTCATCGCGGCACTCTTCGAGGTCGGCGGCGTGCTCGCCGCGGCGTGCGGCGTCCAAGCCGTCCTGCGGCTTCGGCAGGAGGAGGCAGCCGGGACGGCAGAGCTGGTCCTCTCCGAACCGTTGGGCCGCGTCCGCTGGATCGGGAGCTTCATGGGCCTGGGCGCCGTTTCGGTAGTGCTTGTCATGGCGTTCACGGCGCTGGGCGCGTGGCTGTCGCTGGTGGCCTCGGGCGACACTTCGAGCGCCGTCGGGGATGTCTGGGCCACGGCGCTCGCGCAGCTTCCGGCCGCCCTCATCTACTTGGCGCTCCCGGCCGTGGTCTTCGTCATCTGGCCGCGGGCCACGATCCCGTTGGGCTGGGCGTTGCTGGGAGTCGGCGTGGTGCTCGGGATCTACGGGGGGATGCTCGGCCTCGACCGGAAGATCGTTGACCTCTCGCCGTTCACCCACACGCCCGTCGTCACAGGCGGGGGCACGGACTGGAGCGGCGGCTTCTGGATGCTCGGGATTGCCGCCGCGCTCGCAGCACTCACGCTCGCGGCGGTGCCGCGGAGGGAGGTGGGGAACGCGTGAGCGAGGCGATGCCGGCCCCCGCCGAGACCTCGGCCGCCGTCCTCGCGGCTGCCGGGTTCCCCAAGATGCCAGCCCGCGCGCTCATGGCGCTGGTCGTCTCGGAGGAAGGCTGGCTCACCGCCGCCCAGCTCGGCGAGGTGCTCGGCGCGAGCCCGGCAGCCGTCTCGGGCGCGGTGCGGTACCTGCAGACCGTCGGGTTCGTGCACCGCGTCTCGCAGCCGGGCAGCCGACGAGACCGCTACGCGCTCCCCGACAACGCGTGGTACGTGGCCTCGCTCCGCCAGAACCCCGTCTACGAGCGCCTCGCGGACCTGGCCGACGCCACGGCGGCCGCCCTCCCCGAGGATTCGGGGGCGCGGGCCCGGGTCAACGAGATGGCGAGCTTCTACCGCTTCCTCATGAGCCGGCTGCCCGAGCTCCTGGACGAGTGGGAGCAGGCTCGAGTCGAGGCCTAGCGACGTTGACGCGCTCCCGTCCGATTGTTTGTTCCCAATCGGTCGGGACCGCGGCGCGTTGCGCGAGACACGGCTCTCGGACCTCTAGAAGTGGACGGGAACGCTGGCTAGCGTGACTCGTGGGCCGGTGATCAACCGGAAGGGCACGGAGGGAGCGCACTTATGGCACGGATTGCCATCGTCGGAGGGCACGGAAAGGTGGCCCTTCGACTCGAGCCCCTGCTTGCCCAGCGGGGAGACGCGGTAAGCGCCATCATCCGGAACAGAGAGCACACCAAGGATGTCACGACAGCCGCGGCTCATCCCGTCGTTGCCGACGTCGAGCAGCTCGACACGCAGAGGCTTGCCCAGCTGTTCGAAGGTCACGACGCCGTGGTGTGGTCGGCCGGTGCCGGGGGCGGCAATCCGGCGCGGACGTATGCAGTGGACCGAGACGCTGCGATCCGCTCGATGGATGCAGCGGCGCAGGCCGGCGTCGGGCGCTACGTGATGGTGTCGTATCTCGGCTCCCGCCTGGACCACGGCATCTCCCCCAACAACTCGTTCTTCACCTATGCAGAGGCCAAGGCGGCCGCAGACGAGTATCTGCGCGGGACGTCGCTGGACTGGACGATCGTCGCTCCGAGCGCGCTCACTCTGGAACCGGGGACAGGACGCATCGAGCTCGCGGACCATTCTCGGAGCGGGAAGGTGAGCCGCGACGATGTGGCCGCCGTGGTGGCGGAGGTCCTGAAGGCTCCCAACACGATCGGGAAGTTCGTCGGCTTCAACCAGGGCGAGACGCCCATCGCCGAGGCGCTTGCTTCACTCTGACCCCATCACTCTGGAAGGAGGGCCGTTGGCCAAGCTCATCTACACCGCGATCACGTCCGTGGACGGCTACATCGCTGATCGCGACGCGCAATTCGGCTGGGCGGTCCCGGACGAGGAACTGCACCAGTTCGTGAACGACTTGGTGCGCCCGGCAGGCACGTACCTCTACGGCCGGCGGATGTTCGAGGTCATGCAGGTCTGGGACGACCCGGGCTTCGCCGAAGGCGGCACCCCTGCTGTGCAGGACTTCTCGCAGCTGTGGCGGAAGGCGGACAAGGTCGTCTTCTCCGGAACCTTGGAGGAAACGACGACTGCGCGCACTCGCATCGAGCGCAAGTTCGACCCCGCGGCCGTGCGTGAGCTCAAGGAGTCGGCGAGCGCGGACATCGAGATCGGCGGGGCCGGTCTGGCCGCCGCGGCCTTCGCGGCGGGCCTGGTCGACGACGTCCACCTGTTCCCTGCCCCGGTGGCAGTGGGCGGCGGCACGGCGGCGCTTCCCGACTTCAGGGTGGACCTTGAGCTGCTTCACGTCGGCCAGTTCGGGAGCGGTTTCGCGCACCTCCATTACCGGGTGCGGCATTGACCGTCGTGGGTTCCGCGCAGGTCATTGAGGATCTGGTCGCGGCGCTGCCGGGGCTCGTCGAGACCGACCCCGAGCATCTCGAGCCTTACACGTACGACCGCTCGGGCCACCGCGCCGTGGGACTGCCGCTCGCCGTAGTTCACCCCCGCAGCATCGAGGATGTCCAGGCGGCGTGCCGCATCGCCTCCTCGACGGGAACGGCCATCGTGACGCGAGGCGCTGGCACTGGGCTGGCGGGCGGGGCGGTCGCGGGGCCGGGCGAGATCGTCCTGTCGACACGGGACATGGACCAGATCCTGGAGGTCTCGCCGGAGAACCGCCTCGCCGTGGTCCAGCCCGGCATCCTCAACGGGGACCTCAACCGGGCACTTGCCCCCTATGGACTGTGGTGGGCGCCGGATCCGTCCAGCAAGGACATCTCGACGGTCGGGGGCAACATCGCCATGAACGCCGGCGGGCTCCTGTGTGCGAAGTACGGGGTGACCCGCGAGGCCGTCCTGGCGCTCAAGGTGGTCCTGGCGGATGGCCGCCTGATCTCTGTAGGGCATCGCACCGTCAAGGGCGTCACCGGGTACGACCTCTGCGCCCTCATGATCGGGTCCGAGGGCACACTCGGTATCGTCGTCGAATGCACGCTCAAGCTGCAGCCCGTCGTCGTCGGCGACACGGTGACCATCGGCGCGTTCTTCGAGTCCGTCGAAGCCGCCGCTGATGCAGCACTCGCGGTGACCAGAGCGGGCTTCGTTCCCGCCATCATGGAGCTCATGGACCGCCGCACGCTGGAGTGCGTCAGCCGCTTCACGGGAGAAGACCTGATAGGCCGCGGCTCGGCATACCTCCTCGTCCAATGCGACGGCCAGGGCGCCATCGAGACGGCTCAACGCGTTGCGGACCTCCTTCGTGCGGGCGGCGGCAGCCCCGAAACCACCATGGACCCGGTCGAGTCGGAGCGCCTCCTCGATCTCCGCCGCAAAGCCCTGCCCGCCATCGAGACTCTGGGGACCGTCCTGGTCGAAGACATCGCGGTGCCCCGCAACCGCCTGAGCGAAGCCTTCGCGTTCGTGAGGGAAACCGAGGAGCGTTACGGACTCATCATCCCCACCGCTTGCCACGCGGGCGACGGCAACCTTCACCCCACGTTCGTCTTCGAGGGCGACGAGGTCCCCCAAGCTGTGTGGGAGGCGGCGGGCGACCTCTTCTCACAAGCGCTCGCCCTCGGCGGAACGCTCACCGGGGAGCACGGCATCGGCCTGCTCAAGCGGCGGTGGCTCGCGGACGAGCTCGGACCCGACCAGTACGAGCTTCAGCGACAGATCAAGGCCGTCTTCGACCCCGCGAACATCCTCAATCCCGGCAAGGTCTTCGGCTGATTTCCCGGACTTCCGGTGGGATGATGTGCGGCATGGGAACGGTCGCCGAGTATCTGGATAGCCTCTCCGGGCCGAATCGAGAAGTTCTCGAGCGTGTGGTGACGGTCGCGCGCGAAGTGGCCCCGGAGGCTGTCGAGGGGACGAGCTACGCCATGCCTGCGCTGCTGGTCGATGGCAAGGGGCTCTTGAGTGCCCTCGAGACCAAGAAGCACCTCGCCGTCTACCCCTTCAGCGGCAAGGTCCTGACCCAGCTGGCGGCCGAGCTCGAGGGCTTCGACTGGGCCAAGGGGACCCTTCGATTCTCGGCGGAGCACCCGTTGTCGGACGAGCTGGTCCGCCGCATCGTCCAGCTCCGTCTCGCCGAAATCGAGGCCAAGTCGGCGCACAAGTGATGCTCTGAACGGTGCTGCGTGCCCTTCGGCTGGACTCCCCAGCCGTTAGTCGCTACGTCATCTTGCCGTGATCTAATTCTGGGGTGCCCACACCCCCGCACGGGCACAGAGAGCAGGAATCATGGCGGACGCAAGCGTTCCCGAGGGCCAGTATTGGTTCGTCGGGTCGTACTACTCGGACCGAGAACCCCAGGATCAGACGGACCGGTTCATCGCCGAGGGGATCTGGGAAAACGGTTTCGAAGACCGGTACCTCGATAGCGTCAAGTCCATGAAGGTCGGCGACCGCATCGCCATCAAGTCCACCTACGTCCGGAAGAAGGACCTTCCGTTCGACCCGCGCGGGCACGCGGTGTCCGTCATGGGGATCAAGGCGATCGGCACGGTGACGGCCAACCCCGGCGATGGCCGTCAAGTTGCGGTCGACTGGAAGCGCCTCAAGAAGCCGCGGGAATGGTACTTCTACACGGGCCGCCACACCATCTGGCGCGTGACGCCGAGCCACTGGATGCGGGAGGCCCTCATCCGCTTCGCGTTCTGGGACGAGAAGCAGGACGTGGACCGGTTCCGGAACGACCCGGCCTGGGCCAAGCGCTTTGCCGATGCCGACCCGAAGCCGGAGCAGCGCTTCGAGTGGACGGCGTTCTACGAAGAAATGGCGACGGCACTGCTCGCCTACCGGGACAGGCGGCCTGAGCTGCTCGCCCACCTCCGCGAGCTCCAGGCCCGGCATGAGGAACTCGGCTTCCTCGTGGACCGGGATCGGCGCGACAATCCCGTGCCGCTTCGGGACATTTGCCCGTTCACGGTCATGGGGACGTTCAATCGGAGCGCGACGCCGACCCAGAGAACCGAGATCGCTGCCGGATGGGCCGAGCTGCTCGGGGTCCAGACCCCCGCGCCCACGAGCTTCGACGGCATTCCCCTGCTGAACAGCCAGAATTCGTGGTTCTTCCCGACGGCGGCCACGCGTCACAAGGACGACGTCGACAGCCTCTGGGATGTGTTCGAGGCCGCGCTCGCCGCCGCCGATTCGAGCGAGGACCAGGAACGCCTCCGGTTCGCGGCGGCCTACAGCCGTGCGCGGGACATCTACCGGGTGGGCACCAAGCTCACGATGGGCCTGTTCTGGATCCGGCCCTGGAACTTCGTGCCCCTCGACGGTCACTCCCGGCAGTACCTCAAGACCGAGCTCATGCTGGACCAGGACTTCTTCGCCGCCGACGGCCTCGCGTACGTGCAGCTCCTGGACACCCTCGCCTCCAAGTTCGAGGACCCGCAGTTCGCGGTGCACTCGTTCCCGGAGCTGTCGTGGACCGCCTACCTTGAGCGGGATGGCCGCGGAGCCCACGCCGAGAAGGACGAGGCTCCCGAGGTCGAGGACGATGACGATCCGACGCCCGTTTCGCCCCAAGCGAGCTATACGGTCCGCGACATTGTGACCGACGGCTGCTTCATTCCCGAGGCGGCGCTCAACGGCTACCTGGCGCGCTGGCGGTCCAAGAAGAATCTCATCCTCCAAGGCCCTCCGGGGACGGGCAAAACCTGGCTTGCCCGTCGACTCGCCTATGCGCTGATCGGCACCCGGGACAACAAGTCGGCGCTGCGGGCGACCCAGTTCCACCCGAACTCGAGCTACGAGGACTTCGTCCGCGGCTGGCGTCCGGGCTCGGACGGCAAGCTCACCCTCGTGGACGGGCCGTTCCTCGAGATGGTCGAACGGGCGAACGCGAATCCGGACACGCCGCACGTGATGCTGATCGAGGAGATCAACCGCGGGAACCCTGTTCAGGTCTTCGGCGAGCTCCTGACGCTCATCGAGGCGGGGAAGCGTTCCCCGCGCGAATCGCTTCAGCTCGCGTACCCGCGTTCAGGGTCGGAGTCGGTCCACGTGCCGAGCAACCTCTACATCATCGGCACCATGAACCTGGCCGACCGTTCGCTCGCGATCATGGACCTCGCGTTCCGGCGGCGCTTCGCGTTCGTCTCGCTGGAGCCCAACGTGAACGACCTGTGGCAGGAGTGGATGGCCAACCGGCACAACGTGGGTGCCGAGGACCTCGAGCTTGTCCGCAGCCGCTTCGAGGCGCTCAACGAGCGGATCGCCGAAGATCCAGCTCTGGGCGGCGAGTTCCGGCTCGGCCACAGCTTCGTTACCCCACCCGCCGAGGAACGCGTCGCGTCCTTCCCGGACTGGTTCCGTGCCGTCGTCGACACCGAGATTGTGCCCACGCTCGAGGAGTACTGGTTCGATGACGCCGCCAAGGCGGTCGCCGCAACCGAGGCGCTCCTGGAAGGGCTCGGGTGAATCCCCCTGACGGGGCCGCATCATGGACGACGACGGCGGGAGGCGACGGCGTCGTCGTCGCCGGCGGGGTTGAAATCCCCCTCCGCAACGTGTGGCTCCTGCTCCTGTACGCCTCGGAGCTCTACCAATCCGGGCCTGAGGCGTTCGACGGCATGGAGGACTACCCCGAGAAGCTCCCCGAGCTCCTCGCGGAGCTTCTCGCGGCGAGCACCGAGGACCGTCTGAGGCGACCGCTCACGCCGTCGTTCGCCAGGACCTCCCGAGACCTCAGCCGCGTACGCGGGGGCATCGACACTCTCCGGACGGAGTCGCATCAGCTGCTCTCGCGCGGTCTCGTTGCCTGTCGGTTCGATGAGCTCACCGTGGACACCCCGCGCAATCGGATGATCCGCACCGCCCTCGAATCGGTGGCCCCGCTCTGCAGCGAGGAAGAGCTGTCCCGGCGCTGCCGCGCCCAGTCGCAGCGGCTGGCGAGCCTCGGCGTCGGCCTGCTGAATCGGCGCGCGGGCGAGCGCGACGCAAACGTCCGCCTGACCCGCAACGACGCACAGGACCGATCCATCCTGCTCGCGGCCAAGCTGGCCCTCGAGCTCGCGCTCCCTTCGGGCTACATGACGCCCGGGCATGGCCGCGGCGACCTCTCCGAACGTCAGTTCCGCCACTTGTTCGAGCGCGCCATCGGCGGGTTCTACACGGCCCACGGAACCGCGCGGGGCTGGACCGTGCAGAGGGGGCGCAAAGTCGATTGGAAGGCAAGCGAGACGACTCTGGGCCTTGCCGCTGTCCTCCCCCACATGATGACCGACGTGTGGATCGACGACGTCCCCGGAGGACATCGGCTGATCATCGACACGAAGTTCACCTCGGCGCTCTCCTCAGGACGCTTCGCCAAGGAAACGCTCCGCAGCGGGCACCTCTACCAGCTCTACGCCTACGTGCGCGCTCAGGAATCCTCGGATCCGCTCGGCGCCTCCGCCGGCGGGCTTCTCCTCTACCCTGCAGTCGGGACGTCCCTGGCCGAATCGTTCGTCACAGCAGGACACCGACTGGGGGCGGCGACGGTTGACCTCTCGCTGTCCTCGGTCGAGGTCCGGGACCAGCTCATCGCCGCGGTGAAGCCCTACCTCGGCTGAGCCAATCCTGGGCCGGGAGATTTGGGGTGAGGCCTACGTCGTACGGCACTGGCCGAGCAGTTGCTCGGCTTTGCCGTGTTCGGCGTCCGTCATCCAGAGCCCGTACCGGCCCTTGATCTCGACGACCCGAACCGTGTACTCGCAGCGGAACGAATTCTGGGGCGGAAGCCAGGTGGCCACGTCCCCGTCGCCCTTCTCCTGATTGGCGGGACCGTCGACGGCCAGGAGATTGGCGGGATCATTGGCGAACTTCCGCCGCTGGTCCGCAGTCCACTGCTGGGCGCCCTTCTGCCATGCATCCGAGAGCGGCACGAGGTGGTCGATCTGCACCTCGGCGGAACGCTGCCCCCGGACGAACGAGATGTGCTTCGCGGTGTAAGGGTCGTCGAGCTCGCCCGACGCCACGATGCAGTGCACGGAGGCCCTGGCGAAGACGACGGCCTTGAGATCGCGCGCCAGGACATCGTTGCGCGTATCGCAGCCGTTCCTGTCGACGTCGTCCCAGGCCTCCCCGAACCTCTCACGCGCGTAGCCCGTCTTGGGCGCTCGCCCTTGAACCTGAATCGACGCCAGAGCGGTCTTCGCCGCCGCGAGCCGATCGGCCGGCACGCTTCCGATCTGGGAGCCTGCCCAGGGCGCCGGTGAGGCGAGTCCGGGAGGGTCTACGAGCCCAACGAGCCATGAGAGGACCAGAAGGACGACGGCGGCGAGCGCCAACCCAATGGCGCGGGGCGCGCGCAGCAGCATGGACTCTCCCCCCAAAGGTGACGATCTGACTCATTCACCCTATGGGAACGCTGCTGTGCGCGCCCCTCAACGCGGCGCTATGTGGACAACCTTCAGGAGAAGGCGACGTCCTTGGTGCGGTGGTCGTACTCGATGGTGACGGGACCGCCGTCGTGCGTCAGCTCGTGGTTCGCGCCGTTCGGGAAGCCGAATGCGCCGTAGTTCTCGTCCCACGAACGGTTGATGGCGATCTTGAACGTGTACGTGCCGGCGGGCAGGTTGACCGTTCGCGTCCAACGCTTGCTTTCCGGGTTGAGCGCCATCTGCACCTCGTCGAGGCCCGGCTCCCAGTCGACGTCGGCACCGAGGTGGGACGCGAAATCACCGGCGATCGCCACGGTTTCCGGTTGGACGACACCGTTGGAGGAGGCTTCCTCCACGACGCTCGCCTCCGCTGCCTCGGCGAGGAGCTCGGCAGCCTCGACTGCCGTCGGCTCCTTCTCCGCGGCGGCGCGCTTGGCCGCCTTCGCCACGGCCTTCTTCTTGGTGGGCTTCTTGACCGGAGACTCGGTCGGGACCGCGACGCCGGCGGGAATCGGGGTGCCGTCTGTGAGCGCCTGAGCCAGCGAGTCCACGGTCGGGAAGGCCACCAGTGCCCGCAGCCCGTCGTCCGTGATCGACCAGCCCGAGCGGCCCTTGACCATCCAGCCGGCCTTCACCAGCTTCGCCGTGGCTGTGGTGAGCGCCTTGTGGCCCCGCGGAATGCCGCCCGAGAGCAGCTCCGCCTCTTTCTCGTCGAACGGGACGAGGTTCACCGCGTGAGCAAGAACGGCACCGGCATTGGGAGATTCACCCGCCCATCGGGCCTCGGCCAGGCCCTCGAGCACTGCCTTGAGTCGGGCTTCCAACTTGTCGGAGGCGTTCTTCGCCATCCCATCCCCTCTCGTTACGTGGATCACCCTTGCCTCCCTATGCTTGCCGGTTTCTGCCGGGTTGGGCGCAAGGTGACCAACTGTGACGAACCATTGTGACGCACAGTCGGCCTTCCTAGACTCTACGGTCTGGGTTTCCAGCATATTAAGCCGACGCAACGAGTTGATACCGATAGCGACGCTCCCCATCCTCCTGTGTCCCAGAAATGTCGGTGGCCGGTGGTGAGATGGTGTCATGTTCTTCCTCGGCAGCCAGAGCCAGCTGGTCTTCTCCGCTTCGGACGTCGTCACCGCGGCCAAGTGCGAGTTCGCGCTGCTCCGGCAGCTCGACGAAAAGCTCGGCCTGGCGCCGAAGCTCACCATCGACGACCCCATGCGCGAGCGCGCCGCACGCCTCGGGGACCGGCATGAGCTGAGGGTCCTCGACGAGTTCCGCGCCCTGTACGGGCCGTGGACTCCGGGACGCCAGAGAGGAGTCGCCGAGATCTCCGAGGCGGAGTCCATGGAGCGCGGCGTTCTGGAGGCGAAACACGAGGAATCGCTGGACGCAATGCGCAGCGGGGCCGATGTCGTCTATCAGGCCGGCTTCTTCGACGGCCACTTTCACGGTCGCTCCGACTTCCTGGTCCGCCAGCCGGACGGCCGGTATCAGGTGTTCGATACGAAGCTCGCCCGCCATGCGAAGGTCGAGGCACTGCTCCAACTCGCCGCCTACGGGGAGCAGCTGGAGAAGGCCGGGTTCCTCCCGTCCGACCGCGTGAGCCTGATCCTCGGCACGAAGGAGGAGGTTTCCTTCAGCCTGCCAGACCTGCTTCCTGCCTATCGAGAACGACGGCGGAGGGTCACCCAGCTCACAGCAGATCACCTCGCCCTGGGCACGGCCGCGCGGTGGGATACGCCGGGGATCGCGGCGTGCGGCCGCTGCGAATACTGCGCCGTGCAGGTGCGCGAGCACCGGGACGTGCTGCTCGTCGCGGGAATGAATCTGGCGCGGCGGAAGAAGCTGCGCGAGGCCGGCGTCCGGACCATCGAAGAGCTCGCGGCACTGCCCGAACCTGTCGGGGATGCAACCCTGTTCCGGCTGCGCGACCAGGCGCGCTTCCAGTTGGGGCTGGAGGCTGGCGACGGCGGCGCGCTCGCTCCCGAGCACGGGGACGAACCCGCACACGAGGTCCGCTTCAAGGTCCTTCCGGAGCACACGATCGCGGCTCTCCCGGCGTCCGATCCCGGGGATGTGTACTTCGACTTCGAGGGGGATCCGCTGTGGCAGGACGCCGCGACCGGACTTTGGGGCATCGAGTACCTCTTCGGCGTGCTCGAGCCTCCCGCGGAAGGTGCGGCTCCCCTGTTCCGACCGTTCCTCGCCCACACCCTCGCTGAGGAGAAGCAGGCCTTCCTCGACTTCGTCGCGTACATCGAAGAACGGCGGGCGCGTCACCCTCGCATGCACGTCTACCACTACGCCTCTTACGAGAAGACGGCGCTGCGACGTTTGTCCCAACGCCATGCAGCTGCCGAGGGCGTGATCGACACGTGGCTGCGCGAGGGGCTGCTCGTGGACCTCTACGAAACAGTCCGCCACAGCATCCGCATCTCGGAGCGGTCCTACTCGATCAAGAAGCTCGAGCCCCTGTACATGGGCGCTGACCTCCGGACGGCTGAGCTCCAGAGCGCGGCGGGATCCGTGGAGATCTATGCCGCGTTCACCACCGCGAGGAACGATGGCGATCAGGCCGAGGCGGAGCGACTGCTCAAGCTGATCCTCGAGTA
Organism: Sinomonas gamaensis; assembly: GCF_005876955.1. Classification (GTDB taxonomy): domain Bacteria; phylum Actinomycetota; class Actinomycetes; order Actinomycetales; family Micrococcaceae; genus Sinomonas; species Sinomonas gamaensis. The sequence continues at coordinate 141,771 of NZ_SSCL01000008.1, forward strand.
CAACGAGGACGACTGCGTCTCGACCCTTCGGCTCGATCGCTGGCTGAGGGACGTCGGGGCCCTCCGTCCCGGCGCCGAGGCCGTGCAGCGCGAGGAGGCACCGCCGTCGAACGTCGACGAGCCCGAGCCCGCCGAGGCACCACTCCTCGCGTACCTCGAGCGGCGCGGCAGCGACGGCACCGAGGCGGGCACCCGAAACGGCCAGGCCGTGGCGGACGATACCGCAATAGCGCTCCTCGCAGCGGCTGTGCGGTATTACCCGCGGGAACGGAAGTCGTACTGGTGGGCGCACTTCGACCGTCTGGAACGCCCCGTCACCGAACTCGAAGGGGTTCGAGACGCGTTCGTGGTGCGCGAGGCGGAGGTCCTCAAAGACTGGGAGCCGGACAAGAAGACGTTTGCCCGCACCCTCAGGCTGCGCGGGCAGATTGCTCCTGGCTCCGATTTCAGGACGAGCCGGACGTGGTTCCGGGAATTCGCGCAGCCCCTGCCCTCGCCACTCAAGCCCACGGATTCCCAAGGCCTTGGCCGCAACGGCTTCGGGAACACCATGCTGCTCAGCGTGGGCTCAGAGGGCGTGGACGAAGTGCTGGAGATCGTCGAGAAGACGCGAACGGGCATGGAGCCGTACTGGCAGCTTCCCGTCGCTCTGACCGAGGACCAGCCACCAGGGTCGAAGTCGATCGAGGAAGCCCAACGCGAGCTCGCTGTGCGGGCCGCGGAAGCCCTGCCCGAGATGCTCGAGCAGCCTGCCGTGGATCTCCTGCGCCGCCTCCCGCCCCGGACCGTCGGGGACGAGCGCCTGCCCTCGGCAGCGGACGTCTCCGCGCTGCCGCAGACGATCGAGGCCGCAGTGAGGCTCTTGGACCGCTCCTACCTCGCCGTGCAGGGGCCGCCCGGAAGTGGAAAGACCTACGTTGCGAGCCAGGTGGTGAAGCGGCTCGTGGAATCGGGGTGGAAGGTCGGGGTCGTGGGCAACTCTCACGCCGTCGTCGAGAACCTCCTGTGCCGGGCGATCGAGGCCGGCGTCCCCGCGGACAAAGTAGCGAAGAAGCTCAAGGAAGGGACTGACCCCGGGACCGTCGTTCCATGGTGCCACTATGGCGACAAGGACGTCTCGACGATCCTCTCTCTCCCTGGCGGTTGCCTCGTGGGCGGAACTGCGTGGACCATGACAGGCTCTTCCGTCCCCGCCGGGTCACTCGATCTGCTCGTCGTCGACGAGGCCGGCCAGTTCTCCCTCGCGAACACGATCGCCGTGAGCCGTGCCACTTCCCGCCTCCTCCTGCTCGGCGACCCTCAGCAGCTTCCCCAAGTGAGCCAAGGGCAGCACCCCGAGCCCGTCGACGAGTCCGCGCTCGGCTGGCTCGCCAACGGCGAGGCGGTGCTGCCCGACCAATACGGGTACTTCCTGCCCGAGTCATGGCGGATGGCGCCCGAACTCTGCGCTGCGGTCTCCCGGCTGTCCTACGAGGGGCGGCTGGAGTCAGCGCCTCCGGCCAAGTCGCGGGCCCTCGCCGAGGTGCCCGCCGGCGTCGAGACCGTGCTCGTCGAGCATTCCGGGAACGCGACGGCGTCCGTGGAAGAAGCGAACGAGGTGGTGCGCCAGGTGGAGGCCCACGTCGGGCTCTTGTGGCGCGACGGCAACGAGACCCGTCCGCTCGCCGCCGATGACGTCATCGTGGTGGCTCCCTACAACGCGCAGGTGAATCTCATCCGGACCAAGCTCGACGAAGCCGGGTTCGCTGCAACGCCTGTCGGGACCGTTGACCGGTTCCAAGGCCAGGAAGCCGTCGTGGCGATCGTGTCCCTGGCCTGCTCCGACCCCGGAGAGGCTCCGCGCGGAATGGAGTTCCTGCTCAATCGGAATCGCGTCAATGTGGCGGTGTCGCGCGCGAAGTGGCGGGCCGTCGTCGTCCGCTCCCCTCACCTCACGGCGTATCTGCCCACCAAGCCGGCCGCGCTCGAGGAGCTCGGCGCATTCATCGGGCTGTGCGGAGGGTGAGCTGAAAATGACAAGGGCGACCGAGTTTCGTAACCCAGCCGCCCTTGAAGTCGACTCGCCTAGCCTGCTGTCGCGTTGCAGGAGGCCGTCGCCAGAGCACCGCTTCCGGTGTTCTTCGCTACGCTCTTGCCATCCACGATGATTTCGCAAGAGACGGAAGCGCTCTTGTCCTGGAAGTCAGAAGAGGTGACGCTCACCAATGCAGAGGTGAAGCCAGTCGACGCAACGTCCTTCGACCAGTTCGCCGTGACGTCCGTCTGGCTTGTGCCATCCGGAGTCCAGTAATGGACGGTGGCCGCACCGCTCGTGGTCACCTTGTACTGGATCGAGTGCTGCGCGCTCGCCTTGGCCGAATACGTCGCCAGGCTCTTGGAGATCTCGGTCGAGGCGGAGCTTACGGCCGCGGCAACGACGACGTTGACGATGACCGCGATCACGAAGGCGATGACCGCGAGCACGAGGCCGATGATCGCCATGACCTTGCCCCCGAGCTTGCGGATGAGTGCAATCAGGGCGCAGATGAACGCTGCGAGGCCGAGCACGAACGCGATGAAGTTCACGACCGGGATGAAGCTGAACAGGAACGCGATCGCGCCGAGGACGAGTGCGACGATCGCGAGCGCCGCGCTCGGGCGTGGCGGCTGCGGAGCACCGTAGAGCGGCTGCTCCTGAATGGGCGCGCCAGACGAAGAAGACATGTTTCCCCCTTGATGGAAAAGGGACGTCAGAACTCGCCGGCCCCATACCGGAGATGCTCAGGACGCCTCGGCAATCCTGCCATGGCGGAGGCAAGATTTACATGTCCAACACGCAGGACTCGGCGGTCAGCGCTCGAACAATCCCTTTCCTACGTATGGCGCGAGCCGCTCCCGCTGGGTCTCCGTGAGCCGCAGGAGACGCCCGGATGCCTCGTCGACGAAGGCGAGTCCCGTCGTCGCGCGCACGCATTCGTGGCCGTCCACCGGGTCGTGAATGACGTAGTCGAGCGTGAGGGCGGCGGCCTTCAGACCGCTCACCCAGACGTCGACGGCCGCGGGCACGTTCCGGTAGTCAAGCGGCTTGAGATAGCGAACCCGGTGTTCGACGACGAGCGCAAGCGTCCCGTTGGGAACATCGGAGAAGAGCGGAACGAGCGGGTCGACCCCCGAAGCCCCGGTCCCGCCAGGCGGGCCGAAAGCGGCAACGCGGGCCTCCTCGAGCATCCGCACGATCTGGACATTGTTGATATGCCCGTAGGCGTCCATGTCTCCCCAGCGCATGGGGACCTGGACCCGAAGGCGTTCGCCGGTCTGTTCGGCTGTCGTCATGCCGTCCGGTCTATCACAGGCTTGACCCGCCTCGACCGACGACGTGGATCCCACCCGGAACGCTGACTGCTCCGCCGGTGCGATCACTGATTCCACCTTAGGGAGGCGAGCTTGCGACGGGGTGTCTCCCATGTTTAATGCTGGTTACCAAGCCGGATATCCGAGGACTTGCGCAGGTCTACCGCAATGGTTGGCGAGATTGGCCCTGCAACCGGACTTGGCACGAGAGGATCGTGTCTGGCGCTGAACGTCTCAGATCGGGTTCGCGGCGCAGGACCAAGACCTTGTGGCAGAGCGTCGGTCCTGAACCACCAGCCAGATGGTCCGCGTGCCGTTGAGCACGCGGACCCGCCAAATTACCGCCACCGCGCAACGATCTGGAGAGTCATCATGGACGGGACCACGCGGCGAGAGCTCGCTCGCCAGATCGCGGGGATATGGGATACCCCGCAGGACGCCAACGAGCTGTTCGATCGCACTCTCCAGCGGCTTGCCGCCTTTCACCGGACCAACGCCCGGACGCCCGAACCCACCGCGGGCACCCTCGCCGAAGCCCAGCTGGGCCGCTGGCTCGAGGCGCAACGAGCGGACCTCCGGCGCGGCACGCTGTGCGACGAAAGGCGCAGCCAGCTCAACGAGGCAATCGGCAGCGACTGGGCGTTGCGCTAGCCATCAGACGCTGCGTCGCGCAAGCACTCCCAAAAGTCCAGCGGCTCCCCAGACGAGGCCGAACGACGCAACGAGGAGGAGCCCGGCGTCCCCAAGGTCGACTCCCGCGAGGAAGGACGTCAGAGGGTCCGTGAGCCCGAACACCAAGCGTGCGAGCCCGCCGAGGGTGAGCGCCGCGACGAACAAAGCAGACGCCGCCGACATCCCGGTGACCACGAGGTTGAACCCGAGGCGCCGCTCGGGCGCGCCGAGCGCCTGCCGATAGAGCCGCATCATCGCGATCCCGTTGAGCGTGTCGCACAGCGTCATCGACGCAGAGAAGGCGAACGGCAGGGCGAGGAGAGCCACCGCCGGGACGCCCGCGAGCACGGCGGTTGCGGTCGTCACCAGAAGGCCGATCGTCGTCGCGGCATCGAAGCCGAGGCCAAACAGCAGCCCCACGACGTACAGCTCCCGTGGCCCGCGGACGGCTCCCAAAGGGCGGGCGACGAGACGCGACGCCAGCCCCCGCGGCTCCAATTCGCTCGGGTCTAGCCTTTCGCCGGCACGCAAACGCCGAGCTGACTGGGCCGTCGCGCGGAATGCACCCAGATTGAATACTCCGAGGGCCAGCAGGAAGACGCCCGAGGCTCCCGCTCCGACCGACGTCAGGACGAGGTTCGCCGCCGTACCTTCTTCGAAGGCCGGAGCCACGAATCCTGCACCGGCCACGACGAGCGTCGCCGCAGCGACCACCACCGTGCAATGCCCCAGGCTGAACGCGAGGCCAACCGTCATCGGATGCTGTCCACGGGACGCAAAGCGGCGGCTTGAGTTGTCGATCGCCGCGATGTGATCCCAGTCGTAGGAGTGCTTCACGCCGGCGAGGTACGCGACGATCGCGAGGCCGAGGGCCTGTGCGGCGTGGTCCCCCGCCGTCCAGACAAGCAGCGCCAGCGCGGTGGCGTGGAGAACGACGACGACGGCAAGCGCCTTGCGCGCCCCGCGGAACCCGCCGCGGTGTGGGCGGTTGAGCGTGGGGGCCGTCATCAGAGCTTCCTGAGGTCGAGCGCCGGCTCGGCGTGCCATTCCATGCGCAGCCAGTTGATGGCCGCATAGAGGACGGCGTGGGCGGGCCCCGTCGAATCGCACAGTGCGCGGAGCGCGAAGCCCGGGACGGCCAAGCGCGTCACACCCACCAGAGGGGCGCCGTGCCCGGCGGGAAACGCCTCGGCGAGCATCAGGCGGAGGGCGGCAAGGACGCCGTCGTCCGCTCGCCTGTCGACCACAAGCAGCGACGCGAGGTGCGAGCGGCCGCCCAACGCCAACGGTCCGACGCCGCCGTCCCCCGGACGGAGCAGCAGGTTGTCGACGACTCCGAGGCGCCCCTCGATCCGGACGCGGGTCACGAGGGAGACCTCGTCGAACTGGAACGGCTCGCCATCCGGGGACCAGCCCTGCGTGACGGTCTCGGCAAGGGCGATCGACGCGTCGGCCGCCATGTCCACCTCGGTGTCCTGCAGATACCGCGCGCCGCGATACGCAATGAGCGGGTCCGGCACCAGCTCGAAGCGCGCGCCCGGGCCGAGGTCGATGCGCTGCACCGCCCGCGCCCGCCCCTGAGGTGTGCGGTACACCTTCGTGGCCGACTGTGTGGTGAGCAGCGCCGACGCTCCCCGCTCGAGCTCGACGCGGACCGCGTACTCGTCGCCGCCGAGGTAGGCACCGCCCGGGTTGATGGCGGTAAGCGTGGGATGCCCTGAGCCTTCGGGGTAGTGCGCCCGAAGGATCCGCAGCGCGCCCGCGTGGAACTGATCGACCACCACGCTCCGCCGCCCGCGGAGGCCGACGCGAAGGCGGAGTTCCCCCGTGAGGCGAGCGTCCGACGTCGTCCGCTCCCTGAGCGAGAGCCCGGCCGCCGTCGTCACGCGAGGTCCATCATGAGAACATCGCGCCGGATCCAGTGGAGGACGTAATCGAGGCCCTCGTCCGTCTTGAGATTCGTGAAACAGAACGGCTTGTCGCCGCGGAAGGACCTCGAATCGCGCTCCATGACGGCGAGGTCCGCCCCTACGAACGGCGCGAGGTCGGTCTTGTTGATGACGAGTAGATCCGACTTGATCATGCCCTGGCCGGCCTTGCGAGGAATCTTCTCGCCCTGTGCGACGTCGATGATGTACACCGAGAAGTCGACAAGCTCCGGGCTGAAAGTCGCCGAAAGGTTGTCGCCGCCGGACTCGACGAAGATGAGCTCGAGGTCAGGGTGCCGTTCCTTGAGGTCTTCGATCGCGGCGGTGTTCATCGAGGTGTCCTCGCGGATCGCGGTGTGCGGGCAGCCACCCGTCTCGACGCCCACGATCCGGTTCTCCGGAAGCACGCCGTTTCGCGCGAGGATCTTCGCGTCCTCGATGGTGTAGATGTCGTTCGTGATGGCGGCCATCGAAAGCTCACTGATGAGCGCTCTTGTGACGCGTTCGACGAGCTGGGTCTTGCCCGCTCCGACCGGGCCGCCGATGCCGATGATCACGGGATCACTCATGTCAGGTCTCCTAGCTCATGAACATGCGCGCGCGTTGGTGCTCGTGCCGCATCTGATGGATTTCGAGGGCGGGTGCCGCGGCGCCGAAGTGCCGCGGGTCGGCGATGCGGGAACGGACGACGGCGGAGGGCACCTTCGTCCGGAGGGTCGCCAAGATCCGCTGGCCAGCGAGCTGGCCGAGCGGGATGGCGCGGACTGCGTTGTATGTCAGGGCGGTAAGGGTCGAGTACAGGTAGGCCTCGACCAGGGTCTCCTCGTCGAGGCCTTGGCCCGCGCCTGCCACTGCGAACGCAATTGTGTAGTGGCCGGTGCACCGGTTGTCCGCGACAGCTTCGGCGTACGCGTCGACGCCGTCCGACGGGAAGGAGTCACGGGCGATCTCAAGCATCCGGCGGCCCATCTTGAGGCTTGCTGACCTGATCTGGGCGGGGATGAGGAGGGCAGTGAGCTCGGCGTCGAGGGCCTCCAACCCGCCGACGTCGCGTGATGTGTGCCCGAGATCGGGTCCCCCACCGCCGAGATCGGGTGCCCCACCGCCGACCTCGGCGCCACCAAGCCCGACCTCGGCGCCACCAGGCCCGACCTCGGCGGGGTGAGGACAGACCGAGCGGCACGCGCGGCGGACGGCGACGGCGTCGGTATAGGTCAGCTGCGTCGAAAGGAAGCCGTCGAGCCAGACTAGGAGGGTGCGCTCGTCGTGCACCTGACCGGACTCGAGATACGCCTCGAGGCCGAACGAGTGGCTGAACGCGCCGGTCGGCAGCGCGGAGTCGGTGAGCTGCATCAACGCCGTCAGCCGCGACATCAGTGCGTGTGCTCCGCGTGCCGGAAGGGAACAGCCATGACCCGTTCCTCCCGGGAATACGGAACGCCGTGCCGATCGAGGAAGTCCCGGACGGTGTGGTCGAACTGGCACACCATCACATCCTCGAAGAACTGCGCCTGTAGGTGTCGGTTGCCGAGCGAATGCGCGGTGAACAGCGCTTCCCCAATAGTCCGGGGTGCGATGACGAGGACATCCGTGGCCTGGACGGAGACAACGATGAGGCTCCTCGCGTCTGCCGCGAGAATGTCCCCGTCGCGCAGGTCGGGCGCTCCCGCAGGCAGCCGGATCCCCAGCTCGGTCCCGTGGTCCGTGCGCACGCGTTGAATCCGCTTCGCAAGGTCGGCGCTCGGAAGGACGACCCGCTCGCGATGGAACCCGTCGTACGCAAGGTCAGCGCCGTCGTCGTACAGATTGCCCAGAATTTCGGTGACGATCACGTGGTGCCCTTAGAAGAGGAAATAGCGTTGGGCGAGCGGCAGAATCTCCACGGGATCGCAAGTTGCGAGTTCTCCATCGACCCTTACCTCGTACGTCTGGGGGTCCACGTCGATCTCCGGCGTTTCGCCGTTGAATGGGAGATCCGCCTTTCGAAGCGAGCGAATTCCACCGACGGCACGGATATGCTTTCGCAGCCCCAGTCTTTCGGGAACACCGAGGTCAATCGCGGCCCGCGAAAGGAACGTGATCGACGAACTCTGAACAGATCTCCCATACGCGCCGAAGGCCATCCGCAGCGTCTGGGGCTGGGGTGTGGGAATGGAGGCATTCGGATCGCCCATCACCGAATTCGCGATCGTTCCGCCCTTGATCACCAGATCCGGTTTCACTCCGAAGAATGCCGGGTCCCACAGCACGAGATCGGCGAATTTACCAACTTCCACGGAACCCACGTAGTCGGCGATGCCCTGTGCCAAGGCGGGATTGATGGTGTATTTCGCGATATAGCGCTTGATTCTGAAATTGTCGGCGGCCGCGTCAGCTGAGAGGTTGCCCCGCTGAGCCTTCATCTTGTCCGCGAGTTGCCACGTACGTGTAATGACCTCACCCACCCGGCCCATGGCCTGGGAATCGCTCGACATGATCGAGAAGACGCCGAGATCGTGAAGGACATCCTCGGCGGCGATGGTCTCGGGGCGGATCCGGGAGTCTGCGAAAGCCACGTCCTCAGGGATCTGCGGGCTGAGGTGGTGGCACACCATGAGCATGTCAAGGTGCTCTTCGGCGGTGTTGCGCGTGTAGGGGATGGTGGGATTCGTCGAGGCAGGCAGGACATTTGGCTGCCCGGCGATGGCAATGATGTCCGGTGCATGGCCGCCACCGGCGCCCTCGGTGTGGAAGGTGTGGATGACGCGATCCCCGATCGCGGCGATCGTGTCCTCGAGGAAGCCGCACTCATTGAGGGTGTCGGTGTGGATAGCGACTTGCACGTCGTACTCATCGGCCACACGGAGCGAGGTGTCAATGGACGAATGCGTGGCTCCCCAGTCCTCGTGAATCTTCAGCCCGATCGCACCGGCCTCGATCTGCTCCTCGAGCGGCTCGGTTCGGCTCGCGTGTCCCTTCCCGAGGAAGCCGAAGTTCATCGGCAGGCCCTCCGCAGCCTCGAGCATGCGGGCAATATGCCACGCACCGGGCGTCACGGTTGTTGCCTTTGTGCCCTCCGCTGGCCCTGTGCCGCCGCCGATCATGGTGGTGATCCCCGACGCGAGCGCCGTCGGGACCTGATCCGGGGAGATGAAATGAATATGGGTGTCAATCCCGCCCGCAGTGAGGATCTTCCGCTCCCCCGCGATGATCTCCGTCGACGCACCCACCACGATGTCCACACCGTCCTGCAGATCGGGGTTCCCGGCCTTGCCGATGGCTTGGATGTGCCCGTCGCGGAGCGCGACGTCAGCCTTGTAGATGCCGGTGTAGTCCACAATGAGGGCGTTTGTGATGACGGTATCGGGGATGTCCTGGGAGCGAGTCAGCCGCCCATTCTGGCCCATGCCGTCGCGCAGCACCTTGCCGCCGCCGAATACCACCTCGTCGCCGTAGACGGTCCGATCGTCCTCGACCTCCGCGAACAGACCGGTGTCACCGAGGCGGATGCGGTCACCGGTAGTCGCGCCGTAGAGCTGGGCATAGTGGGCCCGCGGGATAGCACGGTTGGGGATCCCTTGGCGGACCCCGTCTGGCGGGGGAACGGACGACGGCGGCTGCCCGCCGTCGTCGTTATTCCCGCCTTGCGGGGCGCGCGAGTCGAGCGGGCCGTCGGTGAGGTTCCGCAGACCGTAGACCTCCCGCGAGCCGGCGAGCGGCACGAGCCGCACCGTCTTGCGGTCACCTGGTTCGAAACGCACAGCCGTCCCGGCGGGGATGTCGAGGCGACGGCCGCGGGCGGCGACGCGATCGAAGTCAAGGGCGCGGTTCGTCTCGGCAAAGTGGTAGTGAGAACCGACCTGGATCGGCCGGTCCCCGGTATTCGTAACATCGAGCTCCGTCACCGGGCGGCCAGCGTTGAGGACAATGTCACCCTGCGCGGTGACGGTCTGTCCCGGGACTAACTGTTCTTCCACAACGCCTCCTAGCGGATCGGCTCGTGAACGGTGACGAGTTTCGTTCCATCGGGGAACGTGGCCTCTATCTGCACGTCGTGGATCATGTCGGGCACGCCCTCCATCACGTCGTCCCGGCCCAGGATCGTGGTGCCCCAGCTCATGAGATCCGTCACCGACCTACCGTCGCGCGCGCCCTCGATGAGCTCATAGCTGAGGATCGCTACCGCCTCCGGATAGTTGAGCTTGAGGCCCCGCGCCTGCCGTCGCCGCGCGAGGTCCGCCGCGACGACGATCATGAGCTTCTCCTGTTCGCGCGGGCTCAGCCTCATGGCGCCTCCTTGTCTGCCAGCCTGCATGCGCGCCTGCTCAAAACGGCCGACGGCACCTAATCTGGGATGCTAGGCGGCTCATGTTACCCGGCTGTTTCGGCCGACATCAGAGGGGCCATCGAGAGGAAGGCAGAGAGCCATGCTCTTCGAACACGACGATGACAGCCCAGTCCGGATCCTCACCGAGGACGAGAGCTGGTTTCTGCTGGAGGACACTCGCTACGGCCGGCTCGTCACGTATGCGGCGGGCGAGCTGGACGTCGTCCCGATCAACGTCAAAGCGGTAAAGCGTCGGCTGCTCATCCGGACAACCCCGGGGACGAAGCTCATCGAGGTGGTTATTGGGGGCAAAGTGGCGTTCGAGGCTGACGCGATCCTCTCAGGCGAGGCGTGGAGCGTCGTCGTCAAGGGGAGCGCCAGGGTGCTTGAACACAGCGGGGAGATCGAGGCGGCCGAGGCGGCCAAGATCGAGTCTTGGCTTCCGACGCACAAGGACGTCTACGTCGAGATCACTCCCGAGCATGTCGAGGGGCGCCACTTCGAGCTCGGACCAGAACCTGAGGAACTGTAACCCCGACCTCGGCGCCACACCACCCGACCTCGGCGCCCCACCACCCGACCTCGGCGCCACCGGGCCCGACGTCGGCGCCACCGGGCCCGACGTCAGGTTGTGGTCTCCCGGCCCGCGGTTGCCGCGGCGATCTCGGCGTCCACGTCAAGGCCGCCGGCGAACTGGCTCATGTACAGCCGGTAGTACGCACCGCCACGGTCGAGCAGATCCTCATGGTTGCCCTGCTCCACGATCTTGCCGTTCTCCATGACGAGGATGGTGTCCGCGTCCCGGATCGTGGAGAGCCGGTGCGCGATGACGAACGACGTCCGGTCGCTCCGGAGGGCGCGCATTGCCTTCTGGACGAGCAGCTCGGTGCGGGTGTCCACGGACGAGGTGGCCTCGTCGAGGATGAGCAGCGACGGGTTCGAGACGAATGCCCGCGCGATCGTGATGAGCTGCTTCTCGCCCGCCGAGACGTTTGTGCCCTCCTCGTCGATCACCGTGCTGTAGCCGTCGGGAAGGGCCCGGACGAAGCGGTCAACGTACGTCGCCTTGGCCGCGGCCATGATCTGGTCTTCGGTCGCGTCGAGGTTCCCGTACCGGATGTTGTCGTAGATCGTCCCGCCGAAGAGCCACGCGTCCTGGAGCACCATGCCGACTTTGGAGCGGAGCTCGGCGCGGGAGAGGTCGCGGATGTCCACGCCGTCGAGCGTGATGCGTCCGGACTGGATCTCGTAGAACCTCATGATCAGGTTCACGAGCGTGGTCTTCCCTGCGCCCGTGGGCCCGACGATCGCCACGGTGTTCCCCGGCTCTGCGGTGAGGGACAGATCCTCGATGAGCGGCTTGTCCTCGGAGTACGAGAAGTAGACGTGCTCGAACGTCACGTGCCCGTCGGTGACCTCCGGGAGGTGCTGGGTCGCGGTCTCCGGCTCCTGCTCGTCGGCGTCGAGCAGCTCGAACGTCCTCTCCGCCGAGGCGACGCCGGACTGGAGCATGTTCGCCATGCCGGCGATCTGCCCGAGCGGCTGGGTGAACTCGCGCGAGTACTGGATGAACGCGGTGGCGTCGCCGAGGCTCATCTGCCCCGCTGCCACCCGCAGGCCGCCGACCACGGCGATGCCCACGTACGCGAGATAGCTGACCCAGTTCATGATCGGGAAGATCATGCCCGAGACGAACTGCGCTCCGAACGAGGCCTTGAAAAGCTCCTCGTTCTTGCCGTCGAAGCGCTCGACCATGTCCTCTTGCCGGCCGAACACGGTCGCCAGCTCGTGGCCCGAGAACGACTCCTCGATCTGGCCGTTGAGCGCGCCGGTGTTCTTCCACTGCGCCTGGAACAGCTTCTGGCTCCGGCTGCCGATGACACCCGCGACGACGCCAGAGAGCGGCAGTGCAATGAGGGCGATGAGCGCGAGCTGCCACGACACGATGAACATCATGACCACGATGCCGAGCACCTGCAGCAGCGACGAGAGCAGCTGCGAGAAGGCCTGCTGGAGCGCCTGCTGGATGTTGTCGACGTCGTTCGTCACCCGGGAGAGCACGTCGCCGCGCTGGCGGGTGTCGAAATACCCGAGGGGCAGTCGGTTGAGCTTCGCTTCGACGTCACGGCGGAGCCCGGAGACCACGCGCATGACGAGCCGGTTGAGGATGTACCCCTGAGCCCACATGAAGAGGCCTGCCACGAAGTACATGAGCAGGATGACGGCGATCAGGAACGTCAGCTGGTTGAAGTCGATGCCCTTGCCCGGCACGAGGTTCATGCCAGCGAGCATGTCGGCGAAGTTGTTCTGCCCCTGCGCGCGCAGGCCTTCGACGATCTGGTCCTTCGACGCGCCCGCGGGCATCTGCTTCCCGATCACGCCGGCGAAGATCACGTCCATGGCCTTGCCGAGGATCTTCGGCGCGATGACGGTCAGGACCACCGAGACGATGATGAAGGCCACGACGACGGCCATCTTCCCGGCTTCCGGCTTCAGCAGGCCGATGAGCCGCTTCGCGCTCGGGCCGAAATTCTTGGCCTTCTTGGCGGGCATGGCGCCGAAAGCTCCGCCGTCGGCCTCGCTGGGGCGGTACTCCTCCTCTTCGAGGTCGTCGGGCTGGATGCCCTCAGGGGCCGGGCTGCTCTTCTCGGCGCTCATGCGAGCTCCCCCTTCGTGGCGCCAGCGGTTTCGGCCGCGCTCTCGGCTTCCTCGGCCGAGATCTGGGACTGGACGATTTCCTGGTAGGTGGGCGAGGTCTCGAGGAGTTCCTCATGGGTCCCACGGTCGACGATCCTGCCGTTGTCGAGGACCAGGATCTGGTCGGCGTCAACGATCGTGGAGACTCGCTGGGCCACGATGATGACGGTCGCGTCGCTCGTGCGCTCCCGCAGCGCGCGCCTCAGCCTCGCGTCGGTGGTGACGTCGAGGGCCGAGAACGAGTCGTCGAACAGGTACACCTTGGGCTCGGCGACGAGCGCACGGGCGATGCATAGGCGCTGCCGCTGGCCACCCGAGACGTTCGTGCCGCCCTGCGAGATCCCGGAAAGCAGGCCCTTCGGCTTCGCACGAACGAAGTCCGCGGCCTGAGCGACGTCAAGCGCATCCCAGAGCTCCGCCTCGCTCGCGTCCCGCCGGGCGAAGCGCAGGTTGTGCTCCACCGTGCCGGAGAACAGGTATGGACGCTGCGGGACCATGGCCACGCGCGAGGTGATCTCGTGCCGGTCCATGTCCTTCACCTGAACCCCGTCGATGAGGACCTCGCCGGCAGCTGCGTCGTAGAGCCGCGGCACGAGGTTGAGGAGCGTCGTCTTGCCCGAGCCGGTCGAGCCGATGATCGCGAGCGTCTCGCCGGGGCGCGCCGTGAACGAGATGCCGCTCAGCACGGGCTTCTCGGCTCCGGGGTAGGCGAAGGAGACGTTCCGGAACTCGACGACGCCCTCATTGCGCGCGGGCGTCACCGGGTTCGCGGGTTCCTTCATCGAAGGCTCGACGTCGAGCACCTCGCCGATGCGGTCGGCGCAGACGGTCGCGCGCGGGATCATCATGGCCATGAACGTGCCCATCATGACGGCCATGAGGATCTGCAGGAGATACTGCATGAACGCCGTGAGCGAACCGACCTGCATCTCCCCCGAGTCCACGCGCTGGCCGCCGAAGTAGAGGACGGCAGCGGTCGCGAGGTGCAGGAGCATCATGATCACGGGGAACATGAGCACGAAGATCGATCCGACCTTCACCGAGATGTCCGTCAGGGCCTTGTTCGCCCCGGCGAAGCGCTCCTCCTCGTACGGTTCGCGCACGAAGGCGCGCACCACGCGGATGCCGATGATCTGCTCGCGCAGCACTCCGTTGATGCCATCGATGCGCGTCTGCATCCCGCGGAACAGCGGCATGAGCAAGTACACGAGGTACCCCACCACGACGAAGAGCAGCGGCACCGAGACCCACACGAGCCAGGAGAGGCCGACGTCCTCGCGCAGGGCCATGATGATGCCGCCCACGCACATGATGGGGGTGGACACCATGAAGTTCAGCCCCATGAGGAGGACCATCTGGACCTGCTGGACGTCGTTGGTCCCCCGCGTGATGAGGGTCGGCGCGCCGAAGCGCTGGACGTCCTGGGACGAGAACGAGGACACCTTGCGGAAGACTGCGCGGCGCAGGTCCCGGCCTACCGCCATCGAGGTCTTGGAGCCGAAGTAGACGGCGAGGATGGCGGCGGCGACCTGGGCGAGAGCCACGCCCAGCATGACGGCCCCCTGTCGCCAGATGTAGTCCGTGTCCCCCTTGGTCACGCCTTGGTCGATGATCTGCGCGTTGAGGCTCGGGAGGTAGAGGGTCGCGATGGTAGTCGCGAGCTGGAAGACCGCTACGGCCAGGATCCACGGCCAATAGCGCGCGCCATGGCGCCTGAGCAGGGTGACGAGCATCGATTTCCTTCGCGTCAGGCCCGATTCCGGGCAGCACGCACACGGAGGCTGCGGGGTGGAGCAGACTCCATGAGCAGCTCCAGAGTAGACCCGCCAGTAGCCGCGCGGGATCCTCCCTAGGGAGTAATCCGAGAGGCTGCGGACACCTCGTGTCCGCAGCCTCTCGGATGCCTATTTTCGGGCCTCAACCCAAGCCAGATCAGCTCGCGCTATGCCGTCCTCGCGTCGCGATGTACAGCGCTGCTTCCTTCTGAAGCTGCCGCTCCGCGTCCAGCTCACGCTGGATCTCCGCGAGCGTTCCCGCCGCGTTGTCCTGGCGCTCCGCCGTCGCCCGCTGCTGTGCGGCGAGGTCCTGCTGGGCCACGAGCTGGTCGGAGATCCGCGACATGAGGGTGGCGAGCTTGGCCTGCTGCACTGCGAGGAGACGCTGAGTCTCCTGCAGCGCGGCCAGCGTCTCGGCCGTAGTCTGCGGTGCCTCCGCCTCCGACAGCCGCCCTTCGGCGTCGGCGAGCAGGAGCTGGAGCTCGCTGTCCATCTGAGTGCCTTCCTCCAGCTGACTGCCCTCAGAGGAGCGGGCGAGGGCCGCGCGCACCGCTGCCCGGCGCGCGGGGGTCATGCGGGGCGAGTCCGACGACGGCGGGCCAGCAGGCTCGGCGAGGTCGCCGTCGTCGTCAGCTGCCTTGAGTCCGTCCGCAACAACGGCGGGTGCGGGCACGGCGGCGGGCTCGGAGCCGACGTCG
The DNA here is from genome assembly GCF_005876955.1 of Sinomonas gamaensis. Classification (GTDB taxonomy): domain Bacteria; phylum Actinomycetota; class Actinomycetes; order Actinomycetales; family Micrococcaceae; genus Sinomonas; species Sinomonas gamaensis. The sequence goes on from NZ_SSCL01000008.1 coordinate 157,177, forward strand.
ACCATCGACTGCGCCACCGACTCCGCTGCCTGCTCGGTCGGCTTGCTGATGTCCACGGTGCGGCGCAGCGGGACCTCCTTGATGAAGAGGACCGCGATGAGCGAGACGATCGCGATGATGCCGGCAATGAGGAACGCCTGCGCGGAGGCGTCGCCGAACGCGCCGCGAACGATCTCCGCGATGGGGCCGGGCATGTCCTTGATGTCCATGCTCGCTCCGGTGCTTGATCCGGCCGGGACCTTGATGCCGTGCGAGGCGAGGCCGCTCGAGATGAGGTCCGTGGAGCGGTTGTTGAGGACCGCACCGAGGACGGACACGCCAACCGCGCCGAAGACGGAGCGGAAGAAGGCGACGGTCGAGCTCGCAGAGCCGATGTCCGCCGCGCGGACCGTGTTCTGGACGCCCAGGACCAGGTTCTGCATCGTCATGCCGAGGCCCAGGCCCAGGACGGCCATGTAGATGCCGGTGAGCCAGAGCTCGGTCGTGTGGTCGATCGTGCCCAGGAGCACCATGCCCACGACCGTGAGAGCCGACCCGAGGATGAGGAACCGCTTCCACTTGCCGAAGCGCGTGATGAGCTGGCCCGAAGCCACGGAGCCTATGAAGTTGCCCGCGATCATCGGGAGGGTCAGGAGACCGGCCTCAGTCGGCGTGGCGCCGCGAGCGACCTGGAAGTACTGGCCGATGAAGGACGAGGACGCGAACATCGCCACGCCGATAGCGGCGGAAGCGACGATGCTGAGGGCCGTGGTGCGCTCGGCGACGATCTTGAGCGGGATGATCGGCTGGGCGACCTTTGCCTCGACAACGAGCAAGAGGATGAGGCCGACGACGGCGCCCCCCACCATGGCGAGGGTCTGCCAGGACCACCAGTCGAAGTAGTCAGCCTTGCCGGCGAACGAGACCCAGATGAGGAGCGTGCTGACGGAAGCGGTGAGGAGCACGGTGCCGAGCCAGTCGATCTTGGCGGGACGGCGGACGTGCTTGATCTTGAGCGTGGCCTGGATGAGGAACAGCGAGATCACCGCGAGCGGCACGCAGACGAAGAACGTCCAGCGCCAGCCGAGCGGCGAGTCCACGATGAACCCGCCCAGAAGCGGGCCGCCCGCGGTGCCGACGGCGAGGACTGCGCCCATGTAGCCGGAGTACTTGCCGCGCTCGCGCGGTGGGATCATGGTGCCGATGATGGCCTGGGCCAGAGCCGTGAGGCCGCCCATGCCGATGCCCTGGACCACGCGGGCGCCGATCATCGACGGAATGTCCTGCGAGAAGCCCGCGACGACCGAGCCGACCACGAAGATCACGATGTTCAGCTGCGTCAGGAGCTTCTTGTTGAAGAGGTCCGCGAGCTTGCCCCAGATCGGCACGGTGACGGCGTTCGCCAGAAGCGCGGCCGTGATCACCCACGCGAAGTCGGTCTGGGTGCCCTTGAGGTCGGCCATGATGGTCGGGAGCGCGTTCGAGACGATGGTGCTCGAGAGGATCGCCGTGAAGAATGCGGCGAGGAGGCCGGTGAGGGCCTCAAGGATCTGACGGTGGCTCATCTGCGGAGCCGCAACATCAGCGTGCTGCAAGGGCTTCCTCCTTCTGGTCGTCGTTCTCAAGGGAGGCGGTCCGGGCCGCCGGCTGGCTGGCCTTCCGCAGGGTGTCGTTGAGGCGCTGCATCGAATCCGTGCACGACATCGCTTCCGATTCCTCCCACCCGGAGAGGAACTCGAGCAGCCGCGCTGTCCGAGCCTCCTCGACCTCGGCGAGCTTCGCCGTGCCGGCCTCCGTGAGCTCGAGCAGCTGGGCGCGCCGGTCTTCCGGATCCGGACGTCGTGCTAAGAGCCCCCGCTCCTGGAGTTCGGCGATGTGCCGGCTCAGCACGGGAGCGCTCACATTGAGCTTCTCGGCGATGTCGACAGCACGGCCGCCGAACTCGCTGATCATGCGGAGCACACCGGCCTCGGCGGCGCCGACCTCGAGTGCCTTGTGCTCATGCGCGAGGCACCGGAGGGTCCGCTGGAGGTCGAAGACAGTGTGAATCAGCGCTCGGGCTGTCTGCGGTTCGACGGGCATGGTCACTTCCCTCGATTGATTGCTTACAGCAACTATATATCCAGATGGTTGCTTAGGCAAACTAATGTGAGGAAGGCCGCTTAAACGCAAGGCCGCTTAAACCACATTGCGCCGTCACGTCCGCGGGGTGTGACCCTGCGGACGTGACGGCGCAACGAAAGGGGCGAGGGGCTACCGCACCTCGAGATGGGTGGGCGCGAACATCTTCAGCTGCGTCTCCACCACGACGACGTTCGGCCCGTCCGCGGCGAAGCCCTCCTCGAGCGCCTGCCGCACCTCCTCGGGAGCGACCTTCCGCGCCGGGACGCCGAACGACTCGGCGAGCTTCACGAAGTCGGGCCGCGCGAGCTCGGTCGCGGTCGCCTTGCCGAAGGCCCCGACCATGTACTCGCGGAGGATGCCGTACCCGCCGTCGTCGACGATGAGCCACGTGACCGGGACATTGTGCTGCCTCGCGGTCGCGAGCTCGCTGATGGAGTACATCGACGAGCCGTCGCCGGAGACCGCGAGGACGCGCGAGGGCTTGCCGATGGTCGCGAGGCCGACGGCTCCGCCAATCGCGGCGGGGAAGCCGTACCCGAGGCCGCCGGCGCCCTGCGCGGAATGGAACTGCCCCTGCCTGGCGTCCCAGCAGCTCCAGCCCCAATAGGCGGCGATGGTCATGTCCCAGAACGTCTGCATGTCGTCGGGAACCGCGGCCCGGATGTCCGCCATGAAGCGGAGCTCCTTGCCGAGATCCTGGGACTCGAGGCGCGCCCGCACCTTGGCGAGCGAATCCGCGACGAGCTGCTCCGGCGTGCGCCCATGCCAGTCGGGCTCGAGCGCCCGGCCGCCGCGCTCCCGATCCAGCGCGGCGCCGAGCGCGGCGTCGAGGGCCGCCAATGCCTGCCCAGCGTCCGCGCGGATGCCGAGGCCGGGGCGGTTGGACTCAAGGACCCGCGGCTCCGCATCGATCTGGATGATCCGGCCCCGCGGCTCGAACGTGAAGTAGTTGGACGTCACCTCGCCCAGCGACGAGCCCACGACAACGAGCACGTCCGCGTCCTCGAGGACGTCCGTCATGTACCGGTCCTCGACCCACGACTGGAGCGAGAGCGGATGCGTCCAGGGGAACGCGCCGTTCCCGCCCGGCGTGCAGATCACGGGGGCGCGGAGACGCTCCGCGATCGCCAGCAGGGACTTCTCGGCGTGGCCCCGCCGCGTCCCCCCGCCCGCGATGATCGCCGGGCGCTTCGCGGAAGCGAGCCACTTGACGGCCTCGCGGACCAGCTCGACGCGCGGGGGGTTGTCGGCCGCGACAGCGAGGGCATCCTCGACGGGAGGAACCATGATCGGGTCGAGGAGGACATTCTGCGGGATCTCCACCCAGACCGGTCCCTGCGGCGACGAGATCGCGTCGGTCCACGCATCCTGGATCGCCGACGGGATGCCCGAGGCGTGCTGGATGAGGCGCTGGCTCTTCGTGACGTTGGCCGCCGAGGCCTTCTGGTCGTCGAGCTGATGCAGCATGCCCTTGCGCCGCGCGCCGAGCCCCTCGAGCGGGATCTGGCTCGCGATCACGACCATGGGCACGCCCGTCGCATACGCCTCCTGGAGGCCGGCGAGGGAGGTCAGCGCGCCGGGGCCGGTCGAGAGGAAGAGGACGCCGACCTCCCCCGTGGCCCGCGAGTAGCCATCGGCGGCGAAGGCCGAGTTGTTCTCGACACGGCTCGAGACGAACTTGAGGTTGCCGCGGCCCATTGCGTCGAACAGGCCGAGCGCATGCTGGCCCGGAATGCCGAAGACGGTCTTCGCGCCGAGCGCCTCGAGCGTCTCGACGACCAGGTCGCCGCCGTTTCGGTACTGATCCCTCTGCTCAGCCGCCGACTGGGCGCTCATTTGGCGCCCGCCGTCGTCCGCTCTCCCGCGGCGCCCTCGCGCTCTGCGCCGACCCCCGCCTTCGGGAGCTCGCTCATCAGGGAGACGAGGTCGTAGGCGACGTGGCTCGCAGCCACGCCGGTGATCTCAGCGTGGTCGTAGGCCGGGGAGACCTCGACGACGTCGGCGCCCACGAGGTTGAGGCCGCGGAGCCCGCGCAGGATCTCGAGGAGCTCGCGGCTCGTGATGCCGCCCGCCTCGGGCGTCCCGGTGCCCGGCGCATGGGCGGGGTCGAGGACGTCGATGTCCACGGAGACGTAGAGCGGCCGGTCGCCAATGCGGTCGCGGAGCTTCGCCACGGTCTCCCGCACGCCCTGGTAGTAGACGTCGGACGAGGTGACGATGCCGAAGCCGAAGCGGCGGTCGTCCTCGAGGTCGCGCTTGCCGTAGAGCGGCCCGCGCGTGCCGACGTGGCTCAACGCGTCCGTGTCGAGGATGCCTTCCTCGACCGCCCGGCGGAACGGCGTGCCGTGGGTGTACTCGGCGCCGAAATAGGTGTCCCACGTGTCGAGATGGGCGTCGAAGTGCAGGAGCGCGACCGGTCCGCCGGCGCGCTCGGAGGCGGCGCGGAGCAGCGGGAGGGCGATGGTGTGGTCGCCGCCGATCGTCAGGAGGCGCGTGCCCTCGGCCGTGAGGTCAAGAGCGTTCTGCTGGATCGTCTCGATGGCCTCGTTGATGTTGAACGGGTTGACGGCCATGTCCCCCGCGTCCGCGACTTGGGCCTCTGCGAACGGCGAGAGGTCGAGCGCGGGGTTGTAGGGGCGGAGCAGGCGGCTCGCCTCGCGCACGTGGTTGGCGCCGAAACGGGCGCCTGGGCGGTAGGAGACGCCGGTGTCGAAAGGAACACCGACGACGGCGACATCGGCGTGCGCGACCTGGTCCAGTCGCGGGAGGCGGGCGAACGTCGCCGCGCCGGCGAAACGCGGAATGCGGGATGAGTCGATCGGGCCGAGATGGTTGTTGTCCTCGATGCGCAGCTCTTCCAAGGTTCCTCCAGAGTTGTTGCTGTTGTGACTCAGACTACAGCAAAGTTTCCCTTTATGCACCCGTTGTTTCCTTCTGGTCCTAATCCGACGGGCTTCCCCGTAGCTCGTCATCTGCGCCACATCGGCATAAGGGATCTATAAAAAGGGGCCGCTTCCACCATGCGACGGCCTACGCTCCCCTGCAGAGCCAGCACAAGCAGGGAGCTATGACCACACTGACCAGGCCTCCGGCCGAACCCTCGAATCGAGGCAACCGCCGCCGCAGCCACAGCTTCCGCACGTGGCTCCTCGAGGGAATGCCGGAGGCTTCCGGCCACCACCCCGGCCCCCACGGCGTTCCAAAAGAGGAGCACAAGCCGTCCGCGTGGTGGAAGGTCATGTGCCTCACCGGCGTCGACTACTTCTCCACCCTCGGCTACCAGCCCGCCATCGCCGCGCTCGCTGCCGGGCTCCTCGCACCGATGGCGACCATCATCCTCGTCGTCGTGACGCTCGCGGGCGCTTTGCCGGTGTACCGCCGCGTGGCACGGGAGAGCCACAAGGGCGAGGGCTCCATCGCGATGCTCGAACGCCTCATGCCGCGCTGGGGCGGGAAGCTCTTCGTGCTCGCGCTGCTCGGCTTCGCCGCCACCGACTTCATGATCACCATGACCCTCTCGGCCGCGGACGCGAGCGCCCACCTCATCGAGAACCCCTTCGCGCCCGAGGCGCTGCACGGGCAGCAGGTGACCATCACGCTCGTCCTCATCGCGGCCCTCGGCGTCGTGTTCCTGCGCGGCTTCCAAGAGGCCATCAATGTGGCCGTCGTGCTGGTCGGGGTGTACCTCGCGCTCAACGCAGTGGTCGTCGTCGTCGGCATCGGGCACATGCTCACGCAGGGCGCCGCCGTCAGTGACTGGTGGAGCGCGCTCACCACGCAGCACAGCGATCCGCTGCTGATGATCGGGATCGCGCTCATCGTCTTCCCGAAGCTCGCCCTCGGCCTCTCCGGCTTCGAGACCGGCGTGGCCGTCATGCCCCAGATCAAGGGCCATCCGAGCGACACCGCGGAGAACCCCGCGGGACGCATCAAGGGCACGCACCAGCTGCTCACCACCGCGGCCGTGATCATGTCCGCGTTCCTCATCACGTCCAGCTTCGTCACAACCGTGCTCATCCCAGCGGCCGAATTCGAGCCGGATGGGAAGGCCAACGGCCGCGCGCTCGCGTACCTCGCCCACCAGTTCCTCGGCGACGGCTTCGGCACGGTGTACGACGTCTCGACGATCGCGATCCTCTGGTTCGCCGGTGCCTCCGCAATGGCCGGACTCCTCAACCTCGTGCCACGCTACCTCCCCCGATACGGCATGGCGCCGGCATGGACCCGGGCCGTCCGGCCGCTCACGCTGGTCTTCACCGCGATCGGCTTCATCATCACCTGGATCTTCAACGCCGACGTCGACGCCCAGGGCGGCGCCTACGCCACCGGCGTGCTGGTGCTCATGACCTCAGCCGCCATCGCCGTCACACTCTCGGCACGGCGGAAGAGGCAGATGGGACGCACGTGGTTCTTCGGCGTTGTCAGCGCCGTGTTCATCTACACGACGATCGCGAACGTCCTCGAACGGCCCGATGGCATCCGGATCGCGGCCCTCTTCATCGTGGGCATCATTGTGGTGAGCTTCGCCTCCCGCGTCCGGCGCTCGTTCGAGCTCCGAGCCACCCTCGTGCGGCTCGACGAGCAGGCGCTCGAATTCCTCACCGGGATGGACCAAGGACCGATCCGCCTCATCGCCCATGAGCCCAAGCGGCTTGACTCCGAGCGCTACCGCGCCAAGCTCGAGCACGCGCGCGCCGCGAACCATCTGCCCGAGTGCGAGGACATCCTGTTCATCGAGGTGGTCGTGGACGACAGCTCCGAGTTCGAACAGGAGCTCGAGGTCCACGGCATCAAGCGGCACGGCTTCAAGGTGCTCGAAGTGCATTCCAACAACGTGCCGAACACCCTCGCAGCCATCCTCCTGCACCTCCGGAACGTCACGGGCCTCATGCCGCACATCTACTTCCGCTGGACAGAGGGAAACCCGATCGTGAACCTCACGAAGTTCCTGTTCTTCGGGGTCGGCGAGATCGCCCCGGTGACGCGCGAGGTGCTCCGCGAGGCCGAGCCGCGGGTGACCGAGCGGCCGTGGGTGCACGTGGGGTGACCCCTCCGCCCTTGATCGAGTGCTCCACAAGTGTCGTTTTGAGCTCCCAGAACGACACTTGTGGAGCAGTCGATGAGGGCGTTATCGGCTCGCGGCGGGCACCAGGACCCACAGCACGGTGGCCGGATCGTCCGTGGGATTGACCCAGGTGTGCGGCTCGCGCCCCGGGAACGTGAGGGTATCCCCGGCGGAGAGCTCGTAGCGGTCGTTCGTCATGATCAGCTCGACTCGTCCGCGGACCACGTGAAGCACGTCCACGTCGCAGTCCACGGCATACAGCTCGGACTCGCCGGTTCCCCGCGGCTCGATCTCGGCCTGGATGATCTGCAGCCGCCGCTCGGAGCGTGCCGTCAGGAGCCGCTCGACGATCCCCTCCCCTCCGAGCGAGATGCGCGGCGCCTCGGTGGACCGGGTCAGGTGGGTCTCCGGGGTCGCGAACAGGTCGCCGATCGGGAGCGAGAGAACTTGGCAGAGTGTCACAAGCGAGGCCACGCTGGGCGAGGATTCGTCACGCTCGACTCGGCTCAGAAAGCCCTTCGAGAGCCCGGCAGCCTCGGCGACCTGCTCGATCGTCATGCGTTGCGCTTCACGCGCCGCGCGGATCCTCGAGCCGATGGCGACGGCGACATTGCTGGGCTCGACGGGGAGGGCTTTCATGCGTCGAGTTTACGACAACGATCGATGCCTATAAGGAAATCCCAAGCCGCATGAATCAATCGACGAGAACCGCCACACCGCTGAACGCCCCCTGCGCAAGGTCGTCGAGGGCACGGTCCGCCTCGGCGAAGGGATAGCGGGTCACACTCGCCCGCAGTCGGAGGCGAGCGGCGAGCCGGAACAGATCCTCTCCGTCCTGCCGGGTGTTGGCCGTCACCGAGGTCAGTCGCCGCTCGCGGAACAGATGGTCCTGATAGTTCAGCGGCGGGATGTCGCTGAGGTGGATTCCCGCGACAGCGAGTGTCCCACCCTGATCGAGCCCGGCCAGCGCGATCGGAACCAGATCGCCCGCGGGCGCGAACAGGATCGACGCATCAAGCGGAACCGGGGGCATTCCGTCGGCGGGACCAGCGGAGGCGGCACCCAGCTCGAGCGCGAGCCGCTGAGCCTCCTCGCCGCGCGTGAGCACATGCACTTCCGCGCCCTGCGCGATGGCGATCTGTGCCGTCAGGTGGGCGCTCGCGCCGAACCCGTAGATCCCGAGCCGGCCGCCGGGAGGCAGTTCGGCGCGCCGGAGAGCGCGGTAGCCGATGATCCCGGCGCAGAGCAGCGGCGCCGCCTGCTCGCTGGGCACCTCTTCGGGAATCCGGTAGGCGTACGACGACGGCACAACAGCACAGCGCGCATACCCGCCATCCGCATCCCACCCCGTGAAGAGGGCGTTCGGGCAGAGGTTCTCGCGGCCGGAGCGGCACCAGCGGCACAAGCCGCAGGTCGACCGGAGCCAGGCGATCCCCACGCGGTCCCCCAGAGCGAAACGCGACGCCCCCTCGCCGAGCGCGGAAACCCGTCCGACCACCTCGTGGCCGGGGATGACGTGCGGCAGGTGCTCGGGCAGGTCCCCGTCGATGATGTGCAGGTCCGTGCGGCAGACTCCGCAGGCCTCGACCTCGACGAGCACCTCCCCCGGCCCCGGCTGGGGAATCGGGCGCTCGACACGCCGTATCCGGCCGGAGCCTCCTGCCCCGACCGTCTCCCACGCAGCCATCGTCACGGATTGACCTGTCGCGTCCATCACATCTACTCTACAAGGCAACACCTGTTGCACCACAGGAATCCCCCTGACCGAGAGACCTACCCCCATGGACGCTAGCGCGATCAACTCGGCCATCGTCATCGCCTATCTCGCCGCGATGCTGGCCTTCGGCTGGTGGGGCAAGAGCCGCACCAAGAACAACAGCGACTACCTCGTCGCGGGCCGCCGCCTCGGCCCCCTCCTCTACACGGGCACCATGGCCGCCGTCGTCCTCGGCGGTGCCTCCACCGTCGGCGGCGTGGGCCTCGGCTACAAGTTCGGCATCTCGGGCATGTGGCTCGTGGTCGCGATCGGCTCCGGAGTGCTCCTCCTGAGCCTCCTCTTCGCTGGGATGATCCAGCGCCTCAAGATCTACACGGTCGCGCAGATGCTGACGCTCCGGTATGGCACGCGCTCGACGCAGACGTCGGGCATCGTCATGCTGGCCTACACCCTCATGCTGTGCGCGACGTCCACGAGCGCCTACGCGACGATCTTCGTGGTCCTGTTCGGCTGGGAGCGCTGGGTCGCGATCGCCGTGGGCGGCGCCATCGTGCTCGTCTACTCGACGATCGGCGGCATGTGGTCCATCACCCTCGCCGACCAGGTCCAGTTCGTCATCAAGACCGTCGGCGTGTTCCTGCTCATGCTCCCGTTCGTCCTCAACGCAGCGGGCGGCTTCGACGGGATCCGCCAGCGCGTGGACGCCTCGTTCTTCCAGTGGGACGGCATCGGCGTCCAGACGATCATCACGTACTTCGTGGTCTACACCCTTGGCCTCCTCATCGGCCAGGACATCTGGCAGCGCGTGTTCACGGCGAAGACGCCGGGCGTTGCCCGCTGGGGCGGCACGACGGCGGGCATCTACTGCGTGCTCTACGGCCTCGCCGGCGCCGTGATCGGCATGGCGGCCCGCGTCGCGCTGCCGAACATCGACGTCAAGACCCTCGGCAAGGACGTCGTCTACGCGGAGGTCGCCACGCACGTCCTGCCGCTCGTCATCGGCGGCCTCGTCCTCGCCGCAGCCGTCGCGGCCATGATGTCCACCGCCTCGGGCGCCCTGATCGCCGCCGCGACCGTGGCGCGCACTGACGTCGTCCCGTTTGTCGCAAGCTGGTTCGGCCGCAAGGTCACAGTCGAGCACGACCGCAACCCGGAAGAAGACGTGCGCGAGAACCGCTGGTGGGTCCTCGGCCTCGGCGTCGCGGCCATCATCATCGCGATCTTGGTCAAGGACGTGGTCGCGGCCCTGACCATCGCGTACGACATCCTGGTCGGCGGCCTCCTCGTCGCCATCCTCGGCGGCCTCGTCTGGAAGCGGGGCACCGGTCTCGGCGCGGCGGTCTCGATGGGCGTGGGCACGGTGGTCACTCTGGGCACCATGACCTGGCTCGAGATCCATGCCGCGGTTCCGCTCGACGGTATCTACGCGAACGAGCCGATCTACTACGGCCTCATCGCTTCGGCGGTCTCCTACATCGCGGTGTCCCTCCTGACTCCGCGGACGGACGACGGCGTCATGCTCGCCTGGGAGCGCCGGGTCGCCGGAAAGGCGGAAGAGCGGGAGGCAGTCACCGCCGCCTGACGCGCGAAGGCAACAGACGACGGCGGCGAGCGGCCCTAGCGGGCGGCTCCCCGCCGTCGCCGTTCGCCGAGGAAATTACGGCGAGCCGAAGTCTGAAGGTGGGGCGCACCGGCCGAAAAACCGCGGGAATCCGGGCTAGAGTGCTGTGGGCAATGGGGCCCGCGAGAAGCCGCCCACGCCCAGGAGCACCATGTCACCGTCCACCGATCCCCGCCCGCAGCCCACCCCCGCCGACTACCGCCGATGGCGGCAGTACCTCGCCGACGAGAAAGCCGAGGCGGCGCTCTACCGGTCGCTGGCGGAGCGGCGCGAAGGCGAGGAGCGCCAGATCCTCCTGGGGCTCGCGGACGCGGAAGGCCGGCACGAAGCCCACTGGACGGCCCTCCTCGGCGACCAGCTCGGAAGGCCCCGGAGCCCTTCGCTACGCAGCCAGATCCTCGGGTTCTTCGCGCGCCACTTCGGGTCCGTGTTCGTCTTGGCGATGGCGCAGCGCGCCGAGAGCCGCTCCCCCTACTCGACCGACCCGTACGCGACCCCGGCCATGGCCGCCGACGAGCGGATCCACGAGGAGGTCGTGCGCGGTCTCGCGATCCGCGGCCGGACGCGCCTTTCCGGCTCGTTCCGGGCGGCCGTCTTCGGGGCCAATGACGGCCTCGTCAGCAACCTCTCGCTCGTCACGGGCATGGCGGCCTCCGGCGTGTCGAGCCATGTGGTGCTGCTCTCTGGTGTCGCCGGGCTCTTGGCCGGCGCGCTGTCGATGGGCGCGGGCGAGTACATCTCCGTGCGGTCGCAGCGCGAGCTGCTTTCGGCCTCGCGCCCCACGCAGGTCACGCTCACGGCCGCGCCGGCGCTCGACTTGGATCAGAACGAACTCGTCCTCGTCTACAAGGCGCGCGGCATGAGCCAGGCTGCAGCCGAGCACCGGGCCGCGGAGCGCCTGGGCCAGTTCTCATGCGACTGCGATCCGAGTCTTTCGCTCCATCCAGAGCGGGCCGACGAGGAGGACGAGCACGAGGCGATCGGTTCCGCCTGGCAGGCCGCCATCAGCAGCTTCTGCTTCTTCGCCTCGGGGGCGATTGTGCCGATCCTGCCGTTCCTCTTCGGGATGGTCGGGCTGCCCGCGCTGCTTCTGGCCGCCGTGCTCGTGGGCCTCGTGCTGCTCGGGACGGGTGCCGTCGTCGGGCTCCTCGCCGGCGCCTCGCCGTTGTGGCGCGCCATGCGGCAGCTCCTTATCGGCTTCGGCGCCGCCGGCGTGACGTACGTGCTCGGCTGGCTCTTCGGGACCGTGGTCGGCTAGGGATTCTCTCCTGAGGCAAGGCGGCGCGCAGTCTCGATAACGGCGTCGACGCGCGGCGGGCGCCGGGCACCGGGGGCGACGGCAGCCACGACGCCGTTGGCGGGCACGTCATCGGCCACCGGGACGAGCACCACGCCGGACGCCGCGAACAAGTGCTCCATCCCCCGCCACACATTTGTGACGCTGTACGCGAGGCCGCTTGAGACGAGCCCTCGGATCGTCTCCGCGACGACGCTCCTCCACCGGACTCGCGGCTCGACGCCGGCCGACCGCGCCATGGCCAGCACCCGCTCAGCGCTGGGCGGTACGTCGAACAACACTGCGTCCTCCTCCGCGAGGTGCGCGAACCGGAGCGAGGCTCGGCCAGCCAACGAGTGGCCGACAGGGAGCATGAAGTGCGGCCGAGACTCGGCAATCGGGAGGAGGTCCACGCCGGGCACTGCCTGGAGCGAGTAGACGAGCGCGGCATCGAGCTCGCCGGCCGCGACAGCCCGCTGCAGATCCTCGGCGGCCCCCTCGAGAACGTCGACATCGACCTCGGGCCACCGGCGCCCGACCTCGGCCAGGAGACGGGGCATGAGGCGCGGGCTGATCGCGATCATGCAGCCGACGCGAACGCGTCCCCGCATCTCCTCCCAGCCCGACCGGACGGCCCCCGGCACCTCGGCCGCCTCCGCGAGAATGCGACGTGCCCTCGTCCCGAGCGCCTGCCCCGCCGCCGTCGGCACGACGCGTTTGGAACGCGTGCGCAAGAGGAGTTCTACGCCGAGCGCCCGCTCGAGCTGGGCAATCGCCATCGACGCTGCCGCCTGGGAGATGCTGCTGCGCTTGGCGGCGTCGGTCACCGAGCCGGCGTCGAGCACTGCGACGAAGTACTCGAGCTGCCGGAGGGTGAATTCCGCCACCCTGCCTCCTAATCAGCAAAATAGATAAGCGTTGTTGAATTGATTGATTATACAAATGGAGTGGGCCACAGCACACTGGAAACCAAGCCCCGAACGAAGGAGTTTCCCTTGGCTTCCAGCCTCGCCCCCCGCATCGTCACCCTCGGCACGGCGGGCGGTCCCCGCTGGTGGGCCGCCGCCGACTCGGGCGAGCGCACCGGGATCACCACAGCCGTCGTCGTCGGCGACGCGTTCTACCTCGTGGACTGCGGGCAGGGCGCGGGGCGACGGATCGCCCAAGCGGGTCTCGACCTCAAGGACCTCCGCGCGCTGTTCATCACCCACCTCCATTCCGACCACGTCTACGACCTCGCCGGGCTGGGCATCTTCGGCCTCTACGCGCTCCAACACCGGGTCGAGAACCCGGTGCGCATCCTGGGTCCGGGCAACCGCGGCGCGCTGCCACCGGTGTCGTCGCGCGCCGTCGTCGCCCCTTCGCCGCTCGCGCCCGCGAACCCGACGCCGGGCACCCGAGAAATGTTCGAGACGCTCATGGCCGCGCACGCCACCGACCTCAATGACCGCATCCTCGACAGCCTCAAGCCGAGCCCGCTCGAGGTATTCCAAGCCGAGGACATCGCGCTCCCCGAGGGAATCGGCTACCACCCGAACGACAACCCAACCCCTGAGATGGCGCCCTTCGAGGTGTACCGCGACGAGCTCGTGAAGGTCACGGCGATCCTCGTGGAGCACCCGCCGGTCGCGCCGGCGTTCGCGTTCCGCTTCGACACGGCCGAGGGCTCCGTCACGATCTCTGGGGACACCTGCTTCACGCAGAACCTCGTGACGCTCGCCCAGGGCACCGGCCTCCTGCTCCATGAGGCCATCGACTTCGAGTGGGTCGAGCAGCTCTACGGCGACAAGACCGACGACGCGTCCCGCGCCGCGCGGGACCACCACTACAAGTCGCACACGAGCGTGCGCGACGCCGCGAAGGCCGCGGAAGCCGCCGGTGCCCGGCAGCTCGCGCTCCACCACCTCGTTCCCGGCCACGCGCCGGATCGCGTGTGGGAGGAGGCCGCCGAGCACTTCTCCGGGCGCTTCATCCTCCCCCGGGACCTCGACACCATCCCGTTCGGCCGCGAGCACTAATCGACTCTCAGCGCTGAGAGAATAGGACAGGAGAAACCCATGACCGCCCCCACGCAGCTCACCGCGGCCGCAGCGACCGGCTCGCTCAACACGAAGGACATGCGCCGCATCCTCGGCTCGTCCTTCATCGGCAGCGCGATCGAGTACTACGACTTCATGCTGTACGCGACTGCCGCGTCGCTCGTGTTCGACAAGGTGTTCTTCGCGAACCTCGGCCCCGGCTTCGCGCTGTTCGCTTCCTTCGCGACACTCGCGGTCGGGTACATCGCGCGGCCCCTCGGCGGCGTGGTCTTCGGCCACTTCGGCGACATCGTGGGCCGCAAGAAGATGCTCGTCCTCTCAATGCTCATCATGGGTTTCGGGACCGTGGCGATCGGGTTCCTGCCGACGACGGCGCAGGCCGGGATCGTCGCGCCCCTCACGTTGGTGGTCCTGCGGCTCATCCAAGGCGTCGCTGTGGGCGGCGAATGGGGCGGCGCCGCGCTCATGGCGGTCGAGCACGCCCCCGCCGCGCGGCGCGGCTTCGCCGCGGCGTTCGCCAACGCCGGCGGGCCCGCGGGCGCGGTGCTCGGCACGCTCGCCCTCTCACTCTTCGCCGCCCTCTCGGGCAAGGACTTCCTCGTGTGGGGCTGGCGCGTGCCGTTCCTCCTCAGCGCGCTGCTCATTGCCGTCGGCCTGGTGATCCGGCTGAAGGTCTCGGAAACCCCGGCGTTCCAGCGCCTCGAAGCAGCCGGGGCGCAGCGGAAGGTACCGCTCCTCGACGTCCTCCGCCACAACAAGAAGTCCGTGCTGCTCGGCCTCGCCGCCACAACCGCCTTCTACGTGTGCCAGGCGATGACGACCGTGTGGGGCGTGTCCGTGGCAGTGGAAAGCGGCGCCGACAAGAACGGCGTGCTCAACATCAAAGCTGCCGCGGCTGTCCTGACGCTGGTAGTCTGCTTCTACTCCGCCCGTCTGAGTGACCGGATCGGACGCAACCGTGTGCTCATCGGCGCCTCGATCCTGGGGGCCGTGCTCGCGTTCCCCATGCTCTGGCTCATGACGAATGGGACGCTGTGGGGCTTCGGCATCGCGATCGTCCTCGGCAACGGGCTCGTGCAGGGCTTCCTTTACGGCCCGATCGCGGCGTACGTGGCCGAGCAGTTCCCCACGCGGAACCGGTACACCGGCGCCTCGCTGGCCTATCAGGGCGCGTCGATGCTCGGCGCGGGGTTCACGCCCATGATCGTGGCCGGGCTGAGCCTCGCCGCGGGCGGGAGTGTGGGGCTCATCGGGGCCTTCTGGATCGCGATCCTGGCCGCAGCCGCCGTGGCCGTCCGGGTCACGCCCGAGGGCAAGGGCCGCGAGCTCGACTGAGCTTCCCCTTCCCCCGACCTTCCCGTCCCCGCTCCCCCGACTTCCCGTTGCGCCGTCACGTTTTGCAGGGTGCACACCCTGCAAACGTGACGGCGCAAGCTAGGGGGCGAGGACGGCCACCGCCTCCTCGACCGAGTCCACGAGGTGGACCCGGTCGGCCATGCCCCGGCCCGCGGCCAGGCCCTCGAGCAGCGGCCACGCGGGAAGGTCCTCCGTCCAGTGCCGTTTCCCGACGAGGACCATCGGATTGATGGCCTCGGGCGTCGCGTAATAGTTCTCGCACGCGTCCTGGAACACCTCCTGCACGGTCCCGGCGGCGCCGGGCAGGAAGACCACGCCCCCGTTGGCCTTCTCCAGCAGAATCGCCTCCCGGACGGCGTTCGCGAAATACTTCGCGATGTGGGTCGCGAACAGATTCGGCGGCTCGTGCCCGTAGAACCACGTGGGGATGCCGAGGCTGGGCGTCCCCTCGGGGTGCAGGCCGACGACGGCGAGCGCCGCCCGAGCCCACGCGCTGACCGAGGGGCGGAAGCCGGGGACGACGGCGAGGCGACGGAGGGCCTCGTCGAGGGCATCCTCCGGCGCGGCCGAATGGTATGCGCCAAGATTGGCCGCCTCCATCGTCCCCGGACCTCCGCCCGTGGCGACCACGAAGCCCGCCGCAGCGAGTCCGCGCCCGAGGCGGGCGGCGTCGTCGTACGTCTGGCTCCCCCGCAGCGCGGCGTGGCCGCCCATGACGCCGACGATCCGCCGCCCGCGGAAGACTCCGGCGAGCGCGTCGTGGAGGGACTCGCCGATGTGGTGGTCGTGAAGGGCAACGGACAGAGCACCCTCCACGCCGGCCCTCCCCTGCTGCTTGGTCCAGGCGTAGATGAGGGCGTCCGGGGTCTCCTCGTAGGGCCGGAACTCGACCCCCTCGTACAGCTCGGTGCCGCTGTACAGGCCCGGGCGATAGGGGTTGAAGGGGAGCCCGGGGATGGCAGGGAACACGAGGGCCCCGCGGGCGCGAAGGGACTCCTCCATGCCCGGCGACAGCGTGCACCCGAGGAACACCGCACCGGAGGGGTCCATGGCCTTGAGTTCGGCGGAACGGCCGGAGAAGTCGATCGACTGCAGCTGCCACCCGGACATCCGCCGCGCGCCCCGGGCCACGAGCTCGTCGAACTGCTTGAGCGACTCGACGTCTAGCGTCCGCGGCATGGGGGTCAGCGCGGGGGTGGCGTTCATGGGGACAGACTAGCGGCGCCCGGCTCCCCAGGTTCTCCGCCCGGCTCCCCAGATTCTCAGCCGGGCTCCCCAAGTTCACAGGGGCAGTGGACGACGACGGAGGGCGCCAGGGCGGGTGCCGCCGCCGAGGGTGCCGAAAAGGTGGGGAATCCGGCGGAAGAACTGGGGAGCTAGGCGCGGGCAGGGGCGCCTGAGATGAAGGAGGCGGCAACCGAATTGGCAGCCAGAGTCCGGAAGACGTCCGGGTCGAAGCCGAAGGCGTCCCGCAGCGCCTCGAGGTTGTCGTCGAGATAGCCGCCGAAGTATGCGGGGTCGTCGGAGTTGATGGTGACCTTGAGGCCGAGATCGAGCATCTTCGGCAGCGGGTGCTCCTCAATCGAGGGCACAGCACGCAGGCGGACATTCGAGAGGGGGCAAACCGTCAACGGGATCTGCTCGGACCCGAGTCGACGGACGAGTGCGGGGTCCTCGAGCGAGCGGATGCCGTGGTCGATGCGCTCGGCGCCAAGCACGTCCAGTGCCTCCCACACGTAATCCGGCCCGCCTTCCTCGCCGGCGTGGGCCACGACGTGCAACCCGGCGTCGCGGGCCCGCTCGAAGGTCCGGGCGAAGAGCGACGGCGGGTACCCGACCTCCGCGGAATCCAGCCCGAGGCCCAGGATCGGCACGCCGCTGCCCAGAACGTCGTCGAGCATCGCGTCCGCGCTCGCCACCGGCTGGTCCCGCACGACGCAGGCGATGATCCCGCCCGTCACGCCTGCTTCGGCCCCCACGGTGTCCAGCGCCCGATGAACCCCTCGCAGTACGGTCCCCGCGGGTACGCCGCGGGCCGAATGAGCCTGAGGATCCACGAAGAGCTCAACGTGCCCCACGCCTGCCGTCGCGGCTCGGCGCAGGTAGGCGGCGGTGAGCTCGTAGAAGTCGGCTTCGGTGCGCAGCACGCGCATGTTCTCGTAGTAGAGGTCCAAGAACGACTGCAGGTCGCGGAACTCGTAGCGGAGCGCGAGCGAGGCCTCGTCAGGGTCCGCAAGCTCGATCCCATTGGCCCGGGCCCTGTCGAAGATCATGGCCGGCTCAAGGGTTCCTTCGATGTGCACATGCAGCTCGCACCAGTCAGATGCCATGTTGCGCTCCCTTCTGTTGAGCAGGTCAGAGCCGGAAGACCGGCTCGAAGTTCGGGTCCGTGATCGCGGGGCGGCGCAGGGAAAACGGCTCGATCGGGTGCTGGGTAGCGCCCTCCGTCAGCAGCTCCGCGAGGATCTTCCCGACCAGGCTCGCGAACTTGCCCGCATGCCCGGCGCCGTTGAACACCGCGACATGCGGCGCGTGCGGGAGCGCGTCGAGGACGAAGTCGCGGTCGGGGGCCATGTCGTACACGCAGGTCCTGTTGGCGTAGACCGGCCCTGCGGCCGAAGGCAAGTAGCGCTCGAGGAAGCCGCGCAGAATGCCGGCTTCCTCGTCGTCGCCCTCGAAAACACGCCCGCCGCTCTCGATGAACCGCCCGCGCATGTCCCGCGCGAGCTTCACCGCCGGCTCGCCATAGACCGGGAAGCCGTAGAACGCCTGCTCGCCGTGGAAGATCCAGATGGGGAACCTATCGGGCGTAAAATCGCGCAGGTTCTGAGACGTGAAGTAGCTGACCTGCTCCTGCGAGAGCGTGAGCCGGTAGTCGAGGCCCAGATCCGGCATGAGCTCCCCGAGCCAGGACGCCGCCGCGACCACGAGGTTGTCCGCCTCGAAGTCGCCGCGCGGGGTCCTCACCGTGACGCTGCCAGGACGGACGACGACGCCAGTCACCTTTGTGTGCGGCACGAACTCGACGCCGTGGGCCAGGGCGAGCGACGTGTGGGCTGCAACGGACTTTTTGATGTCGATCAGGCCGCCGGCCTCCTGGTACATGCCGGTGACGTCGTCGCCGATCCTCCACTGCGGGTAGCGGGCGCGGATCTCCTCGGCAGTCAGGTCCTCGAACGGGATGCGCTCGGCGGCGAGCGCGGCTCGGTACGCGCCGAGTTCCGCGAGGCTGCTCTCGGACGACGTGGCGAGGTCGAGCCCGCCGGTCTTGACGTAGAGCCGCAGGCCGGACCGCTCCTCGACCTCGCTCCACGCTTCGAACATGGCGGGCGTCAGCTTCGTGTAGTCCGTGCTGTGGTAGGCGTGGCGGATGATGCGGGAGACGTCTCCCGAGGAGTTGAGGGTGTTGACGAGGTCGAACTGCTCGAGCACGAGCACGCGCGCGCCGGGTCGCTGCGAGAGCCAGAAGGCCGCCGCGGAACCGATGGCCCCGGCCCCGATCACGATGTGGGTGTAACCCATGCATCTCCTCTCGCTGGCCCCCCACGAAAGGCGCCCGGACTATCCTCCCAGATGAGACGCCGTCGCCCGCCGTCGTCAGCGGAAGTGGTTGAGGATCCTCGCGGCTCTGGTGAACAGGTTGGCAAACGTCTCGTTGCTCATTCCCGCGAACGGCGCAATGGGCACGCCGCGCTGGACCGCGACGGTCTGCGCCTCGGTGTACTTGAGGAGGCCCTCGGCGCCGTGCCGCCGGCCGAGGCCAGACTCCTTCCAACCGCCCATCGGCGAGCCGTGCGAGGCCCACGCGGCGGAGTAGCCCTCGTTGACGTTGACCATCCCGGCCTCGATCTGCGCCGCGAGCGTCCTGCCGCGGGACGGCGACGTCCAGACGCTTGCGCTGAGGCCGAGGGCGCTGTCGTTGGCGCGGGCGATCGCCTCGTCCGCGGAGGCGATCGGATAGATGGCCACGAGGGGACCGAACGTCTCCTCCCGGAAGAGCGTCGCGTCCTCGGGGACGTCGGTGAGCACGGTCGGCTCGAAGAAGCTCGGTCCGAGGTCCGGCCGGGGCGTGCCTCCGGCGAGGACGCGGGCGCCCTTTGCCACGGCGTCGTCGAGGTGGGCCCGCACCCGGTCGAGCTGCGTGGGCGAGATGATCGAGCCCATGTCGGCCTCCCACGCGGTTCCTGCACCCACCCTCAGCCGCGCGACCGCGTCGAGGAACGACTGGGTGAACGGCTCGCGCACC
Organism: Sinomonas gamaensis; assembly: GCF_005876955.1. Lineage (GTDB taxonomy): Bacteria > Actinomycetota > Actinomycetes > Actinomycetales > Micrococcaceae > Sinomonas > Sinomonas gamaensis. The sequence continues at coordinate 176,600 of NZ_SSCL01000008.1, forward strand.
CTCTCGTGAACGTAGATCCGCTCGGGTCCCACGCACAGCTGGCCCGCGTTCGCAAAGCACGCCCGTGCCGCGCCGGCAGCGGCAGCCGGGAGGTCGGCGTCGTCCATCACGATCAGCGGATTCTTGCCGCCCAGCTCCGCCGAGAAGCCGATGAGCCGCGCCCCGCACTGCTGCGCGAGGAGCCGCCCGGTCTCCGTCGAGCCGGTGAACATCATGAAGTCCACTGCCCCGACGAGTTCGGACCCCACCACCGGCCCGGGTCCCACCACGACTTGCATCAGGCCTTCCGGCAGGCCCGACGCGAGCAGCAGGTCGAGCACCAGCAGCGCGCTGAACGGTGTCTGGTGGTCCGGCTTGACCACGACGGCGTTGCCCGCGAGGAGCGCTGGCACCGAGTCGCTCGCCACGAGGGTGAACGGATAGTTCCACGGCGTGATGACGCCGACAACGCCCTTCGGGTGCCGCAGCTCTGTCGTCTGGGTGAGGACCGGGAACGCGCCCACGTGACGGCGCGGCTTGAGGAGCCTGGCCGCGGTGTGGGCGTAGTACGAGGCCATCATCGAGGCGTCGACGACCTCCTCGAACGCAGCCAGCCGTGACTTGCCCGTCTCAGCCTGGATGACGTCGAGGATCTCGTTCCGCCGATCGAGGACGAGTTCCGCAAAGCGGCGGGCGACAACGGCACGCTCCTTGGGCGGCGTCGTCGCCCAGTGCTTCTGGGCAGAGCGGCCTCGCCGAACCGCCGCCGCCACCTCGCCGGCCGCGGTCTGACGCACGACGGCGTAAGGCTGGCCATCCGCCGGGCGCGTCACCTCGAGCTCGGGGCCGGTTCCTGTGGCGAGTGCGGCGAGGCGTGAGGTGTCCTGGGATACGGGGGACGTCGTCGTCCGGGTGTTCACGCGACGAGCATAACGCTCCGATTTCCCCAGCTTCCGCGGTTGGTTCCGACCGGGTTCCCCAACTTCAATCTGCGGGCGGCCGGAGCGGCGCTCAAACTCGTGCTCTCCACGCCGCCATCTGATCAGAAGCTGGGGAGATCGCTGGCAGGTGCTCCGGAAGTTGGGGAAACCGGAAGCCGGCCGCGCTCAGCAGAGCCTTCAGGGTGCGGCTTGACAGGGTCTAGTGCCCTGAATCACACTATATCTACTGATAGCTGCTATCATACAGTGATAGTCCAGAAGAGGTTGTCCAGCCAATGGCGGCTCTGAACCGAGGAAAGATGTCAATGAAGAGATTGATCCGAAACACCGTGACCGTGGGCGCGGTTGCGTCCCTGGCCCTGCTCATGGGGGCCTGCGGCAACAGCTCGGCCACCGGAACCAGCGGCACCACACCGAACGCGTCGAGCAGCGTTGACCAGAATCTCGCCAAACTCGTCCCGGACGACATTCGTTCCAAAGGGACCCTCGCCGGGGGCGCCTCGTTCGATACGCAGCCGATGAACTTCTACGCCCAGGGAAACAAGCCAGACGGCGTGATCATCGACCTGCTCGACGCGGCGGCTGGCAAGCTGGGCTTGTCGATCAAGTGGTCGCAGATCCCCTATTCCGGCCTTGTCCCGGCCCTGCAATCCAAGCGAGTGGACATCGCGGGAGCCCAGATCAGCAAAACCCCTGAGAACAACGGGGTCGTGAATCTGCTGGCCTTCTCCAACGCGTCCTCAAGCCTCTTGGTCCCCGCGGGGAAGACCTACGCATCGGACACCGACGCCTGCGGAACGCGCTTCGGGCTCACCACAGGGTCCACCGTGAACAAGAACATCGCGGACTCCATCAACAAGGAATGCAAGGACGCGGGAAAGCCCGAACTGCAGTACCTCTACTTCCCGAGCTTCAACGCGGGCTCGGATGCCATCAAGGCGGGCCGGATCGACTCGTTCCTGAACTCGACCCCGCAGATCCAGGTCGCCGTCAAGGCGGACAAGAGCCTCGGCTCGACCTTGGTGGGCAAGCTCGCGTCCCGCGAGACCGGGGTCGCGCTCCCGAAGGAGTACACCCAGCTGACCCAGGCGTTCCAGTCCGCTTTCAACGCCATGATCGCCGACGGCTCGTACAAGAAGATCCTCGACAAGTGGGACCTTGGCACGATGGCCGTTGACAAGGCCGAGATCAACGACCAGATCTCGATGTGATGAAGCAGGCCCTCATGCAATCCTCAGTCAACCCCCCGGCCACCGGGCTCGAACGGCCCGCGGAGGTCCCCGACGTCGTCGCGGTGAAGCGGCATTACGGCCGCTGGGCAGCCGTCGTCGTCCTCGCCGCCATCGCTCTCGGCTCCGCGAAGTCTCTCGCCCAGAACCCGCAGCTCGAATGGGGCGTCGTCGGGCAGTTCCTCTTCGACGGCCAGATCCTCGAAGGGCTCGGCCAGACGCTGCTCCTCTCGGTCGTGTCGATGGTGGTGGCGTCTGCCATCGGGCTCGTGTTCGGATTCTTCCGGCTCAGCGCGAACCCTGTCCTGCGGACCCTGGGCAGCCTCTACGTGTGGGTCTTCCGCAGCGTTCCGGCCCTGATCCAGATCCTCTTCTGGGGCAACCTGGCCCTCTTCGCCCCCCGCCTCGGCATCGGCATCCCCGGGACCGGATGGAGTCTGGTCTCGGCCCCGACCAACGACGTGCTCTCGCCCTTCGCCGCCTCGATCGTGGCCCTCTCGATCGCCAACGGCGCCTATCTGGCCGAGATCATCCGTTCAGGCCTGCTGTCAGTGGACGAGGGCCAGCACCTGGCCTCCTCTGCGCTCGGCCTTACTTGGTGGCAGGCTCAGCGGAAGGTCATCCTCCCCCAGGCCCTGCGGGTCATGATCCCGCCCGCCGGGAACCAGTTCATCACCCTGCTGAAGGAGACCTCCCTCGTCTCAGTCATCGCAGGCGGCGACATCCTCAGCCACGCCGAGAACATCTCCGGCTACAACCTGCGCACCATCGAGCTGCTCATCGTCGCCGCGATCTGGTACCTGGCGGTCACGAGCGCCGCGACCCTGGGACAGAACATCGTCGAACGGCGCACCTCTCGCGGGGCCGGGCAGCAGAAGCGCAAGTCGAAGGCCGAAGCGGCCCGGACGCCGAAGGAGGCATCGCTGTGAGCAGCGTCGACATCGTCAACGTGCACAAGAGCTTCGGGGACAACGAGATCCTCAAGGGCATCGACCTGCAGGTCCGCCAGGGAGAAGTGGTCTGCCTCCTCGGCCCCTCGGGATCCGGCAAGAGCACGCTCCTGCGCTGCGTCAACGGGCTCGTGATGCCGGACAAGGGCCACGTCTCCGTGGGCGGCAACCTGATCGGCCGCAAAGTGCACAACGGGAAGCTCCATGACCTGAGCGGCAAGGAGGCCTCGACCCAGCGCGAGCGCATCGGCATGGTCTTCCAGCAGTTCAACCTCTTCCCGCACCTGGACGTCCGGGACAACCTGATGCTCGGCCCCCGAGCCCTCAAGCTCGGCGGCAAAGCCGAGCTCGAGGACAAGGCGCGCCACCTGCTCGGCAAGGTGGGGCTCGCCAACCGGGCCGCGGCCTACCCGTCCCAGCTCTCCGGCGGACAGCAGCAGCGCGTAGCGATCGCCCGTGCGCTGATGATGGAACCCGATCTGATGCTCTTCGACGAGCCCACCTCCGCCCTCGATCCCGAGCTGGTGGGCGAGGTCCTGGACACCATGCGGTCCCTCGCACAGGACGGCATGACGATGATCGTCGTCACCCACGAGATGGCGTTCGCCCGTCAGGTTGCCGACCGGGTCGTCTTCATGGCCGACGGCCGCATCGTCGAGGACACCACCCCGCACCTGTTCTTCGACAGCCCGGAGACGGAGCGAGCCCGCGCCTTCCTCCGTCTGGCCTGATACCAGCCTGCACTATTCGAGAAAGACACATCATGACACTGACAACCGAGCAGTTGTGCCGCCGATTCGGCGCGCTGCCGACGCCCAACATCGGCGATGCCATGGAACGCCTCGGCGTCCTCGACTCCGCGATCAAGTCGGTCTGGGCCGGCGGCCGCCTCGCCGGCCCAGCCTTCACCGTATGGACTCGCGCGGGCGACAACGCCTACATCCACCGCGCCCTCGCCGAAGCGGCGCCGGGCGACGTCGTGGTCGTCAACGGCCAAGGAGACGAATCCCGCGCGCTCATGGGCGATCTCATTGGGGCCCGGGCGCGTAACGCCGGCCTTGCGGGCTTCGTCATCGACGGAGCCGTGCGGGATGCTGCTGGACTCGAGCAGGTCGGCATGCCGGTCTTCGCTCGGACCACCTCGCCGGCCGGCCCCTACAAGAACGGGCCCGGAGCCCTGGGCTGCGCGGTCGCAGTCGGCGGGGTCGCGGTCCTTCCCGGCGACATTGTGGTGGGCGACGACGACGGCGCCGTGGTCATCCCGCGTGCCCGAGCCGAGGAGGTGCTCATCGCGGCGGAGGCCGTCCAGCAGGACGAGGCCGAGCGTATGCGGAACATCCTCGCTGCGGCGAACGACGCGAAGGAGGCGAACGCATGCGCTGCACTGTAATCGGTCTCGGCGAGGCGGGGCGCATCTACGCCCGGGCCCTCCAAGGCGGCGGGCACGTCGTCCTCGGCTACGACGTCGCCCCCATTCCCACCCCCGACCTCCCCCGCGCGGCGAACATGGCCGAGGCCGTGGGGGAAGCCGAGGCGGTCATCGTCATGACGACGGCCCGGGCGTCGCTCCCAGTCGCGCGGGACGCGGCTCCCCATCTCGCTCCTGGCACGCTCTACGCCGACTTCACCTCAGCGGCACCGAAGGCAAAGCTTGCCCTGAACGAGGTCCTCCCCGCCGGGGTTCAAGCGGCCGACATCGCCATCCTCGGCCCTGTCATCTCGCTCGGTGCCTCCACCCCGCTCATGGCCGCCGGCCCCGGCGCCGGGCGTGTTGCGGATCTCCTCCGCCCCGTGGGCGCACCCGTCGAGGTCGTCCACGGAGAGCTCGGCGACGCCATGGCGCACAAACTCCTGCGCAGCATCGTCATGAAGGGTCTCGCCGCCGTCGTCTGCGAAGCCGTGGAAGCCGGCCGCCGCGCCGGCTACGAGGACTGGGTCCGCGGCCAGATCGCCGCCGAGCTCTCAGGCGACGGTCAGTCGACCATTGACCGCTTCATCACCGGCTCGGCAAAGCACGCCGCGCGACGGGCTGACGAGATGGCCGCCGTCGCGGACTACTGCGAGGCCCTCGGTGCGCCCTCGCACATGAGTTCTGCCGCTCGTGACTCACTCATGAGCCTCGCTGGGGGAGCCCTGAACAGCGCATGAGCTCCCTCTACACGATCCAAGCCGGCGAACCCGAGCAGCGGCAGGAGGTGCTCCGGGCGATGCCGAGGCTGGCCGAGCTCGGGGCACCCGTCCGGGAACAGGCCATCTCGGCGTGGGTGAGCGCGTGGCTCGCCAGCTCCCACGCCTCCCTCGAGGAGATGCCCTACTCCCTCCAGGCCTCGGACTACCGGCTGCTCGATCACACGAACGAAGTCGCCGACGCCGGAATCCTCCTTGCGGATTACGCGTACGAGCGATGGGGGGTCAGGCTCGACCAGGACATCCTTCTGGCCGCGCTGCTGCTGCACGACATCGACAAGGCCCTTCTCTACACCCGCGCCAACGGAGCGGTAGTAGCGGACCCGGCTCGAGCCGGCCTGCCGCACGGCGTCCTCGGGGCGATGCTGCTGAGGGAGGCAGGGCTGCCCGACAAAGTCGTCACCCTCGTGGGCACCCACGCGACCACGAGCCCAGTCAAGACGGGCGATCCCGAGGCATGGGTCCTGCATTACGCAGACCTCTTCGCCTGCGACCACGCCTTCCGGCTGGCGCCCGGCACCGTCCCCTTCTTCCAAAGAACCTGAAAGCACATGAGCACCGACCTCCCGAGTTACGACGAGCTGCTTCTTCGCACCGACGCCCCCCGGGGCTCGAGCTGGGGCCTGTTTCCGGAGGACCCCGAACGGGGCATGGCGAACTTCGCGGGCCCCACCCAGGTCCTCCGAGGCAGCGAGGCGATCCGCACTGGGACGGCCTTCAACTTGGACTACCCGGCGAATGCCTTCGAGCCCTCGATGTCCCGCAGCCGCACACCTCCGGCCCAGACAGTGACCTCCGCTCACCCAGACAGCTTCGACGACTACTGGGACAGCTATTGGCCCCAGGCCAGCAGCCACATTGATGGACTGCGGCATCGAAGGGCTCATGGCCACGGGTTCTACAACGGCGTTCCGGACGCGAGCATCGCTGAAGGCACCCCCGAGCTCGGGGTCCAGCGCTGGGCCGAGAAGCCCATCGCGGGCAGGGCGGTGATGGTCGACATCGAACGTCACCGCCGTCAGGTCGGCGAGCCGATCGACCACTCGGTCGGCTCGCCCATCTCCCTCGGCGAGATCACGGACGCGTTGGCGGCGCAGGGATCCTTGATCGAGCCGGGTGACCTGCTGCTCCTGCACACGGGGTGGGCGGAGTGGTTCCTCGGGCTGAACGCCGAAGGCCGGGGCGCGGCCAAGGCCAAGCGCCACACCACCGGGGTCGCCCAGTCACGTGACTTCTTGGCTTGGCTCTGGGACAGTCGGATCGCCCTCCTCGGCACCGACACCTTCGCGGTGGAGGCCCTCCCGGCCGACCCTGAGAGCCCCTTCCTCGCCTCCTCCGGTGAGGACGGCGGAATGATGCACCAAGAGCTCATCGCCAAGCTCGGTTGCCCCCTCGGAGAACTCTGGCATCTGAGCGAGCTCGCCGAGGAATGCCATCGGACCGGCCGGTATGAGCTCTTCCTCACGGTGAAGCCGCTGAACCTTCCGGGTGCGGTCGGGTCGCCGGCCAACGCCACGGCCATCGTCTGAGGCCTTCGCTGAGGACCCTCTGGGGTCCTCAGCGAATGCGCGCGGCGATGCTGACTCCGGCGTTGACGACGTCCCGGGTGACCTCGGCCACCCGGGACTCGGAGAGGTCCTCTTCGCGGCCGGACACCTGCACCACCCCGAGCAGCTTGCCCTCGCGGGAACGGACCGGGGCGCTCACGGACACGGCCCCCACGACGCGCTCGTTGCGGGAGACCGCGAACCCCCGGGAGGCGATCTCGTCGAGGAGCTGCATGAACGTGGACATCGGGATGACGGCGCCGCCCGCCGTCTCGATGTTCTCCAGGCCGCCCATGGCTTCTTCCCTCCCAGCCCGGTCCATGTAGGCCAGGAAGACCTTCCCTGCTCCGAGGTGCAGCGGAAGCCTGCCCCCGACGGGAAGCTGGTAGCGCAGAGGACTTGCGCCCTCGACCCGCGCAACGAGCAGTCGGGAGGATCCCACGCGGACGGACAGCGACGCGGTAAGGCCGAGCGCTGCGGCAAGCTCCTGAAGCACCGGTGTGGCCGTGAGCACGAGGTGGTTTCCCACGAGGAACGAATGCGCAGCGGCGAGGGCGGCCGCGCCCACGCTGTAGCCGGCCGAATCCTGGGCGACGTAATTCCTACGCTCCAGCACGCGAAGGATGCGCTGTGCCGTCGCGATGTGAAGACCCGTCCCGCGGGCCACCTCTGCGAGCCTGAGCGGTCGGCCGCTATCCGAGAGAAGATCGACTACATCGAAAGCACGCTCCAGCGAGCGCATGGTCGAGCGTTCTTGGGCCGCGCCGTCGTCTGCCATCTTCCCTCCTAGGATCATCAAGCAATCTAAGCCATAGCGGGAATCGGCACCGAACGGTGGCGCCAGATTGACAGGCCTTATGGCTCCGGTCACACTGATCTAAGCTGTGATAGCCAATATCATACAGTGATAGCAATCACGAGGGGCGTACCGTTCCTCCAAGGAAAGATGTCGATGAAGAGATTGATCCAGATGCCCGATGCGCCTTCAAGAGCGGACGGGGTTCCCACGAACCAGTCCAGCGCGGTCTGGAAGACAGCCATAGCCGGCGGAGCGGGATCCGTCATCGAGTACTACGACTTCTCCCTCTACGCGAATCTGGCGATCTACATCTCGGCGGCCTTCCTCTCCCGCTCGGACCCCGGCACGGCCCTCTTGGACACCCTCGCAGTTTTCGGCAGCGGGTTCCTCATGCGCCCGGTGGGCGCCCTCTTCTTTGGATGGCTCGGAGACCGGCACGGGCGACGTGCGTCTCTCCTGACCAGCGTCGTCCTGATGGGGCTCGCGAGTTCGGCAGTAGGGTTCCTCCCGACGTATGCGACCCTCGGGCTCGCGGCGCCCCTCCTGCTGCTGATCCTGCGGCTCCTTCAGGGCTTCTGCGCCGGAGGCGAGGCCAGCGGGGCTTCCACGTACATCGCCGAGACCGCGCCCTCCCGGCTCCGGGGGTTCTTCGGCGCGTTCAACCCCGCCGGCATCGCCATCGGGACCGCCGCCGCCGGTGGGCTGGCCGCCGTCGTCAGTGCCGTCGTCGGCAATTCCGCAATGGCGGAGTGGGGCTGGCGGGTGCCGTTCCTCCTCTCGCTGCCGCTCTCCTTCGTGGTGCTTTTCCTGCGCAGCCGGCTCCCCGAATCGGCGCAATTCGCCAGGAATGTGCGCACAGGCGTCGCTGCGGGCAGCCCGTTCCGAGCGGCGATCGTGGAGGAATGGCCCGCAGTGGTCAAGCTGGTCGTGCTCTCCTTCTCCATGACCTGCACCGCGTACGTCGGACACGTCTACCTCAACACCTACCTCACGGCCCAACTCCACTACCCCCCAAGCGAAGCTCTCTGGACGAACTCGTGGATCACGTTCGTCTTCGCTCTGCTGATGCCCTTCGCCGCGTGGTCCTCGGACCGCCTCGGGCGCAGGCGTGTCTATGGGGCTGCGATGATCGGCTACGTGGTCCTCGCCCTCCCGGCCTTCCTGTGGATGGCCCCCGGCAGCGGCGTCCCGCTCGGGCTCGCCATGGCGGTCTCGTTCGTGCCCTGGGTCTTCTCCCAGGCCGTCGGCTACCCGCTGTTCACTGAGCTCTTCGGCTCCAAGGCGCGCATGACCGGCGTGGCGTTCGGCTTCTCGATCGGCACCATCCTCGGCGGCGGCTTCGGGCCGTACATCGCACAGCTGCTCACCAACGCCAGCAGCTGGAACCTCGCCCCTGCCGCCTACATGGCCGCTTCGGCCCTCGTGGGCCTCGTTGCGCTGCGCTTCGTCGGCCGGTCAAAGATCGACGACGCCCCGGCCGCCCCGTCGGGGCGCCCGCTCGAGGACTGACTGTGGACGACCTGCGTGAGGCGCTCTCCGGTGCAATCGACCTCCACACCCATCCGGCCCCCGACATCGTCCCCCGCTCCCAGGCCATCCCCGAAGCCCTCGAAGACTTCACCGCCGCCGACTTCGCCGGCTTCGTGGCCAAGTCCCACGTCTCCTCCACCGCTGGCCTCTGCAGCACGTCCACGGGAAGTCCCGGCGCCCGGGCTTTCGGGTCCATCGTCCTCAACCGTCCGGCCGGCGGCCTCAACCCGGCTGCGGTGGAAGTCGCCGCCCTCCTCGGCGCACGCGTCGTCTGGCTCCCGACGGTCGACAGTCGCCGGCAGCGCGAGCACGCCAACGTGGCGGGACCGGCACCCGTCTGGCAAGGAGCTCAGGCCAAACTTTCGGGCCGCCGCGGTTATGGGGAACCCATCGCGGTTTTCCGAGACGGCCAGGTCGTGCCGGAACTCCACGACGTCCTCGACGTAGTTGAGGAATACGGGCTCCTCCTTGCCACCGGCCACCTCGACAGCGACGAGGTCTTCGCCGTCATCGACGCCGCCAAGGACCACGGGATCGAGCGCGTCATGGTCACCCACCCCGACCTCCCGCGGCAGAGGATCACGCTGGACGCGCAGATCGAGATGGCCCGGCGCGGCGCGTGGATTGAACGGACCATGGCCTCGGTCATCGAAGGCAAGCTGGACTTGGGCGCCGCGCTGCACGGCATCCGGGCGTGCGGCCTGGGCGCAACCCTCCTCACGGGAGACCTCGGCCAACCCACCAACGGCCCCATCATCGGAGGAATCCAACAGTGGGCGGCCGCCCTGAACGACGCCGGCTTCGGGCTCGGGCAGATCCGCCAACTCCTCGTGGAGAACCCGTCCGCGGCGCTGGCGGACTGAAGGCTTGATCACCGACCCTCCCCGTGGACAACAAGAGGCTCCAGAAACCCATGCCTACTCGCCCAAACGTGTCAGCCTCTAGTCCTGCTAGACCCGGGCAGGCGCCCAATCTGGCCTATCGCGGAGGATAACTGATCGGAGAAGCTGGGCGGAGCGAACCACGCCCTCGCGGGAACCGACGAGCACATCCTCGTGCTCGATATTGAGCGGGCCATCGTAACCGGCGGCTCTTAGGGCATAGACGAAATCAGCCCAGAAGCCCGCGCCTCCCGGATGGCCGAGTCCGAGCGTGACGTAGTTCCAGGAACGGTCCCGCGCGCCTGCGGGCGGAATAGTGTCCAGCACCCCGTTGACGCCGCAATTCGGGCGATTGATCCGGGCGTCTTTGGCGTGGACATGGTAGATAGATGGGCCAAGGGCCCGTATGACCTCAAGGATGTCCGCCCCCATCCACATGAGATGCGAGGGGTCGAGATTCGCTCCCACGATGTCGCCTCCAACGGCCTCGCGCAGGCGCAGCATCGTAGCGACATTGAAGACCAGCTGATGGCCGATCATCTCGACAGCAAGGCGCACGTTCCGGCGTCGCGCGAAGTCGGCGAGATTCTGCCAATAAGGGATAGCCACTTCGTTCCATTGGTAATGGAGGATTTCTTGGGTCTCGGGCGGCCACGACGTGGTGATCCAATTCGGAGTTCTGTCCCCCGGCGCGCCCGGGAGGCCCGAGGTGAGGACAACGGTGGGGACGCCGAGTTCGCCGGCGACGGTGATGGTCTCGCGCACTACTCGATCGTGCTGCCTTCCGGCCACCGGATGCAGCTGATTCCCGTTGGCATTGAGTGCGCTGAGAGTGAGCCCCCGGGAGGTCACCGCCTCGGACAGCCGCTTCCGAGCGGACGCATTTTGCACGAGTTCGCTCAGGTCCGCGTGGGGAGATTCGGACCAGTTCCCGGTCGCGATCTCCACGGTGTCTAGCTCGAGGCCAGCGGCCAGATCGAGGGCGTCCTCAAGGGGGAGACTTCCGACCGAATCCGTGATGAGTCCAAGTTGCATAGGTCTTCCAATCACTTTGTAAGATTGACTTTACATGTTTAGAAGGACGGCTCTCCCCGGGCAAGTTCTGGAGCAGAGCCTCGCGTCAGCTCGGCCAGACGGACAGGACGGCGTCGACGACGGCGGAGAGCTCCTCCCGAGACCGCCCGGATTTCGCTTGGACGGCGAGTCCCTGGACGAGCGTGCTCACCATCCCCGCTGCAGCCTCGGCCGACATGCCGGCTGGCAGTGGCCCTTTGTCCTTAGTCTCCTCGAACCTCGTGGCCAGCAGGCCCCACAGGGCATCGCGGCTCTGCGCCAGTTCGGCCCTGACCTCCTCGTTCTCGGGGCCGGTCGCGAGGGCGGCGTTCGTCTCGAGGCATCCAGCCGGTGTCGCGCCCTCCGCGTGGAGCTCGATCATGCCGTGGAGCAATTCGGAGGCGATCTCCTTGGGCGTCTCCCGGGCCAGAGAGCTAAGACGGAATCCCAGATAATCCCGGTGGTAGAGCTCCCGCACCCGCTCGAAGAGCTCTGGCTTGGAGCCGAAAACCCTGTAGATGCTCGCCTTGTTCATCTTCATCGACTCCGCCAGGAGTTCGACGGAGGTTCCCTCGTAGCCGTACTGCCAGAACGTGGACAGGGCAGCCTGCAGCGCGGCTGGCTCGCTGAAAGACCTGGGCCTCGCCAACTGACTCCCCTCCATTCCCTGTCGATAGACCATCGTCTCACAGAACTCCACGTTTGAGAATGACCGTTTACAAAAGAGTGCGGGATAGGCATACTGGGATTTAGGAACGAGCGTTTACAAACGCTCTAGAGGGCCCAGGGGCCACCACCCAGAGCGGCACAGGCGATTGGGATGATGTCACGAAATCTTGCTCATAGGCGCCACCTTCGGCATCTGGCCCTGCAGCGGCACCTGTCCCCCGGGGCGGTCGTCCGGGTCGCTGGGCTGGGCACCCTCACGGTCGACCGACCCGTGGACCCTTTCGGATTCTTCGGGGCCCACAACCTCGAAGGCCAGGCCTTCGAGGTAAGCCTCGCTGACATCGCTTCCGGCCAGACAGCTTTTGAGAACGAACGTTTACAAACTGGGGTAAAAGGACTAATGTCCTGACATGTCTCAGCAGGCTGCGAGGCACTTCCCACTTACATCGAGGTAAGGAGAGACCCGAAATGCTCGAGGTCACCGATCACCATGGCAAGCCCGTCACTCACGGCCGTGTGAGCCTCAACGACACACGTATTCACTACGTGGTGGCGGGCGAGGGCGAACCACTGGTGCTTCTGCACGGCGTTCCCAAGAGCTGGTACTACTGGCACCGGGTCATCCCCATGCTGAGCGAGCACTTCACCGTCATCGCCCCGGACATCCGCGGTTTCGGAGACTCCTTCCGCCCTGACGGCGGCTACGACATGCAGACCGTGTCGGATGACATCGTGCAGCTCGTTGACCATCTGGGCTTCGACAAGTTCGGCGTGGCCGGCGAGGACTGGGGCGCCTGCTTCGCGTTTGCCCTCGCCGCGCGCTTCCCGGACCGCGTCACCAAGCTCTCCTTCGGAGAATCACTTCTGCCCGGATTCGGCTTGGAGGACTGGTCTCACCTCAGCCCGGAAAACCACGAGCAGGGCCGCTTCCTCTGGCACGTGAGCTTCTTCCACGTGCCCGACTTCCCCGAGATGCTCATTTCCGGGCGGGAAGAGCTCTTCTGGTCGACGTGGATGAAGAACGAGACCTACGACCCCTCAGCCATCACCGAGGACTGCGTCGACGAATGGGCCCGCACCTCCGCAGCCCCGGGCGGGCTCCGCGCCATCTTCTCTGTCTACCGCGCCACATGGCAGAACATCGAGCTGACGAAGTCCTGGCAGAAGAGCGGCCTGCCGATGCCCGTACTGACCATCGGAGCCAAGTACTTCATCGCCGAAGAGGCGCGCAACCAGATGCTCCACTTCAGCGACAACGTCGAGTACGTCGAATTCGACTGCGGCCACAGCCTCGCACTCGAACGCCCCGTCGAACTCGCCGAAACCCTCATCAAGTTCTTCTCCCAGAGCTGACCCCGCCCCGTTCGCGCCCGTGTCAAAGGAGACAACAACCATGCGTTATTCGCGTCGAATCATCCAGCTGTCAGCAATCGCGAACGCCGTTGCCATCGCGTCCACCATCGCCGCCTGCAGCCCGCCGCCCCTTCCCGGCACAGGAAGCGGGGTCCGAGCTGCGGCGGACGATTTCCTAATTGCTCCCAACGGCGCCGTGAAAGTGGACGCCAAGAGCAGCAAGCCCCTCACGTCCCCCGACGGCAAGCAGTTCACGATGCCCTACGCCGACGTCGCGCCCCTGCCCGACGGCCCAGTCGGGGACCCCGCGAAGACCTACACCATCTGCTTCTCCCAGGCCGACTCGGTCGGGTCATGGGCCGTCGCCCAACGGGAGAGCGCCATGATCGAGGCCGCCCGACACCCCAACCTCAAGGTCCTCTACTACAACACCAACAATGATCCCCTGAAGCAGGTGCAGGACATGGACTCCTGCCTAGCGCAGAAGGCGGACGCGATCGTCGTATGGCCCCACTCAGTGAAACCCCTGACGCCGGAGATCGAGAAGGTCAAGGATTCGGGAACCGTGGTCGTTGGGATGGAGCGCACGGTGGACACGCGCGACTACAGCTCGTGGGTCTACCTCGACAACGACGCGGCCACCCGTTCCCTGGCCGAGCAGGTGGGCAAGTCGATGAACGGGCAGGGCGTCGTCGTCGAAACCGACGGTGCGCTCGGCTCCTCACCCCAGATCCTCCGGAACGACGGATTCAAGAAGGCCTTGAACGAGCTCTACCCCAACATCAAGATCGAGTACACCGCCCCCACCGACTACAGCCGAGGCCAAGGGTACAAGGTCGCCCTGGACTACCTCCAAGCCCATCAGAACGAGAAGATCGGCGCCTGGTACTCCCAGTACACCGAAATCGGCTACGGCGTGAACCAGGCCCTAAAGGACTACCACCTCGCCGACACCGTTCCCCAGTTCTCCATCGTCGACGGCAAGACGGCCGTCACGGCCGTCAAGGACGGCATCTTCACCGCGCTCTCCCCGTGGAACCCGGTGCACGGGGACCTCGGCATCAGACTCGCGCTCTACCACGTGCTGGGGAAGCCCGTGGCCAAGGACTACCTCCTCGAGCAGCCACCAGTGATCACCAAGGACAACGCCGACCAGGCTCTCGCAAGCACGTGGGAGGGATAGCCGTGCGGGCCCAAGACCAGCCGCCCGTCCTCTCGCTCCGCGGGATCAGCAAGAGCTATCCCGGGGTGCAGGCCCTCTCCGACGTCAGTCTCGACCTCCACCCCGGCCGCGGACATGCCCTCGTCGGGGAGAACGGGGCGGGGAAATCGACCTTGATCAAGGTGATCGCCGGGCTCATCAGGCCCGACTCGGGAGAGCTGCTCGTCGACGGGCAGCCTGCGGCCTTCCGGAGCCCGGCCGAAGCGCTCCGGCACGGAATCCACTTGGTCCCACAGGAAATCTCCCTGGCGGAAGACCGCAGCGTCGCCGAGAACATCTTCCTCGGCAAGCTCCCACGCAGGGGTCCCTTCGTCCGGCAGTCTTCACTCGTAGCCCGATCCGAAGACCTGCTCGCCAAACTCGGTCTCGAGACCGTGGACCCGCGATCACCGCTTCGCGACCTCAGGCCCGCGGTGAAGCAGATGGTCATGATCGCCCGGGGAATCTCCACGGGCGGACGGATCTTCGTGCTCGACGAACCCACCGCCACACTGACAGAGCCTGAGGTCGAGCGCCTGATCGGAGTCGTACAGCAACTCGAAGCCCAGGGCGCAGCGATCCTCTACGTCAGCCACCGACTCGCGGAACTGGCCCACGTCGCCCAGAGCATCACAGTGATGCGAGACGGGAAGGCGGCGGCGCGGATGCCACTGGAGGGGACCACCGAGGACGACCTTGTCCAGGCCATGGTCGGCAGGCCCGTCGAGCGGTTCTTCGACACTCGCCAGAAGCGGAACGTCTCCGAGAAGCCCGTCCTCGAAGTTGAAGGACTAACCCGTAGGGGGAAGTTCGAAGACATCACCCTCCGCGTTCATGCAGGAGAGATCGTCGGTCTTGCAGGACTCGTGGGAGCCGGACGAACGGAGGTCGCACGGGCCTTATTCGGCCTCGACCGATTCGAGGACGGCTCCGTCCGCATCGACGGAGAGAACGTCAAGATCCGCGGACCCAGGGACGCCATTCGGGCGGGCCTCGCGCTCGTGCCCGAGGAGCGCAAGAGCCAGGCCCTGGTGTTGGACTTCCCCATCTCCCACAACATAGTCCTGCCCCATCTGCGGCAAATGAGTCGCCTGGCCTGGCTCTCGCGCCGACGGATCCGCAGGCTCAGCGAATCCATTGCGAGCCAAGTCCGCATCAAGGCGCCCAACGTCTCAACGCCCGTCAGATCCCTCAGCGGTGGCAACCAGCAGAAAGTCGTCCTCGGACGGTGGTTCTGTGAGAAACCGCGCGTCTACATCCTCGACGAACCAACACGAGGCATCGACGTCGGAGCCAAGTCGGAGATCTACCAATGCATCGGTCGCTTCACCGCAGAGGGCGCCGGGGCGCTGGTGATCTCCTCCGAACTGCCAGAACTCCTGGGCATCTGTGACCGCGTGCTCGTCATGCGCGCCGGCCGTCTCGTCGGCGAAGTCGCAACCGCCGGCGCCACCGAAGAACAAATCCTCCAGCTCGCCATTGGATCAACAAAATGACACAGACCATCACCCAGACCTCGTCCGCCTCCGAAGGGGCGGCCGCAACCGCCAGAATGCAGACCACCAGCCGGCTCCGCCGGGTCATAGCCCTGAGCGGCATGGTGCCAGCCCTGATTGTCCTGATCGTCGTCGGGAGCGTGCTCTCACCAGCCTTCCTGACCGCCACAAACTTCTCCAATGTTCTGCGCCTGGGTGCGGTGATCGGGCTCTTGGCCGTGGGCCAGACCATCGTCGTCCTCTCGGGACGAGGCGGCATCGACCTCTCCGTAGCGCACGTCGCATCCGCCTCGGCAGTGGTGGGGAGCCTCTACCAGGCTTGGGGCCTGCCTGCGGTGCTGCCGGCCGCGTTGGCCACGGGGCTGTTCTTCGGTGTTGTCAACGGGATCGGGGTGACCTTCTCGAACCTGCAGCCTTTCATAGTCACGCTGGCAACCATGACGATCGCGCAGGGGGTCGCTTTCGAGCTCACCAACGCGTCCCCGCTCCCTGTCTCCGCACCGGGACTGTCCTGGTTCTCCACAGGCCTCATCCTCGGCATACCAGTTCCCATCGTCATCCTGGCTGCCGTCGTGATCCTCGGCCAGCTCGTCCTCAGCGGAACCACCTTCGGGCGGAGCCTCTACGCCGTGGGAGGGAACGAGGAAGCCGCATACGGCGCGGGAATCGACACCCGCAAATACCGGATCGGGGTCTACGCCATCAGCGGCGTGCTCGCCTCGCTCGCAGGGGTGCTGGGCATGGCCCAGCTCAACACAGCCGACCCCAATTTCGCCAACGGCTACGAACTCAGCTCCATCGCTGCCGTGGTCGTCGGCGGCACACTCCTGGCCGGCGGCCGCGGCAATATCTGGGGAACGCTCGTCGGCGTCGTCATCATGGCCCTGGTATCAAACCTCCTGAACCTCCTCAACGTGAACCAGTGGACGAACCTCATGGTCACCGGGCTCATCATCGTGATCGTCGTCTCCCTGAACCGGCCGGCCGAAGGCCAACCCCGCCGGGAACGAATCCTGAAATCCCTGCCGCTGTTCGGGCTGCTCCTCCTCGGAGCCATTGCCCTCTACGGCATCCTCAAGTAGCCCCGGAACCCTCGCCTGAACGAAAGGAACCATCATGCCTGCACAAGAGGACCTTGGCCGCCAATACGCCGAGAAGTACGGGGCACCCACCCCGGCATCCCCGGCCCCGGCAGGAAGCCGGGGGTCGCAAATCGACGGACTGCACCATGGCCTCGTCCCAGTGGACGAAGGCGTCCGGATCCACTACGTCGTCGCGGGCGAGGGTGAGCCCGTACTCCTCATCCCAGGATGGCCTCAGAGCTGGTACGCCTGGCGCTACGTCATCCCCCTGCTCGTAGAACAGGGCCGGAAGGTCTACGCGATTGACCCACGTGGGTTCGGTGACAGCGATATGCCGCCCCTCGGCTACGACATGGCGACAACCGCCCGCGACATCCACGTCTTCCTCCACCAACTCGGACTCGTCGGCGCCCAAGGCGTCGATATCGTCTCCCATGACGTCGGGACCTGGATCGGTTTCACCCACGCCATCGAATACCCCGACGACGTCAAACGATTGGTGGCATCGGACGCCCACATCCCGGGCATCTCCCCACTCCCGGCCGGCGACTACCCCGCAATGGAGGGCGTCAACCGGCAATGGCACTTCTACTTCAACCGACTCGACGGACTGCCAGAGACCCTCATCAATGGACGCGAACGCGAGTTCCTCACCTGGTTCTTCGGACCGGCCAAGCTGGCAAGGACCTGGGCGATCGATGACGACGCATTCGAGGAATACCTCCGGGTGTTCAGCAAGCCCGGAGCCGCCAAAGCCGGCCTCATGTACTACCGCGAAATCTTCAGTCCCCAGGGACGGGCCGCCAGCGCCGAGCGGGCCAAGAAGAAGCTGACCGTGCCAGTCCTCACCTTGGGAGGCGGCTACGCCGACCGGGACAACCTCTTCAACACCATGCAGCGGTTCACCTCCGATGTGCGAAACCACATCTTTGAGGGGATCGGCCATCACATACCCGAAGAAGCCCCCGAAGACTTCGTGGAGCACGTTCTCAAGTTCTGGGCCGAGTAGGCAGAAAGAGAAACCCAAACCAATGGAATTGCACCTGACAGGGAAAATCGCGGTCGTCACCGGAGCAAGCCGCGGCATCGGCCGCGCCATCACAGCTGCCCTCGTCCAGGAAGGCGCCCACGTGATTGCGGCGGCTAGGAGCTTTCCCGCGGACTTCGAGTCCATCGAAGGACCCGGCCGAGTCATCGCGGTCCCAGCCGACCTGGCTGACCACGGGGCCGCGGCACGGCTGATGGAGCACGCCCGGGAGCTGGGCGGCCTGGACATCCTCGTCAACAACGTCGGAGCGCTGACTCCCCGCATGGACGGGTTCCTGAACATCCCCGAATCCGAATTCGACTCCACTTTCGCCGTGAACTTCAAGACGGCCTTGAGGACAATCCGAGAAGCCCTCCCGCTCCTGCTCGAACGGGGCAGCGGCGTGGTCATCTCGGTCAGCTCCGTCAACGCCTTCCTGCCGGATCCCGGCGTCATCGACTACTCCGTGGCCAAGGCCGCGCTAACGAACCTCTCCAAAGCACTGTCCAAGGAGTTCGGCCCGAAGGGCATCCGCTTCAACACCGTGAGCCCAGGCCCGGTCGCCACCGACATGTGGTTCGGGGACACGGGGATCGTCAAGACGATCTCGAGCGCGGCAGGGCTGGAAGCAGAAGCCGCAAAGCAGAGCGTCATCGACGCCCAAGGCGGCTTCACCACAGGCAGATTCACAGAAGCAGAGGAAGTGGCCTCGCTCGTGGCCGTCCTCTCCAGCGGACGCGTCGCGAACGTCAACGGCTCGGACTTCCTGATCGACGGTGGACTCATCAAAACCATGTAAAAACGAATACGAGCGGTGGCTCGCCTCGGACCCGCACCGGGTCGCGGCCGAATTCGGATCCTCCGAGCCCTTCGACGGACCCTTAGTAGACCTGCGAATTCGCAGTGAAGGGTCACTTGACGGCCCTGCGCGGGCCATCGGCTTCGTCAGGGCCGCCACCACCGGACACGTGAGGATGAACGCCGCCAATCCCAAGATTGACCTTGGTTTAGCGGGGGGAAGACCGCAGGCTGCCGTGCGGTCGCTGCGAGGATTGCCGCCGCCCAAAAGGCTGATACGAAGCCACGTCGCCCCGTCAATCCAAACGACGAGAGACAACTATGACCTTTGTGCATGTGGATGGACTTATCAAAATCACAGTGAAGAACCGCGCCGAAATGGAATTCCACCTTGAGTCCGCTATCCGAAGCCTTCGAATGAAGGCAGATGAGCAAAAGGCGTGCGGAATCCTCGTCACACGGCACTCGGCCTATGACTTCACAGCTGAGCTTCATCCAAGCGTTCCATTCGGCCTCACACGCGAGCTGCGGAAATGGTGAGCGATCGCGTCTGGGCTACCTCCCCACCACCCATTGGTTATTGAGGAGCGTCCCGTCGCTGAGCCGGCTCGGGGGTAAGTGGCACAGAATATCGAGTTCCATCATGAGCGCCGTAGATCCCACTCGCCGCGCCCCCCTCTCGCCCAGGATCCGTCGTCGACCCCGAAGGGGCCCTCCACGGTTTCTTCCGGGCGAACACGACCAAACGAAGAGAAACGCCGCGATTCCGACCGATTGGGAAGTATCAATCGGACAGGAGCACACTTTGTCCTATCAAGACACCCTTGACGGTGCTAACGTAGAGGAAGAGATTTGTCCTGTCAATGAAACAATCGACGCTGGCTCGGGCCTGATGCCCAGCCCAAGGAGGGGCCATGGCAACCAGCCTCAACATTGCCATCGACCGGTCGTCCCCCGTACCGCTCTACCACCAAGTCGTGCAGGGCATCGAGGCGATGATCCGCAGCGGCGCGCTCGCGCCGGGTTCGAAGCTCGAGAACGAGATCGAGCTCGCTGGCCAGCTCAACCTCTCGCGCCCGACCATGCGCAAGGCGATGGATGAACTCGTCCGGGCCG
This sequence comes from Sinomonas gamaensis, assembly GCF_005876955.1. Taxonomy (GTDB): domain Bacteria; phylum Actinomycetota; class Actinomycetes; order Actinomycetales; family Micrococcaceae; genus Sinomonas; species Sinomonas gamaensis. Next base: position 196,438 of record NZ_SSCL01000008.1, read on the forward strand.
GCCTGCTCGTCCGCAAGCGCGGCGTCGGGACACAGGTCGTCTCGAGTCAGGTGCGCCGCCACCTCGAGCTCTCGAGCCTGTACGACGACCTGTCCCGCGCTGGACAGCAACCCACCACTCGGGTCCTCGCCTTCCGCCACGGACCCGCAGAGGACGACATCGCAGGCACGCTCCAGCTGCCGAACAGCGTCGGCGTGTACCACTTCTCGCGCCTCCGCTCGGTCGGCGACAAGCCGCTCGCCCTCATGGAGAACTGGGTGCGCGACGACGTCGCCGAGCTCACCGAGGAGGGCCTGCGACAGAGGGGCATGTACCAGATCCTGCGCGAGGCCGGAGTGAATTTCCGGCTCGCCAACCAACGCATCGGCGCGACAGTCGCCGACCAGTACCAGGCGGAATTGCTGCAGACTTCTCCCGGTTCCGCGCTCGTCACCATGGAGCGCACCGCCGTCGACGACACTGGCCGCAACGTCGAGACCGGCCGTCACGTCTACCGAGCAGACTCCTACAGCTTCGAAATGACCCTCGTCCAGCGCTGAGCGTTGCATCCAGAAGAGAGGAACACCCCTTATGGCAGATTGGGTCTACCCCCTGGGCTCGGCCTCCGAAGGCGACTGGCAGATCTCACTCGGTGCCCACGACAGCAAGCTCGCCGTCGACGGGTGGGAGCACACCGGCCTCAAAGTCGCCCAGCTCGCGCCCGGCGCGAGCGTCACTCTTGAGGCGGCGTGCGAGGAGCGCATTGTCGTCCCTCTTTCGGGCGCGTTTGAGACAACGGTCGACGGCGAAACCCACTCCTTGCGCGGGCGGCAGTCTGTCTTCGCGGGGCCGAGCGACGTGCTCTACACGGGGATCGGCAAGGCCGTGGAGATCTCGAGCGCCCAAGGCGGGCGGGTTGCCGTCGCCCTCGCTCCCGCGAAAGCCGAATACCCTACCCGGCTGATTCGCGCCGAGGAGACGCCCGTCGAGTTGCGCGGTGCGGGGAACTGCTCGCGCCAGGTGCATAACTTCGGCACCCCCGCTGCCCTCGAGGCCGACCGCTTCATCGTCTGCGAGGTCATCACGCCCGCTGGCAACTGGTCCTCGTATCCCCCTCACAAGCACGACGAGGAGAAGGACGGTGAGACCTCGCTCGAGGAGATCTACTACTTCGAGACGCGCCTCGCCCCCGATTCCCCCGTGTCTGGGAGCGCTGGTCAGGACCCCATTGGCTATGCGCGGGTCTACGCCTCCGACGCCCGGCCGATCGACGTCAACGCCGAGGTCCGCTCGGGCGACGTCGTCCTGGTCCCCTACGGCTGGCATGGCCCCGCCATGGCAGCCCCCGGCTACGATCTGTACTACCTCAACGTGATGGCGGGCCCCGGCCGCGTCCGCGAGTGGCTCATCAGCGACGACCCGCATCACGGCTGGATCCGCGCGACCTGGGATGCCCAGGACGTCGACCGGCGCCTTCCCTTCAGCGCCTGACCCCGTTTCAACTGGCTTTTCTATCGCGGGTTCACCTCCCGACTCTGGAAGCAAGCACGACGGCGGGTGCCCAGCTTCGCAGCGGCGGGCACCCGCCGTCGTCGTCGGTTCGCGCACCCGAACTGCTCTGAGGGGGAATTATCTGTACCCGAAACGGGACGACGAAACCGCCGGACCCGTGTGGATCCGGCGGCTTACGAGGGCGAGCTTCACTGCGAGTCTCCCCCATACAGCGCAGGCTTCTCATTGAGGACGACGGCGACCTTGTCGCCGCTCTTCTGGGCCTCGACGCCGGCCTCGCAGCATGCGGCGGTCGCATAGCCGTCCCAAGCCGACGGTCCGCCGATCTCACCGCGGAGGGCGGCGTCGACCCATGACTGAATCTCGGCGTCGTACGCAGCGCCGAAACGCTCCTCGAAGCCCGGGGTGACCTCCCCGCCCCAGCGGCCGGCGCGCCGGACGTAGGGACCGCCGTCGCCACCGATGTCCACGATGCCGTCCTCGAAAGCCGCCTCGGTCGCAACCTGGTAGCCGAACTGGGCATTGACGAAGATCTCGACGTCGGCGAGGACGCCGGAGGAGGTCTCGATGAGGACATGCTGCGGGTCGTGCTGGCCGTTCGGCGCCTTGGAGGTGGCCTTGCCGAGGCGCACCTGAACCGACGTGATTTCCTCGCTGGTCAGATAGCGGATTGCATCGAACTCGTGCACCACCGAGTCGGTGATGAGCATCTCATTCGTGAAACCGGCCGGGGTGTCAGGGTTGCGATGGCGGCAGTGCAGCATGAGCAGGTCGCCGAGCTCGCCGGACCGTACCAGACGCCCCAACTGCCGATAGCCGTCGTCGAAGCGACGCATGAATCCGACCTGGATGCGCTTGCGGCCCGTCGCGACCTCCGCTTCGACGACCTTCCAGGCCGACGCGGCGTCGGGCGTGAGCGGCTTCTCGCAGAGGATCGGGAGGTCCAGCTTGAGCGCCGCGAGAAGGGCCTGCTCGTGCAGGAACCCGGGCGTGGCGATGAGGACGGCGTTCACGTCGCCGGATTCATATGCTTCAGTCGCGGTCGCAAAAGCCTGGGCCCCTGAAATGTGGGCGACGGCGGCCTTGGCGCGGTCGAGATCGATGTCGACGACGGCGGCCACGTCCGCGCCATGGATGCGGGTGTGCAGGCGCTGGATATGGTCGGCGCCCATGCGACCCGCGCCGATGACGGCGACGCGCAGGTTCTCAGTCATTCGTAAGCCTTTCAGGGAAGTTCGGCATTGGCCGGGGTCAGGCGACGCGCGTGCGGGAACCGCACGAGAGCAGGTACTTGCGGGTGCGCTTGGCGATCGGGAGCGGGACGTCGAAGGCGACGGGGTACATGTCCTGCTCGACGATGCCGAAGATCGGGCGGTCGAGGCCCTCGACGGCTTCGATCACCTCGCGGAGGTCGGGCAGGCCGGCGGGCGGCTCGACCATGACGCCCGCGATGTTCGCCGCGGCCCACGTCAGGTTCTCGGCCCGGACCTTGGCGAGCACATCCGGGTCGATCTGCTTGAGGTGCAGGTACCCGATGCGCTCGGGATACTTGCGGATGAGGTCGACGCTGCTCGCCCCGCCGTATTCGGCGTGGCCGGTGTCCAGGCACAGCGTGAGCAGCTCGGGGTCGGTGTTCTCGAGCAGCCGCTCGATGTCCGCCTGCCCTTGGACGTGCGAGTCCGCGTGCGAATGGAACTGCTGCTGGAGGCCGAACTGCTCCTGCAGACGGCGGCCGAGCTCGTCGTGGCCCTTGAACAGCGAGTCCCACTGCTCGGCGGTGAGCACCTCATTCTCGACGGCTTGCCCGGTGACGTCATCCCGCCACATCGCGGGGATGACGACGATGTGCTTGCCGCCCATGGCCGCGGTCAGCTCGGCGACCCTGCGGGCGGGCTCCCAAGCCTCCTCGAATCCTGCATCCCCTGGATGCCCACCGCGGTGGAAGGCCGTGAAGACCGTCCCCGCCGAGACCTGCAGGTCGCGGGCCTTGAGCTCGTCCGCCAGACGGGAAGGGTCATTCGGCAGGTACCCGTATGGGCCGAGCTCGATCCACTTGTAGCCCGCCTCGGCCACCTCGTCGAGGAAGCGGTTCCACGGGGTCTGCTTGGGATCGTCCGCGAACCACACGCCCCACGAGTCGGGCGCAGTGCCGATGATGAGCTTGTTCTCGATGTCGCTCATGGTGCTCCTTCTCCGGTTGCGGGGGGTGCTCAGTTGGAGGGGAAGTTGTAGGAGGCGCCGGAGGCGTGGGTGGGTTCTGGCCAGCGTTGGGTGATGACCTTGGCGCGGGTGTAGAAGGAGACGCCTTCTTCGCCGTAGATGTGCTTGTCGCCGAAGAGGGAGCTCTTCCAGCCGCCGAAGGAGTGGTAGGCGACCGGGACGGGGA
>NZ_SSCL01000009.1 GCF_005876955.1 Sinomonas gamaensis
TGGACGATGCTGGCCACCGTCAGCACCTCGTACTGCTTCCCCGGATCCGTGATCCCATCCTTCTTGAGCTCATCGACCGTGCCCGAGACCAGCGCAGTGAGGATGTCCTTCGCCGAAGTCCCCACCGGGAACCGGTACTCCCCCGGCGCCAGATACCCCTCCAGGTTCTTCGCCTGCGCCGGCAGCCCGAACTGCCCCGGCTGGGCATTGAGCTTGTCCAGGTCCTTCCGGTCCACCCCCGCCGACTTCGCGATGATGTCCAGCGACTCATTCACCCGCAGCCCAGCACTGAGCGCGAAATACATCACCTTCGCGCTGTCCCCCGCCAGCACCTGCGCCGCATCCGAGGACTTCATCTGCTTCTTGAACGTGAAATCACCCGGATGGATCTTTCCGCCGGCGTCGCCGAAGGCGCGGACAAACGTGTCTGCGTCGGCGACGACGCCGTCCTTCTGCAGTTCCTGCGCGATGGTGAGGACGCCATCGCCCTGCTGGACGGTGACCACGACCTCACCTGACCCCGGGCCGGGGTAGTCCCTGATCTTGTCCATGCCGAGGACCGAGCGCAGTGCCAGGGCACCCACAACGGAAGCACCGATGACCAGCGCTATCGCAACGGCCATGGCGATCGCGGCATGGCGGAAGGCCCGATGGGGCCGCCTCGAGCGAGGCTTCAAAGCGCGCGCGGCGGACCTCTCGGCAGCAGGCTCCGAGGTGAGAGCGGGGTGCACGGAGTCCCCCTGCGCCTCCGTTCCGACAGGGCCGGTGGCCGAGGTCGTTGGGGCGCCAGAGGACGGTTCTTGACTCCTGGGGGTGTTCACCCGGGTGGGGGCTCCTGTCTCGTTCACGCGGCGTCGCAGCGCAACAAGAAAGATACCCGCTCATGGAGTCATCCAAACATCAGGAACTATCGGTGCACCGAGTCGATGATCACCCGCACGCCGCCGGACGCCGTCGTCCTGATCCGCCGCCTCGACTCGCCCAGATACCCGAGCGGAAGCTGCCTGGACCCACCCCGCCCGTCGTTGCCGGAGCGCCCCCGATAATGCCGCACCGTAGCCTGGGCGATGAGCAGGACCTGCCGCTGCTGGTGGGAGAGCCCGTCCCAGGCGTCGGAACTCATCGCAGCGATGGCCTGGCCGACAATCTCAGCCTGAGATTCTTCGTCTCTGGCCTCGATCCCGGTGGGCGGCCCGGCGGCACCGTCGGTCAAGCCACAAGCCCTGAGGACCCTCAGAGCATCGATCACGATTGCACGTTCTGCGTACACCTTTCCTCCCCCGAGTGTTGCCTTCCCCCAATGATTCAAGTCTGCGCGCGGGCCAATGCCCGAGTCTTGAGTAGCGGCTACTCGATTCCGCGCGGCCGGTCACGCGCAATCACCTAAGTACTCACCTGCCGCCTCGAGAACCAGCGGCTGGAAGAATGGGAGCCATGCCCACCGGCCGCACTCCCGCACAAGAACGCCCGCCCATTCTCCGGCCCTGGCACTTCGTGCTCGCCTTCGGGATCGTGAGCCTGCTGGCGGACATGGTCTACGAAGGGGCGCGCAGCATCATCGGCCCCTACCTGGGGACGCTCGGGGCGAGTGCCGCCGTCGTCGGCCTCGTTGCGGGGGCGGGGGAATTCATCGGCTACGGTCTCCGCGTTGTCTCGGGTTATGCGGTGCGCCAGACCGCCCACTATTGGGCGTGGACCATCACGGGCTACGCCTTGACCGTCCTCAGCGTCCCGTTCATCGGGGCGACCGGCGCGATCGCCCCGGCCCTTCTCCTCTATGGCACCGAGCGTCTCGGCAAGGCCGTGCGCTCCCCCGCCAAGGACACCCTCCTCTCGCACGCCTCGACCAGCACGGGTCGCGGCAGCGCCTTCGGCGTGCACCAAGCGCTCGACCAGACGGGCGCGATGCTCGGCCCCCTGCTCCTCGCCGCCGTCCTCGCGTGGCGCGAGGGCGACTATCGCCTCGCCTTCGGCGTCCTCGCCGTGCCCGGGGTGCTCGTACTCGCCCTGCTCTTCTGGCTGCGGTCCCGCGTACCCGACCCGGCCGCCTACGAGCACGGCACCGAGGCAGCGGAGAGCTCGCAAGAACAGCGGACGACGACGGAGCCCGCCTCCCGCGCCTCCCTCCCCGCGCGCTTCTGGCAATACACGGCGGCTGTCGCCGTGCTGTCCTTCGGCGTCGCTCCGTTCCCGCTCATGGCGTTCCACGCCCAGACCACGGGGCTCCTGAGCGACGCCCTGGTGCCGGTGGTTTTCGCGGTGGCGATGGCGGTCGACGGGCTCAGCGGCCTGGTTGTCGGCCGGATCTACGATCGGCGCGGTCCACTCGTCCTCCTCGCGGTCCCGGTCGCGGCGGCCGTCGCGGCGATCGCGTTCGGCAACACGGCGGCCCTCGTGTGGACGGGCGCGGCCGTGTGGGGAGTCGTCAACGGCGTCCTGGATTCCACGGTCAAGGCCGTCATCACCGAGCTCGTTCCCTCAAGCTCCCGCGCGGTCGCCTTCGGGTGGCTCGCCCTTGTGCGCGGCCTGGGCCTGCTCGTGGCGGGCGGCATCCTCGGAGCGGCCTACGGAATCCAACCCGGCGTCGCCGTCGTCGTCATTATTGCGGCGAACCTGGTTGCCTTCGCGGGCCTCGCCTGGGTGCTCGGGAGGATGCGGCGGCGCTGAGCACCCTCAGTGGTGCAGCTGCTCCTGGTCGCGGTGGGCCGCGGTCTCGAGCTGGAAGGTTGAATGCTCCACCGGCAGGTCGAAATGCTCGGCGACGCACTGCTGGAGCTGGGCGAGGATCTCCTGTGAGTGCCCGTCCTTGAGACACTCGTCCCGGAGCGTCACGTGCCCCGTGATGACCGGAGTGCCGGTGCCGATGAGGGTCGCGTGCAGGTCGTGGACGTCCAGAACGTGTGGCAGGGCGAGGATGTGGTCGCGCACGCTGCGCAGGTCGAGGCCCTTCGGGGTGGCGGCGAGGAGGACATCCGCGGTTTCCTTGAGGAGTCGCAGCGTCCTCGGGACGATGAGCGCCCCGATGAGCAGCGAGACGAGGGCGTCGGCGCGCGTCCAGCCGGTCAGCGCGATCACGATGGCGGCGATGATCACTGCGGCCGAGCCAAGCGCGTCGTTGAGGACCTCGAGGAAGGCGGCCCTCAGGTTGAGGCTCGCCTTGCGGCCGCCCGCGAGGACCGCGAGGGCGACGGCGTTGCCCACCAAGCCGATCACGCCGAACCAGAGCATGGCCGAGGAACCGACCTCGGGCGGCTCGATCAGTCGGCGGATGGCCTCGACGAGAACGAAGCCGCCGACCACGAGCAGCAGCCCCGCCTGCAGGCCGGCAGCGAGGATCTCGGCGCGCTTGTAGCCCCAGGTCCGCTCGGGCGTGCGCGGCCGGAGCGCGAGCGACGCCGCGATCAGGGCGATCACGAGCCCCGACGCGTCGGTGAACATGTGCCCCGCATCGGCCAGCAGGGCCAGCGACCCGGAGAACACGGCACCGACGGCCTCTGCGATCAGGATCAGCACCGTCACGCAGAGGGCGGCGAGCAGCCGCTTGTGGTCGTCGGTCGCGTGGGCGTGCGAGTGGTCGTGGTGTCCGCTCATTGCGGGCACTCCGGCACGTCACAGGTGCAGACGGATTCGACGGTCAGGATCACGCTCAGCAGATCCTCGAGCGCGTGGGCGAGCTTCTGGTCGGCGAGCTCGTAGCGGACGCGCCGTCCCTCCGGCTCCGCGACCACGAGGCCGCAGTCGCGGAGGCACGCCAGATGGTTCGACAGCACTTGCCGGCTCACGCCAATCCCCTCGGCCAGATCGCCCGAGTACGCCGGGCCGTCCTTGAGCCGCATCAGAACGGCCGACCGGGTGGGGTCTGCGAGGGCCTTCCCGAAGCGCGCCAGAACGCCGTTCGTCGTCAAGGTCTCCACCTGTAAAACCTTACAGGAGTTCGTGTAGCGTTACGACGGGTCAGCCCAGAACTCGGCCAGTCGTTCTGCGAGCGCGCGGCCCTGATCGTAGCCGCCTCGGGCGGCTTGCGGCCGCGTCGAGGGATCCAAGGCGTTGGCGTCGAAGACGTCGCCCGCCCCGGCGTCCGGGAACACCGTTTCGACTCGGCTGCCGGCGGCGCGCAGTTCGCTGACCTGGGTGGTGAGGTCCATGCCCCACTCGAGCGGCATCCGCGTCCTGCCGCCGAACGGCGACATCACAAGCACCCGGCCATATCCGGCCGCCAGGTCCGCGTTCTCGCTGCGCCGGTAGCCGCCGTTGAGGTAGCGGTCCTCGCCGATGCGGTAGGGCATCATCGCCGAGGTGCTCGCGGCCACGGCATCCACGAGGTCGATTCCGCTGTTTCGGTCGAACGCGATTGGTTCCCCGGTTCGGGCATCGACGGCCGCGATGAGCACGAGCCGCTCGGGCCAGTCATGGTTGGCAAGCCGAGCGGCGACGATGTCTCGCCAGCGGGACGCGCTTGCGCCCTCAGACGCATCCGTGTCGAGGGCCGCGGCACCCAACCTGCGGCGCATATCCGCGGGGCTCTCGGCAGAGGCGATGATGGCGTCCGACCATTCCATGTAGCTTGCGCCCGAAACCCTCGGAGCGGGTCCCCGTCCGGGACCGCCGGCGCGGGCGGGCGGCACCTCGGCGAGGATCGCCGCGTACAGCTCGGACGGCTGGGTCCCGCTGGTGATCTGGGCTGCGACCGTCGATCCGGCCGACGTCCCGACAATGAGATCGGCATTGGTGACATCGACCCCGGCCTCGGCGAGGCCAGCAATGAGGCCAATTTCCCAGGCGTTGCCGGCAGCGCCTCCGCCGGCGAGAACCAGGGCCCGCTTTGTGGGATGAGCCAGCGGGTGTGTGGGGTGAGAAGAAGATGGCGTGGTGTTCATGGGAGTCTTCCTTCGAAAGGTGCCTGTTCGGCGCTCCCAGTGGCGGCTAGTTCAGCCGCGGATCGTGGACGGCAGGGGAGCACCCATTGCGGATACTGCATTCATGGGTCTCACCTCCTGCTGGCAAATTCGCGACCAGATGGGACATTAGCACGCCAAGCAGCCCGTCGCGATGGCCGGATTCACCGATCCCCCAGCAAATTCGCTCTCAACAGCGCCGCGATGAATTCCCCATATCGCGAAGCACCCCAGCCCCTCTTGAGGACCAAGCTCTCGTAGAGCTCCGCCGTCGTACTCGCGAACATGACGTCCGCGGCGTCCTCGGCACTCAGCCCCACCCGAAGCAGCCCGCGGCCCACCAGCTGCCGCGCGTTGTGGAGCATGCGCCGGTACCGCGAGTCGTCGATTTCCCGGAGGAGGTCCGCCATGCCGGGGTGGCCGCTCGCGGCGGCGTCGCGGATGAGGAGGACGATCGGCGCGCCGATGGGGCTGATCTCGGCGGTGAAGCGGCCGAACTGGTCCATGAGCGCCCGGGGATCGGTGGCAGTGAGCTGGGCCTGATCCGAGCGCTCCTCCGCGGGCGTCCCGCCTGCCCCCAGGAGGCTCTGCTCATGGATGGCCCGCACGAGTCCGGGCTTCCCGCCGAAATTCTTGTACACCGACTCGGGCGAGACGCCGGCGGCGCGAGCGATCTCCGCGATCGTCGTGGCCCCGTACCCCTTGTCGAGGAAGAGTTCGCGCGCTTTGGCGAGGACGTTACGGCGCGCTTCCTCGGCGAGGGCACGGCGGCGTGAGGCATCGTAGGCGCGCGCCTTGCCCGTGCGCTCTCCCCCATTGACCGCCGAACTCACCGGATCTACACTCCAATCAATACAGCTAGCTGTATTGAAATCATAGCCTTCGCCCCTCTCATTCCGGAGCCCACCATGCAACCTGATGGCGGCCTCGGCCGCCTCCCCGAAGGGCCTGTCCGCCGCATGTTCGCCGCGGCCGCCCAGCACGATCTCGACGCCATGGTCCTCGAATTCGCCGAGGACTACGAGAACATCACTCCCGTCCACCCGGCCCGCAGCTTCCGCGGCCGGGAGCAGGTCCGTTCAAATTGGACGTCCATCTTTGCCGGCATTCCGGACCTGACCCTCGAGGTCCACGATGTCGCCGTCGACCCCGAGGGAAAGGTCTGGATCGAATGGGGTTCCACGGGAACCCGCCGCGACGGTGTCCGCATTGAGCAGGCCGGCGTCGCGATCTTCACGGTGCGCGACGACAAACTCGCCGTGGTGCGCTTCTACCTCGAACCCGTGGAATACGACTCCGGCGACGTCAACGCCGCCGTCCGCTCCGTGACCGCCGCGCAGGCTCCGGCGCCTTCCGCGCCATGATCCTGGTGGTTGGCGGCACCGGCCGCCTCGGGTCCGCGCTGGTTCCCCTTATTAAGGACGACGGCGAGCCCGTCCGCATCTTCGCGCGCGGCGCCTCGCTGCCGTTCCCAGAGCGAGCGGACGACGGCGTTGATCTCCTTCGCGGCGACCTCGCCTCTGCTGCGGATTGCGCCCGCGCGGTGGAGGGATGCCGGAAGGTCGTCTTTGCGGCGTCGGGATTCGGATTGAAGAAGGACGGCAGTCCGAGGACTGTCGATCGGGACGGGGCGCTGCAATTGATTCAGGCTGCGGCCAAAGCCCGGGTGGAACATCTGGTGATGATGTCCATGCACGGGGCCGCGCCAGATGGGCCCATCGAGTTCCTGAGGATGAAGGCGGCGGCCGAAAATGCTTTGCGGAGTTCGGGAATCGGCTGGACGACAATCCGAATGGGCGCGAATCTCGACCAATTCCTTGTGACCATGTCCGAGCAGCTGCCGACCAAGGGGCGCATCGTGGTCTTCGGCTCCGGCCAGGCGCCAGTCACGTTCACCTCAACTGCGGATGCCGCCGAATTGGTGCGCCGCGTTCTGCGCGAGGGATCGCTGAAAGGCCAAACGGTCGACTGGGGCACCGAGACGCACACCTTCAACGAGCTGGCGGACGCGATTCACTCCCGTTCGCCTCAGGCCTCAATTCAGCACATCCCGCTCGGCGCCCTGCGGCTCATGTCGGTCGCAGCCCGACCCTTCTCACCCTTCATGGCCCGAATGTCGAAGGCAGCCCTCTGGATGAACAGCGGCGGGGCCGAGTTCGACATTCGACCGGGAAGGGAGCTGTACCCGGACATTCCGGTGGTGGGGTTGAGGCAGTTGGTTGGGTGATCGTGCGAGTCAGACGCCGATTGTCGAATACTCATAGGCGGGGGCGTATTTCCGGCCAAGGGCGGCAAACTCCCAACCTGCGTCCGTCCACTCCTCCGCCCGGAGCACGTTCCGCCCGTCGATGATTTTCCGTGCTGACGTCAGCAGCTGAAGGTTCTCCGGACTGAGCTCAACGAACTCCTTCCACTCCGTCAGGACCATGACAAGGTCCGCCTCGGCGACAGCCTGCTCGACATTCTCGGCGTAGGTCAGTCGAGGGAAGCGTCGGGAGGCGTTCGCGTTGGCCTTCGGGTCGTAGACCGCCACGTCAGCACCAGCATCAAAGAGCCGAACAGCGACGTCCAGGGCGGGCGAATCACGGACGTCGTCGCTGTTCGGTTTGAACGCAGCGCCGAGGACTGCGATCTTGCTGGAAACGAGCTCACCCAGCATCGAGGTCGCGAGATGGACGGCCCGCTCGCGACGGCGAAGATTGATTTCCTCGACGTCGCTGAGGAACCGCATGCTGCGCTCCTGCCCCAGCTCGCTCGCCCTCGCCTGAAGCGCGCGAATGTCCTTCGGCAGGCATCCCCCACCGAAGCCAAGACCGGCGCGAAGGAAGGACGCGCCGATTCGGGCATCAAGCCCAATTCCCTGCGCGAGGGTACGGATGTCGCCACCGACGACTTCCGTTATCTCGGAAAGCGCGTTGATGAAGCTGATCTTCGTGGCGAGGAAGGCGTTGGCGGCAGCCTTCACGAGCTCAGCCGTCTCGAAGTCGGTGACGATGACCGGAGTCCCCTGCCTGATGGGCTTCGCGTAGACAGCCCTGAGAAGAGCCTCGTGTTCGGGATCGTCTGTGCCGAGCACTATGCGATCGGGAGACAGGGTGTCATTCACGGCGAAGCCTTCTCGCAGGAACTCAGGGTTCCAGGCGAGGCCAACGTCCGCCCCGGGGCGGCGGTGCAGCTGCAAGATGTCTTGAAGGCGACGCGCTGTTCCGACCGGAACTGTCGACTTTCCGACGATGAGAGCGGAACGAGGGATGTTCTCCGCGAGCGACCGAACAGCGTCTTCGACGAAGGAAGTATCAGCGGCTTGCTCCCCTGCACGCTGGGGAGTACCAACCGCGAGGAAATGAAGATCCGCCCAGCTGCCGATCTCTTCGTAAGAAGTCGTGAACCGAAGACGACCGTTGGCCACGTGCTCTCTGATGAGTTCGGGCAGCCCGGGCTCATGGAACGGCAGCTCGCCATTGGCCAGGGCTGCGATCTTCAGCGGGTCGATGTCGAGACCAACAACCTCGAAGCCCATTTCGGCCAAACAGGCCGCATGCGTCGCCCCCAAGTAGCCGGTTCCCACTACGCTGATCTTCATCATTCCCCCGCTTCCCCCAGGACGCCTCGACAGGGTTGTCACAAACGTGTCATTCTGCACAGCCGGATTTTCTGAACACGCGATTTATATATCGATTGTTCGTTGCTTCTGGCCGCTCTGCTTAAAAACTCCAGCCCGGCACCAGTGGCACCGGGCTGGAGCACTTCAAGCTACTTAGGCGTTCTGACGCTGGCGGCGAACGAAGGCAAGCGTGCCAATGATCGCTGCGCCGAGGATCAGCGCGCCGGCGCCGATCCAGATCATGAGCATCGGGAGCGTAGCGCCCGTGTTGGCCAGAGCAGGCTCCGAGCCACCGGTGTTGGCCAGAGTGCCGGTGTTTGCGGCGGTGCCGCCAGTGTTGGCGAGCGTGCCGCCGGCAGCCGGGACAATGGTGATCGAAGCCGTGCCAACGTTGCCTGAGGTCAGGCCCGTGGCGGTGAGCGTGTAGGTGCCAGAGGCGTCAGTCGGGAACGTCACGTTCACAGAGAGCGATCCGTTGGCAGCTGCCTGCTTCGTGAACGATGTCAGGACCGCGGCCTTCACCACAGAAAGGGTGACGCCGGTGTTGCCGCTGACCGAGACAGCCACAGACTCATTGCCTGAGAACGAACCGGCCGCGAAGTTGACGGTAACCGTGCCTCCAGGCGCCGCGTTCCCCGTAACGGTGACGTTCCCGCTAGGAACGTAACCAGCAGCATTGGCCGCGGTCGACGTTCCGAAGAGTGCCAGACCGGCCAGAGCCAGTACGGCGAGGGCTTTTTTCAACATGACAAGGTCCCCAGTCTTTTAATCGATAGTTGAATATCGGGTCTACGACAGCCCCCGACGAGTGAGTCTACTGAGACATCAGCGTACAACATCTGGACACGTTAGTGACAAGTCGGACTTCTGAAAATTGTTAACAGTAGGTGTCGAAACGAGGTTCGGCTTCGCATCCGCTCCTGGAGCCCCTAGGAATTGGAACTTCAGAGTCGCACTCTGCCTAGGTGCGAGAAGCGTCTGGGTCTGAGCCACTGGGTAGCCAGAGTCCATATCCCGGTGAACATCAAGGGGTGCCCCATCGAGCCAAGCGTTTGTGAAGATTCCAGCCGGAGGCGCATAGACGTTGACTTGGGTCTTTACGTAGCCCGGTTGCACACCGAATGCTCCGCCACCAGTCACATATTCAGGGAGGCTCTTCGCGGCATCGGCCGGCGCCGCGTTTGTCAGAGTTATCTCGACTTCCCACGTCGGCCGTCCGTCAGCCCTGCACACGACCCCGCCCGCGCGATACGTCTCGCGCAGGTAGTAGTCCATTTTTGATCCGGTAGCGTCGTTCAAATAGACGCCGAACGTCCCCTGAGCTGGGCTGGGAGGTGGAAGCGCACCGGAGACATTGGCCTTCTCGATGACTTCCTGTTCCTTTTGGTCTGAGCTCCACACCAGAAGGCGTCGCTCTCGTCCCGCGCGGTTGAGAGCATCAATCATCGGTTTTGGCTGGAACCCGCCAGCCGAGATCTTCGAGAAGACCGACGCGGCGGCGGCGGAGAAAAAGTCGTCCTTCTGGACGACCAGTCCCTCGTACTTCGCGTAGGCATCGCTCAGGAGGAGGCGCACGGCGTTGCTGCTGTCCAGAACGTCTCCGCTGGGAAGCTTCACGGGCCCAGTTGCCTGCAGGATGTAACCAAGAGCCACTGGGTCGAGGGAAATGACTCCGTCGACTTGGGTCCCAAACTGCTGCTTCCACATCTCCCCGGCAAGGCGAGCCGTGAGCGGGAACTGCGGAACGAGGTTGACGTCCTGGAAGTATTGGCCCGTGATCTCGCCGTACAGCCCTTTCGTCTGGTCAGCGAGTGGGAGAACCGGTTGTGGAAACTTCCGAATGTCCTTCGCCGCGGTCTGCCGGCCGAGAGTGATGTGGCCGTGATCAACCCTGACTTCCGCTGCTGCTCCCGGGATTCCGCCGGTTGCCCGCAACTCGGCGTTGTTCTGAAACAGCACGAGATAAGTTCGTGGACGAGAGTCCCCCAGCATCGACGGCAGAATCCCGGCTACGTTGTCGGCTGCAGAAACCTGCTCTGACGCGTCACTCAGAACAGTTTTGAACCGATCGACGCCGTCAATCACTTGGGGTAACGCTCCGAAGCCGGGCTCCAACGAAGTCACATCCACGTACGCGTTGTGAAGGACCCCATTCGCCCGCGCAATGGCAGGCTGCGCGGCAACAAGCGTCCCGAGATCTAGTGCGCCGTTGGCAGGCTTTATGGTCGAGGGATTGACGTTTGAAGCCACGCTGGAGAGGGGCAAAACCGCACCATGGGCGACATCCGAGAGGATCGCCGTCATCTTTGCGCTCGCGGAGAAGTTCGTGCCGATGAGCGGCAGGAGTCCGGCGACCTGCCACAAGGGATCAGTCACATAGGCTCTGGCTGAATCAACGTGGGACGTGAGGCTGGCCGCGCTCTCCTTGGCCTGGTCGGCTTGGCCCGCAAGAAGCTGCGTCTGCACTACCTTGGCAAGACGTTCGGACTCAGCAATCTCACGCTGCGCGAGAAGGGCTCTCGCGCCCAGCCAGACGGAACAGGCAATAACGACCAAGATGACCCCTACGCCTGCCAGCAGCCAGACGCGCTTGCGCCCACGTAGCCTCGGCATGGCCCGGCTACGCCGCAGGGGCGCTTCCGAGTGCCTGTTCACCGACGCAGGTCCTCCGTGTGTTCGCGGAACCAAGCGACAGTGGATTGGAGCCCTTGCTCGAGAGTGATCGTCGGAAACCATCCCGTCGCATTGAGCTTCGAAACGTCGAGGAGCTTCTGGGGTGTACCGTCCGGCTTGGTGTCATCCCACTCGGTCGAACCCTCGAAGCCGACCACTTCGGCCACTGCCTCGGCGAGCTCCTTGATCGCGACGTCGGTGCCAGTTCCAACGTTGACGTGCTGGGCGCCGTCGTAATTCTCCATCAGATGTAGGAGGGCGGACGCCAAGTCGTCGACATGAAGGAATTCGCGGCGGGGGCTTCCAGTTCCCCAGTTGGTCACCGAGCTCACCTTGTCGAGCCGCGCTTCCTCATAGCGCCGGATCATGGCTGGAAGGACGTGTGAACCGAGGCGCGAGAAGTTGTCACCTGGACCGTATAGATTCGTTGGCATCGCTGAAATCCACGGCAAACCGTGCTGGCGGCGCACCGCCTGCACGTTGAGAATGCCGGCAATCTTGGCGATCGCGTAGGCATCGTTGGTTGGTTCCAAGTCCCCTTGTAAGAGCGCGTCCTCGTTGATCGGCTGCGGAGCGAACTTCGGGTAGATGCAGGATGATCCAAGGAACAGCAGGCGCTGGACTTCATACTGAACCGCCGCGTCCATCACGTTGACCTGGATCTGCAGGTTTTCACTCAGAAAGTCAGCTGGATAGGTGTTATTCGCAAGGATTCCGCCGACCTTCGCTGCCGCGAGAAAGACGTACTCCGGCCGTTCCTCCTCGAAGAATTTAAAGACGGCGCTCCGGTCCTTCAGATCGAGTTCCGCGGAGGTGCGTCCGATGAGGCGCGAAAAACGCTCCGCCTCCAGCCGGCGCCAGATTGCAGAGCCCGCAAGGCCGCGGTGGCCTGCCACATAAACCCGCGCATCACGCGGGAGCATCTTCGGCGCGAATTCCAGTTCAGCGGACAACAACCGTCTCTCCCCAGCTTTCGAGCTCCACCGAGTCGATCCACGAGCCTTGCGGGAACTTCAGCGCTTCGAGATCGGCATCCACCATGAGGCGGGCGAGCTCGTCAGGACCAACGGTCGGCTCCCAGCCCAGCTTCTCCTGCGCCTTGCTTGCGTCGCCGATCAAGGCATCGACTTCAGAAGGCCGCAGATAGCGGTCGTCGAAACGCACATGGTCCCGCCAATCAAGGTCCACGTGCCCGAAGGCGATGTCGAGGAAATCACGCACGGTGCGGCTCTGACCAGTAGCGAGGACAAAATCGTCCGGTTCATCGGCCTGGAGCATGCGCCACATTCCCTCGACGTACTCTGCCGCATACCCCCAGTCACGAACGGCGTCGAGGTTGCCGAGGTATAGGTGCTCCTGAAGGCCGGCCTTGATGGCCGCGGCCGCCCTTGTAATCTTGCGCGTAACAAAGGTCTCGCCGCGCCTCGGCGATTCGTGATTGAAGAGGATGCCATTCACCGCGAACATCCCGTAGGCCTCGCGGTAGTTTCTGGTGATCCAGTAGCTGTAGACCTTTGCAGCGCCGTACGGGGAGCGCGGGTGAAAGGCAGTCGTCTCGCTTTGCGGCGGCAAGGCCGCTCCGAACATCTCCGAAGACGACGCCTGGTAGAAGCGAGTGTGGATCCCCGAGAGGCGGACCGCCTCGAGCATGCGAACGGAGCCAATACCTGTTGTGTCGCCGGTGTGCTCTGGCTCGTCGAAGGAGACCCGAACATGCGACTGAGCAGCAAGGTTGTAGACCTCGTCCGGGCGGAGACTTGCCAGCAGGCTTACCAGACGCGCGCCGTCGCTGAGGTCTCCGTAATGCAGGAACAGGCGGGCGTTCGCGTCGTGCGGATCGACGTACAGATGGTCGATGCGTGATGTGTTGAAGGTGGAACTGCGTCGAATGAGACCGTGAACCTCATAGCCCTTCGAGAGCAGCAGTTCGGCAAGATACGAGCCGTCTTGTCCCGTAATACCCGTGATGAAGGCCTTCTTTGTCACTGGCCATGTCCTTTCCCCCACGAGGACACGCGATCGTGTCCGCCTTCGCGCCCCAGCTCAGCCGTCGGGTCGTCCGCTGACCACTGAGACAGGGTCATCGTACGAGATCTGCGTAGTGTGTGACTAACCTTGAAATGAAGTCGAAGGGTACTGAGACTTACTTCACGGACTACTGAGCCGATAGTGACGGGTTTAAGATACGCAATCGACTGAGCAGTGATAACGTTCCGGCGTGGAGGGATCGGTTCAGTCCTAGGGGGAACATTCGTGCACGCTGACCCGGTGCAGGAGGACGCAGCGCCTGTCATCAGTCTCGGCCGAGCGCCCGGCGCTGGGGAGAGCTGGGATCGTCCCAAGGCTGTCGTATATCTGTGGGCAGTTGCCGAGCTTCTCCTCGTGACCAACCCTTGGCAAGTCAGCTCGCGCCTTCGCACGGCGGCTCTCAAGGCATTCGGGGCTGAAATTGCGGATGGGGTTGTCTTCCGCCCACGGACCCGCATCCGTTTTCCCTGGAAGCTCCACATCGGCAAGGACTGCTGGATCGGGGAGGGCGTGTGGTTCCACAATCAGGACCACGTGTACATCGATCACGACGTGACAATCTCCCAGGAAACGTTGATCACGACGGGGAGCCATGCTCACCGTCGGGACATGGCGCTGATCACTAAGCCGGTCCATGTTGAAGCCGGAGCATGGATTACCTCGCGGTGCATTGTGCTTGGTGGAACTCGCATCGGCCGTTCGGCACTCATCGCTCCGGGAACGGTTGTTACGGGCGAAGTTCCGGAGAACACGATCTGGGGAAGTCCGATTCAGGCTTCTGCGCTCGGCATCCGATTCAACAATCCTGTGAAGACCAAGCCATGACCGCCCCCTCCCTCACACGAAAGGCGCATGACGGTGCCAGGGACCGTCGTTCGAACGCTCTGGGCCCAGGCGCTAGCCCGGCTGGTCGCTTACCTTCTGTTCTCGTGATAGGCCTCAACTACGCGCCAGAGCCCACAGGGAATGCCCCCTACACAACGAAATTGGCCGAAGGCCTCTTGGCGCAAGGTCATCAGGTCGAAGTCATCACTGGCTATCCTCACTACCCGAGTTGGCAGATTTCGCCAGGCTATTCGGGTTTGGCAGCCGCCGAGATGATCAATGGGGTGAAGGTCCGGCGTCTGCGCCACAGTGTTCCGGCGGTCCCGAAGATGCTCAATCGACTCTTGATGGAGCTCACGTTCGGCCTGCACAGTGCGTTGCGGAGTTGGGGATCCAGCCACGATGTCGTCCTGGTCGTCAGTCCGGGCCTCTTCTCCTCGGCACTAGCCATTGCCAAAGCACGGTTGAAGAGAGTTCCGGTCGCAATCTGGATTCAGGACCTCTACAGCCGAGGTCTCGAGGAGACTGGTGGGGGTGCCCTCACCACCAAGGCGATGAAATGGGCCGAAGCGAAGATCCTTGGGGCCTGTGGTGCAGTCACCGTGATCCATCAACGCTTCCGCGACTATGCGATCGAGGAGCTCTCGGTCTCTCCATCGGCAGTCGGTGTCATTCGCAACTGGACGCATATCCGGCACACGGACGATTTCGATCGCAAAGCCGTTCGAGAGCGCTTGGGCTGGGCCGAAGACGAAGTAATCGCCCTCCACGCCGGCAATATGGGCGTCAAGCAGGGGCTAGAAAACGTCGTTGAGGCCGCGCGGCTCGCCGACGCCTTCTCAAGCCAAGTCCGCTTCATCCTCCTGGGCGATGGCAACCGGCGAGAGGCACTGCAAACAGCGAGCGAGGGCATCTCGTCACTGTCGTTCCTCAAACCGTTCGGCGACAAGGAATACACCGACGCACTGCGAGCGGCAGACGTCCTGATCGTCAATGAGCGCCCGCAGCTGCGCGAGATGAGCGTTCCGAGCAAACTGACCTCCTACTTTGCAACAGGCCTTCCTGTTGTTGCGGCCACGGATCCGCAGAGTGCTACAGCGGACGAAATAAGGGCGTCTGGCGCTGGCATGGTGATTGATCCGCAGCGGCCGTCCGCCCTCCTGCGGGCGGTAGAACATCTTGCGGCCAACCCTGCCGAAGCCGCAGACCTCGGAGCCGCTGGCCCTTCATACGCAGAATCAGTGCTCTCCGAGAAGCGGGCAATCACGACATATTCTCGGTGGCTTGAGGGCCTTGCTAGGTCAACATATGCCCCAATCGAGGACCGAGGTCTCTAAGCGTCTGCACGTCTTTTAGACTCTTCTGAAATCCATTGGGGGAAACATGCCGGAGAATAACGTGATCAGGACTCGGCGTTTGGTGAAACGGCGTGACACCAATGGCATTACGCAGCTATGGCCTGAGAGGCCATCGACATGAGTGTCGCGCAGCAGGCTGATCTCCGAACTGCAAGTAGTTTCGCTCAGGTACTCGCCACAACACAACGCCGGATCTTGGTTGTTGATCTCCTGTGCATTATCTGGGCCACCATCGGTGCCCAACTGGCGCGTTTTGGTGTCAGCGAACAATCATTGGACATAGCGAGCCATCGTGCGCCTTACACCCTAGTCTCCATCCTGATTATCGGCGCGTGGTGGGCCATTCTCGGGGTTTGGGGAAGCCGGGAGGAACGGGTGTTGGGCTACGGTCCCGAAGAGTACAAACGGGTGATCACTTCCACGCTCTGGCTTTTCGGTGGCGTTGCGATTGTCTCTTACGTCTTTCAATTGGACACCGCTCGCGGGTACGTCGCTATCGCGCTCCCCCTCGGGATCTCGAGTCTGCTTGCCGCCCGCTGGACCGTTCGAGCAGCCCTCGTTGCCAAACGACAGCGGGGGCAGGGACTCCAACGAGTGCTTTTGATAGGTGGGCCGGACCCGGCGAAGCACCTCCATCGGCAGCTTGCGGCGCATCCCGAGGCAGGTTATCTCCCAGTGGGTGCACACCTTCCCGAGGTTTCATCCCACGAGGCAAAGTCCGATCCCAATGGAGGGCTTCGCGTTGTAGGGCGGGGAGGATCGGTCGCCGACGTACTCAGTGCCATCGAGGAGTCAGGTGCCACCACGGTGGCCATCACTTCCGGGGCGGAATTCGATCCGACCCATCTACGCCAACTCGGGTGGCAACTCGCGGCACGGAACATCGGCATGATCATGGCTCCAGCCCTTACCGATGTTGCTGGACCGCGTATCCACACTCAACCCGTTGCCGGCCTTCCGTTGATTCACGTGACCACCCCGAAGCTCGAAGGTTCAAAGCGTTTCATCAAGCGCACTTTCGATATCGCCGTAGCCGGCATTCTCCTGGCGCTGCTCTCCGTGCCCATGGCCGTCATCGCACTTCTCGTGCGCGCACAAAGCCCTGGACCCGCACTCTTCCGCCAACAGAGGGTGGGCAAAGCTGGCATGACTTTCGAGATGTTCAAATTCCGGTCAATGAACCGCGATGCTGAACGTCAGCTTCAAGGTCTGCGCACCCATAACGAGGGAGCCGGCCCCCTCTTCAAGATGAAGGTCGACCCGCGGGTCACTCCGTTCGGAAGAGTGCTGCGTCGATACTCAGCCGATGAGCTACCCCAGCTCATCAATGTGCTCAGAGGCGAAATGAGCCTCGTCGGCCCTCGACCGCCACTGCCCGCAGAGGTTGCCAGCTACGACGATTTCTCTCACCGCCGTCTACTCGTGAAGCCAGGAATCACCGGTCTGTGGCAGATCTCCGGCCGCAGCGACCTCTCTTGGGAAGACTCACTCCGCCTCGATCTGTACTACGTCGAAAATTGGTCAATGACACAGGACCTCATGATCCTCGTGAGGACGGTCCGCGCAGTCCTGCGCAAGAGCGGAGCGTACTAAATGCCTTCAGCAATCACCTCTGACCGGGGCGCGCGCATCCCGGGCAACATGGACAGTTACTCTCGTAGGAGCCACAAGTGAGCGACACGATTTCCCGCCCCCGCATCCCTGTGTCAGTTCTTGTCCAAACGAAGAATGAGGAAGCCGGGATTGGACAGTGCCTTCAAGCCTTGGCAAGCTTCGGTGAGGTCGTCGTAGTCGATTCAAATAGCACTGACCGCACGGCCGCGATCGCTCAAGAACACGGGGCTCGCGTTGTGAACTTCACGTGGAACAGGCGATACCCGAAGAAGAAGCAATGGCAGCTCGAAAACGTAAACGTAGCAAACAACTGGGTATTGATGCTGGACGCTGATGAGAGGCCAAGCCCGGAACTCATCGACGAGATCCGAACAAGGCTTTCCGAATGGGACGCCACGGCAGTCGCGGTGGATATCCCTTTGACCTACGTCTTTTCTGGCCGTCATCTGGTTCACGGCCATCGCGTGGTCAAACGCGCTCTTCTCCGACCAGAACACGTCAGGTTTCCGGAAGTCGACGACTTGGAGGCTCCAGGGATAGGCGAGGTTGAGGGCCACTATCAGCCAACAGTCACAGGAACCATAGCCCAAGCAACACGCTCTATTATTCATGATGACGTAGATCCGGTGCGGACTTGGTTCGACCGCCATAACAGGTATTCGGACTGGGAAGCTTACTTGCGCACAAACCCTGCCTCACATTCCTCCGTAAGCCGGCTGAGGAGCAGACAAGGTCAAATTTTCGACCGAATACCGTTCAAGCCAATAGCCTTTTTTGTCTACAGCTACTTCATTAAACAGGGGTGGCGAGACGGGCAGGCTGGTTTCGACTATGCTTTCGCATTGAGCTTCTACTATTGGCAAATAAGATTGAAAACGCGTGAGATTTTGCGTCAACGACGAGCTGCGAACCAATGAAACTTGTACAACTTGTCAATACGCTGTCAGTGGCTGACGGCGGCCCCGCTAGAAACTCATTTGAACTGAACGTAACGCTCAATCAGATCGAGGATGTCACCGCGAGACTCTTGTGGTTCCGTGGGACGGTCGAAGAATCGGTTCTAGCATCCTATGATGGCTCCGCGGGACCGGTGCCGAAATGTCGACCTAAAAGGGTTGAGAACATTTGGCATTTAATCTCAAATATTCGTCAGGCTGATGCAGTAATAGTCCACGGATACTATCTGGGTTGGGTGTTGCCGTCTGTAGTTATTGCCGCTATCACCCGAATACCCGTCGTCATCACGCCTCACGGCTCTCTCACCAAACGACAGCAGAAATTTTCGGTGCGAAAGAAGGCATTCTTCGATGCGACCGCCGGTCGAATCATTCGCCGGTATATAAAATCGTTTGTTACCGGATCTCGCATCGAGGCAGAGCAGCTTTTAGCAAAGTTCCCTCGGTCATCGGCGGTTGCTGCCGGCGTCGGAACGCCAATTCCGGATGGAATCTCGGACGCCGGCGAGTGGAGTACACCCCCCCGCCTGCTCTTGCTGTCACGAATTACCCGAAAAAAGAGACACGATTTGGCTATAGAAGCGGTGGCAGAGCTCGTTGCGCAGGGGATTCCTGTAGAACTAGACATTGTCGGTACCGGAAGCGCCGAGGATGTGCGTAGGCTAAAGAATCAGGCGAGTGTGTGTCAGGTAACCGACTTGGTTCATTTTCACGGGCAGAAGGTGGGAGCCGCGAAGCGAGCCGCCTTCGAAAATGCCGACATCTTTATTCTGCCGAGCGAAGATGAGAACTTCGGAATCAGCGTCGCTGAAGCTTTAGCGCATGGGGTTCCCACTATCTGCAGCCGCGAGGTTGCTGCGTCGGAAGGATTGCCTTTCCTCGCGGGATCCAGACTAGTCACGACCTCACCCCAGGACTTGGCCGACGCTGTGAAGGAGCTGCTATCTCGTGACCGAGCTGAGGCGCGCAGGGTGGCACGCGCGTTCGCAGAGCAAACTTATTCTTGGGAGTCTGCGGCCTGCAAGTGGCTTGATGCGCTGGGATCGACTTGCGGTCTGAGCCTCGCTTCTGCCGACTCGGACAAGCCAAAGCTGAAGTGACCATGAATCAGCAGTCTGAACCTTTGAGACGTGGGACTAGAGACTCCCCGATTGTGGGCCGCCGATATCGGGTGAACAAGCTTCCTACAAACACATCCGGACACGGGAGCCTGCTGGGTGGTGTCGGACGAGGCGCGTTGGCGAAAGTAGCAACTCTCCCGGTGACAGCGCTCGCGTCCTTATTGTTCACATCGCTCGTGATTCATCACTCCGGATCACAAGTTTTCGGCTTTGTGATGCTGATCGCGTCTCTTTTCATGCTTGTACCTTTCGCTGATCTCGGGGTCGGAGCGAGCGTCGTCAACGCCGTTGCTGTATCGAGCAGATCCGATGCGGAGATGAGAGTCGCGCGCGCTGTGGTGAGAAAGGCGATGAAGGTCCTTTCATTATCCGCTCTATCTCTGCTCGCCGTCGGAGGTGCCGTATCTCTGGGAGGCCTATGGTCCAGGCTTCTGAACGTGCCACTTACCCCCGGATTTCAGCAGTGGATTCCTACCCTAGCCATCCTGCCATTCGCACTCGCGCTTCCCCTTAGCGTGGGGAATCGCATTCTCATCGGCGCGGGGGCCAATCACACGGCGACCGTGATTGGGGTCCTCGGCCCTGTCGGCTCATTAGCCGTGACAGCCATCCTCATTCAAGCGGACGTCGATCCGCTCGTATATTCAGTCGGCCCTTCTACTGGGGTTCTCATCAGTTCAGCTCTTGCCTATTTCCTAGGGACCAAACGTTTGAACTGGCCTCTATGGGAACGCGGCTTCGGACTGCCCCGGGTGACTCTTCGCGGCGCGGCTGTCCCAATGTTCATTATCTCTATAGCAGTTCCACTGGGTGTACAGTTGCAGCGCTACTTCGTCTCCAATCTTGCAAGTTCAGATCTTGCTCAGTACGCGTTGGCGGCCCAGCTGTATTTTCCGTGCTACAGCGTGATCTCAAACGGTTCGATCAGCCTGTGGCCAATATTTGCCTCTGACCGCAGAGCGGCCGCCGAAGCTTGGACGAAGGCGTTCGGCCTGATGGCCTCGATAGGCATATTGGCATTCGCTGGCTATGTGCTCTTCGCTCCGCTCTTGGCCAACGTCGTATCGGGAGGAAAGATTCACGTCGGCACCGGATTGCTAGTTGCCTTCGGCGCTCTGCTCCTGGTTATGGCCGCACACCAACCCGCCGGAATGTTCCTAACATGGGACGCCGCACTCCGCATCCAAGCCCTCTGCAGCGTCTTTGCGCTCGCCCTCATTGCCTGCATCAGTCTGGTGACCGTTCCCGTTTTTGGTACTCCATCTGCCGTTTGGGCCACCGTAATCGGCGTCGGACTAGCTCAGTTGGTTCCCGGAATTGCGCTCGTTCTCCGGCACATTAGGAAGGACGCACGGCGTGAAATCAGTCACAGTCTATGATCCCAACCATCTCAATCCCTACGGGAGAGAGCTCGCTCGGATCCTTTCTGGATCGGGATTCCGCATAAGACTCTGGATTTCAGAGGAACAGGTCAGCTCCATCCCGCCGTCCACCAGCGTTCAGCTTGGGCTATTGCCGGGACAAGGCCTTCACGGACTTATCGGCTTCATTCGGCGCGTCGTCCTCCCGCTGCGCCTCGCGATGAGTCGGATGCGGGATCCCTTGGTGGTTGTATGGACGAGGGACAGTTGGGACGGCTTGGTCTTCGGATTGAGAGCAATAGCCGGCGGGAAGACCGCCTTCGTCCACCACAACCCTGTCGAAGGGCGAGGGCGAAATGGCTGGGCCCGCCGCTCGCAGGAGTTCCTCGAGAAGCATGCCCGCGTCCTAGTCCATCAAGCCCGACTGGCGCCGATGGTCAGGCGGTCACGCTATCCGGTGCAAATCGTTGTTCATCCTCCGTACCGACAGATCCGAGACCTGGCCTTTCAGGACGAGATCACAGAGGCGGGAAATCGCCCGCGACTAGCGTTTGTGGGCGCCCTTAGGCGGGACAAGGGTTTCGACGATCTATCTGACGTAGCATCTATGTCCGATGCCTCCTGGGATCTTCTACTGTTGGGCCCAGCCCCCGAACACGAGCTTGAGAGCCTCTCGAAGAGGTTGGGCGACGAGAGAAAGCTCATCACCCCTGGGAGGGGCCACAGATTGAGCGACAAAGAGCTTTCCACCGCACTCCGCACGTGTCGCCTTATGATCGCCCCATATACATCTGTCACTGAAAGTGGATCGATCAACCTCGCCCTGTCAATTGGAACCCCTGTTCTCGCCTACGATTCACCAGGCACCTATGCCTTGCTAAACTCATCGAGTTTATCGAAGGATGCAGCAGGATTGGCCAGATTGATAGACAAGTTCTTGGAAAGTCCTTGGGATACTTTCAGCGTTACCTTCGAGGAACGAGAAAGATCCTCATCAGACTCCTGGAAGAAGGCACTGGAGAGCCTCGCATGATACCTACGCTCAGCATCATCACGGTCACATACAATGCTGGCCCTAATCTAGACACGACCCTAGAGTCCATCAAGGAGTTGAAACGCGCCCTTCACGATCAGGCTTGCAGTCTGGAATTTGTAGCCATTGATGGAAATTCATCGGACGACACCGTCGAAGTCCTGAGGAGGTCTGAGCTTCCCGATGTTCTGGTCACGGAACCTGACGCGGGAATCTACGACGCCATGAATAAAGGGGCGGCACTTGCTTCCGGCCACTGGATTCACTTTCTGAACGCCGGTGACTACATCATCGACATAGCTGGGTATGTCGAACTACTTTCATGCCTCCAAAAAACGGATCAGGGCGCGGAGGACGCTTGGTGGGTCTCTGGAGCACTCAACCTTGCAGGCGGCGCGGGCACTCCAACAAGGATTCCCAATACGCCTCACTCATGGTTCAATCACGTGGTCGGACTCCAGCCCCACTGCCATCAGGCCTGCTGGTTCAGACGCGACATCTTCAACGCTCTCGGCGGACACGACCTTCAACACGGTACTGCGGCCGATTACGCATTCATTGTGAAGTGCGGGATGGTTGCGCGTCCACGGATTTTCGACAAGGAACTAATCGGCTATCTCGGAGGAGGCGTATCCGAGATAGGACCGTGGAAGAATCAACTCCTCCTTCATCGCGTCAGAAGAAGTCTCTTCAATTATCGACCGGTCGCAACATCGATTGATCTGACTGCAAGCACGGCAATTGCGGTCGCAAACGCAGCGAAAATAGCTACGGGCCGCGCACTTAGGCGCGCTGGGCTGCGCTGAAACCTGTAAAAGAAACGGAAGTGACAAGCTTGGACGAGAGTCGATTCAGCCATCACATGCACTGCACTCGACTGTGGCGTGCGGCAATAGCGATGAAACGTGCCCACATTCCAGCGCTGCCCGGTTTGATGTGGTGGGTGATCAAAGCTCTCTTCGGCGCTGAACTCCCGATCTGGGAGGAAATAGCCCACGGCGTGGTGCTTCTTCACAATGGCGAAGGGGTGGTCATTCACCCCGGGACCCGCTTCGAAGGCGATGCGTTGGTGTTCCACCGAGTTACCCTGGGCAACTCGTGGGGGAGTCATGAAGGGACACCAAGCATAGGAAGGGACGTCATAATCGGAGTCGGTGCCTCCGTTCTCGGCAACGTGAGGATAGGCGAAGGGTCCATGGTTGCTGCTGGTGCTGTGGTCACGCGCGACGTGCCACCAGGCAGTCTTGCTATCGGCAACCCCGCTCAAGTCAAGCCCCTAGCTCCGAACCACGTCCGCGATCTGCTTGAGCCTCGGTCGCAGTGAGGACGACCCTTCGCGCAACTCCCACTCTTGAGTATTCCAATGAGTCGTGATCCAACTCCGTCCTCTCGAGGCCATCATTCGGGCAGCTTCAATACGTCGTCGTTGGGTTTTCTCACTTGTAGCATTGTCAAGAACTGGAAGTCTATGAGCGAGCAAGACATATCACACCGTCCACCACATCACGGGAGTTCAACTTCCCGCTCGGGTTAGGTCCAAGTTGCACCAGAGACAAGCAAACGTTCGCTAAAATCCACAGAAGTTTATTGGGCCACGTCTGGTGCTCAGAAGCGCTAATTCGAAGGAAGCTTTATTTCATCTGAAGGGACGTCAGCGGCGAGCGTTACTCGATTCACGGTCGATCTCATGATCGATCGCCCCGATCATGATCACCGATACAGATCCTGTGTCGCGATTCCCCACGTTGCTTCGCGCACAACTAGTGTCGAAAGCAGATTTCCCCATCGTAACGACGGCTAACGGGATCCAGATAGCCCAGACCTCGGTTCCGGGCGTAAAAAGGTCTGTGGGCACCTCGAGCCATCCAACCGTTATGAATACGAACACCCAGACAGATGGTGCAATGATCCCAGCTCGACCCAGGCTACTGCCCCGACCGAGCGCCACGAGGTACAACAGGACCAGTCCGGCGAGACCGACGAGGCCGCAGGTGATCAAGAAATGAACGTACATGTTGTGAGCGTGGAAGGCGCCGGAGCCGACATCGTTCTGGATCTCAGCGAGCTCCGCAAATATTTGGACGCCCTTGCCGAGCATCGGGCTGGTCGCCCACTGGTCGAGCGACCCAGCCCAGATCAGGCCCCGTCCGGTGAAGCTCTCCGCGTTCGACGTAATGACAACGAGAGCGCCCGTGATGAAAACGCTGACGTTCAGTATGTAGAGTCCGAGCGGAGAAAACGCAGCCTTCTTACCGTATTTCCGGATGCTGAGCCAAAGTATCGTCGCGAGAACACCGACGCCAGCTGCTACGAGCGATGTCCTCGACCCGCTCCAAAGAAGCGCAACAGCGACCACCGTGTAGCCCATCCACCGCCATCTACGACGCACGATAAATGCTACGAACGGGAGGCCTAGTGCCAAAGACTCGCCGAGTTGGTTAGGGTGGTACAGCGGGCCAACGAGAAGCTGGCTGCTAATGATTCCTTTGTCTACCCCTGGGGATTGCTCCATAAGTGCAGCACCGGGCATTGCGACCGCGAGCACGAGCGAAGAGATGGCAAGCAAGGACGCGAGACTTCCGATTGTCCGCAGAACCCGTTTGGGGTCATCAAGTGAACCCGCCACCACCCCAGCCACTGGGTAGATGACGCTGGTATAGCTGATTCGATGCTCCATGTATGCCGTCGCGATCGTCATTGCGACCCACGGGAGCAGATAGATGATGAGCGCGAATCCGCCCCTAAACCGACGCAGGCTGAACCCTCCCACGACCAGAGCAACGAGGATTACGGCGACCTGGAGGGCGCTCCCGAGCTGCATCGCGAGCGGGGAGGTTTCAGTCTGCAATTGAACAGAGATCTGCGTGCGTGCGTTAAGGAGGTTTTGGGCAGCCGCAGGCAGGACAGCCCATGCGAATAGGGCCACAACGAAGATCGAGCCGCGGTCGGGTTTCACGGGCATATTTCCCCCCATTCACATGAGACAAAGGACTCGGTATCCGCGCCGTCGGCGCCCAAATAGCCGAGAGGAAAGTATTTCTTCATATCAGCGCAGCGGCGGCAGGAGCCTGCCTACCGTGTCGGCCAGCACCTTCTGGCCATCCGCATTTGGTTGCACTGTGTCCGCACTGATTAGCTCAGGGTGGCCACCAAATACGGGCCCCAAATCCACGTATGTTCCCCCCACTGCTTCAACCGCCGACCTCACCGCGGGCTTCACCTCAGGAAAGCTCGTGGCTGTGTCATCAGCTGCGAGAATAGGGGATAGAGCAACGATCTTCGCGAGAGGGAGTGCCTTCCGGAGCGCTGCGAAGGTGGCTGCGATATTCCTCCCCAAGTCCGGAGTGAGCTTTGTCCCATCATTTCGGCCGCCAGACACAATCACCACGTCAGGTGACGCCTGTGCGACATCGGCGACCATTGCCGGGTAGTTTGGGCATATGTCTTGGCCGCATGCGTTCCGTCCTCCGGAGGCGTAACCCTTTAGGTAGCCGGTACCACCGCGAGCGCTATTGACAACAACCCAACCCTTGGAGACTCCGAGCAGCGTCGGCCAGGCAGCCTGACTGCCAACGCCCGAGCCAGCTGTATACGAGTCACCGATGAATGCCACCGTGAGCGGCTTCTGTGACGGCTGCGACGCGTATAACGGAGCCGGCGTGTATGAGGAAGCGGTGCGCTGAATAGCCTCTCGATCAGCGGAGGTCTTCGCGAACGCGAACGCCACACTTACGACCACCACAATAAAGAGAGCCACAAGGCCCATCAACTGTAAACGCGTCGGACGCATAAGTGTCCCCCCAATTCGAAACCCCTCTTCGGACCGATGTTAACCAACGCGCGTTCCCGGAGCCTCCGCCTCGTCAGCATCCCGCCGTTGCCAGCCCCCTGGACGTGGTTTAGGAAGGATTAGATCCAGCTTTCGGTCACAGATGTAGGCTGCAGCAATTAGAACGATCAACCCGACAATGAGTCCCGTCGGGGTGCGCGCCCCGCGCCACTGAATCAGAACGGGGTAGTGGAACACGTAGAGACCATATGAAATCGATGCGACGAACGCGGCGGGGGACCCCCCATGGGCGCCCGCACGGACGAGCCACACACCGACCGGGCTCGCACACAGCGCAATACAGGCCGATGCAAAAACAAAATGGCGAAGGGGAAGCATCGGAAAAACGCCCGGATCTCCAAGCCCAAACACAAAGACACCCAGGAGAGCCGCAATCGACAAAGCCAAAAGTGCAGCTATCACCGGAAGGGCTCCACGGATGGAAAGGGCGGAATTACCCCGAATGTCTGCGAGGTATGCTCCGCCCCACCAGACTGAGAAGTATGCGCAGACGAGCGAAAGATGATTCGGGAAGACCAGGTAGGACGCGTACCCGATCACCGACGCTGTCGCGATGATTGCTAGAGTACGACCTCGCCCGATCCGTGAATAGATGGTGATGACGAGGGGAAACATGAGATAGAAGAAGACCTCGTAAGACAGGGACCACAGGGGGCTGTTTCCAAGGAACCCGTCGACCACCACACCGGGTTTCAGCGCCGAAACATCTTGCAATGCTGCAATATTTCCAAGCAACGCCCAAATGTTGAAATCACGTACGATGGTCCCATTCAATCCGGCGATTATGATGGAGATCATCAGCGCACACATGAGTGCGGGATAGATCCTTCGGAGTCGTCGCAAGTAATACCCACGAGCGTCCGAAACTCTCCCGTGCTCTGCGTGAAAGATCAAGAACCCTGAGAGCAGGAAGAAAACAATGACGGCTTCTTGCCCGAATCGGAAGATGTTGGTCCAGGCGCCGGACCAACCGGATGTCATCACCAGATGGTGGCAAACGACGTAGATGGCAGCCAGAGCTCTCGCAGTATTAAGTGAAGCGGTTAGAGGCAGATTAAGACGCTTCATGCCGGGCGCCACGAGGGCCGTTTCCCCCATCTTTCCCCTCCCATTCCGGCCTCTCCATACCGGTCAAGGTCTGCGGCCTGTCCAACCACTCAATATCTTTTGTGAAATGAGTCGAATATCCGAGTCCAGCTGGGAGCCTACCAGTTCGTAGATCTCGTTCGATCGCTTATACGGATCCTGCAAATCGTCTTGTTCGTGGTTTTCGGGAGGAGGCGCTAACCCGCGGATTGAACGCACTCGCTCCACTAGATCCTGTGGCTCACCATCGTGACGCCGTTCTTCGTCCGACATAAAACTGAGGAGTCGCCCAAACT
The DNA here is from genome assembly GCF_005876955.1 of Sinomonas gamaensis. Classification (GTDB taxonomy): domain Bacteria; phylum Actinomycetota; class Actinomycetes; order Actinomycetales; family Micrococcaceae; genus Sinomonas; species Sinomonas gamaensis. Next base: position 26,701 of record NZ_SSCL01000009.1, read on the forward strand.
CATGGATAGTAAAGGTGCGCCTTGAGGCTCGCGGCATCATCTGAACAGCCGACCCGCGCTGCGCCCTGGTCGCAGTCAGCACCAGATCGGCCTCGCGGAGGTGCGCTTCGGTCAACAACCGCGATCGGTGCCCTTCTGGATTCCCTCCGTAGCGCCGGCACAACTCAGCCGCCTCTTCGGGCATTGGAAGCCCATCCATTGCAGCTAAACCTGCGCTAGACACGATTACTGGATACCCAGACATCCGCGCCCGTAGGAGTTGCTCGGCGAGCGGCGAACGGCAGAGGTTTCCTTCGCATACGAAGAGGACCCTTAGGTCTCGTCCTACCATTCCTAGCCTATAAGTCCGCGCACTCGCCGGTGCGACATTCGACGCGAGATCTTTCCCGTCGTCACTTCGTCTTGAGCGTAAACCGGACCATAGCCATACTGCTGGTAACCGTACGCGTGGGGTCCTTGTACTGGAAGCATCGTCAAGACAAACCCGAAGACTCGCGCTCCAACGTTCTCAAGGGATGTGACCGCCGCACTGAGCTGGCTTCGGTGGGTTCTGCCCGCCGCTACTACGACGATAGCCCCACCTGCCGTCTTGGTGAGCACGGCGGCGTCGGTAACAGGCAGCAGAGGCGGCGCGTCGAAGAGAACGTAGTCAAATTGGTCCTCCAACCGTTGCATGAGCGAGTGCATTGCGGCGGAGCCCAAGAGTTCGCTGGGGTTGGGCGGAATACTTCCCGCCGGAAGCACATGGAGGCCGCCTCGACCCCACTGTTGGACGGCATCCTCAATATCTGCCCGCCCAATCAACAGATCGGTGAGTCCCACGGCGCCCTCCAACCCCATGTACTGGGCCAGCTTTGGACGTCTCAGATCCGCATCGACCACGATAACCTTGTGACCCGCATTGTCTAATGCAATCGCCAGGTTTGACGCAGTGCTACTCTTGCCCTCGCTCTCCATGGCCGAGGTAATGACGAAACTACGGGATCCGTCCCCTCCGGCATCAACAAACTGCAGGTTCGTCCGCAATGTTCGGAAAGCCTCGGCGCGGGGGCTGCGCGGATCGTCATGGACGATGAGCGGCCGTTTCGGCGCCTTGGCGTCGAAGGTGATCCCCCCGAGAATTGGGGCGCTGCTGACAAGTTCCACATCGCGTTCGCTCCGGACCCGGTTGTCCAAGGCATGCCTGAGCACGGCCGCTCCCAATCCGAAAACGAGGCCCGCCGCAAGGCCAAGGACGAGGTTAATAGGAACGTTTGGCGACACAGGTGAGGAAGGGACCTCTGCCTCCATGACTCTGGTCAACTTAACCTGAGAGGCGCTAGAACCAGTGGACTCAATCTCTTGGACGACCTTCGTCAGGCTATCTGATGTCTGATTTGCAATGTTCGCAGCCATTACGGGATCAGGCGAAACGACGGAAATTTCAATGAGAGTCGTGTTCAGGGGGGCGGTTGCGGTCACGCCCTTGGCCAACTGATCCGCAGTCATCGACAGATGGAGATTCGAAATGACGGGGAGCAAGACTATCGGGGTCGTCACGAGACCGGCGTAGGTCTTCACACGCTGCTGGGTAAACGTGTTCCCTTGAACGAGGTCCTGGACGCTCCCCCCCGACTGAGTCGAGACGAATACCTGAGCCGAAGCCTTGAACTGAGGCTTCGTCAGAATGGAGAAGCCTACCGCACCCGCCACGCCAAGCAACGCCATAACGACGATCAGGATCCATCCCGCGCGTAGGATGCGAATGTAATCTCTAAGCTCCAAAAGGGCCCTCCCCCGGTGTCACACGGTTGCACTCCGTGCCCACACATATGTTGCCATAGGTCAACTTCCGTTACGGACTCTGTGGAGAACCATGGACACACTGACAGCGGCGCGCCCCCGCCATCTCCTCCTTGCTGGAGTCGGACTGCTGACCACCCTTCTGGGCGCATGGGGACTCGAGACTCTGGCTCCTCCCACCGACTCCGTCCTGTTGAACCTCGCCGCCTACGCGGTCGCTTGGGTCCCAACGATTCTGGTTCTTGTCCTCGCTTTCCGCGGACTTAGCAGGCAGGCCACGTCGGCGCTTCTCGGGCTGCGCTTCCGCCCAATCGACCTGGTCTGGGGCGTCGGGATCGGCTTCGTTGGGCGATCGGTCGACGCCGTTCTCCGACTCGCGGTGGTCGGATCAACCGGCCTCAGTCAGCAGCCGACGATTAGCGCTATCGCGGCGCCGATCGCCCAGACAGTGGCTCTCGGAATCATCGCTCCGGTGCTCATCGCGCCGGTCCTTGAGGAGGTCTACTTTCGAGGGCTCATCCAGCGCAGCGCGGCTGCCCTCCTCGAACCCCTAGGCCCGGTCACAAAGTGGACAGCCGCCGTCATCCTCACATCGCTGGCGTTCGCGCTGGTTCACGCGCTGCTGCTCATTGCGCAGCCTGAGGAAGCGATGCTCGCCGGTGTATCGACGTTCGTCTTCGCACTCTTGGCGGGAACCATGGCAGCCGCAACAAACCGCCTGGGAGGCGCCGTCGTCGGCCACGTTGTGTTCAACGGCCTTGGCGTCCTGCTGACCTGGCCCGCCTGATTACTTGACCGGAACCGATTGCCCGATGAGGCATGCGCCCGTCTCGATTGGAGCGGCCAGCTCCGTGGCGACACTCGCATCGGACCGAATGAATTGCCCAATGAGACACGAATTCTGCAGGCGTACTGAGACCGTGAGAGTCGGCGCTTGGAGCTTGGCGCTCGTCTGATCACCGCTGTGCTGCATCGCGGCCGCATCAAATCCGGCACCGATCAGCGCGTCGGTCAGAACCTTCGCCGTAACGGAGTCCGCTGACGCCGAATGAGCTGCCTTCGTCAGCTGGCCTTTGAAGAGCTGCAGGTTTGCTTCGTCGGCCCCTGATGGATCGAACCGCGCCAGAGCCGAAGCTGGCGCCGACGGAGCCTGCGTAACAGCAGCCGAGGCTGATGGGGCTGCTGCCGCGCTCGGTTTCGTGTTACCGATAGCCAACCCAGCGAGGTCCTTTGTCCCAGCAAAGATGATTACCCCGACGGATACCAGCACGAGGACGACAACGACAGCCCAAGCAACAATCCGTGGCCTACGGCGCCCGGGACGCACGGATTCAGAACTGCGCACCTCTTCCTTGACGCCACTCACGAGCCGACCCCGATCGTTCCCTGGTTATCGACGAACGTCGCTGCCACCCACGGGAAAACCCATTGGTCGAGGACGCCGAGAATCCCCACAAACAAGACGAAAAGAATCAGGATTCTCAGGACGGCGGGACCGGGAAGGAGTCTCCAGAGAGCTCGGTACACGTCAGCCGTCCTTCGCAAGAATGGGGGCCAGTTCGGCCGGCGGTACGCTGTCGAAGCCCACGAACGTCCCGTACGCCGCTACTCGCTCGAGAGGCGGGAAGATCGCCGGATAGCAGGTGGTCAGGGTGATGAAGCGATCACTCGCGGCGGTCTTCGAAACCGTGGGCACGGCGTTGAGCACGTTTACCGCGTCAGGCTGGACGAACTGGAAATTGCGGAACGTGTACGTGTACCAGCCGAGCGAAGTCTGAATATAGATCTTGTCCCCCACGCGCAGCTTGCTCAGATTGAGGAAGCTGTTGCCGTACCCAATGTCGTGAGCGGCCACGGCGAAGTTCCCCACGCCGCCCGGCATCGCGGTGCCCGTGTAATGGCCAACGCCGGCCGTGGTGCTGTTGAGCACCCGCTCGGTGTCCACGGACTCACGGAGAATGCGTCGCCAGTCGTCTCCGAGGCGTGGAATGTAGATGACGCCGATGGTGTCGGCGATTGCGGCAGGCTGCGCCATGACGGGAATTGCGGGAGCCGAGTTCGCAGCGGGCTGCTCGGAAGGCCTCAGTGAGGGCGATTGCTGCGGCACCTGCGCTTGCAACTGCTGGGTGAGCTGGCGGCTCTGCTCGGCTGCGACCTGCTGCTGGTGAATTCCTACAACCCATGGGTTGAAATACGCGTACCAGAGAATGAACAGCCCCACGATCACCGCAAAAGTGATGAGGAGTTCTCCCACAATACCCACGGCCCCGATCACTCCGGACCGCGGTCTGCCACCCCGCCTCGCCGACACAGTCCTCCCCAATAGCAGTGCCTCCCCCGGCCACTGACGAGAATACAGGGGCTTGCTCACGGTGCCCGGCTTTACCTGAGAGCGCGCGGGTAACAGCCGACCATGAGCGATGCACAAGAGATCACCGGAGCCGTCGACGACGACATGTTGGCGAACTATCTTCACAGTCACCTCATTGCGGCCTCCTCCGGAAAGCACCTCTTCGAGGAGGCGACGAAGGTCTGGTCTGGCACGCCTCATGGCCCTACGATCGAACGCCTAGCGCGTGAGATCAGCGAGGATCGCGACGAGCTCGAGCGGATCATCCAAGGCCTCGGGCTCGACCTCCCCGCCTACAAGAAGGCCGCGGCCTGGGTCGGCGCGCAAGTCTCGAAGATCGACCCACTCAACCCGGGCCACTCCCCCGGCGGCCACACGGGCCAGCTCGAACTTGAGTCGCTGATCAGCGCCGTCACGGGGAAGTCCCTCCTCTGGGAGACCCTCCTGATTCTCTCCGAGGACGACGTGCGGCTCGATGCCTTCCAGATGGAACACCTGCACGACCGCGCCCTCAAGCAGGTCCAGGACCTCTCCGACGTGATGCGATCGACGGCCCGGGGACGCTTCCACCCGGCCTCCGCCAAGAACGGCTAGCGCTACGGCTGCGCGCGGACCTGGGCGAGCGTGAGCTCGATGGCTGAGTGGTCGAGGTCGCCGAGCCCTTGGGAGATCATCTGCTCAAATGCCTCTCTGAGGGTGAGGGACAGGGGCAGGCGCAGGCCCTTCCTTCCGGCGGTTTCGGCGGCGAAGCGCAGGTCCTTGAGCTGGTTGGCTGCGCTGCCGCCGCCGGTGAAGTTGCGGTCCAGCCAGCGGTCGCGCTTCTGGTGGAGCACCTCGGAGTCCGCAAGCCCGCCGGCAAGCACGCGGAGGATCTGGGCCCGGTCGAGGCCGCAGGCGTCGGCAAGGACGAGGGATTCTGAGATGGCTGTGACGGTGCTCGCGACGACGACCTGGTTGCAGGCTTTGGCGATCTCGCCGGCGCCTGGGGGGCCGAAGTGGACCACGGTGGAACCGACTTCCTCCAGGACGGGCATGGCCTTCGCCACTGCCCAGTCCTGGCCGCCGACCATCACGCTTAGGGTGCCGGTCTCGGCTCCGGCCACCCCTCCGCTGAGGGGGGCGTCTACGACGCCGATGCCTTGACGGGCGAGCTCCTCGGCGAGGGCGGCGACGCCGGCCGGGGAGACGGTGCCGTGGATGACCAGGACGGGTCGATCTAGGTCCGCCTGCTTCCAGCCGGCCAGGAGTCCGTCCTCGCCGTGGAGAACGGCCATCACATCTGACAGGTCGGTCAGGACGGTCAGGGTGATGTCCGCGGCGGCGCCCGCGGGCGTGACAGCAAGGCGGGCGCCCCGGGCAGCCAGATCGTCGGCCTTGGACGGAGTGCGGTTCCAGACGGTCAAGCGGCCTTGGGAGGAGAGGAGCCTTTCGGCGATGGGCTTGCCCATCCGCCCAAGCCCCAGAAGGGAGACGCTTGGCTTGATCGGCTCGTTCACTGGATGCTCAGCCCCATCATGGTCGGCAGGACGGTGGTGAACCACGGCACCAGGGCGAGGAGGAGCACGCCGGCGAAGAGCACGCACAAGTAGGGCAGGAAGTGCCGGGTGCTGCGCTCGACGCTCTCCCGGCCGGTGGCCGCGGCGACGTAGAAGCCGATGCCGGCCGGCGGGGCGAACGAGCCGATCCCCATGGCCATGACGAGGACCATCGAGTACTGCACGGGGTTGATGCCGAACTGGACCGCGATCGGGAGCAAAAGCGGGGCGAAGATCAGCACCGCGGGCATGCCTTCGAGCAGCTGGCCCATGACGATCAGGATCACGATGCTGACCAGCATGAACAGGAAGGTCGAGCCGGACAGGCCCGCCATGGCGTCGGCGATCGCGGCCGAGACGCCCGCCGAGGCCAGCGTCTGGGCGAAGGGCGCGGCCGCGGCGATGATGAAGAGCACCATTCCCGCGGTGGTGACCGTCTCGCGCAGCGACTCCCACGAGAGGCGAAGGCGCCCGGAGCGGGAGATGCAGGCGAGGACGACGGCGTAGGCCACGGCGAGCGCGGAGACCTCGGTGGGGGTCGCGATGCCGGTGACGATCCCGGCGACGAGCCCGACCGGGAGGATCAGCGTCGGCAAGGCCAAGCCGACCGAGCGTCCCTTCTCGGCCAGGGAGGTGCGCGCGGCGCGGGCCGTGCCGCGGGCGCGGAAGAAGACCAGGATCATCACGCACAGGCCCAGCACCGCCGCGGGGACGAGGCCGGCCATGAACAGCGTCGTGGTCGAGAGGGACGTGATGGATCCGAGGATGAGCAGGACGATGCTCGGCGGCACCGTCTCGCCCATGATGGCCGAGGCCGAGAGCACGGCGACGACCTCCCCGCGGCTCACCTTGCGCTCCTCCAGCATGTCGCGCATGGTCGTCCCGACCGCCGCGACGTCGGCCACCTTGGATCCGGAGATCCCCGAGAAGACGTACATGGTGACGACCACCGCCATCAGCGCCCCGCCCCTGATGCGACCCAGTACGACGTCGACCAATTTCGCCAGGGGCGCGGTGAGGCCGGCGCGGCCCATGAGGGCCCCGACCAGGATGAAGAACGGAATGGCCAGCAGAAGGAAGGAATTGGCTCCCGACTGCATCCCGACCGGCACCGCGGAGAGGTCCGAGAGGCCGCCCCAGAGGATGTAGACCCCCGATCCGAGCATCAGGACGAAGGCAACGGGCACGCCCAGGAAGAGCACCACGAAGAGGAAGACCAGCACCGCGATCAGGAGCGCATCGGAGCTCATCGCCTGGGTGGCGCTCTGCAGCGCGAACACACCGGCTGCGAGGATGGCCACGATGCCGAGGCAGGCAAGCGCGGCGCGCCGCGGCTGGCGGGCGAGCTTTGCCAGGGCGAACCAGGCGATCAGGCCCAGCCCGAGGGCGAAGGGCAGCGAGAGGTACGACGCCGGGATGTTCAGGATCGGGGTCGACTCGTGGGATCGCTGGACGAGCACCGGCACGAACAGCGCGAGCATCCCGACGGCGATGCCGAACACCACCCAGTCCACGAAGGCGCGCTGGTACGGGCGCCAGGATGCCGGGAGGCGGTCCGAGAGGACTTGGATCGACATGTGCGCCCCGCGGGCATAGGCGATGGCTCCTCCCATGAACGCTGCGGTGTACAGCGCGATTTCGGAGACTTCCTGAGTCCAGGTAACCGAGTTGCCGGTCACGAGCCGGATCAGGACGTTGAACAGGACCACGCCGAACTCGACGGCGATGGCGCCCCCGACCACGCCCTCGAGGGTCGTGTCGAGCCACCTCGCTCCGCTCCAGGCGATCTCGACGCCGGGCTGGCGCTGCTCCTGTTCCCTGACGACGCCTGTGCTCTCGTCGACTACTGTCTTCATCTGCACGCCCATGGGGTCTGGTGCCGTCACTGGCCGTCGACGAAGTCGACGGTCTTCTTGAGGAAGTCCGCGCCGCCGACCGTGTCGGCGAAGTCCGGGTACAGGGACCGGGCGACCTTCTTGAACGCTGCCAGGCCGTCGGCGCTGACGTCGTTGACCTTCACGCCCTGGGACTGGAGCTGCTTGACCTGCTGGTCCGCCAGGTCCGCGTCGTTCTTGGTCTTGAACGTTGCAGTGTCCTCGGCCGCGCTCTGGAGGGCCTGCTGCGCCTTGGAGTCGAGGCTGCTCCACTTCTTGTCGCTGAGCGCGAGCACGAACGCGTCCATCATGTGGTTCGTCATCGAGAGGTACTTCTGCACCTCGGCGAACTTGTTGGTCGCCGGGACCTCCACCGGGTTCTCCTGGCCGCTGATCGCCCCGGTCTGCAGGCCCGTGTACACCTCCGAGAACGCCATGGGAGTCGGGCTGGCCCCCACCGCGCCGAAGAACTTGGTCCACAGGGGGTTCCCGGGAACACGGATCTTCAGTCCCTTCAGGTCATCGGGGGTCTGAATGGGCCGGACCGAGTTCGTGACCTCGCGCGGGGTCCGCGAGAGCATGGCCAGGCCCTTCGTGCCGTTCTGGGCCAGGTCGGAGAGCAGCTCCTTGCCCGGAGCCCCGTTCAGGTACTTCACCTCCTGGTCCACAGAGGAGAACAGGTAGGGCAGGCTCACCGCGTTCATCTTCTTGTCGGCGGCCGCGTAGACGGACGTGGAGAGGATCACTGCATCGAGCGAGCCACTCTGGACCCGGCTCACGGCCGCGTTCTGGTCGCCGCCGAAGCTGGTGCCGTTGGGGATGACGGTGACCTTCACCGACCCGTTGGACTTGCTCTTCACGGCGTCTGCGAAGTGCTGGGCGGCGACTCCCACCGAGGATCCGATCGGGTCTGGGATGGAGAGCTTCACCTCAACGCTGCTCGCGCTGGCGGCAGAGGCTCCCCCGGAGCAGCCGGCGAGGGCAAGGGCAGCAGCGGAGGCAGCGGCGACGGCGGCAAAAGCGCCAAGTCGTCTGGTCATGGAATGTGGTCCTTTCGTCTTTGGAAGGTTGTGCTCTGGAAACAGTGGCATCGACGAGGCCGAACGAGGGGCCCGGAGGGCGCTTCGAGTCAGACTGTGACCCGGATGAGGGCTTCGGTCTCGCGGCGCAGCTGGAGCGCCTGGGCCAGGGACTCGTCGATGACGATGTCGTCCCACTTCACGCTGGCGCCCTTCGGGACGCTGTTCCTGAGCTCGACATGGTGGGCGAGCGCGACGGGCAGGAGGCCTTCGCGGACGGACGTCTCGGCCGAGACGAGCTTGCCCCAGACTGTGTACCCGCCCTCCCCGTCGAGGAACTCGCCGGCGGCGAGGTCCTTCTTCGCGGTGGCGACGACGTCCCCGTAGAAGCCCTTCGGAGAGCCGGTGGGGATCCCGCGCAGGACCGCGTTGGCGACCGTAATGTTCAGCTCGAGGCCCACGTAGTGGTAGGGGCGGTAGAGCGCGGCGTACTGGCCGGTGGGGTCCGGGTGCCAGGGGTATTCGGTGAAGCATCCGGAGACGTACTTGTTCGTGGCCTTCACCACCACGAAGACGCCCTCCTGAGTGTTGAACGGGATCCAGTCGCCCTCGCGGGTGACGCTGGACATCACCTCGACCGAACCTTCGCGGGCTAGCACTCCCCCGACCTCCGAGGGGCGGCAGATGGTAGCGATCTCCTCGACGTTGCCCGGGGTGAAAGTCAGGCCGGAATCCGAGGGGACAAGGCCAGCCGCGTTCGCGACCGCCGCCATCTCGATCGCAGCCTTCGTCCCATCGCGGAACGAGGTGTGCATGTAGGGGTTGAGCTGGCCGGAATCGGTGAGCTCCTTGGAGAACTCCCAGTTCTCCCAGACGTTGTCTGGGTTCATCTCGTGGTAGTGCGGGAGGTACTTCGCGCCCTTCCCGGCACACACCACCTCGAAGCCCGAGGTCCGGGCCCAGTCGACGAGCTCCATGATCAGGGCCGGCTGGTCTCCGTAGGCCATGGAGTACACCACCCCAGCCTCCTCGGCCCGGCGCGCCAGGGCCGGGCCGGCGAGGGCGTCCGCCTCCACCGTGACCATGATGATGTGCTTGCCGGAGCCGATGGCCCGCAGAGCATGGTCGATGCCCACGATCGGATTGCCGGTCGCCTCGACGATCACGTCGATCTCAGCGTCGAAGAGGGCGGAGGCATCCGAGACCGCGGCGGTGGCGCGGCGGGCGAGCGCGTCCTCGAGGGTCGGCGCGATCGCCTCCGATGGCCACTCGACGAGTTCAAGCGCGCCCCGGGCACGCTTGGTGTTGATGTCCGCGATGGCGACAACGTGTACCCCGGGGATGTTGCGCGCCTGGGAGAGATACATGGTTCCGAAGCGGCCAGCGCCGATCAGGCCGATGCGGATCGGTCGGCCGGCGGCCTCGCGCTGCTCGAGGAGGGAGTGGAGGTTCATGGGTTTCTTCCTGTTGGCGGCATCAGTGGTAACGGTTACACTTTTGTACCAGCGGAAGGATCGTGACGTCAATCACCGTGACGGAGCATCTAGTCTTTCCATTACGAAGCGAGGAGGAGCCGGTGAAGAAGCCAGCCACCATCCGTGACGTCGCTCGCGAGGCGGGGGTCTCCGTGGCGGTCGTCTCAAGGGTGCTGAACGAGGGCACCGGGCCAGTGGCACCGGACACCAGGGCGAAGGTCGTCGAGGTGATCGAGCGGCTGGCCTACCATCCGCGCGCCGCGGCCCGCGAGCTGCAGCAGCGCACAAGGTCCACCATCGGCCTCCTCCTGGCCGACCTCGCCAACCCCTTCTTCGCGCGCCTCGCCGACCGCGTCGTCTGGGAGGCCAGAGCGCGCGGGGTGCACGTGGTCCTGCTCACCACCCAGGAGGACCAGCACCTCGAGGCCGAATCGATCGACACGCTCATCGAGCGGTCCGTCGCCTCCGTCATCGCCACTCCGGCCGGGGACAACCTGGAGAAGTGGAAGCGCCTAACAGACCTCGGGGTCAACGTCGTCTTCGTGGACCGCGAGATCGACGAACTGGAGGGGATCGACGTCGTCACGATCCGCAACGACGCCTCGGCCGAGACGGCCGCCAACCACCTGATCGGGCTCGGCCACACCCGGATCGGCTTCATCTCGGGCCCCGCAACGACCTCGACCGGGCGCGACCGCGTCGCCGGGTTCCGGCGCGCCATGGAAGCCGCTGGACTGGCAGTGGACGACGAGCTGATCCACCACATCCCCTTCCGCGGCGACGCCGGAGGCGACGCGATCGGCGTGCTGCTGAGCGAACCCCAACCGCCCTCGGCCATCATCGTCGGGAACACTGCCCAGGTGCGCTCTGCACTTCGGAGGATCAAGCAGTCGGAGATCCGGGTGCCTGAGGACCTGAGCCTCGTCGTCTTCGACGACAACCCCTGGACCGAACTCGTCTCCCCACCGCTGACGGTGATCCGCCAGCCCATCGACATGCTGGCCGTCCACTCGGTCGAGCTCGCCGTCGGGCGGGCCAAGGGCCTCCTCCCCGAGCAACGCCGCCGGGTCGAGGTCGACGCCGAGTTCGTCCGGCGCTCCAGCAGCGCCGCGGCCGCCCAGCGGACGCCCACACCCTGATCTCAAACCACCGTCGCCAAGGACGTCAGTGCAGCAGCGCGGGCGGAGTCCATTTGGGCCACTGGGATTCCCCCGCCTCAACGCCATGCTCATAAACAGCGACCAGCCGAAAGGGGCTGGAGGCTTTGCTGTTGTCGTAGAACCTCGTCCTGTCGGCAACTGCGCGTGCCGCTGCAACGTGGGCCCAAAGCCTGGCGTAGCGCCCTCGGATCTTGGCCCCGGGAACTCCGTGGCCGCCGCGAGAAGCCCTGTAGCCTACTCGATGGACCGTGGTCTCTTCGGGAATCAGGATCACGTGCAGGGTCACAAGATAGCCATGGGCAGCCGCCTGCTCAACAAGCTCTATCTTGCTCGGGTGGCTGAACACCGTTTCGCTGATGAATGAGGCGCCGACTGCAATCAGCTTGTTGCGCTGCTGCGCGGCTTCCCGCCCAGCGTCGTAGGCATGCTCGGATTCCGCATCTGGCCATTTTCGCGGGGCGATCACATCCGCATTGATGAAAGGCAGACCGGTGGCTGGCAGAAGGACTCGTTCGACAAGAGTCGTCTTGCCTGCTCCGTTGGCATGGCGTACTCGCGCAGGACGTGCGGCTGGAATTCGTCGGCATCAGCCATGCGGCAACGGTAGAGCAACAGTTGCGTCTGAGCAATCAGTGCGCTCCCTGTCGGCCCGGAGTCTGTTTGACTCCATCCGTTGCGGGTACGCAACCATTGCGCTACGATCGCCACTTAGGAGGAGGCAGCCTCATGGACATGCCAGATCCCGGGTCTTCAAGGCCCGCCCTGAACGGGACATGGCTTCCCTCAGGACGGCAGCACACCATTTCGCTCGGAAACCAGCGCGCCTTCCTGACGGAGGTGGGTGCCGCCCTGCGCCAGTACGAGGTGGGTGGCCGCCCGCTGCTCGACGGCTACGCCGAGCACGAGATGTGCACGGGGGCCCGCGGTCAATCGCTCATCCCATGGCCGAATCGGATCGCCGGCGGCCGCTACACGTGGCAGGGACGCACCGAGCAACTCGACCTGAGCGAGCCCGAGAAGGGCGGCGCCATCCACGGCCTCACCCGCTGGGCCAACTGGGAAGTTGAGCACAGCACGGAGAGCAGCATCAGCTTCACGCACACTCTCCATGCGTGCCAGGGTTGGCCGTGGGCGCTCGAATGCCACCTCGAGTACGCGCTCGACGCCGACGGTCTCACCGTGCGGACCACAGCCATCAACCGCAGCAGCACGCCCTGCCCCTACGGCACCGGCGCCCACCCCTACCTGAGCGTGGGCACGCCGCACGTCGACCCCGCCTTGGTGCGCGTCCCCGGTTCCGTCTATTTGCCCGTGGACGAGGAGGGCATCCCCACCGGTCGGGAGAGCGTAGAGGGCACCCAGTATGACCTCCGCGAGCTTCAGCCGCTCGGGGACCGGCACATCGACGTCACCTTCACCGATCTCGTGCGCGACGACGACGGCCGGGCCCGCGTCCACCTCGCCCGCCCCGACGGCTCGGCACAGATCGCACTATGGATCGACGAGAGCTACCCCTACTTTGAAATCTTCACCGGCGACACCCTCCCCCAGGAGGACCGCCGCCGCACAGGCCTCGGCGTGGAGCCGATGACCTGCGCCCCCAACGCCTTCAACTCGGGCGAGGGGCTCATCACGCTTGCACCCGGGGAATCACACACCGGGACGTGGGGGATTGAACCGGAACCAGCAGCCCGAGGGGAATGACCCTCATGCCCGCGAAAGCCGAAGGAGAAGTCCACATGCGCAGAGCACGTCGCGTCGTCGTCGTCACCGGATCGAGCGGGGGGATCGGCCGCGCGTCGGCGATCGCCTTCGGGAAGGAGGGCGACGCCGTCGCCCTCCTTGCGCGCGGCGAGGCCGGGCTCGCTGGGGCTGCCGCGGAGGTGGAGGCCGCGGGCGGGCGCGCGCTCACCATTTCGGTGGACGTCGCCGACGCGGAAGCGCTCGACGCCGCTGCGGAGCGCGTCGAGCGCGAGCTCGGGCCAATCGACGTGTGGGTGAACGTGGCCTTCACGTCCGTGTTCTCGAAGTTCGACGAGATCAAGCCCGACGAATTCAAGCGGGTCACCGAGGTGACCTATCTCGGGTACGTGTACGGAACGATGTCGGCGCTCAAGCGCATGCGACCCCGGAACCGCGGGACCATCGTGCAGGTCGGCTCGGCGCTCGCGTACCGCGGGATTCCGCTGCAGAGCGCGTACTGCGGGGCCAAGCACGCAATCCAGGGCTTCAACGAATCGCTCAGGACCGAGCTGCTGCACGAGAAGAGCGGGATACGCACCACCATGGTGCAGATGCCGGCCGTGAACACCCCGCAGTTCTCGTGGGTGCTCTCACGCCTGCCGAACCAGGCCCAGCCGGTCCCGCCGATCTACCAGCCCGAGATCGCGGCGAAGGGCGTGGTCCACGCCGCCGCGCATCCCGAGCGCCGCGAGTACTGGGTGGGCGGGAGCACAGCCGCCACCCTCATCGCCAACGCGATCATGCCCGGGGTCCTGGACCGCTATCTTGCGAAGACGGGCTTCAAGGCCCAGCAGACCCCGGACCGTCGTGACCCGAACCAGCCCGTGAACCTGTGGGAGCCCGCCGACGCCTCGCGCGACTTCGGGACCCACGGCATCTTCGACAACAAATCCTCCTCCCGCAGCTACCAGCTCATGGCCTCGCAGCATCACGGCGTGGTGGCCGCGGCGGCGGGTGCGGTCCTCGCAGGGGCCGCGGCCGCCGTCGGCACCCTCATGGGGCGGGCTTCGCGATGAGGCCGCTCGAGACGCTTCGGGCGGCCTACGGAGCCGCCGAACTGCTCCTTCCGGGGACGGTGGAGCGTCTGCTCGTCGGGACCACGCCGGACGCCCGCGCGCGGAAAGCCATCCGGATACTCGGCGCGCGGCACCTCCTGCAGGCCGCCGTGACAGCCCGCGGCGGGCGAACAGTGCACCACTTCGGGGGCGGTGTGGACACGCTGCACGCGCTCACGATGGTGGGGCTCGCCGCCTTCGACCCAGAACGGCGCCGGGCCGCGACTGTGAATGCCGCGATCGCGCTTGCGTTTGCGGCCGGGGAATTCCGGTGAATCAGCTGTTGAGGCCGAGGGTGAATCGGCCGTCCGCGGTGCCGAGCCCTCCCCCAGCGTTCGCGAAGGTGGCCATCGCCGAGGCGACGCTCTCGCGGGAGGCGGCCGGAATGTTCTCGATGACCTGGGCGATCGCCTTCCGGCGATGCTCCATCACGGACTCCACAAGGTCGCGTCCGGAATCGGTGACATCGAGCTGGAGGAAGCGGCGGTCGGCTGGGTCCTCCCGGCGGCTGAGCAGCCCGGCCACCACCAGGCGTTCACAGGTGCGCGTTGCGTTGGAGGGGTGCACTCCGAGCTCCCTGGCCACGGCGCCGAGGTTCTGCGGGCCTTGGAGCGCGATGAGCACGAGGACGCGGAGCTGCGGGGTAGTGACGATGTCCTCGACCTCCACCACCGACTGTGCGGCCACGTGGAGCAGCACATCTGCCGCTCGCAGGACGGCGTCGACCTGCTCACGTCGACCCCGGAAGGTACTTTTCTCCACACGCCCAGTATCGCCCCGTCCGTTGCGTCATCGCAAAGCTTGCGCAACCACAGTCGTCTTGTAGGAAAGGAGCCGCAGATGCGAAACACGCCCGACGACGTCCGGCACGGGATCGACCGGCTGCTCAGAAACGTCGAGACAGGCCGATTCGAGCGATCCCTCTCGGCGCTGACGGCCGCCGGCGCCCTGGTGACGGCCGCCGAGATCTACCTCGAACACGATAAGGCGAGCTTCGGCAATCCGTGGATGTGGGCGCCCGTGGCGCTCGGTCCCGTCGGCGCGGCCGCCGGGGTCGCGGGGGTGTTCAGCCGCCGGATGGCCAAGACCGCGCTGCCCGTGGCCAGCGCTGCGATCGTGGCCAACGGCCTCCAAGGCACGTACCTGCATCTGCGCGGCATCGCCCAGAAGCCCGGAGGGTTCTCGAACCTGCGCTACAACGTGGAGATGGGTCCGCCGCTCTTTGCTCCCCTGCTCGTGACCCTCGTCGGCGGGATGGGACTGCTCGCCGCGGTGCTGAGGAGGGAGAAGTGAGCCTTCCCCTGTCACCGCGCGATGGCGGTGAACGCTACCCCGGCTTCAGCTCGGTGGATGAGTCGGACCACTGGGACAGGGCGACGCAGGGAGCTGTCTTGGTCCGGCTGGGCCTCCCGCCGGATATCCGCTTCTTCACGGCACGGGAAGAGGCCGTGGCCAGGGCACTGTTCGATCAGCTGCTCGACCAGCACTCGGACCCCCGAGTTCCCGTGGTGAACATGGTGGACAGCCGTCTGGCCGAGGCGGAGACCGACGGATGGCGGTACGCGGACCTGCCAGAAGACGGCCAGGCCTGGCGCGAGACGCTCGCGGCCCTGGATCAGGACGCGACCGAGCGGCACGGCCAGGGCTTCCCCGAGGTGACGCTGGACCAGCAGGCGTCTCTGCTCCGGGCCGTCCAGGATCTCGGGTACGCCAAGTGGCACGGCATGACGGCGGCCAGGGTGTGGAGTCTCTGGACCCGCTATGCCTGCACGGCCTTCTACTCTCACCCCTGGGCGTGGGACGAGATTGGCTTCCCCGGTCCCGCGTACCCGCGCGGGTACAAGAATCTGGGCCTCGACCGGCTCGAGCCGTTCGAGGTGCGCGACGCGCGCCCGGCCCAAGACCCCGCAGCGAACGCGGGAGGCGACGGATGAGCGCCGTCCGCGAGCGCAACTCCTCGGCTTGGCTGCTCCCGCCACGTCCCGGGGTCGACCACGGGCTGCGGAAGGACATGCGGCGCTTCGAGGACCAGGACGAGGTGGATATTGCGATCGTGGGCTGCGGCGCCGGCGGGTCGACGATGCTGCAGCGTCTGGCCCGCGCCGGGTGGACCGCGGTCGGGTTCGACGCTGGGCCCTTCTGGGACCCTGAACGGGATTGGGTCAGCGACGAGGCCGGATCGCATCACCTCTACTGGACCGAGCCGCGGGTCATCGATGGCACAGATCCCGTCCCGCTCGGCTCGAACAACTCCGGCCGCGGGGTGGGAGGCTCGATGGTGCATTTCGCGGGCTACACGCCGCGGTTCCATCCGAGCGACTTCCACACGTTCACAGCGGACGGCGTGGGCGCCGATTGGCCCATCGGGTATTCAGATCTCCGCTCCTTCTACGAGGACATCGAGGAGGAGCTCCCGGTGGCGGGCGAGGCCTGGCCGTGGGGTGACCCGCACAAGTACACGTATCGGCCACACCCGGTGTCCGGGAACGGCGAGATCTTCCTGAGGGGCGCGTTCGCGAGCGGGATCACCGCGAAGGTCGGGCCCGTGGCCATCGCGAACGGCCGTTTCGGCAACCGGCCTCACTGCATCTACCGAGGCTTCTGCCTCCAAGGCTGCAAGGTCAACGCCAAGGCCTCCCCACTCATCACCCACATCCCGGACGCCCTCGCCCACGGCGCCGAGGTGCGGGCGGACTCCATGGTGACCCGCATCGGCTTCGACGAGCGGACCGGGAAGGCGACCGGGGTGCACTACGTTCGGGCCGGCGTCGAACGCTTCCAGCGCGCCCGGATCGTCGCCGTCGCCGGCTACTCCATCGAGACCCCGCGGCTCCTGCTGAACTCGGCCAACGCGCGCTTCCCGGAAGGGATGTGCAACGACTTCGACCAAGTGGGCCGCTACCTCATGGTCCAAGGCGCGCCGCAGACGGCCGGGCGGTTCGCCGCAGAGGTGCGGATGTACAAGGCGCCCCCGCCGGAGGTGAGCACTGAGCAGTTCTACGAGACGGACCCGTCGAAGCCATACAAGCGCGGCTTCTCGATCCAGACCGTCTCGCCGCTTCCGATCACGTGGGCCGAGCACGTCATGGCCCAAGGGCACTGGGGTGCCGAGCTGCGCCGCTACATGAGCGACTATCCCCACTGGGCCTGCCTCGGCGCCCTCTGCGAGTTCCTTCCCCTGGCGGAGAACCGCGTCTCCCTCTCCGAGGAGAAGGACCGGCACGGGCTCCCGGTGGCCAAGTTCTCGTACAGCCAATGCGAAAACGATCAGCAGCTGCTGAAGGCTGCGCAGTCCGTCATGGAGCGCATCCTCACCGCGGCCGGCGCCGAGGAGACCATGACAGTGAAGCGCTACGCCCACCTCGTGGGCGGGGCGCGCATGGCGGCGGACGAACATCACGGAGTGGTCGACTCCTCGTGCCGCAGCTTCGCGATCCCCAACCTCTACATCACCGACGGGAGCGTGCTGCCCACGCAGGGCAGCGCCAACCCGGCCCTGACCATCATGGCCCTCGCGGCCCGCACCGCAGCAATCCTCGTAAAAGGAGACTGACATGGCTTCCCAGACCGTGGCCGACTACCTGCTCTCACGCCTTCGCCAGTGCATTATTAGGGAAGGGGTCAAGACCAAGGCCCAAGAATTCCTGCCCCACAACAGTCAGGAGTGATGAGAGCACAGTGACCAGCGCAGACGAGGGCCGCAAGCCCGATTTCTTCACCCGATTCACGTCGAAGACCGCGAAGATTCTCGGCCACGCGTGGGTGTTCGCAGCGGCGGTTGCCGTCCTTGTCGCCTGGGCGCTGACCGGGCCGCTCCTCGGTTTCTCCGACACGTGGCAACTTGTGATCAACACGGGCACCACGATTGTGACCTTCCTGATGGTATTCATCATCCAAAACACCCAGAACCGCGACACCGCCGCGCTGCACCTCAAGCTCGACGCCATCATGCGCGAACTGCAGATCAGCAACGCGAAGCTGTACGAGGCGGAACAGGAAGGCGAAAAGGAGCTCGACAAGCAGCGGAAGCTCCTGGAGGAGGAAGCGTCGAAGGAACCCAGCGGCGCCTCCTCCGGGGGAGACGCCTGAAGAGGTGAGTTCTTCGCCTAGGGGTGGCCTCCGGCGCGGCGTATGATGCGGCAAGCCCCGCCGAAAGGAGCAGCCCGTGTCAGTCAAATGGCTCGAGGAGCCGGAGAAGCACGACTACCCGGCGGCCGCCGCGTATCTGGCCCTGGTCGCCAACCCGGACGAAGTCGAATCCATCGTCAAGGCCCTCAAGGACGCGCCCGTCACCCATCAGAAGGCGAAGGACATCCTGCGCGCCTCCCGGCTCGAGCTGCTCAACGAGGACAACCCCCACGTCCAGGCCGACCTCGAGAAGATCCGCCGGGGCGAGAAGCTCTCCCCGATCCTGCTGGTGCGCGGGAACCTCGCGCTCGGCTTCCCCCTCCAGATCGCGGACGGCTACCACCGCGTCTGCGCGAGCTACCACACTGACGAGAACACGGACATTCCGGTGAAGATCGCCGAGCTGCCAGCGGCCGTGGACTGAGGCTCCGCATTGTCCTTCGCGGAGCTCTCGCTCATCTGCGTCGTCGCGCTCCTCGGGCCCGCGCTCGCCGCGAGACGCTCGTGGCACCTGCCGCTCGTGCTCGGGGAGCTGCTGGCCGGCGTCGTCGTCGGGAAAACCCTGCTCAACTGCGTCGACTCCGGGAACTCGACGCTGACGTTCCTCGCGGACATCGGCTTCGCGCTCATGATGTTCGTCTCCGGCACCCACGTGCCCATCCGCGACCGGACCATCCGCGCGGCCATCGGCAAGGGCGCGCTGCGGGCGGCGCTCGTCGCGGTCGTCGCCATCGCGCTCGGCGCAGGGATCGCCCTGCTGCTCGGCTCCGCGAAGGCACCCCTGTATGCGGTGCTCATGGGTTCCTCGTCCGCGGCGCTCGTCCTGCCGATCCTCGATTCCCTCGCACTCAAAGGGCCGTCGGTCCTCGAGCTCACCGCCCAAGTAGCCCTCGCGGACGTCGCGGCCATCGTCGCGCTCCCGCTCGCCGTCGACCCCTCCCACGCCGGCCCCAAGGCTCTGGGGGCGCTCGCGGTGGCGGGGTGCGCCGTCGTCGTCTGGTGGCTCCTGAGGCACTTCGAAGCCAACGGCGCGCGGCAGCGGGTGCATCACCTCTCCGAGGAGCGGAAGTTCGCGCTCGAGCTGAGGATCCAGCTCGCGATCCTCTTCGCGCTCGCGGGGCTCGCCGTGTTCTTCAGCGTCTCGATCATGCTCGCGGGCTTCGCGTTCGGGCTCGCCGTGTCCGCGGTGGGCGAGCCGCGGCGGCTCGCGCGGCAGCTGTTCGCGCTCAACGATGGATTCCTCGGGCCGGTGTTCTTCGTATGGCTCGGGGCGTCGATCGACCTCCGCCAGCTCGCCGGCCATCCCGAGATGATCGGACTGGGCCTCCTGCTGGGGGTGGGCGCCGTCGTCGCCCATGCTGCAGCGCGGCTCGCGGGGCTGCCGCTCGCGTTCGCCACGGCCTCCGCCGCACAGCTCGGCGTGCCGGTCGCGGCGGCGACCATCGGGCGGGGCCTCGGCGTCCTGGCACCCGGCGAGGACGCCGCGCTGCTGCTGGGCGCGCTCGTCACCATCCTGACGACGACGGCGGCCGCAAGTCTTGCCGCGCGCCGGCCGCCGTCGGGGGCCGCGGTGCCCGAGACCAGCGTTTCGTGAGGTTGGGAGCATAGCCGCGGCTTCCCCGCTCCTCCGCGCCGGGTCCGGCGCGGAGGAGCGGGTTCCGCGCGGACAAGCAGCCATTGAGATCCGGGGCGGGCGCGCCCACACTGACTGCATGCGAGCCAAGATCACCGCCCAGCACCGGCCGCAGCACCACACTCCCCCTGCGCCTCCGCCCCCGCCGCCTCCCGCACCCGTCTCGCACGAGGAGCTCATCCTCGGCCTCCGCAACCACGAAGCGCCCCTCGAAGCACTCCGCTGGCCCATCACGCCGCCCGGAATGCACTACGTGCTCACGCATTTCGACGTCCCCGAGATCGACCCGGTCTCATGGCGACTCACGATCGGCGGTGCCGTCGAGCACCCGCTCACGCTCACGCTCAGCGACCTCCAGCGCAAGCCGCGGCGCACCCTGACCGTCACGCTCGAATGCGCGGGCAACGGCCGCTCGCGCTTGAACCCACGTCCCATCAGCCAGCCCTGGGACCTCGGCGCGTTCGGCACCGCGGAGTGGACCGGCACTCCCCTCGCGCCGCTGCTCGCGGAGGCGGGGCTCTTGCCCGACGCCGTCGAGCTGGTTTTCGAGGGCGAGGACCGCGGCGTGCAGGAGGGCGTGGAGCATCAGTACGCACGTAGCCTCACCGTTGCCGACGCGATGGCCGACGACGTCCTCCTCGCCTACGAGATGGACGGCCGCCCCCTGCCGCCTCAGCACGGCTTCCCCGTGCGACTCCTCGTGCCGGGCTGGTACGGCATGGCGAGCGTCAAGTGGCTCCGGTCCATCTCCGCTTCGACGGAGCCCTTCGCCGGGTACCAGCAGGCCGTTGCCTACCGCTATCAGCAGGACGCGGACGACGGCGGCACTCCCGTCTCGCGGATCAGGGTCCGTTCGCTCATGGTGCCTCCCGGGATTCCGGACTTCCTGACGCGGCGTCGGATCGTGGATGCAGGGCCGACGATGCTGCGGGGGCGAGCGTGGTCCGGCGACGGTCGTATTGCCCGGGTCGAGGTTGCCGTCGACGGGGTGTGGGCTGACGCGCATCTCGACGCTTCTGTTGGCGCCTTCGCATGGGTGGGGTGGTCGTTCCCGTGGGTGGCGACGCCGGGGGTCCATGCTCTGGCCGTGCGGGCCACGGATTCCTCGGGGGCCGTGCAGCCTCTGGAGACGCCCTGGAACCTGCGCGGGATGGGGAACAATTCCGTTCAGGTGGTCGAGGTAGAGGTGCGGTAGGGCTCAGTAAGGCTGCGCAATTCGTCCGAGAGCCCGCCGGTCAGCTCGGCGATGTCCGGAACGATGTCCGGGTCCGCCAGGACGGTCACTACCAGCTCTCCGGCGTAGGAGACCACGGCGAAGCAGACGCCCACGTTTCCTGGGGTGAGGGTGATCGGCACGATCGAAGCGATACGGTGCCCGGCAATACTGATCGACTCGGCCGGGCCCCGCATGTTGGAGAGGAACGTGTTCACGAGCCGCTGCCGGTCGATGTAGCGCTGGAAGACCCCCACGCGGGCCAACGCCCGGAAGACCACGCCAAGGGGACCGGCCGACGTTCCGCGCGCCTCCGCACCTCGTGCCGCCATTCTGCGGGCCACGGTCTGCTCCACGACGCGCTGCAGTCGAACCTCGGGATCCGGAGCGCTCGGCACTTCGACGGGGGCGACCCCGGCCGCATTGCCGAGCCGGCCCACGTCGGTCCCTCTTCCTGAGGAGATGGGCACGGACACCACGAACGGCCCGGGTGATTCGCCCCGGGAGCGAAGAACGGACGCCATCGCCCCCGCGACGGCCACAAGGATCAGGTCGTTGAGGGTGCAGCCGCGGGCGTGGGCCGCGTCGAGGATCTGTCTCAGGGGCAGGGTGACGGTCATGATGCGGCGGCGGGGACCCGTGGGCCGATTGAACGACGTCGGCGTGGCGCGCAGGCGGTGGCGTGATGAGAGCCCGAGCTCACGCAGACCGCGGAGGCCGCGGGCCAGTGCTGTCGGCGCGTGACGCAACGCGGCCACGCGGTGTAGCCAGGCCTCTCTGCCGAGCTCGCCTGGGCGAGGCAGTGGCTGCGGGAAGCGGTCGTGCTCAGGCTCCCGGCCGCCATCGCCCAGCGCGGCAAGGACGGCGAGCCCGTTCAAGCCATCCGCCATCGCATGATGCAGCACGAAGACCAGCGAGGGCGGCCCGCCGGACGCATCCCGAATCCACCGAGCGGTCCAGGGCGGCCGGTCGGCAGGGAGACGCGTACAGGCCAGGCTGGCGGCGACGCGAAGGACTCCCTCGCGGCCGTCGGCGACGACCTCTTCAGAGAAGTGACGCGCCACGCTGAAGTCCGGGTCGTCTGCCCAGATCGGTCGCCCGCACCCCCGCGGCGTCTTGAGGAGGCGACGACGCAGGCGCGGCACCCGCCGGATCCGCTGGGCCAGGGCGGCCGAGATCTCAGCGAAGTCGGGGGCCGCGGCACCGTCTTCAGCGAACTCGAGGATCGCCGCCATGTGCATCGGAACCGGGCCGCGGTCCGAGGCCATCACGGTCAGGTCGTTGGGCGTGACGCGATCGATGCTGGGCCGCATGCTTCAGCTTGAGGCGCCCGGGCCTTCCACCCAAGTGCCGAACGGCCCGTTTCGTCTCGGGTTATCCACAACGCGCACCGCGCGGACGCCCACCTCCGGCATTGCCGCATGTTCGACATATCGGAATCAAACGTCGGCGGGGACTCGATGAAAAACGACCACCCCGCCTAGCCAGGCGGCAGAACCCAGGGGTTCTTATCGGCGGGGTGGAACCTTTGCAGGCCCCACGATACCTGACCGGATCAGCGCCAAGGAGTAACACGTAGGCGTAGCCTGCCCGATGGCATCGTTCGAGTTCGACCACATGGCGCCGTCGTGCTTGACCTCGAATCAGTCACGCAATTCTTCCTCTCTTCGTCGCCCCTTCGGTCGCGGCCCCGTTCCTAACGTTCTTGTGACAAAAGCTGTCACTACTTGACGCTGGTGTTACTGGAGTGAATCGTGGGACTGTGACACGCCTTCTGCGCCCCGCGGTTCTTGCCTCCGCGCTGCTCGTCAGCGCCCTCTCCCTCTCCGCATGCGGCAATAACGCCACCGGCCAGACGAGCGCGAGCCCGAGCACGTCGAGCCCGACGACGTCCGCGTCGGCGTCCGCTTCGTCCTCACCGAGCGCGTCGGCGCCTTCGAGCACGACGGCGGCGCCCACGTCGAGCGCGAACGCTGGCGGACTTCCGGCGCGATGCGTCTCGACCCAGCTTTCGGCGTCCCTGGGTCAGGGGGCAGGCGGGGCCGCCGGCCACGTCTACGCGAAGATCGTGCTCACCAACACCGGCTCCACTCCGTGCCTCTTGAGTGGCTTCGCGGGCCTGTCCCTGACGAACGGTCCCACCGGTGACCCCATCGGCGCTCCTGCGGACCGCGATACGTCCGCGGCCGTCGTCGACATCGTGTTGAACCCGGGGCAAGCCGGAGCCGCAGACTTCGGCTACACCCAGCCCGGCCTCTACGCGGGAAGCTGCACCCAGGTCCAGGCCGCGGGCCTCCGCATCTACCCGCCGGAGGACTACGGCTCCCTCTTCATCGCCGACCCGCAGACTGCGTGCAGCGAGGCGGGCATCCACCTCCTGACCCTCAAGGCCTTCCAGCCGATGTAGCCGTTATTCTGTCGGGCGGGTGGAGGATGATGGTCCCATGACGCCCGGAAACGCTCCCGCCCCCACGGCTGGGGTGCTCGAGCGCTTCGGCGCGGCCACCCGCGAGTGGTTCCTGGGGGCGTTCCGCGAGCCCACCCCGGCTCAGGCGGGCGCCTGGGAGGCGATCTCGTCGGGTCGGCACGCCCTCGTTGTGGCCCCGACAGGCTCCGGCAAGACCCTCGCCGCTTTCCTCTGGTCCCTTGACCGCCTCATGCGGCACGAGTCAGCAGCCCCCGCCCAAGAGGCCGACGACGACGGTGCGCTGCCGGGGTTGGCCCGCCCCCGCCGTCGTGCGTCCAAGAGCAAGAACCTCACCAAGGTCCTCTATATCTCGCCGCTCAAGGCGCTCGGTGTGGACGTGGAGCGCAACCTGCGCGCCCCGCTCATCGGGATCTCCCAGACGGCGCGGCGGCTCGGTTCCCCCGTCCCAGACGTGAGCGTTGGCGTGCGCTCTGGTGACACCTCGGCGTCCGATCGGCGCGCACTGTTGAGCAGTCCCCCGGACATCCTCATCACCACGCCGGAATCCTTGTACCTCATGCTGACGTCGCAAGCACGAGAGACCCTCGCGGGCGTCGAGACGGTCATTGTGGACGAGGTGCATGCGGTCGCGGGCACGAAGCGCGGCGCCCACCTCGCCGTCTCGCTCGAACGGCTCGACGCGGTTCTGCCGAAGCCGGCGCAACGCATCGGGCTCTCGGCAACGGTAGAGCCGCGGGAGATCGTCGCGCAGTTCCTCGCGGGGCAGGCTCCCTGCGAGATCGTGGCCCCACCCGCCGCGAAGACCTGGGAGCTCACGGTGACTGTGCCTGTGGAGGACATGAGCGACCTTCAGGCCGCAGCCGCCGCCCACGACACTGGTCCGGCGACCGGCCTCCAGCCGCAGGCCTCGATCTGGCCGCATGTGGAGGAGAAGATCGTCGACCTCATCCTCGCGAACCGCTCGACGATCGTCTTCTCGAACTCACGTCGACTGGCCGAACGGCTCACCGGGCGGCTCAACGAGATCTATGGCGAGCGGCAGCTCGCGGCGTCGGTCTGGGACGAGCCGGTTCCCGAGAAGCCCGCCACGAGGACGCCCGCGGAGATGATGGCGCAAGCGGGCCAGACGGCGGGTGCGGACCCCGTGCTGGCGCGCGCACACCACGGCTCGGTGTCGAAGGAGCAGCGCGCCCAGATCGAGGACGATCTCAAGTCTGGGCGGCTGCGGTGCGTCGTTGCGACGAGCAGTCTGGAGCTCGGGATCGACATGGGACTCGTGGACCTCGTGATCCAGGTGGAGTCGCCGCCGTCGGTCGCCTCCGGGCTGCAGCGCGTGGGTCGGGCGGGGCACCAGGTCGGCGAAGTGAGCCAGGGTGTCCTGTTCCCGAAGCACCGAGCGGACCTCGTTCACACGGCAATCACCGTCGAGCGCATGCTCGCGGGTCAGATCGAGGCGCTCCGCATCCCGGCGAATCCGCTCGACATCCTGGCCCAGCAGACCGTGGCAGCGACAGCACTGGGGCCCGTTGACGTCGAGGAGTGGTTCGACGTGGTGCGCCGTTCGGCGCCGTTCGCGACCCTGCCACGCTCGGCGTTCGAGGCCACGCTCGACCTCCTGTCCGGCAAGTACCCGAGCGACGAGTTCGCCGAGCTGCGTCCTCGCATCATCTGGGACCGGGACGAGGGCACGATCGAGGGCCGGCCGGGGGCACAGAGGCTCGCTGTGACGTCGGGCGGAACGATCCCCGACCGCGGGCTGTTCGGCGTGTACATCGTGGGCACGGAAGAGGAGGGATCGGCACGGGAGGCCGCGCGCGGCGGGCGCCGCGTGGGCGAGCTCGACGAGGAGATGGTCTACGAATCGCGGGTGGGCGACGTGTTCGCGCTCGGCGCCACGAGCTGGAAGATCGAGGACATCACGCACGACCGCGTCCTCGTCTCCCCTGCGTTCGGCCAGCCGGGCAAGCTCCCCTTCTGGAAGGGCGACGGCGTGGGCAGGCCCGTTGAGCTGGGCCGCGCCCTGGGTGCGTTCCAGCGAGAGGTCTCGGGCGCGGACCGCGAGCGGGCGCTCGGCCGGATCGAGGCAGCGGGCCTCGACGCGTTTGCAGCCAGCAACCTCCTCCAGTACCTCGACGAGCAGAAGCAGGCCACGTCCGTGGTGCCGAGCGACCGGACCCTCGTGGTGGAGCGGTTCCAGGACGAGCTCGGCGACTGGCGCGTGGTGCTGCATTCCCCCTTCGGCATGCCCGTTCACGCGCCGTGGGCGCTTGCAATCGGCCAACGGCTGAGCCAGCGCTACGGCGTGGACGGCTCGGCGATGGCGGCCGACGACGGCATCGTCCTGCGCGTGCCCATGATGGAGGACGAGCCGCCGGGGGCGGAGCTGTTCGTGTTCGAGCCGGAGGAGCTCGAGGGAATCGTCACCGACGAAGTGGGCGGCTCAGCGCTCTTCGCGGCTCGCTTCCGCGAATGCGCGGCGAGGGCGCTCCTGCTCCCCCGACAGAACCCCGCGAAGCGCCAGCCCCTCTGGCAGCAGCGGCAGCGCGCGTCCCAGCTGCTCGACGTCGCGAAGAAATACCCGCAGTTCCCCATCATCCTCGAGGCCGTGCGCGAGTGCCTCCAGGACGTCTACGACCTGCCGGCCCTCAAGGACGTGGCCGCCGCAATGCAACGGCGCGAGCTCCGGCTCGTTGAGACGACTACGCCGCAGCCGTCCCCGTTCGCAAGGTCGCTCCTCTTCGGCTACGTGGCCCAGTTCCTGTACGAGGGCGATTCGCCCCTCGCCGAGCGCCGCGCCGCCGCCCTGTCCCTCGACTCGACGCTCCTCAACGAACTCCTCGGCCGCGCCGAGCTGAGCGAACTGCTCGACTCGAAAGTCATCGAGCAGACCGAACGCGAGCTGCAGCGGCTGGCTGAGGACCGCAAGCTCGCCGGGGTCGAGGGCACAGCGGACCTGTTGAGGCTTCTGGGCCCGCTGTCGGTCGCGGAAGTCGCCGAGCGCCTCCGGGAGTCCGAGGACGGAGACGCGGGCACGTATCTCGACGACTTGGTGGCCAGCAAGCGCGCCCTCGCCGTCTCGATCGCCGGAAACGAGCGCTACGCCGCGATCGAGGACGCGTCCAGGCTCCGGGACGCCCTCGGCGTCCCGCTCCCCATCGGCGTCCCGCTCGCCTTCATCGAGCCGGTCGCGGATCCACTGGGTGACCTCGTCGGCCGCTACGCCCGCACCCACGGTCCGTTCACCGCAGGCGAGGCGGCGGCGCGGCTGGGACTCGGGGTCGCCGTCGTCCATTCGACCCTCAAGCGGCTCGCCGCGGACGGCCGGGTCATCGAGGGGACGTTCCGGCCCGCGACGGGGGACGCGCCCAAGACCGGGCAGGCCGGCGAATGGTGCGACGCGGAGGTGCTGCGGAGGATCCGGCGGCGGTCGCTCGCGGCATTGCGGGCTGACGTCGAGCCCGTGGACCAGCCCACTTTCGCGCGGTTCCTCGCGGCGTGGCAGCACATCGGCGAGGAGGGGCGCGGGTCACTGCGGGGGCATGACGGCGTGCTGACCGTCGTCGACCAGCTCGCCGGGGTGCCGATCCCGGCCAGCGCCTGGGAGTCCCTGGTCCTGCGGCGGCGAGTCTCCGACTACTCGCCCTCGCTGCTCGACGAGCTCATGGCCAGCGGCGAGATCCTGTGGACCGGCGCGGGCGCGATCCCTGGGAACGACGGCTGGGTCAGCCTGCACCTCGCGGATTCCGCACCGCTGACGCTCTCGCCCGATCCAGACTTCACGCCCGACGACGCCCAGCAGCGCCTCCTCGATTTCCTCGCCGGTGGCGGAGGCTACTTCTTCCGGCAGCTTGCCGAAGCAGCCGGGGGCCCGGACTCTGTGCTGACCGACGAGGCCGCGATGCAGGCGCTCTGGGACCTCGTGTGGGCGGGCCGGGTCACCGGCGACACCTTCGCACCCGTGCGGGCAATGCTCGACGGCGGCCACACGGCCCACCGTCAGCCCTCCCGCACGCCGCGGGCCCGGACGTACGGCGGAGGCCGAGGGGCCTCTCTGCGCGGGGGTCGCCTTCCGCGCGTTGGGCGTCTTGGCGCCGTCGCCGGGCTCGGCTTCGACGCTCCCTCCACCGCGGCTCCGCCCATGGCCGCCGGCCGCTGGTCGGCGGTGCCGCAGGTCCAGCTCGACCCGACCATCAAGACCCACGCCCTCGCCGAGCTGCTCATGGACCGGTACGGCGTGCTCACCCGCGGATCGGTCATGGCTGAGGATGTGACGGGCGGATTCGGGCTGCTCTACAAGGTGCTGTCGCGGCTCGAGGAAGCCGGGAAGTGCCGCCGCGGCTACTTCGTGGAGAAGCTCGGGGCCGCACAGTTCGCCGTCCCTGCGACCGTCGACCGGCTCCGCTCCTACTCTCGGGACGACGTGTCCGAGCAGGACGGCCCCTCCCGGCCACGACGAAGCCTCGCCCTCGCCGCAACGGACCCCGCCAACCCCTACGGCGCCGCCCTCGCCTGGCCGGAGGTCGCCGACGCCGCTACAGGTCACCGCCCGGGGCGGAAGGCCGGCGCGCTCGTGGTGATGGTCGACGGCGGCCTGGCCCTCTATGTGGAGCGCGGCGGCAAGACACTGCTCGCCTTCACGGACGACCCCGAGGTGCTGGGTCCTGCGGCCGAGGCGCTCGTCGGGGTTGTCCGATCGGGCGCCGTCGACAAGCTCGTCATGGAGAAGGTCAACGGACGG
The DNA here is from genome assembly GCF_005876955.1 of Sinomonas gamaensis. GTDB lineage: Bacteria > Actinomycetota > Actinomycetes > Actinomycetales > Micrococcaceae > Sinomonas > Sinomonas gamaensis. The sequence continues at coordinate 54,834 of NZ_SSCL01000009.1, forward strand.
GACCTGCTCGACACGCCCCTGGCCCACGCCCTCACCTCCGCGGGCGCCTACTCGACGCCACGAGGAGTGCGGATCCGTGCCTGAAGGCGATAACGTCTGGCAGGCCGCCACCCGCATGCACGCCGCCCTCGCTGGGAAGCGGCTCACGCAGTCCGACTTCCGGGTCCCCGCGTTCGCGACCCTCGACCTCACCGGCTGGACCGTCCTCGAGGTCGTGTCTCGGGGAAAGCACCTGCTGCACCGTCTGGCCGCCCCCGACGGCGAAGGCCCACTCAGCATCCACTCGCACCTCAAGATGGAGGGGAGCTGGCAGGTCTACGGGCCGGGCGAGCGATGGAGGAAACCGGCCCATACAGCGCGGGCTGTGCTCAGAGCTGAGGACGGTGTCAGCGCCGTCGGCTTCTCTCTCGGCGTGCTCGAGGTGATCCCGACCGCGGAGGAAGGCACCGTCGTCGGCCATCTCGGGCCCGATCTGCTCGGGCCGGACTGGGACCCGGCCCAAGCGGAGGCGAACCTGCGAGCGCAACCGGATCGCGCCGTCGGCCTCGCGCTCCTGGACCAGCGAAACCTCGCTGGGATCGGGAACATCTACCGGAACGAGCTGTGCTTCCTCGCGCGGGTCCACCCTGCGGCGCCGGTTTCTGCGGTGCGGGACCTCCCGGGTCTCATCGCGACCGCCAAGCGGCTGCTCGAGGCGAACAAGGGCCGCTCGCGGAACACGACCGGCGGATTCGGGCCGCGGAATGATTCGTGGGTGTACGGTCGGGCCGGGCAGCCCTGCCTGCGCTGCCACACGCGGATCCAGCACGGGACCCTCGGCGAGGACGTGCAGCGGGAGCGGGACATCTACTTCTGCCCGCGCTGCCAGCCCGCGCCGTGATGCGTCAGGCGTAGATGTCCGCGAGCCACTCGGTCCACGCCGCGGTGTTCGCCTGCCCGCGCTCGGCTCGTTCCTCCGGGGTGGCGCCGTCGAGCGAGAAATCGTGGACGGTGAGGCCCACGCGGTCGCCGAACGCGTTGCGGCCGAAGACTCGGATGAGCGCATTCTCGGTGCGCAGGCCGAGGAAATTGTCGTTGCGGAAATCGATGGTGGTCTCGATGTGGTCCGGCGCAACGACGTTGAGGGTGGGGAGGGGTAGTTCGCGCTTCTCACCCGCGATCGAGGCGTCGAGGCCGAGGTGCTTTACCAACCGCTCGAAGGCGTCGGGCTCCGCGGCCGCATCGGGGCCGCGAACCTCGCTGTAGGCGACGGCGCGTCCGTCGAAGTGCTCGAGGTACTGGCCGAGGGTGTGGAGGTAGAAGACGGTGTGCTTGGCGGCGCCGTCGTACTGCTGCTCCCAGTTGTCCGTCATCACCCCGGAGTGGACGTAGTGCAGGTAGGTGCCGTCCGGGCCTGGGGTGAGAACGTGCTCGAGCTGGTTGTACCAGCCGTCCGGCCCCTCCATGCGGGACACGAGGTGCTTGGGGTAGTCGTCGACGGTCCGGACGGCCGGCCACTGCTCAGTGGGGAACATCCAGGCGGATGTGTTTTCGGTGACGGCCTTCCAGATCTGCTCGGGCGTTGCCTTGATGAGGACGTCCTGGACGATCTCGAATTCGTGGCTCATGGCTGAATCTCCTCGTGGGGTTCCGTTTTGAGACTGGGGTGGAGCGCGACGACGAGCCGGTGCCTGCGGCCGCCGGGCGCGTGGGGTTCGTGGTACTTCGCGGCGAGGCGGGCCATCTCGCGGCCCAGCTCCTCGACGAAGGCGGCACGGGACGAGGCGGAGGCGAAGGTGATCTCCCCGTCGACCGCGAAGGTCGCCAGCTGCTGTTTCGCCGCCGTCGCGCCGCTGATCAGACGGCCGACCTCGTGGACCATTCGCGCGGCGAGTGCCAAGAGCCAGTACGCGCTGAAGCGGTCGCGGAGGCCGATGGGGTCCGGCTCCACCGCTGCGAGCGCGGCCGGCGAGATGACGTAGGCCGCCGCCGTTGCCTGCAGCACGCGCTCCATGACGTTGCCCTTGCGCCGCTCCTCGACGAGCTCCACGAGACCGTGCTCCTCAAGGGCGCGCAGGTGGTAGTTCACCTTCTGGCGGGGAAGGCCGACCTTCGCGGCGAGGCCGGCCGCCGAGGACGGTTCCGCGAGCTCGCGCAGGAGTGTGGCCCGGAGCGGATCCAGACTCACGGCGGCCGCAGCCGCGTCCTCGATGACGATGACCTCTTGCATGCCTCCAGTGTGGCTACCGACAAAGTTTTTTGTCAAGGCCAGATTTACAGTCGGTGCGCTCCTGTCCGAACGCAGAGCAACGGTCCGGCTTACTGCTCCTCGAGCGCCCGCCTCAGCTCCCGATACTGCTCAGGGGTGATCTCGCCCCGTGCCAGTCGCTCGTCCAAGATGTCCCTGGCCCGGTTTTGAGCCGCAGGCGGCGTGTCGAGGGGCATGCCCGGCGGATGCCCGGGCATCGGGGGGACAGCGGGCGGGGGTGTCCGCCTGTCCCAGTGCTGAGCGGGACCGGTGAAGAGCCGCACCGCGATGAGCACGAGCAGCGCAATCACGATCACCAGCAGGATGATGAGCCAGATTCCACCCACGCCCATGCCGCCCGAGTAGATCATCGCCAGACCTCCGTCCCATGGGCGGGCCACGACAATGCAGCCTGCCTGACCACAGAGTACGACCCAAAGTCCCTATTGAGTCTGGGAAAGCTGGGAAAGAATGGAGCAGCTGAAGGAGTCGGCGCCGGCACGGAAGAATGGCGGAGGGACACGTCATGCCGAACGCAGAGAATCAGGACGGCAGACTGCGGGTCTTCATCCTGGACGATCACGAGCTGGTCCGTCGCGGCCTGCAAGAGCTGCTCGAGGACGAGGGCTTCGAGGTCATCGGAACGTCAGGCAGCGCCGCCGAGGCCGCCCGCCGAATCCCCGCCCTCCGCCCCGACGTGTCAGTGCTGGACGTCCGGCTCCCCGACGGGACTGGCATCGAGGTGTGCCGGGACGTGCACGCCGTCGACCCGTCGCTCCCCTGTGTGATGCTCACGAGCTACGACGACGACCAGTCGCTCCGCGGTGCCGTCCTCGCGGGGGCGAGTGGCTACGTGCTCAAGGAGATCCGCGGGACCGAACTGGTGACGGCGTTGCGGAGGGCCGCCCGTGGAGAGTCGTTGTTCAACCCTGCGGTGAAGGCCAAGATCGTAGCCGGGCTGGCTCCCGCCGTACACGTCGACCCCCGTCTTGAGCTCCTGAGCCCCCAGGAGCGCCGGGTCCTCGAGCTCATCGGCGAAGGTTTGACCAACCGCGAGATCGGGACTCAGCTGTTTCTCGCGGAGAAGACGGTCAAGAACTACGTCTCGTCGCTGCTTGCGAAGCTCGGCTACGAACGGCGCACCCAGGCCGCGCTCTTCATCGCGCAGAACCGGGCACATGACAGCGGGAGCCAAGTCCCTCGATAGACCTGACTCCCGCTGAATGGGCAAGACCAGCTAGGCGCGCTTGACGTGGATCTTGGTCGAAATCTGCTGCGCCTTCTGCTCGGGGACGGGGACCCTGACCTCGAGGACGCCGTCGGTATAGGTCGCGCTCACGTCATCCGCAGTGGCCCCCTCGGGGAGCCTGACCGTACGGGAGAACGAGCCGTACCGGAACTCGCTCCGGTATCCGTACTTCTCCTTGCGCTCCTGGTTCTCCTCGCGGCGCGCCTGAATCGTCAGCGCACCGTCCGCGACGCTCACGTCGACGTCCGTCTCAGGGTCAACGCCGGGGAGCTCAGCGCGGACCACCAGGTCGTTGCCGTCCATGTGCTCCTCGACCTTGATCCCCGATGTCCCTCCCTCACCCTCGAAGAGCCGCTCGAACAGATCGAACGGGCCTTTGCGCGGGTCGAACCACCTGGTCAAATCTGACATCGTGCCTCCCTCTCCTGACGCACCTCAATGTCCAGCACCCTGCAGCAAAGAGGCACCGCCCCTTGCCACTTCCAGTCTGGAACGAGGTGGCCTCAGTTCGGAACGGCCGAAAGGTCGGAACCTGAGGTCACCCCGTGTTGCGAAGGCCAGCCGCGACGCCGTTGATCGTGATGAGCAGGGCGCGTTGGAGCCGCTCGTCGATCTCCTTGCCCGAAACGTCCGCGTCGGCCTGCTCGCGGATGCGCCGCAGGAGTTCGACCTGGAGGTAGCTGATCGGATCGAGGTACTGGTCGCGAATCTCCAGGGTGCGCTTGAGGGTCGGCGCTGCCTCGAGGAGGTCCCGCTCCCCCGTCAGCCGCTCCACCTCGACAACCGTGAGCTCGTACTCGGCACGGATGTCCTCGAAGATGTGGTGCAACTCGCGCGGCACGAGCGACGAGACGTAGTGCGAGGCGATCTCGAGGTCGGTCTTCGCGAGCGTCATCTCGACGTTGGAGATGACCGACTGGAAGAACGGCCAGCGCTCCATGATCTCGCGGAGCTCCGCGTCCTTCCCAGCCTCCCGCGCGGCGCGAAGCCCCGAGCCGACGCCGAACCAGCCTGGGATGATCTGGCGCGACTGCGTCCAGCCGAACACCCACGGAATGGCGCGGAGGCCTTCGAGCCCCGCACCGGAGTCAGGCCGCTTCGAGGGCCGGGAGCCGATGTTGAGCTGCCCGAGCTGCTCAACCGGCGTCGAGGAAACGAAGTACGCGGGAAGGTCCGGATCGTCGATGAGCTTCCGATACCTCGCGAAAGCGGCGTCGGAGATCAGGTCCATGAGGTCGGCGTAGCGCTCCCGCTCGTCGACGGTGGTGCGCGGGGCGCGGTGAAGGGCGGAACCGCGCATGACAGCTGCAAGCGACAGCTCGAGGTTCTCCCGCGCGAGCTCGGGCAGCGAGTACTTGTCGCTGATCACCTCACCCTGCTCGGTGAACTTGATCTCGCCCTCGAGGACCCCGTTCGGCTGGGCCATGATCGCGTCGTAGGTCGGGCCTCCGCCGCGGCCCACTGAGCCGCCGCGCCCGTGGAACAACCGCAGCCTCACGCCGTGACGAGCTGCGACATCGCGGAGCTTGCGCTGCGTCTTGTGGATCTCCCACTGGCTCGTGAGCACGCCGGATTCCTTGTTGGAGTCCGAGTACCCGAGCATGACCTCCTGCACGTCGCCCCGCAGGCGCACGATCTCGCGGTATGCCGGCTCCGAGAGCAGCTGGTCGATGATCTCGGCCGAGGCCCGCAGCTCCTCGACCGTCTCGAGCAGCGGCGCGAAGCCGATGTGCGCGTACGGCGCATCCCCGTATAGCCGCACCAGGCCGGCCTCGCGGGCGAGGAGCGCGGGGGCCAGGACGTCGTCGGCGCCGCGGGTCATCGACACGATGTACGTCTCGATGACGTCCGGCCCGTACACGCGCCGGGCCTGACGGATCACGCGCATCGTCTCGTACACACGAGCCGCGTGGCCCGGCAGCTCGACCGGGTGCCCGGACAGTGGGCGTCGGCTTCCGAGCTCGAGCGCGAGGACCCGGCGGCGCTCGGCCCGCGGGAGCTCGAGATACGGGCGGGACAGCTCGCCGAGCGGATCGAGGAGGAGCCCCACGGCCTCGTGGTGGTAGTCAGCGTGCTCGCGGATGTCGACCGTCGCGAGGTGGAGTCCGAACGAGGCGACGACCCGGCGCACGGTGGCCAGAACGCCGTCGGCCGCCAGCTGTGCCGCGTGCAGGCGGAGGGAACGGTCGAGCACGGCGAGGTCCTCGGCGAGCTGGCTCGTCGCGGCGTAGTCGCGGCCCGGCTCGTGAGCCGTCCCAGCGGCGACACGGCGGCCCGTGTTGAGGAGCTTCGCCTTGATGCACGTGAGCTTGAGCCGGTACGGCTCCTGCGCGTTCAGCTCGAGGACTCGCTTGTCGAGGCCTGGCAGCTTGGCGAGGTCCGCGTCGATCGACTCGAGGAGCTCGGGCTCGGCGCCGGCGAGCGCCGTCGAGTTCGAGAGGAAGCTGATCAGCTCGTCCACGAGCTGCACAGCGATCCGCACGGCCTGCTGATTCTGGAGCGCAAGGATCTCACGGGTGACATCGGGGGTGACGTTCGGGTTGCCGTCACGGTCGCCGCCGATCCACGAGCCGAAGCGCAGCGGCGACGCCGTCGCGGGAAGAGTGACCCCGTGCTCGGCGAGTCGGCCGGAGAGCTCGTCGAGCACCTCGGGGAGCGGCCCAGTGAGGATCTGCCCGAGGTAGTAGACGGCGTTGCGTGCCTCATCGACGGGCGTGGGCCGCACCTGCCGCAACTCGTCCGTCTGCCACATCTGGTCGATGATCTCGGCCAGATGGCGGTCCTGCCGGTGACGAAGGCCTGTGCCCTCGGCCGAAGGCACAGAGAGGATGTTGGAAACGGCACGCAGCTTGTCCAGGACCGAGCGTCGCGATGCCTCGGTAGGATGCGCCGTGAACACCGGACGCACATCGAGCGAGTCCACGACCTCCTGAAGCACCTCGGGCCCAGCCTGCTCGGCGATGTCCCGCACCGCGGCGGCGAGCCAGCCCTCGTCCTCGCGACGCTCGCCGAGCTCCCGCACCCGGTGCAGCTGCTCAGCGGCGTTCGAAAGATGGAAGTAGAACGCGAAGGCGCGCACCAGCTCAGTCGCCTCGTCGAGCGGCAGGGAGGCGAGGAGCTCGCGGACCTGGGCTGCGACGTCGGCCGCGTTCCACGGCCCCAGCGCACCCGCGCCTCCCCGCGCTGCTTCCTTGGACTCCTTCGTGAGGAGCCGCACCTCTTCGACGAGCCGCAGAAGCTCCGGCCCGTGCTGCCGGACGAGGGACTCGCCGAGGAGGGTCGAGACGCGGCGGACGTCGGCGCGCAGCTCGGCCGCGGGGCCCGGACCAGAGGTCACATCTGCGTGGTCAAGCGAGGAGAACGGGGGCATGCGGGCACTCCACAGGGGATTCGGGGCTCGTACGCGACGCCGGATACTGTGAGCCTGGGGGTTTACTCAGCGCCTGAGGATACCGCAGCGTTCTGCGCGCGCGCTCGGGGCGTCCGCATGCTGGCCCGGTATCCTTGAAGCCGTGAAATCCCCCCTCCCCGTGCGCGACGGCGTCAACGCGACACGCCTGCGCCTCCCCGCCGAGGGACCGTGGGAGACGGCGCTCGACTACATGCTGCACCGCTGGGGGCACGTGGACCCCGAGGGAATCCTCAGGAGGTTCGACGACGGCGAGATCGTCGCGGCGGACGGCTCGCCTTTGCATCGGCGCACCCCTCTCGATGAGCACACCTTCATCTGGTACTACCGGACCCTCCCGACGGAGGCGCGGCTCCCCGTCGAGCTGAGCGTGCTCCACCGCGACGACCATCTCATCGTCGTCGACAAGCCCCACTTCCTCCCCACGACGCCCGGCGGCACCTACATCCAGGAGTCCGCGCTGGTGCGGCTCCGCAACGAACTCAACCTCCCGGACCTCGTGCCCATCCACCGCCTCGACCGGATGACCGCCGGCGTCCTCCTCTTCGCCGCGAACCCCGAGACGCGCGGGAAGTACCAGGTGCTCTTCGAGCGGCGGCACGTGGAGAAGGAGTACGAATGCGTGTCGCTCATCGGCCCCGAAACGGCCCAGCGATTCGCCTCGCCCGTCGTCGTGCGCAACCGGATGGTGAAGTCGCGCGACTACCTGCTCGCGGGGGTCGTGGAGGGCGAGCCGAATGCGGAGACCCGGGTGAGCCTCGCCCGTGCTGCGGCCGATCGCGGGCTGTTCCGGCTCGAGCCCCATACGGGCAAGACGCACCAGCTCCGCGTACACATGGCCGGGCTGGGACTGGGGATCCTGCGCGACCCCTTCTACCCCGTCCTCCTCGACAAGGCGCCCGACGACTACGACAAGCCCCTCCAGCTCCTCGCCCGCGCGATCCGCTTCCGCGATCCGTTCACAGGGCGCGAGATCGAGTTCCGCAGCCAGCTCGAACTGAAGGAAGCGCCGGCGGTCTAGGGTTGCGTCCGTGGGAAATCAACAGATTCTGTGGGTCACGGGCGGCGGAAGCGGCATGGGACGTGCGGCGGCGCTCGCGGCATCTCGGTCCGGGTGGACGGTCGCGGTCAGCGGGCGACGAGCCGAGGCGGTCGCCGCGGTTGCCGAAGCCCTCCGTGAGGAGGGAGGCGAAGCGCTCGAGGTTCCGGTCGACGTGCGGGACATTGACGCGCTGCGCGAAGCTCACGACCGCATCGTCGACGAATGGGGTCCAGTCACCGACGTCGTCATTGCCGCGGGACTGAACGCCCCACGGCGGACCTGGGCGGACCAGTCCCTGGAGGAATTCTCCACCATTGTCGACACCAACCTCACAGCCGTGGCCCGCGTCATCGACCTGGTGCTCCCAGGGATGAGGTCGCTCGGGCGTGGCGGCATTGTGGTGGTCTCCTCGTACTCCGCGTGGCGCTTCACCCCGGGCGCGGGTGCCGCCTACATGTCGAGCAAGGCGGCGCTCGGCATGCTCGTGGCGTCCCTCAACGACCAGGAGGGCCCAAATGGGATCAAGGCGTGCCACCTTTGTCCCGGCGACGTGGACACCGAGTTCCTGTCCCTCCGGCCGAATGTGCCGGGCGAGGAACAGCGCGCGTCCATGCTGAGTGCCGAGGACGTGGCCCGCTCAGTCCAGTTCGTCCTGGACAGCCCGCCGCACGTCCGCATCGACGAGCTCGTCATCACGCCCATCGGGCAGCGGTAAGGCTTCCGCGGGGCGACTCCCCGACTTCGCGCCTCAGTGCCCTCGTTCCCTCGTTCCCTCGTTCCCTCAGGGACCATTGGCGCAAATCCAGTTATGGGACAAACTGGTCGCATGAGGATCGACATTGTCACGGGTGACATCACCACCCGTCGAGTCGACGCGATGGTGAACGCCGCCAACAGTTCGCTCCTCGGGGGCGGCGGGGTCGACGGCGCCATCCATCGGGCCGCCGGCCCAGAGCTCCTTGCGGCGTGCCAGGCACTGCGCGAGAAAGAGTACCGCGACGGGCTCCCCGTGGGGCACGCCGTTGCGACCCCCGCCTTCCGGCTCCCGGCCCGCTGGGTGATCCACACCGTCGGCCCCAACTGGCATGCCGGGCAGCGAGACCCGGACCTCCTCCACTCCGCCTTCGAGGAGAGCCTTACCCTCGCCGACAGGCTGGGCGCAACGTCCGTCGCCTTCCCGGCGATCTCCGCTGGCATCTACGGCTGGGACCCCCGCGTGGTCGCTCGCACCGCCGTGGACGCGGTCCGTGGAGCTGACACCGAGACCGTCGAGTTGGTTGAGTTTGTCCTCCGCACGCCGGACATGGCGGACGTCTTCGTGGCCGCTTCGTGACGCCAACTCCCCCATCGATTGCTCCATAACTGACGTTTTGGGGGCTCATAACGACAGTCGTGGAGCAGTCGATCAGCCGACGGGCACCCACTTCCCGCGCCGCTGGCGCAACAGCCTGAGGCGACCTGTCGTCGCGACGTCCTCCACGGCGTCGTGCATCGCGAAGGCGGACTCGCGCGCCGCGGCGAGTTCGTCGTCGTCGTTCGCTGCCTCGACAAGGAAGCGCAGGGTGATCTCGGGAACGCCCCGCACCACGTTGAGCTGGGTTGCCTCGACCAGGTGTCGCGAGCCCAGAGCCTCGGCCGCGGCCTCCATCACGCGCTCGGGCGGGTTGCCTGGCCGGAGGCCTGTGATCTGCAGAACGGCGCGGTAGCTGGGCATGAAGGCCACTCTAAGCGCGACCTATCCTTGACAGGTGACGCTCCAAGACTCCCTGCTCGGTTTTGCCGCGCTCGCCGCGCTCATCACGGTGATTCCCGGGACGGACACGGCCCTCGTGCTCCGCTACACGCTCAGCCAGGGCCGGCGACACGCGTACGTGGCCGCGCTGGGAATGATCTCGGGGGCGTTCGTGTGGGGCGCCGCTGCGGCGACCGGCGTCTCGGCGCTGCTGACCGTTTCCACGGTCGCCTACGACATCCTGCGCTACGCCGGCGCCGCCTACATGGCGTGGCTCGGAGTGACCCTGTGGCGTGCGTCATTTGGGAAGGGCGGGGGCACAACGAACGACGGCGGCGAGGCACCTTTGGGACTCGCTCACCTCGCGTACGAGCCGCTCGGGCGAACTTGGACTAAGGGCCTGGTTTCGAACCTGCTCAACCCGAAGTACGGCATGTTCTGCATCGCCGTGATCCCGCAGTTCCTCGTCCCGGGCGTCCCGCCCGTGTGGATGGGCCTCATGCTGACCGTCGTGAGCAACGTCGAGGCGATCATCTGGTTCATCGCTGTCGTCGGCGCGGCCCACTTCTTCCGGAGATGGCTCGAGGGGCCCTCGTTCCGCAAGTGGATCGACCGCGTGACGGGGACGGTGCTCGGGGCGTTCGGCGTGGCGGCCGTGCTCGAGGCTAGTCGCGCCTGACCGGCGCAAAGCCTTGCCGGATTGCTTCGGCAGGGCCAAGGTGGGTGCATGACGGACACCACTGTGCAGAACGCCGGCACCGACGCCGAGCAGCTCGCCCGCTGGCAGCGCTTCCGCGAGAACCGCAACAAGGCCCTCGCCGAGGAGCACGGGTGGCTCACCCTGACCTCCCTCCAATGGCTCGACCCTGAACCGTCCCCCGTCGAATTCGTGCCGGGACTCTGGTCCACTTCTGAGTCGGTGGGGCTCGAGACGGCAGTGCTGACCGCTCGGGCGGACGAGGGTCTGGTCTTCGACGAGGAAGGCGTCCCTGTCGATGGGACGTTCAGCGCCCACCTCGCCAACGAGGAATCACTCGATTGGGTGCGGTACGGGCCCATCCTTGTGGAACTCGTGATGCGCGGCGGCCGGTACGCGATCCGCACGCGCGACTCGGAATCGCCGACCCTCACCGAATTCCGCGGGGTTCCGGTCTACGACTTCGATCCCGATTGGGTCATCGAGGCCACGTGGGAGCCGTATCCGGAGCCGCGAGAGGTCCCCATCTCGACAGCGAACCCGCTCGTGGACGGCATCCATCTCTCGGCCGGCGAAGTCGTGTTCCACCGGAACGGCCACGAGTACCGACTTCAGGCCGAGCAGCGCCGCCTCGGCGACCTGACCATCACGTTCCACGACGAGACGAACGGCAAGACCACCGACGACTGGCGCAAAGTCACCACAGCCAAACCTCGCCCGGACGGCACGGTCATCCTCGACTTCAACCGCGCGATCAACTATCCGAGTGCGTTCACGCCGTACGGCACGTGCCCGATGCCCGTCAGGGACAACTCCTTGGACCTCCCCGTCGAGGCCGGAGAGAAGATGCCGAACCCCGAACCCTAACCGTTTCGGGTACAGATAAGTCGCCTCTCCTTCACCACGGGTACGAGACCACGAGATTAGCCGTACCCGAGTCGGCTGAGGAGGGCATTATCTGTACCCGAAACAGGAGGTGGGGGTGGGTTAGGTGAAGGCCGAGACGCCCGTCGCGTCGCGGCCTGCGATGAGGCTGTTGACCTCGAACGTGCCCTCGTACGTGTAGACGGCCTCGGCGTCGGCGAAGATCTTGGCCATCCGATAATCGGAGACGATCCCGTTCCCGCCGAGGATCGCCCGGCCGAGGGCGACAGTCTCGCGCATACGGGCCGTCGCCCAGGCCTTCGCGAGGGCAACGCGCGGCATCGTCGCCTCCTCCGCGTCCTGAAGCCGCGCGAGCTGGGCGAGCATGGCCATCGACGCCGTCGCGTTGCCGAGCATCTGCGTGAGCTGGCCCTGCACGAGCTGGAACGAGGCGAGCGGCCGCCCGAACTGCTCCCGCTCGACGGCGTACTTCCGGGCGACGTCGAACGCCGCGAGCTGCTGCCCCACGGCCTGCCAGGCGACGAGGAGCCGCGAGCTGAGCAGGAGGGTCCGGGCGTCGTCGAACGACGCGACGCCGGGGAAGCGATCCGCCTCGGCGACCCGAACGCCGTCGAACGCCAGGTCCGCATTCTGGACGGTGCGCAGCGCAATCTTGTGCTCGATCTTGCGGCGCGTAAGCCCCGCGGAATCCCCGGCGACGATGAAGCAGCGGAGCTGGCCGTCATCCGGGCCGTCGGAGACGCGCGCCCACACGAGCAGGTGATCGGCGAAGGTGCCGTTGCCGATCCACCGCTTGGCGCCGTCGAGCACCCAGTCCTGCCCCTCGCGGCGAGCGCGCAGCGAGAGGCCGCGGGCGACGTCCGACCCGTGCTCCGGCTCCGTCAGCGCGAAGGCGCCCGTGGCGCGGAGGGCCATGGCGTCGGCGAGGTACCGTTCGCGCTGTTCCGGGGTGCCGAACGCTTGAAGCCCCTCGACGAACAGATCGTGGTGGACCATGAAGAACGTGGCGATCGAGGTGTCGGCGCGCGTGAGCTCCGCGATGACGAGGCCGTGGAAGAGCCGAGAGTAGGCGGGGCGGTCGGGCTGGGCGCGGTGCGGCGTGGACAGGCCGAGCGAACCGAGCTTGGGAAGGAGCTCGAAAGGGAACTCCTCTCGGTCCCACCAGCCCTGAGCGTGGGGCGCCACCTCGGCGGCGAGGAAGTCGCGGAGTTCCGCGAGCTTCGCGCGTTCGCGCCGGTCGAGGAGCGCCTGGACGTCGTAGTAGTCAGCGTCGGGGAGGGTCATCGCGGGGCCATCCTGATCGCTCCGTCGAGGCGGATCGTCTCACCATTGAGCATGGCGTTGTCCACGATGTGGGCCACGAGATTCGCGTACTCGGCGGGCCGACCCAGCCGCGCCGGGTGCGGCACCTGCTTCCCGAGCGACTCCTGCGCCTCCTGCGACAGACCTGCCATCATCGGCGTCTCGAAAATGCCGGGCGCAATCGTGACCACGCGGATGAGCGAACGTGCCAGTTCCCGGGCCAAGGGGAGGGTCATCGCGTGCACCGCACCCTTGGAGGCGGAGTACGCTGGCTGCCCGATCTGGCCGTCGAACGCGGCAACCGACGCCGTGTTCACGATTACCCCCCGCTCCGGCCCGCCCAGCTCGGTGCTCACCGGATCCGTCTGCGCCATTGCCGCGGCCGCGAGGCGCAGCACGTTGAACGTCCCGAACAGGTTCACGCGCACCACGCGCTCGAACTGCTCGAGCGGGAGCACGCCGTCGCGCCCGAGCACCTTTCCCGGCGTCGCGATGCCCGCGCAATTGACCACGACGCGCAGCGGCGGCAGCGAATGCTCGCTCCCCACCGCGCGGTCGACGGCGGCCGCCACCTGATCCTCGTCCGTCACGTCGGCGGGGGCGAACGCGGCGGGCGCGCCTTTGGCGGCGAGCTCTTCGGCGTACTCCGCGCCGCGGCTCCCCGGCAGGTCAACGATGACGACGGCGGCACCCCCCTCGTGCAGTCGTCGCACCGTCGCGGCGCCGAGGCCGGACGCCCCGCCCGTGACGAGCGCTGTCGCGCCAGAGAGCTGCATGGCTTCCCCTCACTTCAGTTAATGACGACTAACTGGGCTCATCCTAGCGGGAAGGGGTGACAAGCGTCACGTGGGTGCTCAGCGGCGAGGGCCTCGGGTTCCGCGGGGCGGCGATCACGAAACCCCGGACATGCACCCAGACCCCGGGCTGCAGCCGAGGGTTTCGCTGGAACCCCGAGGTTTCGCGAGCGGGGGGATAGCGTGGGGGTAATGGAGACGTCGGAGGAGTCCCTGGACGCACGCGCCCGAGCCGCAGCAGAGTCAGTCAAGGGCGCCTTCGGGCACGAGTTCCTCGGGATGCGCGGGACGTGGCTCGCGTGGGTGTGGGCGCCGCACCCTCGACCGCAGCTGCCGTGGAGCGAGTGGCACTACTGGTGGCAGGCCCACCTGCTGGACTGCCTCGTCGACGCCGCGCTCCGGGAGCTCCGCACCGGCGACGCCGCCCCGGAGCAAGGCCTTCCGCCGTCGCTCGCCCTCGCACAGCGCCACCTGAAGGGGATCCGGCTGCGGAACTTCGGCCGGTTCCCCAACCTGTTCTTCGACGACATGGCATGGCTCGCGCTGGCCTCGGCGAGAACCGACGGGCTGGCCCGGAAGCTCACCGGCAGCGGCCTCCCGCCGGCCGGCGACGCCGTTCAGGTCCTCGCGGAGAAGCTCAGGGCCGGCCATACCGACGACCTCGGCGGGGGCATGTTCTGGAACACCCGCCGGAAGTACAAGAACACAGCCACCACCGGCCCCGCCGCCCTCTTCTTCGCGCGGACGGGAGACACCGAACGAGCCCAGGCGCTCGTCGACTGGCTCTACAGGAACCTCTTGGACCCCGAATTGGGACTGTTCCTCGACGGCCTCCACCTCGAAAACGACGGCGGAACGCGCCTCGACCGCGCCGTCTACGCCTACAACCAAGGCCCGGTCCTCGGGGCACTTCTGGAACTCGGCGGAGGCAACCTTGGACCGGCCGAGGAGCTCGTCCATGCGGTCGACGCCGGCCTCACGGACGAGCTAGGGCGCGTGAAGGCCCACGGGGGCGGAGATGGAGGCCTCTTCATGGGGATCCTGGGACGCTATCTCGCAGTCGCGGCGGCTGACCGGCGACTGCCCGAGGGAACCAGGGCCACGGCGCGACGCCTCGTCGTCGATACCGCCGAGGCGATCTGGCAGGGGCGGGACAAACGTGACCACCAGATGGTTTTCCCGGCCCACCCGGGCGAGGCTGCCACGTCGTCGTACCCGCCGGGGAGCCCAGTGGAGCTCTGTACGCAGCTCCAAGCCTGGATGCTGCTCGAAGCAGCGGCGACTCTGGCAGCAGACGGTAATTAGGAAACATCAAAATTGCGTAATTGATGTGATTTAGGTCACAATTACGCCAGAATCGACGCGTACTTAGGTGTGGCTAACCTACAGTCGTTCTCGAAGGAAGCGAACGCCCCCGGCTCCGAGCATCCTTCCCCTCGACGTCGAAATGCCATCACCGCGCCCCATGAATGAAAGGACCTTCTGTGAAGATCCGCTCCCAGGCCCTCACCGGCATCGCGCTCGCCGCGGTGGCCGCTCTGGGCCTCACCGCGTGCGGCGGCGCCACGAGCTCCGGCTCGGCGTCCTCCGGCGCTTCCGGCTCAGGCTCCGGCGACACCATCACGGTCTACAACGCGCAGCATCAGGAACTCACGCAGGCGTGGGTCGACGCGTTCACGAAGCAGACCGGCATCAAGGTCAACCTCCGCAACGGCGATGACACCGAGATGGCCCAGCAGATCATCCAGGAGGGCAAGAACTCCCCCGCGGACGTCTTCCTGACTGAGAACTCCCCGGCGATGAGCGCCGTCGAGAACGCTGGACTCTTCGGCGATCCCGGCACCGATGCGAAGAACAACGTCCCCGAGGCGTACCGCCCGTCCACGGCCAAGTGGGTCGGCATCGCGGCCCGCTCCACCGTCTTCGCCTACAACAAGGACAAGCTCAAGGAGAGCGACCTCCCGAAGTCGATCATGGACCTCGCCAAGCCGGAGTGGAAGGGGCGGTGGGCCGCCTCGCCGTCGGGCGCCGACTTCCAGGCCATCGTCTCCGCGATGCTCCAGCTCAAGGGCGAGAGCGCCACCCTCGACTGGCTCAAGGCCATGAAGAACAACTCGAAAGCCTACAAGGGCAACAGCACGGCCATGAAGGCGGTCAATGCCGGCGAGGTCGACGCTGCCGTCATCTACCACTACTACTGGTTCGGCGACCAGGCGAAGACGGGCGAGAACTCGAAGAACGTGGGCCTGTACTACTTCAAGAATCAGGACCCGGGCGCGTTCGTGTCAGTCTCGGGCGGCGGAGTGCTCGCCTCGAGCAAGCACCAGACCGCGGCCCAGAAGTTCCTTGCCTTCATCACGGGCTCTGACGGGCAGAAGGTGCTCCAGACGGGTTCCTCCTTCGAGTACCCGGTCGGCTCGGGGGTTGCTGCGAACCCCAAGCTCACGCCGCTGCAGGACCTCCAGGCGCCCGCCGTGGACGCCGCGAAGCTCAACTCGCAGAAGGTCACCGACCTCATGACCCAGGCAGGACTGCTCTAACCCTTGCTCCAAGCACCAGCCAAGCCGGCACGCCGGTCGCCCTCAGCGGGCGGAGGATCCACCCTCCGCCCGCTGAGGGCCGTCCGCACCCTTCGTCGAGGCAGGACGGGGGCGCCCTGGACCGTCCTTGTCCTGAGCCTCCTGGTCGGGGCGGTCTCGCTGGTTCCGCTCGGCTTCGTGATCGCGATGACGATCGCGACCGGCTGGGACACCGCCGTCGCGCTCATCTTCCGGCCGCGGGTCCTCGAGCTGCTGGGCAACACGGTCTGGCTGGTGCTCATCACGGTGCCGCTGTGCCTCGTGCTGGGGGTGGCGGGCGCGTGGCTCGTTGAACGCACCAAGCTGCGGGCCCATCGCGTGTGGGCCGTCCTCCTGGCAGCGCCGCTGGCCATCCCGGCGTTCGTGAATTCGTACGCGTGGGTCTCGGTGGTGCCGTCGATGTCCGGCCTCGGCTCGGGCGTCCTGCTCGCGACGCTCTCCTATTACCCCCTCGTCTACATCCCAGCGGCGGCCTCACTCTCGCGGCTCGACCCGGCCATCGAGCAGTCCGCAGCCTCGCTCGGGCTTGGCCCGTGGCGCGTGTTCTTCCGTGTGATCCTCCCGCAGCTCCGCATCGCCGTGGCCGGCGGCGGGCTCCTCGTGGGCCTTCACCTCCTGGCCGAATACGGCGCCTTCGCCATGATCCGCTTCGACACGTTCACGACGGCGATCATGGAGCAGTACCGCTCGACGTTCAACGGCGCCGCGGGCAACATGCTCGCGAGCGTCCTCGTGACGCTGTGCCTCGTCATGCTCGTCATCGAGGCCCGCGCCCGTGGCAACGCCCGGTACGCGAAGCTCGGCTCCGGCGCCCAGGCCGCGCCGACCCGCCTCTCTCTCCGCGCCTGGCAGCTACCTGCCCAGCTGGGCCTTCTGGTGCTTGCGGTCCTCGCGCTCGGCGTCCCGTGCTGGGTGATCGGGCGGTGGCTCGTGAGCGGCGGCGCGGAGATCTGGGAGACCGCGGACCTCGCCGCCGCGCTCGGCCAGACCCTGTGGCTCGGCCTCCTCGGCGCAATAGCGACGACGGCGGCGGCCTTCCCGCTCTCGTGGCTCGCAGTGCGTTTCCCCGGCTGGCTCTCGAAGTCCCTCGAGCTCGCGAACTACGTGACGAGCTCGATGCCCGGCATCGTCCTTGCCCTTGCGTTCGTGACGGTGGCACTGCGCTTTGTCCCCGACATCTACCAGAGCACGCTCCTGCTCATCGTGGCATACGTCCTGCTGTTCCTCCCGCGGGCGCTCGTGAGCCTCCGCGCGGGCCTCGCCCAGGCCCCGAAGGAGCTCGAGGAGGCTGCACGGGCCCTCGGCCGGCGGCCCATGGCGGCGTTCTTCCGCGTGACCCTGCGGCTGGCGGCCCCCGCGACGGCGGGCGGTGCCGCCCTCGTGTTCCTCGCCATCGTCAACGAGCTCACGGCGACGCTCCTGCTCGCACCGACCGGGACGAGCACGCTCGCCACCCAGTTCTGGGGCCTCTCGAGTGGGATCGACTACGCGGGCGCGGCCCCCTACGCGCTGCTCATGATCCTGCTCTCCGCGCCCATGACCTACCTTTTGTTCCAGCAGTCGAAGAAGGCGGCCGGCCAGTGACCGAACAGAGCCCCACCCCGACCTTTGCATCCCGGCTCCCCGAGCCGCGGGTCGCACCCTCCATCGCCGACACCGCGGACCATCACCTCGAGATCGAAGGCGTCACCAAGACGTTCGGCCGGGGCGGCTCCCGCGGCGGGAGGAACGAGGTGCTCAAGGGCATCAACCTGCACGTGGCGCGCGGAGGGACGACCGCGATCGTGGGCCCCTCGGGGTCCGGCAAGACGACGCTGCTGCGGCTCATCGCAGGCTTCGAGTCCCCCGACGCCGGGCGGATCACACTCGATGGCGAGGCCGTGGCCGGCGAGAGATGGGTCCCGGCGCACCGACGCAACATCGGCTACGTGGCCCAGGACGGCGCCCTGTTCCCGCACCTCTCCGTGGGACAGAACATTGCATTCGGGCTCGACCACGGAAAATACCGGGGGCGCAAGGTGGTCGCCGCGCGCGTCGAGGAGCTCCTCGAGATGGTCGCGCTCGACGGCTCCTACGCGAAGCGCCGCCCCCACGAGCTCTCGGGCGGCCAGCAGCAGCGCATCGCCCTCGCGCGGGCGATGGCGCGCGAGCCCGAGGTCATGCTGCTCGACGAGCCGTTCTCGGCGCTCGACGCCGGCCTGCGCGTGGCGACCCGCCGCGCGGTCTCGAAGGTGCTCGCCAAGGCGGGCGTCACCACGATCCTCGTGACCCACGACCAAGCCGAGGCACTGAGCTTCGCCGACCAAGTCGCCGTCATGCGAGGCGGCAAGCTCGCGCAGATCGGCAACCCATTCGTCGTCTACACGCGCCCCGCGGACCGGGCGACCGCCGAATTCCTGGGCGACGCCGTCATCCTCGACGCCTGGCTCGAAGGCAGCCTCGCGATGTGCTCGCTCGGGCCCATCCCGGTGCGGCACCCCACCACGCAGGGCCATGTCCAGATCATGCTGCGGCCCGAGCAGGTGCGGATCGCGAGCGACTCCCCCATCCACGGGACCGTGCTGGACTGGGACTACTTCGGCCCCGAGTCCTCCGTGCGGATCAAGCTCGCGGACCGCCCGGCCGACCTTGCCTTGGACTCGAGGGTCCCCGGCGGCGGGGAGGTCATCACGATCCGCCACTGGAACGCCGCCATGGCGCGCAAGGGCATGGACCTCGCGCTCAAGGTCATCGGCGAGGGAGTCGCGTTCCCTTTGGGGGAGCCCGCTGCGGGGCCGAGCCGCCTCGCCGAGTAGGCTCACTGGATAGGCTTGCGCCGTGACTGACAACCGCTGGGTCCACAGCTCCGAGCTCACGCGCTATCGCCTCGCTCCCAATCCGGGACCGATGAGCCTCGACGGGACCAATTCGTACGTTCTGGGAGCGTCGGGTCAGGCGGGTGCCGTCGTCGTCGACCCCGGGCCTCTCGACGCTGCTCACCTCCAGGAGCTCGCGGCCGCGGGACGGGTCGAGCTCGTTCTCATCACGCACCACCATCCCGACCACACCGAGGGCTCGGCGGAATTCCACCGGCTCACCGGCGCGCCCGTCCGCGCGCTCGACCCCGCCCTGTGCTTCGACGCGCCCGCCCTGGCCGACGGCGAGCTCATCGACGCGGCCGGCGTGCGGATCGAGGTGCTCGCCACCCCCGGGCACACCGCGGATTCCGTGTCCCTCCATCTGGCGGACGACGACGGCGGGCGCGGCTCCGTCCTGACCGGCGACACGATCCTGGGCCGGGGAACGACCGTCATCTCCTACCCCGACGGTCGCCTGGGCGACTACCTCGCCTCGATGCGGCGGCTCGAGGAACTGGGCCAGAAGACAGTCCTCCCGGCGCACGGCCCTGTGCTGCCCGACCTCGCCGCCGTCGCCCGCGCGTATATCGCGCACCGCGAGGAACGCCTCGACCAGATCCGCGCAGCGCTCGCCCGACTCGGCCACGACGCGCCGGCAGGGGACGTCACAGACCTGGTGTACGCCGACGTCGACCCTTCCGTGCGGCGTGCGGCCGAACTCTCGGTGGCGGCGCAGCTCGACTACCTGCGCGGCTGGGTCTAGCTCACGTTCACCAGACGGAGAACCGGGTGAACTCTCCGGTCGGTGGCCCGATCGTTGCCTCGACCCCATCCACGCGGCCGGGGGTGTCGCCGGACTGAAGCCACTTCAGGAACTGCTCGACGTCGTCGAGATTCCCCTCAGCCACGATCTCCACCGTTCCGTCGAGCTTGTTGCCGGCGCTTCCCACGAGCCCCAAGCGGTCCGCTTCGCCGCGCGTCCAGTAGCGGAACCCGACGCCTTGGACCATGCCCTTCACGGTGGCGTGCAGGCGCGCTTCGGGAGATTTCATGGGACTCAGTGTGCTATTCCTTGGCAGCTTGGGGCTAGGGACGTCGCTTCTGCGGGTAGATCGTCTCGTGCCGCGCAAGCATGTCGACGTACTCCGCGATCTTCCGGGCCCGCGTCTCGGGCTTCTTGACCGTCCCGAGGCGATAGATGATGGCGTAGCGGTTGACGGAGGTGAGCGCCCCGAACATCTCCTGCGCCTCGGGGTTCGCAGCGATCGCCGTGGCGAGATCGTCCGGGACTTCTGCCGTCGCCTGGCCCGCGTAGGCCATCTCCCAGCGCCCGTCAGCCTTCGCGGACTCAACCACAGCGCGCCCCGCGTCAGTCATCAGGCCAGCCGCCTCAAGCCGCTCGACATTGGCCACGTTGAGCTTCGACCACTTGCTCTTGGGTCCGCGCGGCGTGAAGCGCGTGACGTAGCTGCCCTCGTCGCGACGGCCGATCTGGCCGTCCACCCACCCGAAGCACAGGGCGTGATCCAGCGCCTGCTCGTAGGTGAGGCTCGTGACGGCCCCACCCTTCTTGTGCTGCACGAGCCACACGCCGCGGCTCGTCGCGTGGTTCTCGGCAAGCCATGCGCGCCAGGCGTCCGCGTCGGGCAGCAGCAGCTCGGGAAGCTCGGGGGCCATGGGGTCAGCCTAGACCCGAGAGATGACCTAATCCCCTTTCGGCCCCCGGACGGGCGTGCGACCTTTGAAGTCGGGAACCGGGAGAATCGCTGTGAAGAAGACGTTCAGAGCCCTTGCCTTGGCGCTCATCATGCTGCTCGCAGGCAGTCCTGCCGCGCTCGCCGTCGTGCCCGCGGCGATCGTCGTCGAGGACCACGCCGGCGTGCTCGACCACAACTCCCTCATCTCGGCGGTGGGAAAGCTCGAGTTCTACGAACCGACGACCGTGGCCGTTTACACCTACAACGGCAGGGCCGAGGACAACCTCAACGAGGAAGTGCTGCGGTTCGCCCGCGCCAACCACCCCGAGTGGATCAGCGCTGACGGGCAGAAATGGGCCAACGGGCTGTTCATCTTCGCGCTGGATCCCGTAGGCCGGCACGTGGGAACGTACATGGGGGAAGACCGAAAAGTCAGCCTCGACCAGCGCACAGACATCCAGAATGCCACCAAGGACCTCTTCCGCGACGCGCAGTGGACAGACGGAACCATCGCCGGGATTCGCCGCGGCGCCGAACTGATCAATCAGCCGTGGTACCGCTCCACCGGTGCCGCGATCGCCGTATGGTCTCTCGGTGGCGCTCTGGCCCTCGGCACCGCCGGCTGGCTCACGGTGCGAGCAGTCACGCGGTCGGCAAGCCGCCGGGAGATAGAACGCGGCGACCGCAGCTACTCCAGCGTGAGCACGGATCTGGACGTCACCGAGTTGAACGCGAGCACCATCCCCAGTTCCTCGAGCTACGGAAGCCTCGTCTTGGAAAAGCACCTCACGTTCCTGGACCGCTACAAGGCGGCGACCCAGCTCTCCCGTCGCGTCCATGCCCTCACCCCGGCGAAGCTGGGTCACCGACAGTCCCTCAAGTTGGCACGCGAATACGCCAATGCCGCCGCGGAACTCGACGCGCTGGACGACGTCATCGCGGACACCAACGCGCTGCTGAACAGAGGCAGCACCTGGCGTGCGGCGTGGGAACACCAAGTCGCTCCCTTCCGCAAGGACCTGGAAGGGCTGGACGAGCTGCTCAGCGAACACCACGGGCAGGGGGACTCGGCGACGGCGGCCGCGCTGCGGTCGTTCCGGGACCGGAGCTGTCAGGACCTCGAACAGTGGAGCGCTGAGCTGGCCGACGGAGCCCTTCAGCCTGAACGGGCGTTGGACCGCCTTAGGGAGGCGCGGACCCAGTTGTCCTGCCTGCTCGAAGATCATGCCGCTACAGTGATCGCGGGCTTCGCCAAGAACGAGCGCGAGGCAGAGGTCATGCGCAACAAGATGGAGACCGCACGCAAGGGGACCAAGAACCATCGGCGACCCCCACAGCCGAACATCCTCGGAACCATCTACCCGTCGTACTATTTCGTCTCTGTCCCGATGTTCACTTCCGGCCTCGACTCAGGAGTGAGCAGCGTCACCGCATCGCGAGGCGGAGGCGCCACCACCGGCTATGGGAGCACCGGCGGAAGCTTCTCGGGCTCCGGCAGTTCCTCGAGCTTCTAGTCCCTGCGCCTATTCAGACCCGCCGCCCTAGACTGAGGCGGTGCTTCGCGTCCGCCCCACGTTCTTCACGTCCGACCTCGACTCCGCGCGACGGGTCCTTGCAGCGCTAGGCCTGGTGGCGACCGAGGAGGGCTCGGGTTCGGCGATTCTCGAAGCGGGAAGCGGCCGGGTTGAACTGCGGCGAGTCGACGCGGGACTGCCAGCGGACGGAACGGCCGAGTTCGCCGTCGAAATCCGCGACCCCCAGGAGTTCGCGCGCCGCACGCTTGAGGCGGGGGGCGCCGCCGTCGTCCTCGATGATGTAGTGACCATCAGCGGAGGCGACGGATTCGAATTCCTCGCCCACCGGACCATCCACGCCCCAGCGGGCGCAGAAGCTGACCAGCGGATCACCGTGCGCGCAGTGTGGCTCACGCCCGACGCCGCCGCGGCGAGAAGGACACTGGCCGCCATAGGCGCGAAGCCCGCGGAAGCCGGCGATTTTCGGGCGAAGAACGGGGGCGTCCTCAGCGTGCGCCCCGCCGACGCCGCCGGCTCTGGCCCGCTTTGCTTCGAGTACGACGGCGACTTGGTCGCCGTGGCACAAAAGCTCACCGATGCGGGGGCACAAGTGACCGTCGGGCAGTCGCACCTTGAGGTCAATGGCCCGGGCCTCGCCTTCACGGTCATGACTCCCAGCCACCCCATGCTGTAGAAAGTTAGTCATGGCAGTGCGCACACCCGACCCCTATCCTGGCTGGCTCTCCCCGGAGGACCTCTATGAGGCCAGGAATCGACTGCCGATGCTCTACGTCGAGGCGGTCCCCGTGCGCCTCGACCCCCTGGGGTATGTCAACGAGGTCGGACTGCTGCTGCAGGCCGACGACGAGGGCAACATGATGCGCACCCTCGTTTCGGGTCGCGTGCTCTACAAGGAGACCATCCGCGCAGCACTCCTGCGCCATCTCGAGAAGGACCTCGGCCCGCTCGCGCTCCCCCAGCTTCCGGTGAGCCCGGTGCCGTTCACCGTCGTCGAATACTTCCCCTCGCCGTCGCAGACGGGGTTCACGGACGAGCGGCAGCACGCCGTCGCCCTCGCCTACGTGATCCCCGTGGCGGGCGAGTGCCAGCCGCGGCAGGACGCGCTCGAGCTCACGTGGATGTCCCCGGCGGACGTGCTCAGCGGCCCGGTCCAGGCCGAATTCATGGGCGGGCGCGGCGAACTCGTGCGCCAGGCGCTCGCCTTCGCAGGGGTGGCCGGCTAGCTTTCAGCCGCGCGCTCAGGCGCGCCTCGCCCCGGCCGTTACCGCATCTTTATAGACTGGGCGGCGGACCGACAGCGACTTGGAGGCCTGAATGCAGTTTCGCCGTGAATCCGAGCAGAGCGGGTCGAACCCCGCCGAGCACTTCCGAAGCATCGACGCCTCGGAGCTCAGCTCCGGGCATCGGCTGGTCCTGCCCGACGGCGAGACAACGGCCCACGTCGTTGAGGTGGACGCCGTCCTCGATGACTACGACAACCCAGCGCTGTACTTCGCCGTGCTCGACAACCACATGAACCTTCGCGTGGCCCACGGCACGTCCGTTCGGATTGCCGTGCCGCGCCCGACGCGGCCCGCCGACCTGCTCTTCGCGGGCCCGGCGGCGGCGCCTGAGCCCGACCTCGGCGGCGTGGGCCACGACCTCGGGGTCACAGGGCCCGACCTCGGCGGCGTGGGGCCCGACCTCGGCGGTGGGGGCCCCGACCTCGGCGAGGAGCAGGCGGAGGCCGAGCCGGAGCCGGAACCCGCGGCGGAGCCGGTCTCGATCACGCTCGACACGGGGGACGTCGTCGTCGTTCCGGGGAAGGTGCGCGCAGCCAACCCCAACCCGCCACGCTCCCAGCTCCGCCACATCCCGCCGCTCGAGGGCGAGCCGGAAAACCTCATCCGGCACATCGACGCAGTGCACCCAGGCCGGCACGCCGTGCACGAACTGTCGGAGCGGCTGGTGAAGGGGATCAATCCCAAGTCGGGGGCGTGCCTCAAGGACCTGCGCGATCTCGCCTACGAGCTGTACGTCGGCCAGAACGACGCGGAGAACGCCCTCAAGATCGCGGACCTGCTCGCCGTGGTGCCGTTCGACGGCAATCCCGGACGCTGGTCCTCGGTCGAGTCCGGGCTTGCGCTGGCCCACCATCTCGCCCGCGAGCGCAACGAGACTGACCGCGCCGCGGCCTACTCGGTGCTCCTGCGCGCGCCCGAGACCGCCGAGAAAGACCCCTTCCGTGCGCGGATGGCGGCGCGCGTCCGGCAGCGCACGCTCAACGAGCCGAACCTCTACGACAAAGAGGTCGCCCGGGCGGCGGAGGCCCGCGACGAGGCCGAGGAGCGCAACTGGCGCATCCTCCGGCTCGACACGCTCCTCCACCTGCGCGCCCACGGGGGCTCGGAGGCGTTCGACGACGCCGAGCTCGACCGTCGGATCCAGATCGAGCTCGACGTCGTCAGGCGCTGACCCCTACGCGACCGGCGACGGGCCGCCCGGCTCCACGAAACGCTGCGAGCGTTCAATCTGGGCGACCTTCGGGTCGGTCTCGTCGGCACCGTAGTCGGACGGGCGGGTCAGGTCCTCGCCCTGCGGCACCTTGAGCGCGCGGAACACAAGTGTGAGGACGACGGCGACAATCAGGTTGAGCACGAACGCCGACACCGCGATGTACACCGAGATGTCCGTGCCGGGGATCGCCGCGGTCGAGCCGCCGAAGTGGGCCTTGGTCACGGGGTTCACCACGCTGTATGCCGAGATGGTCCCGAAGGTGATGCCGACGGCCCAGCCGATGAGCAGCGCCCAGCGGTCGAACCAGCGCGTGTATAGTCCCGCGACGACGGCCGGGAATGTCTGGAGGATCCAGATGCCGCCGAGGAGCTGCATGTTGATGGCTGTGGACTGGTCCATCGCGATGACGAAGATGAGTGCCCCGACCTTCACCACGAGCGAGACGATCTTCGAGACGTTCGCCTCCGTCTTGGCATCGACGTCCGGCTTGAAGAAGTCCCGGTAGATGTTCCGCGTGAACATGTTCGCGGCCGCGATCGACATGATGGCCGCGGGGACCAGTGCGCCGATCGCGATGGCGGCGAGCGCAATGCCAGCGAACCACGCCGGGAAGTGGTCGATGAACAGCTGCGGGACCACGAGCTGCGGATTCGTGGAGCCGTCGAGGTCCGTCGGCTTCGTCCCGGCCTTGATCGCCACGAAGCCCAGGAGGGCGAGGAAGCCCAGCATGAGCGAGTACAGCGGCAGGACGGCGGCATTGCGGCGGATCGTGTTGCGTCCCTTCGACGCGAGCACGCCCGTGATCGAGTGCGGGTACATGAACAGCGCCATGGCCGAGCCGAGCGCGAGCGTCCAGTACGCCGAGTAGCTCGAAACGCCGGGGATGAACACGCCGGCCGGCTTCCCGGTCGCCTGGCTCACTGTGTTGAGCTTCGTCTGTGCAGCCCCGAAGATCGAGTCCCACCCGCCGAATTTGATCGGCAGGTAGATGACCGCCACGATCACCGCGAGATAGATCAGCAGATCCTTGACGACGGCGATCATCGCCGGGGCGCGGAGGCCAGACGTGTACGTGTAGGCGGCCAGGACCACGAAGGCGATGATGAGCGGAAGGTCCGTCAGGAGCGCGTTCTGCGAGCTTCCGAGGCCGAGTACCGTGAGGACGGCCTTGATGCCCACGAGCTGCAGGGCGATGTACGGCATGGTCGCGACGATCCCCGTCATGGCGACGGCGAGCGACAGCCACCGGCTGCCATAGCGTCCACCCACGAAGTCCGCCGACGTCACGTACCCGTGCCGGTGGGAGACCGACCAGAGGCGGCTCATGATGATGAAGATGATCGGGTACAGCACGATCGTGTAGGGCACAGCGAAGAAGCCGCTCACGGCGCCGGTGGCCCACATGGCTGCCGGGACCGCCACGAACGTGTACGCCGTGTAGAGGTCGCCGCCGAGGAGGAACCACGTGATCCAGGTGCCGAAGCCGCGTCCGCCGAGGCCCCACTCGTCGAGGCTGTGCAGTCCTGTCGATTCCTGGCTCCGGCGCCATCTGGCGGCCATGAAGCCCATGACCGCGACGATCACGAACAACAGGACCACGATGATGAGCGCGACCCAGTTGATGTCCCTCATTTCCGCTCACCGCCCTCGTATCCGGCTGTGCCCACGCGAGCCTCTCTGCGCCGTCGTCGGTCTTCTGTGGTGACCAGCCAATAGGCGAGGCCGCTGAGGCCCGCCGAGATCGGCACCCACAGCAGCTGGTACCAGTAGAAGAACGGCATGCCGCCAAGCCGCGGCGAATCGAACGAATAGGTCTGCGGCAGGAGCGGGAGCACGATGGCCGCCGCCAACAGAATCCCTGCGATGACGTAGGGCGCAGGCTTGGCCGGAGCTCGTGTTGGAGTATCGCGCGTCAATCCGTTGGGTGCCACCGCCGGAATGGGGCGCTGGTCGGGCGCTGGACTGTCATGACCGGACATCAGGACCTCCTTGTCGAGCCGTCCCGGTGCCTGAGGGATACCCAGATCGTGGGGTCCCAAAAGCAGCAGGACGGAGGCGCAATTGTCGTCCCCCGCCGTCTTTGTACCGCAGATTGACTCAGTCCGAAAGGGGCTGAGACGCGAGGGACGGCTCGAGTTCCTTGAAGAGGATCGCTGGCCCGTTGGGGTTGGGAAGCTGGGTGTTGATGAGGATGGCAACGGTCGTGCCGGTGCTGGCCTGGTACATGGTGAGGGATTCGTAGCCCAGACCAGTGCCCGTGTGGCCCCACCAGCCGTCGATCTCGCCAGCCGCCAGGCCATAGGCGTCGTAGTCTGGGCTGCCCGGGTCGTCGACGCTCGGATTCGAGATGGCCGTGAGGCGCTGCTGCTGGAGGCCGGCCGGCAGGAACTGGCCGGAACCGAGGGCGGCGCCCCAGCGCAGCAGATCGCCGATGTTGCCGAAGAGGCCTCCGGACGCCCCATAGAGGGACGGGCTCACCTGCGCGAGGCTCTCAAGACCCACGTCCGAGACCTCATAGGGCGTCGCGACGTCGCTGGCCGAGTAGGCGACGGAGCTCAAGCCGAGCTGCGAAATGATGCGCTGCTGGACCGCTTGGTCCCATGCCTGCCCGGTCACGGCCCGGATGACCTTCCCGAGAAGCACGAAATTGGTGTTGCTGTACTCGTATTGGCTGCCCGGGCCGAAGTCGAGGGGCTGGGCAAAGGCGTAGCCGAGCAGTTGGTCGTCCGTGAAGGATCCCGTGTAGTCGGTGTTGAGCTCTCCGGAAAACCCTTCGGTGCCGGAGAACTCCGGCAGGCCGGTCCTCATCTCGAGGGCCATGCGGACGGTGATGGCGTCACCACCTTGAACTTGGGCCAACTCGGGGACGTAGCGCGAGATCGGATCGTCGAGGCTCAGCTTCCCTTCGGCCACGAGCTGGAGGACTACCGTTCCCACGAAGCTCTTCGTGATGCTGCGGTATGCGGAACGAGTGTCCGTAGACCACGGAACGCCCTCCGCGGCATCCCCCAGGGTCGTGGCGTATCTCGCGTTTCCCCTCGACACGGCCACGGCGATGCCGGCGGCGCCTTGACCCGAGAGGAACTGCGAGACGATTCCGGTGATGTCCGAGGACAGAGGCTTCCATGAACTGTCTGATGTCGTCCCCGGCGTGGGCGTCTTGGCAGGGACCGGCGTGGCCGCGGTCGGGGGCGGGGAGGGCTGACGGGCGTGCGAGGGAGCGCTCGCGGCACCCGCCCGTGCGTTCACATTCGCGAGGCCTGCCGAACCGATGACCACCACGAGCCCGGCCATGGCGATCGCGGCAATCCTGAGCCGCCGTCGCCTGCGTCGTGGTCGTGCGTGCCTCATGGCGATGAGGTTAGGGGCGCCGGCTGTGCTGTAACTGTGCGGCAGACTAGAGGAGTGCCCAACACCCACCCTCGCCAATCCGAGTTCTCCTTCCGCGTCGACACCCGTCTGGGCTCAACCTTGGGCAGGACGGGCACGATCACGACGCCCCACGGCGAGATCAAGACCCCGGCGTTCATCGCCGTCGGCACCAAGGCGACCGTCAAGGCGCTGCTCCCCGAGTCCGTGCGCGACCTTGGAGCTCAGGCGGTCCTCGCGAACGCCTACCACCTGTACCTCCAGCCGGGGCCGGAGATCCTCGACGAGGCCGGTGGACTGGGGAAGTTCATGAACTGGTCGGGTCCCACCTTCACGGATTCGGGCGGCTTCCAGGTGATGAGCCTCGGCTCGGGCTTCAAGAAGGTCATCGACATGCAGGGCGTGAGCAGCCACGAGCACGGCGACGATGCGGTTGCCCCGGGCAAAGAGCGCCTCGCCCATGTCGACGAGGACGGCGTGTGGTTCAAGAGTCACCTCACAGGCGACAAGCACCGTTTTTCCCCTGAGATCTCCATGAACGTGCAGCATCAGATCGGTGCCGACATCATGTTCGCGTTCGACGAGCTGACCACCCTCCAGAATTCCCGCGCGTATCAGGAGGAGTCGCTCGAGCGAACGCGGCGGTGGGCGGAACGCTGCGTGGCCGAGCACTTCAGGCTCACGGAGGAGCGGTCGCACCGGCCGTATCAAGCGCTGTTCGGCGTGATCCAGGGCGCCCAGTACGAGGATCTGCGCCGGAAGGCGTGTCGTGATCTCGGCGCCATGCCGTTCGACGGCTTCGGCATCGGCGGCGCCCTCGAGAAGGAGAATCTGGGCACCATTGTGGGCTGGTGCTCGGAGGAGCTGCCCGAGGACAAGCCCCGGCACCTGCTCGGCATCTCCGAACCCGACGACATCTTCGCCGCCATCGAGGCCGGCGCCGACACCTTCGACTGCGTCTCCCCCACGCGGGTGGCCCGCAACTCAGCCTTCTACACTGCCGAGGGCCGCTTCAACCTCTCGGGAGCCAAATACCGCCGCGACTGGGGTCCCCTTCAAGAGGGCTGCGACTGCTACACCTGCCAGCACTATTCGCGCGCCTACATCCGCCACCTCTACAAGGCAAAAGAGCTCCTTTCGCACACCCTCATCTCGATCCACAACGAGCGCTTCGTGGTGAGAATGGTCGACGGCGCCCGCACCTCGATCGAGGACGGCACCTTCTGGGATTTCAAGGAAGAGACGCTGGGACGGTATTACAGCAGGTGAGCCTCAGCCGTGGAACTCGCGGTAGGCCTCCTCGGCCGAGGGGTGCAGGGGAATCCCGGCCGTGTTGATGAGGGTCTCGGGACTGAGGAACTGGACACCGAGGCTTGACGCGGGCACCAACTCGTTCGCGCGTCTCAGGAGAAGGTCGACTGTGCCGCGGACTACGTCGCCGTCGAGGTCGGCCCGGCAGAGCAGGAGGTTGGCTGCTCCCACCGTCCACGTGGACGGCACTCCCTCATAGGCACCCTCCGGGACCAACACCCGATCGTAGAACTCCCCGTAGCGGGCCCGGACGGGTGCAATGAGCGCCGAGAGGTCGAGGAGCCTGAGGCCGATCTCCTTCGCGGCTGCCGCGACAGCCGCTGTGGGCACGCCTCCCGACCAGAAGAGCGCCTCGATGCTCTGGCTCCGCAGGGCCGCGAGCCCGTCGTTGAGGCCGAGGTTTTCCTCGCGGACACTGAGCCTCGCCGTTGAGAGCAGCCTGCGCGCCGTGAGCGCGGTCCCTGCCCCGGGAGCCCCGAGGCCGACGGTGCGTCCTCCGAGGTCGCCCATCGCGGTGATCCCACTGTCCGCGCGCACGAGGCAGTGGACATAGTTCTCGTACACCCTTCCGAGGGCGACGAGCCTCGGTGCCGATGAGGACTCCGCCTGCGCCTCCGCTCCGATGCGTTCTGTGGCGGCGTCGGCGAGGGCGATGGCCACAGTCGCTTCGCCGCGTGCCAACCGGTCCATGTTGTCCAGGCTTCCGCCGGTGACCAGCGCTGATGGCTTTCGCACGAGGCCATGGCGTTCGAGGGATGCCGCGAGAAGGGTGGCGAACTCAAGGTAGAAACCGCCTGACTCGCCACCCGCCACCACAAGGGAGTCGAGGCGTGGACCGGGCATGCAGGCGGTCGAGCGGCAGCTTCGAGGCCCGCGACGCCTGCCGCGAGACCGAGCCGCAGGGCATGGCGACGCGACACCGTCTCAGGCATTGGCGGCTTCCTCGTAAAGAGGGAACTCGACCTTCGCCACGAGCCCGTGCGGCTCCGCCAGGGTCAGGACCAAGTGCCCGCCGTTCGCGTCGGCCAGACGCTCGACGATCGTGAGTCCGAGGCCCGTGCCCCGCGTGTCCCGGTGTTGCGGAGACCGCCAGAACCGCGTGGTCGAGGCAGCGAGCTCGTCCGCGGAGAGCCCGGGGCCGTCGTCGGCCACCTCAAGCGTCACAGTGCCCTCCCGCTCACTGACGCTGACCCGGATGTTCGCGCCCGAGGCGTACTTGATCGCGTTCTCAAGCAGTTCCCGAATGATGTCTGAGAGGTCCATGCTGTTGCAGGAGATCCTCACCGGCGGTTCGGGCGGATCGGCGAGCACAAGCCGGGCGCCAGCCCGAAAGGCCGCTGGCTCCGCCCGCTCGACGGCCTCCTGAAGGACGGTCCATGGATCCAGCGGCCGGGCGCCCTCATCGAAATCTGGGCCCGCTCTACCCGGCGCCTTGCCTTCCTGGACCCGGTGCTCGGCAGCTGCGAGGCGAAGGAGCCCGTCGAGGATCTCCTCGACATGCTCGAGTTCGCTTGTCACGCCTGCCGCCGCCGCTCGCTGGGCAGAGGTCTCGAGCTCGAGGGCAAGGAGGTCCGCCCGCAGGCGGAGGGCGCCGATCGGGTTGCGCAGCTGGTGCGAGGCGTCCGCGATGAGCTGGCGTTGGGCCTGCATGCTTGCGCCGATGTGCTCGGCCATCGTCGAAAACGCGCTGCTCAGCCTCTGGAGTTCCGGCGGTCCCTCCTCGCGTAGGCGCGCGGCTCGCCCGGTCTCTTCGAAGTCGACGACGGCGGCTGTGAGCCTGTGCACTGGCCGCAGGACCCACGCGGTGACCCGCTCCGCCCCGACGAGCAGGAGCGCCCACACGGCGAACGCTCCCAGGAGCACCTGCAGCCAGCGCTCCCGCAGCTTCTGCTGGGCAGCACCCAGATCGACGTCGAGCGCCGCCGCCCCCAGCACTTGGTTCGCCGTCCCGAACGAGCGGGCAATCACCTCCGAGCGTGGGCCGAATGGCTGGAGGGGCTCGAGCGTCGTGTCGTTGAGGTTGAGGCGCGCGCGGGCGAGGGCGTCTCGCACCTCCCTTTGGTCAGCGCTGACGCCGCCCGAGCTCAGGGTGGTCTGGGGAGTGCGGACCACGATCCCCTCTCCGTAGAGCTCCGAGTAGCGGGCCATCTCGCGTTGGAGCTGGTTGCTGTCTCCGCTCGACGTCGCGTCGTCGGCGACTTGAGCGAACCGGTTGAGCGTCGCAACGCGGTTGATCTGCAGTTCTTGGGTGAGTTCCCTGCTAACCGAGGCGAGGATCGAGGCGGACACAGCGGCCACCACGAGGATCGAGAACAGGCTCAAGATGCCGAGTACCCGCAGCCTCATCGGGCTGCGCTCCCGTCCTCATGCGCAGTGCCCTCGCTGGCGTCTCCCTCGACCCGGTACCCGACTCCGCGGACGTTGATGATGAATCCCGGGAGCTTGAGCTTGGACCGCAGCCCCGTGAGGTGCACGTCGAGGGAACGGGAGTTGGCAAGAAACGCGTCCCCCCAGAGCGCGTCGAGGATCTGCTCGCGCGTCACCACTAGACCGGCATGCCTCGCAAGGAGTGCGAGGAGGTCGAACTCGGTGGCGGTCAGCTGGAGTTCCCGGCGGCCGACGGCGGCCGCTCGCCTGTCGAGGTCGATGCTTACCTCGCCCACGTGAAACTGCCGCCGCTCGACCCCGCTACCGCGGACGACTCGCCTGGCGACGGCCTCGATGCGCGCCAGGAGTTCGACGAGCTTGACGGGCTTCACCAGATAGTCGTCCGCGCCCGAGCGGAGGCCGAGAACCACGCTGCGCTCGTCGTCGCGGGCCGTCAGGATGAGGATCGGCACGTGCGTGACCTGCCGCAGCTTCCGGAGGACGTCGAGGCCGTCCAGGTCCGGCAGGCCCAGGTCGAGCAGGATCGTTTCCTGATCGCGGTGGGCGAGGAGGGCGTCCGCGCCCCGGCTCACCCGAGTTGCCTGATGGCCCGCCGAGCGCACGGAGGCCGTGAGCGCGCCGGCCATTGCGTCGTCGTCCTCGACGATCAGCACGCGCATACCCCTACCTCCGGCTCCTTGGCAGAGACTACTCCTTGCCCGGAAGGCCCGAGTCCTAAGGAAGTGTTAGGACTTCACGGCCGAGCTTGGGCTGTGTTCCGTGTCACCCCTAGCGTGAACGGGTGACAGGCGCCGAGGGCGGCGCCGAGCAGGGAGTACAGCTATGACCATCACCCATGAGGCGATGAGCGGCGCCGCGCAGACGCGGCGCGCCATCGCCAACACGCTCAAGGGATCAGCAGGCAACCTCATCGAGTGGTACGACCTCTACGTCTACGCGGCGTTCTCGGCGTACTTCGCGAGCTACTTCTTCAACGCGAAGGATCCAGTCCAGGCCCAGATCGACGCGTATCTGACGTTCGCGCTCACGTTCCTCATGCGGCCCGTCGGCTCGTGGTTCTTTGGCCGATTCGCGGACCGTCGCGGTCGTCGTGCCGCGCTGACCCTCAGCGTGAGCCTCATGGGCGTTGGCTCGCTCCTCGTGGCGGTCCTGCCGGGAATGGCGCAGATCGGCGTTTGGTCCACCATTCTCATGTACTTCTCGCGCCTCCTCCAGGGCTTCTCCGTGGGGGGCGAGTACGGAACGAGCGCAACCTACATGAGTGAGGTGGCGACGGCGAAGCGCCGTGGCTTCTTCTCGAGCTTCCAGTACGTGACCCTCGTGGGCGGTCAGGTGCTCGCGCTCCTCTCACTCGTCGTGCTCCAGGGCCTTCTGGGCGAAGGGGAGCTCAAGGCGTGGGGTTGGCGGATTCCGTTTGTGATCGGCGCCATCGCCTCCCTCATCGTCCTGTGGCTGCGCCGCACCATGGACGAGACCATCCCGAACGAACAGGTCAAGGCGGCGCAGGCGCGAGCCGCCGAAACGCCCAGCAGCACTGAGCCGGGTTCCCTCAAGCTGCTCTTCACCAAGCACTGGAAGGCGTTCCTCGTCGTCGTCTTCCTCACGATGGGCGGAACGTGCGCGTTCTACCTCTACACCACGTACATCCTGAGCTTCATGAACAGCGTCTCGAAGATCCCGAAGACCCAGACCTCGGTGATCAACTTCTGGGCCCTCTTCGTCTTCATGCTGCTCCAGCCCGTGTTCGGGCTCCTCTCGGACAAGATCGGCCGCCGGCCCCAGCTCATCGCGTTCGGCGTGCTCGGCGCGATCTTCACCTGGCCCATCATGTCAACGCTCGCCGGGGTCAAGGACCCTGTGATGGCGTTCCTGCTCATGCTCGCAGGCCTGGTGATCGTGGTGAACTACACCTCAATCAGCGCCCTCGTGAAGGCCGAGCTGTTTCCCTCCTCGGTGCGCGCGCTCGGCGTCGGGCTGGGCTACGCCGTTGCGAACTCCCTCTTCGGCGGAACGGTGCCGTTCATCGGCGAGTGGCTCTCGAGCTCAGGCCACAACGAGTGGCTCTTCACGTACGTGACCATCACGATCGTGATCTCACTCGTCGTCTACGTGTTCTTCTTGGGGAACAAGAAGCAGACTCCGCTCGACGACGAATTCGGCGAAGCCTTCAGCACGCGAGCGACGAGCCGGCTTGATTGAACGGCGTTCTTCTGGGAAACCAACGGCGGCAGGAGCGCGTCCGAAGGGAGCATGCGATGAAGGACGATCAGAACATGGAGCCGTTGTCCGACGAGGAGCTCGCGGCAGAGGGCATCACCCCCCTGCCGGACAAGGAGGTGGCCTCGATCCTTGACCTCAACGCAGACCTGAATCTCGGGATCGAGGCTGCGGCGCCGATCGATTTGGGGGTCGCCGCCAATGCGAATGTGGCGGCGCCCATCGATGCCTCGGCCTCAGCCAATGTCCTCTCGGTGGGGTCCACCTCTGCGGGGATTGCCGATCAGGGCACCTTGATCGATCAGGGCATCAACGCCGACGCGACGGCCAACTCCGTCCAGGACAGCAACATCGATCAAGGAACAGCTCCGGTGCCGGCTCCGACCAGCGATCCGACCTCCACCACCACGACCACCACCGACCCGACCGCTGTTGCCGACGGCAGCCTCCTGAACGTCGACGTGAACCTCGACGCGAATGCCGGTATCGCTGCTCCGATCAACGGTGCAGTGGCAGCGAATGCCAATGTGGCCGCTCCGATCAATGCCGGGGTCGCAGCGAACATCGGTACCGTCGACAGCACTGCCGTCGCCGATGCCCAGCAGCAGGCGATCATCACCCAACACATCGACGGAGCTGCTACGGCGACGTCTGAGCAGCATTCGGATCTTCAGCAGTAGGCCGGCATGGCGGTCGTCCAAGAGCATGTGCCGGCTCGTGCCGACGGCCTCGAACTGATCGGCGAGCTGAAGGGCTCTGGCTACCGGACCGCTCCCGCGCTCGTGCGGCGCGGGGATGGCCAGACCCTTCAGCTGACGCCGCTGCTTTACTCCGTCCTGTCCGCCGTGGACGGCAACAGCAGCATCACCGAGCTAGCGGACCGAGTGAGCCACGAGCTCGGCCGCCGCGTGACGGCGGAGAACATCCAGACGCTCATCGATTCACGGCTGCGCCCGCTGGGGCTGCTGACGCTGGCGGACGGGTCGCAGCCGAAGGTGCAACGGTCGAATCCGCTGCTCAGCCTGCGCTTCCGGTACACGGTGACCGATGAAGCGAAGACGCGTCGACTGACGGCACCCTTTGCGCCTCTGTTCCAGCCACTCGTTGTGGCCCCTGTAGTGGCGGTCTTCCTGTTCGTCTGCTGGTGGCTATTGGCCGAGAAGGGCCTGGCCTCGGCGACCTATCAGGCTTTCGAGAACCCCGGCTTTCTGCTGCTCGTCGTCGCCGTCACCATTCTCTCCGCCGGATTCCACGAGTTTGGGCATGCCGCTGCCGCACATTACGGCGGGGCCACGCCGGGGGCCATGGGCGCAGGCCTCTACCTCTTCTGGCCCGCCTTCTACACCGATGTGACGGACTCCTACCGTTTGGGGCGCGGCGGCCGCATCCGCACCGACCTCGGCGGCCTCTACTTCAACGCCATTGTCACGGTCCTGATCGGCGGCGTCTGGTGGGTGACCCGCTACGACGCGCTGCTCCTCGTCATCCTCACCCAGATCCTGCAGATGCTCCGCCAGCTCACGCCGCTGGTCCGTTTCGACGGGTACCACGTGCTCGCGGACGTCACCGGAGTCCCCGATCTCTTCCACCGCATCCGGCCGACTCTGCTCGGCCTGCTGCCGTGGCGTTGGAGCCACCCCGAGACAAAGGTTCTCAAGCCATGGGCCCGGGCCATCGTCACCCTCTGGGTTCTGGTCGTAGTCCCCGTCCTGCTGGGGAGCGTTGTGCTCATGGCCATCACGCTCCCGCGAGTGTTGGCCACCGCTTGGGCGAGCGTTGCGCACCGGGGTGCAGCCCTGACTGCGGCTTCGAGCCGTGGCGACCTGATGGAGGCCGGGGCGCAACTTGTCATGATCCTCGCCGCGGCCCTCCCCGTCCTCGGAATGGGGCTCATCTTCCTTCGGATGGCCAGCCAAGGTGTCCAAAGGACATGGCGGAAGACTCGGGGGCACCCGGTTCAGCGCACGCTCTCAGCCGTCGCGGGGGTCACGGTCCTTGCAGTGCTCGCTGCCGTCTGGTGGCCGACGGGATCAACTTATCGGCCGATCCAGCCCTACGAGCGCGGCGCTGTCACCGATGCCTTCAGCGTCGCCCCTCCGAGGACCGACCGGCTCGTGCAGGGACAAAAGGGCCGCCTCGCCGCCGTCTGGCCCGAGGGAGTTGCCAGGCCGACGGCGGACAAGCCGCGGTTGGCCATGGTGCTCGTCCCTCGGCCAAGCCAGACGACCACCACGAAAACCGGTCCCGCTCACGCCCCGGCCTGGGTCTTTCCCTTCAGCAAGCCGCTGCCGCCCCAGAGCGGCGGGAACCAGGCCTTGGCAGTGAACACCCAGGACGGATCGGTGGTCTACGACGTCGCGTTCGCAATGGTGTGGGTCGAGGACGGGGTGGCGCTCAATACCAACGAGGCGTACGCCTTTGCCAGCTGTCGGGACTGCGCCGCGGTCGCCGTCGCGTTCCAGGTGGTGCTGATCGTGGGGCAGGTCAACGCCGTGGTCCCCGAGAACTTGGCCGTGGCCGCCAATTACAACTGCGCCCAGTGCCTCGCCGTCGCCCTCGCAAATCAGCTCGTCCTGACTCTGGATGGACCCCTCAGCCCTGCCGGAATGGAAGAACTGGCGAAGGTGTGGGACGAGATCGGCAGGTTCGAGGCCTCCATCCAGACCGTTCCGCTCTCGCAGCTACAGGATCAGCTGAACCAGTACATTTCCCGGATTCGGCAGATTGTCGAGCAGGACCCGTCGGCGACTCATCAGACTTCGGCTAGCCCTACGCCGAGCCCGACGCCGACGGTGACGGCAGCGACCGGCACGTCGGCGAGCGGCGGTTCCAGTGCCTCACCGGCTGCGCCGGGCACGGCCACCGCGCCAACGACGCCAGAGCCTCAACTTCCGATTGCACCCGGCATCGATGCTTCTTCCGGGACGGTGGCCCCTGCACCCACCGCGGCACCGCAATCTCCGGCTCCCGCCGAGACTCCCGTCCCTGTGGCAACCGCCTCTCCGAGCTGACTCCAGGATCCCTCAGGTGCCCGAGTGGGCCTCGAGGAAGGAGTAGACCTCGGTCTCATCGACACCGGGGAAGGCGCCCGGCGGCATGGCTGCGAGCAGGTGGGAATGAGCCCGCGCAGAGGGCCAGGCGCTTCCGGCCCAGTGGTCGCTCAGCTCGGCGGGAGGGCGCCGGCAGCACGAGGGGTCGGGACAGCGTGAGGTGGCGCGCGCCGTCGTCTCTCGCCCCCTGAACCACTTGACGTGCTGGTAGGGGACACCCACGCTCAGGGAGAACTCGCCTGTTGAGCTCCGCTCGGTGCGGGCCGTGCACCAGAACGTTCCGTTGACCGTGTCGGTGTACTGGCTGTACGAGCTGAATTTGTCCGGGACGTCGAAGACCGCGCGGCTCGTCCAGGCCTTGCACGCCGGCTGGCCCTCAATGGCCCCGGTGTGGTCCATGGGGAAATTGACACCGTCGTTCTCGTAGGCCTTGTAGATGATGCCGCTCTGATGGGTCTTCTGGAAGTGCGTCGTGATACCGAGGTGCTGCGTCGCGAGATTGGTGAACCGATGTGCTGCGGTCTCGTAGCTGACAGCGAAGGCGTCGCGGAGGTCCTCGACCGAGATCTCCTTGCGGGCCTTTGCCTGTTGGAGGAACTCAACCGTCGTGTGCTCGGGCAGCAGGAGCGCGGCGGCGAAGTAGTTCGTAGCGACGCGCTGGGCCAAGAAGTCCCCATAGCTCTGCGGCGTCTCATGGCCCAGGACGTAGTGGCCGAGCGCCTGAAGGAGGACCGAGCGGGGGTCGTGCTCCGAGCGCTGATTGTGCGTGAGATAAATCCTGCGATTCTTCAAATCAGTCACGGAACGCGTGGAATGCGGAAGATCGCCCACATGGTGAAGGGTGAAGCCGAGGTGGCTCGCGACGTCCGAAATGAGATGCTGGCTCAGAGGGCCCCCCGCATAGCCGACCGCCTTCAGGACCTTCTGCGCCTGGGCCTCGTACTCAGGAAAGTAATTCCCCCGCTCGCGCATCATGCGGCGCAACTCGCCGTTCGCACGCCGGGCTTCCTCCGGCGTCGCGATCTGTTCGTTGAGCTTGCGCTCGAGCTCCTTGAGCAGGCCGAGCTGGGACTCGAGAACGTCCAACGGCGTCCTCGAGCCAATACGGATTTTCGGCAGATTGAGCGATTCGTACAGCGGGCTGCGCTGGTAGCGCTCAAGCTCGATCTCCAACGCCGCCCGCCGGTTGGGCGGCTCCGCGCCGAGCAGCTGGTCAACGCCCACGCCGAGAGCGCCCGCTAGCTGCTGCAGCAGCCCGAGTTTCGGCTCCCGCTTGCCGTTCTCGATGAGACTCAGTTGGCTCGCCGCCGCGCCCACGGCGGTGCCGAGCTCTTCGAGCGTCAGGCCGGCGGCCTTGCGGAGGTGACGGACTCGGCGGCCGAGGCTGATCACGTCGACGTCTCCGCCCTTCCGGGCGGCGGCGGACAGTTCGGCAGGGCGAGTCCACGAGGCTGCAGGCAACATTTTTTGAGAATACGTGAAGAACGGCGTTTCTTTCCAGAACTTTTCTCTACCGGAGGGGTTGCAGAGCCGGAAAAGTTGATGTCACGAAGAAGTTCCCGTTCATGAGGTTCAGGTCGAAGGAGACAACGATGAACGCAGCAGCTGAAGCCCTCAAGCTCGAGTGGTCCGCCGATCCCCGCTGGGATGGAATCCAGCGTGACTACACGGCGGAGGACGTCGTGAAGCTGCGCGGGCGGGTTGTCGAGGAGCACACACTGGCCCGCCGAGGCGCGGAGAAGCTGTGGAAGGCCGTGACCGAGGGCCGCGAGAACGGCACCGGCTACATCAACGCCCTCGGCGCCCTGACCGGCAACCAGGCGGTGCAGCAGGTCAAGGCCGGACTGAAGGCCATCTACCTCTCGGGCTGGCAGGTCGCCGCGGACGCGAACCTCTCGGGCCACACCTACCCGGACCAGTCGCTGTACCCCGCCAACTCCGTGCCCGCCGTCGTGCGCCGGATCAACAACGCGCTCCTTAGGGCTGACCAGATCGAGTTCTCCGAGGGGAAGGCCTCAGTCGAGGGCTGGCTGGTACCGATCGTCGCGGACGCGGAGGCCGGCTTCGGCGGGCCGCTGAACGCGTACGAGCTCATGAAGTCGATGATCCAGGCCGGCGCCGCCGGGGTGCACTGGGAGGACCAGCTGGCCTCGGAGAAGAAGTGCGGCCACCTCGGCGGCAAGGTGCTCATCCCGACCCAGCAGCACATCCGCACCCTCAATGCTGCTCGGCTCGCCGCCGACGTCGCCGGCGTGCCGAGCGTCATCATCGCCCGCACCGACGCCGAGGCCGCGACCCTCATCACCTCGGACGTGGACGAGCGGGACCAGGAATTCATCCTCCGCGAAGGGGGACAGCCGGTGCGCACGCCGGAGGGCTTCTACAAGGTGCGCAACGGCGTCGAGCCCTGCATTGCCCGCGCCAAGGCCTACGCCCCGTACTCGGACCTGATCTGGATGGAGACCGGCACCCCGGACCTGGCCCTGGCGCGGAAGTTCGCCGAGGCGGTCAAGGCCGAGTTCCCGGACCAGATGCTGGCCTACAACTGCTCGCCCTCGTTCAACTGGAAGAAGCACCTCGACGACACCACGATCGCGAAGTTCCAGCGCGAGCTGGGCGCGATGGGCTTCAAGTTCCAGTTCATCACCCTTGCGGGCTTCCATGCCCTGAACTACTCGATGTTCGACCTCGCCCACGGCTACGCCCGCAACGGGATGAGCGCGTACGTCGAGCTCCAGGAGCGCGAATTCGCCTCCGAGGACCGCGGCTACACCGCGACCAAGCACCAGCGCGAAGTGGGCACCGGCTACTTCGACCTGGTCTCCACGGCGCTGAACCCGAACGCCAGCACCCTTGCCCTGGTGGGATCCACCGAAGAGGGCCAATTCCACTGACAGCGCTCAGTTCGCTGAGCTCACGGTTCACCAGGAGACCTCC
Source organism: Sinomonas gamaensis (assembly GCF_005876955.1). Lineage (GTDB taxonomy): Bacteria > Actinomycetota > Actinomycetes > Actinomycetales > Micrococcaceae > Sinomonas > Sinomonas gamaensis. The sequence goes on from NZ_SSCL01000009.1 coordinate 94,587, forward strand.
CATGAACACCTACAGTGACGGCTTCACCATCAACGGCATCACGCTCACCGCGCAGCCGCTCGCGCGGCAGCACGAGATCCTCACCTCGGGCGCGCTCGAGTTCATCGCCAAGCTTCACAGGGCGACGGCGGAGCGGCGCCAGGAGTTGCTCGAGGCCCGACACGCGCGCCGGGCGTCGATTCGGAAGGGGCAGGACCCGAAGTTCCTGCCCGAGACGGCCCACATCCGCAACGACCCGTCGTGGCGGGTCGCCCCGCCCGCGCCGGGCCTCGAGGACCGCCGCGTGGAGATCACGGGTCCCGTGGAACGGAAGATGACCGTCAACGCGCTCAACTCGGGCACGAAGGTCTGGCTCGCGGACCTCGAGGATTCCCTGACGCCGTCGTGGCGGAACGTCATCCAGGGCCAGATCAACCTCATCGACGCCCTCACCGACCGCATCGACTTCACCACCCCCGAGGGCAAGGAGTACCGGCTGCGCCCGGCCGAGGAGCGACCCACCATCGTCGTCCGGCCAAGGGCGTGGCATCTGCCGGAGAAGAACATGCTCATCGACGGCAAGCCGATCGCGGGCGGGATCGTGGACTTCGGGCTGTTCTTCTACCACAACGCCGCGCGCCTCATCGCAGCCGGCAAGGGCCCGTATTTCTACCTGCCCAAGATCGAGAACCACCTCGAGGCCCGGCTGTGGAACGACGTGTTCGTCCTCGCCCAGGACCTGCTCGGCATCCCGCAGGGCACCATCCGGGCGACCGTGCTGATCGAGACGATCACGGCGGCATTCGAGATGGAGGAGATTCTGTACGAGCTCCGCGAGCACGCCTCGGGCTTGAACGCCGGCCGGTGGGACTACATCTTCTCCATCATCAAGAACTTCCGCACCCGCGGGCCGCGGTTCGTGCTCCCCGACCGGGGCCAGGTCACCATGACCCAGCCGTTCATGCGCGCCTACACGGAGCAACTTGTCCGCGCCTGCCACCGGCGAGGAGCCGCAGCGATCGGCGGGATGGCCGCGTTCGTCCCGAACCGGAAGGATCCCGAGGCGAATGCGATCGCCTTCGAGAAGGTCCGCGCCGACAAGGCGCGCGAGGCAAACGACGGCTTCGACGGCTCGTGGGTGGCCCACCCGGACCTCGTCCCCGTGGCGCGCGAGGTCTTCGACTCGGTGCTCGGCCAGAAGCCCAACCAGATCGACCGCCTCCGCGAGGACGTCATCCCCGACGACCGGGCTCTGATCGACCTCAGCACCTGCACCGGCACGATCACCGAGGCCGGCATCCGGAACAACATCGAGGTCGGCGTCCGGTACATCGAAGCGTGGCTGCGCGGCAGCGGCGCCGTCGCCATCCACAACCTCATGGAGGATGCGGCGACGGCGGAGATCTCCCGCTCGCAGATCTGGCAGTGGATCTACGCGCACGCCATCACAGATCAGGGCGAGGTGATCACCCGCGAGTGGGTCAAGGAGCTGTTCGAGGAGGAGTTCGCCAAGCTCGAGCGCTTCGACGGCGACCGCTTCCGCGATGCCCACGAGATCTTCGAGGAAGTCGCCCTCGCGCCCGAGTTCCCGACCTTCCTGACCCTCCCGGCCTACGCCCGCTACCTGTGCGAGACCGCGGGCAAGGAGGACGAGTACGAGGCAGGGCTGCCCGAGCCGGAGCGTGCGCTGGCCGTCGTGTAGGGGCGGAGACTTCCCGACGCCGGCACGCGCCACTCGCAACACGCACCCCGAAAGTCGGGGGCCGGCGTCAGGGAAAAACAGTTGAGGGGTCGATCAGCGTAGTGGTGCTGCGCGGGTCGGCCCCTCAGCCTTCCACCAGCATGCGCCCCACGATCAGGCGCATGATCTCGTTCGTGCCTTCAAGGATCTGGTGGACGCGAAGGTCGCGGGCGATCTTCTCGACGCCGTACTCGTGCAGGTAGCCGTAGCCGCCGTGCAGCTGGATCGCCTGATTGGCCACCTCGAAGCCCGCATCCGTGGCCACGCGCTTCGCCATCGCGCAGAGCCGGAGTGCGTCCCGATCGTTCCGGTCGAGGGCCTCCGCGGCGCGCATGAGGAGGCTGCGGCCGGCCTCGAGCTTCATCTCCATGTCCGCTAGGTCGAACATGAGAGCCTCCTTGTCGGCGAGCCGGCCCCCGAAGGCGGTGCGCGACTTGAGGTAGGCGACCGTCTTCTCGAGCGCCGCCTGGCCTCCGCCCAAGGAGCAGGCGCCGATGTTGAGCCGGCCCCCGTTGAGCCCCTTCATCGCGATCCCGAAGCCCGCGCCCTCCTCGCCGAGGCGGCTCTCCGCGGGGACTCTGACGTTCTTCAAGACCACCTGGCTCGTGGGCTGGGCGTTCCAGCCCATCTTCTTCTCGTTGAGGCCGAACGACAGGCCGGGAGCGCCGCCCGGCACCAGGAACGCGCTGATCCCCCTCGCGCCGGGCGCGCCCGTCCGCGCCATGACGATGTACAGAGCCGACGTTCCCGCCCCCGAAATGAATTGCTTGACGCCATTGAGGACGTAGTCATCGCCCTCGCGGGTCGCCTTGGTGATGAGGGCCGCGGCGTCCGAACCCACCCCGGGCTCCGTGAGGCAGTAGCTCCCGAGCGACTCCATGGACGCGAGCTGCGGCACCCATTCCTCGCGCTGCTTGTCGGTGCCGAACGAATCGACCATCCACACAATCATGTTGTGGATGGAGATGTAGGCCGCGATGGTGGGGTCGGCTTTCGCGAGCTCCTCGAAGATCAGGACGGCGTCGGCCCGGGAGAGTCCCGTGCCCCCGTAGTCCTCGGCCACGTACAGGCCTCCGAGTCCGAGCTCGCCCGCCTCCCGCAGCACGTCCACCGGGAAGTGCTTCTCTGCGTCCCATTGGAGCGCGTGCGGGGCGATCCTGTCGGCGGCGAAATCGCGGACCGTGTCGATGAGTGCCTGCTGGTCCTCCGTGAGCTGGAACGTCATGACGTCAGTCTTGCCCGCGATGGGCCGCAAGAACAGAGGGAATATCCCCGCGCACGGATTACTTGAAGCTTTCATGAACGTAGACATCTGGTCCGATATCGCCTGCCCGTGGTGTTTCATCGGCAAGCGCCGTTTTGAAAAAGCCCTCGCGGCGTTCCCCTTCAAGGACCAGGTCACGGTGACGTGGCACAGCTTCCAGCTCGACCCTTCGCTCCCCGAGCATTACGACGGGACCGAGCTTGAGTACCTCAGCCAGCGCAAGGGAATGCAGCCCGCCCAAGTTGCGCAGATGTTCGACCACGTCACCCAAGTCGCCGCCGCCGAAGGCCTCGATTACGACTTCGCCAACATCGTCGTCGCCAATTCCTTCCCCGGCCACGAGCTGATCCACCTGTCCGCCGCGCGTGGTCCGGCGGGTGCGGCCGACGCCGTCAAGGAGGCGTTGCTCTCGGCGCACTTTGAGCAGGGGCGCAACATCGGGAACCGCGAGGTTCTCGTGGAGATCGGCAGCGCCGCCGGGCTCGCCGAGGAGGACATCACCGCAGCGCTCGACGGCGGCACGTACCGCGACGCTGTCCGCGCCGACATTCGGCAGGCACAGGTGCTGGGCATTCAGGGGGTGCCGTTCTTCGTCCTCGACAACAAGTACGGCATCTCCGGCGCGCAGCCGTCGGAGCTGTTCGCGCAGGCGCTCGAGACGGCGTGGCGGGAGTCGAACCCGCTCGTGATGGTGGGCGACCGCACGCACACCGACGAGCTCAACGGCGAGGTCTGCGGCCCGGACGGCTGCTGACCGCCCGGGTTCCGACCGGGACTTGTCCACATAGTCGCCGATCCGGCGGTGATGCGATGGCGAAGGCCCCGAGGATGGGCTCATGGGGGATTCTTTCGACCGGCTGAACCATGTCATGAGGCTGTTCCACGGCGTCTGCCGTCTCCGCGATCTGCTCTCAAGGGGAGTCTCCGAGCGCGAGGTGGCGGACGCCGTCGGACGAGGGGAACTCGTTCGCGTGCGCAAGGGGCTCTATGCCGTCCCGGGTGCGGACCCGGTGTACGTCGCAGCGAGGCGGACTCGCTCGCTTCTGACCTGCGTCTCCGGCGCGACATTCCACGGCCTGTGGACGCTCGTGCCCCCGGGTCAGCTGCCAGACCGTTTCCACCTCTTGCGGCGAACGGGCGAAGGCCGGCCCGATGCCGTGGTTCACCGGGACACGTGGGTGCCGCCCGATCCGTACGCGCCGGTGGCGGGGCTGGCCGACGTCGTACTTCACTCGCTCCGGTGCCTCCCGGAGCTGGAGGCCCTGCTCATCGCCGAGTCCGCTGGGAATCGGGGCCTCTCCTTGGACTTCATCCGGGAGCGTCTGCCCGGTAGCCGGAACGCCGCAGCCCGGCGCGTCTTGGACCTCGTCGACACGGGATCGGAGTCGCCCCTCGAGACCCTTGGGCGGACCCACCTCCGGCGAGCCGGCTTGCAGGTTGAAACGCAGGTGGAGATTTCGGGAGTCGGATGGGTGGATGCGCTCGTTGAGCGACGGCTGATCCTCGAACTCGACGGGAAGACGCACGAGGAGCGTCGTCAGCGGGACAAGGACCGACGTCGGGATCGAGCGGCCCAGCTGGCCGGCTATCCAGTCTTCCGCTACGGGTACGCCGACGTGGTGTACCGGCCGGAGCTCTTCGTCTCAGAGGTGACCCGGATGCTCGGGTTTCCGACCGGGATCGATCGGTGAATTGGGCCCTTGCATCGGCGTGTCGCGCGGACACGCCGATGCAGGGATTTCGATCCCGGTCGAAATCAAACGGGCTCCTCAGACGGCGCGCCGCTGGCGCCGCAGGAACGCGAGCGTCCCGGCGGCTGCGGCGGCCAGGATGAGCGCCCCGGCGCCGACCCAGGCCAGCAGCAGCGGCAGCGGCGCGTTGGCGCCGACGACGGCGGGCGGGGCGGGGTTCGGCGTCACGTCCTGCGGCACCACGGTGGTGGCTGCCGTGCCGACGTTGCCGGACTCGGCCCCCGTCGCCGTGATGGTCTGAGTTCCGACCGCGTCCTCGGGGAGCGTCATGGTGACTTTGAGGGACCCGTCGGCCGAGGCCTCCTTGTCCAGACCCGGGACCTCCGCCTTCAAGGCGCCAAGAGTCACGCCGTGGCCATGTCCCCCGCCTACGGTTCGGCCCCCGACGATGACCGTCACGTGTTCCCCGGGGCGGAAGGACCCAGGGGCGAAGATGATGACGATCGTCCCACCCGGAATGGGCAGCCCCGTGATGGTGATGGTGCGGTTCGGAACGTAGCCGGTGTGCGTGTTGTCGGCGGCGGTCGCGGCCGAGGGCTGAATCCCCACCAAGGCGACGAGCGCGAAGATCAGGGCAGCGAAAGCCTTCTTCAACATTTTTGGGTCCCCCACAGATTCGGTCGATTGACGTCAGGCACGCTCACCGTAGCCAAAATCAACTGAATGGCGAAAGGGACAAAACGGAACTTGTTGCAATGTTTACAAGTTAGTCATCTCAGAATCCCGCGGACTCGTGCGGGGTGTACGGCTGCTCGAGCTCCGCCGCCTCGGCATCGTCGAGCTGCACGTCGAGGGCGGCGATCGCGTCGGTGAGGTGCGAGCTCTTGGTCGCGCCGACGATCGGCGCCGTGATCACGGGATTCCGCAGGACCCACGCCAACGCGACCTGCGCGCGGGGAACGCCCCTGCGCTCGGCCACGCGGCCCACGGCCTCGACGATCTCCTTGTCGCCCTCCGGATAGAGCCGGCTCCCGAACGCATCGCTCTCGGTGCGGGCCGTCGTCGTGCCCCATTCGCGGGTGAGGCGACCGCGGGCGAGCGGACTCCACGGGATTACGCCCACTCCCTCGTCTGCACAGAGCGGGAGCATCTCCCGCTCTTCTTCCCGATTCAGCAGGTTGTAATGGTCCTGCATCGAGACGAAGGGCGTCCAGCCGTTGGCCCGCGCGAGGTGCTGGGCCTTAGAGAATTGCCAGGCCCACATCGACGACGCCCCGATGTACCGGGCCTTTCCAGCCTTGACCACGTCGTGGAGGGCCTCGAGGGTCTCCTCGATCGGCGTGTGCGGGTCCCAGCGGTGGATCTGATAAAGGTCCACGTAATCGGTGCCGAGGCGCTGCAGGCTCGCGTCGATCTCCGACATGATCGCCTTGCGCGAGAGGCCCCCGCCGTTCGGACCTTCGTGCATCCGGCCGTGAACCTTTGTCGCAATCACGAGCCAGTCGCGGTCGGCGAAGTCCTTCAGGGCCCTGCCCACGATCTCCTCGCTGCTGCCCGCCGAGTAGACGTTTGCGGTATCGAAGAAGTTGATACCAGCCTCGACGGCCTGCTTGATGAGGGTCCGGCTCTCCTCCTCGGGGAGGCTCCAGGGATGGTTCCCCCGCTGCGGATCGCCGAAGCTCATGCAGCCGATCGCGAGGCGCGAGACCTCGAGGCCAGTCTTTCCGAGACGCGTGTAATGCACAGTTCTCCTTCTTCTGAGGGGCAGAGCTCTACCAGCGCAGGATTGCGGCCGCGGCCTCGCCCGAATCGAGGGCGCCCCGCGGGAACAGCACGGTGTCCGCGCGCGTGAGCACAGCAGCCCGGAGGAGCGCCGCGGAGGCGTCCACGCTCCCGAGGACCGGAGCACCGAGGGCCTCGGACTCGTCGTTCGCGATCCAGGGTTCAGCCCCGAGCGCCAGAAGCCTGCGCCCCTCGGCCGCCTCGGGCGAGAGGAGCAGGGTGTCCACCCGCGCCTCCTGGAGGGCGCGCAGGGTCTCGGCCCAGCCGCCGGCCGCAACGCTCCCGAGCCCGCCGACGAGCCGCTCGAGCATTTCGTGCTGGCGCCGTGCGGCGACGCCCGCGACGACGGCGTCCACCGCTTCCTCGAACCGGTCGCGGTCAGCGCCGGCGGCGGCGGAATTCATGTCCACGGTCTGCGCGAGCCCGGCTGCCCGCTCGCTCAGCGCGTCCTGCACCATGAGGCGCGCCCGCTCGTCGCCCGCAAGGACCACGAGCTGGATGCCTCCGTCCTCGACGAGGCGGTTGACCTCGGCGGCGACATCGGCACCGTTGCGCTTCCAGATCTCCTCGGTCCGGTGCTGGTACTTGCCCTGAGACCAGCCTCCCACCGGGACCTTCCGGATGTTCTCCGTCTCGCCGGTCACTTCCTGACTCTCGATGGGCGACCGGGTGGACGCGCGGAAGCGGCTGATCTTCGCCTCGGCACGCTCCGCCTCCACCACGAGGTACTCGACGTCGGACCCCCGCACGGCGGCGAGCGGCAGGAGGTTCGGAATCGGCGCGCATTCCACGAGGGGTTGCGTCGTCCCGCCGGGAAGGATCTCGTTGACCACCACCTCGCCCTGCCGGATGAGGACGAAGCGGGAGACGGGGCCCGCCGTCCCCTTCGCCGACCAGACGAGGGTTTCGGCCGCTTTGGCGTCTTCCTCGCGCGCCCCCGCATCAACCAGCTGGCGGGCCATGTTCTCACCGAGCACCTCGGTGGCTTCGAGGCTGCTGACCGTCCCTGTGCTCACGTCCGCGTGGACTGTGCACCACGGGCCGCTCTCCCGAAGCGATTCGGCGAAGTCCCTCAGGGCATGCATGTGCTTCCTCCTCGATTCGATACGTTCGCCCTACCCGCGCGGAGCGATCTCACGCACGGCGATTCCCGCGGCAAAAGAGCCACGCGGGAATCGGCCGGCGCAGGAATCAGCTGTGTGCTTTCTCGACGGCGAAATCCCCTCCGGGGTACACCACAGATTCGTGCCCATCGTCGAAGCGGACCAGGTAGGGCGGCTCTCCATTGGCACCCTTGACCTCGACGATTTCTCCGTGCCGATCCGCCGATTCTACGGTTCGGCCGCGGATGACGATCCGATCACCTTGCACTGCGTTCATCGTGGATCACCTCCTTAGACCCACGAGCCTACGTAGGGTCACCGCCGCGCGGAAGGGCCCGCGAAGCCCTTGCGGAGGGCCTCCGACGAAGCCGCAGGTTCCCTTGCGCTGCGGCCGTTCCACCGATAGGAGTGGTGCATGGACACCGCCGACAAGCCGCGCCCTTCCGAGTTCTGGGACGAGTTCTACAGCGAGCGCCACCGTGTGTGGAGCGGAAAACCGAACGCGTCGCTCGTCCGAGAAATCACCATGGTCGCCCCCGGCCGGGCCCTTGACCTCGGCTGCGGGGAGGGGGCGGATGCGATCTGGCTCGCCGAGCGCGGCTGGACGGTCACGGCGGTCGATATCTCCGCCGTCGCCCTCGATCGCGCAGCACAGCACGCGGAGGAGGCTGGCGTGGCCCAGCGGATCACCTGGCTGCGCCGTGATCTCACCGAGTGGACGCCGGAGGGCGAGTTCGACCTCATTTCGGCCGAGTTCCTCCACTCCCCCATCGAGCTCCCGCGCGAGCAGATCCTCCGCCGGGCGTCGGAGGCGGTGGCTCCGGGCGGGCTGCTGTTCGTCGTGGGGCACGTCGCGTTCCCGCCGTGGTCCCGACACGGGCACGACGAGGCCGAGCAGGCACAGCTTCCGACGGCGGAGGAGCTCGCCGTCTCGCTGGGCCTCCGCGCCGACGCGTGGGAGGTCGAGACGAGTGCCTCCGACGGGCGCGAGGTGACGGGTCCCGAAGGCCAGACCGCCATCATGACGGACGCGGTGCTCAAAGCCCGGCGCCGCTAACCGCCCCGCCGAACTCCCCGTGAAGATGGGAGCTCGGAGCTAGGCTCGTAGGCAGCAGCCCCTTCTTCTTCGAGGTGCACAGGGATGGCAATGGCGTGAGAAGCACGACGACGGCGAACGCCGCCGAGCTGGTTGACCTCGCCGCCGCATTGGCTGCGTCGGGAGAGAGGGCGATTCTGGGCATCACCGGCGCACCCGGCGCCGGGAAGTCGACGCTCGGGGAACGCATCGTCTCGGCGCTCGGTCCTGATCGTGCCGTCCTCGTGCCGATGGACGGCTTCCATCTGGCGAACGCGGTGCTCGCCTCCCGCGGGCTCCGCAACGTCAAGGGCGCGATCCAGACGTTCGACGACGCAGGCTACGCCGTGCTCCTCGAGCGCCTCCGAGGCCAGCTTCCCGGCGAGACCGTATACGCGCCGAGCTTCGATCGGGCGCTCGAGGAGGCCATTGCGGGCAGCATTCCTGTTCCGGCTGAGGTTCCGCTTGTGGTCACCGAAGGGAACTATCTCCTCGCCGACTCGGGGGCGTGGCCCCGGGTCCGCGCGTCCCTCACCGAGTGCTGGTTCCTGGACGCGGACCCGGAGCTGCGAAGGGAGCGTCTCGTAGCCCGGCACGTCGCCTTCGGGAAGGCTCCCGACGACGCCCGTGCCTGGGCGCTCGGCTCCGACGAGGAGAACGCCGTGCTCATCGAGGCGATGGCGTCGCGGGCCGACCGCGTGCTCCGGGTCCTGTGAGGGAAAGCTGCGCCTCCCAGGCGGTCACGCAGTCGCCATCGCCGTCAGCGTCGCTTCGATGCCGGAGGGCGAGAGCACGTGCTGCGAGACGAGCTGGCTGGCGCCCATGACGGCCGCCCGCTCGCCAGCGCGCGAGAGGACGATGCGGAGATTCGTCGTCGCAAGCGGCGGCGAACGGTGGTACACGACTTCGCGGACTCCTGCCATGATGTGCTCTCCCGCCGCAGCCATCGATCCTCCGAGGACGATCACGCTGGGGTTGAGGAGGTTGACGCACGTGGCCAGGACCTCGCCGATGTCGCGCCCGGCCTGCCGCAAGGCCTGGATCGCCGCGAGGTTTCCATGGGCGGCCAGTTCGACGACGTCGGCGCCCCTGCTGGCATCCACACCTTCCGCGGCGAGGAAGCTGGCGACGGCGGCGCCCGAGGCGAGCGCCTCGAGGCACCCGATGTTGCCGCACCGGCAGACCACGCCGTCGCCGCGGGAGACCCGGACGTGCCCGAGGTCGCCTGCCGTTCCATCGGCACCCCGCTGCAGCTGACCGCTGCTGATGATCCCAGACCCGATGCCGGTGGCGACCTTGATGAACAGGAGGTCATCGACGTCGGGCCAGAACGCGGCCCGCTCTCCGAGCGCCATGATGTTCACGTCGTTGTCCACAAGGACTGGCACCGCGAAGCCGCGCTGGACGAAGCCGACGACGTCGAAGCCGTCCCAGCCGGGCATGATCGGCGGTTTGACGGGTCGGCCCGTTGCATGTTCCACGGGCCCGGGAAGTCCAATGCCGACGCCGGCCAGCAGCCTCTCGGGTCTGCGCGACGAGGCCAGAAGGCGCTTTCCCGCTTCCACAACGTGACCGAGGACCGGCTCGGGTCCCGTTGCGACCGGCAAGGCAGTGCGCTCCTCGGCCTGGACCTCGCCTTTGAGATCGGTCAGGGCGACCCGGACGTGGCTCGCCCCGACGTCGACCGCGAGCACTGAACGTGCCTGAGCGTGGAACGCGAAGCGTGACGGAGGTCGGCCTCCACTGGAGAGCGCCTCGCCGACCGAGACGATCAAGCCCGAATTCAGCAGGAGATCGACCTTGCCAGCGACCGTTGACCGGGCAAGCCCGGTCGTCATGGCCAATTCGGCCCGGGTCCACGGCTTTCCGTCGCGCAAGAGCTGGAATAAGTCGCCGGTGCGCGAGATGGCCGCAGCGAGCATCTGCTCGCTGGGCGTTGCCTCTTCGGAGACTCGGCGCCCACCGCGTCGCTCGTCAGCCATGACGGTCAGTGTTTCACAGGCACTTCCGCAAATCCACCATGCTAAAGGTTGTCCACATAGGAGGACTTTTGCTTGCCAATCGTCAAAAGTGTCTTTAGGCTCAAAGTGAAGCAGCTCACGGTCCCGCCGGTCATCGTCTCGACCACTCACTCCAGCGAGAGGACACTGTCCCCATGGCCTATTCAGTCCAGCTTTACACCGTCCGTGACGCAATTGAAAAGGACCTGCCCGGCGCCATCAGACGTCTCGCCGAGATCGGCTACACCCAAGTCGAGCCCTACAAGTTCGCCGAGCGCGCCGAGGAGTTCGCCGCGGCGTTCGAGGAGAACGGCATCACGGCTCCCACCGGCCACGCCCCGCTGCTCTCGTCGGATCAGGAGGAGATCTTCGCAGCGGCCAAGCGCCTCGGCATCGGCACCGTGATCGATCCATACATCCCGGCAGAGCACTGGCAGGACGCCGACTCGATCCGCGACACCGCCGAGCGGCTCAACGCGGCAGCGAAGAAGGGCGCGGAGCACGGAATCCGCGTCGGGTACCACAACCACGCCTGGGAGCTGGCCTCGAAGATCGAGGGCACGACGGCGCTCGAATACTTCGCGTCTCTGCTCGACCCCGAGGTCGTCCTCGAGGTGGATACCTACTGGGCCGCCGTCGGCGGGGAAGATCCCGTGGCGCTGCTCAAGCGTCTGGGCGATCGTGTCGTCGCCATCCATATCAAGGACGGCCCAGTGAACGACGACAGGAAGGCCCAGCTTCCCGCAGGCCAGGGCGAGGTCGACATTTGGGGCGTGATTGCCGCCGCGAAGAACCTCGAGGTCGGCGTCGTGGAGTTCGACGACTACTCCGGTGACATCTTCGAAGGCGTCGCGGCCTCACTGCGGTATCTCGAAGCGGGCGCCGCCGCGGCAAGCACCTCGGAGGCGGCGCGATGAGCCGCGGCCCGGTGGGCGTCGCCGTCATCGGCGCGGGCGTCATCAGCAAGCAGTACCTGGACAACCTGACCAAGTTCCCTGACCTGAAGGTCCATGTGATCGCGGACCTGTTCCCCGAAGCGGCAAAGGCCCGCGCCGAGGAGTACGGGATCGCCGAGCACGGGACGCCGGAGCTGGCCCTCAACCATCCCGACGTGGACATCATCGTCAACCTCACGATCCCCGCAGCGCACGTCGAGGTCGCCACCGCCGCGGTCCGCGCAGGCAAGCATGTGTGGAGCGAGAAGCCGTTCTCCCTTGACCGGGAGAGCGGGCTGGGTCTGCTGAAGGAGGCGGACGACGCCGGCCTGCGCCTCGGGTGCGCCCCGGACACTTTCTTGGGGGCGGGCCTGCAGACGGCGCGGCGCGTGATCGAGCGCGGCGACATCGGCACCCCGCTCACCGCCCAGACGGTCTTCCAGACCCCCGGCCCGGAGTCGTGGCACCCGAATCCTGCGTTCCTGTTCCAGCGCGGGGCTGGCCCGCTGTTCGACATGGGTCCGTACTACTTCACCGCCCTCATCCAGACCTTCGGCAGCATCCGACGCGTCGCGGCGCTGGGCAATATGGCGAAGGCCACCCGGGTGATCGGGTCCGGGCCGAAGGCTGGCGAGGAATTCGAGGTCGAGGTCCCCACGCACGTGAGCGCGCTGGCCGAGTTCGAATCCGGTGCCTCCTCGCACAGCATCTTCAGCTTCCAATCCCCTCGGACCCGGATGGGCTTCGTGGAGATCACCGGAACCGAGGCCACGCTGTCGCTGCCGGACCCGAACTACTTCGACGGAGACCTGGAGATTTGCAAGGCGGGCGAGCACGAGTGGACCAAGGTCCCCACCACGGGACCGGCCAACGGGCGCGGAATGGGGGTCTTGGACATGGCCCGCTCGATCCGCACCGGCGTCCCCCACCGGGCCACGGGCCAGCTCGCCTACCACGTGCTGGACACCATGGTCTCGGTCTCGGAATCCATCGAGTCCGGCGCGTTCACCGACGTCGTCAGCTCGGCGCCTTCGTCCGCTCCCCTGCCCGAGGACTGGGCGCCTGAGCAGGCGACCCTCGACGGGGTGCTCGCGTGAGCCCTCAGCAGGCAGGCCGCCCCCTGGGGGTCGCCGCGATCGGGTACGCGTTCATGGGCAAGGCCCACTCGCAGGCGTGGCGGAACGTGGGGGCGTTCTTCGACGTCCCCGCCGTGGAGCAGCGCGTGCTCGTGGGCCGGGACCCCGAGGCCGTGGCGGAGGCCGCGGCCCGTTACGGGTGGGCGGAGTCCGCGACCGACTGGCGCGAGGTGATCGCCCGGGACGATGTGGACATCGTGGACATCTGCGCCCCGGGGTGGCTGCACGCCGAGATCGCGATTGCCGCGCTCGAGGCCGGCAAGCACGTGCTCGTGGAGAAGCCGCTCTCGAACACCCTCGCCGAGTCCGAGGCCATGGTCGCCGCCGCCGTTGCGGCTCGGGCCCGCGGAGTGCAGTCACTGGTCGGGTTCAACTACCGCCGGGTCCCGGCCCTTGCCTACGCCCGCCAGCTCATCGCCGACGGCCGGCTCGGCACGGTCCGGGAGGTGCGCGCGGCGTACCTGCAGGACTGGCTCGCCGATTCCGAGTCGCCCATGACGTGGCGGCTGCGGAAGGAGACGGCCGGGTCCGGGGCGCTGGGGGACATCGCCTCGCACGCGATCGACCAGGTCCAGTTCCTCCTCTCCGACACCGTCACCGAGGCCTCGGGCCGGCTGCACACCTTCGTGGGACAGCGGCCGGGACGGGACGGTGCCCTGGAAGAGGTCACAGTCGACGACGCCGCCTGGGCCACGCTGGCCCTGGCCAGCGGGGCGATCGCCTCGGTCGAGGCCTCCCGGGTCGCGCTGGGGCGGAAGAACTCGCTGCGGGTCGAGGTCTACGGCACGGACGGGGCACTGGCGTTCGACCTCGAGCGGCTCAATGAGCTCGAGTTCCTCGACGCCACCGCCCCCGCGCCCGAGCAGGGCTTCCGTCGGATCGTGGTGACCGAGCCCGAGCACCCCTATCTGGACGCGTGGTGGCCGCAGGGCCACATCATCGGCTGGGAGCACACTTTCGTCCACCAGGCGCGCGACTTCCTGCTCGCGATCCGCGACGGGAACCCGCCCTCGCCGTCGTTCGAGGAGGGCTTGCAGGTCCAGCGCGTCCTGGCCGCGATCGAGGAATCCGCCGCCGCCAAGTCCACCGCCGTCCAGCTGTAGACCCCCTCCCCGACTCGGGTACAGATACCGACGCCCCACACCGACTCGGGTACAGATACCGACGCAAGGAGAAGAACCTCATGCCCCGCCCGTTCACTCTGTTCACCGGCCAGTGGGCCGACCTGTCTCTGGAGGAGGTCGCCGGGCTCGCGGCGGGGTGGGGGTACGACGGGCTCGAGATCGCCGTCTCGGGCGAGCATCTGGACGCGTGGCGGTGGGACGACGAGGCGTACATCGCCGAGCGGCTCGGGATCCTGGAGAAGCACGGCCTGAAGGTGTGGGCGATCTCGAACCACCTCAAGGGCCAGGCCGTGTGCGATGACCCGATCGACTTCCGCCACCAGGCCATCGTCGGCTCCAGGGTGTGGGGCGACGGGGACCCCGAGGGCGTCAGGCAGCGGGCGGCGGAGGAGCTGAAGAACACCGCCCGCCTCGCCCGCGCCCTCGGGGTGGACACCGTGGTCGGGTTCACCGGCTCCTCAATCTGGCAGTACGTGGCCATGTTCCCGCCCGTCCCGGCCGAGGTGATCGAGGCCGGGTACCGGGACTTCGCCGAGCGCTGGAACCCCATCCTGGACGTCTTCGACGAATGCGGGGTCCGCTTCGCCCACGAGGTCCACCCGAGCGAGATCGCCTACGACTACTGGTCCACCCGGCGGGCCCTGGAGGCGGTGGGGAACCGGGAGGCGTTCGGGCTGAACTGGGACCCCTCCCACATGATGTGGCAGGGCATCGACCCGGTCGCGTTCATCTCCGACTTCGCGGACCGGATCTACCACGTGGACTGCAAGGACACCCGGATGCGCATGGGCAACGGCCGGGCCGGGATCCTCTCCTCCCACCTGCCCTGGGGCGACCCCCACCGCGGCTGGGACTTCGTCTCCGCCGGCCGCGGCGACGTCCCCTGGGAGGACGCCTTCCGCGCCCTGACCGCGATCGGCTACACCGGGCCGATCAGCATCGAATGGGAGGATGCCGGAATGGACCGCCTCCAAGGCGCCCCCGAAGCCCTCACGGCCCTGAAGAAGTTCGACTTCGCCCCCTCCACCGCCTCCTTCGACGCCGCCTTCAGCAACCAAGCTTGACCCCGTCGTTGCGCCGTCAGCAACCGTTTGGGAGGGCGCACCTTTTGGAGAGAGCACATGAACTCTTATCGTGAATTGCGCTCAGGACAGCGTTCTCAGGTCTGGATCGGCGGCCCCACAATGCGGACCCCGACTTTGCTCCTCGAAACCGACGACATCCTGCTCGAGGCTCCGAATTGGTCCCTCGACGGGCGCTTCCTCTATGTCAATGGCCACGGCGTTCTCTGGACCATTGATGTTGACACGGCTGATCTCCGCGAAGTCCCGTTCGACCGCCTCCCCGAGATCAACAACGATCACGTCCTCTCGCCCGACGGAAGATCCATCTACATGTCCGCCGCGGACGGACAGATCTACAAGGGAGCCCTGAACGGAGGCCCGGTGGAGCGCCTCACGGCGGACGACGGAGTGTGGCACTTCCTCCACGGCGTCAGTCCCGACGGCGGCGAACTCGCCTGGGTTGAAATGTCCGACTTCTCGGAGCCCGGTCGGCTCGTGATCGGTTCGTCCTCTCCCGGGGGCAATTCCAGGACAATCGACACGGGCCCCGGCCACCTTGACGGTCCGGAATGGTCGCCCGATGGCACGTGGATCTATTTCAACACCGAATCATTCACCACCGACCCCGGTCATGCGCAATTGGCCAGAATCAATGCCCAAGGCGGCCTTCCCGAATTATTGGTGAAAAGCGGTTCGGTCGACTGGTTCCCGCACCTCTCCCCCGACGGCCGTTTCGCCGCCTACGTGTCCTTCCCACCAGGAACTCGCGGGCACCCCGCTGACCTCGACGTTCGCGTGAACGTGGTCTCAACCGAGGATTGGCCGACCTCGATCGAGAACTACGCGCTGTTCGGGGGACAAGGCACGATGAACGTGAACAGCTGGTCCCCCGGCTCTGACCGCTTCGCCTTCGTTGCCTATCCCCTCCACCGGGTACAGGGGTGAAAGGGGTACTGCCAGACCCCGGATCATCAGAGCCCTCGTTGGATCCGCCCGCACCGGGTTGGATGGAAGGGCAAGACCAACGACTCAAGGAGAACCCTTGCTCACCGTCAACGCCTACGCAGCCCCCAGTTCCGACACCCCTCTCGAGCCGGTCACCATTACCCGCCGGGACGTCGGCCCGAAAGACGTGCTGATCGAGATCAGGTACGCCGGCATCTGCCACTCCGACATCCACACCGTCCGTGAGGAGTGGGGACCCGTGAAGCACCCGCTCGTCGTAGGGCATGAGATCGTCGGGCTCGTCGCGGAGGTCGGCTCCGAGGTGACCAAGCACGCGGTAGGCAACCGGGTCGGCGTCGGCTGCCTGGTCAACTCCTGCAAGGAATGCGAGAACTGCCTCGCCGGAGAGGAGCAGTACTGCCTCAACGGCAACGTCGGCACCTACGGCAGCGTCGATCGCGATGGCACCATCACCCAGGGCGGCTACTCCACCCATGTGGTGGTGGACGAGGACTTCGTTCTTCGCGTTCCCGAGTCCCTCGATTTCGCCGCCGCCGCCCCACTCCTGTGCGCCGGGATCACGACCTACTCGCCCCTGCGCCACTGGGGGGCCGGACCCGGGAAGCGGGTCGCCGTCGTCGGCATGGGCGGCCTGGGCCACATGGCAGTCAAACTCGCCCACGCCATGGGCGCCGAAGTCACCGTGCTCTCCCGGAGCCTGTCGAAGAAGGACGACGGCCTCCGCCTGGGCGCGGACCACTACTTCGCCACCGAGGACGCGACGACGTTCGAGGAGCTCAAGAACAGCTTCGACCTCATCGTCAACACGGTTTCTGCACCGATCGACCTCGCCGCCTACCTCGGGCTCCTCCGCAGGAACGGCACGATGGTGAACGTTGGCGCCCCGGCCGAGCCCCTCCCGGTGACCGTCTTCACGCTCTTCCGCAACCGCCGCTCCTTCGCCGGCTCGAGCATCGGCGGAATCCGCGAGACCCAGGAGATGCTCGACTTCTGCGCCGAGCACAACATCGTCCCGGACACCGAGCTCATCGACGCCTCGTACATCAACGAGGCGTGGAAGCGGGTGCTCTCCTCCGACGTCCGCTACCGCTTCGTCATCGACGCGGCGACCTTCGCCTGAGCGAAACCAGACTCCAGGAACCAACGACGACGGCGGCCCCAGCCAGCGCGGTGCGGGGCCGTCGTCGTCCTTGGCCGAGTCACAGCTTGTGCTCACCCTTTTAGTGACACAACGACCTAAAATGTGGTTATGCCCCGAATTCAGGCCGAATCGAACGCCGCGCAACGAGCCATCACCCAGCGTCGGATTCTCGATGCCTTCGGCGAGCTCCTCTTCACGCGCGGCCTCCCGGGGCTCACGATGACGGACGTCGCGCGTCAGGCCGGGGTGGGGCGCACAGCGGTTTACAACTACTACGCCGACATCGAGGAGCTGCTGATCGGCTACGCCCTCGATGAGACCGGCAGGTTCCTGAGCGAGCTCAAG
Source organism: Sinomonas gamaensis (assembly GCF_005876955.1). Lineage (GTDB taxonomy): Bacteria > Actinomycetota > Actinomycetes > Actinomycetales > Micrococcaceae > Sinomonas > Sinomonas gamaensis. Next base: position 111,933 of record NZ_SSCL01000009.1, read on the forward strand.
GACGAGCTGCGCAAACTCGACAACCCGGTGGACCGCCTCGCCGTCTACATCCGGGCGCAGGTCGAGGACCTCTCGCAGCGCCACCTCCCGCCCGGGCCCGCTATGCGGGCGGTGCTGTCGCCGTCGTCGTTCGCAAAACTCGGCGACCACGTCGGTGAGCTCAACACCGTGCTGCGCAACATCCTGCTCTCGTGCATGGAGGAGGGCTTCATCCCCCAGGCCGATCTCGAGGAGCTTGCCCAGCTCGTCCTCGGATCCCTTGCCGCAAGCGCGGATCGCGGACGCAGGGATGCTGACACCGCGCGGCACACCGAGGCCACAGTCCGCTTCATCCAACTGGGGGTGGGCGCACGCTTCGACGAGGACGGCCGCCCCATCAGGGCACAGGAAAGCTCCCAGCTCCTCTGACACCCTAAGAAGCTCTGCTGCTCGAACATACGTTCAGGGGTAGACAGAATCGTCTGTCTGCTCTTAGCGTCATGAGAACAGGCGCAGTCATGCAGGAGCTGCGCGGACCTCGGGGCACGAGGCATCTGGCCGGTTTCGGTTCAGGCCTCGCAGCAGTCGACCTCCACTGGGACGGGCCGACTTGGTGCTTCTTCTCGGTTCTCCGCTTCGCCCCAGCTTGGAGACCACCATGACTCTCGTTCATCCTCTGTACGCGACCGTGCGCCCCATCGACGAGACGCTCTCGGGGCCGTGGACCGAGACCACGCCCCCTCCCGAGACTGCACCCCCGGAGACCCTGGCCAGAGCGCAGGCCGCAGGCGATCTCGCGATCGAGTACTTGGGCGTGGCCGATGCCGTAGCCCGGCGCTTCCACTGCCCGGGCCACGATCCCGAAGACCTCCGCCAAGTCGCCCGGCTAGGACTCATCAAGGCCGCCAACCGCTACCGCGCCGATCTGGGCCACGGGTTCGTCCCCTACGCCGTGCCCACCATCAGCGGGGAGATCAAGCGCTACCTGCGCGACCAGTCCTGGATCGTCCGCCCCCCGCGCGGCATTCAGGAAATGCGGCTGAAGGTCAACGCTGCTCGCCCCGGTCTGGCCCAATCACTCGGCCACGAGCCGACGACCCTCGAGCTCAGCCGCGAGCTGAACGTCGGCGTCGCGGAAGTCGCCGAGGCCCAGATCGCCGACGCCTCGATGGTCCCCGAGACGATCGAGCACACCGACGACCCGGGGGAACCTCAGAGCCGCCGGTTGAGCGTCGTCCCAGCCTCGGAAGATCCCGGTTTCGAGCGCGTCGAGTCCCTGCACGCCCTCGCGAGCGCTCTCGAGGGCGCCTCCGATCAAGACCTCCGCCTGCTGCGGCTGCGCTTCGGCCAGGAGCTGACGCAGGAGGAGATTGCCCAGCAGCTGGGGATCAGCCAAATGCAGGTTTCCCGGCTCCTGCGCCGCCTCCTGGACCGGCTCCGCCGTCGCATGTCGGCCTGAGGGAAACCGCCCGCTGGTGGGCCGGGGGCTGGCCGGGTAAGGGTTGGAGTATGGACCACAGCGAGGCACCGATCCTTGACGGCATCAACGAATACCATCGCCTGGACAGGTACGGGTTCACCCCACCCGGGCACAGGCAGGGCAGGGGCGCCGATGAGCGCACGGTCGAAGCACTGGGCCTCGATCCCTTCCGTTCCGACCTGCTGGCCACCGCCGGGCTCGACGATCGCAAGTCTTCCGGCGGGCTGCTCAAGAAGGCTCAGGAGCTGATGGCCGACGCCGTGGGCGCCGAGCATGCCTTTTTCTCGACCTGCGGCAGTTCGCTTTCGGTCAAGGCGGCGATCCTCGCCGTCACCCGGGGATCAGGCGAAATCCTCATCGGCCGCGACGCCCACAAGTCCGTCACGGCCGGGCTCATCCTCTCCGGACTGCAGCCGCGCTGGATCCGGCCGACCTGGGACGAGGAACTGCACATCGCCCATCCGCCGTCGGCGGAGACCGTTGAGGCAATGTGGGAGCGCTACCCTGACGCCTCAGCCGCGCTCATCGTCAGTCCAACTCCCTACGGCACCTGCGCGGACCTTTCGGCAATCGCGGAGATCTGCCACCGGCGCGGGAAGCCGCTGATCGTCGACGAGGCGTGGGGGGCCCACCTGCCGTTCCACGAGGACCTTCCCACGTGGGCCATGTCGGCCGGCGCAGACATCTGCGTGGCGAGCGTGCACAAGATGGGCATGGGCTTCGAACAGGGCTCGGTGTACCACCTCCAGGGCGGTCTGGTGGACCCGATCAGGCTCTCCCAGTGCGCGGACCTGCTTGCCACGACAAGCTCGAACGTCATGCTCTACGCGGCGATCGACGGCTGGCGGCGACAGATGGTCGAGCGCGGCCACGACCTTCTCGGGCGAGCCCTGGACCTGGCCCGGGGGTTGCGCACCAAGATCGACGCCATCGACGGGCTGCACACGGTGACCGAGGAGCTGGTCGGCGCCGAAGCGTCGCACGACCTTGACCCGCTGCACGTCCTCATCGACGTGGCAGAGCTGGGGATCAGTGGCTATCAGGCCGCGGACTGGCTCCGCGCTGAACCGCGGGTCGACGTCGGCCTCAACGACCACCGACGGATCGAAGCGACCCTGAGCCAGTCCGACGACGACGACACGGCCGACCGTCTGGTGCAGGCGCTGACCGACCTCGCCAAGGCAGCACCGTCGCTGCCCACGCCCTCGCCGGTATCCCTGCCGAGTTCTGCGGACCTTGAAATGGACACCGTGATGCTGCCCCGGGAGGCGTTCTTCGGACCTGTCGAGGTTGTGCCCGCAGACGAGGCGGCCGGCCGCGTGGCCGCCGAGCAGATCACCCCGTATCCGCCGGGAATTCCTGCCATCCTGCCCGGCGAGCGGATCAACGCGGCCGTGGTCGAGTACCTCCGCACGGGCGCGGAAGCCGGAATGGTGCTGCCAGACCCCGCTGACCCGACAGTCAAGACGATCCGCGTCGTGAGGGCCTAGCCGGGCGCGGGCGTCACCGGGACCTGAGGGCTCTGCGTGGCGCCCGCGCACATCAGCGGCCCGGGAGTCTGGTCCACGAGAGAGACCTCCTGGAGCTGCTTGAACGAGGGCAGGAGGACGAGGTCGACGCTCGCGTCGCCTCGCGAGTCGAGAGAGAAGACGCTCCCCGGGACGTTGCGCTGGAGCGTGAACGCTGCACTCTCGCCCGCAGGTCCCGACACGATGAGGGCAGAGGTGGAACCCGCCCCTTTCGCGTTGTCCACCTTCCCGACGGCGAACTTCCGCTGGGCGAGCTGGTCCGCGACGGCACGGGCCAGGCCCTCCTTCGCGGCCGCGTTGTAGACGTTGACGTGCACCGAGTCAGGCGCGGCGTAGTCGAAGGGGCCCTGGGGACAGCCGAGCGTCGCAGACGCGCTAGGGGCCGCCTGCGGGAGAACCAGGTTGCCGGTCAGGATCGCCCACGCCGTCCAAGCACCCGAGACGACGATCGCCACGAGCAGCGTGAGCATGAAGCCGTGCCAGATCCTGCGGAGCAGCCGCGGACTGTCGGGATCCGGTGCGAACTGCGAGCGCAGCTCGCTTCCGTCGACCACGTGGTGCCCATGCCATACCGTGAGGTCCTTGGGCTTCCGGCTCACCGTGATGCCTCCGCGTCAGGCGTCCAGGTCCAGGACGCGGGCGTGGATCGCGGTCCGCTGGTGCAGGGCGGTGCGCAGTGCGCGGTGGAGCCCGTCTTCGAGGTAGAGAACCCCGCGGTACTGCACCACGTGCGGGAAAAGGTCGCCGAAGAAGGTGGAATCCTCGGCGAGGAGGGCTTCGAGGTCCAAGGTCCGCTTCGTCGTGACGAGCTCGTCGAGCCGTACCGGTCGCGGAGGAAGCGCGGCCCAGTCCTTGGGCGTGTGGTACCCGTGGTCCGGATACGGGCGCCCGTCCCCCACTGCTTTGAAGATCACGCGACTAGCGTAGGCACGGCTGCCTCACGCGTCATGCCGAACTGCGCGCCCCGGAGGATTGTGGCCGAACGGTTACGCGCCAGTACTGGTCGGCCCGCTGTGCAGGCCGATGAGCAGCGCGCCCATCTGGCGTGCCTGCTCGACTCCTTCCTCGTCCCCCTCGACGGCCGCGACCACGGCCCCTTCGAGGAGGATGAGAACCTTGCGCGCGAACCCCTCCGGGTCGCGCAGCCCCTCTGAGCGCGCCAGGGCCGCGATCTGTTCCCGGGTGCGGGTGAGATATTCCGCGCTTGCCCGCCCCAGGGGATGCTCAGGGCCCATTTCGAGCAGCACATGGACGAACGAACTTCCATCGTTGATGTGTGGCCTGACCGCCTCGGCGAACACGTCGAAGACCGCCAGCAACGCAGTGGGGCCGTCGTCCGTCGCGCGGATCGCCGCGTCGATCGACTTGCTGCGCGCTTCGTGAAGGCGCTCGAGATAGGCCAGGACGAGTTCGTCCTTGGAATGGAAATGGCTGTAGAACGTGGCTTTCGCCACATTTGCACGTTCGATGAGTTCGTCGACGCCCACCGCGCGAATGCCCCGCTTCGCAAACAGCTCGAACGAGGCATCGAGGATGCGCTGGTGCGCTTGCCTGCTCTTGGTCGCCGCCCGACCGGACCCAGTCATCGCCGCCACCCCGATTACCTACCCACGTCGCGCGTCGGCAACCCATCTTGGGGCTGAAAGAATGAGCTCATGGAGACCCGTCCCCCTTTTGCCCTCCTTCTCGACGTCGATGGACCCATCGCGAGCCCCGTCACCCGAACCGTCCAAGAAGAAATCATCGCGCTCCTGCTGGAACTGGGGGAGGCCGGAATCCCGCTGATCTTCAACACCGGGCGGTCCGACACGTTCATCGCACAGCAGGTCATGGAGCCCATGACCGCAGCCGGGATGCCCGATTCCCTCACTGTGCACGCCATTTGCGAGAAGGGCGCCACGTGGTTCTCGTTCACCAGCTCAGGGGCGGGTCCGGTCCACGTGGACCGTGAACTGTCCGTCCCGTCCGACTTCGCCGACGACATCCGGCAGCTCGTAGCCGAGTCCTACTCAGACTTCATGTTCTTCGACGAGACGAAGCGGGCGATGGTGTCCGTGGAGCAGCGTCTCGACGTCCACAACAGCAGGTATCGCGAGGTGCAGGAGCATTTCGACGCCGACGCCATGGCGATGATGGCCCGCCGCGGTCTCGGCGCCGTTCGGCTGGACCACCATGCCCCCGGCCAGGACGACACCGTCGACTTCCGTGTCGACCCCACCATCATCTCCACGGACATCGAGTCGGTGCGGCTAGGCAAGGATCTGGGCGCGAGCCGGGCATGCGAACTGCTGGGTCGTGATGGGATCGTCCCGCAGGCCTGGTTCACCATGGGCGATTCGCGCACCGACTACGCGATGGCCGACTGGCTGCACCACAACGACCACGAGGTTGCCCACGTGGACGTCCGGCCCGAGGACGGCGTCCCCCAGAAGCCCTACGACATCCTCACCGCCGGCTATCTGGGGCTGGGCGCCGAGGTAATTCACGACGACGCCGGGCTGGCCTTCCTACGCGAGTGGCGCAAGGCGTTGCTCGCCACGCGCTAGGCTGCGCCGCTTAGGCGCGTACTCGCTCGGGAAGGGCCGCCTCAATGGCGTCGAGGAGCTCCGGAGCGTCTGGGGTCACCGCCGACCGGAACCGGCCGACCACCTCACCCGAGGGATCGATCAAGAACTTCTCGAAGTTCCACCGAACCTTCTCGCCGTGCTCGTCGCCGGCCGGGAAACGGGTCAGAGCCGCGTACAGCGGATGCTGGTCGCTCCCGAGAACGTTCGCCTTCGCGGCGAGCGGGAACGTGACCCCGAAGTTGAGGCGGCAGAATTCCTCGATCTCCTCGTCAGATCCCGGTTCCTGCCCCGCGAACTGGTTGCACGGGACGCCGAGAATCACGAGCCCGCGGTCGCGGTAGGTGCGGTTGAGGTTCTCGAGCCCGTCGTACTGCTTCGTGTAGCCGCACTTCGAGGCGACGTTGACGACCAGGACAGCAGAGCCCTCGAAGCGGCCGAGAGTCGTCTCGGTGCCGTCATTGAGCGTCAGAGGAATTTCGTGCAAAGTCACCGGACAAGTCTAGCCGCGGCCGTTCGCCGAGCCATCGCTGGTCATGGGGCCGGCGTTGGCGTTGAGGTGACGGTCGCCGCGGGCGTCGATGAGGAGGTCGTGGGCGACGACGCGGCCGCAGTCGTCGGCGATGCCGTGGCGGTTGGCGTCGGTGTCGGGCTCGGCGCGGCGGTGGGGGAACTCGTAGGCGTCGGGGTAGGCGTGCTCGTCTGAGGCGGAGCTGACGTCGGCGTCGAGGACGGAGTAGGCGACGGCGCCGCAGAGCTTCCCGTGCCCGAGGGCGACGGGCTCGGCGTGGTGGACTTCGTCGGAGCCGCCGGAGCGGGAGGTGCGGGCGGCGTCGGAGCCGGCGCCTTCTGGATCTGCTCGTTCGGAGCCGGTTCGCTGAGCTGGGTGGGGATGCTCCACTGCGTCGGCTGGCCCGGTGCCGGCTGCCCGTCCTTGGGCGTGTAGTCCGTGAGGGTGAGGTCGCCGACGGGATTCTTCTGCTGGAGGGGCAGGAACTTCCACTGCATCGGATCCTCGTAGTGGCCGTTCAGGATTGTCTCGAAGTGCAGGTGTGGCCCGGTGGCGCTCCCCGTCTGCCCCACGACACCCACGACCTGCCCGGACTCGACGCTGTCCCCGGTTTTCACCGCGGCGGCCTTCATGTGGTTGTACGTGGTGACGAGGCCGTTCCCGTGGTCGACTTCAACCCGGTTGCCGCCGCCCCACGGATGCCACCCGGCGGCACGCACCACTCCGGCGTCGGCCGAGTAGATCCTGGTGCCGTCGGCAGCGGCGAAGTCCTGGCCCCAGTGGAACTCCCCCGGCTGCCCGGTCAGGGGATTGATGCGATAGCCGAAGGGAGAAGTGGGTACTAGCGTCTCGAGAGGAGCATAGAGCTGCCCCTGAGCGGGACGCGGGAGATCGGAGGAGGCGACGACTACAGCACCAGAGTGATTGCCTGCGGGGATCGAACTGACCCCGGCACGATCGAAGACCAGCACAGCGTTGGGATCGGCCTTCACCGAATCGCTGGCACCCGAATCGGCAAACGCGGGAGTGGCTCCGCAGCCCACGATGAATGCCACGGGCATCACGATGCGGACGAAATCCCGTCGGCCGATGTGACCGCTTCTACGCTGTGACAGCTCCACGCGACTCCCCAATCAGTCTTGCGCCATGGGCCGAATGCTTCCATTGTTGGGCGTAGCCTCGGCTTACCGCTAGCACTGCTCAGCGTCACACAGCGCTTCTCTAGGTTGTCAAACAACTGACAGCAGAGGTGCACTTTTGCGCCACGGCCTAGGCACTCTCTGAAAGACAGAACACCCCCGAGCCGAAGCCCGGGGGTGTTCTGCCACGAAAGCGGAGGATGGGGGATTTGAACCCCCGAGGGCGTGAACCCAACACGCGTTCCAGGCGTGCGCCATAGGCCGCTAGGCGAATCCTCCAGATTGCTCCGCGCACAGCCGTACCCGAACGAGCACCCCGTGCAGAGCAGACTCTAGAATACCCGAGGTTCCCAGAAGCGCCGAATCGACCCGTGCCAGACTGTCCGGCATGGAGGAGTTCGACTGCCTTGTGGTCTACGTCCCGACGCCGGACGCCGACGCCCTCCGCAGCGCGCTCGCCGCTGCGGGCGCTGGTCGGCTCGGCAACTACGCGGCCTGCAGCTTCAGCGTCGACGGCATGGGACGCTTCACTCCCCTCCAGGGCGCGAGCCCTGCCATCGGAACGGTGGGCGAGCCGGAACAGGTCCCCGAGACGCGCATCGAAGCGATCTACCCGCGCGGTCAGCGGAACAGGATCGTCAGCGCGCTCATCGCGGCACATCCATATGAAACGCCCGCGTTCATGACGTTCCCCGTTGACATCAGCCTGCCGTCGGAAGCCTGAGCGAGAAGCACGCGCCCCCCTCCGGTGCGCGACCAGCCGTGAGCTGGATGCCGAGACGGGACGCGAGACGGTGCGCGATTGAGAGTCCCAGCCCCGTTCCCACGGCACGCTCCCCCGCATAGCGCGCTCGGAGCGCGCCGCGCTCGAAAGCGTGGGCGAGGTCGTCCTCGCTGAGGCCCGGACCGCCGTCGCGCACTTCGAGGACGACGGCGTTGCCTTCCCGCCGCCCGGCGAGCACCACGGGCGCGCCGGCGGGAGCGACACGCAGCGCGTTCTCGACGAGCCCGTCGAGAAGCTGTCGGAGGCGCCGTGCGTCGGTGAGGACCGGAAGCGGTCCGGCAACGTCCACGCGGAGTCGCACGCCGGCGGCCCCAGCCACGCCGCGCCACGCCTCAAGGACGGCCGGCAGAATCAGGGCAGCGTCCACGGGTTGAACGTCCACGCGGAAGTCGTCCGCTTCGAGTCGCGCGAGCTCGAGCAGGTCGCTCACGAAGTGGTCGAGCCGGCCCGCCTCGGACCCCAGTGTCTGGCCCACACGGGGGACGTCCTCCTCCGGGATCATGCCGTCCGCGAGCGCTTCGGCGTAGCCGCGGAGGGCGGTGAGTGGCGTGCGCATCTCATGCGAGACCGAGAGGAGGAACTCCCGCTGGCGACCTTCGCTCGCCGCGAGCGACGCGTCGAGCGAGGCGAGCGCATGCGACACCTGCGCAACCTCGGTGGGGCCTCCGCCGTCGACCGCTACGCCCCGCTCGCCGTCGGCGAGCCGCCGTGCCGCACCCGCGAGACGCACGAGCGGCTTGGCGACCCAACGTGCCACCAGCGCACCGCCGAGGACGGCGCACGCGAACCCGAGGACGAGCGCCCAGAGGAGCCGGGTGACCAGCGCGCCCGCTGCCTGGTTGACGGCCGAGACGGGCTCCACGAGCACGAGTCCGCCCCCAGAAGCGAGCGGCCGGGCCTCGACGACGACCGGCGTCGCGGCGACGGTTTCTGTCTGAGAGACCGGTTGGCCCGCAAGGATCTTCTTGATCGCCGCTTGGCTCACCAGGCGCCGGCCGGCCCCCGTGACCGTCCCGTCCGGCTCGACGAGCGCGATGCGGCCCTCCTCGCCGACCGCGACCTCGCGCAACGACGCGAGGTCCGTCACGGAACCGGAAGCGCTGAGCGCCTGGGCCTCGCGCGCGAGACTCGTGCGGGCTTGGTCGACAGCCGCGGCGCGGATGAGCTGAGCGCCGACCAGCCCGGCCACGAGCGTGGCCACCGCGGCCACAGCCGCCGTCACAAGGGTGACCCGGGCATACAGCGATCGGAGCCAGGCCTTCACGGCGCGGCCGAACCGTCCGTCGACGCGCTGTAGCCGACGCCACGCGTGGTGCGCAGCGGGCTCGCCTCGCCGAGCTTCGCGCGGAGCTGCGCGACGTGCACGTCCACCGTGCGCCCGCCGCCATAGTCCGCTTGTCCCCACACCGCAGAGAGGAGTTGCTCGCGGCTGAACACGCGGCCGGGCTGGGACATGAGGTGGGCCAGAAGGTCGAACTCCATGGCGGTGAGCTGCACAGGCAGGCCGTCTGCCTCCACCGTGCGGCGTCCCAGGTCCAGACGCACCCGTCCGACCGTGAGGATGCGCGGTCCCTGGGGTCCGGAGGCTCGCCGGAGGACGCTTCGCACCCGGGCCACGAGCTCGCGGGGCGAAAACGGCTTGGTCAGGTAGTCGTCAGCGCCCAGTTCGAGGCCGAGCACACGGTCCACCTCGTCGTCCCGCGCGGTCACGAAGATGACGGGCGTCCAATCGTCCTCCTCACGGAGGCGGCGGCAGATCTCCACGCCGTCGAGCCCGGGGAGGCCCACGTCGAGCACGATCGCCACCGGTCTCAGCTGACGGATCCTCGCGAGCGCCGCGGCTCCGTCGCGCTCGACGTGCACGCCGAAGCCTGCGCGGGCCAGATACAGACGCTCAAGGTCGGCGATGGCGTGCTCGTCCTCCACCACGAGCACGAGCCCGCGCCCCTCGCCGGAGTTGTCCACGGGACCATTCAAGCGCACGACGACGCCACTCGGCTCAGTCTCGAGGGGCACCGACGCGAGACTTTACATTCCTCGAACACGGGCCGAACACCGCGCTTGCGGACCGCTGCCACCATCGACGCCATGGAAGGAAACCAGACCAGGAAATCCGGACGCCGCTGGGCCGCGGGCATCGCCTCGACGCTCGCGGCAGCACTCCTCGCGGGAGGAGGCATCGCCGTGGCCCTCCACGCTCAAGAGGCTCAGCCGCAGGCCGCAGCCGACAGCACGACGCAGGCCGCCGGCGACGACGAAAGCCTCGCGAGCCTCACCTCGCTGGACGACCTCGCCCCCGATGTCGCCCAGCCCGCCGCGCTCGTGGAGCCGGCAGCGGCAGCCACGCCGTCGCCGTCGGCCAGTGGTTCTGCCGCTGGGGCGGCAGCTGGGGCGGCGAAGCATCCGGCGCGGGCGGCACTGCGGCGAGTGCTCGCCGTCATCATCCGCCAAGATGGCACTGCCCAGTACGGCCCGAACGCGCAGAAGGCTGCCCGTGCCGCCGTCAACCGCTTCCCCGCTGCCTTCCGGCATCTGCCGGCGAAGATGCAGCAGGACCTCTGGACGCTCGCCGGCGCAGCAGCAGACCAAGAGGTCTCTGATGCGCAGGCGGTCAAGGACAACGCGCTGAATGGAACCTACGGACCGGAAGTTCAGAAGCTCGCCCAAGCGATCCAGAAGGCGCCGGCAAAGTCTCCCGCGCCGTCGCCAAGCCCCTCGGCGGGGAGCTGAAACCGGCCGATTCGAGGCCCGCGCGGAACTCCGCTAAGATGAAACCCAGCCCCTCATGTGGCGTCATCCTGCTGAACTCCCCCAGGACCGGAAGGTAGCAAGGGTAGGTGGGCTCTGGCGGGTGCATGAGGGGCCTTTTCATGCCTGTGGATAACCGGCTTCGGTGTCGGTCCGGATTGGTAGGGTTTTCTCTGTGAGTTCTCCGACTGCCCTCTATCGCCGGTATCGGCCGGACACGTTCCAGGACGTGATCGGGCAGGAGCACGTCACCGAGCCGCTCATGACGGCGCTGCGCAAGGACCGCGTCAACCACGCCTACCTCTTCTCCGGGCCGCGCGGCTGTGGCAAGACGACGTCGGCCCGCATCCTTGCGCGCTGCCTCAACTGCGAGAAGGGCCCGACGCCGGAGCCATGCGGCGTGTGCCCGAGCTGCGTCGAGCTGGCGCGCGGCGGCTCCGGGTCGCTCGACGTCATCGAGATCGATGCCGCGAGCCACGGCGGCGTCGACGACGCGCGGGACCTCCGCGAGCGCGCGACCTTCGCCCCTGTGCGGGACCGCTACAAGATCTTCATCATCGACGAGGCCCACATGGTCACGTCGGCCGGCTTCAACGCGCTGCTCAAGATCGTCGAGGAGCCGCCGGAGCACATCAAGTTCATCTTCGCGACGACAGAGCCGGACAAGGTCATCGGCACCATCCGCTCGCGCACGCATCACTACCCTTTCCGGCTCGTTCCGCCCGAGCCGCTCATGGCCTATCTCGAGAAGCTGTGCGCCGAGGAGCATGTTGCCGTCGAACCCGGCGTGCTATCGCTGGTCGTGCGGGCTGGCGGCGGCTCCGTGCGCGACTCACTGTCCGTGCTCGACCAGCTCATGGCCGGAGCCGGCAGCCGCGGCATTGACTATGAGCTCGCCGTCGCGCTGCTCGGATACACTCACGCGGCGCTGCTCGACGACGTCATCGACGCGGTGGCGGCCGGCGATTCCGCTACGGTCTTCCGTGCCGTCGACCGGGTGATCCAGACGGGGCACGACCCCCGGCGCTTCGTCGAGGATCTGCTGGAGCGCTTCCGCGACCTGCTCATCGTGCGCGCCCTTCCCGACGCCGCCGAGTCGATTCTCCGCGGTGTCCCCGCGGACCAGCTGGCGCGCATGCGGACCCAGGCTCAGGCCCTCGGCGCCGCCGAGCTCTCGCGAGCGGCCGACGTGACGAACGCTGCCTTCAACGAGATGACCGGCGCCACCTCGCCCCGACTGCATCTCGAGCTCCTGTGTGCGCGGCTCATGCTGCCCGGCGCCGATGGCGATCACGGCGTGGCGGCGCGACTCGATCGGCTCGAACGGCGGCTCTCCTTCGAGCAGCCCCAGACGACGGCCCCCACCGAGGCGGCGCCGGCTGCCGCGGCTCCGGTGGCGCCTGCGCCCGTGGAGCCCCCGGCTCCCGCAGCGCCTCCTGCTCCCGTGGCGCCTCCTGCTCCCGTGGCGCCTCCTCAGGGAGCGGTGCGTGAGGAGGCACCGATGTCGGCGCCACCCGCCCCGACCTCGGCGCCACAGGGCCCGACCTCGGCGGCACCCGCACCGACTTCGGCGGCACAGGGCCCGACCTCGGCGGCGCCCACCCCGACCTCGGCGCCACAGGGCGCGACGAGCGGCGGCGCCGGGAGCGTCGAGATGTTCCGCCGCGCGTGGCCGGAGATCCTCGACGCCCTCACGTCGATCAAGCGCCTCACCTGGATTCTGGTCAGCCAGAACGCGAACATCGCAGGGTTCGACGGGAAGACCCTCACCCTCGCCTTCGCAAATTCCGGCTCAGTCAACTCGTTCACCCGCAGCGATCATCCCGACAATGTGCGGAAGGCCGTTCAGCAGGTGCTCGGTGTCGACGTTCAGGTCGATGCGACAGTCGGCGGCAACGGTCCTTCTCCCGCTCCCGCGAGAGGGGCTGAGGCGGGCCCAAAAGCACCGTCTGAAAGACCCACGGACTCCCGCGCGCGCACAAGCGCTCCGGCGTCCCCTTCGCCCGCCCCGGCGCGGCCATCGGCGTCGGCAGCACCCACGGCCCCAACCCCGCCTGCCGCACCCTCGGAGGCCGATATCGCCTGGGGCCTCGCCCCCGCGCCCGCCGCCCCTGCCCCTGCCCCTGCCCCTGCGCCTCCTGCCCCTGCCCCTGCGGCTCCGGTTTCTGATGCCCCGGTGCCCACGGTCCCAGCGACAGAGCCGCCTCGGCCCAAAGCCGGCCAACCAGAACCAGCCCCCTCGGAACCCCGAGAGGCGGAGGCAGCTCCGCGCGGGACAGCTCAGCCTTCGCGATCGGCGGACCCCTACGCCGACATCCCTTATGCCGACGAGGAGCCCCCTGCCGACTGGGACGAACCTCTGCCAGAGGACACCGGCGCACGGCGGACTCCCGCTCCCAGCGCGCCCGCGCGCAAGCCCGAGCCCGGGCCCGCGCCCAAGAGCCGTGACGAACCCGAGACCAAGACCGCGTCGCGCGACCCGTGGGCCTACGCGCAGGAATCGTCGCCGGGCGTCTGGACCGTAGGGAACCAGCCGAACACCGCGCGCGGCGAACAAGCCAATGACAGCGCCCCCGAGGGGTCGGCACCCGCCGCAGCGCCGCCGTCGTACGCGCCCGCGGCGGCCCAGCCGCCCGCCCCGGAGCGGCAGGGCCCTCCGCAGACGGACGGCGGCGGCGAGCGTCTGAGCATGTACCAGCGCCTGTCCAGGCGGGCCGCCCAGCAGGTGGAATCGTCGGCGCCCGTTCGGACGGTGGAGCGCGAGAAGCAGCCGATCGTCGAGGACATCCCCAGCGCGGACGATGAGACGATCGAGGCCTCCGGTCTGTTCGGCCGTGCCGCCGTGGAGCGGATTCTCGGCGGGAAGCTGATCGAGGAGCGCGGGCTGGACGGCACGGTCATCCCTCCGCGGTAGCAGCGTGCTCCGGCAGGAGCGCGAGGCGGTAGCGTTAGGGGGTGTATGAAGGCGCAGTCCAGGATCTGATCGACGAGCTCGGAAGGCTCCCCGGCATCGGACCGAAGTCGGCTCAACGGCTGGCCTTCCACATCCTCGAGGCCGATCCGGACGACATGAAGCGGCTCGTCACCGCGATCACCGCGGTGAAGGAACGCGTCAAGTTCTGCCAGATCTGCGGCAACGTGTCCGAGCAGGAGACGTGCGCAATCTGCCGGGACCCGAGGCGGGACCCGAGCGTCATCTGCGTCGTCGAGGAGTCGAAGGACGTGCTCGCCGTCGAACGCACGCGAGCCTTCCGGGGCCGATACCACGTCCTTGGAGGCGCGATCAACCCCATCGCGGGAATCGGGCCGGACCAGCTCCGCATCCGCGAGCTCCTCACCCGCCTCAACGATGAGGCCGTCACGGAGATCATCATCGCGACCAACCCGAATCTGGAGGGCGAGGCGACGTCGACCTACCTCGCCCGAATGCTGCAGAGCATCGGCATCAAGGTGACCCGCCTCGCCTCCGGACTGCCCGTGGGCGGCGACCTCGAGTACGCCGACGAGATCACGCTCGGCCGTGCGTTCGAGGGACGCCGCAGCGCTATCGGCTAATCGGGCCAAGATGACGCCAGATGACGTGTGACAAAACGTTACGACGCCATCTTGATGGGGAGCATGCTGGAAGGCATGAGCACACCACGCACGTCAGTCCCCGTCCTCGATCTGGCTACCGCGAGGGATGAGAACGGTTCGTTCACCCCCGAGTTCATCGACGCGCTGCGGGATGCGGCGCACAACGTCGGGTTCTTCCAAGTCGTGGGCTACGGGGGGCGCCCCGGGCAGGACCAGGAACTCCTGAAGACGGTCGCCGAGTTCTTCAAGCTCCCGCTCGAGGACCGCCTCGCGCTGGACAACCGGTCATCGGCCCAGTTCCGTGGCTACACCCGCCTCGGCACCGAGGTGACGCAGGGCCGCGCCGACTCGCGCGAGCAGATCGACTACGGCCCCGACCGGGAGCCCCTCGACAGCGTCCCGGCGGACCAGCCCTACCTACGCCTTCAGGGTCACAACCAGTGGCCCGCGAACTTCCCGGCCCTCGAGAAGGCCGCCATGGAGTGGGCCGAGCTGATGTCACAGGTGGGAGCAGAACTGCTGTCGGCCATCTCGGTGGCGATCGGCCTCCCGGAGGACTACTTCGACAACGAGTTCTCGGGTACGCCGGCGTGGATGGGCAAGCTTGTGCATTACGTGGGTGGCGGCGTGGTCCCGGAGGCCGGCGACCAGGGCGTGGGCTCGCACGCGGACTACGGCTTCGTGACGCTCCTGCTCCAGGACTCCGTGGGCGGACTCGAGGTGCAGCCGTACGGCCAGGAGGAATGGATCGACGTCCCGCCGACGCCGGGCGCCCTCGTGGTGAACCTCGGTGAGATGCTCGAGGTCGCCACCGACGGGTACCTCATGGCGACCATCCACCGTGTCACGGCTCCGCCCGCGAACGTGGACCGGTACTCGGTCCCGTTCTTCTGGTCCCCGCGCCTTGACGCGAAGGTGGACAAGGTCATCCTTCCCGCTGAACTCGCCGCCGAGGCCCGCGGCGTCTCGGACGACCCGAACAACCCCATGCTGTCCGTGTACGGCGAGAACGTCCTCAAGGGCTGGCTGCGCGCCCACCCGGAGACGGCGCGGCTTCATTATCCGGAGTTGGTTTAGGCGCTTTTCGACGCTCCGATAGAATGTGGGGCGATTGCCTATCCCTTCCTACATCACTGTGAGTGTGCCCGCATGTCGCTTCCGCCTGTGCTGCCCGCCAAGCAACTCGTCGTCCAGAAGTTCGGCGGCTCGTCCGTCGCGGACGCGGCGGGCATCAAGCGGGTCGCGCAGCGCATTGTGGACTACCGCTCGGCGGGCCACGAGGTCGTCGCCGTCGTGTCTGCCATGGGCGACACGACCGATGAGCTCCTCGATCTGGCCGCGGAGATCACGGACAGTGCACCTGCCCGCGAGATGGACATGCTCCTCTCCGCCGGCGAGCGCATGTCCATGGCGCTCTTGGCGATGGCCATCAACAAGCTCGGCCACAAAGCCCAGTCGTTCACGGGCTCCCAGGCGGGCATGATCACGGACGGGACGCACGGCAAGGCACGCATCATCGACGTCGACCCGCACCGCATCCGCACCTCGCTGGACAAGGGCAACATCGCAATTGTCGCGGGGTTCCAAGGCATGAGCCGCGAGAGCCACGACATCACGACCCTAGGCCGCGGCGGCTCGGACACGACGGCGGTCGCGCTTGCGGCGGCGCTCGAGGCGGATGTGTGCGAGATCTACACCGACGTCGACGGCGTGTACACCGCCGATCCGCGCGTAGTGCCGTCCGCGAAGAAGATCGAGACGATCTCGAGCGAGGAGATGCTCGAGCTCGCCGCCTCGGGCGCGAAGATCCTCCACCTGCGCTGCGTCGAGTACGCGCGCCGCTTCGGAGTGCCGCTGCACGTGCGGTCCTCCTTCAGCCACAACGAGGGGACGTGGGTGCTGCCCTCCCCCGAGGACAAGATCAAGATCAGCGAGGGAGTCGCCTTGGAACAGCCCATCATCTCCGGTGTCGCGCACGACCGCTCCGAGGCCAAGGTCACGGTCGTCGGCGTTCCCGATATCCCGGGCAAGGCGGCCGCGATCTTCCAGGTGATCGCCAAGGCGAACTCGAACATCGACATGATCGTGCAGAACGTCTCGACGTTCGGCCGCGGCAAGACGGACATCTCGTTCACGCTTCCGATCATCGAGGGCGCCACCGCGCTCAACGCGCTCCGGGCAGCCCAGGACGAGATCGGGTTCGAAGACATCGAGTACAACGCCGAGATCGGCAAGCTCTCGCTCATTGGAGCGGGCATGCGCTCGCACCCCGGCGTCTCGGCCACCTTCTTCAAGGCGCTCTCGGATGCCGGGATCAACATCGACATGATCTCGACGTCGGAGATCCGCATCTCCGTGGTGACCCGCGCCGACCTGCTCGACGCCGCAGTGCGGGCGATCCACAGCGCGTTCGAGCTCGACGCCGAGACCGAGGCAACCGTCTACGGCGGCACCGGCCGCTGAGCCTCGCCCGGGTGCCGATGGGCACAGGAAGGCGGACGACGGCGGGTGCGCACCCGCCGTCGTCCGTTTGTCTTTGCTGAGGCTTCTTAGCAGGCAGTCAGGGGTTCTTCCGCACGGCGTAATGGTGGCCCTCCGAATCCGTGACGATCTCGAAGCCTCGGAGATCTTCCTCGGACGCGTCCTCGAAGGCGTCGTGCTTGTGCACCACAGGGGCGTCGGGGTCACCATGGGCCGCGGGGCCCCACACGGCTGCAGCGTGCTCCGCCGCGTGCATGAACTTGTTCAGCATGCGGTGCTCAGCCTCGCGTGCGTGCTCGCTCTTCTTCTGCGAATCGGGCAATGTCATCACCCCCTCCCGCACCGGTCATTTTACGCCGGAGGTGACGCAAGTCTCAGAGGCCGATCAACGCAAGGAGCGATCCTCCGGGTCCTTGGGGACCACGTAGGTGCTGCCATCGGGCCGCGTGACGGTCTCCCACTGCTGCGCCTCAGCCTCTCGCTGAGCCAGCAGGGCCTTGTTCTCGGCCGTCATCTCGCCCTCGGTGGTGCCGCGGTGAGCCGGGCCGAAGAAGTATCGGAGTTTCCCCGTGACGCGCATGAATCGCTGCGCGAAATTCTCCTCGGCCATGTCTTCCGCCTTTCATCCTCGGGTGCGCATTCATAGTACCCTGATTATTAGTGCACTAACTAATGGAGGAGTTCAGCGTGAGCGTCGACAACGACCTGCGTGCGGAGGACGACCTGCTGCTGGAGCGGCAGCTCTGCTTCGCGCTGAGCGTCGCAAGCCGGAGCGTCGTCGCAGCCTACCGACCGGTCCTCGAGCCCATGGGACTCACCCACCCGCAGTACCTCGTGATGCTGGCGCTCTGGGAGCGCAGCCCGCGCACCGTCCGCGACGTCAGCGACGCGCTCCTGCTCGAACCGGCCACCGTCACGCCGCTGCTCAAGCGCCTCGAGGAAGCCGGCCTCGTCACCCGCTCGCGGCAGGCCGGGAATGAGCGAGCACTCGACGTGGCCCTCACCGACAAGGGACGGAAGCTGCGGGAGAAGGCCCTCGGCGTCCCGCCGACCATGATGGCGCGCCTCGGCATCACACGGGAGGACGCGTCTGAGCTGCACCAGTCGATGATGAAGCTCATCTCCGCAGCCCAGGCCAGCCGCACCTGATCCCACGTCCTCTGGACGCTGCGCACCGACGTGACCATCATGAAGTGTGGACGGTCCACTCGAGACGGACGACGAGTTCCTCGCCGACTATTACGAGCACGTGGCCGTCGAGGACCTCCAGGACTACAGTCTGGAAGTCCTCGAGCACAGGGCCCGCGCGCATCTCTCCCTCGCCTCGGTGCGGGCACCCGGGGAGGCGAGGGTCGCCGTCGTCAATGAGCGCGAGGCCGGCGTGGTGTTCGTCGTCGCGGACGACCTGCCGCACCTCGTGCGCTCGGTGACCGCGGAACTCACGCGACACGACGCAAGCATCCGACTCCTGATCCATCCGATCCTGGTGGTGTCGCGCGATGCGGCCAACCACGAACTGCTGGGCGTCCGCCGCGCTGCGCGCCGATCTGGGCTGCCAGTGGGCCCGCCGACACGCGACCGACACCCCGGCCGAGAGGACGGGGATCGGGCCGAAGCTTGGATCGCAGCAGAAATCCCGAGGCTGCCTGACGAGGCGAGCGCCGAGAAGCTCCGGCTGCGCCTCGAGCGGATCATCGCGGACGTGCGCGCCGTTGCCCAAGATGCGGGTGCGCTCCGAGACCGACTCGCGTCCGCCGTCGATACCCTGGACACCCTCCCCAGCGCCGGCATGCCGCCCGCCGACCAGCTCGCCGAGCTGCTCGCGTGGATGGACCGCGGCAACTTCATCCTCCTCGGCGCCTGCGACTACGAACGGACGACGGCGGAGGGCCGCGAGGTCTTGAAGCGACGGCCCGGCTCGGGGCTGGGTCTGCTGCGCCGGCATCGCCCTCCCGAGCACGACGACCTGCCGGACGGCTCGGACCAAGTCCTCTCACTCGTGACATCGGAGCTCCGTTCCTCGGTGGAACGCCCCAGGTACCTGGATGAGCTGCGGCTGAAAGTGTTCGCTCCGGATGGGGCTACCCAGGGTGAACGCCGCTTCGTCGGGCTATTCGCCCTGCGGGCCGCGGGACCGTCGCTGCGGCGGGTTCCGGTGGTGCGGGAGAAGGTCGCCGCCGTCCAGGAACTCCTCGGGTTCGCGCGCGGCTCGCACGAGTCGACCGAGCTGCTCACGGCGCTCGAGTCCTTCCCGATCGACGAGCTGTTCCAGATCGACGTCCCGGGGCTGGCCCGTCTCGCCAGCGAGATCCTCCGGGCGCAGGAGCGCCGTCAGACGCGGCTCTTCCTGCGTCCCGATCCTCGCGGGCGGCTCGTGACGGCCTTGGTCCTGCTGCCGCGGAACCGATACAGCACCGCGGCCCGGCTGCGCATGGAACAGGAGCTCCGGCACGCATTCCGGCCTGCCTCCCTCGAATTCGACGTTCGGTTGAGCGAAGGCCTCCTGGCGCGAGTCTTCTTCCGCCTCCTGATGCCGTCCGAGGGCTCATCCCCCGACGTCGACGCGCCGACGCTCGAGAAGAGCCTCGTGCGGGCCACACGAACGTGGGGCGAGGGCTTGGACGAAGCGCTCCGGGCCCAGCTTCCGGCGTCCCGGGCGGCGCGGCTGTCGCCGCTGTGGTCGGACGCGTTCCCGGCGAGCTACCGCGCGGAGCTTGAGCCCGAGGACGCAGTCGAGGACATTCGGCGGTTCGAAGAGTTCGACCTGGACGGCACCGGTGGGAGGCCGCTGGGAGATCCGCTTCTGGCCGTCATGCGGGCCGAGGCTTCGGGCCCGACTTCGGCCCCAACTTCGGCCCTGGCTCAGACGCGGAGCAGAGCCAGGATCCGGCTGTATCTGACGAGCGCGCCGAGCCTGACCCGCATCCTGCCGTTCTTCCACAATCTGGGACTGGAGGTGCAGGACGAGCGGCCGTTCGAGATCCGGCGCGCGAACGCTGGCCCGCTGTTCCTCTACGACCTGGGCGTCACCTATCCACGGGGAGTGGATCCGGGGGCGACCAGCTCTCTCCTCGCAGAGGGATTCGATGCCTCAATGCGTGGCGACTCCGAATCCGATCGCTTCGATGCCCTCATCCTGCGAGAGGGCCTGGACTGGCGGCAGGTGTCGATCCTGCGGGCGTGCGCGAAGTATCTGCTGCAGCTGGGGACGACGAACTCGTACGACTTCATCATCGATGCACTGCTGGGGAATCCGGAGGCGACGCACGCGCTGCTAGGCCTGTTCCGGGCCCGGTTCGATCCGAAGGTGCGCCCGGCGGAGCGGCTGCGGGAGACCGGGGGCGCGCGGGCGGCGGCGCTGGAGGCGATCGAGGCGGTGGCCTCCCTGGACGCGGACCGGCTGCTGCGGACGTTCCTGGGCCTGATCGAGGCCACCACTCGGACGAACTTCTACCGGGGGCGGGGATTCGTGAGCTTCAAGCTCCAGCCCTCCCACCTGCCTTGGGCCCCGTACCCGCGGCCCCGGTTCGAGGTTTGGGTCTACTCCCCGCGCGTGGAAGGGGTGCACCTGCGCTTCGGGCCGGTTGCCCGCGGCGGCATCCGGTGGTCCGAGCGGCGGGAGGACTTCCGTACCGAGGTCCTGGGCCTGGCCAAGGCCCAGATCGCGAAGAACTCCGTGATCGTCCCCACCGGGGCCAAGGGCGGCTTCTACCCCAAGCGGCTCCCCGACCCCGAGACGGACCGGGGAGCGTGGCTGGCCGAGGGCACCGAGGCCTACCGGGACATCATCCGCGGCCTCTTGGATGTGACGGACAATCTGGCCCTGCCCGAGGGCCGCATCGTGCCCCCTGAACGGGTCGTGCGGCACGACGAGGACGACACGTACCTCGTCGTGGCCGCGGACAAGGGCACCGCCGCGTTCTCCGACACCGCCAACGCCGTCGCCGCGGAGTACGGGTACTGGCTCGGGGACGCGTTCGCGTCCGGTGGCTCCATCGGGTACGACCACAAGCGCCTCGGCATCACCGCCCGCGGCGCCTGGGAATCCGCCAAGGCCCATTTCCGCCAGCTCGGGGTGGACTGCCAGACCCAGGATTTCACCGCCGTCGGAATCGGGGACATGTCGGGGGACGTGTTCGGCAACGGCATGCTCCTCTCCGAGCACACCCGTCTGGTGGCCGCGTTCGACCACCGCCACATCTTCCTGGACCCCGACCCCGACCCGGCACTCTCGTTCAAGGAACGGCGGCGGCTCTTCGACCTCCCCCGCTCCTCCTGGGCCGACTACAGCCAAGCCCTGATCAGCGAAGGCGGCGGCGTCTACCCGCGCACCGCCAAGTCCATCCCCCTCACTCCTCAGGTGCGGGCGGCCCTCGGCATCCCCGGCACGGCGGCGGCCATGCCACCCCACGAGCTGATCCAGGCGATCCTCTCCGCCCCGGTGGACCTGCTCTACAACGGCGGGATCGGCACCTACGTCAGGGCCACCGCCGAGGCCAACCCTCAGGTCGGGGACAAGGCCAACGACGCCATCCGCATCACCGCCGCCCAGCTGCGCGCCCGGGTCGTGGTCGAGGGCGGCAACCTCGGACTCACCCAGCGCGCCCGTGTCGAGGCCGCCCTGAACGGGGTCCTGCTCAACACCGACGCGATCGACAACTCCGCCGGTGTGGACTGCTCCGACCACGAGGTCAACATCAAGATCTTCCTGGACCGCATGATCGCCGCCGGGAAACTCGACCCCGCCGAACGCGCGCCCCTGCTGCACTCCCTCGCCGACGACGTTGCCGCCCACGTGCTGAAGAACAACCGCGACCAGAACACCCTGCTCCGCAATGACCAGGCCCTCGTGCTGAACTGGAGCCCGGGCTTCGAACGTGCCATGGACTGGCTTGAGAAGGCCGCCGACCTCGACAGGACCCTCGAGGCCCTGCCCACCACAGCCGAGCTCCACGCCCGCCTCGCTGCCGGCCACGGCCTCACCGCTCCCGAACTCGCCGTCCTGGCCGCCTACGCCAAGATCGAACTCGCCCGCGAACTCGGCGAGACCGACCTCGCCGACGACCCCTGGTTCGACCGCACCCTCCAGGACTACTTCCCCCGCCAGATCGTCGAACGCTTCGGCCCCGACCTGCCCACCCACCCGCTGCGCCAGCAGATCATCTGCACCGTCCTGGCCAACGACATCATCAACCTCGGCGGCATCACCTTCGCCTTCCGGGCCATCGAGGAGACGACGGCGACCCCAGCCGCCGTCGCCAGAGGATTCATCGTGGCGCGGGAGGCTTACGACCTCCAGGGCTTCGTGGATCGCGTCGCCGGTTTGCCGCCCGAGTTCCCCAGCGAACACGCCGCCGAACTGGCCGTTCACATGCGGAGGACCCTCGACCGCGCAACGCGCTGGTACGTCACCCACGACCACCGCGACCAACCCCTGCACCAAGCGCTCGCCCGCATCCTGCCCACCCTCGAACGGCTGCGCACCTCGACCGCGGACTACCTCCTCGGGGAAGACACCGACCGGGTTCAGGCGCGGCTGGCGTACTGGGACGCTCTCGGGCTGCCTCACGACATGGCCCGCCGAGCGGCCGACATCCTCGAGAGCTTCGGGCTCCTGGACATCTCGCTCATCTCCGAGCAGGTCGACGAGCCTGTCGAGCGGATCGCTGACCTCTACTGGGCCGTGTTCTCCCGGCTCCGGGCAGCACAATTGCTGTTGCGCATCACCGACCTGCCCCGCGAGGACCGGTGGGAGGCGCTCGCCAGGGCGGCCTTGCGCGACGACGTGTACTCCGTGGTCGCCGACATCACGATCGCAGTGATGCAGACAACCGGCCACGCCGAGCACGCCCTGTTCGCCGACCCGGCTGACCGGATCATCGAATGGGAGCGCGGGCATCAGGAGCAGCTGGCCAGGATCAAGGATTCGCTCGCGGAGGTCATCCGTCCCGGACCGGTCAGCATCACGTCGCTGTCGGTGGTGCTCAAGCTCCTGAGGACCCTTGTCCGGACCTGAACGGCACGGTCCCTTGGCCGACGTCCCCAGAGACGCGCCCAACTTCCCCAGCTTTGAGAACGACGACGGTGCGACCCGCAGGTGAACTCGAGCAACCCGCCGCGGATTGAAGCTTAAAGCTGGTGAGGAAGGCCCAAAAGTTGGGGAACCTGACGAGCGGGGATAATGGATCGGTGCCCTTCTCCGCTCAGGCCGCGCCCGCCGTCGTACCTCTCGTCGCCCTCCCGGAGGACGATTGGCTCCCGCGCGCCCAGGCCCACGCCGCGCGGGCGGCACGATTCGCGGAGCCGTTCGTCCAGCGGCGGAACGCGCGGAAGAAGCACCCCGTCGAGGACTTCCTCTTCACGTATTACACGCACAAACCTGGGCAGCTCGGGCGCTGGCACCCGGGCGCGGGGGTCGCGCTCCTGGGGGACGCCGCCGTCGCCCGTGCGGGGTGGAAGCACTACCGCCCCCTCACGGACGCCGAGCGGGAGGCGGCGGAGGTCGCGGAGCGGACGTCCGCCGTCGTGCTCGACGCCGCCGCCTACCTCGGCGAGCGCGAGGAGACGGTGCGGTTCTGCGACACCATCCTGCGGGGGACGGCGTCGCGGCCCGCGCAATTCGGGTGCTTCGGGCTTCACGAATGGGCCATGGTGTACCACTCGGAGAAGTTCGGGATCCGGCACGAGTACCTGCCGCTGCGACTCGGGGCGGAGGGGACGGATCAGGTGGTGGAGGACCATAAGATCCGCTGCACCCACTTCGACGCGTTCCGCTTCTACACCCCTGACGCCGCCCCGCGGAACGAGCTGCAGCCCACCCGCGAGACCCAGCGGCACCTCGAGCAGCCCGGCTGCCTCCACGCAAACATGGACCTCTACAAGTGGGCCTACAAGCTCGGTCCGGCGGTGCCGGGCGAGCTCCTGATGGACTGCTTCGAGCTCGCGTGGCGCGTCAGGGAGATGGACATGAAGGCGTCGCCCTACGACCTCGCCGACTGGGGCTACGAACCCATCCGCATCGAGACTGCGGCAGGGAAGGCCGAGTACGTCGAGGCGCAGCGGTCCTTCGCGGCCGAGGCTTCCGCTCTGCGGCAACGCCTGACGACGGCGATCGCACCCTTGGTGGGCGTGCTTCCCTAAGCCAAGGCGTCGAGGTAGAACCAGCGACCGTCCTCACGCACAAAGCGCGAGGTCTCGCGCAGAACCCCACGACCGCCGTCGCCCGCATAATGCGCTGCGAATTCGACGATCCCACGGTCATCGAAGGGGCCGCCGGCCTCGGTACGGACGACGACGAGGCGTCGCCACTGCGTATCATCGTCGAGATCGAGGGTGGCTGGGCGGGTTGAGGGATGCCAGGTGGCGAGAAGGTACTCCGGATTCCCCGTCGCGAAGGCGCTGAAGCGGGACCGCATGAGGGCTTCGGCGGTGGGAGCGGGGGTCCCGGCGTGAAAGCGGCCGCAGCAGTCACCGTAGGTGTCACCGCTGCCGCAGGGGCAGCGTGCACCGGGGTCGAGGGTCATGGGGCTACACTACTGCCGCGATTCCGGCGCCCCTTGGCCGCTCCGGTAGAATCGGGTTGCAACTCCCCCCAATCACAGGAGCCCGTTGATGCCCCGGATCGTTGTCGATGTCATGCCGAAACCCGAGATTCTCGACCCTCAGGGGAAGGCGATCGTCGGGGCGCTGCCGCGGCTCGGCTTCACGGCCTTCAGCGGTGTCCGCCAGGGCAAGCGCTTCGAGCTCACCGTCGATGGCCCGGTCACGGACGAGATCCTCGAGCAGGCCCGTAACGCCGCCGAGACCATGCTGTCCAACCCGGTCATCGAGGACGTGGTCAACGTCGAGGTGCTCGACGCATGAGCGAGACTCCCCTGATCGCCGACCTCGGGGGGAAGCCCGAGGAAGCTCCCCTCTCCGGCGGACTGTCTGGAGCGAAGATCGGAGTGGTGACCTTCCCCGGCACCCTCGACGACCGCGACGCCGCCCGCGCCGTGAAGCTCGCCGGCGGAACGCCGGTCGCTCTGTGGCACGCGGACACTGAACTGGGCGATGTCGACGCCGTGGTCCTCCCCGGCGGCTTCAGCTACGGCGACTACCTGCGTGCCGGTGCCATTGCCCGATTCGCGCCGCTCATGGCGAAGATCGTCGATGCTGCCAATTCGGACGCGAAGCTCCCCGTGCTGGGCATCTGCAACGGCTTCCAGATCCTCACCGAGGCGCACCTGCTTCCCGGCTCGATGGTCAAGAACGACCACCTGAAGTTCATCTGCCGCGACCAGGTCCTGCGCGTCGAGAACAACCGGACTGCGTGGACCAACCAGTACGACGAGGGCCAGGAGATCACCGTGGTCCTCAAGAACCAGGACGGCCAGTACGTCGCCGACGAGAAGACGCTCGACGAGCTCGAGGGCGAGGGTCGCGTTGCGTTCCGTTACGTCGGCTGGAACCCGAACGGCTCGCGCCGCGGAATCGCCGGCATCACGAACGCGGCGGGCAACGTCGTCGGCCTGATGCCGCACCCCGAGCACGCCGTCGAGCCCGGCTTCGCTCCCCTCGGCGCGGACGGTCACTACAGCACCGACGGCCTTGGCTTCTTCACGTCCGTCCTGAGCCAGCTCGTGGAGGCAAAATGAGCACGCAGACTGCCCCCAAATTCAACATCGACACTGTCGAGCACGCCGCCGAGACGCCGGACGTCGAGCTGCCGTGGGCCGAGCTGGGCCTCAAGCAGAACGAGTTCGAGGAGATCGTCAAGCTCCTCGGCCGCCGACCCACCGCTGCCGAGCTCGCGATGTACTCGGTCATGTGGAGCGAGCACTGCTCGTACAAGTCCTCGAAGGTGCACCTCCGCCAGTTCGGCGAGAAGCTCACCGACGAGATGAAGAAGGACATGATGGTCGGCATCGGCGAGAACGCCGGTGTGACCAACCTCGGCGACGGCTGGGCGGTCACGTTCAAGGTCGAGTCCCACAACCACCCCTCGTTCGTCGAGCCGTACCAGGGCGCGGCGACGGGGATCGGCGGCATCGTCCGCGACATCATCTCGATGGGCGCGCGCCCTGTGGCTGTCATGGACCCGCTGCGCTTCGGCGCGATCGATCACCCGGACACCCCGCGCCTCGTGCACGGGATCGTCTCGGGCATCGGCGGGTACGGCAACTCGCTCGGCCTCCCGAACATCGGCGGCGAGGTCGTCTTCGACTCCGTCTACCAGGCCAACCCGCTCGTGAACGCACTCGCCGTCGGCGTCCTGCGCCACGAGGACCTGCGCCTCGCGAACGCGTCCGGCGTGGGGAACCGCGTGGTGCTCTTCGGCGCCCGCACGGGCGGCGACGGCATCGGCGGCGCCTCGGTCCTGGCGTCCGAATCCTTCGACGACACGAAACCGTCGAAGCGCCCCGCGGTCCAGGTCGGCGACCCCTTCGCTGAGAAGGTCCTCATCGAGTGCTGCCTCGAGCTCTTCAAGCACTCGCTCGTCGAGGGCATCCAGGACCTCGGCGCCGCTGGCATTTCGTGCGCGACGTCGGAGCTCGCCTCGAACGGCGACGGCGGCATGCGCGTCGAGCTGACGAACGTCCTCCTCCGCGACCCCACCCTCACCCCGGGCGAGATCCTCATGTCCGAGTCGCAGGAGCGCATGATGGCGGTCGTGACTCCGGAGAACGTGGCCGAGTTCGAGAAGGTCATGGAGAAGTGGAACGTCGAGTTCTCGTGGCTCGGCGAGGTCACCGACTCGGGCCGCCTCGTCATCACCTGGGACGGCGAGACGATTGTCGACGTCGATCCCCGCACCGTCGCGCATGAGGGACCGGTCTACAACCGGCCGTTCAACCGGCCGGAGTGGCTCGACGGGGTCCAGAAGGACGCGTTCCGTTCTTCCGCGGCGGGCAAGGGCCTCCCTGCCTCCGGCAATGAGCTCAAGGCAGCCGTCCTGGAACTCATGGCCTCGCCGAACATGTGCGACAAGTCCTGGGTCACCAAGCAGTACGACAGCTACGTGGGCGGCAACACGACGCTTTCCTCCCCCGACGACGCCGGCGTGATCCGCGTCGACGAGGAGACCGGCCTCGGAGTCGCCATCTCCACGGACGCCAACGGCCGCTACGCCTACCTCGACCCGTACACGGGCGCGCAGCTCGCCCTTGCGGAGTCGTACCGGAACGTCGCCACCTCGGGTGCCGTCCCCATGGCCGTCACTGACTGCCTCAACTTCGGGTCCCCCGAGGACCCCGAGGTCATGTGGCAGTTCGCCGAGGCTGTGCGCGGCCTCGCCGACGCGTGCCAGACCCTCGGCATCCCGGTCACCGGCGGCAACGTCTCGCTCTACAACCAGACGGGCACGACGGCGATCCACCCCACCCCTGTGGTCGGCGTCCTCGGCAAGTTCGACGACGTCGCCCGCCGCACGCCGTCGGGCTGGCAGCAGAACGCGGACGGCCAGGCCATCTACCTGCTCGGCACCACGCGCGACGAGCTCGACGGCTCGGAGTTCGCGAACCTGCGCGGTCACCTGGGCGGCCTCCCGCCGAAGCTCGACCTCGAGGCCGAGAAGACGCTCGCCGCGATCCTCATCAACGCCTCTCGCGACGGCATGATCGACGCCGCACACGACCTCTCCGAGGGCGGCCTCGCCGCGGCCCTGTCCGAGATGGTGCTGCGCTTCGGCGTCGGCGCGCGTGTGGCCCTCGAGGAGCTCTGCGAGCGCGACGGGGTCGACGCCTTCACGGCGCTGTTCTCCGAGTCGCAGGCGCGTGCCGTCGTCGCCGTCCCCCGCTCCGAAGAGGTGCGGTTCAACGACATGGCGACTGCCCGCCGCTTCCCGGTGGTGCGCCTCGGCGTCGTCGACGTCCTCGCCACTTCGCTTGAGGTGCAGGGCCAGTTCGACCTTCCGATCGCGGAGCTCCGCGAGGCCCACGAGGGAACGCTGCCGAAGTACTTCGGCTGAGAAATCAGCATCGACTGCTCCGTAACTGTCGTTTTCAGCGCTCATAACGACAGTTGCGGAGCAGTCGTTTTTCCGCCCGGACGCCAGCCCCTCGCAAACAGCGCCCGACGAATCTTGTCCACGGCAGCTTTGCAGTCGTCTGTCATGTGTCGTTTCGAGATGCGCACTTCGGTCCAGCCAACTTCGGCATAGCGCTCTGACCTCGTGATGTCGCGGACCACCTGGTCCCCGCCGCCGTGGTGTTCGCCTTCGTATTCGGCCCCTACTCGGAACTCCGTGAAGGCAACGTCCGGTTTCGGCCCGCGGATGCCGCCCGGGCCCACAAGCTGCACGTTGAGTTGCGGCTCCGGAAGCCCTCCCCGCAGGCATGCGAGACGCAGGCGCGTCTCTTGGGGAGAGTCTGCGCCCACCCTGATGAGTTCGACGGCGAGCCTCGCCTTCCGGATCCCGCGCTTGCCCCTGTGCCGAGCGATGATCCGTCTGATGTCCTCGACTGTGCAGCATGGTTCAGATCGGTCGTCCAGTTCGGGATACGGGACCCGGACACACGCGTCGCCCAGCGCGACGAGGTCGTCCAGGCTCAGAGTCTCGGCGAGATCGAGCCAGAGACGTGCCGGGGTCGTGACCCAGATGCCCTCCTTCAGAGTCACCTCGTCTTCGAAGAGCTTCGCGCGGTGGACCACAATGTGCGGCCGATTCAGGTGGGCCGCGCGTTCAGGCCGAATCACGTGGTACCCGTCCGGACCGCGTTTTGGAAAGTCAGGGAGCCCGAACAGCGCCGCCGCGGTCCAGTGCGAAGCCGCGCATCGATCGTTGACCTCGACGAACGGCCGCACGGACACGCTCAAGGGGAGCTCCGTCGTCGTGCTGGGCGCCCGAATTCCACGCCCGAGGGGACGCAAGGAAGGATGACGCAAGCGTCGGGAGCTAACGCCCGAAGCGACCGCCTCAGTCACGGTGAACGGGCGAAGTGCAAGGGCTCCGGGCAGGGGCTGAGGAGTCTTCATAGACCAATCCGATCAGAAGCCCGGCCGACGGCATCAGAGTTATCCACAGCCCCTCATCGATTGCTCCATAGGTGTCGTTTTGGAGGCTCAAAACGACACCTATGGAGCAGTCGATGCAAGGGGGACTAGTCCTCGCTGTGCAGCTCCCGCCGCCGCGCGCTCAGAAGGTCCACCTCCGGGCGTCCGGCGACGAAGCGTTCGACGGCGTCGAGCACCTCGACTGCATGGGCTCGGTCTGCGGAGACGAGGGCGGCGCCGATGCGGGCGCGGCGGTGGAGGTCCTGATCGTCCACTTCCGCAGCTGAGACGTCGAAGCGCCGTCTCAGTTCCCCTACGATCGGGCGGACGACTGCGCGTTTCTCCTTGAGCGAGTGAACGTCTCCGAGGAGCAGGTCGAATTCGATCCACGCGATCCACATGCTGCCCATTCTTCCCGTGCCCGTGACAGTTGGTGCACCTGAGATGGATGAGGGGCGCAGTTGGTGTACCCGAAACGGGGTGGGTGGGGTTAGAGGGCGCCCAGGCGTGCGAGGCGGCGGCGCGCGGCAGCCTCACTGGGGCCGGTGCTCCCCAAAGCGCGGCCGACGACGGCGAGCGTGGCTTGGGCGGCCGGTCGCACCGGGAGCGGGAGGGGGCCGAGCGACGAGCGGCGCAGTCCGAGAAGGTCACGATACCGATCGTTCATCGAGTCAACAGCAGCCGCGAAGAGCAGTCGGTAGCCTGGGACGAGCAACGGGTCGAGGGGCGGGTTCCGGAGGAAGCCGACCACGTCGTCGACGCGGGGGCCGCCGGAAAGGCGGGCACCGTCGTCGTACGCGTCCATCCGCTCGCGCAGGCCGGCGAAGGATCTGGGCGGATCGGGAACGCCCATGAGCTCCGCAGCGATGGCCCACTCGGCGACGTAGGCGTCTGCCTCGGAGGCCGGAAGCGGGCCGCGGACGTATTCGTAGGAGCCGAGGAACGCGTCGGTGAAGGCGAGGTGCACCCACTCGAGAAGTTCGGGTTCGTTCGCCGAATAACGCCGCCGGACCCCACGCCCGTCGACGTACTGCCCGACCACGGCCTCGTGCACCCGCCGCACGTGCTGGGACGCACGTCGCGCGGCGACGGTGTCCCCGTAGGTGACGGTGAAGATCCAGCGGATCGTGCCCGCGAGCCGAGCGAGCGGATCCTCGCGGTAGTGCGAGTGGTCCACGACGCCCGCGAGAACTCCGGGGTGCAGGGCCTGGGTGAGGAGGGCGCGGATGCCGCCCATGATCGGGGTCATGTCGCTGTGGACCCGCCACGTCACCGAGTCCGGCGGGAAGAAGCCTGCATCATCCCCGTCCTCGAGGGCGAGTTCCCAGTCGGGAACACCGTCGGTCTGGCCGGAAAACGTCAGGCGCAGTCGGCGGCGCAGCGGTGCGAGAACGTCGATGCTCACATTTCAAGGGTGGCGCGGTGGGGGCTGACCCGGCAACACAGGGCGGACGCCTGCCGGGGACGAGGGCGCCCTCGTCCCCGGCGGGCGGGCCTACTTGGCCCAGTAGACGTGGTTGGTCAGGGGATGAAAGCTCTCCGGATCCGAGACGCTGACTGCCTCGCCGATCAGGATCACGTGGTCCCCCGCGTCCACCCGCTGCCAGAGGCGACACTCGATGCGCGGGACGTCGGCGGCCACGATCGGCGAGCCCAGCACGCCGGGCTCCCAGGCCAGTCCCGCAAACTTGTCCGTTCCCTTCGCCACGAAGCGCTGCACGAGTCCCCGATCGGCCTCGGACAGGATGTGCACGGCGAAGTTGTCGGTCGTGTTCCATACATCGAACGACGAGGAGCGCTTGTCCACGGCCCACGAGACGAGAGGCGGGTCGAGGCTGACTGACGTGAACGAGTTGCTCACGAGGCCAGCCAGGGTTCCTTCGCTCTGGGTCGTGATGACCGAGATCCCGGTGGCCCAATGCCCCATGGCGCGGCGCAGGTCCGCCCCGGTGACGGCTTGGTCCACGGATGTGACGGTCATGGCTTTCCTCCAGCAATCGGCCGGACGCCCGGGTGGCCGGGCGCCGTACTTGCCGCGGACGGTCGCCGCGACCGGATCCTCATCTGGGGCACCCCACTACGGGAGAGGGTTGCCGCCCGGCCAGCCAGAGCTTCACGCCGGGACTCTTGATCCTGATATTCACCCTACGGAAGCAACTTTGGAGAGGTAAAGCCTGTCCGTAACACGGACACACAACTTAGTGGTCGTCCACTCGTGACTTTCCGTGACGCTGTGTTGCGCAGCGGGCTTTGGCTGCTGGACTTGCGTGGGCGTTTAGTGGAGGCACCGCCACACCTTTCGGAGGACCTCCATGACCGCTGCCACGCCCGACCGCATCGCCTTCTGGGAGGACGCCGCGCGGCGGCTCGAGTGGGCTGAGCCTTGGCATTCGGCACATTCGTGGACGCCTGCGGATCTCGAAAGTGACACTCCGCCCGAGATCCGCTGGTTCGACGGCGGCAAGCTCAACGCCGCCGTGAACTGCGTTGACCGGCACGTCGCCGCGGGCCGAGGGGAGAAGGTCGCCCTGTACTTCGAGGGCGAGCCGGGCGACCGCCTCGCTGTGACCTACGCGGACCTCCAGCGCCGAGTCGCCCAGGCCGCCCACGCGCTGGAGGCGCTCGGCGTGCGGAAGGGGGACCGCGTCGTCGTCTATCTCCCGGTGCTCGTCGAAACGGTGGTGGTCACCCTCGCGTGCGCGCGCATCGGCGCCGTCCATTCGCTTGTGTTCGGCGGCTTCTCTGCTGAGGCACTGCGCTTCCG
This sequence comes from Sinomonas gamaensis, assembly GCF_005876955.1. Classification (GTDB taxonomy): domain Bacteria; phylum Actinomycetota; class Actinomycetes; order Actinomycetales; family Micrococcaceae; genus Sinomonas; species Sinomonas gamaensis. The sequence goes on from NZ_SSCL01000009.1 coordinate 143,461, forward strand.
GGTCGAGGACACCGGCGCCAAGCTCCTCGTCACGACGGACGGCCAGTACCGCCGCGGGAAGGCCGTGCCCGTCAAGGCGAACGCCGATGCAGCGGTGCGCGGAGGCGCTGCGGCGGGTGACAACGGCATCGAGCACGTCGTGGTGATCCGGCGCACCGGCTCCGACATCGCCTGGACCCCGGGCCGTGACGTGTGGTGGCACGAGCTCGTCGACGGGCAGCCCGAGACCCACGAACCGGAGGCGTTCGACGCCGAGACGCCGCTCTTCATCATGTACACCTCCGGCACGACGGGGAAGCCGAAGGGCCTCGTCCACACGACGGGCGGCTACCTCACGCAGGCGTCGTGGAGCCACGAGTTCCTCTTCTCGAACCCGGACCCCGCGCTGCGGGACGCCGATGTGCACTGGTGCACCGCCGACCTCGCCTGGGTCACGGCCCACACCTACGAGATGTATGGGCCGCTCTCGAACGGCGTCACGCAAGTCATCTTCGAGGGCACGCCCAACACCCCGCACCCGGGACGCCACTTCGAGATCATCCAGCGCTACGGCGTGACGAGCTACTACACGGCGCCGACGCTGGTGCGCTCCCTCATGGGCTGGTTCCCCGACGGCGTGCCCGCCGACTACGACTTCTCCTCCATCCGGGTCCTCGGCACCGTGGGCGAGGCCGTCAATCCGGAGGCGTGGCGCTGGCTGCGCTCGAACCTGGGGCGCGAGGCGGGCGGCGATGTGCCGGGCGGCGTGCCGATGGTGGACACCTGGTGGCAGTCCGAGACTGGCGCAACCGTGCTATCACCGTGGCCCACCGACGCCTCGTTCAAGCCCGGGTGTGCTACGAGGGCTCTGCCCGGGCTCGCCACGGACATCGTGGACGACGACGGCGTCCGCGTCCCGCCGGGCGTCCAGGGCAACATCGTGGTCACCGAGAGCGGCCCCGCGATGGCGCGCACCGTGTGGGGCAACCCCCGGCGCTACCTCGACTCGTACTGGCGCAAGTACGCGGCGCAAGGCTGGTTCCTCGCGGGCGACGGCGCGAAGTTCGACGACGACGGCGACACGTGGATCCTCGGGCGCACCGACGACGTGCTCAACGTCTCCGGCCACCGCATGTCGACGATCGAGATCGAATCGGCGCTCGTCTCGCATCCCTCGGTCGTCGAGGCCGGCGTGTGCCCGGTCGCCGACCCGACGACGGGCCACGCCATCGCGGCGTTCGTTGTGCTGACCCGCGAGGCGGCCAGCGCCGCGGCCGACGATGCCAAGACCGAAGGGGACAGCGTCGCCAGCGCCCTCCGCGCCCACGTCGCACGGGAGATCGGTCCGATCGCGAAGCCGCGGGAGATCGTCGTCGTCCCTGATGTTCCCAAGACGCGCTCGGGGAAGATCATGCGGCGGCTGCTCACCCAGCTTTTCGAAGGCACGCCGCTGGGCGACACCACGAGCCTCCAGAACGAGCCCTGCATCGCGGAGATCGAGAAGGTTCTCGCGGCGCGCTGACCCTCCAAAGGTGACGGCGCAAGCGCTGCGCCGTCACCTCCGCAGGGTCCGGGCTCAGAAGAGCCGTGCCGGGGAGGCGCCGGAGTGCGCCATCCGCAGGGCGTCGTCGTCGCGGCGCTCGCGCAGCCGCGCGTCGACGGCCCCTGCCGCCTCGAACGATTCCCGCAGCCACGACCACGCCCGCCCCAGAGCCCGGCGAACGCGGACGAAGTCCGGCATGCCGATCAGATCGCCGGCGTGGTCAGGGAGCGCCGTGGGCGCGACGAGCGGACGGCTTTCGAGCCGGCGAGGAACGGAGGACGGCGCAACCAAGGCGACACCACCGCCGTCGCCATGCGGCTTTCGGGCCAGGCGACGCGGAATCGGACGAAGCGGATGGCGGACGGGAGCAGTCGCTGCGGCCCGTGATTCGACGGCGTGAGAGGCGGGAGTGCGGGTGTCTGTGGTGCTCATGTCAGCAGTCTGCGCGCCGGTCGAGAAGGGCGAAACGATTCGGTTCTCCCCGAATCCTCGACCCGGCGCCGCGCCGTTCTTACGCTGGTTCCATGCTCATCCGACTCACGAGCGAAGACCTCACCCGCGTGCGCTTCGAGGCGTCCCCGATGTGGGAGACCGTCACGAGCCTGCGCGCCTTGCAGCAGGGTACGCCGCTGCACCGGCCGTGGATCGAGGAGGCGAAGAAGCGCCTGGCAGACTCCACCGAGAGAAAAGCCAAGGACCACCTCCGGGTCCTCACGACGCTCGTGCAGCCGAAGGGCTTCATCGCCGATTCGCTCACTCCCACACCGACGCGGCAGGACTCATTCCCGGAGACGCTCGCCGCCGTGGCGGCCGTGCCCGCCGAACTGTGGCGGCGGGACATCGCGTTCCTCGAGAAGCGCGAGCTCCCCGATTACGGGCGACGGGTCATCGCTGAGTTCCGCGACGACGTCGACGCCGGCGTCCGCCGCGTGACCGCCGCCCTCGGCTGGTACTGGGCGACCGCCGTCGATCCTTATTGGCCGCGCCTGCGCTCGGTGCTGCTCGCGGACATCGATTCACGGCTCGAGGACCTCGCGCATTACGGCATCCAGGAAGTCTTCAAGACGCTGCACCCGAGCATCCGGCCCACGGAGCAGGGCCTCGAGATCATGCGCGACTGCGAAGCGAGCGACCGCCCCAAGCCCGGGGGCGGCCTCGTCCTGGTCCCGACCGCGTTCGTCTGGCCCTCCACGCTCGTGCTCCACACGGCGCCCTTCGTGCCGACCATCACGTACGCACCGCGCGGCGTGGGGCGCCTCTGGGAGAAGACGCGGGAGACGCAGGAGAGCCCCGTTTCCCGGCTTCTCGGGCGGACGCGCGCCCAGATCCTCGCGCAGCTCGACGTCCCGATGACGACGACGCAGCTCGCCTGCGCTCTTGACCTTGCCGCCGGGACGGTCAGCAGCCATTTGAAGATCCTCGCCGAGTCGGGGCTCACCGAGCCGGTGCGAGCGGGCCGCGAAGTGTTCTACCAGCGTGGCAAGGTGGGCGAGCAGCTCTTGGCCCGCGCGTGAGGTGGAGGACGCGCCTCAGCTCACCGCGGCGGCCTTCGCCTCACCGATGCTGTGCAGTGCGACGGGGGAGATTCCGTTCACGAACCAGTCGCCAAGCCCCCGGGCCTTGAAGACCACCGGGTTGTGCGTGGCCACCGTTCGGGCGTTGCGCCAGTGCCGGTCGAGCGCCTTCCCGCGAGCTACTGCGGACGCGCCCGCGGTGTCGAAGAGCTGCTGGGCTGCGTCAATCACGAGCTGCGGAACCGCGACCTGGGCGAGGTCGACGGCGACGGCGCCGCGCGCATAGCGTTCCTCCGGGGTCGCCTGCTCGCCCAAGGCAATGGCGGCGTCAAGCTCGCGCGCGGCCGCGACGACGGCGGACTCGGCAGCGAAGGATTTCGCCGCAAGCTGTCCCACAAGCTGGAGGATGAGTGGATCTTCGCGGTAGAGCTGGCCCGAGCCGGTGCTGAACGTCCTCGTGCGGTTGGCGACGAGCTGGGAGGCGTCGGCCACGACCGCCTTGCCGATACCTGCGAGGACGGTCAGGAGCATGAGCTGCAGGAACGCCGGCTCGTGCGTGGTTGATTCGGTGCGGGGAACGGTGTCCTCGCCCGGGACCGGCACATCGCGAAAGACGGCGGTACCCGTGCCGGTCATCTGCTGACCGAAACCGTCCCAGTCGTCCTGGATCTCGACGCCGGGATGATCTGTGGGCGCGATCGCGTAGAGGCGGCCGGACTCTCCCTCGATCGAGGCCATGACCGCCACGTAATCGGCAAAGATCGTTCCGGTCGTGTAGTACTTCTCGCCGGTCAGGAGGTAGCCCTCGCCCGCCGCTGGGACCAGGCGCGTCTGGACCGTGCCGAGCGCGTTGCCGCCGCGTTCGGTGGCGGCATTGCCGAAGATCGCCCCCTCTACGATGCGGCTGAACCAGCGGGTGCGGAATGCCTCGGGTTGAAGGGACACGGTCTCAACGAACGCGAAGTGCGAGCGCAGCAGGTGGGCCACCGACGAGTCCGCGGCTGCGAGCTCGATCAGCAGCCGCGCGAGGTCTTCCACGGAAGCCCCGAAGCCCCCGTACTCCACCGGGACGCGAAGCCGCCCGAACCCAGCGTCTTTGAGCCAACCGACCTGCTCGAAGGGCAGGGTCCGGTTCCGCTCGCGCTCCACAGCGCCCTCTGCAATCCGCGCGAACACCGGCCGAAAGCGCTCCGCGAGCTGGATGTAGGCCTGTTCGTGCCGAGACGAGCCTGTCATGTTCCCTCCTCCTGCCCGCCACCCCCGGGCGCGCCGTCGAACTATATTCGGCAGGGGTTGCCCGATCGGAGTGTGACGAAATAATTTGCATCGTTACGGTGTGATTCAGCACAATCGCAATGACCCATCCCGAGCGGCTGAGAGATCTGGATCTGTGACGCCGCAGCAACCCTGGCTCGTCCGCCGACCAAAGCCGGCGACGTCAAAGGTGCTACTGCCAGAAGCGATGGTGAGTGTCCCCCGCTCGCGTCGCGCCCGAGTTAAGGAGCGCAACCGTGTCCGATCACGTCATCGATTTCGAGACCCCCCTCAAGTTCGCCTACTGGGTGCCCAACGTCTCGGGAGGCCTCGTCGTCTCCACGATCGAGCAGCGCACCAACTGGGAGTTCGAGTACAACAAGAAGCTCGCACGCATCGCAGAGAACTCGGGCTTCGAGTATGCCCTCTCGCAGACCCGCTACGCTGCGAGCTACGGCGCGGACAAGCAGCACGAGGCCACCTCGTTCTCGCTCGCCCTCCTCGGCGCGACCGAGCGGCTCAAGGTCATCGCCGCCGTGCACCCGGGCATGTGGCACCCGGGCGTCCTCGCGAAGTTCGTCATCACGGCGGACCACATTTCGAACGGCCGTGCGGCCGTCAACATCGTCTCGGGCTGGCTCAAGGACGAGTTCGTGAACTTCGGCCTCGAGTGGCTCGAGCACGACGAGCGCTACGTCCGCACCGAGGAGTTCATCAATGTGCTCCGCGGCCTGTGGACCGAGCAGGGCTACTCGCAGTCCGGCAAGTACTACAACATCAAGGACTTCACGCTGAACCCTGCGCCCGTGAGCGTCGAGGGCCGACCGCACCCCGAGATCTTCTTCGGCGGCAACTCCACCGCCGCTCAGGCCGCCGCAGGCCGCACCGCCGACTGGTACTTCTCGAACGGTCGCGACATCGAAGGATTCAAGGCCAACATTGCGGGCGTGCTGGCTGCCGCGAAGGAGGGCCGGAAGGCTCCCCAAGCGCCACGGTTCGGCTTGAACGGCTTCGTCATCGCCCGCGACACCGAGAAGGAAGCGCACGATACCCTGCGCGAGATCATCGAGAAGGCCCACCGTCCCGCCGTCGAGGGCTTCGCCGCCGCCGTGAAGGAGGCCGGCCAGTCCACGAAGGACGGCAAGGGCATGTGGGAGGACTCGACGTTCGAGGACCTCGTCCAGTACAACGACGGGTTCCGCACGAAGCTCATCGGCACGCCGGAGCAGATCGCCGAGCGGATCGTAGAGTACAAGAAGATCGGCGTGAACCTGTTCCTCACGGGCTACCTGCACTTCCAGGAGGAGCTTGCGGCGTTCGGCCGCGACGTGCTCCCGATCGTGCGCGAGCTCGAGGCGGACCTGGCCCGCAAGAACGGCACGGAGCTCAACACCGAGCTGCTGCCGGTCACCGATCTCGCCGAAGCGGGGGCGAGCGCCTGATGGCCGAGCGTCAATTCGGCTTCCGGACCCGCGCTCTGCACGCCGGCGGCACGCCGGACGCCGAGCACGGAGCCCGCGCCGTCCCGATCTACCAGTCGACGTCGTTCGTCTTCAAGGACACCGACGACGCCGCCAACCTCTTCGCGCTCCAGAAGTACGGCAACATCTACTCCCGCATCGGCAACCCGACCGTCGCAGCTTTCGAGGAGCGCATCGCCTCACTCGAGGGCGGCATCGGCGCGGTCGCGACGTCGTCGGGCATGGCCGCCGAGTTCATCACGTTCGCCGCGCTCGCCCAAGCGGGCGACCACATCGTCGCGTCCTCGAAGCTGTACGGCGGCACCATCACGCAGCTCGACGTGACGCTGCGCCGCTTCGGCGTCGAGACGACGTTCGTGGACAGCACCGAGGCAGCTGACTTCAAGGCAGCGCTCCGGGAGAACACGAAGGCGATCTACACCGAGGTCGTCGCCAACCCCTCCGGCGACATCGCCGACCTTCCCGGGCTGGCCGCCGTCGCACATGAGCACGGAGTCCCGCTCGTCGTCGACTCGACGCTCACCCCGCCGTACCTCCTGCGGCCCATCGAGCACGGTGCCGACATCGTGATCCACTCGGCGACCAAGTTCATCGGCGGGCACGGCACCACCTTGGGCGGCGTCGTCGTCGAAAGCGGGACGTTCAACTGGGGCAACGGCAAGTTCCCCTCGATGACCGAGCCCGTGCCGAGCTACGGCAATGTCTCGTGGTGGGGCAACTTCGGCGAGTACGGCTTCCTGACGAAGCTCCGTTCGGAGCAGCTGCGCGACATCGGGCCCTCGCTCCCGGCTCAGTCGGCGTTCCAGCTCCTGCAGGGCGTCGAGACGCTCCCGCAGCGCATGGACGCCCACCTCGCCAACGCGCAACGCGTCGCGGAATGGCTCGCCGCGGACCCGCGTGTCACCTATGTGAACTACGCCGGGTTGCCTTCGCACCCGCAGCACGAGCGCGCGAAGGAGCTCCTCCCGCTCGGCGTCGGGTCGGTATTCAGCTTCGGCGTGAAGGGCGGCCGCGAGGCGGGTGCGCGCTTCATCGAGGCGCTCCAGATCGCAAGCCATCTGGCCAACATCGGCGACGCGCGCACGCTCGTCCTGCACCCGGCGTCGACCACTCACCAGCAGCTCTCCGCGGATCAGCTCGTCGCTGCCGGCGTCCCGGAGGACCTCATCCGACTGTCGGTCGGGCTTGAGGACGTCGAGGACATCCTCTGGGACCTGGACCAGGCCTTGGAGGCTTCGCAGCTGGACGACTTGGAGGCGGAGTTCGCCGCCCCGACCTACGACGGCGAGGCCTGCGCTGTGCCTAGTGTCCAAGACCGAAGCGTCGCCGGAGCTTCGAAGGGAGGCGCAAAGTGACCACCGCTCTCAGCCAACGCGCCTGGGTAGGCCCCTCGGCTCCGGAGCGCCTCCGGATCCTGCGGGAGACCAAGGTCATTGCGATCGTCGGGGCCTCGGACAAGCCGAGCCGCGCGAGCTACTTCGTCGCGACGTACCTGCTCTCGTCGACGAAGTACCGGGTGTACTTCGTGAATCCGGTCGTGAAGACGATCCTCGGCCAGCCGGTCTACCCCTCGCTCGCGGATCTTCCCGAGACCCCGGACCTCGTCGAGGTGTTCCGCAAGCACGACGACCTCCCCGGCGTCCTCGAGGAGGCCAAGGCCATCGGCGCGAAGACGATCTGGCTGCAGCTCGGCTCCTGGCACGAAGGGGTTGCGGCGGACGCCGAGGCCGCCGGGATGAACGTCGTCATGGACCGCTGCGTCAAGATCGAACACGCCCGCTTCCACGGAGGCCTGCACCTGGCGGGCTTCAACACGGGTGTCATCTCGAGCAAGCGGCAGGTCCTCGCCTAGCTCGCCGTCTCTCCTGTTGCGCCGTCAGCTTTGCAGGGTGCACACCCCGCAAAGCTGACGGCGCAAGGTCTTAACCCCATGCGAAGGCTGTGACGCCCTTAAGGGTCCCCACGAAGACATGACTTCCGGAGATCGTCGGGGTCACGAAGTGCGGAACGGGCCCGAGCTGGGTCTGCTGCCGAACATGACCGTCTCCCGGATCAAGTGCGAAGAGATTCCCGGTCTCGTAGTCGACCACCCACACCGCCCCGCCGCCGGTGACGGGCGAGCCCGCCGCGCCCAAGGGGAACCGCCAGCCAAGCTGGATTCCGGCAGGCGAGGTGACGTTCACCTGCCGCAGCGCGCCGATGCAGGGGACGTAGACGGTCATGCCCGTGACGGCAGGCGCACCGAACGCCCGGCAGACCTGCGCCTTCGCTGCCTCGCCACCGATGCCCCCAAGGTGATCGGCGGCGAGAAGGTAGCCGGTGCCTCCCTTTCCGTCCATGAAGACGTAAGAGCCCACGCGAACCGGAGTCATCGATCCCAGATCAGTGTCGCTCGCGTTCTCCTGGGCCCACCCGGAAGGCGCGAAGAAGTCCGTTCGCTTGAGCGAGGCGTCGAGCGAGAGGACGGAGTCCGAGCCGTCGTAGCTGGTGGTCGACTCGCCGTTGCCGACCCCCACGAGCAGCCGCGAGCCGTCCACCGCCGGCCCGCCCGGCGCCCAGATCCCGCCCTCGCGAGCGGTCGGCACCACGTAGGAATCGATCGTGCCGTCGCCGGTCGTCGGCACCGAGAGCACGGTGCCGGTGTAGTCGGAACAGTCTCCGTACAGCCCGCCGTAGGCGATGTAGACGCGGTTGTCGAGGAGCGCGAGCGCCGCCCGCTGCTGGTACGCGAGGCGGTCGCCCCGCGGCGGCTCAACCTCGCGCTGCACCACGAGCGAACCGTCCGCGGCGTCGAGCCCCACCAGCACGTGACTGCCCCCAGAGAGCTCCGCCACGGCGAAGACCAGTCCGGTCGCCGGATCGTAGACGGGCGTGCCCGTGATGCCCAGCGCGTCGATGTTCCCGCACGGAAGGGCAGAGAGCGGCATGGGCGGTCCGACGTTCCGCTTCCACACGACGTGCCCGTCGGAGGCGTCAAGGGCATAGACCGTGTTCGCCTCGGTCGCGGCGATGACCCGGCCGTGCACCACGAGAGGCTCGGCGTACACGGCGCCGTCCAATTGAGCGGACCACGCGTCGCGGAGCGTGCCCAAAGCTGGCGACGACGGCGCCGCACCGGTGCGGGCTGAGTCCCGGTGGTAGGTGGGCCAGTCGCCGTCGTCGAGCGGCTGAGGAGTACGCACCCCGGGGGACGCGGTCAGGGGGCTGACCGCAGAAGCGGTGGGTGCCGCCGTCGTCGTCTGCCCTGAGCAGGCGGAGAGGACGACGGCGAGCATGGCCGCCGCGAGCGCAAGCGCCCGGCCTCCCCTACCCGGGCAGGGGAACGTCCGGGGTGTCGTCGTCGCCACCGTAGGCCTTGTCCTCGAGGTCCTCGGCCTTCTCGTTGCCCTTGTCCGAGGCGACGCCGGTGTCCCGCTGGAGTCCGTCCAGCCGCTCCTGGCCCTCTGCGGGGGTCCCTTCCTCGCGCGGTTCCTCAGTCATGGTCCATCCTTCCGTCGATACCTTCATGATCCACCTGCCCTTCCTGACAGGCGCCAAAACTTCTGGCCACGGCTGGACTACCCTCGAAGGAGTGGGTCCCTCTCCAGCCCAGAACCGATTCCCAGACGTTCCGTCGTACGACGTGCACCACCGCCTGGTGACCACGCACGCCCGCGACCTCGGGCACAGCAATGCCCTGCTCGATGCCCTCGCCAGGCGCTCGACGACGAGCGGGCGCAAAGTCGAGTTCGAATTCGCCACGACGCCGTACGCGTTCTGCGAGGTGTTGTCGGTTGCGACTCCGGAGACCGCCGTCGCGCTTCTCGACGCCGGAATAATCGATGCCGACGAGGCCGTCGCGTTCCTCGAAGAGGCCGAGCTGGACGACCTCATCGAGGACAATGCGGAGGTGGCCGAGGCAGCCCTGCGGTGGTCCGCCCTGCCACGCGACGTGCTCGACCGGTTCGAGCACTCCCCCGAGACGTTCTACGAGGACCCCGAGGGCTTCGAGGGCAAGCTGCGCGAGGATCTGCTGGCCAAGCTTCGCTCGGACAAGGAGGTCTGGGCGGCGATCAAAGAGCGCAGGATCGCGCTGCAGGACCTTCTGCAGATCGGCATCACGCGCTTCCTCGAAGCAGAGGACGACGACGGCACGCTGGCCGAGATGCTTGCCGCCCTGCAGGCGGACCGAGGCCGGGCGATCCCGGCGGAAGCGATCAGCCAATGGATCGAGCGGTTCAGAATCGACGCGTCAACTCCGAGCGAGGTCAAGCAGGGTCTCTACCACCTCGCGTCCAGGCACGGGGCGGACTTCGCCGCGAAGATCCCGCCGGACGCCGTGCCAGAGGCCTTCAGGCTCTCGCGCGAGGCTCAGGCTCAGGGGCAGACAATCGAGGACGAACGCGGGCTCATCCTGTTCGGCGTGCGGGTTCGAGGGATGCACGGGTTGAGCTGAGGCACTGGCAGGTGACAGAAGTTGCATGCCATGCTTGGTCTGTGACTACCACCACAACCTCCGCCGAACCCGGCTACCGAGTCCTCAACCCCGCCACTGGAGAAGTCGTCGAGACGTTCCCGACCGCCACCGACGCCGATGTCGAGAACGCACTCTCCTCCGCCACGAACGCGTACCAGAGCTGGAAGGACGTTCCGATCGAGGACCGCGGCAAGGTCGTCCTCCGCGCCGCCGAGCTGTTCACGGAGCGGGCCGAGGAACTCGCCCGGATCATCACCACCGAGATGGGCAAGCCCCTCTCCCAAGCGAAGGCCGAGGCCGAGTTCGCCTCGGACATCTTCCGCTACTTCGCCACGGAGGGCCCGACGCTGGCGGCTGACCAGGAGATCAAGACGTTCTCGGGCGGCCGGGCGGTCGTGCAGAAGCTCCCCATCGGCCCGCTCCTGGGCATCATGCCCTGGAACTACCCGTACTATCAGGTGGCTCGATTCGCGGCGCCGAATCTCATGCTCGGCAACACCATCATCCTCAAGCATGCCGAGAACTGCCCCCGATCCGCTCTGGCGATCGAGCAGCTCCTGGCCGACGCCGGCGCGCCCGAGGGCGCCTACGTGAACCTCTTCGCCAGCCACGCCCAGATCGCTGCGATCATCGCCGACCCCCGCATCCAAGGCGTCTCGCTCACCGGCTCCGAGCGCGCCGGGGCCATCATCGGCGAGCTCGCCGGGAAGAACCTCAAGAAGGCCGTGCTCGAACTCGGCGGCTCCGACCCCTTCGTGGTCCTGGACGCCGAAGACCCCAAGGCCATCGCCGACACCGCCTGGGACACGCGTATGGAGAACACCGGCCAGGCCTGCAACTCCAACAAGCGCATGATCGTCACCGAGGGCATCTTCGAGGACTTCGTCGCCCAGCTCACCGCGCGCGCCCAGAACCTCACCCCCGGCGACCCCAGCAAGGACGACGACGGCACGTACGCCCCGCTGTCCTCCCGCGGCGCTGCGGAGACGATCGCAGAACAGGTGCGCGACGCCGTCGCCAAGGGCGCAACCCTCCACGCCGGCGGCGACCTCGCCGACGACGGCACCGCCTACTTCTCCCCCGCCGTGCTCACCGGCGTCACCCCCGAGATGCGCGCGTACCGCGAGGAGCTCTTCGGGCCCGTCGCGGTCGTCTACAAGGTCTCCGACGAGGAGGAAGCCCTCCGTCTGGCCAACGACACCCCCTACGGCCTCGGCGGCTCCGTCTTCTCCACCGACACCGACCGCGCTGCCCGCCTCGCCCAGCGTCTCGAGGTCGGCATGGCCAACGTCAACACCCCCGCCGGCGAGGGCGCAGAGATCCCCTTCGGCGGCGTCAAGCGCTCCGGCTTCGGCCGCGAACTCGGCCCCCTCGGCATGGACGAATTCGTCAACAAGCGCCTCTTCTACGTCGCCAGCTGATGCCCCCACCCCAATCGACTGCTCCGAAACTGTCGTTTTGAGCGCTCAGAACGACAGTTCTGGAGCAGTCGATGAGGGATGTCAGGCGCCCGCCGTCCGGCACGCGGCAACACCCTCGCGGGCCCACTCAGCCTGATCGGGCGTCCCGACGCGCTCCGCCCACTGCTCCGCCAGCTGGAACTCGACGAGCGCGCGATGCGCCTCGCCCGCGTCAAGAAGATGCCAGCCGAGATTCCCGTGGAGCGAGACGCACCAGCGCTGCGCTCGAGGGCTGTGGGCGCCAGAAGCGTACTCGATCCCGGCGCGCGCCCACGACTCGGCATGTGCCTCGTCGGCGATGGCCAGCATGTGCAACGCATCGGCAGTGAGGAACTCCTCGCCGAGGTGCTCTCCGAGCTCGGCCGCCTGCTCGAAGAGGGGAACGGCCATAGCAGCATGCCCGGCGGAGTTCAGCACCCGGCCTCGTTCAAGGAGGACCCGCACGGCAATCGTGGGGTCCTGCTCGCTGCTGATGCTGTCGAGAAGCGCGTCGGCCTCCTCGAAGCGGCCCTGCAAGCCGATGGCCCGCCCAAGCTGCGTGGCCAGCTCAGCCCGCTCGACGCCGTCGTACCTTGGATCCTCCAGTGCGCGGCGGAAGGCCTTCTCAGACGCGGCCGGATCCTGGAAGTCCCACAGGTGGTCCAACGCGGACTGATCCAGCGTCATCGGACCAGCCCCGACCAGCCGAGCGCCTCGCGCTGCCCCTTGGGGAGCGACGCGACCACGAGGTCGTAGGAGTCCTCGACCATGTCCCGGATCGCTTCGTCGCTCAGGTCCCCGTCCAGCCGCACCCCGTTCCAGTGCTTCTTGTTGAGATGCCATGCGCCGGTGATCTCTGGGTGCGCAGCACGAAGCTGGACGGCGAGCACTGGGTCGCATTTGAGCGAGATGGACAGTGGCCGCTGTTCCGGGCGCATGAGCGCGAACACCTTGGGCTCGACGGCGTACCCCGCCGATGCGGGCGGGCGCACCTTGAACACGGCTGTCTCGGGGCCGAAGGGATAGTCCTCGTAGGCACCGGGGAAGGACAGGCAGAGCTCTCTCACAGCATCGGCATCCATGAGCCTCAGCCTAGCCTCGAAGCCGGCGCATCGACTGCTCCACAAGTGACGTTTTGAGCCGCGAAAACGACAGTTATGGAGCAGTCGATACCAGGGGAAGAGGGACCTACTCCGCCCCGATGAACCGCTCGAGGTTCACCACCGTCAGCCCTGCGGACAGCTGGGCCGCGCGGAACGCCGCGAGGTCGTCCGCGAATTCGGGCCGGAAATGCATGAGGACGATGTCGCCCGGGCGGAGCCCATTGCCGTACTGGTAGTCCATCTTCCCGGCGTTCGACTTGGTCTCCCAGTCGATGAGCGCGCGGATACCAGCGTCGGCGCAGGCCTTCCGCATGGTGTTCGAGTAGGCGCCGCCGGGCGGGCGGAACAGCGTCGGGAGCCTGCCGAAGGTGGCCTTCGCGTACTCCTGCATCCCCTGGATCTCAGCCAGCTGATAGGAGTACGGCTTCGTGGACATGCCCGTGTCGTGGCTGACCGTGTGGTTCTCGACGAAGTCCCCATCCCGCATGAAGTCCCGGAAGAAGTCGGGATTGTCCTGGACGAAGTTCTTGGCGAGGAACATCGTGATCGGATAGCCGTATTTCTTGATGAGCGCGACGGCCTCCGGTCGCTTTGTCACGCCGTCGTCGATGGTGAGGAATACGACGGGCTGCTTCGTGGCCACCCGGGTGATCACGGGAACCAAGCCGTTCTGGATCGGCGGGAGCTTGAAGTCCGACGCGAACTGGGGGGCGGCCGGCACCGGATCGGTCGTCGCATCGGGATCATGGACCGTCAGGAGGACGTTGGGATCATCCGGACTCGGAGCGCTCGAGGGGGCGGACTGGGGCGCAGGCGCGCTCGCGCACGAGGCAAGCGTCCCGCCGAGGGCGGCGGTGCCCAGGAACGTCAGTGCCTTGCGACGTGACAGCGGCGCAGAAAAGGGGGCGGCGGGCATGGCTTCCCTAGGAGGAGGAGCGAACGGATCAATCCGAGATTACGCACAGCGCATGAACTACGGGGAAACAAGTCAAACGTGACGACGTCGGGCGTGTCGCCACGCTTCCTGGGCGGGGCAGGCGTTGACAACAACGTCAAGCCCGGCTGCTTTCGCACGCTCCACCGCGGCTTCGTCATTGACTCCGAGCTGGAGCCAGACTGCCTTGGCCCCGACGGCAATCGCCTGGTCGATGACGTCACCGACCCGTTGCGAATTCACAAAGCAGTCCACGACGTCGATTGGCTGCAGCTCGGCAGGGATGTCGGCGAGCTTCGCGTAGCCCTTCTCACCGTGGACGTCCTCTCCGCGGAGGTTCACGGGGATGATCTGATGTCCCAGATCGTCACGCAGGAACTCGGACACCGAATAGGCGGAACGCCAGTGGTTCTGGCTCAGGCCCACCACCGCCCATCGCCCCGGCTCATACATGAGCCGTTCGATGACCTCGGGATCGTTGACGTGTCCCATACCCGAAACACTACCCGGAGATGCTGGAAATAAAGCCAGAATCTGAACGAACGACGGCGGCGCGACCCTCGTGGGGGCCACGCCGCCGTGCACTTCGGGCGGGGTTAGGCGCGCTCTGCCTCGAGCTCGCTGGCCGTCGCCTCGCGCTCCACGTAGCCGTAGACCTCGGGGAGGATGAACTTGGCTGCGAGGAATCCGATGAGGGAGAGGACGGCGACGGCGAGTGTCGCGCCGACCTTGCCCCAGCCGGTGGTCATGAGCGGGAACACGAAGGCGCCGAAGAACGAGGCAGCCTTCACGAACACGTAGCCGAAGCCCGACGCCGTGGCCCGGAAGCGCGCGGGCGCGACCATCGATGCGATGGTCATGCCGTTCGAGGCATCCCAGTAGTGGCCCCACATGAGCACTGCCGCGCCCAGGACGATGAGCCACTGGATGTTCGCGCCGAGCGCGAACGCGCCGACCACGAGGCCCGCGAATGCGAGGCCGTAGCCCCACATCGCCACGCCGCGGTGACCGGTCTTGGCAATCATGGTCGGAGCAAGGAAGCCGGAAACGGTGGCGAGAACATAGATCAGCGCGGTCACGAGGTTCGTGCCCGTGATGTTCGAGTTCGAGGCCACGCCCACTCCGGCGGTCACGAGGATGACCGGCAGGTAGAACCCGAACGCCGTGAACTCAGCACCCTGGCAGGCGTTGGAGATCCAGGCGAAGATCGTGGCCCGACGCTTGGTCTTGTCAGCCCAGATGACCTTGAGGAAGTCGCCGACCTTGGGCTTCTCGAGCTCGTAGTCCTGGTTGGGGAGCATCTCGAGCGGATCCTGGAACAGCTTGAGGGAGACTTCCTTGGCCTTCACGAACTTGCCGCGCTGAATGAGCGAGAGCGGCGTCTCCGGCAGGTCGAGGCGGGCCAGGAGAAGGATGAACGCGGGAACCGCACCAATGGCGAGGGCGACTCGCCACAGGACACCGTGGTCCATGTTCGTGATGTACATGATCGTGATGACAACGATCGAGAAGACCTCGCCGAGGCCGAACATCGCCTGCCAACGGCTGCCCATCTTTTCGCGGGCGCCCTTCGACATCGACTCCATGATGTAGGCGTATCCGTTGGAAATGTCGGACCCGAGCGGGATGCCGATCAGGATACGCATGATGATCAGATCCCACACGCTGTGGGAGAAGCCCTGAGCAATCGCGAGCACGATGAACAGCACCATCGTGAGGATGAAGACGCGCTTGCGCCCCAGCCGGTCGGCAATCAATCCGCCGATGACGGCACCGATGAGCGCACCGCCCTGCACGCCAGCGGTGAGGAGGCCGAGTTCGAAGTCGTTCGGGTGGTACTCGGCCTTGATGAAGACGAGGACGAAGGAGATCGCATACAGATCCCACGCCTCGATGAGGATCGTGGCAATCATCATCCAGCCGCCGCGGACGCTGGATGCCGTGCCGTTCTTGTTGAGGAGGACCTCGGTTGCCTTATCGGACAACCTTCTCAGGGTGGCCTGGTCCATCATTGCCTTTCTCGCAGGAGACTGGCGCGCGCTGCACCAGCCGGCGAGGCGGGTTGGGTTGACGCCATAGTCACTCCTTGATGGTGGATTACATCTGCTTATGTCCCCACAGATGCGGCTTAGATCATACCTAAATGTGTGACAACCGCAACAGCTATGATGTTGAGGATGTGATCGAGGCAGTTCCCAGGAGTTCCAATGCCCTCAGGCCCCCACCATTCGTCCGCTCAGGGCCCGCCTTCGGGCAGTCTCCATGCGAAGGTGCTCGAGGACTTGGGGTCGGCCATCGCCGACGGGAGCCTCGCTGCGGGCAGCGTGCTCCAGATCGAGGAGCTCGAAGAACGCTGCGCCGTTTCCCGTTCAGTGGTGCGCGAGGCCGTTCGGGTGCTCGCGTCGATGGGTCTTGTCACCATGCGGCGCCGAGTCGGTGTTCAAGTCCTCCCGAGCTCGGAATGGAATGTGTACGACCCGGAAGTCGTCCGCTGGCGGCTCGAAACCTCGGGCCGGCTTGCTCAGATCCAGTCGCTGACCGAGCTCCGCATCGCAGTGGAACCCGAGGCCGCCAAGCTGGCCGCGACGCGTGCGCCCCAAGAGCAGGCGGCTGAGATCCTCGCCCTTGCGGGCGAGCTATGGGTCGCCGGAAACGAGACGGCCAGCGAGAGATTCCTCGAGCTCGACATCGAGTTCCATCGGCTGATCCTCGTGGCGTCCGGCAACGAGATGTTCTCGGCCCTCCACCCGCTCATCGCTGAGGGCCTGGCTGGCCGGACTCACTATGGGCTCATGCCCGAGCGTCCGCACCTCGAGGCGCTCCAGCGGCACATGGATGTGGCCGTGGCCATCCAGCACTCGCGTCCCGATGACGCCCACGCTGCGATGGAGGCGATCATGGATCGGGCGATCGCGGAGATGCGGGAGCTCTCGCGGCCGCCGGAGGAACGCTCCTAGCGCCAGACGTGGCGAGCGCTGCGAGCCGCCTGAGCGTGGACTGCGGCACGTGCTGCACCTGCCGCCTGAACCGCAACCGTCTTGGCCGCACCCGCCGCCTGAGCGGCACCGGCCGCTCTGGAGACTGCAGCCGACACCTGAGCCGCAATCGCCCTGGCCGCCGCGTTCTGGACGGCGACAACATCAGGAGCGGGCACAGCGGCGGCAACATGGCGCCCAGCAGGAACCGCCGGCGCGGCGGGAGTCACCCGCTCGACGGCCACGGCAGCCTCCGCGACGACCTCGTCTGCAGGTGTCGCACGATGGCGGGGGCCGCTGGCCACAGCTTCACCCACGGCCGTAGCTCCTGCAGGAGCGGGCGTCTGCGCGGACTGAATGCCGACCGATGGCGCCGGGACTGGGGCTTCCTGCGGGGTCGAGACGGGCACTTGAGGTCGGATGTCCGGCCCGTTCGCAAGCGGCGCCGTGACGACGGGCCCCACGGCCTGAGGGCCATCTGCCGAATAGTCCACCCCGCCGAGTGCGGCCACGCCGGACGCGCCGAGGCCGACGCCGGCAACAACGGCAGCGCTGATGATGGCACCCCTGTGCCGTTTGCGGGGCGCGAAACGGACGACGGCGGGCTCCCGCGGCGCGAGCTTCTCCAGGGCCACGTCTGCCGCACGGCGCGAGGCCCGGCTGGAGGCGGTCCCTGCGCCATTCCCCGACGTGCCGAGTGCGAGGAGCTCGGCCAGTGCACCGCTCGGTTTCGGCGCCGCGGCCGGGCGCAGCGCGCGGAGGGATTCGAGCGCAAGGCCCAGATCGTCGTCGTACGCCAACCCTGCGTCGGCGAGGATCTCCGCCACCACCTCGTGCGGAGCCTCATGTCCACGTTCGCTGCTCACAGTGCGCTCACCCCTTCCGAAACCATCTCGCGGAGGGCTTTGAGCCCCCGCCGCTGAAGCTGTTTGACGGCGCCCGGCGTCTTGCCGAGCACGTTGGCGACGTCGTCGACGCTCAACTCCCCCACAATCCGGAGCATGAGGACGTCACGCTGCTCCGGCTTCAGGGCGCCGATCAGCAGCTGGGCGTCCGTCTGCCCCGTGCGCATGAGCGCCTCCGCCTCCGCGGACGGCGCGGCCCTCTCGTCTAGGAGCGGGTCGTAGTCCACGCTCTGGGGCCGGCGCTCGACTCTTCGGTAATGGTCGACGACTCGCGCGTGCGCCACGGAGAACACGAATGTCCGCAGCCCCGCGACACCTCCGGCGATGCTTCCCACCCGCGGAAGAACACTGAGGAACACGTCCTGCATCAGCGCTTCGGGGTCCTCGACACCCCTCCCCGTGAAGTAGCCGACGACCGCCGGGGCGAGCGCGGCGTAAATGCGCGCGAAGAGCTCGGGCTCCTCATGGGCGCCCGCCACAAGGTCGTCGTCTGTGAGCGCATCGGGCCCGGTGCGGCCGCTCCGTTGAGTACTCGCCATGGCCGTCCCAGTCTAAAGGGAGAGGTCCCCGGACACAGAGAAGCCGGGCTGGAACATGATGGGGGACAGATTCCAACCCGGCTTCAACTAGGTTATCGCTCGAAGCGCCGCGGAGGTTACGCGGTGGCAGAACTTTTTTTGAGGGCCTTTCGTCCCGACTTCTTCCGGTTTCCGGCGCCTCGTCAGTCGATGAGGTCGCGCACCACGACCGTCTGGTCGCGGTCGGGACCGACGCCGATCGCCGAGAAGCGGGTGCCGGAGAGCTTCTCGAGGGCGAGGACGTAGTCGCGCGCGTTGGCGGGGAGATCGTCGAGCGACTTCGCCCCCGAGATGTCCTCGGTCCAGCCGTCGAAGTACTCGAAGATCGGCTTGGCGTGGTGGAACTCCGTCTGCGTCATGGGCATCTCGTCGTGGCGCACGCCGTCGACGTCGTACGCCACGCAGACCGGGATCCGCTCGATGCCGGTGAGCACGTCGAGCTTCGTGAGGAAGTAGTCCGTGAAGCCGTTGACGCGGGAGGCGTGGCGCGCGAGCACGGAGTCGTACCAGCCGCAGCGGCGCGGGCGCCCCGTGTTCACGCCGAACTCACCGCCGGTCTTCTGCAGGTAGGCGCCCATCTCGTCGAACAGCTCGGTCGGGAACGGGCCGGCACCCACGCGGGTCGTGTACGCCTTGATGATGCCGATCGCGCGGGAGATGCGGGTCGGGCCGATGCCCGAGCCCACCGAGGCGCCGCCCGCCGTCGGATTCGACGACGTCACAAACGGGTAGGTGCCGTGGTCAACGTCGAGGAACGTCGCCTGGCCGCCCTCCATGAGAACGACCTTGCCGTCGTCGAGCGCCTTGTTGAGCTCGTACGTCGAGTCGATCATGAGGGGGCGCAGGCGATCCGCGAACCCGAGGAAGTAATCCACCGTCTCGTCGACGCCGACGGCGCGGCGGTTGTAGACCTTCACGAGCAGCTCGTTCTTCTGGCGGAGCGAGCCCTCGACCTTCTGGCGCAGGATCGACTCGTCGAAGACGTCCTGGACGCGAATCCCCAGACGGGCCACCTTGTCCATGTACGCGGGGCCGATGCCACGCCCCGTGGTCCCGATGGCACGCTTGCCGAGGAAGCGTTCCGTGACCTTGTCCAGCGTCTGATGGAAAGGCGCAACGAGGTGGGCGTTCGCCGAGATGCGCAGACGGGAGGTGTCGCCGCCGCGCGCCTCGAGCCCGTCGATCTCCTCGAAGAGCGCCTCGAGGTTCACCACGCAGCCGTTGCCGATGATCGGGATCGCGTTGGGGCTGAGGATGCCCGCTGGCAGGAGCTTGAGCTCGTACTTCTGGCCGCCGACGACGACGGTGTGCCCCGCGTTGTTGCCGCCGTTCGGCTTCACGACATAGTCCACGCGACCGCCGAGAAGATCCGTCGCCTTGCCCTTGCCCTCATCGCCCCACTGGGCTCCGACGATCACGATTGCTGGCATGGATTCCTCCCCGGGTACCGCCTGTGGCCCGTGTGGCCGACAGCCTGCATGCGTAAAGCCCCGCCTCTCTCGCGCAGCTCGCCACGGATAACGCTGCGCGGCAAGAGTGCCGGGGCTCTTGCCACCCAAGTCTACCGAAGCGTGCATGGTCTGCCGAAGACGGGGAAACATACCCGGAAACACGCACCCCCGGGAGGCCACGGTGGAGAACGATGCTCGGAATGCGGAGCGCGAGGCCGAGAAGGTCACGCGTTCACCTCTCGCAAAGGGCGTGGCGAGGGCCGGGTTCGTCTTCGTCGGGCTCCTCCACGTGCTCATTGCGTGGCTTGCCGCCCAGATTGCCCTCGGCCAGAACAGCCAGGCGGATCAGACGGGTGCCGTCGAGCAGATCGCCTCCGCGCCGGGCGGCCCCGTGATCCTGTGGGGCGGGGCCGTTTGCTGCGCAGCCCTCACTGTGTGGATGGTCCTCGAATGGGTCGCCGAGTGGCAGCGGCACGGCTCGCCGGTCAAGGGACTCGGGCCGCTCGGAACCGGCATCGCCTATCTCGCTCTGGCCGCGCTCTTCGTCAGCTTCGCGCTGGGGAACCGGAAGAATTCGAGCGAGAAGTCGAAGGAGATCACGGCGACGCTGCTCGGCGCGCCGTTCGGCGTTGTCGTCCTCGTCGTTGCGGGCCTCATCCTCCTCGGAGCCGGCGGGTACTTCGGCTTCCGGGGCGTGACGCGCTCGTTCCTCGGCAAGGACGCCCAGCCCACGCCGCACGTTCCGTCGTGGGTCAAGGTGGTCGGCTGCGTGGGCTTCGTGGCGAAGGGCGTGGCGCTCGCCGTCGTCGGCATTCTGGTGTTGGTGGCGACCTTCCGGCACGACCCAGGCCAGCAAAGCGGGCTCGACGGCGCTCTCAAGAGTCTCGCCGGGCAGCCCTACGGCGGCTGGATCCTGGGCGCAGTCGCCGTGGGGCTCGCCTGCTACGGCGTCTACTCGGCGGCCAGGGCAAGATACGCCAACTTCTAGCCGTTTCAGGTACTGAAACTCCCCCTTTTCAGGCGTTTCGGGTACTGAAACTCCCCCTTTTCAGGCGTTTCGGGTACTGAAACTCCCCCTTTTCAGGCGTTTCGGGTACTGAAACTCCCCCTTTTCTAGGCGTTTCGGGTACTGAAACTCCCCCTTTTCAGGCGTTTCAGGTACAGAAACGTTCTGTACCCGAAACGGTCAGAGGGCGTATTGCTTGCGGAGCTCTGCCTTGCGGATCTTCCCGCTGGCCGTCCGGGGCATCTCCTCCACGAACACGACCGATTTCGGGATCTTGTACCGGGCGAGCCGTCCGTCGAGGTGAGTTCGTACGTCGTCGTCCGTAAGCTCCGCACCCTCGCGCAAGGTGACGATCGCGCGCGGGACCTCGCCCCATTTCTCGTCGGGCACCCCGATGACGGCGACCGACGCCACCTGCGGAAGCTCGACGATCACGGCCTCGACCTCGGCCGGGTAGATGTTCTCGCCGCCGGAGATGATCATGTCCTTGAGCCGGTCGGAGACGTAGAGGAAGCCCTCGTCGTCGCGGTAGCCCATGTCGCCGGACTTGAACCAGATCCCGTCCGCGTACGAATCTCTCGTCGCGTCGGACCGGTTCCAGTACTGCTTGATGACGTTCGGCCCGGCGATCTGGATCTCCCCGACTTCACCCGGGGCGAGGACCTCACCAAGGGGGTCGGCGATGCGGATATCGGTGAAGAAATGCGGCAGGCCGGCCGAGCCGAGCTTGTCGCGGGAACGCCCGCGCGGGAGCGTTGTCGCGCCCGGGGCGGTCTCGGTCATGCCGTAGTTGTTGGCGAACTCGATCCCGCGTGCGTCGTACGCGGCCAGGACGCTCGCCGGGATCGCGGAGCCGCCGCAGGTGAGCTTCGTGAGCGAGGTGAGGTCCGTCGTCGGCCACGCGGGGTGCTCGGCGAGCATCTGGAACGTGGTGGGCACGCCGTTGAGCGTCGTGACCCTGTGGCGTTCGATCAGCTCGAGCGCCCGGCCCGGCTCGAACTTCTGCTCCAGCACGGCCGTGCCGCCCTTGATCAGGATGGGCAGCAGGCCCATATCGAGCGAGGCCACATGGAACAGCGGCGAGATCATGAGAGCGACATCCGTGGAGGCGAGATCCGTGTCCACCAGGACGTTGTAGCAGTTCCACGTGATGTTCCCGTGCGTGAGCAGCGCACCCTTCGGCCGCCCAGTGGTGCCCGAGGTGTAGAGGATCATCGCGCCGTCGTCGAGCGACACCGATTCGTCGATCGGTTCGGCGGGCGCTGCTTGCAGCGCTTCCTCATAGCGTTCGACGACGGCGGACCCGACCTCGCGCTCAGGCGACCCGACCTCGGCGCCAGCGGACCCGACCTCGGCGGGCTCGGCGACGACGAGCCGCCGCTGCACCCCGGTGGCCTCGACGGCGGCCGCGGCCAACGGCTCAAGGCGACCGGCGTTGACGAGGAGCCGGACACCGGCGTCGTCGAGCTGGAACTGCAGCTCGGGGGCGGCGAGCCGCGTGTTGAGCGGCACGAAAACGGCCCCCAGGAGCCCAGTCGCGAAGAACGTCTCGACGAAGGCCGGATCGTTCTCGCCGAGGTACGCGATCCGATCCCCGCGAGCCACGCCGCGGCGGCGCAGCGCCTGCGCGAGCCGGCGCGCCCGCTCGGCGAGTTCCCCATAGGTGATGCTCCGCTCCCCCGCGATCAGCGCCGCCTTGGGGCCCGACTTTGCGAGGCGCCGCTCGAGCCACGAACCAACTCCGTTGTTGTGCACAGCGTCCCTCCTAACGGACGGTGGTGAGGTCATTGTCCTTCGATTCGCGGGTGAGGAGGATGAAGACCGCGGAGACGAGGGACAGGGCGGCGAGGAAGCCGACGACGGCACCGATGCTGTGGCCCGAGCCCTGGAACAGCGAGGCCACGATGCCGGGGGTGAAGCCGGCCCCGATGAGGGTCGCAAGCTGGTAGCCGAGCGCGGCACCGGTGTACCGGGACGTCGTCCCGAACTGCTCCGAGACGAACGCCGCGAGCGGGCCGTAGAGCGTCGAGTGGAACATGAGCGCGAGCGTGAAGGCCAGCAGCACGAGCCACACGTTGCCCGAGCCCAGCAGCGCGAACATCGGGAACAGGAACGCGACAAACAGCACAAGGCCGGTGACCATGACGGGACGGCGACCGAAGCGATCTGAGAGGCGGCCCCCGAAGAGCACGAAGGCGATGGAGATGGCCGACGCCGCGGCAAATGCGTACAGCACGCCCTGCTGCGGGGCTCCCTTCGAGACCGCGTACGTCACCGAGAACGTCGGCAGCACGACCTGCAGGCCGAATCCGGCCGCCCCGGCGAGCATGATGAACACGAGCGCCTTGGGCCGACGGAGCACCTCGAGCAGCGGGAGCTTCCGCTTGGCCGGCCCGTTCGCTTCTGCCGTCACCGCGGCAGCGAAGATGGGGCTCTCCGAAATCCTCAGGCGGACAAAGAGACCGACGAGAAGCAGCGCGAACGAAGTAAGGAAGGGGATCCTCCAACCCCATGCGAGGAACGCGTCACCGGGCAGCGCGGAGACGATCCCCATCATGACGGTCCCCAGGACAGCGCCCGTCGGGGCGCCGGCGTTGACGAAAGACGCGGCGAACCCCCGCCGCTTCGGATCCGAGTGCTCGAGCGCCATGAGCGCGGCGCCGCCCCACTCGCCGCCGACGGCGATTCCCTGCAGCACGCGCAGGAGTACAAGGACGACGGCGCCCCACGGCCCGATCAGGTTGGCTCCCGGGATGAGGCCAATCGCCGCTGAGGCAAGGCCCATGAGCGTCATCGAGACGATGAGCATCCCCTTGCGCCCCATCCGGTCACCGAAGTGGCCGAAGATGACGCCGCCGAGAGGCCGGGCCACATAACCGGCGGCGAAAGTCGCGTAGGCCTCAATGACGCCGACCCACGGGTCGGCGCCGGCGAAGAACACCTTGGGGAAGGCGACCGCCGCGGCCGTCGCGTAGAGAAGGAAGTCGTAGAACTCGATGGTGCTGCCCAAGTAGCTGGACAGGATGACCGTGCGGGCTTCTTTGCGGCGCGCGGCCGTGCTCATCTGCGTGAGCTGGGTCGTTCCAGACATGGTTCGTCCTATGGGAGGAGGGGTTGGTTGTTGAACCAGGGGTTACTTGTAGAACCGGGCGAGGAATTCGGCGACGACGGCGGGACGCTCCTGGCCTTCGATCTCGATCGTCGCGTTGACCTTGATCTGGGCGCCGCCCTTGACCTCGGTCACCTCGGCGATCTGGCCGACCATGCGCACCTTCGACCCGACTTTCACCGGTGAGGTGAAGCGGACACGGTCGAGGCCGTAGTTGACCTTCGTGGTGACACCTTCGACGTCGAACAGCTCGCCCCAGAACGGGATCAGCAGCGACAGGGTGAGGAAGCCGTGCGCGATCGGGGCACCGAATGGGCCATCCTTCGCACGCTCGGGGTCGACGTGGATCCACTGGTGGTCGTCGGTCGCGTCGGCGAAGAGGTTCACGCGGTCCTGGGTGATCTCAAGCCAGTCAGTCGCGCCGAGGTCGGCGCCGGTCATGGTGAGGAGCTTGTCGAAGTCGACGACGAGCCGGGGCTGGGTCATGGAAGGTCTCCTGTTTTCTGTCCGTTTCGGGTACAGCTAATTGGCGGGAAAGGCGTTTCGGGTACAGCTACTTGGCGAAGGCACTGGCGCCGGTGAGTGCCCGGCCGACGATGAGGGCGTTGATCTCGTGGGTGCCCTCGTAGGAGTAGACGGCTTCGGCGTCGGCGTGGAAGCGGGCAACGTCGGTGTCGAGCGTGATCCCGTTGCCGCCGACGACCTCCCGCGCCAAGGCGACGGTCTCGCGCATGGCGAGGGACGTCTGCATCTTCGCGAGCGCGGAGTCCTGGTCGCGGTAGATCCCGCGCTCCTGCTGCTCGGTGAGCCGGACGACGAGCGAAAGGCTCGCCGTCACGTTGCCCAGCATCCGGGCGAGCTTCTCCTGGACCAGCTGGAAGGAGCCCAGCTTCCGCCCGAACTGCTCGCGCTCGCGCACGTACCTGAGAGCGGCCTCGAAGGCGCCGGCCTGGATGCCCGTGGCGATCCACGCTACGTCCGAGCGCATGGCTCGCAGCATCGCGGCGACGTCCTTGAACGAGTTCACGTTGTGGAGCCGGTCCGCCTCGGTGACGCGGACGCCGTCCAAGGTGATGTGCGCGTTCTGCATCATCCGCAGCGCCGTCTTGCGGTGGATCTTCTCGACGACGACGCCGGGCGCCTCGCGCGGGACGAGGAACGCCTTGACCTGGCTGTCGGCGACGTCGCGCGCGAAGACGGCGAGGACGTCCGCCGTGGCGGCCCCGCCGATCCAGCGCTTCGCCCCGTCGATGACCCACCCGCCGTCGTCTTCGCGCCTGGCCGTCGTCGCCAGCCCTCCCGCGATGTCGGATCCGTGCTCAGGCTCGGTGAGGCTGAAGACCCCCTTGAGCGAGAAGTCGACGACGCGCGGCATCCACTCCCGCTGCTGCTCCGGCGACGCGCCGACCCGGATCGCGGTGCGGAACAGCCCGGCCTGTGCCGTGTAGAACGTCGCGAGCGATGCGTCGGTGCGGGCGAGCTCGAAGATGCGGAAGCCCTGGTAGATCCCCCGGGCTGGCTGTCCGTCAGAGACGAGCTCGGCCGGCTCCATGAGATCCAGATCGACGAGCGGCTGCCGCAGCTCCTCGGGAAACTCGCCGCGCTCCCAGTACTCGCTCAGAAGCGGGCGCG
Source organism: Sinomonas gamaensis (assembly GCF_005876955.1). Taxonomy (GTDB): domain Bacteria; phylum Actinomycetota; class Actinomycetes; order Actinomycetales; family Micrococcaceae; genus Sinomonas; species Sinomonas gamaensis. Next base: position 168,820 of record NZ_SSCL01000009.1, read on the forward strand.
CCTTCTCGTCGAGGAACGTGCGCAGCCGGCCAAGGACCCGGCGCTCGTCGTCCGTGAGGAGGGACTCGGCGTCGTACCAGTCGGCCACCTCGTAGAGGCGACTCCCCAGGCCCGCGGCGCTCACCACGCCTGCGGCGAATTCCGTCGTCGCACTCATCTCACTCCCCCAGCCCGAGCACGCGCACGGCGTTGCCCTTGAGGATCTTGGGGCGCACCTCGTCCTTGAGCGGGAGGTCGGCGAAGGCGCCGAGCCACTTCTGCGGGGTGATGAGCGGGAAGTCGGTGCCGAAGAGGACCTTCTCCTGCAGGACCGAGTTCGAGGCTTTCACCAGCGACTCGGGGAAGTACTTCGGCGACCAGCCGGAGAGGTCGATGAAGACGTTCGCCTTGTGGGTGGCGATCGAGTTCGCCTCTTCCTGCCACGGCACGGATGGGTGGGCCATGATCACGGTGAGGCCGGGGAAGTCGGCGGCCACGTCGTCGAGCAGGAGCGGGTTCGAGTACCGCAGCTTGATCCCGTGCCCGCCGGGCAGGCCCGCGCCCATACCGTTCTGCCCGGTGTGGAAGACGGCCGGGAGACCGAGCTCCTGGAGCGCCTCCCACAGCGGGTAGAACTCCTCGCTGGAGGGGTCGAAGCCCTGCAGGGACGGATGGAACTTGAAACCGCGCGCGCCGAGCTCGAGCGCCTGGTGCTTCGCGCGGGCTATCGCTTCTTCCCCGGTGCGCGGGTCCACGGAGCCGAACGGGATGAGGACGTCGTTGTGGCGTGCCGCGCCCTCGATGAGATCCTCGATGCTGTTGGGCTCGTGGCGGAGCTGCGTCCGTGCGTCGACCGTGAAGACGACGGCGGCCATGTTCAGCTCGCGGTACGTGTCCGCGATCTTGTCCAGGCTCGGGGAGCGGTCCTCGGCCTTGAAGTACTTTGCCGAGGCCTCGGTCAGGGCCGCCGGGAGGGACGTGTGCCCGCACGAGTCCACCTCGAGGTGGACGTGCATGTCGATCGCGTCGAGCTTGTCGACGTCGATCCCGAGCTCGTAGCGGGGCATGGTCAGTGGGCCTCTGCGGGGGCGGGTTGGAGGTTCTCGGGCAGCGGCAGGAACTCCTCGCCCACGCTCTGCAGGTGCCCGCCGATGATCTCGGCGCCGCGCTCCTGGAGCGCCTCGTAGGTCCAGCCGCCCTCGCGGTAGTCGGTGGTCGCCGGCTCGGGGTGGGTCCAGACCTGGAGGCGGTCGCCGCCGGCGCCGATGGCCTGGCCGGTGATCCCGGCTGCCTCGTCGGAGGCGAGGTACGCGATGAGGCCGGCGACGTCGTCGGCCGTTCCGAAGCCGAGACCGTGCCGGAAGAACGCCGGCATGGCCTCGCCGCGCTCATCGGCCTCGACAGCCTTGGCGAAGTACGGGACGGTCTTCGTCATCGCGGTCGCAGCGACGGGGATGACGGCGTTGACCGTCACGCCGGCCTTCTTCATCTCCAGCGCCCACGTGCGCACCATGCCCACAATGCCCGCCTTCGCGGCGGCGTAGTTGGTCTGGCCGAAGTTCCCGCGCTGTCCGGTCGGGGAACCGATCGTGATGATCCGGCCCTGGATGCTGTTGGCCTTGAAGTAGGAGAACGCCTCGCGGACACAGGTGAAGGTGCCGCGGAGGTGGACGTTGATCACGAGGTCGAAGTCCTCGTCCGTCATCTTCAGCAGGCTCTTGTCCCGCAGGATCCCCGCGTTCGTGACGAGGATGTCGAGGCGGCCGAACGCGTTCACCGCGCCGTCCACGAGCGCCTTCGCGGCTTCCGTCGAGCCAACGGGGACGACGACGGCGGTCGCCTTGCCGCCGTCGGCCTCGATCTGCGCGACCGCAGCAGCCGCCGTCTCCTCGTTGACGTCGTTGACGACCACGGCGGCCCCCTGCCGGGCGAGCTGCCTCGCGTAGGCCAGGCCGAGCCCCTGCCCGCTTCCGGTGACGATCGCTACCTTGCCTGCCAGGCTCATCCCGTGCTCCCTCGCACTCGTGCTGCTCGGTCTCATTGGTTCGGCTCCTCGGCCATGAGACCCTTGTCACGATCCATGAAAGGACGGATCATTGAAAATGTCAACGATTGGTTCTGAGGATGTTTGGAGGCTCGCGTGAGTGTGCAGGACGAGGCTGTGGTGCCGCGGCTTGCGGAGGCGGCGATTGCCGACGACGTCGGCCTCCTCCTTGCAAAGCTGCACGCCGCTGGGTCGGTGCTCAACAACAAGGCGCTGGCTGAGTTCGGTCTGCGGGAGCGTTCGTACTCAGTGTTGCGACTCGCCTGCAGCGGACTTGAACCGACCCAGCGCGAGCTCGCGGAGTTCCTGAGCCTGGACCCGAGCCAGATCGTGGCACTCGTGGACGAACTCGAGGGACGCGGACTCGTATACCGGGAACAGGGGCGCACCGACCGACGGCAGAAGATCGTGCTCGCGACACCCGAAGGCGAGCGCCTGCATGCTGGGGCTTCCGCCGCGATTGCCGCATGCGAGCACGAGCAGCTCGCCGCACTCACCGATGCGGAGGCGGCGACCCTGCGGAAGCTCCTGCGGAAGGCCCTCTGGGCCTAACGCCTGACGATGACTATCTCTTTCGGATATCAGATCGGGCCCCGAAATGGGCTGCCCTTATTGCGGGTCATCTAGCGGTTTCGCCTGGTCGGTCTTCTCCAGCTTGCCGACCAAGTCCAACCCGCCCTCGGCCCATTCGATCTCGGCGCGCGCCCGGGCAATCATGCCCTCATAAGCGAAGACCTTGTAGGCGGTAATCCGATCTGCGTCCTCTGGAGGCTTGCCCTCAATGCGCTTCGCGAGCGTCGGATTCGAGTGGTCGCGAAGGGTGCGGATCATCTCCTTCCAGTCATCGATTCGAGCGGAGTGATAGGCGATATGCGCCGTGAAGAAATCCATGGACGCCTTCGGGTCAGCCCACTCGAGGTAGGCGGCCCGCAGGCGGATAGGATCGCGCTCCCGCTGATAATCGGGCGGCTCATTGAGCCAGCGCTGAAATGACTCGACTCCAGCCTCGGTGATGGAGTAGCGCTTCTTCGTGCCCCGCTTCCCCCAGGCCACGCTCTCGCCGCGGATGAGGCCGTCCTGCTCCATGCGGCGCAGCTCGGGATAGATCTGTGAGTCGGGGGCATGCCACACGTAGCCGACCGAGGTCTGGAAGTTCTTGTACACGTCGTAGCCCGTCATGGGCTGCGACGTCAGCATCGCCAAGAGCGCGTTCCTGAGGCTCACGTGGCTACCCTATCCGCCTCTTGCAACTATCTATATCCATAGATAGAGTGTGTTTTACTTCACAGACTATCTATGGCGATAGATAGTCGGCACCGTCAACGCGGACGGAAAGGACACCGATGTCTACCACTCGCACCACCAACAAGACCCTCGCCCACCCCTTCAACGCCTGGTACGTCGCCGGCTGGGACTACGAGCTCACCCGCAAGCCCTTCGCGCGCACCATTGCTGGCCGCCCGCTCGCGCTCTTTCGTACCGAGGACGGCCGTCCAGTCGCTCTGGCCGACGCCTGCTGGCACCGCCTCGCCCCGCTTTCGATGGGAAAGACGGTGGGCCGTGATGAGATCCAGTGCCCGTATCACGGCATCACCTACAACTCCGCCGGCAGGTGCACGTCGATGCCGGCGCAGGAGACCATCAACCCCTCCGCCACGGTTCCCTCGTTCCCAATCGTGGACCGCTACCGCTTCGCCTGGGTCTGGCTGGGAGATCCAAAGGAGGCCGACCCGGCCCTCATCCCGGACATGCATCAGATGAGCTCCCCGGACTGGGCCGGGGACGGCGAGACGATCTACGCCCCCTGCAACTACCAGCTCGTGCTCGACAACCTGATGGACCTCACGCACGAGGAGTTCGTCCACTCCTCCTCGATCGGGCAGGAGGAGCTCAGCGCCTCAGATTTCAAGGTCACCCACGACGAACGCACCGTGACCGTCTCGCGTTGGATGTTCGACATTGAGGCACCGCCGTTCTGGCTGAAGAACATGCGCGACAAATTTCCCGGCTTCGAGGGCCGGGTGGACCGCTGGCAGATCATCCGCTTCGAGGCGCCGTCGACCATCACCATCGACGTCGGCGTCGCCAGGGCCGGGACGGGAGCGTTCGACGGCGACCGCAGCCAAGGCGTGAACGGCTACGTCATGAACACGATCTCCCCGGAAACGGACAAGACGTGCCACTACTTCTGGGCGTTTATGCGCAATTACTGCCTTGAGAGCCAGCTCATCACCACTCAACTCCGCAACGGCGTGCACGGTGTGTTCGGAGAGGACGAGGCCATGCTCAAGGCCCAACAGGCGGCCATTGACGCCAATCCCGACTACGAGTTCTACAGCCTCAATATCGACGCTGGCGGCATGTGGGTCCGGAGGCTCATCGAGCGGATGCTCGAGGCAGAGGGGCGCCTCGCATCCTCCACGGCGGAGCAGCCCGCGCCGGTCGGGGCCTGATCATGGCCGCCAACTCCAGCGCCGTCTGGCAGAAGGGCCGGGTCGTTGAAACCCTCGACGTCGCCCGCGGGATCCGGCGCATCGTCATCGAGCCGGATGCCCCCGTGGCGGCGGCGCCCGGCACCCACGTGGATGTCGCCGTCGTCGTCAATGGGGAGCGGGAGGTGCGGTCCTACTCCGTGGTGGAAACGAACGACGACGGCAGGCGCCTTGCGCTCTCAGTCTTCCGGACGCCCGCCTCCCGCGGCGGATCGATCTTCATGCACGGACTCGTGGCCGGGGACGACGTGGCCATCACCCAACCCATGCAGAACTTCCCACTTCGCGTCGGGGCCCCGCGATACGTCATCCTCGCCGGTGGAATCGGGGTGACCGCCGTCCTCGGCATGGCCCGCCAGCTCGCCCGACTCGGCGCCGACTACCGGTTCGTCTACGCCGGACGCAGCCGCGACGCGATGGCCTACCTCAACGAGCTCCTTGCTGAGCATGGTGACCGGCTTGAGGTGCACGTCGACGCGGAAGGAACGCAGCTTGACGTGCCGGCGCTGGTCAGCGGCCTCGATCTGGACACCGAGCTGTATATGTGCGGTCCGATCCGGCTCATGGATGCCGTCCGGCGCTCCTGGCAGGACTTCGAGCTGAGTCTGCCGAACCTTCGCTACGAGACGTTCGGCAACAGCGGATGGTTCGACCCTCAGGAGTTCGTTGTACGGATTCCCCGGCTCGGCATCGAAGCCCTCGTCCCCAAAGACCGCTCCATGCTCGAAGCCCTCGAAGCCGCGGGAGCCGACATGATGTTCGACTGCCGAAAAGGCGAATGCGGCCTTTGCGAGGTCGACGTGCTGGAGCTTCGCGGCGACATCGACCACCGCGACGTCTTCTACAGCGAACGCCAGCAGCAGGCCTCCGCCAAGATGTGCTGCTGCGTCTCCCGTGTCATTGCCAAGAATCCCCTCGGCTCCTCCCCCGTCCTCAGTGGCAACGGGCGCGCCGTCGTCAGCATCGAGGTGAGCTGAACATGACCACCGATCTCCGGGCGCGCATCGAAACGTCCCCCATGGGCGCAGGCCAGTGGGCCATCGTCGCCCTCTGCACGCTCCTCAACGCCGTAGACGGTTTCGACGTCCTCGCCATGGCGTTCACGTCCGCGCGAGTGTCCAAGGACTTCGGTCTGACTGGCAGCGAGCTCGGCCTCCTGCTCAGCGCGGGGCTTGTCGGCATGGCCCTCGGGTCCCTTCTCATCGGCCCGATTGCGGACAGGTTCGGCCGACGTCCCACGCTCCTCGCTTCCGTCGCCACCTCCGCCGCCGGCATGCTCCTGTCCGCGACCGCCACAAGCGCTGTCCCCCTGGGCCTCTGGCGGGTTGTGACAGGGCTCGGCGTCGGCGGCATTCTCGCGTGCACGAACGTACTGGTCAGCGAATTCTCGTCCACGCGCTCGCGCAGCCTGGCCATCAGCATCGTCACCGCAGGCTATGGGCTCGGGGCGACCCTCGGCGGAGGGGCTGCTGTGTGGCTGCAGGCGCAGTTCGGCTGGCATGCGGTCTTCCTCGGCGGTGGACTCGTGACGGTCCTCTTGCTCGCGCTCGCGTTCGGGCTTGCCCCCGAAAGCGTCGACTTCCTGCTCACTCGGCGGCCGCGGGGGTATGACGCGAAGCTCAGGCGGCTCGCTCGCCGGCTCCGACTCGCCGAGACGGCGTTCGTGGAAGGAGCACCGACAGTGCGCGTCGGCTCGGCTGCCCCGGCCCGGAACCCCCTGAGCAGCCTGTTCGATGCCTCCAATCGTCGCTCCACCCTCTTGGTCTGGGTGTCTTTCTTCGCGGTGATGTTCGGCTTCTACTTCGTCAACAGCTGGACACCGAAACTTCTCGTCACCGCGGGAATGACCGAGAGCCAAGGCGTGGTCGGCGGCCTGGCGCTCACTCTTGGGGGCACCGTCGGCTCGGTTCTCTTTGGAGCTTTCGCTTCGAAATGGGCAAGTCGAACCGTGATGATCTGGTTCACAGTCCTTGCCGCCATCGCGACAGCGGTCTTCATCTCTGCCGCGGGAATTCTGGTTCTCGCCTTTGCGATCGGCGTGGTGCTTGGCGGTCTGATCAACGGCTGCATTGCGGGCTTGTATGTGATCGCCCCGTCGGTCTACCCGACGGCTATCAGGAGTACGGGCGTGGGCTGGGGGATTGGGATCGGCCGAGCCGGCGCGATCCTCGCGCCCACCGCCACCGGCGCACTCTTGGACGCCGGGTGGACCCCGAGCGGCCTGTACCTCGGCGTGGGAGCCATCGTGCTCATCGCCACGGCGGCCGTCTTCCTCCTGCCGCGATCCGGCTCTCCCTCGGGCGTCTCCCAAGGCGAACCGTCATCCGTGAGCCTGCCACACACCCGCTAGCGTCAATGACATGACCCATTGCGGGGTCACCCGCGCTGCAACTCGCGCATAAGGCCCTCCATCGCCAGCCGCGCCTTCTTCCGGCCGGAGACGATCATGACGAACGCCATCATGACCAAGGCGAAGGACATCAGAATGCTCACGTTCGGGCGCATCGGCACGGTGATCCCAAAGAAGAAGAGAACGATACCGATGGCAGCGATCTCGATGCCGGAACTGACGCGTGCTTCGCCCGCCACCCTCTGCGCTTCGAACCACGCTTCCATCTCGTTCATCGCACACGCCCTCCCAGCAAGAGATGCCCCTATGGGTCACTGATACCCGGAGGAGACGTGGTTGTACCCACAGACGTCGGGCCGGGGTGGCAGGACGGACCCCTCATTTCCGCAGGCGACGGAGCGAACGCTTCATCCTCCGACGGGAACCCTTCATGTTCCGACGAGAATGCTTGATACTCCGTCGGGCCCTCTTGCGGAGGGAGGCGACTGCGAAACGGACCCCAACGAGCAGGGCGGCCACCAGCACGGCGCGGAAGATTCTCTTCATCGATCCAGCAGCTCCTTCAGATTGCCGAGGACGAGCCGCCAGGTCTTCTCCGACTCGGCCGCTTCCCCTTCACTGCTGTTGTTCCCCTGAATGATGGTCACCCTGGTGGTGCCATCCCCATCGTCCTCAACGCGGTATTCGACAGTGTGGTAATTCTCGGGAATATCCGGCTTTCCGCTCAGGGGGCTGTAGTGGCTGATGCGCAGCCGACGGGGCGGCTCGAAATGGAGAATTTGACCGTGGTCCTGATATTCCTTTCCCTGCCATTCGCCGCTGAAAGTAATTCGGCTCCCCGTCTCCCACGTCGTCTCGACGTTCGTGCCCAAGAAGTACTTCTTGATCTGATCCGGGTTCGTCAGGGCATCCCACACTGCCTCAGGGCTTGCTGCGATTGTCGCCGATGCCATCGCATCCCTCGCTGAGTCCGTCATGCCAACCTCCTTCGAGCCACAAAGTACTCCGACGGACAGAGCGCGCCAAGGACTGGTGGAGTTGGCGTACCTGAGACGGTGAAAAGGGGTGAGTTGGCGCACCCGAAACGCCCAAAAGGGTGAGTTGGCGTACCCGAGACGGGGGGGGTTAGGCGAGGATGCGGTCGAGGTACGCGTTGCGGAATTTGCCGTCCGGATCGCGCTTGGCGACGAGCTCCCGGAAGTCCGCGAAACGCGGATACAGCACAGCGAGGTCAGCGGACGGAACCGTGAACAGCTTCCCCCAGTGCGGTCGAGCGGCGAAGGGGGCGATCGCGGCCTCCAGTTCTGGAAGGAACGCCTCGACCTCGGATTGCATCGGCCGCCACGTGAAGTGCAACGCCACACTGTCCTGCCGGTACGAGGGGCTGAGCCAGAACTCGTCTGCGGCGATCGTCCGAACCTCCGAGACGAACAGCAACGGCGCGAGTCTGCCCGCCAGGCCGCGCACGGCCTGCAGCGCCTCGGCGGCCGAAGAGCGCGGCAGCAGGTACTCGGTCTGCAGCTCGTCGCCAGCGCTCGGCGTGAACTCGTGCCGGAAGTGCGGCAGCCGGTCGAGCCACGGCCCCGGCACGTCGAGCTGCTGGGTGCAGTTCACCGCGTCCATCTCGGGCAGGGGGTGGCGCGCGCGGGTCGCGGGCCGCGCTCCAAAAAATGACGACGGGGCGGGGCCGGGCTCCGAATCGAGCCGCACCTTTCGCCACACCTGGGGCACGGTGTCCCCGGCATAGTCGGTGAACAGCGAGACGCTGTACCCGTCCCCGGCCACTGCGTCGTAATCGGCGAGCACAGTCTCCCAGGGCAGGTCCTCGAAGACCTGCTGCCGCACCTTGTAGGTCGGTTCGACCGCGAGCTCGAGCGCCGTCACGATCCCCAGGGCGCCAAGCCCCACGACGCTGCCGAGGAATTCGTCGCCGTCGCCCTCCTCGAGCCGTTCCACCTCGCCCGAGGCACGCACGAACTCGACGGCCTTCACAGCCGAGGCGAGCGCTGGGTTGGAAATCCCCGAACCGTGGGTCCCGGTCTGCACGGCCCCCGCGACGGAGATGTGCGGGAGCGAAGCCATGTTGTGCAGGGCGAATCCCTCCCGTTCGAGCGCGAGACCCAGGTCGCCATACGTGATCCCGCCCGGGACGCGGGCGACGCGCCGCTCGGAATCCACTTCGACCGAACCGGCCGGACGGTCCAGCACGACCTGCAGGCCGTCCGTATCCGCCACGTCGTTGAAACAGTGCCGCGAGCCGAGCGCCTTGACCCGCTGCGCGGAGCCCACGAGTTCCGCGAGCTCCTCGACGGACTCCGGCCGCTCTACGGATGCGGCCGAATACTCGAGATTCCCAGCCCAGTTCTTCATTGTGCTTCCTTCGGGGACGAAGCGGTCATCGGGTAGAGAGCAGCTGCCGCGGCACGGTATCGCGCGAGGACGTCTGGTGCGGAAGGCGCGGTGATCGTCGTCGCCCCCGCATTCTCCCACTCGGGGAACCGCCCGAGGAGGACGGCCGCGGCTTGGCGTGCTGCGCCGTCGGCCACGTACTCCCCCGGCTCCGGAACCAGCACCGGGAGCCCGAAGATTGCCGCCGCGGCGAGTTGGACCGCCTCCGACCGCGCTCCGCCGCCGACCAGGATGATGCGTTCCGCAGTCACTCCCTGCGCTGTGAGCGCGGCGAGGCCGTCGGCGAGCGAGCAGACGATGCCTTCCACGGCGGCCCGGGCGAGATTCGACCGCGTGAAGTTGCCCAGCGTCATGCCCTGCAGCGAGCCTGTGGCATCCGGCAGGTTCGGTGTCCGCTCACCCTCGAAGTACGGCACGAGCGTGAGCCCACCGGCGCCGACGGGCGCCGCGAGCGCGAGCTGCGTGAGCTCGGGGAGGGTGACGTCGAGCAGCTTGGCCGTGGCGTCGAGCACCCGCGACGCGTTGAGCGTGCACGCGAGCGGGAGGTAGTGCCCGGTCGCGTCGGCGAAGCCGGCGACGAGCCCGGAGGGGTCCGACGTCGGCTGGACGGCGACGGCGAAGACCGTCCCCGAGGTGCCAATAGAGACGACGACGTCGCCCACCGAGGCGCCCACGCCGAGGCCCGCGCCCGCGTTGTCGCCTGCGCCGGGGCCGATGAGGGCTCCGGCAGGGCTCTGCCCTCCCGACTCGAGCGGCCCCAGCACCCGCGGAAGCACAGGGACGTGGCCGAGGGTCCGTTCGAGGACCTCCGGGAGGTACTGGTTCGTCACGGGAGAGAAGTAGCCCGTGCCCGACGCGTCGGAGCGATCCGTCGTGAGGGCCCCGAGGACAGCCTCGAGTCCCTGGCTCTTCGGCCCGTGGCCGGCCAGCCGCCACGACAGCCAATCGTGCGGGAGACACACCGCCGCGGTGCGCGCGGCGTTCTCCGCCTCGTGGTCGGCGAGCCACCGCAGTTTGGTCGCGGTGATCGACGCGACCGGAACCGTGCCCGTCGTTTCGGCCCACCAGCGTGCTCCGGCGACCGCGTCGCCTTCGCCCGCCTCCTTGATAAGGGCGTCAGCCGCCGCCGCAGACCGCGTGTCGTTCCACAGCAGCGCAGGCCGGACAACCTCACCGTCCTCGTCGAGGCAGACCATGCCGTGCTGTTGCCCGCCGACTGAGATGGCGGCGACGTCGTCGATCCCGCCCGCGGCCGCAATGGCGGTCTGGAGCGCGTCCCACCACGCGTCCGGGTGGACTTCGGTTCCGGCCGGGTGCGGCGCCGAGCCGAAGCGCACAAGCGCCCCGGTCTCGGCGTCGCGAATCACGACCTTGCAGGACTGGGTGGAGCTGTCGACTCCGGCAACGAGCGGCATGTTCGCGTCCTTCGGGGGCAGGTCTAGCAGGGGCAGGTCAGCGTGCGCCGGTGAGGTGTTCGAGGGCGAGCTGGTTGAGGCGGATGAAGGCGTAGGAGCGCTCGGCGGCCTTCTCGGCATCGAAGGCCTCGAACGCGGACGCGTCCGCGAGCAGGTCAGCCG